>NZ_JOFJ01000019.1 GCF_000718255.1 Spirillospora albida
GCCGGAACTCCGGCGGGTGAGGTGGTGGCACGAGACACTCCTTCCCAAGTTGATCAAGGTCAACTCAGATCGGGTGTCCGTGCTACCGGGGGAAGCTCAGGATGGGTTCGACGCCGTTGCGCATGCGCTCTGTGTAGAGCCGTCCGTACAGGTGATCGATCTCATGCCCTGCCAGCCGTGCCAGACCGGCTTCCAAGACGATGATGCTTCGCTGCCCGTCCGAGCGCGTGTGCTCGACTTCCAGTTGCAGCGGCCGTGGGACGAGTCCGCGTACGTCGAAGAAACTCAGGCATCCTTCGTACTGTTCGTCGGTCTCGGCCGACGTGCCGATCACTCGCGGATTGAGGAGCACGAGTGGTTCGGCGTCGGGGTCGGGAGGCTGGACTATGGCGGCGGCGCGGTTGATGCCGATCTGCGGGGCGGCCAGGCCCATGCCTTTGCCGAACACGTGGTGCTCGCGGACGCGCTGCATCGCGGCGAACAACCGGTCGACGACCTCGTTGGCCGACTCGTTCTCGGAGGGCAGGTGGAAAGGCCGCGCGGTCCGCGACAGGATCGGGTCGCCGTGCTGGACGATGCCGGCGGCCTTCATTCGGTCGCTGGCCGTGCGCAGCTCGGGGCGGAGCTGTTCATCGTTGTCGCTGCGAGCGCGGAACCGCCACTCCAGCCGGTAGCGGGTGCCCATCGGCGGATCGGTGGCGGCCCAGGAGAACACCACCTGGTCGCCGTCGACTTTGCGGGCGATGGGGGTGCGCAGCGGGACGGCCTGAGCGGTGGTGGAGGTCTCCGTCCCCCACACCACCGGGTCCAGGGCCGCGGGGGAATACCAGCTCGACCGAGAGGTGCCGGGTGGGCAGGCGCACGGCTCGCTGGAACCACGGGCCCCACCGGTCGTGGTCCACCCGGTAGCCGTACTCGATGGTCGAGTGCTGCCCGGGGTAGAGCGGGAACCGGCCACGGTCGTTTTCCAGGCACAGCCATGCCTCTTTGAAGCTGTCACGATCCAGTTTCGGCATCCACTTCATGGGCTCCCCGTCGCAGGTCGCATCCAGCGCGAGCTCGTCGAAGGTCAGCGGACGCGCCCGGTAGAGGGCGTTGGAGCGCTCAGGTTGACCGGGGTAGCGGTCGACGCTGATGCGCATCAGGTATCGGGTGACCGGCTCGGCGCCGCCGTTGAACAGTCGGCGCCGCTGGTGCGGCCGGTACACCGTGCCGTCATAGACCAGGCGGGCGTGGTCCTCCTCGACCACCAGGCCGTCGACGGTTCCGGTCCCGATACCGGTACCGCTTACGCGCGTCGAGCCCTCGGCCCGCCATGCCTGCCACAGCGCGCCACCTGTATTGAGCACGCTCTCGGCTTTGCGGGTGAAGTCTTCGCTGGCCGGGTGGCGCCCGGCTTCGACATGGCTGATGTATGAGGGATCGAAGCCCATCGCGGCCGCCAGCTTCTTCTTGGGCATCCGGCGGTGCTCGCGCCATCGGGTCAAAGCCGCGCCGAACGAGATGCTCCCTCCCGAAGGTCCGCTTGTCGAGCCGGGGGCCGGGTCTCCGGGGGGTGGCAGCGCTGGCATGCCCCGATCATCTCTCCAATCAGGGGTGAGGTGGTGAATGAACCGTGAATGAGGGCGTCTCAGCATGGCCTCACCGGCCGCATGGCAGGTCTCCTGGCCTCCGTAGCGCATACCACGAGGAGGCCACGATGGTCGACATCGCCCCCGCCGGGTCCCGGCCCGCCGGCCGGGACCTCAGCGAGCATCCGCGGTTGCTGATCGTCGGCGCGGACAGCGCGTCACCGGTGTCCTGCTGCCCGCGCTGGCTCGGGCGTCCCTGCCACTGAAGCCCGCCGCGATCTGCGACCCCGATCCTGCAACCGGCGACCGGGCCGCCGAACTGGTGGCCGCCGGGCTTCTGGCCCCGACGTGCCGGTGTTCACAGACCTGGATCGGGCGCTGGCCGAGCGACCGTACGAGGTGGCGCTTGTCGCGTGCCCCCATGACCACCACCAGGACCTGACGCTGCGACTGGCCGATGCGGGTTCGGCGGTGTGGAAGGAGAAGCCATACGCCCTCATCCTCGAGCACGCCGTCCAGCTTGCGACCCGGGATGTGCGGGTGCTGGCCCACCGGCCGCACGGGCAGCTGCTGCAGCTGGCCGCCGACCGTCTGACGGCGTGGGGACGGCTGCTGTCCTATCGAATCCGGATCACCCGGCCCGTCGGCGACTACACCGGCACGTGGCGGGCCTCGGCGAAGCGCGCCGGCGGCGGCGCGATCTGCGATCTGGGCTACCACGCATTCGACCTGATCAGCCGCTGGGCGATCCGTCCGGGCACCCACCCGACCACGGTGTACGCGGTCACCACCGGTTCTCCAGCGCACCGACCCGCCGTCGCGGTAGAGGAGAGCGCCCATCTGACCATCACGCACGCGGACGGGTGCGCGGGAACCGTGCACCTGTCCCGCTGTGAGGAGCGCGCCGACGAGGTCGACCTGGTCGCCGAGCACGGCCGCATCACGATCGCTGGCGACCGTGCGAAGATCCAGACCGCCGATACCGGCGGCATCACCCATCGGGTGGATATGACCTCCGACGATGACCCCTGGGCGGCCATGTTGGGGCACCACGTACGCAGCCTCGGTGAGGCAGCGGTCACGGCCGCCGAGGCGCGGGTCGGTGTCGCCGCGACCGCGCTGATGGAGGCGGCCTACACCTCGGTCCGTCTGCGCCGCCCCGCTCCCGTCGCCACCGTGCAGACCCCCGGCCCCGGTTCCGCCCATCTTCCGGAAAGGCTCGTCTCATGACGCTCCCCTGGCCGCCGATCGACGCCGAGGTCTCCGCCGCCGTCGCCCGGCAGCTGCACACCGACATCTCCCTCTACGGCCGGTCCGGGATCATCGCCCGGTTCGAGGACGCCTTCGCCTCCCCGCCACAGCAGCATCGGAAAGCCCTCGCACGCACTGCTCACGTCCTCGGGGACAGCGGCTCTGCACTCGGCCTACTACGCCTTGGGCCTGGGCCCGGGTGATGAGGTGATCGTGCAGGACTACACCTTCTTCGCGACCGCGATGCCGCTGCTGCAACTGGGCGCCGTGCCGGTTCTGGCCGACGTCGACGCCCACGGCGAACTGGATCTCGAACGCGCCGCCGGGCTGGTGACCGACCGCACCAAGGCGATCGTGGTCACACACATGTGGGGCGACCCGCAGGACACCCGAAAACTGCGGGCCTGGTGTGACACTCGCGGTCTGGCGCTGGTGGAGGACTGCTCCCACGCCCACGGTGCCGCCCGCGACGGCATCTGCGTCGGCGAGCTCGCCGACGCGGCCTGCTGGAGTCTGCAGGGCCGCAAGACGATCACCGCCGGCGAAGGTGGCATCCTGACCACCCCGCACCGCGACGTCTACGAGAAGGCCACCCTGCTCGGGCACTTCAACAAGCGGGCCATGGGCGAGGTCGGCCGTGAGTCACCGCTGTACCGGTTCGCCGAGACCGGCCTCGGGCTCAAGTACCGGGCCCACCCGCTCGGGTTGGCGATGGCCGAGGTGTACCTGCGGCGCCTGGACCACTGGCTCACCGTCCGCGAGCGGCACGCCGCGCGTCTGGAACACCTGCTGTCCGGACTACCCGGCATCGGTGTGCTCACGCCGACCGGCCCTGACCGGACCGCCACTTTCTATGCCTTCGTGTTCACCATCGACCCGGTGGTCGCCGGATTCACCCGCGATGATCTTCTCCGGACCCTCCACCGGCGCGGATACGGCGAGATCACCACCTGCGACGCCATGCGGCCGCTGCACACCTACCCGATCTTCGCCTCGCCCAGATCCCCGGTCACCACCTACGCCGCCTCGTGCATCCGATCAGAGCCGCGCGTGGCCGAGCAACTGGCCGCCACTTCGCTGCGCATCGCCGTCCCGGCCACGGACGGCCCGGTCGGCCGCACGTTCACCGACACCGCGATCGACGAGATGACCGACGCCCTCGCCACCGTCCTCACGGTTACGCTGTGACCGTGACCACCACCCAGGGCATCGACTTTCGAGGTCTGGTCGACGACGCCGACCGCGACGGCGTCGAGAAGCTCGTGGTCGGCGCCGTCGTCCACACCGGCGGGCGGGTGCTCATCTTGCGCCGCTCAGGTGACGACACGTTCCTGCCCGGCATCGAGGAACTGCCCTCCGGCGGCGTCGAGCCCGGCGAAGACCTGCTCACCGCGCTGCGCCGCGAACTCACCGAAGAGATCGGCTGGACCGGACGGCCGGTCCTCGACCCCGGATTCGTCGCACGGTTCGACTACACGTCCGGATCTGGTCGCAGAGCACGTCAATACACCTTCGGGCTCGCATACCACCAGCAGCCGATCACGCTGTCGGCCGAACACACCACCTACCGGTGGCTCGCCCCCGTGGATGTGGACGGCTCGGACATCACCGACGAGACCGCACAGACGATCCGAGACTGGGCCGGCTTCATGGCCGGACGCAATCGCGGCGATTGATCGGCGCGTCGATCCGTCACCCGATCGAGCCGACGAAGCGGCGACCCCTCCGGGCTCCGCCCCCTGGGGCTATGGGAGGTGTGGGGCATATGATCGGAGCTTGCGTGTTTTCGCAGGTCTGACGGGTCGCTGATGTGATCTTCCTCATCGTCTTCGGGACGCGAGGGCCGGTTTGAGGGATTGAAAGCCTGCACAGCGGCGCTTTCGCGGTGTTGATAGGCGTTGTCTATCGAATTCATGCGCTGGATTGATTGGCCCAGCGTGTGGCGCTGCGGCAATGTGGGAGCCGTCCCGCCGCCTCCGGCGGCGCTTCACCACAAAACAGACTCGCGAACCAAAGGAGCACGCGTGCTTACTGTCGGTGACCAGTTCCCCGAGTACGAGCTGACCGCCTGCGTCTCGCTGGACGCGGACAACGCGTTCGAGACGATCAACCACAAGACCTACGAGGGCAAGTGGCGCGTGGTGTTCTTCTGGCCGAAGGACTTCACGTTCGTCTGTCCGACGGAGATCGCGGAGTTCGGCCGGCTGAACGAGGACTTCGCCGACCGTGACGCGCAGGTGCTCGGCGCGTCCGTCGACAACGAGTTCGTCCACTTCGCGTGGCGCAAGGACCACCCGGACCTCCGCGAGCTGCCCTTCCCGATGCTCTCGGACCTCAACCGCGAGCTGGCCTCCGCGCTCGGCATCCTCACGCCGGACGGCGTCGCGCAGCGCGCCACGTTCATCGTCGACCCGAACAACGAGATCCAGTTCTCGATGGTCACCGCCGGGTCCGTCGGCCGGAACGTCAAGGAGGTCCTCCGGGTCCTCGACGCCCTCCAGAGCGACGAGCTGTGCCCCTGCAACTGGAACAAGGGCGAGGAGACCCTGGACGCGACCAAGCTGATGGCGGGCGTCTGAGCATGAGCGTCGACGCACTGAAGAGCGCCCTCCCGGCGTACGCGAAGGACACCAAGCTCAACCTCGGGTCGCTGACCACCACCTCGGCGCTGTCCGAGCAGCAGCTGTGGGGGACGGTCCTGGCCTGCGCGCTCGCCACGCGCAGCGCGAACGTCATCCGCGAGCTGGCCGAGGAGGCGGGGGACTACCTGACCGCCGAGGCGTTCGAGGCGGCCAAGGGCGCCGCTTCGATCATGGCGATGAACAACGTGTACTACCGCGCCACGCACCTGATCGGCGACGAGACGTACGCGACGCTGCCCGCCAAGCTGCGGATGTCGATCATCGGGAAGCCCGGTGTGGACAAGGTCGACTTCGAGCTGTGGTGCCTCGCCGTGTCGGCGATCAACGGCTGCGGCCGGTGCCTGGAGTCGCACGAGAAGGTCATCCGCGAGGCGGGCCTGTCGCGCGAGCTCGTCCAGGAGGCGCTGCGCATCGCGGCCGTCGTGAACGCGACCGCCGCGACGCTCGACGCGGAGGCCGCGCTGGTCCCCGCCGGCGTGTGACCGGAAGACGCGAGGCCCGGGTGCGACGCACCCGGGCCTCCGCGTTTCACTCCCACTCGATGGTGCCCGGGGGCTTCGAGGTGATGTCGACCGTCACTCGGTTGATCTCGCGGACCTCGTTGGTGATCCGGGTCGAGATCTTCTGCAGGACGTCGTAGGGCAGCCGGGCCCAGTCGGCGGTCATCGCGTCCTCGCTGGTCACGGGGCGCAGCACGATCGGGTGGCCGTAGGTGCGGCTGTCGCCCTGGACGCCGACCGAGCGGACGTCCGCCAGCAGCACCACCGGGAACTGCCAAATGTCGCGGTCGAGCCCGGCGCGGGTCAGCTCCTCGCGGGCGATCGCGTCGGCCTCGCGCAGGATGTCGAGTCGCTCGCGGTCGACGGCGCCGATGATGCGGATGCCGAGGCCGGGGCCGGGGAACGGCTGCCGCCACACGATCTCCGACGGCAGGCCGAGCTGCTCGCCGAGCGCCCGGACCTCGTCCTTGAACAGGGTGCGGAGCGGCTCGATCAGCTTGAACTGGAGGTCGTCGGGGAGGCCGCCGACGTTGTGGTGCGACTTGATGTTCGCCGCGCCGGTGCCGCCGCCCGACTCCACGACGTCCGGGTAGAGGGTGCCCTGGACGAGGAACTCGACGGGCTCGGGGGCCTCCTCGCCGACGATCTCGCGGGCCGCCTCCTCGAAGACGCGGATGAACTCCCGGCCGATGATCTTTCGCTTGGTCTCCGGGTCGGTGACGCCGTCGAGGGCGCTGAGGAAGCGCTCCTGGGCGTCCACGACGTGGAGGTTCACGCCGGTGGCGGCGACGAAGTCCTTCTCGACCTGCTCGGGTTCGCCCTTGCGCAGCAGGCCGTGGTCGACGAAGACGCAGGTCAGCTGGTCGCCGATGGCCTGCTGGACGAGGGCCGCCGCGACCGCCGAGTCCACTCCGCCGGACAGGCCGCAGATGACCCGCTTCGTCCCGACCTGCTTGCGGACGGCCTCGATCGACTCGTCCGCGATGTTGACCATCGTCCAGTTCGGACGGCAGCCCGCGCCCTCGTACAGGAACCGGCGCAAGATCTCCATGCCGTGCTCGGTGTGCAGCACCTCGGGGTGGAACTGGACGCCGAAGAACCCGCGCTTCAGGTCCTCCATGCCCGCGACCGGCGTCACGTCCGTGCTCGCCGTCACCGTGAAGCCCTCGGGCGCGTCGCTGACGTAGTCGCGGTGCGACATCCACACCGCCTGCTCGTGCGGGAGCCCCGCGAACAGGATGCCGGGGGACGCCACCGCCACCGTCGCGCCGCCGTACTCGGCGACCTCGGAGTTCTCCACCGTCCCGCCGAGCGCCCGCGCCATCGCCTGGTGGCCGTAGCAGATCCCGAACGTGGGGATCCCGAGGTCGAACAGCCCGTCCGGGACGGCAGGGGCGCCCGGCTCGTACACCGACGACGGCCCGCCCGACAGGATGATCGCCTTGGGGTTCTTCGCGCGCATCTCCGCGGCCGGCATCGTGGACGGCACGATCTCGGAGAACACATGGCACTCGCGGACCCGCCGGGCGATCAGCTGCGCGTACTGCGCGCCGAAATCGACGACGAGAACGGTGTCAAAGGACTGGTCTGCGGACACCAGCAACGCCTTTCACAGGGCAAGACGGGATTTCGGCGGGACCCCAAGTCTACGGGCCGCCGTCCGCGCCGATCGCCGCGCCCCAGGGGCGGCGGGCACGGACGAACACCCGCGTCCCCGGCCGGCCCGAGACCGGCAGCCGCCGCTCCATCGCGCACAGGCGGGCCAGCGCCGCGTTCACCGGCGGCGGCAGCGGCGCCAGGTCCTCCCGGCGCGGGCTGCGGTGCCGGAGCCGCCGCAGCAGCGGGCGCAGCAGCACGCCGGCGCTCCACAGCCGCTCGACCATCAGCCCCGCGTCCTCGATCAGGGTGATGAGGTCCTGCCGCTCGTACCGGCGCACCCGCCCGGCCGCCACGTCGTGCGCCGACCACAGCTCCATGTCGCACGGGACGGACACCAGCGCGACCCCGCCGGGCCGCAGCACCCGCGCGATCTCGGCGGCGGCGCGCGCGTCCTCCTCGATGTGCTCCAGAACGTCCAGCGCCAGCACCAGGTCGTACCGGGACGTCGGGCATTGCAGGTAGCGCGCGTCGCCCTGGTGGGCGTCGACGCCCCGCTCCCTCGCCAGCGCCACCGCGTCCGGGTTCAGGTCGACCGCCGTGACGTGCCAGCCGCGCCGCTGCAGCACCCGCGCGGTCCCGCCGGTGGCCGCGCCGACGTCGAGGGCCACGCCGGGGACGCCGAGGTGCGGCAGCTCCCGCGACACGATCGCGCGGCGCTCCCGGTACCACCAGTTGGCGTCCTCGATCCGCGCGATCCGCTGGATCTCGCTCGTGTCCACGCCCCCAGCCGACCGCCCGGGCGCGGTCCGGGCCACTCTCGCCGCCGCCCGCTGCGGAGCGTTGACCGGGCCTTGACCGCCGGCTGAAGTCAGCGCCGGCGCCGACGCCCCCGCGTGCGGCGCCGCACGAGGAACCGGACGGCGAGCAGCAGCGCGACGAGCCCGCCGGCCGCCGGGACGGCCCGCTTGGCGACCGACGGCCCGGCCACCTCGAACAGGTCGATCACGTCGTCGTCCCGTTCGGCCCGGATGGGCGTCACCGAGGCCCGCTCCACGACCGGCTTCTGCTCCACGACCGGCGCCGGCTCCTGCTCGACGGCGGGAGCGGGCGCCTGCTGCGGGACGGCCCGCGGACGCGGCGTCTCCACGGCCGGGGCCTCGACCGGCTCAGCGGGCTCGGCCGCCGCCTCGGGCTCAGCGGCCGCCGCGGCTTCGGGGGTGGTGTTTGGTGCCGCCGGGGGCTCGGGGGTCGGCGCGGGTTCGGCGGGGGATTCGAGTTCCTTGGCGAGGGCCTTGGCGAAGCGGGCGATGAGCTTCGAGCCGACCTCGGCGAGGATGTTGCGGCCGAACTGGGCGGGACGGCCCGTCACGTTCAGCTTGGTGTGGACGGCGACCTTCGTCGTGCCGTCCTCCTCGGTCAGGCGGGCCTGGACGGTCGCGTTGGCGGTGCCGGAGCCGCGCGCCTCCTTGGCGGCCGCCTCGATCGCGACCGTGCGGGACGACGCGTCGGCGGACACGATGCGGGCGGTGCCCCGGTAGGTGATGGTCATCGCGCCGACCTTCACCTTGAGCCGGCCGGTGTGCTCGTCGCCGTCGGACGCGTCGAGGGTCGCTCCCGGCATGCACAGCGCGACGCGTTCCACGTCGAGCAGCACCGACCAGGCCTCGTCCACCGGTACGGGGACGGTGAAATCGTGGTCGAGCTCCATGATCAGTCCTTCTTCGTCCGGAGAACTTGCCCGCGACCCTACAACGTCCGGTTCGGGTGGTTTGGGATGTCCGCGCGGCCGGGCCGGTCCGGCCCGCCCGGCCGCGCGCATCCTCAGACCGCCGCCGCGGCGGCCAGCGCCCGCGCGGTCAGGACCGCCGCGAGATGCGTCCGATACTCGGCCGACCCGTCCAGGTCGGAGGGCGGCTCGGTGCCCTCGGCGGCCAGCTCCGCCGCGTCCCGGATCGCCGCGCCGCCGGCCAGGGCCTCCTCGACCGCGCGGCACCGCACCGGCACCGGGCCCATGTTCGTCAGCGCGACCCGCGCGTCGCCGACCCGGCCGTCGTCGCGGCGGACCGCGCACGCGACGCCCACGATCGCCCACGCCTGCGCCGTCCGGTGGAACTTCTCGTAGTGGACGCCCCAGCCCTCGCCGGGCTTCGGCACCCGGATACCGGTGAGCAGCTCGTCCGGCTCCAGCGCCGACGTCATCCAGTCGACGAAGAAGTCCGCCGCCGGGATCCGCCGCTCGCCCCGCGCCGACCGTGCGAGGAGCTCCGCGTCCAGCGCCACCGCCACCGCCGGGAGGTCGCTCGCCGGATCGGCGTGCGCGAGGGCCCCGCCGAACGTGCCGCGATGCCGGACGGCCGGGTCCGCGACCTTCGCCGTCGCCCGCACGAGCAGCGGGGCGTGCGCGCGGACGAGGGGATCGCGCAGCACCCGGTGGTGCGTCGCGAGCGCGCCGATGACGATGGCGTCGCCGTCGTCCCGGACGTCCCGCAGGGAGTCGAGCCGGTCGAGGTCGATCAGCGTGTCGGGCATCGCGAGCCGCATCCGCAGCAGCGGCATGAGGCTCTGCCCGCCCGCGATGATCTTCGCGTCCTCGCCCGCGTCGGTGAGGGCCTCCAGGGCCTCGTCCACCGATTCCGGCCGCACGTAGTCGAACGACGCGGGGATCATCGGGCACCTCCCGCCGAGCCGAGCCCGCCGCCCGCACCCGGTTCGGCCAGGTCGGGCGGGCTTTCGTCGCGGAGCGCCCGCCACACCCGCTCGGGCGTGCACGGCATCGGGACGTCCCGGACGCCGTACGGGCGCAGCGCGTCCACGATCGCGTTCACGACGGCGGGCGTGGACGCGATCGTGCCCGCCTCGCCGACGCCCTTCACGCCGAGCGGGTTCGTCGTCGCGGGCGTCTCCGTCCGCTCGGTGACGAACTCGGGCAGGTCGGCCGCCGTCGGGATCAGGTAGTCCGCCATGGTCGTCGTGGTCAGGTTCCCCTCCGCGTCGTACACGGCCTCCTCGAAGAGGGCCTGCGCGATGCCCTGCGCGAGACCGCCGTGCACCTGCCCCTCCACGATGACCGGGTTCACGACCTTCCCGACGTCGTCGAGCGCGACGTACGAGCGGAGCCTCACCATCCCCGTCTCCGTGTCGACCTCCGCCGCGCACAGGTGCGTGCCATGGGGGAAGGAGAAGTTCTCCGGGTCGAAGGTCGCGTCCGAGTCCAGGGAGGGCTCGACGCCGTCGGGCAGGTCGTGCGCGGCGAACGCGGCCGTCGCGACCTCCTGGATGGTGCGGCCCTCCTGCTCGACGCCGCGGACGCTGAACCGCCCGCCGCTGAACTCCAGGTCCTGCTCGGACGCCTCCAGCAGATGCGCGGCGACCTTCCGGGCCTTGTCGACGACCTTCTCGCAGGCGGAGTACAGCGCGACCCCGCCGACCGCGAGCGAACGCGACCCGTAGGTGTCCATTCCCTTGTGCGAGACGGCGGTGTCGCCGTGCAGGACCCGCACGTCCTCGAACGGGACCCCGAGCCTGTCCGCCGTGATCTGCGCCCACGCCGTCTCATGGCCCTGCCCGTGCGGTGACGTCCCCGTCACCACCTCGACCTTCCCCGACGGCAGGACCCGGACCGACGCGTGCTCCCACCCGCCGGCGCCGTAGGACAGCGACCCGAGCACCCGCGACGGCGCGAGCCCGCACATCTCCGTGAACACCGACACCCCGATGCCGAGCTGCACCGGGTCGCGCCGCTCCCGCCGGTCGGCCTGCTCCGCGCGCAACTTGTCGTAGGCGAACAGCTCCAGGGCCCGCTCCGTCGCCGACTCGTAGTCGCCCGAGTCGTACGTGAGGCCCGCGACCGTGTCGTAGGGGAACTCCTCGTGCCGGATCCAGTTGCGGCGCCGCACCTCGACGGGGTCGAGGTCCAGTTCGGCGGCGAGCTCGTCCATCAGGCGCTCGATCGCGAACGTCGCCTCCGGGCGCCCCGCCCCCCGGTAGGCGTCCGTCGGCATCTTGGTGGTGAAGACGCCCGTGCAGGTCAACGAGTACGCGTCCATCTTGTAGACGCCGCTGTACATGAACGCGCCGAGCAGCGGGATGCCGGGCGTCACGAGCATCAGGTAGGCGCCCATGTCCGCCAGGAGCTCCACCTTGATGCCGCGGAGGCGTCCGTCGCGCTCCGCCGCGAGCGTGAGCCGCTGGATCTGGTCGCGGCCGTGGTGGACGGTCATGTTCCCTTCGCTCCGGGACTCCGTCCACTTCACGGGACGCCCGAGCCGCCGCGCGAGCAGCAGCGCGATGACCTCCTCCCCGTACACCTGGAGCTTCGACCCGAAACCGCCGCCCACATCGGGCGCGACGACCCGCAGCCGGTGCTCGGGGACGCCCGTCACCGTCGCGAGCATCAGCCGCAGGATGTGCGGGATCTGCGTCGAGGAGTACAGCGTGAACTCGTCCCCCTCCGGGACGCACAGGACCGACCTCGGCTCCATCGCCGTCGGGATGAGCCGCTGCTGCACGTACCGGCGCTCGATCAGTACGGGCGCGTCCCTGAGCGCCGCGTCCACGTCACCGTTCTCGAAGACCCACGTGTAGGACGAGTTCGTCCCGAGGCCCTCGTGCACGAGGTCGGCGCCCTCCTCCAGCGCCGCCTCCATGTCGACGACAGCGGGCAGGGGCTCGTAGTCGACGTCGATCTCCTCCAGGGCATCGACCGCCGCGTACGGGTCCCGCGCGACCACGCACGCCACCGGCTCGCCCACGTAGCGGACCTCGTCCACCGCCATCGGGGGATGCTCCGGAAGCCTCATGTCCTCCGTGACGACCCAGGCGCACGGCAGCGAGCCCTGCTCGTCCGCGAGGTCGGCGCCGCTGAGCACGGCCACCACCCCCGGACGCCCCTTCGCCGGCTCCGTGTCGACCCGGGTGATGCGCGCGTGCGCGATGGGGCTGCGCAGGTACGCGACATGGAGGGTCCCGGCCGGCGTCATGTTGTCGGTCCAGCGCGTCCGGCCCGTGACGAGCCGCGCGTCCTCGGACCGCAGCCGGGGACTGCCGACCTCGGTCACGACGTCACCTCCTCGGAGGCGGGGCGCCGCATCTCGGTCGCCGCGCGCCGGACGGCCCGCACGATGTTCTGGTAGCCCGTGCAGCGGCACAGGTTGCCCTCGAGGCCGTCGCGGATCTCGTCCTCGGACGGGTCGGCGTTCTCGCGCAGCAGGTCGATCGACGCCATGATCATGCCGGGCGTGCAGTAGCCGCACTGGAGGGCGTGCTCCTCGTGGAACGCCCGCTGCATGGGGTGGCCGGCGCGGAGCCCCTCCACGGTCGTGACCTCGCGCCCGTCGGCCTGGACGGCGAGCACGGAGCAGCTCTTCACGCTGAGCCCGTCCATCAGGACGGTGCACGCTCCGCAGTTGGTGGTGTCACAGCCGACGGGGGTTCCGACCTTCCCCAGCCGGTCGCGCAGGTAGTGGACGAGAAGGAGGCGCGGCTCGACGTCGTCCTCGTACGAGGAACCGTCGACCTCCACACGGATACGTGGCATGCAGTGCTCCCAGGGACGTCTCAGGGTGGGGGACTCGTCGAGAACGACGTCCCTGGGGGTCCGCGCTGCACCGGCCACGTCATCGGGGCCACCTCCGTGGAAGGCGACCTAACGAAGGTAAGCCGGAGTTGAAATCCGTACTAGACCTCGACGTGGCCTAATTCACACCGGTTCAGTGCACCCGCAGCAGGACCGGCCATGTCTTCGGGCCGACGACGCCGTCGTCCTCGACTCCGCCCCAGCGCTGCACGGCCTTCACGGCCGACTCGGTCGTCCCGTCGAACTTGCCGTTGACTCGGACCTCGGAGTGGCTGCGCGCCAGCAGCAGGCCCTGCACGGTCTCGACGTGCTCGCCGGTGTCGCCCCGGCTCAGCATCGGCAGTTTCTTCACGATGTCCTCCGTCCAGTGGCCGCCCGAGTACGCCGGCCGTCCGAAGCCGGCGATGACGCTCGCGTCGCGGACGCGGCGCTTCACCGCGTCGCCCGTGTTGCCCTCGATCGTCTGGACGCGTCCCCCGCCGAGGACGACCTCGACGACGCCCACGTGGTCGATGGCCCCGACGGAGTTCGTCGCGCCCCAGTCGAAGAACACCAGGTCGCCGGGCTTGGCCGCGTTCACCCCGGCCGTCGTCCCGTTGCGCCAGCGTCCGATACGCACGAAATCTTCCGCGTGCCAGACCGTGTAGGCGCGGTCGCCTCCCGGCAGGACCGCGGCGGCGTTGTCGCTGTGCCGCGCCCAGTAGGTCACCGCCATGTCGCACCACGGCGCCCTGAGGAACTCGCTCCCGCGCCTGGCCGCGTACTCGCGCGTGATCGTGTTCGGGCGTCCCGACATCCCGAGGGTCCGCCGGGCCGCCGCCAGCATGCCGGCCGCCGTCCCCATCAGGAACCCTCTCCCCGGAAGATCCCGTCCGCGTCCGGCTCGCCGTACAGCCGCCGCAGCACCTCCTCCTCGTCCGCCTCCGTGGGTCGGTGGACGTCCGGGTGGACGTCCACCTCGTCCATATGTTCCAGCTCTTCGATATCTCGGGGGGTCGTCACTTCTCCTCCACAGCGCCGGTCGTGCGTTTCCGCCGCATCGAGTGGGCGGCGCCCGACCGACCGTAATGGGCAGGACCCCTACTTCTCCGGATTTCTCGCGAAAACACGCCTCCGCGATATGAGCTGGTCAAACGCGGGCAAGGTCAGCGTCGCCGCGGCGTCAGCTCCCGGGCGTGGAGGACGCGCCCGTCCAGATCCCTCAGCCGGACGGTCAGCGCGCGGGACGCGGCGTCGATCGCGACCTCGCCGAAGAACTGGTGGCCCTCGGCCGGTGACGTGTTCGCGCGCGGCGGCGCCTGCTGGAACGCCACGGTCGCGCCGAAGGTGGTGTCGAGCCTGTTGGGGCCGAACGCGCCGGCGTTCAGGGGGCCCGACACGAATTCCCAGAACGGATCGAAGTCGGAGAAGCCCGCCTTGGCCGGGTCGTAGTAATGGGCCGCCGTGTAGTGCACGTCGGCGGTCAGCCACACCATGTTCCGGACGCGGTGCCTCTTCGCGTGCGAAAGGAGATCGGCGATCTCGCGTTCCCGCCCCAGCGGGGCGCCGTGGTCGCCCTGGGCGACGCCCTCCTGCGCCGTGCCGTCCGGGACGATGAGGCCGAGCGGCAGGTCGGCCGCGATGACCTTCCACACCGCCGCGGACGCGCGGAGCTCCCGCTTCAGCCACGCGAGCTGCTCGGCGCCGAGCAGGCCCTCCCTCTGCGTGGGCGACGCGCCGTCGTCGTTCGCCGACTTGTACGTCCGCATGTCGAGCATGAATATGTCCAGCAGGGGGCCGTAGGAGATCTTCCGGTACATGCGTCCGCCGCGCTGGGCGGGCACGGCCATCGGGGTGTACTCGAACACCGCGCGGCGGGCGCGTGCGGCGAGGACGTCGACGCGCTTCTCGGTGTAGAGCGGGCTGTCGAGGATCTCGCCCGGGTACCAGTTGTTGACGACCTCGTGGTCGTCCCACTGGTACAGCATCGGGACGTGGGCGTTGAAGGCCCGCAGGTTGTCGTCCAGGAGGTTGTAGCGGAACTGGCCGCGGTACTCGGGGAGCGTCTGCGCGACGGCCGACTTCTCCGGGGTGACGACGTTGCGCCAGACACGGCCGTCCGGGAGGGCCACGGTCTCCTGAAGCGGGCCGTCCGCGTAGACGAAGTCGCCGCTGCACAAGAAGAAGTCGGGGTCGACCGCGCTCATCGCCCGGAAGATGCGGAAGCCGCCGAGGTCCGGGTTGATGCCCCAGCCCTGCCCGGCCAGGTCGCCCGACCAGACGAAACGGATGTCGCGGGCGTGGCGGGGGGCCGTGCGGAGCCGTCCGGTGACGGGCTCGGACGCGAGGTGCCGGTCGAGCGCGTCCAGCCGCACCCGGTAGTGCAGTTCCTCGCCGGGGGGCAGGCCGCGCAGGAACGCCTTGCCCGTGAGGTCGGTGTCCGGGGTGAGGACGGGCCCCCGGACGGTGCGGGCGCCGCGGAAGTCGGGGCGGCGGCTCAGCTCGACGAGCATCCGGGCCGGGCGGTCGGACCGCGTCCAGATGACGGCCTCGCGGGCGCTCACGTCGCCGCTCTGGACGCCGTGGGTGATGCGTGGCCGGCCGCCGCGCAGCAGGCCGGCCGCCGGGCCCGCGAGCGCCGGGGCGCCGCCGCCCAGCAAGGAGAGTGCCGCGCCGCCGCCGGCCGCCAGGCCGCCGCGCAGAAGGGTGCGCCGATCCATCGAGTCCTCCGTTCCCGTGGGGTCGGGGCGCATGCTGCCGCCGCACGGCCGGGTCCGGACGGCGCCCGGCTTGATCGGCGATGGCCGGTGGATGAACGTTCCACTTGACAACTGTGGGTGACGGAGTGTCTCCTATAGGTCTATGTCAGCGCGCCTCTTCTTCGACAGCCCCGTGGCCCTCCGCCGCGTGGCCAGCGCGCTGTGTCCTTCGTGTTGTCGTCACTGACCTCGTAGTCACTGACCCGCTCCGTCTTGGGCGATGTTTCGCCGGGCCTTCCGCGCCCAGGTGATGTCCGCCCGTCATCCGGCTCACACGAAGGACTCCCAAGTGGTTCCCGATCTCACCATGCGCGGCCAGGACGACCCTCACGGCCGGACGGCCGTCACGCGCCCGCCGACCGTCGGCCAGCTCGCCGCCCACGTCCGCGACCTGGCCGCCCGGCCCGCCGGCTGGTGGCGCCGCGCGGCCTTCGACGACGGCGCTCCCGTCCGCACCGAGCTCGACGGCCCGGACGGCGCGCGCGTGTGGGTGACGACCTGGCCGCCCGGCCACCGCGGCGCCGTCCACGGCGAGCACGCGGGCACGACCGTCGGCACGCTGCTGGCGGGGGAGCTGGCCGAGGTCGTGATCAGCGCGGACGGGGTGACGGAGCGGCCGCTGCGTCCCAACCGCGTGCGCGTCCACGGCGGCGACCGGACGCACGGCCTGATCAATCCGGGCCCCGCCTACGCGGTCACCCTCCACGCCTCCGCGGGCTAGCTGTACTGACCACAGAGGTTGTGAACGCGGCGTCCCGCCCGAGGACGGGGAGCAGGGCGAAGTAGGTGAGGTACGGCGGCAGGTCGGGCAGGCGTTCGGCGTCGCCGGTCTCCACCTCGATGCAGATGGCGGTGCAGACGCCGCCGATGATCGCGTCGACGACGGTCCTGGGCAGGGATGGCGGGCCCGGCGAGGCGGCGGAGCGGGAGCCGGGCAGCGGCGGCTCGGGGCCGCTCGTCCCCGGTGCGCCGGGCTGCCGTGACATCACCGAACCGCGTGTTCCTCTGCCCCGTGTCCGCCCAGGTGGGCGGCGCGTGCCGTTGAGGACACCCTACCGGCGCCGGGCGCCGGTTCACCGTTCCCGGCGGCGTCCCCGGGTGAGGACGCGGACGATCCCGACGAGGCCGAGCCCGATGAGGACGACCGGGATCAGCACCGACGGCTCCAGGACGGACGCGTCGGAGAGCCCGCCGGCGAGGAAGAGGCCCGCGAGGGCGAGGAAGAACAGGCCGGTGACGGGTCCCGCCGGGTCGAACCGGCGGTGCCTCCGCTCAACCACGGGTGATCACCTCCACATCGCTGAGCTTCCCCCTGATCCGCAGGACGATCTCGGGCGGGTCGGGGACGGGCGTGCCGTCGGGTTCGATGACCTCGGTGGTCCTGGCGTTGGGGCCGCTGCGGGTCCGGCCGTTGACGGAGAGGTCGCCGAACCCGACGCGCGCGTCCAGGATGACGCGGGCGGTGCTGGGCAGCCGCACGACGAGCCCCCCGAGCGCGACCTCGGTCGTGATCGTGACGCGCCGGCCGCGGGCGACGGGCAGCGCGGTGAGGTCGAGCGTGCCCTGCCCGACGGCGACCCGGTACTCCTGGTGGGTGCGGTTCGCGTCGGTCGGCCGCCATTCGATCTCGCCGTACGCGGCGTCCTTCGGCGCCTCGGACGCGACGGACGTGACCAGCAGCGTGAGCGTCAGCACGGTGCCCGCGGCGGCGAGCCCCCGGGTGCGGAGCCAGCCGCCGAGGACGAGCCCGCAGCCGATGACGGCGAGGGCGGGCGCCAGCACGATCATCATGGCCTGCGGCGCCGGGTGGGGCTGCGCGACGGGGATCATCGCGGCGCCGGCCGCCATCGCGGCGAGCAGCGTGACCGCGGTGGCGGGCGATCCGCACCGTGCCGCCGGCGCGGCCGGAGCCGCGGGGGTCGGCGCCGCGATGATCCCCGGCGTCGCCGGTGCCGGTGGCGCGGTGGCGGCGGTGCGGTCACGGCCGTACACGGCCAGGTCGATCATCCCTTCGGGCAGTCCGGCGCCGGTCTGGGGTGTCTCCTTCCGGAGGCTGTCGGGGACGGTCTCTCCCGGCGGATGCCCGGCGAGCCTTTCGGGAACGGCCCTCGCCGCCCCGACCAGGTCGACCCCGCGGGCGTGCGAGACCAGCAGCACGAGCGCGAACACGACGAGGATCGCGATGGCGTCGACGGAGAACCCGCCGAACAGGGTGCCCGCGGCGCCGAAGCAGAGCAGCGCGCCGAGGACCGTCAGCACGGCCGTGCCGTCGAACCAGCGCCGGAACAGCCGCTCGACCGGCGAGGACGCGCCGGCCTGGGCGGGCATCAGCAGCGCCGCGGCGATGTAGAGGAAGAGGCCCTGCCCGTGCGCGAGGGTCAGGACCGCGAAACCCACCCGGAACAGTACGGGGTCGATGCCCGTGTAGCGGCCGAGCCCCGTGCAGACCCCGGCGACGAGCCGCCGCTCGGGGTCGCGGGCCAGGCGCCGGTAGGGCGCGCCGGGCTCGCGGGTCGCCGTGGTGACGGTGTCGTCGTCCATGGCCACCATCGTCGCGGGTCACGGGGCGGGCGCGGTATCCGGGACCTCCCGGAGCCGACCCTGAGACGCGTCCGGGGTGTCCCCCTGATGCGCGCGCCGCGCGGACGTGTGACGATCGGTGACGTGCAGGCGATGGTGGACGACCAGGTGGGCGAAGCGGCGCCGGCGCCGCTGGCGCGCGCCGTGGACGGCCGGCTGGTCGGCGGGGTGTGCCGCGGGATGTCGGCCCACCTCGGCGTCGACGTGGTGATCATCCGGTCGGCGTTCCTGCTGCTGACGGTCGCGAGCGGCCTCGGCGCCGCCGCGTACGGGGCGCTGTGGGTGCTGGTGCCGCGCGCGGCGGGCCCGGAGGACGACGGGAAGGCGGCGCGGGCGCGCCGCGGCGGCCGCGACTGGGGCCAGCTCCTCGCGTACGCGGCGGTCGGGATCGGGATGGCGGCGCTGCCGCTCGGCGCGGGCGTCGTCCAGTGGGCGCTGTGGCCGTTCGTCGTCGGCGGCACCGGAGCGGCGATCCTGTGGCAGCAGGCGGACCGGGACCAGCGGCAGCGCTGGGTGCTGCCGCTGCGCCAGCGCTGGCTGCGCAGCCTGCTGGGCCTGCTGCTGGTCGTCGGCGGGATCGGCGGGTTCGTGGCGCAGAAGGTGGAGGCCGACCAGGCCCGCTCCGTCGTGATCGCGATGATGATCATCCTGACCGGGGTCGCGGTGATCGTCACGCCGTGGGTGGTGCGGCTCTGGCAGGACCTGGACGCCGAGCGGCACGAGCGCATCCGCTCCCAGGAGCGGGCCGAGCTGGCCGCGCACATCCACGACTCTGTCCTGCACACGCTGACGCTGATCCAGCGGAACGCGCACGAGCCCCGCGAGGTGCAGCGGCTCGCCCGCTCGCAGGAGCGGACGCTGCGGAGCTGGCTCTACCAGCCGCGCGCCGACCCGGACCAGACGTTCGCCGCCGCGATCCGCGAGGCGGCCGGCGAGGTCGAGGACGACCACGGCGTCCCGATCGAGGTCGTCTGCGTCGGGGACACGGCGCTGGACGAGCGGCTCGGCGCGGCGCTGCAGGCGGCCCGGGAGGCGATGGTGAACGCGGCGAAGTACGCGGAGGCGCCGTCGGTGTCGGTGTACGCCGAGGTGGCGGGCGGTGCGGTGGAGATCTTCGTGCGGGATCGGGGGAAGGGGTTCGACCTGGACCAGGTCCCGGCGGACAGGATGGGCGTCCGGGAGTCCATCATCGGACGTATGGAGCGCAACGGCGGGACGGCGACGGTCCGGACCGCGCCGGGCGAGGGCACCGAGGTGCGTTTGGAGATCGCGAAGTCGTGAGCGAGCCGCAGAAGAGGGTCGTGCTGGTGGACGACCACCAGATGTTCCGCACGGGAGTGAAGGCCGAGCTCGGCGGTTCCGTCGAGATCGTCGGGGAGGCGGGCGACGTCGACGAGGCCGTCACGGTGATCAAGGCGGTGGTGCCGGACGTCGTGCTGCTGGACGTGCATCTGCCGGGCGGCGGCGGCATCGAGGTGCTGCGGCGGCTGCACGGCACCGTCCCGTCCCGGTTCCTGGCGCTGTCGGTGTCGGACGCGGCGGAGGACGTGATCGGCGTCGTCCGGGGCGGGGCGCGCGGCTACGTCACCAAGACGATCTCGGGTCCGGAGCTGACCGACGCGATCGGCCGGGTCGCGGAGGACGACGCGGTGTTCTCGCCGCGCCTCGCGGGGTTCGTGCTGGACGCGTTCGCCGCGACGGACGCGCCGTCCGTCGATCCCGAGCTGGACCAGATCACCCAGCGGGAGCGGGAGGTCCTGCGGCTGATCGCGCGCGGCTACGCCTACAAGGAGATCGCGAAGGAGCTGTTCATCTCGGTGAAGACGGTGGAGACGCATGTGAGCAGCGTGCTGCGGAAACTCCAGCTGTCGAACCGCCATGAACTGTCCCGCTGGGCGGCGGCCCGCCGGCTCGTTTAGCCAATCGTGATGTCCGATTCGGGGGGATCGGTGGTCGTGCGGTCTTGACACTGTGACACAGTCGCTGGTCATGACATATCCCCCCGGACCGGGATCTCCCGGTAATCCGCCCTCACCCTCCTATCCGCCGCCGCCCGGCCCCGGCATGCCCGGCTCGCACGGCGCGAACGACAAGACCAACCCGCTCGCGATCGCGAGCCTCGTGACCGGGCTGCTCGGCTGCTTCGCGGTCCTCGGCGCCATCCTCGGCTTCATCGCGCTGAACCAGATCAAGCAGCGCGGCGGGCGCGGGCGCGGCATGGCCGTCGCGGGCATCGTCCTCTCCGTCCTGTGGACGATCGGCGGCGCCGTCACCTGGTTCTTCATCTTCGCCGCGGCCTCCGATGACGACCGGTCGGACGGCATCCGCCCGACCGACCGGCGGACCGGGAAGAAGGTCGACGTCAAGCAGATGAAGGTCGGCGACTGCATCAACGACAACTCCGGCGCGGCCACCGCGACGGACGCGCCGGTCGAGGTCTCGTCCGTCAAGATCGTCCCGTGCAACGGCCCGCACGACGGCGAGGTCCTCTCGGTGTTCCGGCTGTCCGCGGTGACGATGCCGAGCGACGCGGAGATGAGCCGGCAGGCCCGCCTCGGCTGCCGCGCCCGGATCGGCGCGCGGCTCAACCGCGACCCCGCCGCGTCCCAGCTCGCGTCGTCGTTCTACTACCCGACGGCGGCCACGTGGGCGCGCGGCGACCGCATGGTCACCTGCGTCGCCGTGCACGCCACCGAGGGCCGCAAGCTCACCCGGCGCCTGCGCGCCTGACCCGCCCGAGCGCCCGGCGCTCGACCCCCGCTGGGCGGCCGGCCCGCCGCCCGGTCGCGGGGGCCGTCAGATGGCGCCCGGCAACCGCGCCGGACAGCCCGGCTCGCAGCGCTCCGCGTGCCACGCGACCCGCCGGACGTGCGCGTCGAGCCGCCGCCGCAGCAGCGCCCGCACGAGCGGTCCCATCCCCGGGACACCCCGTCGCTCGAACGCGGCGCGCCAGCGGATCAGCGTCTCCGACCCGAGCGGCTCCAGCGTGATGTCCGCCCGGTAGCCGGGCGGAAGGCCCGAGAAGACGACGTACCCGTAATGGTGCGGCGGATCGTAGGCGATGACCCGGCGCCGCGACGGCCGGATGTGCCAGACCGCCCCGATCCCGTTGGGATGCTCGTCGCCCTCGCTCACGCGCCTCGCCTGGGCCCGGAACCCGGCCCATTCGTCCCACGCCTCGCCCACGCTCAGATGCTTGTAGATCACCTCGATGGGCGCGACCGTCGTGGCGGTCACCTCGACGGCGCGTCCGGCACCGTCCCGCTCCGCCGCGCCGTCCTGTCGTGCCGCGTCGTCTCGGGGCGCCGCGTCCTCCTGCGGTGCTGAGTTCTCCTTCGGCATGGCGACTTCCCCCCGGCTGTCCCCCATGTCCCGGGTCAGATGCCCGTTGGGAGCGACATTACGGCGTCCGGCGCGCCACCGTTTGGAACGAACCACAAGGGGTCAGGGGAATGTGGCGGTTCAGACGGTCGAGAAGACCTGGAACGGTTCGGCGAGCCGTCCGTCCGGCAGCCCGGCCGCCGTCGCGGTCGCCGCCAGCCACCCCCGCAGCCCGTCCGCCAGCTCGTCGCCGAGATGCCCGACCTGGCTGGCGTGCGACCGCAGCGCGGTCAGCTTCCGCTCGAACCGGTCGGTGACGTCGACGACGTGGTTCACGATCGGGCCGCCGGTCAGCCACACCTCCCGCACCGTCCACGCCCCCAGCCCCTCGTCGACGAGCAGCTCGGGGAACGCATGCGGGTTGCGCGCGTCAGGGTAGACGGCGTCGAGCGCCGCCGCCCCCACCGCCCTGTGGTCGGGGTGGCTCGGATGGATGCGCTCGTAGTTGCGGTCCGGGCTCTGCGTGAGCACCCGGTCCGGCCGCACCTGCCGGATGACCCGCGCGATGTCGCGGCGCAGCCCGAGCGTCGCCTCCAGGCTGCCGTCCGCGTAGCCCAGGTACCGGACGTCCTCAACGCCGATCGACTTGGCCGCCGCGCGCTGCTCGTCCCGCCGCAGCGCGGCCAGCTCCGCCCGCGTGATCCCGTCGTCGGAGCCGCCCGCGTCGCCGTCGGTGATCATCAGGTACGCCACCTCGATGCCGCGGTCGGTCCAGCCCGCGACCGTGCCCGCCGCGCCGAAGTCGACATCGTCGGGATGCGCCATCACGGCGAGGACCCGCCGCACTTCACCGTCGTCCAGAACGCTCGTCACAGTTTCAACCATATGCGGCGCGGCGCCGGCGCGCCCGGGCCCGGCGGCCCCTGTCGTCAGGCCCGATCGGGCACTGTCGCCTCACCGGATCGTGCCTGTCGCCAGGGCCCGATCGGGCCCACCGTCAGGCCCGCTTGGGCCCTGTCGTCAGGCCCGCTTGGGCCCTGTCGTCGGGCCCGCTTGGGCCTGGGACGCCCCGTCGCGCCGGGGTACAGCTGAGGCATGCGCAAACTCATCAACGCCCCCGCCGGCGTCGTGGCCGACGCGCTGCGCGGCCTCGCCGCCGCGCATCCCGAGCTGCGGGTCGACCCCGGCCTCGGCACGGTCGTGCGCGCCGACGCCCCGGTCACCGGGAAGGTCGCCCTGGTGTCGGGCGGCGGCTCCGGCCACGAGCCGCTGCACGGCGGGTTCGTGGGCCCCGGCATGCTGGACGCCGCGTGCGCCGGTGAGGTCTTCACGTCCCCCGTCCCGGACGCCGTCATCGCCGCCACCGCGGCGGTGAGCAGCGGCGCCGGAGTAATTCACCTTGTAAAGAATTATACCGGCGACGTCCTCAATTTCCGGATGGCCGCCGAACTGGCGGAGGACGAGGACATCGAGGTCGAGTCCGTCCTCATCGACGACGATGTCGCCGTCGAGGACTCCCTCCACACGGCCGGGCGCCGCGGCACCGGAGCCGCCCTCTTCGCCGAGAAGATCGCGGGAGCGCTCGCCGAGGAGGGCGCCGGCCTCGGGTCCGTCGCCGCCGTCGCCCGCGAGGTCGTCACCCGCAGCCGCTCGTTCGGCGTGGCGCTGTCGCCGTGCACCGTCCCCGAGGCCGGGACCCCCACCTTCGAGCTGGGGGAGGGCGAGATGGAACTCGGCGTCGGCATCCACGGCGAACCGGGCCGGCGGCGTGTGAAGGCGGGGACCGCCACCGAGATCGTGGACGCCGCCCTGACCGCGATCGACGCCGACATGCCCCTCGACGGCGCCGACCTGCTCGTCCTCGTGAACGGCATGGGCGGGACGCCGCTCATCGAGCAGTACGTCGCGTACGCGGCCGTGGCGGACTGGCTGGCGGGCCACGGCGCGACCGTCGCCCGCCCCCTGATCGGCCCCTACGTGACCAGCCTGGAGATGGCCGGTGTCATGATCAGCGTCTGCCGGCTGACGCCCGACCTCACCCGCCTCTGGGACGCGCCGGTGCAGACCCCCGGCCTGCGGTGGGGCCGGTGAGCGCCGCGGCCTGGATCATCCGCGCCGCCGCGCTCGTCGCGTCCGAGGCCGACCGCCTCACCCGCCTGGACGCCGCGATCGGCGACGGGGACCACGGCCACAACCTCGACCGGGGGTTCACCGCCGCCGCGGCGGCCATCGATGGCGCCGCCGTCGACCGGGAGGCCCCGCCCGGCCGGATTCTGATCGCCGCAGGGCGGGCGATCGTGTCGAGGACGGGCGGCGCGTCCGGCCCCCTCTACGGGACGGCGCTGCGCCGCGCGGGCAAGGCGCTGGGCGACGCGCCCGTCGTCTCCGCCGCCGGCCTTGGCGACGCGCTCCGGGCCGCGCTCGACGGCGTCACCGAACTCGGCGGGGCGTCCGAGGGCGACAAGACGATGGTGGACGCGCTGGCCCCCGCCGTCGCCGCCTGCGAGAACGCCCTCGCGGAAGGCGGTGACCTGGAAACCTGCGCGCGTGCCGCCGCCGAGGCCGCCGCTGCGGGCGCGGACGCGACCGTCCCTCTCCAGGCCCGCAAGGGACGCGCCAGCTACCTCGGCGAACGCAGCATCGGCCACATCGACCCGGGGGCGGTGTCGACCGCGCTCATCCTGCGCGCGCTCGCGGAGACCGCGTCATGAGCACGGTGGGCATCGTGGTGATCTCCCACAGCCGCGCCCTGGCCGCGGGCGTCGCGGAGGTGGCGCGCGCGATGGGCGTCGGAAAGGCCGTCGTGGAACCCGCCGGAGGCGGCCCCGACGGCGGGCTCGGCACCAGCATCGACCTGGTGGAACAGGCCATCGACGCGGCGGACGGCGGAGCCGGCGTCCTGCTCCTCGCCGATCTCGGCGGCTCCGTCCTCACCGCGCGGCTCGCCATCGAGGACCGCGCGGACGCCGTCTTCGCGGACGCCCCGCTCGTCGAGGGCGCCGTCGCGGCGGCGTCGATGGCCGCGACCGGCGCCGGTCTGGCCACCGTCAAGGCCGCCGCCGAGGCCGCCGCGTCCCACCGAAAGACCTGACCGCCCGCCGGGGTGATCGCAGCCGGTGGCTCAGGGACCCGACAGCAGGGTCGTCAGCGGGGAGCCCGCCCGCTCGGACGGGTCGCCCTGCACCTCGTACACGGTGGGCGCCGCCGACGGCACGTCCAGGACGGTGACCCGGTAGGCGGGCAGGTCGGCGCCGATCTCCCCCAGCGCGCCGTCCGCGCTCGCCTCGCCCAGCGCCGACACCGCGTCCTCGACCTGTTTCGCCTGTTCGGCGGGCATGTCCTCGGTGTCGTACAGCGCCACCGTGACCTCCCGGCCCGCGAGACCGCCGGTGCTCTCCACCTTCACGCGCATGCCGCACCCCATCTTCCCGGCGGGCCCGGTACGGCCCGCGCTCCCGGTCGTCATGCCCGTGAAAGCGGGTGTGCCGACCGGGAGCGAGGACGTTTTTTCCGTCCGGCTGGTCGCCGAACGCCCGCCGCAGCTCCTCCAGGTCATCGTGGAGGATGTCGTCGTCGGTGAGCGATCCGCCCGCGGTGGGCTTCTCGCCGTCGACCGCGTAGTACTCGGGCACCGGCACCGCGCGCTCGGCCGGGCGGCGGGGTTTGGCTCCCCGGCCCGGTGACTCCGCGGTGACGCGTCGATGGCGGCGAGAGCGCCGAAAAGGTCGTCCCGGCGCCGTAGACTCGCACATGATGTCGAAGACCGAAGCCCACCCCCTGCTCGAAGGCCTGAACCCGCAGCAGCGCGCCGCCGTCCTGCACTCGGGCGGCCCCCTGCTGATCGTGGCGGGCGCCGGCTCGGGCAAGACGCGGGTGCTCACCCACCGCATCGCGCACCTGCTCGGCGAGCGGGACGTGCACCCCGGCCAGATCCTCGCGATCACCTTCACCAACAAGGCCGCCGCCGAGATGAAGGAGCGCGTCGACACCCTCGTCGGGCCCCGCTCGCGCGCCATGTGGGTGATGACGTTCCACTCGGCGTGCGTCCGGATCCTGCGCCGCGAGGCGAAGCGGCTCGGCTTCCCCAGCGGCTTCTCGATCTACGACCAGGCCGACGCGCAGCGCCTCATGGCGCTCGTCTGCCGGGAGCTCGACCTCGACCCGAAGCGGTACCCGCCGAAGTCGTTCAGCGCCCAGGTGTCGAACCTGAAGAACGAGCTGATCGACTACGAGACGTTCAAGGCGCGCGCGACGACGCACATGGAGCAGACGCTCGGCGAGGCGTACGAGATGTACCAGGCGCGGCTCCAGCAGGCCGGCGCGATGGACTTCGACGACCTCATCATGCTGACCGTCAACCTGCTCCAGATCTTCCCGGAGGCCGCCGAGCACTACCGGCGCCGGTTCCGGCACGTCCTCGTCGACGAGTACCAGGACACCAACCACGCGCAGTACCGGCTGGTCCGCGAGCTGACCGCGCCGGTCGAGGGCGTCGGCGCGGCCGAACTCTGCGTCGTCGGCGACGCCGACCAGTCGATCTACGCGTTCCGCGGCGCGACCATCCGCAACATCCTCGAGTTCGAGCGCGACTACCCCGAGGCGACGTCGATCCTGCTGGAGCAGAACTACCGCTCCACGCAGACGATCCTGACCGCCGCGAACGCGGTCATCGAGCGCAACGCCGACCGCAAGCCCAAGAAGCTGTGGTCCGACCAGGGCGAAGGCCACAAGATCACGGGCTATGTGGCCGACAACGAGCACGACGAGGCCGCGTTCGTCGCCCACGAGGTCGACCGGCTCACCGACGCGGGCGACGCCCGTCCCGGCGACGTCGCCGTGTTCTACCGCACCAACGCCCAGTCCCGCGTCTTCGAGGAGGTGTTCATCCGCACCGGCCTGCCGTACAAGGTCGTCGGCGGTGTCCGCTTCTACGAGCGCAAGGAGATCCGGGACGCCCTCGCCTACCTGCGGGTGCTCGCGAACCCCGAGGACACCGTCTCCCTGCGCCGCATCCTGAACGTCCCGAAGCGCGGCATCGGCGACCGCGCGGAGGCGTGCGTCGAGGCGTACGCGTCCCGAGAGCGGCTCTCCTTCTGGCAGGCGCTGCGCGTCCCCGAGGACGTACCGGGCATGGCGACCCGCTCCATCAACGCCGTCCGCGAGTTCGTCACCCTGCTCGACGGGCTGCGCGCCGCCGCCGAGACCCTCACCCCCGCCGACCTGATCGCCGAGATCCTCGGGCGGAGCGGCTACCTCGCCGAACTCCAGGCGTCCAAGGACCCGCAGGACGAGACCCGCGTCGAGAACCTGCACGAGCTCGAGGCGGTCGCCCGCGAGTTCGAGGAGCGCCTCGACGGCGAATCCGCCGAGGGCCGCCTCCCCGACTTCCTCGAACAGGTCGCCCTGGTCGCCGACGCCGACTCCATCCCCGGCGGCGCGAAGGGCAACCCGGTGCCCCCCGGCGAGCAGCCCGAGGAGACCGAGCACGGCGTCGTCACCCTCATGACCCTGCACACCGCGAAGGGCCTCGAATTCCCCGTCGTGTTCCTGACGGGCATGGAGGACGGCGTCTTCCCGCACCTGCGCGCGATGAGCAACCCGAAGGAGCTCGAGGAGGAGCGCCGTCTCGCCTACGTCGGCATCACCCGCGCCCGCCGGCGACTCTACCTGTCCCGCGCCACGATGCGCAGCTCGTGGGGCGCGCCCCAGGTCAACCCGCCGTCCCGCTTCCTCGGCGAGGTCCCGACGCCGCTCATCGACTGGGAGCGCGAGGCGTCCACCACCACGTCGGCGATGACGCGGATGGCGAGCCGCCCCGGCGTCCGCTCCCCGGGCAACCGCGACGTCCCGTCCCTGGCCCCGGGCGACAAGGTCACCCACGACGCGTTCGGCCTCGGCACCGTCGTGTCCGTCGACGGCGCCGGCGACAAGGCCGCCGCCAGCGTCGACTTCGGCGGCGAGTACGGCGTCAAGCGCCTCGTCCTGCGCTACGCCCCGGTCGAGAAGCTGTAGCCCTCAGAACACCCGTCCGACGTCGCGGCGCACGATCGTGGCCATGCTGTGCTCGGCGAGCGCCGCGATCGTCATGGACGGGTTGCACGCCCCGGTCGAGCCCGGGATCCGCGCGCCGTCGAGCACGTAGAGGCCGCGGTGCCCGAGGACCCGCCCGTACCGGTCGACGGCGCCGTCGACGGGCATGCCGCCGAGCGCGTGCCAGGTGGACGGCTCCAGCGCGTTCGTGTCGATCATGACGCCGCCGCCGGCGCGGGTGAGCGCGTCCATGCGTCCCTTGATGAGCTTCTGCAGCCCGGCCTCGGCGCTCGCGGGCCAGGTCAGGCGGGCGTCGTCGAGGAACGGGTCGTACGTCCACCGCCCGGCGGGCTTGACGATCCCGAACCCGACGGCGGTCATCGCTTTGATCGGCGCGGGCGGCAGCAGCGGCGACCCCGCGTGGATGATCGTGTAGGGGATCGGTGCGTCCGGGACGCGTCCCCCGACGCACGCCGGCCCGCCCTGGCTGAACCCCGGGTCGCCGTCGGGCTGCAGCCAGAAGAAGATGCGGTCGCCGTTGTTGCCCCAGCCCGTCCCGACCGCGTCCGGCAGGTCCGGGACGAGCCGCTTCGCCCGCGCCTTCACCATGAGCCGGGTCGTGCCGGGCGAACCCGCGTTGAGGAACACCGCGTCCGCGACGATCCTCTTGTGCTCCAGAACGGTGCCGCCGGTGTCGATCCGGTCGACGTGCAGCACCCACCGCCTACGGGCGTCCATCGAGACGTCCCGGACCACATGGAGCGGCGCGACCTGCACCTTCCCGGTCTTCTCGGCGGCAGCCAGGTAGGTGACGTCGATCGAGTGCTTGCCGCCGTTGTTGACGCCGAACGTCAGGTCGCTGGTGATGTACGTCGGCTTGTACCTGCCCTCGAGTTCGCCGCGGACGAACCGCCAGTCGACGGGCAGCGGCACCTTGAACGTCTCCAGGCCCGCCTTCGGCGCGACGTCCAGGAACAGCCGCGAGGACCGGTAGGGGGCCGTGGCGAGGATGTCGTCCGGGACCGTGGAGATCTTCAGCATCTTCGCGACCGAGGGGTACGCCCACCGCTCCAGGTCTCCGTAGACGCCGGCGAGCGACGGCATAGACGCGGCGAAGTACTCCTCTGTGGGCTGCAGCGTCATGCCGTGGTACATCAGCGATCCGCCGCCGACCGCCGCGCCGCAGTTGACGGTCATGCCCTGGCCCTTGATGGTCTCCAGGACGCCGGTGAAGGGCTTCCAGTTCTTGACGACGCCGGGGATCGTGCTGTGGTCGGTCAGCCAGGACGACCGGTTGTCGACGTCCGCCATCCGCGCGAACGTCGTGGCGTTCGGCCCGGTCCGCCACCGCAGCCCCCGCTCCAGCACCAGCGTCCGCACCCCGGCCCGCGCGAGCCGCAGCGCGGTCACACCGCCGCCGAACCCCGTGCCGACCACCACGGCCCGCGCGCGATGCGTCGTCACGGGGACCCGCTCGCGCGGGGCGGCGTGCGCCGTCCCGGATCCGGCGGCGATTCCGAGCCCGCCGAGCGCGGCGGCCCCGAGGACGGCGCGGCGGCTGACGGGGGGCACGGCGGGGGGCACGGCGGGGCTTTCGGGCATGGCGATACTCCTGTCGGGGGGATGCGCGGAGATCGGAAGCCAGCGGTTACCGGCAGGTAGACGCTGTGGAGCGTAACCGGCGAGATCCACGACTGTCTAGCCGATCGGCTAGGAAGTCACTAGCCGATCGGCTATCACCGGTTCGTCGGATCAGTCCCGCGGACGGCGCAGCGGGCGCAGCCGCAGCAGCCGGCGGGCTGTGTCGAGGAGGTGCCGGTGCAGCACGTCGTCGTCCAGTTCCGCGAGCCGTGGATCCATTCCGGCCGCCATCAGCCCCCCGCTGACCACGGCCGCGTTCACAAGATCCTCCGGGCCCGGATCCGGCCCGGTGATGATGGCGTTGATGCGCTCTTCCAGGGAGAACAGCACCTGGTGCTCCCGGACCAGCCGGCTCACGGCGGGATCGGCCAGGATGATGCCCATGACCCGGCGGTTGCGCACCACCAGGTCCACCACGCCTTCAAGCGCCGTCCCGAGCCGCTCCGATCTGCGCCGCCGGGCCTCGGCACGCTCCGCCACCTCGGCCAGCTCGTCCAGCGCGGGCGCGACGACCGCCCAGACGATGTCCTCTTTGCTCTGGAACTGGTGGTACACCGCCGCCTTGGTGACCCCGAGCCCGTCCGCGATCATCTGCAGCGACGTGCCGCCCACCCCGTGCCGGACGAACAGCTCCAGCGCGACGTCCAGCACCCGCTCCCGCGCCCCACCCCGCCTGCCGCCCATCCGGACCCCCGCTCTCGTGCCGCATGCAGCCTACAAACGGCACGAGAGCGAAGAAGCCGACCGCGCTCAGGACGCGGCCCCGGAATCAGGCGAACTCGACGCCGCCGCTGTAGGTGAAGGCGTTCAGCCCGCACACCGCCGTCGACTTCGTGTCGGGACCGGCGGCGACCCAGGGCCCCGACGTCTGGTAGCGGCTCGGGATCCGGCCGTCGATACGCGCGCACGTGGCCTTCGCGCGGTACATGCCGTCGCCCTGAGCGCATTTCACCGTGAGGCTCCGCCCCCCGCCCCACGTGTAGGTGCACCCGGACGGCGCGGCGTTCGCCGGCGCGCCCAGCGCGGTGACGACACCGGCCGTCACCATCGCCCCCGTGGTGAGGGTGACGGCCCTGCGCACCCAGCGGTTCCCCCGTGCCTTGCTCATCATCGCTCCCTTCGCCCCGACCCCCGTCGGGTGCTGGGCACAACCCTGGCAAGCGCCGCCGGAGGGCGCACGGGATCAGCGTCCTCATTCGCCGGGGATGCGAACCAGGGACATATCCGGGACATTCCGTCCCGCCGCTACGCTGACCAGATCATGATCAGTAATGAGCGGGCACGCGGCCACGCCTTCCTCGCCGGCATGTACGCCGACGGCTACTTTCCCGATCACGTCGTCGATATGGGGAAGGCGATCCTGCTGCGGCTTTGCGAGCGGATCGAGGCCGAGCGCCCGGCGGATCTGGCGGCGCTCTACGCGCTGACCCAGGCCGCGACGGAGGAGTTCAACGACCTGGAGGCCGAGTTCGACGCGGCCGGCAGCGAGATCGAGACCGTCGCGCGCGAGGTGATCGCCGAGGACTTCGCCGTCATCGCGGAGGCATACGGCTTCCCCGACGCCGATGTGGAGACGCTGATCGGCACCCGCGACTGGTGACGGGCCGCCGGCCGATCGGAACCGGGCGTCCTGCCTGGCCGGGTGTGGTCGGGGCGGGCGCGCGGAACCGGCCCGCGGCCGGTCTGTACAGTCATGGGTGATGTTGGTTTGACTCATTACCCCCCCCGGGAGCCCGCTTGGACGCCGAGCATGTCGTCATGCTGCTGGCCGCCGCCGTGGCGGCGGGGTGGGTGGACGCGGTGGTCGGGGGCGGCGGGCTGATCCAGCTGCCCGCGCTGCTGCTGGCCAACCCGGGGGCGCCGGTCGCGACGGCGCTGGCGACCAACAAGCTCGGGTCCATCGGCGGGACGTCCTCCGCCGCCTACGCCTACCTGCGGAAGGCCCGGCCCGATCTCCGGGTGGCGCTTCCGGCGGCGGGGCTCGCGGTCGCGTTCGCGGCGGTCGGGGCGCTCGGCGCGGCGGCCATCTCGTCGGACGTCCTCAAGCCCGTGATCATGGTGGTGCTGCTGGCCGTCGCGGCGCTCGTGGTGCTCAAGCCCGAGCTCGGCCGGGCGCCGCGGCTCGTGCGCCGGACGCGGCGGAGGGTGGCGGCGGCCGTCCTGGTGCCCGGGGTCGTCATCGCGTTCTACGACGGGCTCGTCGGGCCGGGCACGGGGACGTTCCTCGTCATCGCGTTCACCACCGTGCTGGGCGTCGACTTCGTCACCGCGTCCGCCACGTCCAAGCTCATCAACGCCGGGACGAACCTCGGCGCGCTCCTGGTGTTCGCCGCGCAGGGCCATGTGCTGTGGGCGATCGGGCTCGCGATGGCCGCGTGCAACAGCGTCGGCGCGCAGGTGGGCGCACGCACCGCGATCAAGCGGGGCACCGGGTTCGTGCGGGCCGTGCTGCTCTGCGTCGTGGGCGCGCTCGTCCTCAAGCTCGGCTACGAGCAGTTCGGCTAGGCGGGCGGGATCGGGAGGGGGCGTTCCAGCGACGCGAGCGTCAGCAGGACGAGAGACGCCGTCCAGCCCAGGGGTGCGACGCCGGCCTGCTCGCCGTTCTCGCCGACCTTCTCCGGCAGGACGCCCAGCGAGGTCGCGTGCCGGGCCAGCCAGTCGAGCTCCTGCGCCGCCTTCGCCTCGCGGCCGGACGCCGCCGCGTTCAGCGCGAACAGGGCCGTCTCCGGCGTCCAGGCGACGTCGGGGTCGCCCGACCAGTACTCGCCCGGAAGGACGCCGCCGTTCGGCAGGGCCAGCTTGCGCGCGGCGTCGGAGACCGCGGCCGACACGGACGGGTCGAGCGGCGCGAACGGGGGCGCGATGAAGGTCACGGACGTGTCCATGTGGCCGCCCTGGACGGGGGAGCGCGGGTACCCGTGCGGCGCGAAGTGCCGGACGACCGCGCCGCCGACGCGGTGCGCGGCGGCGCGCCAGCGGGCGGCCTCGGCGGGGCGGGCGTAGCCGTCCGCGATCGCGGCGGCCGAGCGCAGCCCCGCGAGGACGGGGCCGACGACGCCGAGGGTCGGGCGGTCCGGCGCCTGCTCCCGGGTGACCCGGCGCTCCCAGTAGTCGGGCGAGGGCGGCGGCAGGCCGTCCGGGCCGAGGGAGCCTGCCAGGTGGTCGGCGGCGCGCCGCACCATCGGCCACAGCTCCGGGACGTGCTCGGACGGCTCCAGCGTGCGCAGCAGCCAGCTCGACCACAGCATCCAGCCGAGCGCGTCGGTCTGCGGCTCGCGGCCGTCGATGACGGCGGTCCCGTCGGGGTGGTAGCGCGCGGCCCAGCGGCCGTCGTCGTGCTGGACGTTCGCGAAGAAGCGGAGGATGCGGACGGCCTCGGACGTGTGGCCGGTCACGGTGAAGGCGGCGGCGGCGAACGCCGAGTCGCGCGGCCACGTGTACTCCCACGCCCCGTACCAGGACGCGAGGGACGCGCCGTTCGGCCGCGTCAGCATGTGCAGGTCGAGCAGGGCGCGGACCGCCATCTCGCGGTGCGCGCCGCCGCCGGGAACGGCGCCGCGCGCGAGCCAGGCCCGGTCGGAGCGGACCGCCGCCCGGACCCGCCGGTCGCTCGCGCGCACCAGGATCGTCCCGGCGGTGCCGGGCTCGACGAGCCGCACCCGGCCGTCGGCCAGCCGGACGACCGTGCTGTCCGGCAGGTAGGACGCGCCGTCGGCCTCGTCCGGGGGGAGCGGGACGCCCGTGGAGGGCCAGCCGCACCCGCCGACGAGTCCGGGGCTCGTCCAGCCCGGACGTTCCGGCCGGTCCGGGGCGGCCGCGCCGCCGGCGCCGATCAGGGCGGCCGCGACGAGGATCGCGGTCGCCGTCCGAAACCCATGAACCCCCGACAAGCCCCGCACCCCTTAACGATCCCCGCATACCCGTCACGCCGCCCGCCCCTACATCTAACCCCGGAAACGGGTGCGCCCATCCCGGGTACAGGGTCCGTGCCCGCAAGGAACGCATCCATACCCTGCGGATTCGGGGGAAAGGGCGGCCGACGAGACCCGGCGGCGTCACCATGAAGAGGGGTTTACTAGGCTGCATCGACGGAGCGGACCGCAGGGTGGCGGCACCGCACGGGCATCCGTGCACTCCCCACTCGAGTGGTCATTGGCTGTCGATCCGTAAAGGGACGCCCTCGTGGACCTGTTCGAACATCAGGCGAAGGAACTCTTCGCCGAGTACGGGGTACCGGTGCCCACCGGCAAGGTCGCCCATACTCCCCAGGAAGCACGCGCCATCGCGGAGGAACTCTTCTCCGCCGGCGGTAAGAAGGTCGTCGTCAAGGCCCAGGTGAAGACCGGGGGCCGCGGCAAGGCCGGCGGCGTGAAGCTGGCCGACAACGCCGACGAGGCGGAGGACCTCGCCGGTCGGATCCTCGGCATGGACATCAAGGGCCACACGGTCCACAAGGTCCTGATCGAGGAGGGCAGCGCGATCGCGCAGGAGTACTACTTCTCCTTCCTGCTCGACCGCGCCAACCGCACCTTCCTCAGCATCTGCTCCGTCGAAGGCGGCGTGGAGATCGAGGAGGTGCCGCACGACCGGCTCGCGCTGGTGCCGATCTCCCCGCTGGAGGGCGTCGACCGCGCCAGGGCGCGGGCGATCGCCGAGCAGGGCCGCCTGCCCGAGGAGGCGCTGGACGGCGCCGCCGAGCTCATCGAGCGGCTCTGGGCCGTCTTCATCGACGAGGACGCCACCCTCGTCGAGGTGAACCCGCTCATCCTCACCGCCGACGGCCAGGTGAAGGCCCTCGACGGCAAGGTCACCCTCGACGACAACGCCGGGTTCCGCCAGGAGCACGACAAGCTCGAGGACAAGGCCGCCACCGACCCGCTGGAGGCCGCGGCGAAGGCCAAGGACCTCAACTACGTGAAGCTCGACGGCACCGTCGGCATCATCGGCAACGGCGCCGGGCTGGTCATGTCCACCCTCGACGTCGTGTCCTACGCCGGAGAGGACTTCGGCGGCCAGAAGCCCGCGAACTTCCTCGACATCGGCGGCGGCGCGTCCGCCGAGGTCATGGCGGACAGCCTGGAGATCGTCCTGTCGGACGCCGACGTCAAGTCGGTGTTCGTCAACGTCTTCGGCGGGATCACGGCCTGCGACGCCGTCGCGAACGGCATCGTCACCGCGTACAAGCTGCTCGCCGAGCGCGGCGAGACCGTGAACCGCCCCCTCGTCGTCCGGCTCGACGGCAACAACGCCGAGCTCGGACGCGAGATCCTCTCCGACGCGGCGCTGCCCGGCGTCGAGCGGGTCGACACCATGGACGAAGCGGCCAAGCGCGCCGCCGAACTCGCCGCGGCAGGTGCATGATGGCCATCTGGCTCACCGAGAACAGCAAGATCATCGTCCAGGGCATGACCGGCTCGGAGGGCATGAAGCACTCCCGCCGGATGCTCGCGGCCGGCGCCCAGGTCGTCGGCGGCGTGAACGCCCGCAAGGCCGGGACGAGCGTCGACTTCGACGGCACGAACCTGCCGGTGTTCGGCACGGTCGCCGAGGCGATGGCCGAGACGGGCGCGGACGTGTCCGTGGTCTTCGTCCCGCCGAAGTTCACCAAGGACGCCGCGATCGAGGCGATCGACGCCGAGATCCCCCTCGCCGTCGTCATCACCGAGGGCATGCCCGTCCATGACACGGCCGTCTTCTGGGCGCACGCCGGTGCGAAGGGCGACAAGACCCGCATCATCGGGCCGAACTGTCCAGGCATCGCGTCGCCCGGCAAGTCGAACGCGGGCATCATCCCGGCCGACATCACCACCCCCGGCCGGATCGGGCTCGTGTCCAAGTCGGGCACGCTGACCTACCAGATGATGTACGAGCTGCGCGACATCGGCTTCTCCACCTGCGTCGGCATCGGCGGCGACCCGATCATCGGGACGACCCACATCGACGCCCTCCAGGCGTTCCAGGACGACCCGGAGACCGACGCCATCGTCATGATCGGCGAGATCGGCGGCGACGCCGAGGAGCGCGCGGCCGCCTACGTCGAGAAGAACGTGACGAAGCCGGTTGTCGGCTACGTCGCGGGCTTCACCGCCCCCGAGGGCAAGACGATGGGCCACGCGGGCGCGATCGTGTCCGGCTCCGCCGGCACCGCGCAGGCGAAGAAGGAGGCCCTGGAGAAGGTCGGCGTCCGCGTCGGGAAGACCCCGAGCGAGACCGCCGTCCTGATGCGGGAGATCATGAAGAACCTCTGACCTCCGCCGCGAGTTCACGGATAAGACGTCCGGGCCGTCCAGGTCCGGGCGTCTTTCCGTTTCCCGCCGGGGATCGCGGGACGGGACGACAAAGGCGACACGCCGGGCCCAGGGGCGCGCCGGGGGATCGGCGGGGTGCCAGCATGGACCGCGTGAGCGACGAGAGGCCAGGACAGCGCGTATCGTCCGATGCCCGGCGGGCCGCCCCGGCCGCGCGGCCGCTGCAGGTGTCGGGGCTCGTGGCGGCGCTGTGGTGCATCGGGATCGGGCTCGCCGTCCTCACCACGATCACACTGATCGGCTGGATCGCCGCGCCCCGCACCGCCCTCGGACACGGCATGCCCGGCGTGTTCCGGACGGCCGTGAACTTCTGGCTCGTGTCCCACCACGCGGGGTTCAGCACCGCGCACGGGCGGGTGGGGCTGCTGCCGCTCGGCGTGCTCGTCCTGCCGGGCGCGATGCTCTACCGGGGCGGCGCGTGGATGATCCGCGGGGCCGGGCGGCCCCGCCGGCCGCGCGCCGCGGTGGTGCGGGTGGCGCTGGCCCTCGCCGTCCCGTACTCGGTCCTCGCGGCGCTGCTCGCGCTGGCCGCGGCGGGGCCGACCGTGCAGCCGTCGGCGTGGCAGGCGCTGGTCGCGTCGTTCGTCGTGGCGGTCGTGGCGGGCGGGCTCGGCGCGGCGCGGGCCGTGGTCGCCGCGCAGGTCGCGGCGCAGGCGCGGGGCGAGCGGGTCCGGTCCGGGCTCGGGGCGCTGCTGCGGCTGCTGCCGCCGCGCCCGCGGTCCCTCGTGATCGGGGTGACGGGTTCGGTGGCCGTGCTGCTCGCGTCGGGCGCGCTGCTGGTCGGCGTGTCGCTCGCGCTGCACATGCGGGACGCGACGCGCCTGTACGACATGCTCGCCCCCGGCGTCGTCGGCGGCGCGCTGCTCCTGCTGGTCGAGCTCGCGTTCCTGCCGAACGCGGTGATCTGGGGCATGGCGTACGCGGTCGGCCCCGGGTTCTCCGTCGGGACGCGGACGAGCGTCTCCCCGACCGGCGTCTTCCTGGACGCGGTGCCCGCCTTCCCGCCCCTGGCGGCCCTGCCGGAACCCGGCCCGGCCCCGGTCATCTCACTGCTGGCGCTCGCCGCGCCGTTCGTGGCGGGGGCCGTGGGCGGCACCCTGACGATCCGCACGATGCCCAGCTCCGTGGACGAGGCGGCCCCGCTGTGGGGGTTCGCGTCCGGGGCGCTGACGGGCGTGGTCGCGGCCGTCCTCACCGCCCTGTCGGGCGGCCCCCTCGGCGGCGGGCGCCTCACGACCGTCGGGCCGTCCACCTGGCAGGTCGGGCTGATGGCGGCGCTGGAGGTCGGGGTCTCGGCGGCCATCGCGGCCTGGGTCGCGAACCGGATGCAGCGGCGGCGGGCGGCCGGGCCGTCCCGCCCGGAGAAGGCCCCCGAGCGCCCGTCCGCGCGCAAGGCCGCGGCCCCGCCGGTACCGGTCCCCGTCCCCGCGCCCGTGCCGGTGGAGCCCGAGCCGGCTCCCGCTCCCGCGCCCACCGCGCCGCAGGCTCCGGACCCGCTCCAGTTCGAGGAGGCCGAACCCGTCCTGGCGCGCCGCCGTCCGCGGCGCAAACCGCCCGTCCGGGACGAGCCGTCCGGCACCGTCGTCGTCGAAGGCCATCTTGACGAGGACCCCGACCCCGACCGCGACCCCGGCTCGGAGCACGAGCCGGGGCCCGAGCCGGACGAGGAGCCCCTCCCGCGCCCGAGGGACGACCCCGAGCGCACCGAGAAGCGCGGCGGCGCCATCTACGTCCTCCGCGACGAGTAGCCCGCCCCGGAGGCCGAGGGCTAGAACAGGCCGCCGTAGCGGTCCATGCTGCCCGGGGGCAGGTCGAGCTTCTTCTCGATCTTCGGGAAGTGCTCGTCGCGGCACGCCTGCTCGTCGGTGTTCGTGTTGGCCTTGCCGAGGCACTCCTCGTACCGGTTCAGCTCGGGCCACAGGTACGCCGTCACCGCGACGGACGCGGCCGACACCGTCAGGCCGATCCCGCCGAGGACGATCCCCCCGAGCGCGCCCGGCGCCTTCTCGGCGGCGGCCCTCGCGGCCCGGCGGGCGCGGATCCCCACGATCAGTGCCGCCACCCCGAGGACGAGCCCCAGCGGGTAGAAGAACAGCGCGGTGAACAGCGCGAAGGCGCCCAGCCAGAGGGCCCGCAGGCCCGTGCTCCGGACCGTCTTGCCCGCCGGCGCCGGCGGCTGCTCGCTCACGTTCGTCGTCCTCCTGACCATGGGTGCCTGGCATGCCGAGCTGGGCCGATAGGCTTCGTGTCGATCCGACCGAACCCCGTCGTCCATCAGGGAGTCATTGGTGCCCGCCCGGCTCGTCGTCCTCGTCTCCGGCGCGGGGACCAACCTACAAGCGCTGCTCGACGCGTGCGCGGATCCAGCCTACGGGGCGGAGGTCGTCGCCGTCGGGGCGGACCGCCGGGACATCGCCGGGACGGAGCGCGCCGTGCGCGCGGGCCTGCCCGCGTTCACCGTCTGCATCCCCGATTTCGCGAGCCGGGACGACTGGGACGCCGCGCTCACCGCCGAGGTCGCGAGGCACGAGCCCGACCTCGTGGTGTCCGCCGGCTTCATGAGGATCCTCGGCCCGCGCTTCCTCGCCGCGTTCGGCGGCCGCACCGTGAACACGCACCCGGCGCTGCTCCCGTCGTTCCCGGGCGCGCACGCGGTTCGCGACGCCCTGGCGTACGGGGTCAAGGTCACGGGCTGTACGGTGCACTTCGTCGACGAAGGCGTGGACACCGGACCCGTCATCGCCCAGGAGACCGTCCCCGTGGGCTGGCATGACGACGAAGACTCCCTGCACGAGCGCATCAAGCGGGTGGAGCGCCGGCTCCTGGTCGACGTCGTCGGGCGGCTGGCCCGCGACGGCTGGACGACGCGGGGCAGGCGGGTCTCACTGAAGTGCAGGACCTGCAGGGATTCGTCCGACGATGAGGGGAGCTCGGCCGGTGAGCCGTGTGGCGATTAGGCGCGCGCTGGTCAGCGTGTACGACAAGACCGGGCTGGAGGACCTGGCCCGCGGCCTGCACGAGGCCGGCGTGGAGATCGTGTCCACCGGGTCGACGGCGGCGCGGATCGCCGCCGCCGGGGTGCCGGTCATGAAGGTCGAGGAGCTCACCGGGTTCCCCGAGTGCCTGGACGGCCGGGTCAAGACCCTGCACCCCCGGGTGCACGCGGGGCTGCTCGCCGACCGGCGCAAGGACGAGCACGGCCGGCAGCTCGACGAGCTCGGCGTCGCGCCGTTCGACCTGGCCGTGGTGAACCTGTACCCGTTCGCGGCGACGGTCGCGTCCGGTGCGGCGCCGGACGAGTGCGTCGAGCAGATCGACATCGGCGGCCCCACGATGGTGCGCGCCGCCGCGAAGAACCACGCGAGCGTGTCGGTCGTCGTCGACCCGGCCGCGTACGGGGACGTCCTGGCCGCCGTGAAGGCGGGCGGGTTCACCCTCGAGGAGCGCCGCCGCCTCGCCGCCCTCGCGTTCGCGCACACCGCGTCCTACGACGTGGCCGTGGCGTCGTGGTTCGCGGGCGCCTACGCGCCGGACGAGACCGCCGCCGACACGCGGTGGCCCGACTTCCTCGGCGCCACCTGGGAGCGGTCGAACCCGCTGCGGTACGGCGAGAACCCGCACCAGCGCGCCGCCCTGTACCGCACGCCAGGCGAGACCGGCCTGGCCGGCGCCGAGCAGCTGTACGGCAAGGAGATGTCGTACAACAACTACGTCGACACCGACGCGGCCCGCCGCGCCGCGTACGACTTCGCCGAGCCGGCCGTGGCGATCATCAAGCACGCCAACCCGTGCGGCATCGCGACGGCGGCGGACATCGCCGAGGCGCACCGCAGGGCGCACGCCTGCGACCCGGTGTCCGCCTACGGCGGCGTGATCGCGGCGAACCGCCCGGTCACCGCCGCGATGGCGCGGCAGGTGACGGAGAGCTTCGCCGAGGTGCTCGTCGCCCCCGCGTTCGAGGACGAGGCCGTCGAGGTCCTCAAGGAGCGGTTCAAGAACATCCGCCTGCTCGTCTGCCCCGACGCCCCCGAGGGCGGCACCGAGTACCGCCGGATCGACGGCGGCCTGCTGCTCCAGTCGGTCGACGGGATCGACGCGCCCGGCGACGACCCGTCCGCCTGGGAGCTGAAGGCGGGCGCCGCCGCCGACGAGGCGACCATGCGCGACCTCGCGTTCGCGTGGCGGGCGTGCCGGTCGGTGAAGTCGAACGCGATCCTGCTCGCCGCGGACGGCGCGACCGTCGGCGTCGGGATGGGCCAGGTCAACCGGGTCGACTCGGCGAAGCTCGCGGTCGCCCGCGCCGGAGACCGGGCCGCGGCGGCGGTCGGCGCGTCCGACGCGTTCTTCCCGTTCCCCGACGGCCTGGAGGTGCTCGCGGAGGCGGGCGTCCGGGCCATCGTGGAGCCGGGCGGGTCCGTCAAGGACGACCTCGTCATCGAGGCGGCGGAGAAGGCCGGGATCACCCTCTACTTCACGGGCGTCCGGCACTTCTTCCACTGATCATGACCTGCGGAGACCCGGCGGGGGACCCCCTCGCCGGGTTTTTCGGTCCCTTTACTCTTCCGCGTTGGTAGCCTCGCATTCGCCGCGCCTCCTTGACCGTTCCGTGACCGTCGCGCGGCCCTTGGGAGGCGTTGATGGACGACCTGGTGATCCTCGCCGTGGGCATGATCGCCCAAGCCGACTCCCTGCTGCTGGAGTCCCGGCAGCTCGTCGGCCTGATCGCGGCGGCGCTCGCGGCGATGCTGGCCGCGCAGCTCGGCTGGCACGGCACCGACCGCCTCATCGCCTGGCGCCGCCCCGACGAGGACTGACCCGCGCTCCGGACGGGCCCGCGGAACGCCCGTCCGGCGCCGCTACCATGGACTTCGACGCGACTGGCGCGGTCAAGGTGGATCACCACCGGGGAGCGAACCAACAGTCCGGACACCGCGCGCCTGGGTGGACGGGACCTCGAGCCGGGCTCGGTCCCGGCGCGACCCACGCGGAGGAAACCATGACGGCACAGATCCTGGACGGCAAGGCGCTCGCCGCCGCGATCCGCTCCAACCTCAAGGGCCGCGTCGAGGCGCTGCGCGAGCGCGGCGTCGCCGTCGGGCTCGGCACCGTCCTCGTCGGCGACGACCCCGGCAGCAACGCGTACGTGAACATGAAGCACCGCGACTGCGCCGAGGTCGGCATCGAGAGCATCCGCCGCGACCTGCCCGCCGACGCCGCCCAGGACGACGTCGAACGCGCCGTCGCCGAGCTGAACGCCGACCCCGCCTGCACCGGCTACATCGTCCAGCTGCCCCTGCCGAAGGGCCTGGACGAGCAGCGCGTCCTGGAGCGCATCGACCCCGCCAAGGACGCCGACGGCCTCCACCCCACCAACCTCGGGCGGCTCGTCCTCATGCAGCCCGGCCCGCTGCCCTGCACCCCGAAGGGGATCGTCGAGCTGCTGCGCCACCACGACGTCCCGCTGAAGGGCGCCGAGGTCGCCGTCGTCGGCCGCGGCATCACCGTCGGCCGGTCCCTCGGCCTGCTGCTGACGCGCCGCAGCGAGAACGCGACCGTCACCCTCTGCCACACCGCGACCCGCGACCTCGCCGCGCACACCCGCGGCGCCGACATCGTCGTCGCGGCCGCCGGCGTCCCCGGCCTGATCACCGCCGACATGGTGAAGCCGGGCGCCGCGGTCCTGGACGTCGGCGTCTCGCGCGTCGACGGCAAGCTCGCCGGCGATGTCGCCGCCGACGTGATGGACGTGGCCGGCTGGGTGGCCCCGAACCCGGGCGGCGTGGGCCCCATGACCCGCGCGATGCTCCTGGCCAACGTCGTCGAGGCCGCCGAGAACTCCGCCGCCTAGACAGACGGCCCCGCCCCACGTGGACACGGCGGCGGGCCCCCCCGCGGGGGGGGGGGGCGCGGGGGGGGGGGGGGGGGGGGGCCCCCCCCCCGGTCGTCCGGCCGTCCACCGGCGGACGCCCCTGCTGCGGGACCTGCACCGGCGGCAGCGGACGGACGAGGCCCATCGCGATGACCTCGTTCGCCAGCCGGGTCCGCCGGTTCGGCCCCTCGGGGATGCGGAACTTCTGGTAGAGGCGCAGCAGGTGCTGCTTGACGGCCGCCTCCGTCACGACGAGGTCCCTGGCGATGTCGCGCGCCGTGGCGGGTGCCACGAACGCCTCGTCCGACAGGGCGGGCCGGCACAGGGCGGTCAGGACGTCCACCTCGCGGCGGGTCAGCTCGGGTGCGACGGCGCGGCGCAGCTCGACATCGGGCTCGACCTCCTCCCGGGGGATTCCCCCCAGGCGGACCCTGGCCGTGCCGAAGCTCACGACATCGCCGTCCTCCAGGACACGGCGGGCGATCGGTCGGCCGTTGACCCGGGTCCCGTTGCGGGACAATCCCAGGTCGACGACATAGACGTATGGGCCACGCCGGATGATCTCGGCGTGCAGACGGGACACACTCGGGTCGTCGAGGTGGACGTCGACTCCTCTCCCTCTCCCGACCGTCGTCACGTCGGGGCGCAGCGGCATCACCAGCCCGCTGTCCTCGATCCGCATGAACGGCCCCTCCACGGCAGTCCTCCCAGCTAGTTAGCGACCCCTGTCGTCCGGGTTACCCGGGCGGGGGTGCGTCACACCCTCCTACCGGCGAGTAGCACTGCCGGGGCAGGGGTTTTCGCGCACCGTCCACCCCGTATCGGACACCCGGCGACAAGCCGGACCGATGTCGTGCGGCGCCCGCCGAGGCACTAACGTGAAGAAGGACATGGCGACACACGGCGCGAACTCCGGCACCCAGGTGCAGCGCCGCCGGCGCAGGGCGCCGCGCGGCCACGGCGCCGCGCCGCACTGGCTCGGCTCGCTGCCGTACCTGCTCGTTCTCGGCGGCGTCGCGGGCGGTCTCGCCCTCTGCGCGCTCGACTACTTCCGCAAGGGCTCGGGCCTGATGGCCGCCGCCCTGCTGCTCGGCGCGCTCGCGCGGCTGCTGCTGCCGGAGTCGCAGCTCGGCCTGCTCGCGGTGCGCAGCCGTCCGGTCGACTGCTGGACGCTCGTGATCCTCGGCGAGACGGTCGCGTTCGTCGCGCTGTCCATCCCGCCGATGAACAAGACGGGCCTCGCCCTCGCGGGCGCCTTCGGGGTGCTGATCATCCTCGCGCTGGCGGTGCGGGGCGTCCGGTACCTGTTCGCCGAGCGGCGCGCCGCCCGCAAGGCGTCCCGTACCGGTAGATGAGACCGGGCTGTCCGCGTTTCCCCTGGTAGGCGGCTGTATAGTGGAAAGTCTGCCGGGGCAGGTCTAGACCTCCTGACGCGCTCGGCTAGCCTTGCCAGTTGAGCCTTACAAGGACTGCTGGCCGGTGTAGGAAAGGGACAGCAACAGCATGCCCAAGATCAAAGTAGCGGGCCCCGTCGTCGAGCTCGACGGCGACGAGATGACGCGGATCATCTGGAAATTCATCAAGGACCAGCTGATTCTCCCGTACCTCGACGTCGATCTGAAGTACTACGACCTCGGGATGGAACACCGGGACGCGACCGACGACCAGGTCACCATCGACGCCGCGAACGCCATCAAGGAGCACGGCGTCGGCGTCAAGTGCGCCACCATCACCCCCGACGAGGCGCGCGTCGAAGAGTTCGGCCTCAAGAAGATGTGGCGGTCCCCGAACGGGACGATCCGCAACATCCTCGGAGGCGTCATCTTCCGCGAGCCCATCGTCGTGTCGAACATCCCCCGGCTGGTCCCGGGCTGGACGAAGCCGATCATCATCGGCCGCCACGCCCACGGCGACCAGTACAAGGCGACGGACTTCGTGGTCCCCGGCCCCGGCAAGGTGACGATCACCTACACGCCGACCGGCGAGGGCGAGCCGATGGAATTCGAGATCGCCGAATTCCCCGGCGGCGGCGTCGCGATGGGCATGTACAACTTCGACGACTCCATCCGCGACTTCGCGCGGACGAGCATGCGGTACGCGCTCAGCCGCGAGATGCCGCTGTACATGTCCACGAAGAACACGATCCTCAAGGCGTACGACGGCCGCTTCAAGGACCTCTTCCAGGAGATCTTCGAGGCCGAGTTCAAGGCCGACTTCGCCGCCAAGGGCCTCACCTACGAGCACCGCCTGATCGACGACATGGTCGCCGCGGCGCTCAAGTGGGAGGGCGGCTTCGTCTGGGCGTGCAAGAACTACGACGGCGACGTCCAGTCCGACACGCTCGCGCAGGGCTTCGGCTCGCTCGGCCTGATGACGTCCGTCCTCATGACGCCCGACGGCAAGACCGTCGAGGCCGAGGCCGCGCACGGCACGGTGACCCGCCACTTCCGGCAGCACCAGCAGGGCAAGCCGACGTCGACCAACCCGATCGCGTCGATCTTCGCCTGGACACGCGGCCTCGAGCACCGCGGCAAGCTCGACTCCCAGCCCGAGGTCGTCAACTTCGCCCGGCAGCTGGAGCAGGTCTGCATCGAGACCGTCGAGAGCGGCCAGATGACCAAGGACCTGGCCCTCCTCGTCGGCGGTGAGACCCCCTGGCTGACGACGCAGGAATTCCTGGAGGCGCTCGACACCAACCTTCAGAAGAAGATCAACGGCTGATCCCGTCCGATCCTCGAAGGCCGTCCCGGATCCGTCCGGGGCGGCCTTCCGCGTCTGTGAGATTTGCGGGGTGCACCTGGCGGGTGCGGGGGAGGTCCCGCGCGATAGCCTGAGGGCGAACTATCTCGACACCGAGAGATCACGCGCGGCGGCGTGGCTCTCGGGCGGTCGGGTTCCCAGGATGGCCGCCTGAGCCACGTCAGGTCACCAGCAGGAGAAGAACAATGACGCGCACCCCAGTCACCGTCACCGTCACCGGCGCCGCGGGCCAGATCGGCTACGCGCTGCTGTTCCGCATCGCGTCCGGGCACCTGCTCGGCGCGGACGTACCCGTACGCCTGCGCCTGCTGGAGATCCCGCAGGCGGTGAAGGCCGCCGAGGGCACCGCGATGGAGCTGGACGACTGCGCGTTCCCGCTGCTGTCCGGCGTCGACATCTTCGACGACGCGACGAAGGCGTTCGACGGCGTGAACGTCGCGCTGCTCGTCGGCGCCCGTCCGCGCACGAAGGGCATGGAGCGCGGCGACCTGCTGGAGGCCAACGGCGGCATCTTCAAGCCGCAGGGCGAGGCCATCAACGCGGGCGCGGCGGACGACGTCAAGGTCCTCGTCGTCGGCAACCCGGCGAACACGAACGCCCTGATCGCGCAGCGGCACGCGCCGGACGTCCCGGCGGGCCGGTTCACCGCGATGACGCGCCTCGACCACAACCGCGCCCTCGCGCAGCTGTCGAAGAAGGCCGCCGTGTCCGTCGCCGACATCAAGAAGATGACGATCTGGGGCAACCACTCGGCCACCCAGTACCCCGACATCTTCCACGCCGAGATCGCCGGCAAGAACGCCGCCGCGACGGTCAACGACCAGGCGTGGCTGGAGAACGACTTCATCCCGACCGTCGCCAAGCGCGGCGCCGCGATCATCGAGGCGCGCGGCGCGTCCTCGGCCGCGTCGGCCGCGTCCGCCGCGATCGACCACGTCCACACCTGGGTGAACGGCACCGCCGAGGGCGACTGGACGTCCATGGCCGTCGTGTCGGACGGCTCGTACGGCGTCGCCGAGGGCATCATCTCCTCCTTCCCCGTCACCACCAGGGACGGCGAGTGGGAGATCGTCCAGGGTCTGGAGATCGACGACTTCTCCCGCGCCAAGATCGACGCCTCGGTGAACGAGCTCGTCGAGGAGCGCGACGCGGTCCGCAAGCTCGGCCTGATCTGAGCCGATCCGACGCTCGCAGCGAGCCCCGGCGCCCCGACGGGCCGGGGCTCGTTCGCGTGAAAAACCGGGATGGTGCGTCCGTACCGGTCGCTAGGGTGTGAATGCCAAAGAACGTGATCAGGAAGGCGTCGGGTGGCGGAGCAGGCGTTCAAAGTGGATCTGCGCGGCGTGGTGGATCTGCTGAGCCATCACCTCTATACGAGCCCGCGCGTGTACCTGCGGGAGCTGCTGCAGAACGCGGTGGACGCGATCACCGCGCGCGGTGGCGGCGGTGGCCGGGTGACGATCGAGACCGGCGGCGGGACGCTGCGGGTCCACGATGACGGGGTCGGGCTGACGGCGGACGAGGTGCACGCCCTCCTGGCGACGATCGGCCGGTCGTCGAAGCGGGACGAGCTCGGGTTCGCACGGCACGACTTCCTGGGCCAGTTCGGCATCGGGCTGCTGTCGGCGTTCCTGGTCGCGGACGAGATCGAAGTCGTGACACGGTCCGCGAAGGGCGGCGACGCCGTCCGGTGGACGGGCCGTTCGGGCGGCAGCTACCGGGTGGAGCCGGCGGAGCGGGACGAACCGGGCACGACGGTGACGCTGCGGGCGCGGCCCGGCGCGGCGGAGCTGCTGAGCCCGTCCGTGGTGGCGGATCTGGCGCGCACCTACGGCGGTCTGCTGCCGGTCGAGCTGACCGTGGACGGCGTTCCGATCACGGGCGACGGGCCGCCCTGGCGGGCGGCGTACTCCGACCCGGCGACGCGGCGGCGCTCTCTCGAGCGCTACTGCGAGGACCTGTACGGCTTCACGCCGTTCGACGTGGTCGATCTGGACGTGCCCGAAGCGGGCCTGACGGGCGTCGCGTTCGTCCTGCCGCATCCGGTGTCGCCGACCGCGCGGGCCTCGCACCGCGTGTACCTGAAGCGGATGCTGCTGGCGGAGGGCGTCGAGGGGCTGCTGCCCGAGTGGGCGTTCTTCGCGCGCTGCGTCGTGGACGCGGGGGAGCTGCGTCCGACCGCGAGCCGCGAGGCCCTGTTCGAGGACGAGCTGCTCGACGCGACGCGGCAGGGCCTCGGCGAGGTGCTGCGGCAGTGGCTCGTGACCCTCGCCGAGACGGACCCGGCGGCGATGCGGGGCTTCCTGCGGCTGCACCAGCTCGGCGTGAAGGCGATGGCGCTGCACGACGACGACATGCTGCGCATCGTGGACCGCCGGCTGGAGTTCGAGACGTCCGCGGGGGCGATGACGCTGTCGGAGTTCCGGCGGCGGCACCCCGAGGGCCGGTTCACGACATCGGTGGACGAGTTCCGGCGGCTGTCGGCGGTCGCGGGCGCGCAGGGCTTGGGCCTGGTCAACGGCGGCTACGTCCACGACACGGAGATCATCGAGCGGCTGCCCGCGATCGATCCCGACATCCGCCTCACGCCGCTGGACGCGGCGGAGCTGACGACGACGTTCGGCGTCCTCGACCCGGCGACGGAGCTGGCGCTGCGGCCGTTCCTCGCGGCGGCGCGGGCGGCGGTGGAGCGGCTCGGCTGCGAGGTGGTCGTCCGCGACTTCGACCCGGCGTCGCTGCCCGCGCTGTACCTGACCAGCCGGGACGCGCAGTTCCAGGAGGAGCTGTCGCGGGCCCGCGAGCAGGCCGGCGAGCTGTGGGCGGACGTGCTCGGCGCGGTCGGCGCGACCGCCGCCCCGGACCGGCCGCAGCTCGTCCTGAACCATCGCAACCCGCTGACCCGACGCATCACGGCGCTCGGCGCGGGCGGCCCGGTGGAGTCGGCCGTCCAGGCGCTGTACGGGCAGGCGCTGCTGCTCGGGCACCATCCGCTGCGGCCGGTCGACACGGCCGTGCTGAACCGTTCGTTCATCGGTCTGCTGGAGTGGGCCGTCCACGCCCCGGAGGGCGGCGATGAGAGCACTGAGGCCGGAGGCCGGCGATGAGCATTGAGGACGTCTTCGACCTGATGTCGCGGTCGGAGGAGCTGCCCTACGGCGAGGCGCGGACCGTCCTGGTGGAGGACGCGCTGCGCCGGGCGGAGGCGGCCGGCGAGGAGGAGCTGGCGTTCCGGATCCGGGTCCGCCTGACGGACGCCTACCAGTACGGCGGCGAGCCCGCGAAGGCGCTCGCGACGTTCGGCCGGACGCTCGCCGACCATGACCGCGACCCCGCCCGGTTCGACGAGACCCACATGCTGCTGTGGCAGATGAAGGCGGCGGTCAACTCCCTCACCCGCTTCCCGGAGATCCCCCTCGACCGGGCCTACGCCGTCCTGGACGACATGGAGCGGCGGTACCGCGCCGGTGGGCACAGCCTCCAGGCGGTGTACCACTACCGGAACGTGGTGGCGCGGCACGTCGGGGACGGGTCGGCCGACGAGTGGTTCCTGAAGTGGCGGGCGGCGCCGCGCGACGAGCTGTCGGACTGCGCGGGCTGCGACCCGACCGGCATGGTGTGGCATCTCGTCGGCACCGGACGCCACGAGGACGCGTTCGAGATCGCGGCGCCGGTGCTGAACGCGGAGCTGGGCTGCAACGAGCAGCCGCAGTCCGTCCAGACGGCGATGATGCACGTGTACCTGCGGACGGGCCGCGCCGAGCAGGCCGTGGACGCGCACCGCCGCGCGTACCGGGTGCACCGTACCCGCCTCGCCGACCTGGGCGACATCGCCGAGCACGTGTGGTTCTGTGCGGTGACGGGCAACGCGGCGCGCGGCCTGGAGATCGTGGAGCGGCATCTCGGCTGGCTGGACCGGGCGCCGAGCCCCCGGGACGCCATGTCGTTCGCGTCGGCGGCGGCGCTGCTGCTGCGCCGGGTGGCGGCGGCCGGGCACGCCGGGACGATCCGCCGCGGCACCTCGGGCGAAGTGGCCCTCGACGTGCTGCGGGCGGAGCTGACGGAGACGGCGACGGCCATCGCGGCCCGGTTCGACGCGCGGAACGGCACGTCCCACCAGGGCGACAAGGTGCGTGCGCTGCTGGATGCCGAACCGCTCACCGAGTTCCTGCCGCTGGCGGCGCACCACCGCCGTCCGGCCGCGCCCGCCCCGGCGCCCGAGCCCCCGGCGGCACCGGACCTCCCCGGTGACGTCGACGCGCTCCTCGACCTCGCGGACCGGCGCCGCGCCGACGACGACATGGCGCGCGTGTTCGCGGCCTGGCACCGCGTGGACGCCCTCTCCGAGACGGTCGACCTCACCCCGCTGCAGCGCGCCCGCCGCATCGACGGCATCGGTGTCGAAAGCGCCGTGAACGGCGACGCCGAGAGCGCCGCGCTGCGCTTCGCGGAGGCCGCGCGCATGTTCGGCGAGCTCGGCGAGGACGTGCGGCGGCACCGGGTGCTGAGCCGTCTCGGCGCGATCCGGATCTCGCTCGGCGATCCCGAAGGGCTGGCCGACCTGACGGCCGCCGCGGACTTCCTCACGGCGCGTCCGCCGGGGGACGGCGCCGCCACGGCCGCGCTCATGCGGCTGGCCGCCGTCCATCTGGAGGGCGGCCGTCCCGCAGAGGCCCTCGCGGCGCTCGACCGCGTCGATCCGGACGACGACCCGTCCGGCGGGGGCGAGGCGCACGCGATGCGCGGGCACGCCCTGCTGGTGACCGGGGACGTGCCGGGCGCGATCGCGGAGCTGCGCCGTGCCCTTCCCCTGGCTCGCGCGGGCGGCTCGCCGGAGAACCTGGCGCGGACGGCGCTGATGCTCTCCGACGCGCTCGGCGCCGAGGTGGAGGAGCCCACCGACGAGATCGTCGCGCTGCTGAACGAGGCGGTGGCAGCGCTGCCTGCGTCGTCGGGGATGAGGCTCGGGGCGCACAGCCGGCGCGGTTCCGTCCTGCTGGCGGCGAACCGCCCTGCCGACGCCGTCGCCGACCTGGTCGAGGCCGTCGCGGGGTGGACGGCGGCGGGCGAGCACGCGAACGCCGCGTTCGCCCGGGTGGACCTGGCCGCCGGCTACCTGTCGGGCGGCCGCGCGCTGGAGGCCGCCGAGGTCGCGGAGGAGGCGCTGCCCGCCCTCGCGGACCTGGGCGCGGCCGACGCGGAGCGCCGCTGCCGCCTGATCCTCGGCCACGCGCAGAAGGAGCTCGGCGAGGAGGACGCCGCCGGCACGTTCACGGCCCTGGCCGAGGACGCCGCGCGGGACGGCGAGCCCGCCGCGGTCGCGCACTTCCTGGAAGAGGCCGGCGGCATCCTGACGGACCTCGACAAGGACGCCCTGGCGGCCGAGCGCTTCGGCGCGGCGGCGGACGCGCACGAGAAGGCCGGGAATCCGTACGGCGTCGTCGACGCCCGCCGCCGCGCCGCGATGTGCCACCTGTGGAGCGGCGACCCCGAGGCCGCGGCCGCCTCGATGACCGCCGCCCGCGAGTCGATCGACGCCATCCCGGCCGAAGCCGAGGACGCGCGCACCTGGTACGCGTCCCTGGTCGCCTACGACGAGGCGCGCCTGCTGGCCCAGACGGGCGACCCGCACGAAGCCCTGAAGCACGCGACCAGGGCCGGGGAGGGCTTCCGCGCCGTGAACCAGGAGGGCCCCGCCGCCGACGCGGAGGCCCTCCGCACCCAGATCGCCGAAGACCTGGAGGGACGCGGCGAGAACGGGTAGACGGCCGGAACGAAGGACGGCCCTCTGCGAGGCCGGCCGGTCAGGCGACGCGGTGGGCGCCGGCCGACGGAGCGGCCTCGATGAAGGCCGGGGGCGTCCAGCCGCGCAGGTCATAGGCGTTCCGGACGGCCTCGCGGACGGTGCCGGCACGGTCGGCGGCGGTCAGGACGAGGACCGAGCCGCCGAAGCCCGCGCCCACCATCCGGCCGCCTCGGGCACCCGCGCGCAGGGCCGCGTCCAGGGCCGCGTCCGCCTCGGGCCAGGAGACCTCGAACTGGTCGCGCAGCGACATGTGGGACGCGCTCAGCAGGGCGCCCAGCTCCGCCGCCGCGCCCGCCCGCAGGAGGCCGACGGCGGCCTCCACGCGGTGGTTCTCCGTGACGACGTGCTGGACGCGGCGGCGCAGCACCGGGTCGCGGAGGGCGCGCAGCGCGGCGGGGAGGTCCTTCACGTCGCGGAGCGCCTCGACGCCGAGGAGGGACGCGGCCTCGGCGCACTCGTGGCGGCGGGCGGCGTACCCTCCGCCGGTCAGGGCGTGCGAGACGCGGGTGTCGATGGCGAGGACCGTCAGACCCGCGTCGGCGGGGGAGAAGGGCACCTGGGCGGACAGGCCGCTGCGGCAGTCCAGCATGAGCGCGTGGCCGGCCGTGCACAGCAGAGAAGCCGCCTGGTCCATCGGGCCGCAGGGGACGCCGGCGTGCTCGTGCTCGGCGCGGCGGGCGAGGCGGGCCAGCTCGGCGCGGTCGAGGCCGATCCCGTACAGGTCGGCGAGCGCGAGGGCGGTGGCGCACTCCAGCGCGGCGGACGAGGAGAGGCCCGCGCCCCGCGGCAGGTCGGAGTCGATGACGAGGGACGCGCCGCCCGTCCCGGACCCGTACAGGACGCGCGCCACGCCGATCGGGTACGCGGCCCACGCGTCGGCGGCGGGCCACCCCTCGGCGGTGATCGGGCCGCCCGAGGCGGGCGCGGTCACCGCCTTCCCGCCCATCTGGAGGGAGCGGACCTCGATGACGCCGTCGTCGCGGCGCGCCGCGGCGACCGACACGCCGAGCGGCAGCGCGAACGGCAGGACGAGCCCGTCGTTGTGGTCGGTGTGCTCGCCGATCAAGTTCAGCCGTCCGGGGGCGCGCCAGACGCCCTCCGGCGCCGTTCCGTACGCGGCGGTGAAGGCGTCGGCCGCCGCGGAGGGGGCGTCCCTCATCGGGAGCGCAGGAAGGTCCAGGCGTCGGAGACCATGGCGCGCATGTCCCGCTCGGGCTTCCAGCCGAGCTCCGTCCGGATCCGGTCGGACGAGGCGACCAGCACGGCGGGGTCGCCGGGGCGGCGGGGGCCGGTCTCGACGGGGATGTCGCGTCCGGTGACCTCGCGGCAGACCTCGAGGACCTCGAGGACGGAGTAGCCGCTGCCGCTGCCCAGGTTGTAGATCGTGTGGGTGCCGGGGGCGCAGGCGTCCAGCGCCAAAAGGTGCGCGTTGCCGAGGTCGGTGACGTGCACGTAGTCGCGGACGCAGGTGCCGTCCGGCGTCGGGTAGTCGGTGCCGAAGATCCGCAGCGGCCGCCCGCCGCCGTCCGCGGCCTTCAGCACGTTCGGGATCAGGTGGGTCTCCACGGTGTGCCGCTCGCCCTGCCGCCCCTGCGCGCCCGCGACGTTGAAGTAGCGCAGTGAGACGCCGCCGATGCCGTGCAGCCGCGCGTACTCGGCGAGGGCGGTGTCGATCGCCAGCTTGGACGCGCCGTAGGGGTTCGTCGGGCGGGTCGGGTCCGTCTCCAGGATCGGCGTCGACTCCGGCTCGCCGTAGGTCGCGGCGGTCGAGGAGAACACGATGCGGGGGACGTCCGCGACGCGCATGGCGTCCAGCAGGGCGAGGGACTCGCCGAGGTTCTTGTCCCAGTACAGGCCGGGCTTCTCGACCGACTCGCCGACGAGGGACTTGGCGGCGAAGTGCAGCACGGCGTCGAATCCGGCGCCGCCGAGCACCTCGGCCGCGGTGTCGCGGAGCGTGCCGCGGACGAGCCGGGCCCCGTCCGGGACGGCGTCGGCGTGCCCGGTGGACAGGTCGTCCAGCACGACCACCTCGTGGCCCGCCTCCAGGAGCTGGGCGGAGACGACGCTGCCGATGTAGCCGGCGCCGCCGGTGACGAGCAGCTTCACGAAGAGACCTCCAAATGCGCGACCGGGATGCGGCAAGGCTATCCGCATCGGCGCGGTGGGAAGGCGGGACCCGGTCGACAGGTCCGCCGCGAGAGGCGTCCGGAGGGCGGGACCCTGCACCGGTCGCCCCGTCCGTCGGAGAAGCCTGAGAGAATCGAACCGTGCAGACGCCCGAAGCCTCCAGCCCCAGCAGCGCCGCGCCGACCCCGCGGGTGCTGTCCGGAATCCAGCCCACCGCCGACTCGTTCCACCTCGGGAACTACCTGGGCGCGCTGCGGCAGTGGGTCGCGCTCCAGGAGACGCACGAGTCGTTCTACTGCGTCGTCGACCTGCACGCGATCACCGTGGAGCACGACCCCGCGCTGCTGCGGCGCCGGACGAAGGTCGCCGCGGCGCAGCTGCTCGCGATGGGCGTCGACCCCGAGCGGTCGGCCCTGTTCGTGCAGAGCCACGTGCCCGAGCACACCGAGCTGGCCTGGGTCCTGGGCTGCCTGACCGGGTTCGGCGAGGCCGGCCGCATGACGCAGTTCAAGGACAAGTCGGCCAAGCAGGGGACGTCCGGTACGTCCGTCGGGCTGTTCACGTACCCGATCCTGCAGGCCGCCGACATCCTGCTCTACACGCCGGAGCCGGGCGAGGGAGAACGGGTCTTCCACGTGCCCGTCGGCGAGGACCAGCGGCAGCACCTGGAGCTCACCCGCACGCTCGCGCAGCGGTTCAACCACCGGTTCGGCGAGACGTTCACGCCGCCGGAGGCGTTCATCCCGGAGGGCGCCGCGAAGATCACCGACCTCCAGGAGCCGACCGCGAAGATGAGCAAGTCGGCGTCGTCGCCGCAGGGCATCCTGGACGTCCTCGAGGAGCCCGGCCCGATGCGCAAGAAGATCATGCGGGCCGTCACCGACACCGGCACCGAGGTCCGCTACGACGAGGAGGAGAAGGCGGGCGTCACGAACCTGCTGCGGATCTTCTCCGCGCTGGAGGGCACCTCCATAGCCGACCTCGAGGGCCGCTACGAGGGCTCCGGCTACGGCCAGTTCAAGAAGGACCTCGCGCAGGTCGTCCTGGACACCTTCGGCCCGATCCGGGAGCGCACCCTCGAACTGCTGGACGACGAGAAGCACCTCGACTCGATCCTCGCCCGCGGCGCCGAGCGGGCCTCCGCGGTCGCCACCCGGACGATGGACACCGTGCGCGAGCGGGTGGGATTCGTGGGACGTGGCCACTGACCCGACCCGCACGATCGGCGTGGCCATCCCGATTCCCGCCCCGTTCGGCGCGGACCTCCAGGGCCGGCGCGCCGCGTACGGCGACCCGCTCGCGAACGCGATCCCGACGCACATCACGCTGGTCCCGCCGACGGAGGTCGCCGGGGCGGACCTGGACGTGATCGAGGGGCATCTGCGGGAGATCGCGCGGGCCGAGCGCAGGTTCCGCATCCGCTTGCGGGGCACCGGAACGTTCCGTCCGGTGTCACCGGTCGTGTACGTGGCACTGGCCGAAGGAATCGAGGGCTGCTCCCGCGTCCAGACGAAGGTTTCGTCAGGTCCGCTCGCTCATCTGCCGCCGTTCCCGTACCACCCGCACGTGACGGTCGCCCACCACCTGCCGGACGACGTCATGGACCGCGCCTTCAAGGACCTGTCCGCCTACAGCGCCGACTTCGACGTCTGGGGCTTCTCCCTGTACGAGCACGGCGCGGACGGCGTCTGGCGCCCCCAGCGCGACTTCGTCTTCGGTGTCGGCGCCGCCGGCCCCCACCGGGGAGAGAACCGCCCGGCCTGAGAACCGGCGTCCCGCGCGGCACCCGTCGGCGATGGCGCACCGCACTCGGCTTCGTCCGGGCCCCAGGGGGTACGTGCGGGGGCATGCGGCGGGTGATCGAGCGGGCGGTCGGGTGGGCGCAGAGCCGGGGCGAGGCGCTCGGGGAGGCCGTCCGCGAACGGTGGCGCGGTGCTCGCGAGCGGCGGCCGTGGCTGGACCACCTCGGCCGGGCGTTCGAGCGGTACCAGGAGCGGCGCGGCGACCGGCTCGCGGCGGCGCTCTCCTGCTACGGATTCCTGTCGTTCTTCCCTCTGCTGGCGCTCGCGTACTCGCTGCTCGGCTACGTCGTCGGGATCAGCGAGCAGGCGCGGGACTACTTCGTCCGGGCGGTCAACTCGCTGCTGCCCGGCCTGTCCGACCAGCTGCAGGTGGAGCAGATCGCCCAGTCCAAGACGGCGGTCGGGCTGTTCGGCGCGGCCGCGCTGCTGATCACCGGGCTCGGCTGGGTGCAGGTGCTGCGGGAGTCGCTGCGGGACATCTGGGCGAACGAGCCGGGCGGCGGCGGAAACTTCGTCAGCAAGCGGCTCTGGGACGCGGCGGTCCTCGCGTTCCTCGGCGTGATCCTCATCTCCGGGATGGCGGTGTCGTCGGTGGCGACGGCCTCGACGCACATGCTCCTGGACTGGGTGGGCCTGGAGGACGTGCCGGGCGCGGGCACCGGGTTCCGGCTGCTGTCCCTCGGCTGCGGCGTCGGGCTCAACACGGTGATCTTCCTGGTGCTGTTCACCCGGCTGTCGGGGACGCAGGCGTCCTGGCGCAGCATCGGCCGGGGCGCGCTGGTCGGCGCGCTCGGCTTCGAGGCGCTCAAGCAGATCGCCTCGGTGCTGGTCGGGCACACCACCGGCAACCCGGTCTACGCGTCGTTCGCCGTGCTGGTGGGGCTGATGGTGTGGATCAACATCGCGTCCCGGTACGTGCTGTTCACGGCGGCCTGGACGGCGACGCGGCGGGTCGTCCTCAGCGCCGACGAGGACAGCCCCGAGCGGGCCGACGAGCGGTGCGACCCGCCGGTCGTGGCGGCCCCGAGGCCGCGTCAGGACCAGAACGCGTCGTCGGCGTACTGATCCTCCGGGACCGTGCGGATCTCGGCGATCCGGCCGTCCCGGATGCGGAACAGCTCGACGGAGCGGCCGTGCAGGACCCGGCCGGGGCGCTCGGCGTAGGTGTGGACGAGGGCCGTGCCGTACTCGTCGTTGGCCATCAGGGCGTACGGCTCGGCGCGGAACGTCCCGCCCGACAGCTCGAACAGCCGGACGTAGTAGCCGAGGACCTCCTCGGCGGTGCGGTACTCGCCGCTCAGCCTCCCCCGCCCGGTGACCCGGTGGACGACGTCGTCGGCGAGCAGGGACCGGATGATCTCCATGTCCCCCTTGGCGAAGGCCGTGTAGCCGTCCTCGAGCAGCAGGACGTTCGGATGCTCGGTGCACTGCCCGAGGTGCCCGGTGCGCTGCCTCGGGTTCTCCATGGTCTGCAGGGTGTGCATGGCGATGCCTCCATGCTGCACCGGTTCGCCGTCCGGCGGGCGGTGGCGAGGTAACCGGCGCTCACCACGAGCGTATGCCGGGTGGCGGGCGCTGGGCCAGGCACCCCGCCGAGACCCCGGTCACGGCCCGGTGTCCTCCCGCGGAACGGGCGGGACGGGTGGTGCGGAGGGGGCGGCCGGTGCGGAGTACCGGCGGCGCCTGCGCAGCACCAGGGTCAGCACGGTGACGGCGAGCACCGCGCCGACGGCGCCGCCGCCGACGAGCAGCCACCGGCGGGTGGAGTCGTCGGTGGCGAGCGGCGCGTCCGGCAGCAGGCCGGGCGAGCCGGTGTCCTTCTTCGCGGCCTCCGGATCGCCCGGCGGGACGAGCACACCGACCGGCCTGGCCTTGCCGCGCGCGGCGAACCCCCAGTCCAGCAGCGCGGCGGCGTAGCGGGACGGGGGGCGGTCCGCCTTCATCAGCGCGATGATGATCGTGTGGCCGCCGCGCTGCGCCTCGGCCACGAACGTCTGGCCGGCCGCGATCGTGTAGCCGTTCTTGCCGCCGAGCATGCCCTGGTAGGCGAACGGCTGGCCCGGCAGCATCCGGTTGTGCGTGTAGATCGGGTATCCGCCGATCTTCTTGCCCTTCTTGCGCTGCTTCTTGGTGGGCGGCGCCGGGAAGGGGTGCGACAGCTTCTGCACGTAGCCGCGGAACTCGGCGTTCTTCATCGCCTCGCGCAGGATGAGGGCCAGGTCGTACGACGAGGTGTGCTGCGTCCGGACGTTCAGCCCGAGGTCCACGTCGAGGCCGTTCGGCGAGCCGGCGAGCGTGTCGAGCGCGTTGATGCGGCGGGCCTCGGCGTTCATGTCGGCGAGGGTCTTCCTCATGCCGCCGTTGGCCTCGGCGAGCGCGACGGCCGCGTCGTTGGCCGACATCATCATCAGCGCGTGGAACAGGTCGGAGACCCGGTACTCCATCTTCGGGGTCATCCCCACCTTGGTGCCCTCGACGTCGCAGGCGTGCTGCGTGGGCCGGACGCGCCGGTCCGGGTCCAGCTTCGCGACGAGGGTGAGGGCGGTGAGCGCCTTCAGCGTGCTCGCCGGCAGGTACCGGCCGTGCGGGTCCTTGGCGGCCAGCACCTCGCCGGTGCCGCCGTCCGCGATCAGATAGGACGCGGCCTTGATCTTCGGAAGCGCTGGCAGGCCCGTGGTCGTCGTGTCGACGACGATGCCGCGCTCGCCGAGCCGCGTCCCGCCGACCGGCTCGCCCGGGGCCGCCGCGGCGGCGGGCGCGGCGGCGGGGACGGCGGGACCGGCAAGCAGCGGAAGGCACAGCAGCGGCGCGCCGGCGGCCGCCGCGAGACGGCGGGCGGCGGCGTGCTTTCCTCGCACTGGACGCAAGCTCTGACGCTCCTCGATCCATCGGGTTCCGTGCGCCGGGATCCCCGAGAGCAAACGACGTATCCGGAGAGAAGGTACCCGGAACCCAACAGCATGATCCCGAGGACATGCGGGGCGCATAGGGCGTATGGTGCTAACGGAGCGTATGAGACGGACGATACGGGTGACCGTCCGTCGGCGCGCACGCCGTGGAACGGCTGACTAGTTCCATCGGATGGTCCCGCATGACCGCGATACGGGTCGGGCGGCGGTCCATCACGGCCCGGAAGAGTCAATTGATCCACGAGGGGCATGGAGTCCGGGCGGGGGCGCGGGGCACGGCGCCATCATGAGAGCGAAACACGAGCCGGACCCGGGATTGGTCCACGCTTAGCGACCCGCTGGCGGAATTCGCGCCACGTGCCACGCAGCGACCTGCAAGGATTGTGGACGGAGGTTGGCGGTGGCCATTGACTTCAACGCATCGAACGGCGCGACGCTCGGCGTCGAATGGGAGATCCAGCTCGTCGATGCGGAGACTCGGCACCTGCGCCAGGACGCGCGCGAGGTGCTCGCCGCCCTGCCGTCCCTCAGCGAGGGCAACGACAACCCGCGGCTGCGGCACGAGCTGATGGAGTCGACGGTCGAGGTCGTGACCGGCATCTGCCACACGGTCGGCGAGGCCAAGCGGGACCTCGGCGGCAGCCTCGCCGCGCTGCGGGCCGCCGCCGCCGAGCGCGGTCTCCGGCTCGCCTGCACCGGCACCCACCCGATCAGCGACTGGCGGGACGCGGTGATGGCGCCGTCCAGCCGGTACGCCGAGCTGGTCGAGGAGATGCAGTGGCTGGCCCGCCGCATCCAGACCTTCGGCGTCCACGTCCATGTCGGGGTGTCCGACGTGGCGAAGGCGATCCCCATCGTGAACGCGCTGTCCTCCTACCTGCCGCACTTCCTCGCGCTGACCGCGTCCAGCCCGTACTGGAGCGGCGCCGACACCGGCCTGGCGTCCAGCCGGGCCGTCGTCTTCGGCCAGCTGCCGACGGCCGGTCCTCCCCACTTGCTGGACGACTGGGCGGCGTTCGAGGATTACATGGACACGCTGATGCGCGCCGGAACCATCCGGAGCATCAAGGAGGTCTGGTGGGACATCCGCCCGCATCCTGATTTCGGCACCATCGAGATCAGGATGTTCGACGGCATTCCCACCATGCGGGAGGTGGGCATGGCCGCCGCCCTCTGCCAAAGCCTCGTCACGCTGTTCGAGCAGCAGCTCGACCGGGGCTATACCCTGCCTCGACCGGCCGCCTGGGTGGTGCGCGACAACAAGTGGCGCGCGACCCGGTACGGCCTCGACGCGGTCGTCATCACCGACGACGGCGGGCACACCGTCCCGCTGCGCGATGATCTGTACGAGCTCGTCCGCGAACTGGAGCCGGTGGCCGACCGGCTCGGCTGCGCGGAGGAGCTGAAGGTGGCTGGAGAGGTTCTGGAGCACGGCGCCCCCTACGAGCGGCAGCGCGCGATCCGCGCCGCCGGCGGGACGCTGGAGGACGTCGTCGACGCGGCGGTCACCGAGCTCGCCGAGGACAGGTTCGTCACGCTGGGGGAGGTGGCGCATGCCGGACGCTGACGGGCCCGCCGGCCGGGCGGGCGGCGACGTGCCGCCGCCCCGCGCCGGATCCGTCCGTGAACCCGCCACCGAATCCGCCGCGGAACCCGCCGCCGAGTCGGCCGCGGGACCCGCCGCACCGCCGGGCACCGAGCCCGGCCCGGAGAACGACTCGACCAGGGAACGGGGCATTTCCTGTTCCGCCATCGCGCAGGGGGCGCACATGACCCATCCGGGACCCGGGGTGATGCCCGGTCTGGAACCATCCACCGCCGGGGGCGGCCCGGCCATCTCGGCCGCACCGTCCCCGGAGGCCGCCGGCGTGCCCGGCCTGGACGCCGCCGATGTGCCGTCCCTGGACGGCGCCGGCGTGCCGGCGCCGGGACGGCCCGGAGGGGCGTCCGGACCGGCCGGTCCCGTCGCCGAGCCCGTGGGCGCGGCGCTGCAGCCGCAGCTGGACGCGTTCCTCGCCGCGGCCGAGGACGAGCTGATCGCGTTCCGCCGCGACCTGCACATGCATCCCGAGCTGGGCTACAACGAGTACCGGACGACGAAGCTGCTCGCCGAGCGGCTGATGGCGGCGGGCCTGGAGCCGCGGGTCCTGCCGCGCGGCACCGGCCTGTTCTGCGACATCGGCCCGGCCGACGGCACGACGATCGCGCTCCGCGCCGACATCGACGCGCTGCCGCTGCACGACGAGAAGGAGGGCGTGCCGTACCGGTCGACGGTGCCGGGCGTCGCGCACGCGTGCGGGCACGACGTCCACACCGTGATGGTGCTGGGCGCGGGCCTGTTCCTCGCGCAGCAGGCGGCGGCGGGGCTGCTGCCCGGCCGGGTCCGGCTGCTGTTCCAGCCCGCCGAGGAGACGCCGGGCGGGGCCCTGGACGTGATGGCGGCGGGCGGCATCGCGGGCGTCGACCGGGCGTTCGCGCTGCACTGCGACCCGCGGATCGAGGTGGGGCAGCTGGGGCTGCGCACCGGCCCGATCACCGCGGCCTGCGACAAGGTGTTCGTGAAGGTGACCGGCCCCGGCGGGCACACCGCCCGGCCGCATCTGACCGCCGACCTCGTCTACGCGCTCGCCAAGATCGTGACGGAGCTGCCGGCGGCGCTGTCCCGGCGGGTCGACCCGCGCTCCAGCCTGTCGCTGGTGTGGGGGCGGGTGTCGGCGGGGTCGGTGGCGAACGCGATCCCCGACGACGGGATCGCCGAGGGCACCGTCCGCTGCCTGGACGACGAGGCGTGGCACCGGGCGCCGGACATGATGAAGTCGCTGCTGCAGTCGGTCGCCTCCGCCTACGACGTGGAGGCGTCCCTCGACTACGTCCGGGGCGTCCCGCCGACCGTGAACGAGGCGGCCAGCGTGCAGATGTTCCGGGACGCCGCCGTCCAGGTGATCGGGGAGGACGGCGTCGTGCCGACCCCGCAGAGCCTCGGCGGCGAGGACTTCGGCTGGTACCTGGAGTCGGTCCCGGGGGCGCTGGCGCGGCTCGGGGTCCGCACGCCGGGCTCGCCCGGCGAGTACGACCTGCACCGGGGCGACTTCGACGTGGACGAGCGGTGCATCGCCGTCGGCGTCCGCGTCCTGACGGGGACCGCGCTGACCGCCCTGTGGGAGGCGGGACGCCCGGGGGACGAGGATCGGATCGAGAGCGAAACGCTCGGCTGACGGCGCGCCGGTGAGCGCTCTCCCCATGATCGCGGCACCATGGCTCTGACCTGTGGCGACTTGCCTACGCATTGGTAACGGACCTATTGCGAAATAGTGCAATCCGGATCTTTTACCTTTGCGGCGGGATAGCGTCTGCTGGATTTCGGTGGTCGGTCCGGCCACCGTGCCGTGGGTGGGGAACGGAAGGAGCGCAGCAGTGCGCCGTGGACTCAAGATTTCGCTCGTCACCGTGGCGGGGGCGGCGCTGACGCTCAGCGCCTCCGCGTGCGGTGGCAAGAAGGCCGACGACGGTGACGCCGGCGGCGACAAGAAGACCGTCAAGGTAGGTCTCGCGTACGACATCGGCGGACGCGGCGACCAGTCGTTCAACGACTCCGCCGCCGCCGGTCTCGACCGTGCCAAGAAGGACCTGAACGTCACGCTGGAGGAGATCTCCGCCAAGCCGGACGAGCCCGACTCGGACAAGGAGTCGCGCCTGCGGCTGCTCGCCAACAAGGGCTACAACCCGGTCATCGGTGTCGGCTTCGCCTACACCAACTCGATCGTCAAGGTCGCCAAGGACTTCCCGAACACCAAGTTCCTGGTCGTCGACGCCGACCAGTGCAAGGTCGAGGGCGCGAACGTGCTCGGCGCCTGCTTCTCCGAGGAGCAGGGCTCCTTCCTCGTCGGCGCCGCCGCGGCGCTGAAGTCGAAGACCGGCACGATCGGCTTCATCGGCGGCGTGAACGTCCCGCTGATCCACAAGTTCCAGGCCGGCTACGAGGCGGGCGCCAAGGCCGCCAAGCCCGGCATCAAGATCCTGCCGGCGAAGTACCTGACCCAGCCGCCGAACTTCGACGGGTTCAAGAACCCGGCGCTCGGCAACGAGGCCGCCAAGGGCCAGCTGGACGCGGGCGCCGACGTGATCTACCACGCGGCGGGCGGCGCGGGCATCGGCGTCATCAAGACCGCCGGCGCGGCGAAGGCGTGGGCCATCGGCGTCGACTCCGACCAGTACAACCAGCCCGCGGTCGCCGAGGTCAAGGACTACATCCTGACCTCCATGCTGAAGCGCGTCGACGTGGCCGTGTACGACTTCGTCGACGCCGTCGCCAAGGGCACGTTCCAGGGCGGCACGAAGAAGTACGACCTCAGCAACGACGGTGTGGGCTACTCGACGTCCGGCGGCAAGGTCGACGACATCAAGACCAAGCTGGACGCGCTGAAGGCCGACATCGCCGGCGGCAAGATCACGGTTCCGACGAAGCCCTGACCCGGTTCGTCCGACCGGCGTGACGCGCGCGCCGCGCCCGGAAGGGCCTGGCGTGCGCGTCACGCCGCGCAGCCGTCCCCGTGCTGCGCTGTCGCGACGCTTGTGCTGTCCAAGAGCTGTGCTGTCTTAATGACGAGGCAGGAGGAGGGCTCGTGCCCGATCAGGCGCCGGCCGTGCGGCTGACATCGATCACCAAGCGGTTCCCCGGTGTGGTCGCCAACAGCGACGTCAACCTCACCATCGAGCGTGGCGAGGTGCACGCGCTGGTCGGTGAGAACGGCGCCGGCAAGTCCACGCTGATGAAGATCCTTTACGGGATGCAGCGGCCCGACGAGGGCACGATCGAGATCGACGGCGAGCAGGTGTCGTTCAAGACGCCCGCCGACGCGATCGAGCGCGGCATCGGCATGGTGCACCAGCACTTCAAGCTGGCCGACAACCTGACCGTCCTGGAGAACGTCATCCTGGGCGCGGAGCCGAAGAAGCGGGGCCGGATCGACTTCGCCGCCGCCCGCACCAGGATCAAGGAGATGTCGGACGCCTACGGGCTCCACGTCGACCCCGACCTGCTTGTCGAGATGCTCGGCGTCGGCGACCGGCAGCGCGTCGAGATCCTCAAGGTCCTCTACCGCGGCGCCCGCGTCCTGATCCTGGACGAGCCGACCGCCGTCCTCGTCCCGCACGAGGTCGACGAGCTGTTCGGCAACCTGCGCGACCTCCGCGCCGAGGGCCTCACCGTCCTGTTCATCTCCCACAAGCTGGACGAGGTGCTGTCCGTCGCCGACGCCATCTCGGTGATCCGGCGCGGCACCACCGTCGCGACCCGCCTCGACCCGTCCGAGGTCACCTCGCGGCGCCTCGCCGAGCTGATGGTCGGCTCGGAGCTGCCCACCCCGGAGCTCCACGAGTCCACCGTCACCGAGGACGTCCAACTCGACGTCGGCGGCCTGACCGTCCGCAGTCCCGAGGGCCGCACCATCGTGGACGGCGTGTCGCTGCGCATCCGGCGCGGCGAGATCGTCGGGCTCGCCGGCGTCGAGGGCAACGGCCAGTCCGAGCTCATCGAGACGATCATGGGCATCCGGCAGGCCGACGCCGGGACCGTCGTCTACGGCGGCGACGACATCACCCAGTGGTCGACGCGGCGGCGCCGCGAGGCCGGCATCGCCTACATCCCCGAGGACCGGCACCGGCACGGGCTCATCCTCGAGGGCACCATCTGGGAGAACCGCGTCCTCGGGCACCAGACGCAGCGGCCGAACGTCCGCGGCCCCTGGATCGACCGGCGCGGCGCCCGCCGCGACACCACCCGGATCGTCCAGGAGTACGACGTCCGGACCCCCGGCATCGAGGTGCTGGCCGCCTCCCTGTCGGGCGGCAACCAGCAGAAGCTCATCGTCGGGCGGGAGATGTCCGGCGATCCGAAGCTGCTGATCGCGGCGCATCCGACCCGCGGCATCGACGTCGGCGCCCAGGCCGCCATCTGGGACCACCTGCGGCAGGCCCGCGCGAACGGGCTTGCCGTCCTGCTGATCAGCGCAGATCTAGAGGAACTCATCGGAATGTCCGACACCCTGCACGTGATCCTGCGGGGCCGGCTGGTCGCGGAGGTCGATCCGCGGACGGTCACCCCGGAGGAGCTCGGCTCCGCCATGACGGGCGCCGGAGGCACGCAATGAGCGAGCCGAAGGAGCCCGGGACGGCGGCGAAGCCGCCCGCGGCGCCGGAGCCGGTCCCGGCATGGCAGGCGATCCTGCGGGGCCTCGGCCCGCGCGGGCTCGGCCTGAAGATCGGCGCCCCCGTCCTGGCGCTGCTGATCTCCCTCGGCATCACGATGATCCTGCTGCGGATCACCGGCGCCGACCCGGTCAGCTCCGTGCAGAGCATGATCGATTACGGCACCACCGAGAACTCGATCGTCGACACCGTCAACCGCGCCACCCGCTACTACCTGTCCGCGGTCGCGGTCGCCATCGGGTTCCGGATGGCGCTGTTCAACATCGGTGTGGACGGCCAGTACCGGCTCGCCGCCATGCTCGCCGCCGCGCTCGGCGGCGCGCTCACCCTGCCCGCGCCGTTCGGGCAGATCCTCACCATCCTCGCCGCGATGCTGATCGGCGGCCTGTGGGCCTCGATCGCCGGCATCCTCAAGGTGACCCGCGGGATCAGCGAAGTGATCTCCACGATCATGCTGAACGCGATCGCCACCGGCCTGGTCGCCTACCTGCTGAACGACAAGCGGCTCGCCGACGTCCGGCCGGGCAGCAACAACGTCGCCACCCCGAAGATCCCCGAGTCGGGGCGGGTCGACCCGCTGAACGGGTTCCTCGCCTCCATCGGGATCGACCTGCCCGGCCGGATGTACGGGCTGCTGCCGCTCGCGATCGTCGTCGGCATCGTCTTCTACATCGTCATCAACTTCAGCCGGTTCGGGTTCGACCTGAAGGTGTCGGGCCTGTCCCCGTCCGCCGCGCAGTCCAGCGGCATCAGCGCCCCCAAGATGATCGTCGCCACGATGGTGCTGTCCGGCGCGACCGCCGGGCTGATCGGCATGCCGGAGTTGCTCGGCGAGTCCTACGAGTACTCGCTGAACTTCCCGGCGGGGCTCGGCTTCACCGGCATCACGATCGCACTGCTCGGCCGCAACCACCCGGTCGGCATCGCGCTCGCCGCGCTGCTGTTCGCGTTCCTCGACCAGACCTCCGACGTGCTGCAGGAGGTCGACGTCCCCAAGGAGATCGTGGGGGTGATGCAGGGCGTCATCGTCCTCACCGTCGTGATCGTCTACGAGCTGGTGCGGCGGTGGGAGATCCGGCTGCAGCAGCACACGGTGGCGGCCGAGCTGGCCACCGGACGCGACCTGGCCCGTGAGGAGAGTGCCTCGTGACCGCGACCGAAGCCGTCGCCTCGGTGCAGGCGAGAGTGACCCGCGGCCGGCTGCGCTGGCCGCACTACCTGCTGATCGGCGCGGGGCTGCTCGTCCTGCTGTCGTTCGTGCGGACGCTCGACGACGCCAACGACGTCACCTCCAGCGGGACGGTCAGCGCCTCGCTCCGGCTCGCCGTCCCGATCTTCCTCGCGGGGCTCGGCGGCCTGTGGTCCGAGCGCGCCGGCGTGGTCAACATCGGCCTCGAGGGCATGATGATCCTCGGCACGTGGACCGGCGCCTGGGCCGGCTACCAGTGGGGGCCCTGGATCGGCGTGCTCGCCGGCATCATCGGCGGTGCCCTCGGCGGGCTCCTGCACGCGTTCGCGACCATCACGTTCGGCGTCGACCACATCGTCTCCGGTGTCGCGATCAACATCCTCGGGCTCGGCCTCACCCAGTTCCTCGCCGGGCTGATCTTCAACACCGGCGAGGCGAAGGCGCTCGGCGGCGGCCCCCGCCAGTCGCCGCCGATCGACCCGATCGCGACGCTGACGCTGCCCGTCCTGTCCGGCGGGCAGATCGGCGGCTGGAAGAGCCCCGACTGGCTCGGCTCGCTGGAGAAGCACCACTGGTTCCTGGTCTCCGACCTCGCCGGCATCCTGCGCGGTCTGACCAGCGGCATGTCGCTGCTGACCCTCGTGGCGCTGCTGCTCGTCCCGGTGACGTTCTTCGTCCTGTGGAAGACCGCGTTCGGCCTCCGCATCCGCTCCTGCGGGGAGGACCCGTACGCCGCCGAGTCCCTCGGCGTGAACGTCTACCGGATGAAGTACGCGGCCGTCACGATCTCCGGTGCGTGCTCCGGCCTCGCCGGCGCGTTCCTCGTGACCGTCGCCGCGCCCCTGTACCAGGACGGCCAGACCGGCGGCCGCGGCTTCATCGGCCTCGCCGCCATGATCTTCGGCAACTGGCGGCCCGGCGGCCTCGCCGCCGGATCCCTGCTGTTCGGGTACACCGACGCGATGAACGCGCGCGGTGGCGGCGGCTCCGTCCACGCCCTGCTGCTGTTCGTGGCGATCCTGCTCGTCGGCGTGGCCGTGTGGCAGGCCGTCCGGGCCATGCGGATCCGTCCGCAGATCGTCACGGACGCCACCCGCCGCGAGATCCGCAACGCCTGGCTGGGCTCCGTCCTGTCCCTCGTCGCGGCGGCCGCCCTCCTGGTCTGGTTCCTCGGCAGCGAGGAGGTCGCGGGCGAGCTCGTCTCGTTCACCCCGCACCTCACGACGCTGCTCGTCCTGGCCCTGGCCAGCCAGCGCCTGCGCATGCCCGCCGCGGACGGCCTCATCTACCGCCGGGGGGAGGCCCGATGATCGACTGGGACGCCCTGCGCGCCGCCGCGCGGGAGGCGATGACCCGCGCCTACATGCCGTACTCCGGCTTCCCCGTGGGGGCCGCCGGGCTCGCGGACGACGGCCGGATCGTCACCGGCTGCAACATCGAGAACGCCTCCTACGGCGTCGGCCTGTGCGCCGAGTGCTCCCTTGTCTCCGCCCTGCACGGCCCCGGCAAGCCGGAGCGGCCGCGCCTCGTCGCGGTGTCCGTCGTCGACCGGCACGGCGCCCCCCTCATGCCGTGCGGGCGGTGCCGCCAGCTCCTCTGGGAGCACGGCGGGCCCGAGATGCTGCTGGAGACCGTCCGGGGCATCCTGCCCATGACCGAGGTCCTGCCGGACGCGTTCGGCCCCGACGACCTCATCGACCGAGCCTGAGGGGACCTTCCGTGGACGCCATCGATGTCATCCGCGCGAAGCGGGACGGCGCCGAGCTGACCCCCGCCCAGATCGACTGGGCGGTCGACGCCTACACGCGGGGCGCGATCGCCGAGGAGCAGATGTCCGCCCTCGCGATGGCGATCCTGCTGAACGGCATGACCCGCCCGGAGGTGGCCCGCTGGACGGAGGCGATGATCCGTTCGGGCGAGCGCATGGACTGGTCGGCCCTCTCCCGTCCGACCGCGGACAAGCACTCCACCGGCGGCGTCGGCGACAAGATCACCCTGCCGCTGGCGCCGCTGGTCGCCGCGTGCGGGGCGGCCGTCCCGCAGCTCTCGGGCCGCGGCCTCGGCCACACCGGCGGCACCCTCGACAAGCTGGAGTCGATCCCCGGCTGGCGGGCGTCGCTGTCGAACGAGGAGATGCTGGACGTCCTGCGCTCGACCGGCGCGGTCATCTGCGCCGCCGGCGCGGGCCTCGCCCCGGCCGACCGCAAGCTCTACGCGCTCCGCGACGTCACGGGCACGGTCGAGTCGATCCCGCTGATCGCGTCCTCGATCATGTCGAAGAAGATCGCCGAGGGCACCGGTTCGCTGGTGCTGGACGTGAAGGTCGGCTCGGGCGCCTTCATGAAGACCCCGGAGAAGGCCCGTGAGCTGGCCGAGACCATGGTCGCCATCGGCTCCGACCACGGCCTGCGCACGGTCGCGCTCCTGACCGCCATGGACCGCCCCCTCGGCAACGCCGTCGGCAACGCCCTGGAGGTCACCGAGTCGGTCGAGGTGCTGGCCGGCGGCGGGCCGTCCGACGTCGTCGAACTCACCCTCACCCTGGCGCGCGAGATGCTCGCCGCGGCGGGGATCTCGGGCAAGGACCCGGCCGACGCCCTCCGCGACGGCTCCGCCATGGACGTCTGGCGCCGCATGATCGCCGCTCAGGGCGGCGACCCCGACGCCCCGCTGCCGACGGCCAACGAGACCCACCAGGTCTTCGCGCCTTCCTCCGGCACCCTGACGAGGCTGGACGCGTTCGGCGTCGGCGTCGCCGCCTGGCGCCTCGGTGCGGGCCGCGCCCGCAAGGAGGACCCCGTCTCCTTCGGCGCGGGCATCACCTGCCACGCCAGGCCCGGCGACGAGGTCAAGGAGGGCCAGCCCCTCCTCACCCTGCACGCGGACGACCCGTCCCGCTTCGACCGCGCCCTGGAGTCCCTGGAGGGCGCCTACGAGGTCGAGGCGAGCGGCGCCCCGGACCTCCTGCCCCTGGTCATCGACCGCATCGCCTGACGCGTTCGGCCGCCCGCGCCGCCCCGATCAGAGATCGACGTGGGCGGCGAAGCCGTCGTGCAGCCGGGCGAGGCCGAACTCGAAGAGCTGCTCGTAGGAGAAGTCGAACGTGTCGTCGGCCAGGTCGGCCATGACGGGGTAGTCGCCGCTGTTCATGGCCTTCTCCAGGGTGGGCGCCTGCGCGGCCCAGAACTCCTCGGTGGTGACGCCGGTCCGGCGCTCGACGCGGCGCTCGTTGACGTACCTTCGCGCGACGCTCTCCACATGGTCGTTCTGCACGCTGATCATCATGAGGAGCGTCCGGTCGTCGATGCCGGACGGGCGCAGCAGGGCGAGGAGCCGGTCGAGCCCCAGCATCGACCTGGGGCCGAGCAGGGGGCGGCTCTGGTCGACGAACGGGTACCAGGGGTGGTCCAGGCACAGCCGCCAGTGCTGGCGGGCCGCCGCCGAGAGGATCTCCCGCCAGCCCCGGTCCGGCCCTCCGGTCTCGTCCGGGACGTCCATGACGTGGTCGAGCATCAGATCGAGCAGTTCGCTCTTGCCGGGGACGTAGCGGTACAGCGACATCGTCCCGACGCCGAGACGCTGCGCGATGGCGCGCATCGAGAGCGCCTCGAAGCCCTCCGTGAGGGCGAGCTCGTCGGCGACCTCGATGGCGGCCGCGACGATGCGCTCGAGGCTGAGCGCGGGCGGCCGTCCGCGGCCGGGGCGCGTCCGGCCGCCCCACAGCAGCTTCAGGCTCCGCCCCAGGTCCCGCTCGTCGGTCGTCATCCGTGCCCTGCTCTTTCCCTGTGTCGCCACCCGACGCTACCGCCCCGTCCCCGAGCCGCGTCCGCCCACTTAGAGTATGGTGTACGTTAAATAGCGTATGCCATACGCGAAGGGGCGACGATGACCGAGAACGCGATCCTCGCCGCGGGGATCCGCAAGAACTACGGAGAGAAACGCGCGCTCGACGGCTTCGACCTGGCCGTCCCGAAGGGCGCCGTCTACGGCCTGCTCGGTCCGAACGGCGCGGGGAAGACGACGGCCGTGCGCATCCTGACCACGCTCGTCCGGCTGGACGGCGGACGAGCCGAGGTCGCCGGGATCGACGTGGCCACCCGGCCCCGGCAGGTGCGCCGCCGGATCGGGCTGGCGGGCCAGCACGCCGCCCTGGACGAGGTCCTGACCGGGCGGCAGAACCTGCGCATGTTCGGCCGCCTGTACCACCTGGGCAAGAAACGGGCCGCCGCCCGCGCCGACGAGCTCCTGGAACGGTTCGACCTCGTGGAGGCGGCCGACAAGGGCGTCAAGGAGTACAGCGGCGGCATGCGCCGCCGCCTCGACCTCGCCGCCAGCATGATCCTGGCACCGGACATCCTCTTCCTGGACGAACCGACGACCGGCCTCGACCCGCGCGGCAGGAACGAGGTGTGGGAGGCCGTCCGCGCGCTGGTGGCGCAGGGCACGACCGTCCTGCTGACCACCCAGTACCTGGACGAGGCCGACCAGCTCGCCGATCACATCGCCGTCCTGGACCGCGGCCGCGTCATCGCCGACGACACCCCGGACGCCCTGAAGCGCCTGATCGGCGGCGACCGCATCGAGGTGGTGGTGCGCGACCCCGCCACCCTCCCCGCGACGGCCGCCGTGGTGGCGCGCGTCGCGTCCACCGAACCGCACATCGACGAGACCGCCGCCCGTGTCCACGCCCCGGTCACCGACCGGGTGGCCGCCCTGACCGAGGTCGCCCGCACCCTCCAGGACGACGGCATCGCGGTGGAGGACATCGGCCTGAGGCGCCCCACCCTGGACGAGGTGTTCCTGCGCCTCACCGGCCACACCGCCGACGAGGAGGAGAAGAAGAAGGCATGACCGCCCTGACGAAGACACCCGCCGACGAGACGCTCCGCGAGCGGTTCCGCTGGGCCGTCGCCGACTGCTGGACGATCGTCCTGCGCGGCCTGACCCACTACATCCGCCAACCGAGCAACATCGCCTGGCAGCTCGGCTTCCCCATCGTCTCCGTACTGCTGTTCGGCTACGTGTTCGGCAGCGCGATGTCCGTCCCCGGCGGCGGCGACTACCGCGAATTCCTGATGCCCGGCATGTTCGGCATGACGATGGCGATGGGCTTCATGAACACCTCCTACGTGGTCGTCTACGACAGCACGCGAGGCGTCACCGACCGCTTCCGCTCGATGCCCATGGCCCCGTCCGCCGTGGTGACCGGACGCGGCGTGGGCGACCTCATCGCCGCGACCGTCGACCTGACCGTCCTGGCGCTGACGGCCCTCGCGATCGGCTGGCGCTCCAGCGGCGGAGTCCTGGGGACCCTGGCGGCCTTCGGGCTGCTGCTCCTCCTGCGCTTCTCGCTGATCTGGCTCGGCGTCCTCCTCGGCCTCCTCGTCCCGAACGAGGAGGCCGCCGGCAGCCTCTTCGCGCTCGCGTTCCCCTTCGCGATGATCTCCAGCGCCTTCGTGGCCCCGTCCCTCATGCCGGACTGGCTGGGCACGATCGCGATGTGGAACCCGGTCTCCGCCACGGTCACGGCGTCCCGCGAACTCTTCGGCAACCCGGCGGCAGTGGGCGACACCTGGGTAGAGCAGAACGCCCTGCTGATGGCCGTCATCTGGCCGATCGTCCTCACGGCGATCTTCCTGCCCCTCGCCGTCCGCCGCTACCAGCACCTGAGCCGCTGACGAACGCGGCCGGCGAGCCCGGAAACTCACCGGCCGCGCCGTAGGGAGCGCCCTCAACCAGAGCCGCAACCTTTGTGCGCCGAATCACATGTGCTCGGGGAAGTGGTGATCTTCCGCGCCAGAGTTGATCTCGTTATCTTTGGCTGGCTCTGATCATGCTCATCACGTCCGTGAGTCCCTGTGCGTGATAGGCGCCCTGCAAATGCTTCGTACCAGTTCTCCCGACGAGGTCGTCAGCGGCGAAGCAGCCCGTCGGACTCGATGGGAAGACTGAGTCGCGTGCGGTCGGTCCCCTCAGGAGATCCGTCGCTCGATGGTTGGTGTTTCGCAATATGAAGAACCTTGTGCTCTTGGTGGCGTCCAGCGGGGTGCTGGCGACGGTGGCGGGGATGGCGGCCGTCCCGGCGCAGGCGGAGCAGGTGCAGATTCCGCAGCGGATCGTGGTGGATCCGGTGACGGTGCATAACTGGGATCAGGACATCACGGTGACCGGTCAGGTCCAGCAAGATCGCGGAGCGGGGTGGGTGGCGGCCCCGGCGGGGCTCGTGGTGCACTTCGACGACCCCAGGGCGGAACTGGACGCGACGGCGACGGTGCAGACCGGAGGGCGGTTCAAAGCCACATTCGATCCCGGGCCGGGCAACATCATCGCCCGGGTCGCAGGATATGGGCAGGTCCTGGAGACCTCGACTCGGGTCGTCGGCTGGTTCAGCCGGCTGCACATCGACCACGCGCGGGGCGATCAGGAGACCAATCCGGCCTACCCGTTCCGTGGCAAGGCGTTCGAGGTGCGCCGGACGCTGAGGGCGGCGCGCGGCGAGGTTCTGCCTGGACGGAAGGTCACGCTGTGGTTCGCGCCCAAGAGCACGGCCTACCCGAAGACGGGGTGGAAGCAGGTCGGTTCGGGGACCACCGACGCCAACGGGCGGGTGGTGATCCGGCTGACGGCGTGGAAGGACGGGTGGCTGCGCACCGGCTACGCGGGTGACGCCACATACAGCAAGGTCGACTCGGGGTACCCCTTCCGCTCGTTCTACCAAACCGCGATCACGGGCTTCAACGCCTCCCCGGAACCGGCGCGCAAGGGCCGGTACCTGACGCTCAAGGGCCGGCTGATGCGGTGGTCGGCGTCGACGGGCTGGATTCCCATCAAGAACAAGTGGGTCTCCGCGAAATACCGCCTCAAGGGGCAGACGACGTGGCGTGACCCGTACTGCTCCAACGGTGGCGACGCGACCGACGGTTCCGGATGGTTCCGGATGCAGTGCAAGACGCCCGCCGACGCGACCTGGATGGCGTACTACCTCAACCACTACGCCGGCCCGGAGAGCAACAAGACCGACTTCCCGGCGCGAGCCACCGACTACGTGGACGTCCGCTGACGGAACGGGAGCGTCGGCGCTCCGCGTCCCGCCGCTGTCAAGGAAGTGTCAGTACCGGCCCCTATCGTCGGGGGTATACCCCGAACCCGACGGAGGACCGGCGATGGCGCAGGACGAGCCGACACTGCACTTCCCGGACGTCGCCGGATGGGAGGCGTGGCTGGCCGAGCATCACGGGGACGCGGGCGGGGCCTGGCTCAAGATCGCCAAGAAGGGCGCGTCCGTCCGGTCGCTCACCATCGTGGAGGCACTGGAGACCGCGCTGTGCCACGGCTGGATCGACAGCCACCGCAAGGGCCTGGACGAGCACTGGTACCTGCAGCGGTACTCGCCGCGCCGCAAGACGAGCCCGTGGTCGCGGGTGAACGTCGAGAAGGTGGAGGCCCTGACCGCCGCGGGGCGGATGCGTCCGCCGGGCTTGGCCGCGGTCGCCGCCGCCCAGGCGGACGGACGCTGGGACGCCGCCTACGCCGCGCAGCGCGACGCCCCAGTCCCACCCGAGTTGGCAGCGGCTTTGTCAGCGAATCCACAGGCCGCCGCGCGGTTCGAGTCGCTCGACAAGACCGCGCGCTATCTCCTCGTGCTGCCCATCCTCAAGGCCAGGACGGACGCCGCCCGCGCCACGCAGGTCGACAAGGCCGTCACCGGCCTCTTCGGCCGGTAACGGGCCGCCTCGGGCCTGTCATGCGTCCAGGAGGGCCAGAGATCCAGGGTCTTGAGGCGGTCGGGGTCGGCTATGACGTCGATCGCGGTGATCGTGTCGTGCTCGATGGTGAAGGAAGGGGCCAGGCGCAGGTGGCCTCGGGGGGCCATGACCAGGCCTACGGCGCCGTTCACCAGGGCCGGGGCGGTGTGGGGAACGCGACGTCAGGGCCTCGAAGTCGCCGTCGCGGGAGGAAGGCATCACCGCCGTCGGCCGCAGCCGCCGGGTGCGGGATGCCCTGACTCACGGCCCGTCCTGCTCCAGCGCATCGACGAAACGTTCCGCTTCGGCGGGGCCCAGGCCGGTCTCGGCTCGGACCAGGGCGACCGCCGATGGCCGGTCCCCTGCCGCGGTGAAGCTCCGCACCCGTTCTGAGAGGGGCCTGCCGAGGTCTCCGACCACCGGCGGTTCTGCCGGCAGGACACCCGTCTGCAGTGCTTCGACGTACTGCCTGCCCTCGGACCGGGAGAGGCCGGCGGCCTTCCTCACGTGTTCGCCCGCCGCTTTAGGGTCGCCGCCGGCGACCAGGGCACGTGCCTGGTCCGCCACCTCGGGCGGCACCCGTTGCACGAGCAGTTCGAGCTGCAGCCCGTCGACGTACTGCTTGGCGGACACGAGGTCGGCTCCCGTCGCCTTTCGGACCAGCTTGATCGCGTGGATCAGCTTGCCTTCGACGACCAGCTCCATCGCACGCCGCCGGGTTTCGGGGAACACGCGACCGACCGGCGCCTGCCATTTCGCCACTGGTACTCCCATGCTCTCCGACCGGCCTTCCGCGCCGACTCTACAGGTGTCGATCCTCTGGTCGGCGGCCCCTGACGAGGTCGATACGGGCTCGGTCAGGGAGGACTCCGCCGTCGCCAGCAACGGCTGGAGGAGCCGGAATCGCGCGGCGGTGGATCAGCGCATGACGCCTAGCGGGGGAGGGGGTTCTCGGCGCGGGGGACGGGGGTGAAGGGGCCGACGAGCCATTCAGGCAGGGCCCGGCAGGCGGGGCGGTCGCCGTGCAGGCGGACGGCCTCGTCGCGGAGGGCCGTCGGCCAGGGCAGGTCGCCCGTCCAGACGCGGGTCAGGGTCGGGACGTCGGTGTCCAGCCACACGGTCACCGGGTGGCCTGGATCGACGTCGCACACCTCGGCGCCGCCGGCGCGGGACAGGACGAGCCACCAGCGGTCGCTGCCGGACGGCGCGTCCCGGAAGAGCACCTGGACGGTCGCCGCCTTCTCCGGCAGGCGGTCCGGGGAGGCGTTGCGGCGGATGTCGAGCATGAGCAGGACGGGGTCGAACTCGTCCGGGCGCAGGTTCTGCATCCACCGGACGCCCCAGGCGCCCATCTGCCTTAACACCGGCTCGAGCTCGCGGCCGGCCTCGGTCAGGCGGTAGCGGGGCTCGCCGTCGACCAGTCGGCGTTCCACGATCCCCGTCCGCTGCAGCTCGCGGAGGCGCGTGGCCAGCAGGGACGGCGACATTCGGGGGACGCCGCGCTGGATCGCGTTGAACCGCGCCTCGCCGTCGAGCAGTTCCCGGACGACGAGGAGCGTCCAGCGCTCGGCGAGGATCTCCGCCGCCCGCGCGACGGGGCAGTACTGGTGGTAGCGCTTCATGGCCCTCGTCCCCTCGGCACTACAGAAAACGTACTGGGCGCAGGCGAGCCCGTCACGCAGTCTGGGGCGGACACCGAGGAGGTATGACATGCCAGGCAAAGCAGTCGTCAGCCTGACGACGGGTATGGAGGACACCGAGCGCGTCACCGTGGCGTTCCTGGTCGCGGTCGGGGCCGCGGAGACGGGGCGTCCGACGCTGATGTTCCTGACGAAGGAGGCCGTGCGGCTCGCGCTGGACGGGGTGGCGACGGCCGTCGCGTGCGACGGCTGCCCGCAGCTCGCCGACCTCGTCGAGCGGTACGCGAAGGCGGGCGGGCGGTACTTCGTCTGCCCGATCTGCTTCGATGCCAGGAAGCTCGACAAGGAGCGGCTGATCGACGGCGCGGAGCTGGCCGGGACCATCCCCATGTGGGAGTGGATCGGCGACGAGGGCGCCACGACCTTCAGCTACTGATCCCGCCGGGCGCCGGCCCCTCGGCGGGCCGGCGCCGGGGACCGTGCCGGAGAAATGCGAGGTGAGAGTACCCGTCCGGGGCGGTAGTTTCAGAGGATGGACGATCGGCCGACGCTTGACGACATCCGGCGCGCACCCAAGGTGCTGCTGCACGACCACCTCGATGGCGGGCTGCGTCCCGAGACCATCGTGGAGCTCGCCCGGGACGCCGGGTACGGGGAGCTGCCCTCGACGGATCCGGACAGCCTGCGGACGTGGTTCGCGGAGGCGTCCAATTCGGGGTCGCTGGAGCGGTATCTGGAGACCTTCTCGCACACCGTCGGGGTGATGCAGTCGGAGGAGGCCCTCACGCGGGTCGCCTACGAGTGCGCCGAGGACCTCGCGAAGGACGGCGTCGTGTACGCGGAGGTCCGGTACGCGCCGGAGCTGCACACGAGCACGGGCCTGTCGCTGGAGCAGGTCGTGGAGGCCGTCCTGGCGGGGTTCGACCGGGGCGGGCGCGAGCACGGGATCCGGGTCGGGACCCTGGTGACGGCGATGCGGCACCAGGCGCGGTCCATGGAGATCGCGGAGCTGGCCGTCCGGTACCGGGACGCGGGGGTCGTGGGGTTCGATATCGCGGGCGCGGAGGCCGGGTACCCGCCTACCCGGCACCTGGACGCGTTCGAGTACCTGCAGCGGGAGAACGCGCACTTCACGATCCACGCGGGGGAGGGGTTCGGGCTCCCGTCGATCTGGCAGGCGATCCAGTGGTGCGGCGCCGACCGGCTCGGGCACGGGGTGCGGATCATCGACGACATCGAGACCGATGGGGACGTGCCGAAGCTCGGGCGGCTCGCGAACTACGTCCGGGACAAGCGGATCCCGCTGGAGATGTGCCCGACGTCGAACATCCAGACGGGCGCGGCGAAGTCGATCGCGGAGCACCCCATCGGGCTGCTGCGCGACCTCAGCTTCCGGGTCACGGTCAACACCGACAACCGGCTGATGAGCGGGACGACGCTGTCGGAGGAGTTCGCGAAGCTGGTGGAGGCGTTCGGCTACGGCTGGGACGAGCTCCAGTGGTTCACGGTGAACGCCATGAAGTCGGCGTTCGCGCCGTTCACCGACCGGCTGGAGCTGATCAACGGCGTGATCAAGCCGGGGTTCGCGCAGCTGCGGTGGAACAAGGCCCGGCCGGTCGCATGATCGACATCCGCGCCACCGGCGCACGCATCGCCGCGTACGTCTGGTTTGCGATCACCGTGCTGAACCTGGTGGACCTCGCCTTCGGGATCACCGGGACGGCGCGGCTGTCGGTGCTGTCGGTGTCGATCGCGGTGGTGCTGCTGCTGGGCTGCGGGATCGCGTACGCGGTCGGGCTGCGTCCGGCGATCGTCGGGGACGACGAGGGCGTCGTGATCCGCAACCCGCTGCGGGACACGCGGGCGCCGTGGCCGGCCGTCCGGGCGATCGAGGGCACGCATGTGCTCGCCGTGCGGTTCGCCGGGCCGGACGGGGCGGAGCGGAAGACGCGCGCGTGGGTGCATCAGACGTCGCCGCGCGCGCAGGCGAAGGCGGAGCGGCGGGCGGGCCTGCATGGTGGGCGGGCGCACCTGGTGCGGGGCCGCACGCCGGCGGGTTACGCGGCGGAGCGGCTGAACGACCTGTGGGACCGGCAGCGCCCCACGGGCCGGACCGCCGGGCCCGCGCCGACCGGGGCGGGGACCGTCACATGGTCGGTCCCCGCCCTGGCCGCGCTGGGCGTGCCCCTGGTCGCGCTGGCGGTGCTGGCGGCCGTCGCGGCCGTCAGCTGATCAGCGCGGCGAGCGCCGTGCGGAGCGCCTCCAGGGCCTGCGCGGCCCGGACGCGGGTCGCGGCGACGTCGTCGCCTTCGACGGGCAGGACGACCTCCAGGTAGCACTTCAGCTTCGGTTCCGTCCCGGACGGCCGGACGACGACCCGGGCGCCGCCGGAGAGGCGGAACCGCAGCCCGTCCGTGGCGGGCAGGCCGCCGGACGGCACGGCGAGGTCGTCGAACGCCTCGACCGCGTAGCCCGCGATGGACGTCGGCGGGGTGGCGCGGAACCGGGCCATCGCGGCCGTGATCAGCGACAGGTCCTCGACGCGGACGGACAGCTGGGCGGTGGCGTGCAGTCCGTACCGGCGCGCCTGGTCGTCCAGCAGGTCGAGGAGGGTGCGGCCGTCGCGGGCGGCCTCGGCGGCGAGGGCGGCGATCGCGAGGGCCGCGCCGATGCCGTCCTTGTCGTTGACGAGGACGCCGCGGTCGTCGCCGACGCTGTAGCCGAGGGCCTCCTCGTAGCCGAAGACGAGCCGGTCGCCGGGCGCCCCCGCCTTCATGATCCACTTGAAGCCGGTGAGCGACTCGGCGAACCGGACGCCGTGCGCCGCGGCGATCGACCGCAGCAGCGACGACGACACGATCGTGGTGGCGACCAGGCGGTCCTCGCCGGTGGTGTGCCGCAGGACGTGCTCGGCCAGCAGGCCGCCGACCTCGTCGCCGGTGAGGGCGCGCCAGCCGTCCGGGCCGGGGACGGCGACGGCGCAGCGGTCCGCGTCCGGGTCGTTCGCGATCAGCAGGCCGGCGCCCGTCTCGGCGGCCAGGGCCAGCGCCAGGTCCAGCGCGCCCGGTTCCTCCGGGTTCGGAAACGCGACGGTCGGGAAGTCCGGGTCGGGCTCGGCCTGTTCCGCGACGACGGCGGGCACCGCGAACCCGGCCCGGGAGAACGCCTCCAGCAGGACGTCCCGCCCCACGCCGTGCATCGGCGTGTAGACGATCGAGATGTCGCGGTCGGCGCCGAGGTCCAGCGACGACACGGCGTCCAGGTACAGGTCCACGGACGTGTGGACGGGCCATTCCGCGCCCAGCGGCAGCTCGTCGACCCGGCCGACCGCGTCGATCGCGGCGGAGATCACCGCGTCGGTCGGCGGGACGATCTGCGCGCCGTCCGCCCAGTAGACCTTGTAGCCGTTGTCGCGGGGCGGGTTGTGGCTGGCGGTGACCATGACGCCCGCGACGACGTCGTCGAACGTCCGGGCGAAGTGCGCGACGACCGGTGTCGGCACCGGATCGGCGAACACCTCGGGCCGCAGCCCCGCGCCGCTCAGGACGGCCGCCGTGTCCTGCGCGAACCGCCGGGACCCGTGCCGCGCGTCGAACCCGACGATCACCCGGCCGCCCGGCGGCAGGACGGCCGCGAGACCGGCGGCGGCTCGCATGACGGTCACCCGGTTCATCCGGTTCGGGCCCGCGCCGAGCTCACCGCGCAGCCCCGCCGTCCCGAACTCCAGCCGGGCGCCGAACCGGGCGGCGAGGGCGGCGTCGTCGCCCGCGTCCAGGAGCGCGCGCAGCTCGGCGCGGGTCCCGGCGTCGGGGTCCTGGGACAGCCAGTCCTCCGCGTACTCGCGAAGATCGCTCATGGCGTCCTCACACCTTGGCGAGGACGGTGCCGAGCAGCGTCCCCATCCGTCCGGCGGCGGCCCTGCCCGCGGCGAGGACCTCCTCGTGGTCGAGGTGCTCGTCCGACAGCCCGGCGGCGATGTTCGTGACGAGCGAGATGCCGAGCACCTCCGCGCCGCCCTCGCGCGCCGCGATCGCCTCCAGCACGGTCGACATGCCGATCATGTCGGCGCCCAGCGTCCGCAGCATCCGGATCTCGGCCGGGGTCTCGTATGTCGGGCCGCGGAACGCCGCGTACACGCCCTCCGCCAGCGTCGGGTCGGCGTCCTTCGCCAGCGCCCGCAGCCGCGGCGAGTACGCCTCGGACAGGTCGAGGAACGTCGCGCCGGTCAGCGGGTTCGCGCCCGACAGGTTGATGTGGTCGGAGATCAGCACCGGGTCGCCGATGCTCTGGTGCTCGGGCCGCAGCCCCCCGGCGGCGTTCGTGAGGACGACCGCCCGGACACCGGCCGCGAGGGCCGTGCGGACGCCGTGGACGACCGGGGCGACGCCGCGTCCCTCGTACAGGTGGGTGCGGCCGAGGAAGACCAGGGCGCGCCGGCCGCCCACCTCGACGACCCGGATCCGTCCCGCGTGCCCCTCGACGGCGGGCGGCGCGAAGCCCGGCAGGTCGGTCACCGCGATATCGGCGACCGGCGCGCCGAGCGCGTCGGCGGCCGGGACCCAGCCGGACCCCATCACCAGGGCGACGTCGAAGGAGTCGAAGGACGTGCGGGCGCGCAGCTCGTCGGCGGCGGCGCCGGCCTGTGCAAAAGCGTCGTTGCTCACATCGCGACACTACCGCCGGGTGTCCCCTGGTCAGGTGAACCCTCGGCCGTGATCCGGAAACTCGGGTCAGTCGCCGAGGGAGGCGCAGGGGCGGTTGCGCAGATCCTTGACGTAGTCGTCCGGCGCGCCCGCCCGCTCCGCCGCGTCGGCCAGGATGCCGAGGTAGCGCGCGGACGGCAGCCCGCCCTCGTAGTCGTCCAGGACGTACAACCAGCACAGCGCGTCACCGTCGAGGGTCTGCACCCGGACGCGGATCTTGCGGTAGACGCCGAGTTCGGCGCCCTCCCAGGCGTCGAGCTCCTTCTCGTCCCAGGCGGGCACGTCGTAGACGACGACGAAGACCTGCTCCTTCTCGTCCTCGACGACGGTCGCGAGAGCGCCCTCCCAGCCCTTGTCCTGCCCGCCGAAGGTGAGCCGCCAGCCCGTCAGCCAGCCGGTCCCCTGCATGGGCGAGTGCGGGGCCCGGCTCGCCATCTGGTCCGGGTCCATGTTGGAGGCGTACGCCGCGTACAGTGCCACGTTCGCCAAGGGTACGCCACGGACCGTGGCCGGGACGCGCCAGTGCCCCGAGTAGGAAACAATGGACGACGTGACCCGCATCGTGATCATCGGAGGAGGCCCGGGCGGTTACGAGGCCGCCCTCGTCGCGGCGCAGCTCGGCGCGGACGTGACCGTCGTGGAACGCGACGGCCCGGGCGGCGCGTGCGTGCTCACCGACTGCGTGCCCTCCAAGACGCTCATCGCCACGTCCACCCGCATGGCGGTCATGTCGGAGTCGGAGCGCCTGGGCCTGCGGTTCAGCGGCGGCCCGGACGGCATCGTCGGCGGCCTCGAGGCCGACATGGCCGTGGTCAACAAGCGGGTGAAGGACCTCGCCCGCGCCCAGTCGTTCGACGTCGCCGAGCGCCTCGCCTACGAGGAAGTGAAGATCGTCCGCGGTGCGGCGCGGCTCGTGGAGCCGCACGTCGTCGCGGTCGGCGACCGGCGCATGCAGGCCGACATCGTGCTGCTCGCGACCGGGGCGACGCCCCGCGTCCTGCCGGGGGCGGAGCCGGACGGGGAGCGCATCCTCAACTGGCGGCAGCTGTACGACCTGCCCGCACTGCCGTCCGACCTGATCGTCGTGGGGTCGGGTGTGACGGGCGCGGAGCTGGCGGGCGCGTACCTGTCGCTCGGCTCGAAGGTCACGCTGGTGTCGTCGCGCGACCGGATCCTGCCGTCGGAGGACGCCGACGCCGCGTCCGTCCTGCAGGACGTCTTCCTGCGGCGCGGCATGAACGTCATGTCGCGGTCGCGGGCCGCCGGGGTGGAGCGGTCCGGCGACGGCGTGGTCGTCACCCTGGAGGACGGCACGAAGGTCGAGGGCTCGCACTGCCTGATGACCGTCGGCATGATCCCCAACACGGCCGGGATCGGCCTGGAGGACGTCGGCGTCCGCTGCGACTCCCGCGGCTTCGTCGAGGTCGACAAGGTGTCCCGGACGTCCGTCCCGCACATCTACGCGGCCGGCGACTGCACCGGTGTGCTGATGCTGGCGTCCGTCGCGGGCATGCAGGGCCGCATCGCGATGTGGCACGCGCTCGGCGAGGCGGTCCAGCCGCTGAAGCTCGGGTGGGTCTCGTCCAACATCTTCACCGACCCGGAGGTCGCCTCCGTCGGCGTGACCCAGCAGATGGTCGACGCCGCCGAGGTCAACGCCCGCACGGTCATGCTGCCGCTGTTCACGAACGCGCGCGCCAAGATGCAGGGCTTCGAGGACGGCTTCGTCAAGCTGTTCTGCCGCCCGTCCACCGGGATCGTCCTCGGCGGCGTCATCGTCGCGCCCCGAGCGAGCGAGTTGATCCTCGGCGTGTCGGTCGCCGTCCAGCAGCACCTCACCGTCGAGCAGGTGGCGCACACGTTCGCGGTGTACCCGTCGCTGTCGGGCAGCATCACGGAGGCGTCGCGGCGCCTGATGACCGAGCACGCGTACTGATCGCGGGCCGTCAGAAGCCGCCGAAGTCCCCGCCGCCGCCGAAGTCGCCGCTGCCGAAGTCCCAGCCGCCGCCGATGTCGCCGCCGTCCCCGGTGAACCCGCCGCCGACGGCCTGTCCGGCGCCGCCCGCGCCCCAGCCGCCCATCATCGAGCCGAGCATGGTGCCGATCATCATGCCGCTGATCAGGTCGATTCCGCCGTAGGGGGCGTAGTAGCCACCGGCGTAGGGCCCGTACGCGGGCCCGGCGTCCCAGTACGGGCGCCGCCCGCCGCCGTACGGCACCATCCGGACATCCGGGTCCATCCCGTTCAGGACGGCGTGCGCGTCCGCTCCGCACGCCGGCACCGACCGTGCCGCCCCGCCCGGCGGCGCCCACGTCACGTCCTGGACGGACGGCCCGTGCTGCGGGTTGAAGAAGCAGGGGGCGCGCCGCTCGGGCACCGGCTCACCGGCGAGCCGCGCCCGGGTAGCGGTCATGTGGTAGCGGCCGTCCTCCAGTGCCGCCGTGACGGCCTGCATGTCCTCCGGACGGGCCGCGCGGGCCGTCGCGGTCTTGGCCGCGTCGTAGGAGTTCATGGCGTGCTCGTAGTCGGAGCGGATCTCGGGGGCGAGGTCCTTGTCCATGACGTCGAGGTCGAGGCGGGCGATGTCCTCGCCGAGGAGCGTGACGTCCTCTTCCACGCCGCTCTTCAGCTCCGCCATCTGCTGCGCCTGACGGCCGCGGTTCCGCTTCCGGACGAGCAGGAGCGCCCCGATGATCCCGGCGGCGACCGTGACCATGAGCCCCAGCACCACGAATCCGGCGACCGCGCCCGACCGGGCCTTGTCGTCCACCTTCTTCTCGGTGAGGTCGCCGAACTGGACGAGCCGGTCCGCGAGGGACGCGCCGTTCGTCCGGGTGATCAACTGGTTGATCTCCGCCCGGTCGAGCTCCTTGGAGATCGCGCCCATCCGCCGACCGTCGGCGGTGACCGCCACGTACGTCTTGCCCTTGCCGACCCGCTCGGCGACGGCGTCCAGCATCCGGCCGACGGCCGGCCCGGTGGCGTCGTTCTTGATGACGACCGCCCGGATGTCGGCGTCACCGGCGCTCGCCAGGGCGGCCTCGACCCGCGTCCGCTCGGCCGCCGACAGCGGCGACCCCGCGCCCGAGGTCACGTACAGCCGAGAGCCCGTGAGGCCCTTGGCGATCTGCCCGACGGTGTCGTCCGCGCGCACGGGCGCCGCGAGGCCGGACAGCAGCACCAGGACGGCGGCGGCGAGGATCGCGAGAACCCCGCGGCCGGCGACGGTTCGTGAACTCATCATGGCAACATGCCCCCTCTATCCCATTCTGACGCTCTCGTTCCGGGGTTCGTTCCAGGGGGTGAACGCGGAACGCCCCCGTCCACAGGGCTGTGGACGGAGGCGTCTGGGATCTCGCTCAGGAATCCTTGATCTCGCAGAGGACCGCACCGCTGGAGACCGTCGCGCCGACCTCCGCCGCCAGGCCCGTGATCGTCCCGGCCTTGTGCGCGGTGAGCGGCTGCTCCATCTTCATCGCCTCCAGGACGACGATCGTGTCGCCCGCCGCGACGTCCGCGCCGTCCTCGACGAGGACCTTCACGATCGTGCCCTGCATCGGGCTGACCAGGGAGTCGCCGGACGCCTGGGCGCCGCCGCCCTTCTTCCCGCCGCGCCGCTTCGCCGGGGCCGCCTTGCCCGCCGCCGGAGCCGCGCCCGCGCCGAGCCCGGCCGGCAGGACGACCTCGATGCGCTTCCCGCCGACCTCGACGGTGACGCGCTCGCGCTCGCCCGCCTCGTCCTCCTCACCGGCGACCGGCGCGGCGAACGGCTCGATCGTGTTGTCGAACTCGGTCTCGATCCACCGGGTGTGGACGGAGAACGGCGTCTCGTCGTCGGCGGGGACGAACGCCGGGTCGTCCAGGACCGTCCGGTGGAACGGCAGCACGGTCGGCATGCCGTCGATGACGAACTCGTCCAGCGCGCGCCTGGCCCGCTCCACCGCCTGCCGCCGGGTCGCACCCGTCACGATCAGCTTGGCGATCAGCGAGTCGAACGCCTGCGGGACCGTCTGCCCCGCCACATAGCCGCTGTCGAGCCGCACACCCGGGCCGGACGGTGGCTCCCACGCGGTCAGCGTGCCGACCGCCGGCAGGAACCCGCGGCCCGCGTCCTCGGCGTTCAGCCGGAACTCGATCGAGTGGCCCCGCAGCTCCGGGTCGCCGTAGCCGAGCTCCTCGCCGTCCGCGATCCGGAACATCTCCCGGACGAGGTCGACGCCCGCGACCTCCTCCGTCACCGGGTGCTCCACCTGGAGGCGCGTGTTGACCTCGAGGAACGAGATCGTCCCGTCCTGGCCGACGAGGAACTCGCAGGTGCCCGCGCCGACGTACCCGGCCTCCTTCAGGATGGCCTTGGACGAGGTGTACAGCAGCTCCAGCTGCGCCTCCGACAGGAACGGCGCCGGGGCCTCCTCCACCAGTTTCTGGTGGCGGCGCTGCAGTGAGCAGTCGCGCGTCGAGACCACGACCACGTTGCCGTGCCGGTCGGCCAGGCACTGCGTCTCCACATGCCGCGGCTTGTCCAGGTACCGCTCGACGAAGCACTCGCCGCGCCCGAACGCGCCCACCGCCTCACGGACGGCGGACTCGTACAGCTCCGGCACCTCCTCCAGCGTCCGCGCCACCTTCAGCCCGCGGCCGCCGCCGCCGTACGCCGCCTTGATGGCGATCGGCAGGCCGTGCTCCCTCGCGAACTCCACCACCTCGTCCGCGCCGGACACCGGGTCCTTCGTCCCGGCGACCAGCGGCGCGCCGACCTTCTGCGCGATGTGCCGCGCCTGCACCTTGTCGCCCAGCGCGACGATCGCGGCGGGCGGCGGACCGATCCAGGTCAACCCGGCGTTCTCCACCGCCGCCGCGAAATCGGCGTTCTCCGCGAGAAAACCGTAACCGGGGTGGACGGCGTCCGCCCCGGCGTCCGCGGCGATCCTCAGCAGCTTCTCGATGTCCAGGTAGCTCTCTGCCGCGGTCTGGCCGCCCAGCGCGTACGCCTCATCGGCGACCCGAACATGCAGCGCGTCCAGATCCGGTTCGGCGTACACCGCCACACTGGCCAACCCAGCGTCACGACAGGCACGGGCTATACGTACCGCGATCTCACCGCGGTTGGCGATCAGGACCTTGCGCACGTGGGTCTCCTCCCTAACCTCGCACGCGCAGTCTAGATAATCGGCGGTCCGCGATTTCGCAAACCCCCTCCATATAGGGGGAATCCCCTGCCTGTAAGGGGTTCCTGACCAGTAACCGACGGTCTCACTGAATGGGATGGGCGCGAGGGGACGCGCGCGGAGAGCCCCGCCGGACCGCGCGCCGAGCCCGCGCAGCCATCGTCATCCCGGCGGTGGTGGCCCGTGCCGCCCGCTGAGCGCGCCTCTCGGCGGAGCACGAGCGGCACCGGCTGAGGCGGAGGCTCGCATCCGCCGGATACGGGCCTCCGCGGCGTGTATGTTGCGTCTGAGTCGGGAGGAGGGGCGATGGCGAAGCGCCGGATCGTGCTGGCGGCCGTACTGGCGGGCTGCGCGCTGCCGCCCTCGTCGTCCGCGGTGCAGGCCTCCCCCGTCGTGGACGCCGCGACCACGCGGCAGCTGACCATCGCCGCGAACACCCTTCTTCAACACCGCTCGCAGGCGCTCGTCCCGCAGCACCACCGCGACCGCCGCGCCCCCACCGAGATCCTCGGCGTGAGGATCGCGCCGGGGGTGGCGCGGGTGCAGGAGCGGGCCGTCCGCGAACTCGAGCACCGCAACCGCGCGCCCGTCCAGGGCGGCCCCGCCTACACCGGGGCCCGTACCCGGCTCGACGCCCGACGCGCCACCCGCGAGGGCGACCGCATCACCCTGGAGGCGGTCGAGCACACCGAGGTCCGCTACGGGACGGGCAAGCTGACCCAGCAGGTGCGGCGCCGGTTCGACTTCTCGACGCGCGGCGAGCAGATCACCCTCATCGCCGAGCACGTCCTCGACCCGGGCGCCCGCCCGGTGAACGATCCCGACGCCCCGACCCGCTGAAAAGCCCTTGACCGGACGGTCATAAATACCGTTATCGCAGGTGGGTGGCCACATCCGGACAAGTCGCAATGGTTGGATTATGGTCGTTTCGGATACGGATCAGCGGTGTACGGCTGGATCACAGTGAACGCCGAGGCGTAGGCTGGCGCCATTCTTTCGCAGCAACGGCAGTACGTCGGAACTCCCAGCGAAGACGAAAGGGCCAGGCGATGGGCGGAGACAAGCGCGGCGCCAACATCGGCGAACTCGAAGAACTCTCCAGGATCTTCAGCAAGCACTCCCGCAACCTGGACGCCCTGATCAAGGACCTGAACGGCCGCACGGTCAGCAGCACGAACGCCTGGTGGGGCCCCGGCGCCGACCGCTTCCGCGCCGCCTGGGCCGAGGCGAAGACGGCCTTCGACAAGATGGCGATCGCCCTCGAACAGGGCGGCCAGGACATCAAGAAGTCGCAGCAGAACATCGAGGCCGCCACTCGCTGAGGCGTCCTCCCCAGAGCAGCGGGTCCCGACCCATCCCCCCGAGGTCGGGACCCGCACCCTTCCCCCACGCCTGAGGAACGCTGTGACAGCGCCCAACGACACACAGCTCCGGCTGCTCTTGAGTCGCATTCAGACACTTTCGGACGAATATTGGCACCTGCTCACCTCATCGCGTCAGGCCATGGACGGACACGCCTGGGTCGGCCCGTCCGCCAAGGTCTTCGCGGCTCAGCTGCAACGCAACGACGCGGCTCTGCACGCCGAACTCCGCAAGGCGCTGCGGCTTCTTCGGGAGAAGCAGAACCGCGGCCCGCTCCTGTAGACCCCATCGATCAATAGAGGACGGCCATGGGAGACGAAGGCTGGCTCGGCCCGGACACCTGCGGCGTGAAGCTCACTGAGTTCGAGCACATGACCCGCCAGATGTCGACGGCGGCTCCGAAACTCGCCGACCTGGCCGACGCCCTCTGGCAGGCGCTGCACGGCGCCGGAGCATCCACGGCGCCGGCGATGGAGATCAAGCGGATCGCCGATTGGGCCGACCGCGCCGCCACCGATCTCCGGCGCCGCAGCAGGCTCGCCCACGACCTCGACCGCCAGAAGACCGCCATGGTCGTGTGCCGCCAGGACGGCAACTACCTGAAGCTCCCCGACCGCTACACCGACCAGGTCGCGAACGCGAACGGCCGCCGCACCGCCGACCTCTTCCGCCGCGCCGCGTCCGGCGACGCCACCGCCGTCAGTGCGCTGCGCCGCATGACCTCGGACGACCTCACTCCGGCGTTCGCGAAGGGCCTCCTGGAAGCGCTCGGGCCCGAGGAGTTGCTGAAGCTGCCGATGGCCCTCGTCCAGCGCTTGGCGGGAGAAGTCAGGCAGCACCGCGACGGCGTGGACGCCTCAGCCGCCGTCACCCGAGCGATTCTGGCGCTTCTCAGCGGGAGTCTCGCTCTGGCTACGAACCCCGGCAAAAGGGGCTATGTGGGCGACGACTACCTCAAAGCGCTCCGCCTTGCCGGCCGGACGAACCTCCCGCCGCTGAGCCAACCGCCGAACGGCACGTCCGGCTACCAATCGCTGGCGACCCTGCTGGGGTCGGCCGGAGGCGCCCGCTTCTCCACCCGCTTCATGGAGATCGTCGGCAACGACATGATCGCCTACGACGGCGCCCTCCGTAAGGACCTGGGACAGCTGCCTCTACCCGACCTGGCCGGCAAGGCCGGGCTGGGCAACGCCCTGGACCCGTCGACGACGAAGGTGAAGCCGGACGACCGCAAGACGGACTTCCTCGTCCCGCTTCTCCTGGCGGCGGCGAACTCCGGCAAGGAGGCGTCGCAGACCCTCCTCAATCATCGTCCGGTGGCGGGCCCCTTCGAGAAGGGCACCCCGTCCCAGCTCACGACGACGAACCTCAAGTACCTCCTGCACGACCGCCGTCCGGTCTGGGGCGAAGGCGACCACGGCGCCGCGCTCGGCAAAGCCATCCAGATCGCCGCGACCGGTCAGGACAAGGAGTCCACCGCGCTCGCCTTCGCCGTGAGCAAGATCCTCGCCGACGACGCCCGCAAGATCTACGTGGTGAAGGAAGGCAAGGTCACCACCGGCGAGAAGGGGCCCTTCGACGAGTTGAAGGATGGAGATCTAGGAGACGCGATCTCCCGTCCGCGGCACTATGACGAGTTGTCGGGCCTTCGTCCCGGCATGGCGACCGTCCTCGTCGTGCACATGGACGAGCTGCACGACATCGTGCGGCTCTCCGGCTTCACCGAGAAGGCGGGCTCGACCGGCCTGACCGGCGAGGACCTGGACTACCTCCTGCTCGATCTCACCCGCGACTCCGCCGCCTACGAGAAGCTCCTCCTGGGCCAGATCGCCCATGCGAAGCTCGCCGTTGACCGGACGGTCAGACAGGGCGGTGATCTGTCCAACACCATCGCCGGCGAGGGCCGCATGTTCGGCCACCTCTTGGAAGCCCGTCACCAGGCGGTCGGGGCCGAAGAAGGACGTCTCGCCGAGGACAAGGCGCGCATGGAGAAGTTCGTCGGTCTCGGCATCGGTCTCCTCCCGCTGGACGACCAGAGGGCCAGCGCCGTCCCGGTCGTGGGCAAGCTCTACACCGAAGGTGTCGGCCAGCTTTCCGGACGCCTGACGAAGTGGTTCGCGAAAAAGCTCGCCGACGAGGTATCACCCACCATCAAAGCACCCCACACCGAGACGGAAGCGGTAGAGCGCCTCTTCAACCAGATGATCGCCAGCTCCATGGTGGCTCATCGTGAGATTCCCTCGACGGATCTGGCTGGGAAACCCTTCGCAACGGAAGGTACTCCTTCAAGGGTGCGTCCGCTCAATTCCATGGACGCTGTCGCTCTAGAACGGTTCCTGAGCTGGGCAAGTGACAAGTTCAAGATTGATCTCGCGACCGGCGAAGCGCAGCAAGGGATCGAGAACGGGCAAAGGATGACGGCAGGACACTATAGATCGGCCGATGGTAAGAGCGTTCCTCCGAGTAGCTTGCGGTGAGCGCGGAAGCAAGGCTCTTCTGTCTGGTAACGGTGGCCCTGGCGCTGTTCGCTGTCGGCTGCAAAGGAGAGTCGCGGATCGAAGATGCACCTGCTGATCTGCGGCCCGTCGCAGACGAGCCTCCCTACCTCTGCGACCTCGTTCCCGAGTCTTCCTTCCGGAGGGTGACCGGTATTGCGGCCCATGTATCGGATGGGTGGGCGGGACCGCAAACCGACAACGGGCTTTGTTTGGCGGGAGTGTCCGGAGACGAAGGTTCTCTCGGAGTGAACTGGTCCTACAACGACGGGGACAAGACCATCCGATTCCAGCAGGAAACTTGGAGCAAGCAGCCGACCCACCCGTTTCCCCCGGAACTGGGAAAGGGACTTGCCGTAGTCAAGCCAACGGCCGGTGCGATCGCACGACCGAACTACGTCATAGCGGTCTTTACCTGTGGCGAAGATCGGCCATGGATTCGAATCGACTTCGCGCCAGTGACGCGGGGGAGGGACGCGGTACAGGACATGTTCGCCTTCATGCGGATCGCGCAGAAGCGATTCGGTGAGCTCCACAAATGCACACCAAGGGCCTCATGATGTGGCCTCCGGTCCCCATTCTCATGGCCGAGCTGCATCGGCGTGTGCAGGTCGCGGTCTGGGCGTTGGCCGCGACAGGAGCGCTGTTCGGATGGACGATCATCCCCTGGCTGGAGCGGGGACGTGAGCGGTACTCCCTGTGGGAGGTGACGACGGCGGAGGGGATGAGCGGCGCGGGTCTCCTGCTCTATCCGGTGCTGATCCTGACCATGCTGCTGGGCGTGGCAGCGGGTGCGGCGGGGACGCGTCCGACGGCGGTCGCGGCGTGCGCGTCCGGAGTGGTGACCAACGTGCTGATCGCCGCGTTCATCGCCGACCCCGGGCGCCGCTTCGAGACGCAGGCCGTGGCCGAGCACGGACAGACCATCGCTCTCGGCTTCACGATCGTGTTCCTCATCGTGGCGAGCACGACACCACGGGCTCGGTCCGGGCCGCTTCGGCGCCGACCCCAGCTGGTGGACCCGTCAGAGAACTGGATGGATCCGTCGTTCGGGACGATCGACAAGCGGTACTACGGACGCCGATGAGGTCAATCGACGCAGGAGGAGATCTTGACGGAGAAGGACTTCGTGGCCGAGGCTGCGCGAGCGCACATGGAGCAGCGTCGGGAGGAGGCCCGGCGCGGGGTGGTCGAGTCGCTCAAGGTACTGGACGGTTCGCTGACCGAAAGTGTGGCGATGTTGACCGGCCTTTCGCCCCAGAGGATCGAGGCGCTGGGCGGGGCCGGCGACTGGGAGGGCTGAACCGTCATTCCGTGAGCCGGACGCAACTGCGAAGGAGCCCACGGCCATCGCCTCCGGACACGTCACCGCGGCGAAATCAGCTCGCTTCCTGCAGCGGCTGGAACTGCACGCTCAGCCGTATCTCGAGGGCCTCCGCAAGCCTTCCCAGCATCGGTATCGTCGGCATCGTTCCGCCGGCTTCGAACCTCGCCACCGCCGGTTGCTTCAGCCCGGTACGCTCCGCCAGCTCCGTCTGGGTCAACCCGAGCTGCTCGCGCCGCACTCGCACCGCCTCGCCGAGCTCAAAACGGATCTTGGCCGCCTCATACGCTGCTCCCGCACCGGGACGGCTCATGATGTCGGCCTTCTTGCCCGCCCAAGTCCTGCGCTCCGCCATGCCGCTCACTCCTCTTCCGCAGTGCGGGCCTCAGCGACACATCGCTGCAAGACCCGCCACGCACGCTCGACCTCGGCCGGCTCACGCATCCGCTGCTTGCAGAACACCGTCAGCATGATGATCCGCCTCCCGGAGCGATCCAGTACGTGATCCTTACCGCCTCACGGTGCAGATGGAACCGCAACTCCCGCAGCTTCCCACGGAGCTTGGGGGGTGTACGGCTCGCCGAGCAGCACCCCGCGCTCGGCCAGTAGATCGACAGGTCGGCATCAAGGGTTGAGGACGGCGAAGACCACCTTGCCAGCGTCACCGGCCAAGGGGCGGACGCCCCAGTTGCGGGCGAACTGGTCGACGAGGAAGAGTCCACGGCCGGACTCGCTGGTCGTGTCGGCGGCGCGCATGTGCGGGGTGTCGGGGGTCGCGTCCTGGACCTCCAGCCAGACGGTGCCGTCCTTGGCGCGGCCGAGGCGGAGGATCACGTCATCGTCGGACGCGGACCCGTACCGAAGGGCGTTGGTGACGAGCTCGCTCGCCACCAAGCACGGCACGAAGTCGTCCACCTCCCACTGACCGGTCACCAGCCGGACGAACCGCCGAACCTCCGCAACGACCTTGAGGTCCTGCTTCACCACCATCTCGTTGTGCGCCGTCTCGCCCATGATCCCCCCTCACCGTCTGTGGCGTTCAGCACACATTGAGCCACTTCCCGGGCTACGATTTGCCTACCAAGCGTGATTGGAAAGCTTCGGGAAGCTGGTGATCACGCTGGGCAGCTTCCAACGAGAGGTAAGCCCCCATGCCGCCACGGCGTCAGCGCCCTCGCGAGTCCCCCGCCTTGGTGGCCTTCGGTCGCCAAATGCGCCGAATGCGAGAAGCTAAGGAGGTCAAGCAGGAGACCATCGCCCACATCACGAAGATGAGCGGCGCCCAGATCAGCCGCATCGAGAACGGCAAGAGGCGAGCCACCCGCGCCTTCGTGGAGATCGTCGACGATCACCTGGACGCGGGCGGCGCACTCATCAACCTTTGGGAGGACCTGAACAAGGACGGCCACCCGGTGCCGATCTGGTTCGACTGGCCCAAGATCGAGGCCGAAGCAGCGATGCTGATCTGCTGGCAACACTCTGTAATCCCTGGTCTCGCTCAGACCCCCGAATACGCACTTGCCATCGTGGGTGGCAACCAGGAGACCGCAGATGTCAGAATCAACCGCCAAACCATCCTCGCCAGGAATAACGACCGGGGTCCGGTCATCGTCGTCTTCCTTATCGAGGAGCCCGTGCTCTACCACCAGGTGGGTACGAACGAGACGATGAAAAGGCAGCTGGAACACCTGATCGAGCTCAGCATGCTGCCGAACGTCACGGTTCAAGTAGTGTTGAGCAGCGGCGAGCACGACGGCAACACGGGAGACTTCGTGCTCGCGACGATGGACGATCGGAGCGAGATCGCGTATGCCGAGACGGCCGTACGCTCGATCACGACCGACGACCCCACCGACCTCTCAATACTGGCCCGGACGCTGGTCGACCTACGTTCGCGGACGCTCACGCAAGACATGACGCGTGAGCTGATCAGAAAGGTGGCTGAAGAGCGATGGACCTGACGAACGCCAAGTGGCGCAAGAGCAGTCGCAGCGCCTCCAATGGTGCTGAGTGCGTCGAACTGGCAGGGGTTTCCGGTGCGGTGGCGGTCCGGGACAGCAAGGACCCGGACGGCCCTGTCCTCCTGCTGACCCGCGCAGCCCTCCGCACCGCCATGAAGGCGGTCCCCGCACCTCACTGATTCCCGATGGCCGACGCCTCCGACTCGTACTCGGCAGGGTGGCCCCAAGGCCCGGAGCGTCACCTCGTCAGAGGATGTCGCGCGGCCTCCGCCGTTCCACCACTCGCGCCGCAGCCGGACGGCTGCCACACAGAGTCGGCTGAGTCCGCAGATGGCAGCCACCTCCTGCCAGTTTCCACGCGTGCTCCGGTAGGACGGGCGCAGCCTCGTCCACTCTGGTGATGGCCCGGATGCCGTGGACCACCCGGCGAAGCGCACCGTGTCCACGGACGACCGCATTCAGCTCGACGGACGAGATGTCGCCATGGGGCCGCGCGCATTGTATGTGCGGTCTTTGTATCCGTCTGATGCCTAATGTCGGTTTCCCTGAAGCGTGATGGGCTCTAGGGCCTGTTCGTAGTCTGGATCAGTTGCCGCTGGTCACAATCGAGTGATTCACCCACGCCGGATCGGGGGCGGGCGGTATCACCGGTGCATGACGCGCGGTGATGTGACCGACACAGAATGGGAACTGATCGAGCCTCACCTGCCGCTGGGAGCGTCTGGACCCATCCCTGACCTGCGCAATCAGTTCAACGCGGTGATGTGGAGGTTCCGGACCGGCAGCCCGTGGCGGGACGTGCCCACCACCTACGGCAACTGGTCGACCATCTATGACCGGTTCCGGACCTGGGCAAGCCAGGGAATCTTCGAGAACCTGATGAACGCGATGATCGAAGAGGCCGCAGTCCGGGGCGATGTCGACCTGGACCTGGTCAGCGTGGACTCCAGCGTCTGCCGCGCCCATCACCACGCCGCCGGCATGGTGGTCGCGCCCGAGCGGCTGGAGGAGTTGGAGCAGGCCGTGGCCGAGGAAAGGGGGCTTCGCCAAAAGGGCAAACCGGGCCCGTAAACCAGCGGCCCGGCGATGAGCCCGACCCCGAACGGGAGCGGCGGCGCCGAGTACGCCGACGCCGCAAGGCCCGGCTGAAGGCCGCTGAGCTGGGCCGGTCCCGAGGCGGGCTGACAAGCAAGATGCATCTGTCGGCCGACCGGCGCTGCCGCCCGCTGTCGATCGTGCTCACCCCCGGGCAGGCAGCCGACAGCCCACGCTTCATCCCCGTCATGGACAAGATCCGGGTGCGTGGACCGGTCGGCCGCCCCCGCACCCGGCCGCGCGCGGCCGCCGGCGACAAGGCCTACTCCTCCCGCGCCAACCGCGCCTACCTGCGCAGACGCCATATCAAAGCGGTCATCCCGGAGAAGGCCGACCAGGCCGCCAACCGCAAGAAGAAGGGACCACGCGGCGGCCGCCCGGTCGGTCACGACACCGAGCTCTACAAAGACCGCAACACCGTCGAACGCTGCATCAACAAGCTCAAGGAATGGCGAGGGCTGGCCACCCGCTACGACAAGACACCCGACAGCTACCAGGCCGGGCTCCATCTGCGCGGATGCGTCATCTGGCTACGCTGCTAGTTTCACATGCTCGAACTCACCCGTCCCTCGAAGAATGCCCATTGGCCAGTTTCTAGTTATATAGGTGCAGAAGGGTTGCGAGATGGCGGCCGCCGGTTGTGGCGGCCGCCATCTATGGCGATCGGGTCAGCCGGTGGGGCAGGTGTCGCGGTATTCGACGATCGTCGGGCCGCTGGGCGGCGGCGGGCAGAGGAAGGGCTCGTAGCGGGTGTCGTCGTCGATGAAGCGCTTGAGCCAGGCGATGCTGTGCTTCGCGATCGTCCTGTTGGGCGAGTTGAAGGTCATGTGGCCGGCGTTCCGCAGCTCCAGGTACGCCTTCTCCGGGGTCGCGGTGAGGCCCTGGTAGATCGGCTCCGAGTGGGCCGCGACGCTGGCGATGGTGTCGTTGTCCGCGCCCATGACCATTGTGGGGACCGCCACCCCCGGCCACGACTTGGTCGGGTTCCACGGTGCCAGCGGGACGGCCGCCTGGAGGGACGGCCGTTTGTTGGACGCCTCCAGCGTTCCTCCGCCGCCCATGGAGTGGCCCATCACGCCGAGGCGGCTCCCGTCGATCCGATTGCGGACCGTGCTCTGGCCGGTCAGGTAGTCGAGGGAGGCCAGGAGCTGGTCGCCGCGGGAGCGGGGCTGGTCGAACAGGCTGAGCGTGTCGATCGTGATGACGACGAAGCCCTGCGAGGCCAGCCGCGGCCCCAGCCAGGCGATCGCCGACTGCGGGGAGATGAATCCGGGCGAGATCGCCACCGCCCCGAAGGTTCCCTGGCTGGTGTCGGTCGGGTAGTAGATCGTGCCGCCGCCGAAGCCGCGGACACTGCTGCGAGGGACTGTGGTCTGCGCGATCGCGAAGGGGCCGCGCTCGGCGGTGATGCTCTCCTCGGTCGGTGCGGGGCCGCGCTCGTACGGATTGGCCGGGGCCGCCTGTGCGGGCGTGGCCAGCGCGAGCCCGGCGGCCAGAGCCACGGCCGCCGGCAGCTGGCGAAGCCCAGGGAGCCTTCTCATCGGGGTTTCCCTTCTCGGGGTGGCAGGGGTGCCCATGAGTTTCCGCCCGGCGGGACGTGGTGACTTCACCCTCAACAAACGATTGCTTGTGCAACTTGTTGGTTTTCGGACAAAGGGCTCACTGACGGGACGGCCTGTCGTGTCTGCGGTGTGCAGTTCGCCGACAAGCGGCGCGGACCGGCTGATCACGTCAGGACCGAAGCGCGCTCAGTCGGTGGTGGGGGGAAGCGCTACCTGGAGTTGGGTGGGGGTTCCCATGGTCACCAGGAGGCCTCGGCCGGTGGGGCCGCCGAGGGGCGCGTTGCGGGGGAGGCGCAGGCCGAAGAGGTCGCCGTCGTCGGGGGTTTCCACTGAGAGCAGGACGCCGCTGCGCGAGCGGCGGGTGTCGGAGAGGAAGCCTCGGTAGCCGCGGCCCAGGTCTGTTGTGGTGCCGCCGATGACCACCGCGTGTTCGCCGTCGCGGGCGGTGCGGAGGGCCGTGGTCAGGGCGTCGTCCAGGTCTGATTCGTCGAGAAGTTCGGCGTCGTCCACGACGATGACGTAGCGGTTCTCCTCGCCTACGGCCTTCTCCAGGTCGTCCTGGTCGGAGTCGGCTGTTAGGAGGCCCAGGACGCCCGGGTGGCCTTCCAGGAGGCGGAGGGGGGAGCGGCGGGGGGTGATCAGGACGACCGGGACCTGGCCGCCGCCCACTGCGGGGTCCAGGAGGGAGTGGACGATCGTGCGGAGCGTTGTCGAGCGGCCTGAGCGGGGTGGGCCCGCGACGGCGAAGCCGGGGCCGTCGTTGAGGAGGTCGATGCCCATCGGGGCGAGGGTGTCGCCGCCGACGCCGACCAGTGCCCAGAGGGCGGACGGGGCGACGAACTCCGGGTCGAGGGTCATCGCCTCGCGGTAGGTGACGCGGACGGGCAACTCGTCCACATGCAGGGGGCGCTGCTTGCGGGGCAGGCGGCCGTAGCGGGCGACGCAGGCGCGGGCGATCTCCTGGAGGGCCGCTACCTGGGACGTGCCGGACGGGTCGTCGCCGAGCAGGCCGATCTGGGACTCCACCGGTGGGGCGCCCGGTGCGGCGGCTTCGAGGGCTCGGCCCGGTGGCATCGCGGCGGGGATCTGCTTCTCCTGGAGGCCCGCGTAGCCGTAGTCGTTGGGGTCGGCCATGCGCAGGACGAGGCGGCGGTCGAAGACGGTGGAGACCTGGCCGCCCAGGCCGGAGCGGTCGCCGGTGAAGACGGCGCGGAGGCCGACGGCGGCGCCCTCGCGCAGGAGGCGAAGCGTCTGGTCGACGAGGCGTCCGTAGTCGTAGTGCTCGAACGCGCCGAGGAAGCCCTCCCAGCGGTCGAGGAGCAGGACCATCCAGGGGAGGCGGTCGGTGGCGGCGACGGCGGCGCGCTGCTCGGCGAGGGACGCGAAGCCCGCCTCGGCGAGGAGCTGCTGGCGGCGGGCGACCTCGGCGGTCAGGGCGGTGAGGAGGCGCTCGCAGCGGTCGAGCTGGTCGCGGGTGACGACGGCGCCGCAGTGCGGGAGGCCGATCAGGGGGAGAAGCGCTCCGGCGCCGCAGTCGATCGCGTACAGGTGCGCGTCGTAGGGGGAGACGGCGCCGGTGAGGGAACCCGCGATCGTGCGGAGGGCCGTCGAGCGGCCGGACTGGGCCGAGCCCGCAATGTAGAGGTGGCCGCTGGACGGTAGGTCGAGTGCCAGTTCCTCGCGGGACTGGATGGCGGGCAGGTCGGTGATTCCGAACGCGATGGGCGGGACGTCCACGACTGAGCCGCCGGCGGCGGTTCGGGGGCTGAGGCGCACCTGCTCGGGCAGCGGGTTCAGCCAGGGGGACGGCTGCCGGTCGATCCCGGCGCGGCGGGCCGCCTCGTCGATGGCCTGGACGAGGGTCGACAGGTCGGTGACGGTGCTGTCGTCGGCGGCCTCGCGGGGCGCGGGGAGGGGGCGGCCGAGGCCCTGCCAGGGCAGCGGGAGGACGAGGGGTTCGCGGCCGGTGGCGCCGGGGCGGCGGCCGCCGATGCGGGCCGACTGGACGGCGTGCGGGGCCGCCGCGCCCGACCGCACGTAGCAGCGGCCGGGGGTCGTCTTGGAGATGTGGGCGGCGTCGGGCGCGTCCAGGACATCGGTCGACTCGTCCGGGTCGGTGACGCGGAGCGCGATGCGGAGGTTGGTGTTGGCGCGGATGTCCGCCGTGACGACGCCGGCGGGCCGCTGCGTCGCGAGGATCAGGTGGACGCCGAGGGAGCGGCCCCGGCGGCCGATGTCGACCAGGCCGGTGACGAAGTCGGGCAGCTCGGTGACCATCGCGGCGAACTCGTCGATGACGAGGACGAGCCGCGGCATCGTCGGCAGGCCGGGGTCGGAGGGGCGCAGGTCGTTGTAGTCGTCGATGTCCTTGGCGCCAGCGTCGAGGAGGATCTCCTCGCGGCGGCGCAGCTCGGCGGCGAGGGACTCGAGGGCGCGCTCGGTGGCGTGCCCGTCGAGGTCGGTGACCATGCCGACGGTGTGGGGGAGGCGCGCGCAGTCCTTGAACGCGGCGCCGCCCTTGTAGTCGATGAGGACGAACGTCATCTCGTCCGGGCGGTTGGCGAGGGCGAGCGACGCGATGAGGGTTTGGAGGAGTTCCGACTTGCCCGCGCCCGTCGTTCCCGCGATGAGGCCGTGGGGGCCGTCCGCGCGGAGGTCGATCTCGTACATCCGGGACGAGCCCTTGCCGCCGCCGACGCCGATGGGGACGCGCGTCGTCCGTCCTCCGGTGCGCTGCCAGGACTGGAGGACGTGTTCCGGTGTGGGGGCGGGCATGTCGAGCAGGTCGAGAAGGCGGACGATGGCGGGCAGAGCGCTCTCGGCATCCTCGCGGGAGACGTCGCGGACGGGCGCAAGAGCGCGTGCCACGCGGTCCGTCCAGGAGGGGGACACCTGGTCGGCCAGGACGGGGCCCAGGGCGTCCAGGCCCTGGCCGCGCAGGTGGAGGCGGGACGGGTGCTGCGGGTCCCACGCGGCGACCGCGCGGCACTCCTCCGGCAGCAGCCGCTCCTCGTCGTCGATGCAGATGGCGTGCAGCCCGAACTCCGGGCCGCGCGACAGCAGCATCGGCATGCCCGGAACGCGGCGGAGGGCGCGCGCCCCGTCCAGGACGATCAGGATGTTGTACGGGACGTTCTCGGCGCTCCTGGCGCGGCCCAGGAAGCCCGCGTCCGGCTGGGCGGAGCGGCGGCGTTCCGTCACGCGGATCGCGAGCTCCGTGACGCGGTGCGCGACGGATTCGGGGTCGCCGCCGACGAGGGCCGTGCACTCCTCGCCCTCGCGCGGCGCGCAGTGCGGCAGCCACCGCACCCAGTTCCACTCCTCGCCCGCCTCCGGGCCGGCGGACAGGACGACGATCGCGAGGTCGCGCGGGCTGTGCAGGGCGGCGGCTTGCGCGACGAGCCAGCGGGCCAGGCCGCGGGACGCGGCGCGCGGCCCCGTCACGCCGAGGACGCCGAGGTCGGCGAGCGGCAGCGCGACCGGTACCTGCCGGGCGGACGGGATCGGGATCTCGCCGTCCTCGTCGCCGGTCAGCTCGATCCGGGCGGGCAGGTCGGCGAGGCCGAGGCGCAGGTGGAGCGTGTCGGCGTCGTCGCGGCGGCGCTCCCACAGGCGGCGGCGGGGGCCGGTCGCGGTGAGCAGGACCTCCGCCGGATCGGGGTGCAGGGCGCGGCGTTCGGCCTGGTCGGCGCGGCGCAGCCGGTCGAGCTCGCCGTCGAATTCGCCCGCCTTGCGGTGGTACTCCTGCAGCGCCTTCTTGTACGACTTGCGGCCGTGCAGCCGGTCGCCGACCCATTCGCCGACCGTCATCAGCGGCCAGGCGAGCGCGAACAGCGCCCACCACCATTGCCCGAGCGCGAACGCCATGACGAGACCGAAAGCGGAGAAAAGGATGGCACCGAACAGCCGCAGCCGTTCTTTCGGATTCCGTTCGGGCCTTTTGGGAACGTCCAGTTTGCGGACGCGGTCCCCGGGATTGAGACGCGGCGGCCGGTTGAACGCGAGCCCGCCTTCCGGCAGCGGCTCCAGATGGGTGTCCGGCGCGGCGCTCGTCGCGACGGTCAGGACGCTGTCGCCGATCGTCAGCATTCCGCCGAAAGGCCAGGCCACCGGGCCGGTCAGCGGTTCTCCGTCGAGTGCGGCGCCGCGCTCGAGGGTCATGTTGGACGCCTCGATCCGCACCCCGTCGACGCCCGCGGTGATCCGCAGCGACCGGGACGGGACGGACGGGTCGTCGAGCCGGACGTCGACGTCACCGCCGGACCCGAGCGTGCTCGTCCCCAGCCCGATCCGGTGCACCGACCCGGCGGCGGGCCCGCCCACGACCCGCACCTCGATCAGCCCGGACGGTTCCGCGAGCACCGTGGCCGGCGCGCCCCGCCGCTCCACCGCGACGACGGCGCCGTCGCGCAGCTCCTTCACGGCGAGGGCCTGCGGGTCGAGCATCCGGCCGTCGAGCCAGAGGACGCGGGGTTCCGCGGGTCGCTCCGGGGCGCGCGCCGCGGCGAGCGCGTCCTTGGAGAACCGCGGAGCCGGCGGCCTGGCGCCGCCCGGGATCGTGTCGAGCCCCGGCCTTCCTCCGTCGAGCACGGTGGCGAGGGACCGGGCGACCCCGTCGACGGTCGCCTCGGCATCGACGTTGATCACGACGTCCCGCGGCCCCTGGCCGGTCAGCGCCGTGAACGAGATCCGCATCCGAGCCCCTCCAGAACGCGCCGCCCCGGGCCGGGCGGCGCCATCGCTCGGGCCAGCTTAATTACTCCCTCTGTCAGAACCGGCGAAGACGCCGCGCCCCGCGGCCCCGGATTCTCCGACGATCAGTCGAGCACATCCCTCATGTCGGACACGTGCAGTTCAGTGCGCGTGCCCCGTCACGCTGGAGTGACGTAAGTGACTCCCGGTAAGTACGGGAGTGATCCAGAAATTCCCAGGTCAAAAGGGTCGCGTGCGGAATGGGGCGGTACGGGCGCCGGGAATCCATTGACGTGACCCGGTAAGCCCGCAAGCATGGATCGCTCGGTGATTCGCCGCGGGACTCCCGCGGCGGGCGGGGAAGGGGCGCGTGGCCAGTCCGATGAAGTCCAACCAGTCGGCCGTCGCCGGCGGTGCGCAGGCGGGGGCCGCCGGTCTCGGCCGCTCCGGTCTCGGCGCGTCCGGGGGCCAGCGGCTGCCCGCGTCGCCGCGCGAACGCAAGCCCGCCCTCGCCGCGCTCGCGGTCCTGCTCATCCTCGGCGGCGCCCTCGCGAGCGCCTATCTCGTGATGGCCAGCGGGCAGCGCGTGTCGGCGATCCGGATCGCGCAACCGGTCGCCGCCGGGCAGCGGATCCCCCTGAGCGCGCTGGAGGAGGTCCAGGTCGGCGCCACCGGCATCCAGTTCCTCGACTGGTCCGAGCGGGTGAACGTGACGAAGTACTACTCCGCCGTCCCGCTGGTCAAGGGCGCGCTGCTCACCAACGGCATGATCAGCAAGACGGCCGAGGCCGCGCAGGGCCGCGTCGTGGTCGGGCTCGCGCTGAAGCCCGGCCAGGTCCCGGCCCGCGACGTCGAGATCGGCAAGCGGGTCGCGCTGTACGCGGCCGGCGGGGGGACGGGCGGCGGTCCCCGCGCGGGCACCGTCCTGTCGTCCGACGCGATCGTGGTGAACGTGGGGCGCGCCGGCGGCGACCGGCTCCGCTCCGACCAGACCACCGTGGACGTCGCGGTCCCGCCCGCCGACGCGCCGCTCGTCACGCAGGCGGCGTCGGCGGGGACGGTCGCGCTCGCCCTCGTTCCGGACGGCACGAACCCGGCGCCGCCGCCCGGCGGGGCGACCCCGCCGGGCCAGGGCGAGGAGCCGCCCCCGAGCGGCGGCCCCCGGACTCCGGGCCCGGGCGGGAACTGACCGTGGCACTCATCGCGCTCGCGGCCGACAAGGGGGCGCCGGGCGTCACCACCGCCGCCGTCGCCCTCGGCGCCGTCTGGCCGCGCCCCGTCATCGTCGCCGAATGCGACCAGGCGGGCGGCGACCTCGTGTACCGCCTCCCCGCCGCCGCGCCGGAGGGCGCGGGGGACGGCGGGCTGCTGAACCCGTCCCGCGGCCTGCTCAGCCTCGCCGCGACGGCCCGCCGCGGCCTGCGCCCCGAGCAGATCGCGGAGCACTGCCAGCGCCTCGTCGGCGGCCTCGACGTCCTCGTGGGGATCACGAACGCGGAGCAGGCGCAGGCGATGACGTGGCTGTGGAGCCCGCTCGGCCGCGCGTTCGCCGGCCTCGCCCCCGTCGACGTGATCGTCGACTGCGGGCGGCTCGGCGCCGGCACCCCGCTGCTCGACCTGCTGCGCGAGGCCGACCTCGTCGTCCTGCTCACGCGGGCGACCCTGGAGCAGGTCGCGCACCTGCGGGAACGGGTCGCGGCGCTCACCGCGGAGCTGCGCGGCGGCCCGCCGATCGGGGTGCTCGTCCTCGCCGACCCGCGCGACTTCCGCGGCTCGATCGCCGAGGTCGACCGGATCGTCGCGGGCGCGGGCCGGCGCGGCCGGGACCCGGTGCCGGACGACCGCGGCGCCGGTCCGCAGCCGCCGGTGACCGTCCTCGGCGGCCTCGCCCTCGACCCGAAGGGCGCCGAGCTGCTGTCGGGCGGCTGGGGCGGCCGCCTCGACCGGTCGCTGCTGATCCGCTCCGCCCGCGAGGTCGCCGCCGACCTGATCGGCCGCCTCGCCGCGACCCGCCCGGCACCCGCGGTGCCCCACGACCGGCCCGTCCCGCCCGGCGACCCCGTCCCGGCGTACGAGAAGGGGGACCGGTAGGTGGATCACGGGCTCGTCAAGCGGCTCCGGCAGGAGGTCGGCGACCGGCTGGCGCAGCAGCGCCGGCTGGACGCCGCGCACGGCCTGCCGCCGATGTCGGGCGAGGACGAGCGGCAGTTCGCCCGCGCGCTCATCGGCCAGGTCCTGGAGGAGTTCGCGCGCGGCGAGATCACCTCCGGGCGGCGCCCGCCGAACGCGGAGGAGGAGGAGGCCCTCGCCGCGGGCGTCCACGCCGCGCTGTTCGGGGTGGGGCGGCTCCAGCCGCTGCTGGAGGACCCCGAGATCGAGAACATCGACATCAACGGCTGCGACCGCGTGTTCATCGGCTACGCCGACGGCCGCGAGGTGATGGGCGAGCCGGTCGCCGAGAGCGACGAGGAGCTCGTCGAGCTGATCCAGATCCTCGCCGCCTACAGCGGGCTGTCGTCGCGGCCGTTCGACACCGCGAACCCGCAGCTCGACCTGCGGCTCCCGGACGGTTCGCGGCTGTCCGCCGTGATGGACGTGACGGTCCGGCCCGCGCTGTCGATCCGCCGGGCGCGGCTCGGCAAGGTGTTCCTCGCCGACCTCGTCGGGAACGGGACGATCAGCCAGGAACTCGGGCGGTTCTTCCGGGCCGCCGTCCACGCCCGCAAGAACATCATGATCGCGGGGGCGACGAACGCGGGGAAGACCACGCTGCTGCGCGCCGTCGCCAACGAGATCGCGCCCGTCGAGCGGCTCATCACCGTCGAGCGCGCCCTCGAGCTGGGCCTGGACGCGTTCCCCGAGCTGCATCCGAACTGCGTCGCGTTCGAGCAGCGCCTCCCGAACTCGGAGGGGCAGGGCGCGATCTCGATGGCGGAGCTGGTGCGGCGGTCGCTGCGCATGAACCCCTCCCGCGTCATCGTCGGCGAGGTCCTCGGCGACGAGATCGTCACGATGCTGAACGCGATGTCGCAGGGCAACGACGGGTCGCTGTCCACGATCCACGCGAACTCCTCGGTGGAGGTGTTCAACCGCATCGCGACGTACGCGATCCAGTCGGAGGAGCGGCTGCCCGTCGAGGCGACCCACATGCTCATCGCGGGCGCCATCGATTTCGTGGTGTTCATCGAGAAGCGCAACGACTACGCGCGCGGCGGGCGGCTGCGGCGGTTCGTCGCGTCCGTCCGGGAGGTCACCGGAGTGGACGGGCGCGTCCTGTCGTCGGAGGTGTTCGCGCTCGGCCCCGAGGGCGTCGCGGTGCCGCACGCGCCGATCGCGTGCGCCGCCGACCTCGCCGACCACGGCTACGATCCGTCCGCCGGAGGCTGGTGATGTTCCCGCCGGACGTGCTGCTCGCCGTCATCGCGGGCGCCGTGGTGGGCGGCGGGGTGCTGCTGCTCGCGGCGGCCCTGCGCGGGATGCCGGTGCGCAGCCGCCCGGCGCGCGGGCGCAGCCGCGAGGACATCGTCAAGACCCTCACCACCCGCACGGCCGTCGCGGTCATCGTCGGCGTCGCGGTGCTGGTCGTGACCCGCTGGCCGATCGCCGCCGCCGGGACGGCCGTCCTCGTCCTCGCCTGGGAGGGCCTCGCGGGCGGCGCCGCCGAGGAGCGCACCGGCATGGCGCGCCTGGAGGCCCTCGCCGGCTGGACCGAATCGCTCCGCGACACGATCGCGGGCGCCGTCGGCCTGGAGCAGGCGATCCCCGCGTCGCAGCGGGCGGCCGCGCCCGCCCTCCGCCAGCCGCTGCGCGCGCTCGTCGACCGGCTGCACACCCGCGTCCCGATGCCCGAGGCGCTGCGACGGTTCGCCGACGACCTGGACGACCCGTCCGCCGACCTGGTGATCGCGGCGCTGATCCTGAACGCGAAGCTGCGCGGCCCCGGCCTGCGCGACATGCTCGGCGCGCTCGCCGACTCCGCCCGCGCCGAGCTCGACATGCGGCGCCGCGTCGAGGCCGACCGGCGCTCGACCCGCCGCAGCGTCCGCATCGTCGTCGGGGTGTCGGTCGGGACGGCCCTCGCCCTCGCCGTGTTCAACCACTCCTACGTCGAGCCGTACGACGACTTCCTCGGCCAGCTCGTCCTGTGCGTCGTCGTCGCCCTGTACGGGGCGGCGTTCCTGTGGCTGCGGCGCCTGTCGAAGTACGAGCTGCCCGGACGGTTCCTCAGCGAGCCCCGCAAGGCCCGGCCCGGCGTTCCGGGCGAGGTGCCGAGCACGGTCGCGGGCTGGCAGGGCGGCGGTCCGTCATGACGGGCGCGATGGCCGCCGGCGCCGTGGTCGGGCTCGGGCTGTACGTCCTCGCCCGCGCGCTGTTCCCGGCCCGTCCCGGCCTCGCCGCCCGGATGGCCGCGCTGGACGCCGCGCGCCGCCGCGACCTCGCCGAGACGCAGGCCGCCGGGCGGATCTCCCCGACCCTCGAGCGCGTCGGCGGGATGCGCGCCCGCGTCGGCGGGGAACTCGTCCGGCTCTGCGAGGCGCGCGGCTGGCGGCTGCGGTCGGTGCGCGCCGACCTCGCCCTGACGGAGCGGTCGCTGGAGGCGTTCCTCGCTACGAAGTTCCTGCTCCCGGCCGCCGCGCTGCTGTTCATCCCGTTGATCGTCGCGTACTTCGCGGTGCTCGGCCTGGGCTCGTCTGTGCAGATCCCGGCGTGGCTGTGCGTGCTGTTCGCGGTGCTGTTCTTCTTCTTCCCCGACATGCAGCTGAAGCAGGAGGCGCAGGCCCGCCGGCAGGACTTCCGGCACGTCGTCGGCGCGTTCCTCGACCTCGTCTCGATGAACCTCGCGGGCGGACGCGGCGTCCCCGAGGCGCTGATGACCGCCGCGAACGTCGGCGAGGGCTGGGCGATGCACCGCATCCGGGACGCCCTCGCCAACGCCCGCATCACCGGCCAGACCCCCTGGCAGGCGCTCGGCCGGCTCGGCGACGAGCTCGACATCGCCGAACTGCGCGACCTCGCGGGCGCGCTCGCCCTCGTCGCCGACGACGGCGCCCAGATCCGCGCGTCGCTCGGGGCGCGCGCCGCGTCCATGCGCAGCCGCGAACTGTCCGACCTGGAGGGCAAGGCGGGCGAGCGGTCCCAGTCGATGCTGGTCGCGCAGCTGTTCCTCTGCGCCGGATTCCTGATCTTCCTGGCGTACCCGGCCCTGATGCGGGTGCTGGCCTCGTGACCCCGTCCCCCTGGAGGTATCCGATGAACCCCCTCGACCATCCGTCCGTCGTGTACCTGCGCGCGATGCTCGGCGTCCGGCTCGACCTGCTGCGGTCGGAGGAGGAGCGCAGCCGCGGCGCGTCCGCCATCGAATGGGCGATCATCACCGCGATCCTCGCGCTGATCGCCATCACGATCGGCGCCGTGATCCAGAAGAAGATCCAGGACAAGGCCAACAGCATCAACACGGGCTGACCGCTCCGATGCCGCGCGAACGGTTCCGGCGCCCCCGAGGAGACAGCCCAGGAGACAGGGGGGCGTCGTCGATGGAGTGGGCGCTGCTCACACCGGTCCTCATCCTCGTGATGCTCGTCGTCGTCCAGTTCGCGATGGTGTTCCACGCCCGCCATGTGGCGCTCGCCGCCGCGCAGTCCGGTGCCCGGGTCGCGCGCACCCAGCCGCCGGGCGGGGGCTGGCAGGACGCCGCCGTCACGAAGGCCACCGGCGACGTCCGGAAGATCGGCCCGAACCTCATCTCGGGCCTGGACGTGGCGGCGGGCGAGGCCGACGACGAGCGGTGGGTCGAGGTCAGCGGCCAGGCCGTGCGGGTCATCCCGTTCATGACGTTCACCGTCCGGCAGCGGTCGCAGGGACCGATCGAGTGCTTCCGCCCGGACGTCGGTCCGGGGACCGCGTGCGAGGAGGGCGCGCCATGACGCGGGGCGACGCGGCAGATGTGCGCGACCGGGGGTCGATGTCGCTGGAGATGGTGCTCGTCACGCCGATCTTCGTCGCGTTCCTGCTGCTCCTCGCCGGCGCCGGGCGCATGGTCGACGCGCAGAGCCAGATGGACGGCGCCGCCCGGGACGCGGTGCGCGCCGCGTCCATCGCCCGCGGCCCGTCGTCCGCGCAGATCCTCGCCGACGAGGCCGCCGCCGCGAACCTGCGCGGGACGAGCTGGTGCGCGGGCGGACCGACCGTCGTCACGGACGTCACCGACTGGGGGCCCGGCGGACGCGTCGGCGTCACCATCACCTGCGACGTCGACCTCGGCGACCTGTCGTTCATCGGCCTGCCCGGCACCAAGCGGCTCCGCGGCCACGCGCTCGCGCCCATCGACACGTTCACCTTCCGGGGCGGCGACGGAGGAGGTCTGGAATGAGGGACCGGGGCTCCGTCTCCCTGTACGTCGTGCTGTTCACCCCCGCCGTCCTTCTCCTCGCGGGGCTCCTCGTGGACGGCGGCCTCGCGATCCACGCCCGGCAGCGCGCCGCCGACATGGCGGAGCAGGCCGCGCGCGCCGGAGCCAACGAGATCGACACCGCCGCGCTGCGGGAGACCGGGAAGCCGGTCATCGACCCCGGCCGTGCCCGCGCCGCCGCCTGCGACCTCCTCAGCGCCTACGACGCGGACGTGACCGGCGCGAACTGCGACGCCACCGAGGAGGAGGTCGCGGTCACCGTCGAGATCACGGTGCGGCCGCAACTGCTCGGCATCATCCCCGGCTTCGGGGAGTTCACGATGACCTCGTCCGCCACCGCCCACCCCGTGACCGGAGCAGACACCCCATGACCGCCAGAAGATTCGCGTCTACGATGAATCGGGCTTCGCAACCTCTGGGGGAGCGATGGTGACGCGGCAGGGACGGCGCACACCGGTCAAGGTGCGGGGCGGACGCCTCGGAAGCGGGCGGAGCCCCGGCGACGTCCTCGCCGGGGTGGGGGCGCTCGCGGCGCTCGCGGCCCTGCTCATCGGCGTCCCGTACGCGCTGCTCACGTTCTTCGGCTCACCGGTCCCGGACGCGCTGCCCGCCGCGTCCGACCTGACCCGGCGGATCGGGCCGGGCGCGCTGATGACGATCCTCGTCACGCTCGTCTGGCTGGCCTGGCTGCAGCTCGCCGCGTGCGTGGTCGTCGAGGTGTACGCGGGGATCCGCGGCGTCGGCGTCCCGGCGCGGGTGCCGCTCGCCGGGGGCACGCAGTCGCTCGTCCACCGGCTCGTCGTGGCGGCGCTGCTGCTGTTCACCGCCACGTCCGTGATCGTGCCCGCGCTGTCGGGCGGGCTCAGCCAGCAGCGGCCCGCCGCCGCGCAGCCCTACGGGCCGCCGCGGCCGCAGACCCAGGAGTACCAGCGGATCCCGGACGCGCCGGACCTGCACGCCGCCGCCGACCGGATCGCCACCGAGCTCACGGCGAACCCCACCGAGAAGGCCGCCACCACCAAGATCTACAAGGTGCGGCCACCGGACGGGCGGCATCACGAGAGCCTCTGGGAGATCGCCGAGAAGTGCCTCGGCGAGGGCCGCCGCTACAAGGAGATCTACTCGCTCAACAAGGGCCGCGTGCAGCCGGACGGGTCGAAGCTGCACATCGCGAGCCTGATCCGGCCGGGCTGGATCCTGGAGATGCCGGCGGACGCCAAGCACGCGAAGATCGTCCCGTCGGCGGACCTCGACGACTACTTCCGCTACGGCCACGCCGCCCCCGACCCGGATCCGGCGCCCGACCCGAAGCCGCGGAAGCCGGAACCGGAGAAGCCCGCACCCGCGAAACCGGAACCGGAGAAGCCCGCACCCGCGCAGAGCCCGGCGCCGCGGCCGTCCGCGGAGGAACCGACCGCGCCCGCGCAGAGCCCGGAACCGCGGCCGTCCACCGAGGCGCCGAGCACGCCCGCGCCTTCGGAGAACGCGCAGGCACAGCCGAAACCGCCCGCCGAGACGCCGCGTCCGGGCCACACCCTCCCCGGCCACGGCATGACCGGCAACGAGGCCGCCCTCGACGAGCGGATCGACCTCGACTGGTCGCACGGGCTCGCGGCCGCGTCGCTGCTCGCCGCCGGGCTGCTCAGCGCCCTCGGCCGCCGCCGCCGGGCCCAGATGTGGCACCGCGCGTTCGGGCACATGATCGTCCGGCCGGAGGGGGCCGCCGCGGCCACCGAGGCGGAGCTGCGGTTCGGCGCCGACGAGGACGCCGCGCAGCTCCTCGACCGCGGGCTCCGGCACCTGTCGAAGTCCCTCGCCGCGGGCGGGCGCGCCCTGCCCACCGTCTACGGGGTGCACCTCGGGCGCGGCAGCCTCGACCTGTGGATCGCGCCCGCCGACCAGAACCCGCCCGCGCCCTGGCAGGCGTTCGACGACGGCCAGGTCTGGCGGCTGCGCGCCGACGTGCTCGCCCGGCTGGAGTCGTCCGACCTCGGCGACGTCCTCGCGCCCTACCCCGGCCTGGTGTCGATCGGGACGAACGACAACGGCCGCATCCTCGTCGACCTGGAGGCGGCGCACGGGCTGATCGCGCTCCGCGGCCCCGAGGAGACCCGCCGCGCCGCGCTCGCCGCGCTCGCCCTCGAACTCGCGACGAACCGCTGGTCCGACCACATGCGGATCACGCTCGTCGGGTTCGGCGCCGAACTCGGCGAGGGCCTCGCGGAGATCGCGCCCGACCGCGTCCGGTCGGTGCCTGCGCTCGCGGACGCGCTGCCCGAGCTGGAGGCGCGCGGCGCGGAGGTGCGGCAGGCGCTCGCCGCGTCCGGTGTCGACTCGGTCCTCACCGGGCGGTGCAGGGGCGTGTTCGGCGAGGCGTGGATGCCGCACTACCTGATCATGGCCGACCGCCCGACCGACGAGGAGGCCGACCGCCTGGTCGCGCTCGCCCGCACCGGAACCCGGATGGCGGCCGGATACATCGTCCCCGGTGACGTGCAGGGCGCCACCTGGACCTGGGACGTCACCGCCGACGGCCGGCTGACCGCCGGGGTCCTCGGTTTCGAGGTCGACGCGCAGCTCGTCCCGGACGAGCGGTACCGGGGCGTGTTCGAGCTGTTCCGCACCGCCTCCCGCCTGGAGTCGGTGCCGCTGCCCGACCCGTCCTCGCCCGTGGAGCCGCCGACGGCGCAGCGGTCGTCCGCCGACATCCGGATCCTCGGCCCGATCGAGGTGGACGCGCCCGGCCCGATCGACGAGAGCCGTCGCGCCCTCTGCACCGAGGTCCTCGTCTACCTCGCCGCCCACCCGGAGGGCGTCCACCCGACGGTGCTCGGCGGCGCGATCTGGCCGCGCGGCGTCACCGCGGGCGTCCGCGACGCGACCGTCGCGCGCGTCTCCGACTGGCTCGGCCGCGACACCCGGGGCCGCCCCAACCTGTACTACGACGACCGGGGCCGCATCCGGCTCGGCTCCGAGGTCCGCGTCGACCTCGCCGTGTTCCGCTGGCTGGTGTGGCGGTCGGCGGCGGAACCCGCGTCCGAGATGGCGTACATGTCGTACGCGCTGGACCTCGTCCGCGGCCCGCTCCTCGCCGACCGCCCTCGCGGCCGCTACGGATGGCTCGCGTCCCACACCCTGGAGTACGAGTCGACGGCCCGCGTCATCGACGTCGCACACTGCCTGGTCGTCCTGCGCCTGGACGAGGGCGACCCGCGCGGCGCGGTCGGCGCGGCCCGTGCCGGCCTGCGCCTGGCCCCGGAGGACGAGGGCCTCTGGCGGGACCTGCTCCGCGCGACCCACGCCACCGGCGACACGGCCCAGGTGCGGGTGGCGGTGGACGAACTGCGCAACCGCGTGGGCCGCGACCCGTACCTCGACCAGTTGCAGCCGGAGACGGAAGCCCTGGTGGAAGAACTGCTTCCCGACTGGACCCACGCGACGACCCGCTAGCGCTCCCGCCCGGTCCGGCGACCGGAAGGCCGCCCGGCGCCGCGCCGGGCACAGAGCCGCGCGGGCTCTCAGCGGTACTGGCCGGTGCCGCCCAGGGAGCGGCGACCGGCTTGGGGGTGGACGCAGACGCCCGCGGGGCGTCCGCCGACCCAGATCCTGCGCTGGACGCGGCCGGTGCGCGTCGAGATCGCGTAGACGAGGCCGCGCGGGTCGGCGAGCCACAGCAGCCGCCCGTCCGGCGAGAAACCGCCCAGCACCGGAGCATCGCTCTCCCGGCCGCCCGGCGCCGCGCCGCCCGGCGCACCGCTGCCGGGTCCGGGCGCCGAGGCCGGGTCGCGGGGCCCCGAGGGAACGCGGCCGGGAGCCGGGGAGCGAGTGCGGCCGCCCGGAGCGGCGGCGGTGCGGCGGTCACCGGCCGGTGTCACGCCCGCCCGGGGCGGCGGGTCGAGCCGCCACCGGGCCGACGGGCGGCGGGTGCGGAGATCGATCGCCGTGACCGTGGAGCCGCCGGACACGAACAGGTGGCGCGCGTCCGGGGCGACCGCGAGGCTCCGCGCCGCCGGGGCTCGGACGAGACCGCGCTGCGTGAGCCGGTGCGCGTCCAGGACCCGGACCCCGCCGGCCCCCGGGTCGGCCACGTACAGGGTGGCGCCGTCGGGGGCGAGGCGCAGGTCGCCCGGCCGGGCGCGGCCGGGCAGGCGGGCCGCGCCGGTCGCCTTCCGGCGGGCGAGGTCGACCCGCACCAGACGCGCCGCCTGCGTGCAGGTGGCGATGAGGGACGTCCCGTCCGCGGAGAAGGCGGCGTGCCCCGGCGCGCACGGAAGCGGGACCGCCGCGCGGGGCGCCATCGTGCGCGGGTCGCGGAATTCGACGCGGCGGCCCGCGAGGACGAGTGCGTGGCGTCCGTCCGGGGTGAAGTAGAGGCCCGCGACGCCCTCCACCCGGACCGGCGCGCCGGGCGGCCGGAGCGGAACGAGAGCGCCGTGCCGCACCGCCCACAGGCCCCCCGGGTCCCACGCGGGCACGATGCCGGACGCGCCGCCCGGCAGCCGTCCGACGGCGCGTCCGGCCACGGGATCGATCATGTCGATCCCGCGCGCGTTCGCGACGTACAGCCGCTGCGGCGCCGGCCGCGGCGCGCGGGGTGTCGCCACCGGACGCGGACGCACGTACGGCGCCGCGCCCCCGAGCGCCACCACGGGCGCGTCGGGCGGCCCCTCGCCGGGCCGGTGGAACGGCACGGGCGACGCGCAGCCGGTCAGGGCCAGCCCCAGCACCAGCGGAATCATGATCGGTTTGCGGTGAGATGCCATCGTCCGATCCCCCCATCCCGGTCGGGGACCTTACCGGCCCGCCACTCCTTGTGTCCGGACAATCGCGAAACGTGTCCGCAATATGGGGTTGACGGCGAATGACCTCCTGGGTATATCTGTGCACGTGGGAACTCTGTGATCGTCGTGACCGACGCGCCCGAGGCGTAGAGCCGTAGCTCCGCCGCGCGTCGCCGCGCTCCCGCCCAGACCGGTCCTCTTCTGGACACCTCTGTCTCCGGTGCGCGGTTCCGCCTTCCCTGACCCGGCTCATATCCGGAGGTCGCCCCATGCGCACCGCCCAATTCGTCCTGTCCGACGTCACCAAGCGCTACGACGACCATGTCGTCCTCGACCGCGTCTCGCTCACGATCAAGCCCGGTGAACGGGTCGGCGTGATCGGTGAGAACGGGGCCGGGAAGACGACCCTGCTGCGGCTCATCGCGGGACGGGAACACCCCGACAACGGGGCCGTGCGCATCACGGCACCCGGCGGCGTCGGCTACCTGGCCCAGACGATCGACCTGCCGCCCTCCGCGACCGTCCAGGACGCGATCGACCTCGCCCTCGCCGACCTCCGGGACCTGGAGGCCCGGATGCGCGCTGCCGAGGCCGGGCTGGACACAGCCGGACTCGCCGAGTACGCCGAGCTCGTCGCGGCGTTCGAGGCGCGGGACGGCTACGCGGCCGAGACCCGCGTCGAGATCGCGGCCCGTGCCCTCGGCGTCCCCGGCCTGGACCGCGCCCGGCCGCTCGGCACGCTGTCCGGGGGCGAGCGGTCACGGCTGATGCTGGCCGCGACGCTCGCCGCGTCCCCCGAACTGCTCCTGCTGGACGAGCCCACCAACGATCTCGACGACGACGCCGTCGCCTGGCTGGAGGAGCATCTGCGCCGCCACCGCGGAACCGTGGTCGCCGTGACGCACGACCGCGCGTTCCTCGACCGCGTGACGTCGACGATCCTCGAGGTGGACGAGCGGGGCGTCCGCCGGTACGGCAACGGCTACAGCGGCTACCTGGCCGCCAAGGCGGCGGACCGGCGCCGCCGCCTGCACGAGTACGAGACCTGGCGGGAGGAGAAACGCAGGCAGGAGGCACTGGCCGACACGAACATCGACCGGCTCTCGGCGATTCCGCGCAAGGCCCCGAGCGCCTTCAGCGGCGCCGGCGCCTTCCGGGCCCGGTCCCGGGCGCACGGTGCGATGAGCCGGATCCGGAGCGCGCGGCAGCGGGTCCGGGAGCTGACCGACGACCCGGTGGCGCCGCCGCCGGACCCGCTGCGGTTCGCGACCACCCCGCCCGCCGCGTACGGCGCGTCCGGTCCGGTCGCCGAACTGGCGGGCGTCGACGTCCCGGACCGGCTGCACGTCGACTCGCTGCGCATCGAACGGGGCCAGCGCGTGCTGGTCACCGGCCCGAACGGCGCGGGAAAGACGACGTTGATGCAGGTCCTGGCGGGGGAGCTGACTCCCGCCTCGGGCAGCGTTCAGCGCCACCCGAGGGTCGGCTACCTGCGCCAGGAAGAAGCGGAGGCCGTGGACGGGACGCTCCTGCGGGCATTCGCGGAGGGGCGTCCGGGCGACCTGGAGGAGCACGCCGACGAGCTGCTCGCGCTGGGCCTGTTCCGGCCGTCCGACCTGCCCAAGCCCGTCCGCTCGCTGTCGGCCGGGCAGCGTCGCAGGCTGGAACTGGCGCGCCTGGTCACCGGACGCTCGGACCTGATCCTCCTGGACGAACCCACCAACCACCTCTCACCCCTGCTCGTGGACGAACTGGAGGAAGCCCTGACGGACTATCCCGGCGCGCTGGTCATTGTCACCCACGACCGCCGCATGCGGGCGTCGTTCACCGGACGGCACCTGGAACTCGACCGTGGCCGCCTGACGGATGGACCATTCCGGTTCGTCACCCAAGGGGCGGGTTGAACCGGGACGGGACAGGGTCCGTCCAGCGCAGCGGGCTCGCCCCCGGGATCTCGACGACCTCGGAGACGCGGAACTCGACCATCCGCTCGGCCCCGGGCACGGCGTCCGCCCCGTCCCAGATCGTGCGGGCGGTGCCGGTGAGCTGCAGGACGGCCCCCGTCCGCCAGTCGGGGAACAGGAGCCCGGCCCGGGGCTCGACCTCCAGGTTCCCGAGCGTGTTGAACATGGCGTTGCCGACGTAGTCGGGCCAGCGCAGCAGGCCCGGCGACGCGACCTCGACGAAGCCGGGGGCGCCGCCGCGGTGGGAGGCGTCGGCGTTCCCGTCCCGGTCGGCGGTGGCGATGAAGAACGTGTCGGCACCGCCGACCAGCGTTCGCTGCCCGTCCGTCAGCGTCCTTGACCGTGTGGCCTCGCCGGGCGGGCCCGGCTCCCACCGCGGCTCCCGCTTCTGGATGTACTTGGGGCAGTTGGCGTACACCTGGTCGAGCGCGACCCGCAGGCCGCCCCCGGCGGGGACGGCCCGTCCGTTCATCCGCATCCGGCGGTGCCGGGCCGGCTCGATGGCCAGCAGGCCGACCCTGCCGCCCGTGGCGAACCGAGGGGCCAGCGGGTCGCCCGGCACCGCCCGCGCGTCGATCACGACGGTTTCGGCGTCCTCGGCGCGGAGGAAGCCGGGCCGTCCGGTGAGCAGGGTCGCCCACATCCGCCCGTCGCCGTCGGCGGCGCCGAGCACCGCCATCGGCTGCTGGGCCAGGAACCGCCGCGCCACCTCGGGGATCTCCGCGCGGACGGCGCGGCCGGAGAACGCGCCCTGGTCGAGCAGGCCGGCGCGCCGCTGGGCGGCCCGCTCACCCGCGTGGTAGACCGCCACGGCGGCCTCCTTTCTAGAAGAAGCCGCAGGTCGGGGCGGTGCCGGACGGGGCGGGGGCGGTGTCGGCGCCGGCCGGCGCGTAGATCTCGAGGCGGATCCCGTCGGGGTCGGTGAAGAAGATCCCGCCGGACGACGCCCCCTCGCCGTGCGGGACGACACCGTCGTAGGCGAACGATGCCCCCAGCTCCCGCAGCAGGTTTTCGGCGGCCTCCACCTCCTCGATCGACTCGACCTGGAAGGACAGGTGGTGCAGACCGGCCGAGCGCGCCGGGAACGGACCGTCGCTCTGCTGCCACAGGGTGAGGACGAGGCGTCCGTCCCGGCCGAGGAACGCCCACCGGCGCCCGTCCTCGGCGCCTTCCGCCTGGATGTCGAAGCCGAAGACCCGCGTGTAGAAGGGCACCGACCGGCCCAGGTCGGTGACGTTCAGCCCGACATGCCCCGTCTTCAGTGCCTTGATGGCGACAGTTTCCATGACATCCCTCGCAGACCCGGACGCACGTCCGAAGTAGCTCTAACCGTCTAATGAATAATAGACAGTTAGAGAGGCGAGCGTCAACCGGCAAAAGCGGGATAGCCGGATAGACTGGAGTCATGGACGAGATGACGGACCCACGCCCCCTCGTCGGGGAACCGCTGTCGCTCGACCTGCTCAACACGCGCTGGATCCAGGACGGCGTCCGCCATGACCTCCTCGACACCACCGGCGGCCTGGCGGTGTGGCTGCGATCTGCGGGGCTTCACGAGAAGGGCGACCGGGCGGCGCTCGATGCCCTGCGCGAGACCCGCGAGATCCTGTTGACGCTCGTGGACGACCCGTCCGCGGAGGCGGCCGACGCCCTCAACGGCGTCCTCGCCCACGGCTCCCTGCGCTACCGCCTCGAGCGCGGCGTCCCCGCGCGATATCCGCAGGCCGACGACCCGGCCTGGCTGCCCGCCTGGCAGGCCGCCGCCGACTACCTGCGCCTCCTCTCCGACGACCCGGCCCGGATCAAGGCCTGCGCCCACCCCGACTGCGTCCTGCACTTCCACGACGCGACGAAGAACGGCACGCGGCGCTGGTGCTCGATGGCCGTCTGCGGGAACAGGGCCAAGGCGGCCCGCCATTACGAGCGCACGAAGCGTCCCCGTGAAGCGCCGGCGCCGCGATGAGTTCCGGCCCGTCGGCCGGTCAACCTGGCCGGCACACACCGAGGGAGGGCCGATGAAGCTCACATCACCACGTTCATCACGCTGGACGGCATGTTCGGAGCATCGGTCAGGATCCGAGAAGCGCTCGGGAGGGTCCCGTCTCTAACGTGATCGGTATGGAGACCAAGGAGCAGTCGAAGCAGGGACACGGGGCCTTCTCGCGCTGGATGCAGCACCGGATGAACGCCCGCATGGCACGCAAGATCCGGCGGGGGCGCGGCTCGTTCATGGGCATGGACGTCCTGCTCCTGCACACGGCGGGCCGCCGCAGCGGACAGCCCCGGGAGACGCCGGTGTCGTGGTTCGCCGACGGCGAGGACGCCTGGCTGGTCATCGCGTCCGGCGGGAAGAACGGTCACCCGGACTGGCACCTTAACCTGGTCGGACGCCCCGACCGCGCGTCGATCGAACTGCCCGGCCGCGAACCGCTCCCGGTGACGCCGCACGTCCTGGACGGCACCGAGCGCGAAGCGGCATGGAAGCGCATCACCGCGGCCCACCCGCGCTACGAGAAGTACCAGCGCAAGACCGACCGCGAGTACGCGGTGGTCCGCCTCACGCCCCGGCGGTGAACGGGGCCAGTCCGCGTACCCGGGTGGCGAGGACCGCGGCCATCGTGAAGGAGTCGGTCAGTTCTCCGCCCGACAGCAGCTCGTCCAGCTCGCGGGCGGAGAACAGGGCCACGGTGTCGATGCCTTCATCGTCGGACGTCTTCGTGGGGGGATCGATGCGCGCCCAGAAGAGTCCGGCACGGCCGGCGGTCAGCCCGGTGTCGGCGTGCACGTCCCCCAGCGGCTTCAGCTCGATGGCCTCGGCGCCGATCTCTTCGCGGAGTTCGCGCCGGGCGGTCCGCTCCGTGCTCTCTCCGGGCTCGGCGAAGCCGCGCGGGATCTCCCAGTGCCACCGCCGAGTGGAATGGCGGAAATGCCGGACGAGCACCACCTTGTCACCGCAGACCGGGAGGATGGCGGCCCCCGCGCTGCCGGAGCTCGGCACGATGCGCACGTAACCGCCGGTGGCGCCGCCGCGGAAGGCCACCGGATCGCGGAGCACTGTGATGTACGGGTCCCGGTAGCAGACGCCGTAGGGTCCGCCTTCGGCCGGCGAGGACGGCAGGATGCGCACGGCCGCGCCGGGCGGGTTGGCGAACAGATCCGGCCGCCGCCGACGCAGCTCCGCGTACGCGTCGGGGTCGTCGCCGGGTGCGGTCACTCGGCCTCGCCCGACTGGTCCTGCCCGTTCTTCGCGGGCGGCAGCGGCGCGTACGCCCCGGCCAGATAGTCGATGATCTTCTTCGCCTCCCGGGTGGGGTCGTCCAGGCGCAGATCGAGGATCTGGGCGGTGCTCTCGATGCGGTGCTTGGCCCTGCCCTTCATTCGCCGCCCCAGCCCCAGCCGGACGGTGACGCGCACGGACTGGCCGAGCCCCAGGCTCGCGACGTCGCCGACGACCTCGAAGCCGACCGGGAGATCGTTCGCGAACGCCAGGTTGACCGTCACCTCGCCGATGTCGATGGCGAGCTCGGCCAGCGCTTCGAACCGTTCACCGACGCCGTCGAGCCAGTTCGCGGTGTGGATCTCCTCGGCCTTCACCAGCATGGTCAGGTAGGCGCCGAGGACCGAGGCCGCCCCTCTGTCGCTGTCCGTGAGGGCTTCGAGAGACGAGGAGTCGAGCAGGTCGGCGAACGTGTCCTTGTAGGTCCGCCATTCGGGCTCGGCGCGTACCCGGGAGATGTCCGAGAGCGTCAGCCGGTCCAGGCTCGGCACCCGCTCGAGCAGCCCCTGGACGTTCTCGAAGGTCAGATTCCGCAGCATCCGGATCATCTGGTCGGCGTCCGTCGCCGCCAGCGCCTTCTTGTCGATGCGCCGGCGGTCGGCCAGCCCCTCCTGCAGGGCGGTGCGGCGCGGCGAGTCGCCGGGCGTGAGGGCGTACACGCCGACCGCGTCGGCGAGGTTGGTCGCGTACTTCAGGTCGAAAAGCTGCTTGAGCGGCGTGACGTGCGGCAGGTTCCGGTCGTACTCGCGCGCCGCCACATCGCCGCCCTCGCCCACGATGAACCGCTCGTAGAGCATCTGCCGCGTCACCGTGACGTCACTGTTGGTCCGCTCGAACGCCCAGGCCGCGACCTCCTTGAGGTACTTGCCCATGGCCTCCGCCTCGTCCGGGCCCAGGCCGAGGTCGCGCTGGAGCGCGGCGGGGCGGAACTGGCCGAGACGCGTGAGGAAGTGGCCGTACCCTTGGCTCATGTGGGCGGCCAGATCCCGGTACGTCTCGTCGTCCCATGCCAGGCGCAGGCACGACATCGGCGTGTTCTCGGCGACCGTCCGCCAGCCTTCGAATCCCTCCGTCACCTGGAAGGCCGGCGTGGTCACGGGCAGGGGCGATGTCTCGTCCATCAGCCACGGGATGATCGTCCCATCGCTCAGCAGGGAACGGAACGCCTCCCGGTCGAGCCCGTCGCCGAGAAAGTCCTGGTACACGGTCCTGCTGTTGTAAAGGTAGGCCCGGTTGACGATGATCTTCTCTGCGTTCAGCAACGCGCGCAGGTACTCCCGCCGTGCGCGCCGCCGCTGCTCCTTGTCGATCCTCTTGGTGACCTTGCCGGCCTTGAGTGCCGAGGTCAGGAGTTCGTTGTCGAGCCACTGGTTGTCCAGCGACTGTGGCACCGCGGTGATCGTCTTGGCGAGGTCGCCGGCGATGAGCTGCTCGTACGAGACGTTTCCCTCGTGGCGAGTGGTCACGGCCGCCCCTGTGTAAATGGCATGGCATTCATAGATCTATGACGTTATAGACCCACGCGCCGGTCGTTGTCAGGTGAAATGGTGACACCGCGTCCCGGCCTTGCGGTCGGGAACGCGGTGTCCCGATGGGCCGTCACCCGGCCGCCACCGCGGTGACGGGCGGGGCGGCGAGGGTGCGGCGGGCGGTGATCAGGGTGGAGGCGAGGGCCAGGACGGTCGCGATCGCCACCACGGCCAGGTAGGGCAGGACGCCCCCGTCCGGGATCGGGGAGCCGGACCGGGCGATGCTGAACGGGACGATCGTGACCAGGGACGCCAGCGTGCCGAACAGGACGCCGGTCGCGGCGAGGATCAGGGCCTCGCCCGCCACCATGCCGAGCACCTGGCCGGGGGTGGCCCCGATGAGGCGCTGGCGGCCGAACTCGCCGCGCCGGTGCAGGGTCGTGGCGACCAGGGTGTTGACCACCATGATGGCCGCGAACAGCAGGATCATCGCGATCACGATCATGTTGGTGGTCTCCGCGCTGCGGTAGTCCGCGGTGGCGACGATGCCTCGGGCGGCGTTCACGGCGTTGTCGGTGGCCTGCATGTAAAGAGTGCCGGTGGCGATGCCGGTGAACAGGATGATCGGCATGACCGCGGTCGACAGCGGGCCGGTGCGGCGGCCGAGGTTGAGGCCCGCGAGATGGCCGCCCGCGCCGCGCCGGTCGAGCGGGCCGGCGATCCGGGTGGTCACGGTCCGCAGCAGGACGGGCGCCAGCAGGGCCAGGCCGATCGAGAACCAGATGGACGCGGGCCCGGCGGTGGCCATCGGCTCGAAGTCCTCCTTGCCGCGCATCACGGTGGCGGTGATGACGGCCAGGTCGGCGCCGAGGAACAGGAACACCCCGGCCGCGACGCGGCGCTTCCTGCTCATTCCGGTACCGCCGGTGGAGGCGTCCAGCAGGGATTCGGTCGCGCCCATCCGGGCTGTGCGGCGGGCGGCGATCACGGCGGCGGCGACGGCGGCGGCGACGGTGACGCCGAAGCCGAGGTGGATCGCGAACCCGCCGAAGCGGTAGGCGACGTCCGGGGAGACCTGGCCGCCGCCGGTCAGCCGGTGCAGCAGGGCGCGTCCGGCGAACACGGCGGGGACGATGGCCAGCGCGGCCGCCGTGACCCCCAGCACCAGCGCCTCGGCGACGATCATCCGGGCGAGCTGCGCCGGAGTGGCGCCGATGTTCTTCAGCAGGGCCGTCTCGGCGGCGCGCTGCCGGACGGCCAGGGTCAGCGTCGAGGTGACCGCGAACGTCACCAGGATCAGGCTCCAGCCGCCGACCACACCCGCCAGAGTGGTCAGGGTCTTCTCATCGGACGCGGCGACGCCCGGAGCGCCGGCGGTGTCGAGCAGGGCACCGAAGGTCATCAGGATCAGGGCGCCGGAGAACATCGCGAGAAGGCTCGCGATGGACCCGCCGGCGCGGTGGCGCAGAGAGCGCAGGGCCAGAGCGAACATGTGTCACACCTCTTCCGAGACTCGACCCAGGTGGGCCATGCGTTCCGCGACCGCGTCGGCCGTGGGGTCGGGCAGCCGTCCGACGATGCGGCCGTCGGCGAGGAACAGCACCGAGTCCGCGTAGGACGCGGCGATCGGGTCGTGCGTCACCATCACGACCGTCTGCCTGTACTCGGTGACCACCTCGCTCAGCAGGCGCAGGACGTCGCGGGCGCCGCGGGTGTCGAGGGCGCCGGTCGGCTCGTCCGCGAACAGCACGCCGGGCTTGGTGACCAGGGCGCGGGCGATGGCCACGCGCTGCTGCTGGCCGCCCGACAGCTCGGCCGGACGGTGGTGCAGCCGGTCGCCCAGCCCCACCCGTTCGAGGACGGACGCGGCGGCGGCGTTGTCGGGCCTCCTGCCGAGGAGCCGGAAGGGGAGCAGGACGTTCTGGAGGGCGGTCAGCGTCGGCAGCAGGTTGAACTGCTGGAAGACGAAACCGACCTTCTCCCGCCGCAGCCTGGTGAGTTCGGTCTCGCTCCGTCCCGCCAGTTCAACGCCGTCCACGGTGACGCGTCCGGACGTGGGCCGGTCGAGGCCGGCGGAGACCTGGAGGAGGGTGCTCTTGCCGGAGCCGGACTGCCCCATCACCGCGGTGAACGTGCCGGCCGCCAGCGACAGCGTCACGCCGTCCAGGGCGGTGACGGCCGTCGGTCCGCTCCCGTAGGTCTTGCGGACATCGTCCAGCTTCAGCGCTTCGGTCTCCATCGTCTTCCCTCTCGCTCGGCTAGGGAGGACGGTACGCAGATTTGGGCAAACGCGCAAGGCGTTCGCCTAAGTCATATGCCCAACCAATGCGCTAGAGTGCCGACCATGGGTAACCGCGAAGATCTTCTGAACGGCGCGCTGCGCTGCCTGTACGAGAAGGGCTACGCCCGGACGACCCTGCGCGACATCGCGGCGGCGGCGGGCGTGAGCATGGCCGCGGTGGGCTACCACTACGGCTCGACGGAGAAGCTGCTGAACATCGCGCTGATGCGCGCCCTGGAGGAGTGGGGGGCGGCCTTCGGCGGCGCCCTGGCCGAGGGCGGCACCGCCCTCTGGGACGGGATCATCGCCTCCGTGGAGGCTCACGGCGCCACGGCGACCGCCAGTTTCGAGGCGTTCGTGCAGTCCCAGCGCGTCCCGGAGCTACGCGAGCAGATCGCGGCCGGTCAGCGCGCGGGGCGCCGCGGCCTCGCCGCCATGGTGACCGGCACGCCGGAGGACGAGGTGTCCGACCACGCCGCCCGCACCGTCGGCTCGGTGCACCTCGCGCTGATCACGGGGCTGATCGTGCAGTGGCTGACCGACCCCGAACACGCCCCGTCCGGCGCCGAGGTCGTCGAGGGACTGCACGCCCTCAGCGCCCACATCACCGACGACCGGTGACCGGAGGACCGGGGATCAGTCGGATTGGCCGATGCCTATGCCGAATTCGCGGTAGACGCGTTCCCAGAAGCCGTCGCGGAGCCAGGTGCGGGCTTCTTGAAAGGGGCGGAGGGAGCTGCCCAGGTCCTTCTCCGCCTCGATCAGGAGTTCCTTGTCGATGACGGGCGGAAGGATGGGGCCGGGAAGGAGGTCGCGGATGTTGTCGCGGCCCCGTTCAAAGATCCATTTCTGGGCGACGTGCTCGCCGATCTCCAGCATGTGGTCGCGGTCGGGGCCGAGCTTGACGTCGGACGGGGCGCTCACGGCGGCGGCGACGGTGGCGGGGGTCGCGATGCGGACGGTCGCCGGGGTCGGCTTCACCGCCGGGGGGCGCCCGGCGAAGACCTGCGAGGGGGAGGGGACGGGGGTCTGGCGCTGCGCGGGGGCCGTGGCCTGGCCGGGGGAGGGAACGGGGAGGACCTTCGCGCGCGTGAAGTAGGGGCGCAGGAACTCGGCGGGGAGCACCTCGACGGTGTCGGACTCCCAGACGAGCCATTCGGCCTGGTTCGACCCGTGGGTCGGCTCGACGCCCCAGAGGTGGACGCGGACACCGTAGCGCTGGGCGGCCTCGACCGCGGGCAGCATGTCCTCGTCGCCGGCCAGCAGGACCGCGTCGGTGATCGCGCGGTGCCGGGCCAGGGCCTCGAGGTCGGCTCGGAGCTGGGCGTCCACGCCCTTCTGCTGGCCCTGCGCGTTGAGGTTGCCGAGGCGCAGCTTGACCAGGGGGAGGTTCGCGATCACGCGCTGGTCGACGGTGGGCTGGCGCCGGGGGGCGGCGTCGAACCAGTAGACGCGGAGCAGTTCGCCGCGGCGCTGCCCGTCGGCGTGGTCGGTCAGCGCCTTGATCAGCTTCTCGGCCGCGACGCGGTACTCGCGGCGGGAGCCGCAGCCGAGCAGCAGGGCACCGGAGGCCGCGTAGAGGTACCCCGCGTCAACGAAAATCGCGTACCGCGCGGGCTGAGGGACGAACTCCGTGGTGGCCATGGCCTTCCACCTTATTCGTGTGGAGAGGCCCATCGGGCGCGAACCACGGTGAGATCACCGGGAAGGCGCCCTATGGCGTCCGGTATGACAGTTTTAGTGCGGGAATGCTCTGGCGCGCCAGGCGCCCGGCCCGTGCCCGCCGCCGCCCAAGCGGGTCAAATTGGCACGGTCCGCCCAGCGGGACGGGGGCGCCGGCTCGGCCGGGGCGGACGCCCGCGGGCGGGCCGCGAGGACGGCCACCAGCGCCGCGATCTCCTCCGGGGTCGCGTCGCCGCGCACGATCTGAAGGAAGGGTTTCTCGGTCACGCGGTCTCCTCGGCGCCGGTGGCGCTCGGCGGTCGGGCGCCGGTGGCGCCCGGCGGGAAGGCGTCCCGAGGTCCGCGGGCGGACCCCGGGAAGCGGGTCACAGCGGGATGTTGCCGTGCTTCTTCGGCGGCAGGGACTTGCGCTTCTCGCGCAGCGACCGCAGCGCCCGGACGACCTGCCCGCGCGTCTCGGACGGCTTGATCACCGCGTCCACGTAGCCGCGCTCGGCCGCGACGTACGGGTTCGCGAGGGTGTCCTCGTACTCGGTGATCAGTTCGGCGCGTCGGGTGTCCGGATCGTCGGCCGATGCCAGCTCGCGGCGGTACAGGATGTTCACCGCGCCCTGCGCGCCCATGACGGCGATCTGCGCGGTGGGCCAGGCGAGGTTGATGTCCGCGCCCAGGTGCTTCGACCCCATGACGTCGTACGCGCCGCCGTACGCCTTGCGCGTGATGACGGTGACGAGGGGGACGGTGGCCTCCGCGTAGGCGTACAGGAGCTTCGCCCCGCGCCGGATGATGCCGTTCCACTCCTGGTCGGTGCCGGGCAGGAAGCCCGGGACGTCCACGAAGGTGAGGACCGGGATGTTGAACGCGTCGCAGGTGCGGACGAACCGGGCGGCCTTCTCGGACGCGTCGATGTCCAGCGTCCCGGCGAACTGCATCGGCTGGTTCGCGACGATGCCGACGGAGTGGCCCTCGACGCGGCCGAAGCCGACGATGATGTTCGGCGCGAACAGCTCCTGGACCTCCAGGAACTCGCCGTCGTCCAGCACGTGCTCGATGGCGGTGTGCATGTCGTACGGCTGGTTCGGCGAGTCCGGGATGAGGGTGTCGAGCTCCTCGTCCAGTTCGGACGGGTCGGCGGGGGAGTCGTACGCGGGGGCGTCCGCCAGGTTGTTCGACGGCAGGTAGGACAGGAGCGCCTTGACGTACTCGATGGCGTCGTCCTCGTCCGAGCCCCGGTAGTGGGCCACGCCGGACTTGGAGTTGTGCGAGTGGGCGCCGCCCAGCTCCTCCATCGTGACCTCTTCACCGGTGACCGTCTTGATCACGTCCGGGCCGGTGATGAACATGTGGGAGGTCTGGTCGACCATGACGATGAAGTCGGTGATCGCCGGGGAGTACACGGCGCCGCCCGCGCACGGCCCCATCACCAGGGAGATCTGTGGGATCACCCCGGACGCGTGCACGTTCCGCTTGAAGATCTCGGCGTACAGGCCGAGGGCGACGACGCCCTCCTGGATCCGCGCGCCGCCGGAGTCGTTGATCCCGATGACGGGGCAGCCGGTCTTCAGCGCGTGGTCCATGACCTTGCAGATCTTCTCGCCGAAGACCTCGCCGAGGGACCCGCCGGACACGGTGAAGTCCTGGCTGAACACCGCGACGGGCCGTCCGTCCACGGTGCCGTGGCCGGTGACGACGCCGTCGCCGTACGGCCGGTTCCTCTCCATGCCGAAGTTGGTGGAGCGGTGCCGGGCCATCTCGTCGAACTCGACGAACGAGCCGGGGTCGAGCAGCGCGTCGATCCGCTCCCGGGCGGTCATCTTGCCCTTGGCGTGCTGCTTCTCCACGGCACGGGCCGAGCCGGCGTGCACCGCCTCGTGCCGGCGCCGTTCCAGGTCCGCGATCTTTCCCGCCGTCGTGTGGATGTCGATCCCGACCGCGGGTTCAGGGGCTTCCATCGCCATGCGGGCCAGGGTAACCACACGCTGACCCGGTGGTCTCGACCGGGGTTCGCTGATCGGGACGAACCCCGCCCTTGTCTAGGCTTGGCCTGTGGCTACGAAGACGCGTGACATCTTCCGGCAGGACCTGCCCGAACCGCTCCGCCGCGACGTCCGTCTGCTGGGCGCGATGCTCGGCGACGGTCTCGTCGAGTACGGCGGCCGAGATCTGCTGGACGACGTGGAGCGGCTCCGCCACGCGGTGATCGCGGCCCGCCGGGGCGAGACGGAGGTCGAGGACGCCGCCGCGCTCGTCGAGTCGTGGTCGCTGGAGCGGGCCGGGCAGGTCGCGCGGGCGTTCACGGTGTACTTCCACCTGACGAACCTCGCGGAGGAGCACCACCGGATCCGCACGCTGCGGGAGCGCGACACCGGCGGCGCGGTCCGCGGGTCGGTGGCGGCGGCCGTCGAGGCGATCCGGGAGGGCGGCGACGACCGGCTCGCCGAGGTCATCGCCGGGCTGGAGTTCCGGCCGGTGTTCACGGCGCACCCGACGGAGGCGCGCCGCCGCGCGGTCGTCACCGCGATCCAGCGGATCAGCGACCTCCTCGCCGCGCTCAACGCCGGGCAGGGCGTGGCGGAGCGCGAGGAGACCGAGCGGCGGCTCCGCGAGGAGATCGACCTGCTGTGGCGGACGGCGCTGCGCCGCAACACTCAGATGGACCCGCTGGACGAGGTCCGCACCGCGATGGCCGCCTTCGACGAGACGATCTTCCGGGTCGTCCCGCACGTCTACCGGTCGGTCGACCGGGCGCTGGGCGGCGGCGGGACGGGCACGGCGCCGCCCCGGATGCGGCCGTTCCTGCGGTTCGGCAGCTGGATCGGTGGCGACCGGGACGGCAACCCGTACGTGACGGCGCAGGTCACCCGGGACGCCGTCATGATCCAGGCCGACCACGTCCTGCGGGCGCTGGAGGCGGCGTGCGGCCGGATCGGACGGGAGCTGACCGTCCACGAGACGATCACGCCTCCGTCGGAGGCCCTCCGCAACGCGCTGGCCGCCGCCCGCACCGGGCAGCCGGGGCGGCTCGGGGAGATGGAGAAGCGGTCGCCGGGCGAACCGCACCGGCAGTTCCTGCTGTACGTCGCGTCCCGCATCCGCGCGACCCGGGAGCGCGACGCCGACCTCGCGTACGGATCGCCGGACGAGCTGCTCGCCGACCTGCGGACCGTCCAGGACTCCCTGGTCGAGGGCGGCGCGACCCGGCAGGCGTACGGGCGGGTCCAGGAACTGGTCTGGCAGGTCGAGACGTTCGGCTTCCACCTGGCCGAGCTGGAGATCCGGCAGCACTCCGAGCTGCACGAGAAGGCGATCGCGGAGGTGCGGGCGGGCGGCGAGCAGTCCGAGATGACCCGGGAGATCCTGGAGACGCTGCGGGTCGTCGCCTGGATCCAGCGGCGGTTCGGCGTCCAGGCGTGCCACCGCTACGTCGTGTCGTTCACGCGCTCCGCCGAGGACATCGCGAACGTGCACGAGCTCGCCGCGTCGCTCGGCGACGTCGGGCCCGTCCTGGACGTGGTCCCGCTGTTCGAGACCGGCGAGGACCTGGAGGGCGCGCCGGCCGTCCTGGAGGGGATGCTGAAGATCCCCGCCGTCCAGAGGCGCCTGGACGACACCGGGCGCCGCCTGGAGGTCATGCTCGGCTACTCCGACTCCGCCAAGCAGCTCGGCCCGACCAGCGCGATCCTCCGCCTCTACGACACGCAGGAGGCGCTCACCGACTGGGCCGCGCGCAACGGCGTCGTCCTGACCCTGTTCCACGGGCGCGGCGGCTCCCTCGGACGCGGCGGCGGCCCCGCGAACCGGGCGATCCTCGCGCAGGCGCCTGGATCGGTCGGCGGCCGGTTCAAGGTCACCGAGCAGGGCGAGGTCATCTTCGCCCGCTACGGCCACCGGGAGATCGCGAAGCGGCACGTCGAGCAGGTCACGAACGCGGTGCTGCTGGCGTCCACGGACGCCGTCCAGGGCCGCCTCCGCGACGCCGCCGCCCGCTTCCGCCCGCTCGCCGACGAGATCGACGCGGCGGCGAAGGGCGCGTTCCGGAGCCTCATCGAGACCGACGGGTTCGCCGCGTGGTTCGCCCGGGTCAGCCCCCTGGAGGAGATCTCCGAGCTGCGCATCGGGTCCCGGCCCGCCCGCCGCAAGGCGGCCCGCGGGCTGGAGGACCTGCGCGCCATCCCGTGGGTGTTCGCGTGGACGCAGACCCGCGTGAACCTGCCCGGCTGGTACGGCCTCGGCAGCGGCCTCGCCGCCGTGTCCGACGACGGGCGCGACCTCGCCGCGCTCCGCGAGGCGTACGAGGCGTGGCCGCTGTTCAACACCCTCATCGACAACGCGGAGATGAGCCTGGCGAAGTCCGACCGCGCGATCGCGGAGCGGTACCTGGCGCTCGGCGAGCGTCCCGAGCTGTCGGAGACGGTCCTGGCCGAGTACGACCGGACGCACCGCCTCGTCCTCGCCGTCACGGGCCACGAGCGGCTGCTGGAGAACCGGCGCGTGCTCTCCAGGGCCGTCGCGCTCCGCAACCCCTACGTGGACGCCCTGTCACTCCTCCAGCTGCGGGCCCTGGCGGCCCTGCGCGCGGGGGTGACATCGGAGGAGGAGCGGGCCCACACGGAGGAGCTGCTGCTCCTCTCGGTGAACGGCGTGGCGGCCGGCCTGCAGAACACCGGCTGACCCGGCGATCAGGGCCAGACCGGCCTTCGCTTCTCGTTGAAGGCCGCTATGCCCTCCCTGCGGTCCGCGGAGAACGCCGTCGTGCGCCAGGCGTTCTCCTCCAGGTCCAGGGCGGCCTCCAGGGGGAGCGCGGCGCCCTGGCGCATCGCGCGCTTGGCCGCCCGGACGGCCGTGGGGGAGTTCAGCGCGATCGTCCCGGCGATCCCGAGGGCCTCCTCCCGGACGGTCCCGGCGGGCACCCGGCGGTCGACGAGCCCGTACTCGACGGCCTCCTCGATGCCGAGGCGGCGGCCGGTGAACACCAGGTCGGCGGCCTTGCCGGGGCCGAGGCGGCGGAGCGCGAGCTGCGTCCCGCCGCCGCCCGGCACGAGCCCGACCCCCACCTCAGGCAGCCCGAAGACGGCCGACTCGTCCGCGACGATCAGATCGGTGGACAGCGCGAACTCGCAGCCGCCGCCGAGCGCGTACCCGTGCACGGCCGCGATCACCGGCTGCGGCAGGTTCAGCACCCCGCCGAACGCGGCCCGGAACACGGGGCGCTGGGCGAGGAGCTCCTCGTCCGACATCCCGTTGCGCTCCTTGAGGTCGGCGCCGACGCAGAACGCCTTCTCGCCGGCCGCCGACAGGACGACGGCCCGGACGGCCGCGTCCGCCGCGACCTCCGCGCACACCTCCGCGAGCCGCCGCGCCATCGCCGTCGACAGCGCGTTCAGCGCCTCCGCACGATCCAGCACGATCTCCGCGACATGCCCGTCCCGCCGAAGCGTCACACCAGTCATGGTCGAACACTAGCGAGCGGAGCCGGTGGGGTTTGATGGGTCGGTGAGCACTTCGGGGTATGGAGATCTTGAGCGGCCGCCGCTGCACGAGACGGCGCTGAGGCGGGCGCTGGTGCGCGCGGACGGGCTGTGGCGCGACGTCCGGGTCGTCCCGGAGACCGGGTCGACGAACGCGGACCTCGCCGCGGCGGCCCGGGAGGGCGCCGCGGAGGGGACCGTGCTGGTCACCGAGATGCAGACGGCCGGGCGGGGGCGGCTCGGCAGGACGTGGACGGCGCCGCCCCGGTCGGGGCTGATGTTCTCGCTCCTGGTGCGGCCCGTGGTGCCGGCGGCGCGGATCGGGTGGCTGCCGCTGCTGACCGGGGTGGCCGTCGCGACGGCCGTGCGCAGGATGAGCGCCGGGTACTTCGAGGGCGCGGCCGTCGACGCGCGGCTGAAATGGCCGAACGACGTGCTGGTCGGCGAGCGGAAGCTGGCCGGGATCCTCGCGGAGAAGCTGGACGGCGGGCTCGTCGTCGGCGTCGGGCTGAACGTGGGCCTCAAGGAGGCGGAGCTGCCCGTCCCGACGGCGACGTCCCTGGCGATCGAGGGCGCGGAGCTGAGCGACCGGGCGCCGCTGCTGCGGGCGATCCTGCGGGAGTTCGAGTCGTGGTACCTGGCATGGACGGCCATGGACGGCGATCCGCAGCGCAGCGGGCTCCGCACGGCCTACAAGGAGCTGTGCGGCACGCTCGGCCGCGAGGTGCGGGTCGAGCTGCCGGGCAGCGCGGAACTGCACGGCACGGCGCGGGACGTCGACGAGGCGGGGCGGCTGGTCGTCGCCGGGCCGGACGGGGAGCGGCCGCTCAGCGCGGGGGACGTGGTGCACGTCCGGCGCCGGGGGACGGGGTGAGCGGCGCGAGGGGCCGGACGGTGTCGGGTTCCGGCGGGCGGCGGCGCCGCATCCGGCGGATCTGCAACGATATGGCGCGGGGCCGGACCACGACGCCGGCCGTGCCCGCGGCGTCGTCGGACTGAGGGGCGGGAGATGTCGGCCGGACTGCCGGATCCGAAGGAGATCGAGGAGCTGCTCCTGGGGGGCGAGCTGCGCTATACGCGCGTGGACGCCGTCCGGCTGTCGGGGGTCACGCGGGAGTTCTCCGGCCGGCTCTGGCGCGCGCTGGGCCACCCCACCATGACGGACGACGCGGTCGCCTACACCGAGAACGACATCGCGGCGCTGTGCCGGATCAAGCGGCTGATGGACGACGGGATCCTCGACGAGGACGCGGTGATCCGGCTCGTCCGGGCGTTCGGGCAGACGATGACGCGGCTGGCGGAGTGGCAGGTCGACCTGCTCAGCTCGATGATGAACCAGAACCCGAAGGAGCCGCCGTCCACGGAGGCGGTGAAGTCCATCGTGGAGATCGCGGAGAAGTACATCGGGGAGTTCGAGCCGCTGGTGGTCCACGCGTGGCGGCGGCAGCTGGCCGCGTCGGGCACGCGGGCGATGGCGGCGGCGGCGACGCGGGAGAACGGGGAGCCGGCCGGGCGGCCGCTGGTGACGGTCGGGTTCGCCGACATGGTGTCGTTCACGCAGATGAGCCGCGAGCTGGAGGAGATGGAGCTCGCGCGGGTCGTCGAGTGGTTCGAGGAGACGGCGGCCGACATCATCGCGGCGTGCGGCGGGCGGCTGGTGAAGACGCTCGGCGACGAGGTGCTCTTCAGCGCGGAGACGCCGCGGATCGGCGCGGAGATCGCGCTGACCGTCGCGGCCGCGATCCAGGACGAGACGGAGATCCCGGACGTCCGGGTCGGGGTGGCGTACGGGCCGGTGCTGCCGCTGATGGGCGACGTGTTCGGCACCACGGTGAACCTGGCGGCGCGGCTGACGCAGCTGGCCCGGCCGGGCTCGGTGATGATCGACGCGGAGCTGGCGGAGCAGCTGGAGAAGGAGCCGGGGTACGAGGTGACGCGGATCGTCCGGCGGCCGGTCCGGGGCCTCGGCATCGTCCAGCCGTATGTGCTGCGGCGGAGCGCGAGGCCGGCGGACCGGCCGGCGGAGGAGGCGTGACGGCCCTCAGTTGGGGCTGGGGATCCCCTCGCCGGGCGCCTCGGTGAGGCGCTGCAGGTAGTTCTGCTCGCCGAGCGCCTGGACGAGGCTGAGCTCGGTCTCGAGGTAGTCGATGTGGGACTCCTCGTCGGCGAGGATGTCCTCGAAGATGCGCGCGGACGTGACGTCGCCGCGGGAGCGCATCAGCTCGATGCCGGGGCGGAGCCGCGCGACGGCCTCGCGCTCGATCTCCATGTCGGCCTTGAGCTGCTCGAAGACGGTCTGGCCGATGCGGAGCGTCCCGATCTTCTGGTAGTTCGGCAGCCCGTCCAGGAACAGGATCCGGTCGGTGAGCCGCTCCGCGTGCTTCATCTCGTCGATGGACTCGTGGCGGGTGTGCCGCGCCATCCGCGTGAAGCCCCAGTTCTCCTGCATCTTGGCGTGCAGGAAGTACTGGTTGATCGCGGTGAGCTCCGCGGTGAGCTGCTCGTTGAGCAGCGCGATGATGTCCTTGTCGCCTTCCATGCGTCCCATGGTTTCATGGACGCCCGGATGTGGACAGCACTAGCCCCCCGTACGGCGCTCGTGTCCCGTACGGGGGCGTGTTCCGGCGCTGTTCAGGCGGCGTTGGACGAGGTGCTCTCCTCGGCGGGTTCGGGGACGGTGGCGGCGTAGGTCGGTTCGGGGGCCGCGGCCAGGGGCAGCGGGCCGCCGGTGAGGGCGTCCGCGAGCTCGCTGGCGGTGCGGAACCGGCTGACCATGGCGTGGATGCGCTTGGTGCAGGATCCGCAGCTCGGCTTCCAGCCGCAGGCGGCCTTGACCTCTTTGGCGGTGGTGCAGGCGCCGTTCGCCATGCAGCCGTGAACGTCGTCCTCGGTGACGGCGTTGCAGACGCAGACGTACATGCGGCGGACCTTCCGTGTGGAGAGAGCGCTCGACCTGCCGTTTTAGGGCGCCCTCAATAAGGTTAGGCTCCCCTAAGGTAGCTCAGGGATGTCCGTTCTGGCCAGTCCCGTCCCGGTCGGTGTGAGGCGGTTCTCAGCGGGAAAGGCTGACGTCGCGAGACGGGAGGCCTGAAGTGGCGCAGGTGTGGCCGGGAGACGCCTATCCGCTGGGAGCGAGGTTCGACGGGGCGGGGACGAATTTCGCGGTGTTCGCGGAGAACGCCGACAAGGTGGAGTTATGCCTGTTCGACGGGCCGACGGGGAAGGCCGAGGAGACCAGGCTCGCGCTTCCCGAGGTGGACGCGTTCGTCTGGCACGGCTACCTGCCCGGGGTGATGCCGGGACGCCGGTACGGGTACCGGGTCCACGGCCCGTACGATCCGGCGCGGGGCCATCGCGCCAATCCGTCGAAGCTGCTCCTCGACCCGTACGCGCAGGCGATCGAGGGACAGGTCGACTGGGACGCGTCCTGCTTCGGCTACGACTTCGGGGACCCGTGGTCGCGCAACGACGCCGACTCGGCGCCGCACACGATGCGGTCGGTGGTGGTCAGCCCCTACTTCGACTGGGGGGACGACCGGCCGCCGCGCACCCCGTACCACGAGACGGTGATCTACGAGGCGCATGTGAAGGGCCTCACCGCCCGGCATCCGGAGATCCCGCCGGGGATGCGCGGGACGTACGCGGCGCTCGGCCACCCGGTGATCACCGATCATCTGCGGTCGCTGGGCGTGACGGCGGTCGAGCTGATGCCCGTCCACCAGTTCGTGCACGACGACGCGCTGACGCGGCGCGGGCTGCGCAACTACTGGGGCTACAACACGATCGGCTTCTTCGCGCCGCACAACGAGTACTCGTCGTCGGGGCACAGCGGCGGCCAGGTCCTGGAGTTCAAGGCGATGGTGCGCTCGCTCCACGAGGCGGGCATCGAGGTCATCCTGGACGTGGTCTACAACCACACCGCCGAGGGCAACCATCTGGGCCCGACGCTGTCGTTCCGGGGTCTGGACAACGCGTCCTACTACCGGCTCGTGGACGATGACCCCCGCTACTACATGGACACCACGGGCACCGGGAACAGCCTGCTGATGCGCAGCCCGCACGTGCTGCAAATGATCATGGATTCGCTGCGGTACTGGGTCACCGAGATGCACGTGGACGGGTTCCGCTTCGACCTCGCCGCCACCCTGGCCCGCGAGCTGCACGAGGTGGACCGGCTGGCGGCGTTCTTCGACCTCGTCCAGCAGGATCCCGTCGTCTCGCAGGTGAAGCTGATCGCCGAACCGTGGGACGTCGGGGAGGGCGGTTACCAGGTCGGCAACTTCCCGCCCCTGTGGACGGAGTGGAACGGCAAGTACCGCGACACCGTCCGCGACTACTGGCGGGGCCAGCCGGGCGCCCTGCCGGACTTCGCGTCCCGCCTCACCGGGTCCAGCGACCTGTACGCCGACGACGGGCGCCGGCCCATCGCGTCCATCAACTTCGCGACGTGCCACGACGGGTTCACCCTCCACGACCTCGTGTCCTACAACGGCAAGCACAACGACGCGAACGGCGAGTCGAACCGGGACGGGAGCGACGACAACCGGTCGTGGAACTGCGGCCATGAGGGCCCGGTGGACGATCTGGAGGTCATCGCGCTGCGGGAGCGGCAGAAGCGCAACTTCCTCACGACGCTGTTCCTGTCGCAGGGCGTCCCGATGCTGTCCCACGGCGACGAGCTGGGGAGGACGCAGCGCGGCAACAACAACGCCTACTGCCAGGACTCCGAACTCGCCTGGGTCGACTGGACGGGGCTCCGGGACGAGACGTTCTTCGACGAGCGCGGCCCGCTGCTGGACTTCGTCCGGCGCCTGTCCGAGCTGCGCACCCGGCACCCCGTCTTCCGCCGCCGCCGCTTCTTCCTCGGCGAGAAGGGGCACCGGCAGCGGCGGTCCGGGTCCGACCAGGCGGAACTCCCCGACCTCGTCTGGTTCACCCCCGGCGGGGAGGAGATGACCGACCGGGACTGGACGGCCGGCTTCAACAAGTCCCTCAACGTGTTCCTCAACGGGGACGCGATCGGCGAGCCCGACCGGCGCGGCCGCCAGATCCGCGACGACTCGTTCCTGCTGCTGTTCAGCGCCCATGAGGGCGATCTGCGGTTCACGCTCCCGCCCGCCGTCTACGGCCAGATGTGGATCAAGGTGCTGGACACCGATGACCCGCTGCTCGCCGAGGAGGAGTTCCCCGTCGTGAAGGCCCGCGAGGACGTCCACGTGACGGCCCGCTCCATCCAGGTGCTCCGCCGTGTGTCGACGTCCAGGCCCTGACGGGCCGTGCTCGCCTGGGAGAGGGCGCCGTGTCTGAGGAGAACATGTCAGGGGAGAGCGTGTTCGACGAGTTCCCGCCGACCGGGACGTACCGGCTGCAGCTGCGCGGCACGCGGGACGGCCACTTCGGGTTCGCGGAGGCCGCCGCCCTCGCGCCCTACCTGGAGTCCCTCGGGGTGTCGCACGTGTACCTGTCGCCCGTCCTCCAGGCGGCGCCCGGGTCCACGCACGGCTACGACGTCCTCGACCACGCGCGGCTCGCGGAGGAGCTCGGCGGCCCGGAGGCGTTCGGCGCGATGGCCGCCCGGTTCCGGCTGCACGGGATGCGGGTGCTGGTCGACGCCGTCCCGAACCACATGGCGATCCCGTCGCCGCCCGAGCTGAGCGCGCCGGTCCAGGCGGTCGTCGAGGACGGGCCGTCCTCGCCGTACGCGCGGTGGTTCGACGTCGACTGGGAGGCGGGCGGGGGGCGGCTCGTCCCGCCGGGGGAGGGTGAGCCGAACTACCGCCGGTTCTTCGACATCTCCGGGCTGATCGGGCTGCGGCAGGAGGACCCGGAGGTCTTCGAGCGCACGCATCGCCTGCTCCTCGACCTGATCGGGGAGCGGCTGGTGGACGGGTTGCGGATCGACCACCCCGACGGCCTCGCCGACCCGCGCGGCTACCTGCGGCGGCTGGCGGACGAGGCGCCGGGCCGCTGGGTGCTCGTGGAGAAGATCACCGAGGGCGCGGAGCGGCTGCCGGCGGACTGGCCGTGCGCCGGCACCACCGGCTACGACTCGCTCGGCATGATCGGCGGGCTGTTCGTCGATCCGGACGGCGAGAAGCCGCTCACCGACCTGTACGTGTCGCTGACCGGCGGCCCGGACGGCTTCGCCGAGGTGGAGCGGGACGCCCGGGTGCACGCCGCCGAACACGGCCTGAAGCCCGAGATGGACCGGCTCGGCCGCGTCCTGCGCCGCATGGGCCGGCCCGAGCTGGACCGGGCGATGCGGGAACTGCTGGTGGCGATGCCCGTCTACCGCGCCTACGTCGTCCCGGGGGAGGACGCGCCGCCGCAGGCCGTCGAGGTCCTGTCCGAAGCCGCCGCCCGCGCCCGTCCGCACCTTCCGCAGGACGAGCACGCGGCGCTGGACGAGGTCGTCCGGCTGGCGCTGGGCCGGGGCGACGACGCCGACCCCGAGTTCGTCGTGCGGTTCCAGCAGACGTCCGCGCCGCTCGCCGCGAAGGGCGTGGAGGACACCGCGTTCTACCGCTGGAACCGGATGGCGGCGCTGAACGAGGTCGGCGGCGATCCCGGCCGGTTCGCGGTGTCCCCGGAGGACTTCCACAGCCACTGCGTCCGGCTCGCGCGCGACTGGCCCTTCACCATGACGACGCTCTCCACGCACGACACCAAACGCCAGGAGGACGTGCGCGCGCGGCTGGCCGTCCTCGCCGAGGTCCCGACCGAATGGGCGCGCGCCCTCGGCCGCTGGCGCGCATGGGACGGCCTGGACGCCTCGCCCATGGAACCCGACCTCGACCACCTCTTCTGGCAGACGCTCGTGGGGGCCTGGCCGCTCACCCCCGACCGCCTGACGGAGTTCCTCACCAAGGCCATGCGCGAGGCCAAGACCCGCACCGGCTGGATCGACCCGGACACCGCGTACGAGGAGGCCGTGCTCGCGCACGCCCGCCGTGTCCTGGCCGAGCCCGGCCTGGTCTCCGACCTCGCCGCGTTCGTCGCCCGGCTGGAGCCGTACGCGCGGGTCAACACGCTCGGCCAGAAGCTCGTGCAGCTCACGATGCCGGGCGTCCCGGACGTCTACCAGGGCTGCGAGCTGACCGGGCGCGCGCTCGTCGACCCCGACAACCGGCGGCCGGTGGGGTACGGGCGGCGGCTCGAGCGGCTGGAGCGGCTCGACGCCGGCGCCTCGCCGGAGGACCTGGACGACGAGAAGCTCCTGGTCACGTCGCGGGCGCTGCGGCTGCGGAGGCGCCATCAGGCGAGATTCGGCGCGTCCGGCCGCCATGAGCCGGTCGCCGCGCACGGCCCGGCGGCCGGGCACGCCGTGGCGTTCATGCGGGGAGGCGCGGCGGTCACGGTCGCCACGCGGCTGCCGGCGGGCCTGGAACGCGAGGGGGGATGGCGGGGGACGGTCCTGGACCTCCCCCGTCCGGGCTGGCGGGACGTGCTGACCGGCACCGTCCACGACGGCCCGCGGCTCGACCTGGGGGCCGTCCTCGCACGGCTGCCCGTTGCCCTGCTCGTGCCGAGTGAGGACGGCGAGGAATGAGCGCGCGTTTCGAGGTGTGGGCGCCGGAGGCCCGACGGGTGGCCGTCGCGATCGGCGCCGACCGGCATCCGATGTCCGCCCTGGGCGGCGGCTGGTGGGGGACCGACGTCCCCGACGCGGAACACGGCACCGACTACGGCTTCCTTCTGGACGACGCCAGGGAGGCGTTGCCCGACCCCCGCTCCCCGTGGCAGCCGCATGGCGTGCATGGGCCGAGCCGCGTCTACGACCACTCCCGCTTCGCCTGGACGGACTCACGCTGGCATGGGCGCCCTCTGCCCGGGAGCGTCCTGTACGAGATGCACGTGGGCACGTTCACCCCCGAGGGCACGTTCGACGCCGCCGCCGAACGGCTCGACCACCTGGTGGACCTCGGGATCGACGCCGTGGAGCTGCTGCCCGTCGCCGCGTTCCCGGGCCGGCACGGCTGGGGCTACGACGGCGTCCACCTGTGGGCGCCGCATGAGCCCTACGGCGGCCCGGACGGGCTGAAGCGGTTCGTGGACGCCGCCCACGCGCGCGGTCTGGCCGTCGTCCTGGACGTCGTCTACAACCATCTCGGGCCGGATGGAAACCGCCTGGGCTCCTACGGCCCGTACTTCACCCGCGCCTACAACACGCCCTGGGGCGACGCGGTGAACTTCGACCACGAAGGATCCGACGAGGTCCGTGCGTTCGTCGTGCGCAACGCGCTGATGTGGCTGCGCGACTACCACGTGGACGGGCTCCGCCTCGACGCCGTCCACGCGATCGCCGACCATGGGGCCGTCCATGTCCTGGAGGAGCTCGCGGAAGCGGTGCAGGGGCTGTCCGCCCACCTGGGGCGGGAGCTGTTCCTCATCGCGGAGTCCGACCTCAACGACCCGCGCCTGGTGACGGCCAGGGAAGCGGGCGGGTACGGGCTGGACGCCCAATGGAGCGACGACTTCCACCACGCTCTGCACGCCGCCCTCACCGGTGAGCGCCAGGGCTACTACTGCGACTTCGGTGCCCTGGAGACGCTGCAGAAGGCCCTCACGAAGGTCTTCGTCCACGACGGCACCATGTCCACCTACCGGGGGCGCCATCACGGACGCCCCGTCGATGTGCGGATCACGCCCGCGCACCGGTTCCTCGGCTTCCTGCAGAACCACGACCAGGTGGGCAACAGGGCGGCGGGCGACCGGATCGGCGCGACGCTGTCACCCGGCCTCCTCAAGGTCGGCGCGGCGCTCCTCCTGCTCGCCCCGTTCACGCCGATGCTGTTCATGGGCGAGGAGTGGGGCGCGTCCACGCCCTGGTGCTACTTCACCGACCACCAGGATCCGCAGCTGGCGCGGGCGGTGAGCGAGGGCCGCCGCCGCGAGTTCTCCCGGCACGGCTGGACGGGCGACGTCCCCGATCCACAGGCCGTGGACACCTTCCGGCGTTCGGTCCTCGACTGGGGTGAAGTGGGCAAACCCCCACATGCCGACCTGCTGGACTGGCACCGGCGGCTGATCGCGCTGCGCCGGGCGTGGCCGGAACTGGCCGATCCCTCACTGCCCCGCACGCGCGTCGCGGTCGGGGACGATGGCACCGCCCGCTGGCTCATGATGTGGCGCGGAAGGATCTGCCTCGCGGCCAACCTCGGCGACCGGGCCGTCCGGCTCCCGGCGACCGGCACCCCGGACGATCCGCCCGCCCACCTGCTGCTCGCGTCGGACCGGGAGATCGCTCTCGAGGACGACGCCGGCGGTGCTCCCGGCACGGTCGCCCTGGCGCTGCCCCCCGCGTCGGCCGCGGTGCTGCTGCACCCGCCCGCCGGTCCCCACGGACGCACGCTTTAGGCCGTATTGCCCATGTAGCGCCCTCTTAAAGTGTGTTCGTAGATGTACTACGAGTGGCAAACCGCAGGTCAAGAGCGCGGCGGACGCCGGGAAACGGTCAAGAATGGCCATACGATCTGCTCATGACCTCAGTACTGCTCGCCGAGGACGACACGTCCATCTCCGAGCCACTCGCCCGCGCGCTGCGGCGCGAGGGGTACACCGTCGAAGTCAGCCCCGACGGCCCGCAGGCGCTGGAGCGGGCGCTTGGCGGCGGCGTGGACCTGATCGTCCTGGATCTCGGCCTGCCCGAGCTGGACGGCCTCGAGGTGGCCCGCCGGGTCCGCGCCGAAGGGCACGGCGTCCCGATACTGATCCTCACCGCCAGGGCCGACGAGGTCGACACCGTCGTCGGCCTCGACGCGGGCGCCGACGACTACGTCACCAAGCCGTTCCGGCTCGCCGAACTGCTCGCCCGGGTGCGGGCCCTGCTCCGCCGGGGCAGCACCGAGACGCCGATCGTCCAGGGGGTCCGCATCGACGCCGAGTCGCGCCGCGCCTGGATGGGCGACCAGGAGCTCCAGCTCACCACCAAGGAGTTCGACCTGCTGCGCGTCCTCGTCCGCGACGCCGGGAAGGTCGTGACCCGCGAACAGATCATGCGAGAGGTGTGGGACACCAACTGGTGGGGGTCCACCAAGACGCTCGACATGCACATTTCCTGGCTGCGCCGCAAACTCGGCGACGACGCCGGCAGTCCCCGCTACATCACCACGGTGCGGGGCGTCGGCTTCCGGTTCGAGCGCGGCGACTAGCTCCGCCCGTCCGGCCGTGCGGTCCCGCCGCGGGCCGTCCCGAGAGGCCCGCGGACGGACCGTACGGTCGCCACCTTCGAAGGAGCCCCTGATGAGGCGCCGACTCCTCCTGTCGACGCTCGCGGTGGCCGTCGTCGCGATCCTGATGCTCGGCATCCCCCTCGCCTATGTCGCCTACAAGCTGACCTACGAGGAGGCCGCGCAGTCGCTGGAGCGCGAGGCGTCCGCCATCGTCAACGGTGTCGGTTACAGCCTCGAGGCGGACCGGCCCATCACCGGCGAGGCCATCGCCAAGGAGTATCCGGGACGGTACATCTCCATCACCCTGCCCGACGGCGCCGCCGTCACCGCCGGCGGCCGTCCCCGCGCCGGCGCGCCGAAACTGACCGCGACCGGCGGCTCCGGGGGCGTCCGGGTCCGCGTGTCGCGGCCCGCCGCCGGGGTCCGCGACGAGGCCGTCCGGCTGATGCTGCTCATCGGCAGCCTCGCGCTGCTCGGCGTCGCCGTCACCGTCGGACTCGCCATGGTGCAGGCCCGCAAGCTCACCCTCCCGCTCATCGACCTCGCCGAGACCGCCGACCGGCTCGGCACCGGCAACGCCCGGCCGCGCCGCCGCCGCTACGGCATCCCCGAGGTCGACCGGGTCGCCGAGGTCCTGGACCACAGCGCCGTCCGGATCGCCGACCTGCTCGCCGCCAGCCGCGAGTTCGCCGCCGACGCCAGCCACCAGCTCCGAACCCCCCTCACCGCGCTGTCGATGCGCCTGGAGGAGATGGTCGAGGCCGCCGACTACCCCGACGTCGTGCGGGAGGAGGGCGCCGCCGCCCTCGCGCAGACCGAGCGGCTCGTCGCCGTCGTCGAGCAGCTGCTCGCCCGCGCCCGCCACGACCGCACCGGCGGCGCCGTCGCGTCCCCCGTCGACGACGTCATCGCCCAGCAGGTCGAGGAGTGGCGCCCCATCTTCCGCAGCACCGGACGGGACGTCCGCGTCACCGGCGAGCGCGGCCTCGTCGGGCTCGCCAACCCCGAGGGCCTGTCCCAGATCGTCGCGACCCTCCTCGACAACTCGCTGATGCACGGCGCCGGCACCGTCACGATCAACACCAAGCTCGGCACGAGCTCGGTGGTCGTCGAGGTCGCCGACGAGGGCGCCGGGATCCCCCGCGATCTGGAGCCGCGGATCTTCGAGCGGAGCGTCAGCGGCGGGAAGGGCACCGGGCTCGGCCTCTACCTCGCCCGCTCGCTCGCGGTCGTGGACGGCGGACGGCTGGAACTGATCCAGGCGCATCCCGCCGTGTTCGGGATCTTCCTGCGGCAGGCCGCCGACGCGCGCCTCGCCACCGAGAACGTGGTGGTCGGCCCCGCGTGACCGGAGCGGCGCTCAGCCGGCCTGGGTGACCTGCGGCCGCTCGCCCGTGCTCCGCGCGGCGTCCTCGCCGGCGGCCTCCTGCGGCCGGCTCACCGGACGGCCCGCCTCGGGCAGCCCGGACGCCGGGTCGACGGGCGGGGCGCTCGTCGGCAGGAACACCCACTTCTTGTACGACCAGAACCGGAACAGCGTCGCGACGCCGGTGCCGACCACCAGCGACGCGTTGAACGCGATCGGGCCGGTCAGCTCCAGCACGTAGTGCGTGAACCCGATGAACAGCTCGGTGATGACCAGGCCGACGCCGTTCAGCGCGAAGAACAGCAGGTACTCGCGGCCGAGGCCGGTGCGGTCGCGGTGCCGGAACGTCCAGAAGCGGTTCGCCACGTACGCGAACGTCGTCGCGATGACGGTCGCGATGCCGTTGGACGTGAGCGGCCCCATCCCGAGGCCGGTGTGCAGGGCGTTGCCGACCCCCACCGTGATCACGAACGCGACGGCGCCGACGCTGCCGAACTTCGCGAGCTCGTGCACGAGATGTGCGAACCGCCGATAGAGGTTGGCTACCAGGCTCACGAACGGGAACCGTCCTTCCGGACATCGGCTGCGGTGCCGCTGCTGGTGCTTCTGGTGCGGCTGTGGAGGTATGACGAGGATAGACGCACCCGGACCCCGCGAAGCCACGTTTCGGGTCCCGGCGTGCGCTCCGTCACGGCGCTGCCCAGACGAAGAGCCTCCACACGGGATACGACGCGGGGACCGGCCGATTCGTTCGCCCCGGCACGGCCGATAGCCTCTTCCGCGTGACTCCTCCAGCTCAGATGCCCACCGTCGGCATGGCCGGCGGCGGCCAGTTGGCCCGTATGACCCAGCAGGCGGCGATCGCGCTCGGCGTGTCGCTGCGGGTCCTCGCCGGGTCCGGCGACGACTCGGCCGCCCGGGTCGTCGCGGACGTCCGCGTCGGCGACGACCGCTCGGCGGCCGATCTGCGCGCGTTCGCGAAGGGCTGCGACGTGGTGACGTGGGACCACGAGCACGTCCCCGGCCCCCACATCCGGGAGCTGGAGGCGGCGGGCATCGCGTGCCGTCCCGGTTCCGCCGCGCTCGCCCATGCCCAGGACAAACTGGTCATGCGCGACCGCCTCAGCGCGCTGGGCGCCCCCTGCCCCGCGTACGGGCGCGTCCCGGCCGATGACCCGTTCCCCTTCCTGGAGGAGTTCGGACGGGAGCACGGCTGGCCGATCGTCCTGAAGGCGATTCGCGGCGGGTACGACGGCAAGGGCGTGTGGATCCTGCGCGACCTCGACCGCCCGGCCGTGGAGCGGCTCCTCGCCGAGGGGGTCGACCTCATGGCTGAGGAGCACGTCACCTTCCGGCGGGAGCTGGCCGCGCTCGTGGCGCGCTCGCCCTACGGGCAGGGCGCCGCCTACCCGGTCGTGGAGACCGTCCAGGAGGACGGCATCTGCGTCGAGGTCCTGTCGCCCGCGCCCGGCCTCTCCGAGGACCTCGCCGCCGAGGCGCAGAGCCTCGCCCTGCGCATCGCCGCGGAACTCGGCGTGGCCGGCCTCCTCGCGGTCGAGCTGTTCGAGACCGCGGACGGCCTCCTCGTCAACGAGCTGGCGATGCGTCCGCACAACTCCGGCCACTGGACGATCGAGGGCGCCCGCACCTCCCAGTTCGAGCAGCACCTGCGCGCGGTCCTCGACCTGCCGCTCGGCTCCACCGAGCCGACCGCGCCCGTCACGGTGATGGCGAACGTGCTCGGCGGAGACGACCCCGACCTGTACCCCCGCTACATCCACGTGATGGCGCACGACCCGGCCGTCAAGGTGCACTTCTACGGCAAGGACGTCCGTCCCGGCCGCAAGATCGGCCATGTCACCGCGCAGGGCGACGACCTCGCCGAGGTCCGCGAGCGGGCCCGGCACGCCGCCGACTACCTGCGCTGGGGCCCGAAGATGGGAGAGAACCGATGAGCCCGCTGGTGGGCGTGGTGATGGGCAGCGACTCGGACTGGCCGGTCATGAAGGCCGCCGCGCAGGCCCTGGACGAGTTCGGCGTCCCCTACGAGGCCGATGTCGTCTCGGCGCACCGCATGCCGCACGACATGATCGCCTACGGCGAGGAGGCCGCCGGCCGCGGCCTGCGCGTCATCATCGCGGGCGCGGGCGGAGCCGCCCACCTTCCGGGCATGCTCGCGTCCGTCACGCCGCTGCCGGTCATCGGCGTGCCCGTGCCGCTGAAGTACCTGGACGGCATGGACTCGCTGCTGTCGATCGTCCAGATGCCCGCGGGCGTCCCGGTCGCGACCGTGGCGGTCGGCGCCGCCCGCAACGCGGGCCTGCTGGCCGTCCGCGTCCTCGCCGCGTCGGACGAGTCCCTCCAGGCGAGGATGCGCGACTTCCAGCGGGACCTGCACGCCCAGGCCAAGGCCAAGGGCGCCCGCCTCCGCGAGGGCCTCTAACCGGTCAGGGACGGCCGAGGGCCCGGTAGTTCCAGCCGGCGGCGCGCCAGCGCTCGGGGTCGAGGGCGTTGCGGCCGTCCAGGATGTTGCGCTCGGCGACGACCTCGCCGAGGGCGGCCGGGTCCATGTCGCGGAACTCGGGCCACTCGGTGAGGAGCAGGACGACGTGCGCGCCGCGCGCCGCGTCCAGCGCGGAGGTGCCGAACGCGAGGCCGGGCTGGGCGGCGCGGGCGTTGTCCATCGCCTTCGGGTCGTAGACCGTGACGGCGCCGCCCTGCGCGCCGATCGACGCGGCGACGTCGAGCGCGGGGGAGTCGCGGACGTCGTCGGAGTCGGGCTTGAACGCGGCGCCGAGGACGCCGACCGTCCGGCCGGTGAAGGAGCCGCCGAGCTGCTCGCGGGCCAGGTCCACCATCCGGATGCGGCGCCGGATGTTGATCTGGTCGACCTCGCGGAGGAACGTCAGCGCCTGGTCGGCGCCGAGCTCGCCGGCGCGGGCCATGAACGCGCGGATGTCCTTCGGGAGGCAGCCGCCGCCGAAGCCGAGACCGGGGCCGAGGAACCGGCCGCCGATGCGGTCGTCGTAGGAGAGCGCCTCGGAGAGTTTCGTCACGTCCGCGTGGGACGCCTCGCAGACCTCGGCCATCGCGTTGATGAACGAGATCTTGGTGGCGAGGAACGCGTTCGCGGACACCTTGACCAGCTCGGACGTGGGGTAGTCCGCGGTGATGAACGGCACACCGGCGGCGATCATCGTGCCGTAGACCTCGCGCAGCACCTTCTCGGCGTGCTCGGCGGCGCCCTGCTCGCCGGGCAGGCCGACGACGATGCGGTCCGGCTGGAGGGTGTCCTGGACGGCGAAGCCCTCGCGCAGGAACTCGGGGTTCCAGGCCAGGAGGGCGTCGCCGCCGGCCGGGGCGAGCCGGGCGAGGGTGCCGGCGAGCCGGGCGGCGGTGCCGACCGGGACCGTCGACTTGCCGACGACGAGGCACGGCCGGGTCAGGTGCGGCGCGAGCGACTCGACGGCCCCGTCCACGAAGGAGAGGTCGGCGGCGTACTCGCCGGCCTTCTGCGGGGTGCCGACGCAGACGAAGTGGACGTCGCCGAACTCGGCGACCTCTTCGTAGGACGTGGTGAAGCGAAGCCTGCCGCTGTCGAGGCCCTTGCGGAGGAGGGCTTCGAGGCCGGGTTCGTAGAACGGGAGGTCGCCGGCGGCGAGCCGGGCCACCTTGGTCGTGTCGACGTCGATGCCGAGGACCTCGTACCCCAGGTCGGCCATGCAGGCCGCGTGGGTGGCGCCGAGGTAACCGGTTCCGATGACCGTCAGCCGGTAGGCCAAGGCCGACTCCTCTCCGGGGGTTCGCTGTCGCGGTTCACAGGGGAACGTGCCCAGTGCGGCGCTCATGCTTGCACGGGCCGACGCAGTGTAGTGGCGGATCCCGGTGGATCGTGCGGACAGCATGGGCTACTGGCCGGTAGCATTCGGGGCATGACTGACTTTCCCGCGTATGCGCCGTCGGAGGAGCACGAGTTGCTGCGTGCCACGGTGCGTGAGCTCGCCGATGTGAAGATCGCCCCGTTCGCGGGG
>NZ_JOFJ01000020.1 GCF_000718255.1 Spirillospora albida
CCTGGGTGAAATGCCGCCTCTGTCGTGCCAACGACCTTCCCTTCCGGTTCTCCCCAACCCTAGTTGGGGACCTGTCCGGAAGATCCGGGGCGCCTCAGTTGAGCCTAGTGGGCTTCTCTCAATGCCGCCGGACCGTCTTGTCGGTCATCTTGGCGTAGTGGGCGGTCATCCTGTGCGACTGGTGATCCAGCAGGACGCGGACGACCTCTTGCGGGACGTCCCGCTTGATGAGGCGGCAGGCGAAGGAGGTGTGCCGCGACTGGTGGGGGTCAGCTTCTATCTGGCCGCCGTGCTCGTCCTTGACCTCGCAGCTGTCCAGCCAGCGGTTCAGCCGTGGCACGGAAGCTGTTGGAGTTGCCTGAGATCTCCTCGGTGGCGTTGAAGTGCGGCCGCGGGGAACAGCAGCGGAATGCCGTCCGGCCAGCGCTGCAGCACCCGGCTCTGCTGCTCGGAGAACTCGTCCTGCAGTTCCTCGTCAATGGGACGGCTTGGTTATGAAGTAGTGCAGGTAAGGGGCGCATTGGCCGGCGTCCAGGGAGGTAGTTGAACCCGGCTGGCCGGGTCGGGCCAGGTTGCCGGGCGACTCGATCTGGCCATGACGCACTCGACCAGACGGCGGCTGATCTTCTTAGGGACCGGGCGGGTGTCGCCGGGGAAGAAGGTCGCGGTGCCAGGAATTGTGTCGCCCCAGCCGTGGCGTCGGATGGCCGCAGGAAGGTGTTGAAGCTGGCCAATTTGCCACATATGCTCGGCCATCGAATAGCCCACCAGCCGCCGAGGGCCTATGCCGATCACGGTGGCCAGGAACATCCACCGGCCTGCGGCCGTTCGCCGACCGGGTCATCGACGCCCTCCCCTCGACGGTGTATGCCGGAGCGGCACGGCGCCGGGCCAGTCCTGCACGGGACACGTCGCAACTGAGAGGTCGAGGCGTCGGTGTCGCGGTCCGGCACCATGGACGGCTGGAGCAGCACAAGGATCGCGGACTGGATGCGTTTCGCCTTGATCTCGTTCCATACCATCTGCGGCTCTTTGGCCAGGTTGACGAGATTATGGATTCCGCCTGAGAAGTCATCGCCTGCGTTGTGGCGGCATGGCGTGGCCGGATCGGACCAGGGGACGCCCGGTGGAGGTCGGGGATGCAGGTGGGTGCGGGACCGAATTGGGGTGTTAAGTCGGGTATCTCTCATCATGTTGTGGTGAAGGGGGCGCGGGGCGGGCTTCGGCTCTTTACCCTGGGCGAGTAGTGGCATCTACCCCCGACGAGCCCGATGACGAACGACCGCCCCGGGCGTTCCCGCCCCCCACCTGAGACACCCAGGGGTCTTGCGACGTGACGGACATGCCGAGCGGGTCCGCGATGGCGCGGCTCACCCAGGCCGACCGCGTGCACGTGGGCTGGCGGTACGCGCAGGTGCATCCGGATCCCGGGCCGCCGCCCGAGCCGCCCGCGCGGCCCGAGCGCGTCCATGCGCCGGCGGCGCGTCCCCTGGGCGACCAGTTCGCCGGGCGGCCGCTGCGGACGGCGGCGGGCGGGACGGTCGGCTTCGTCGTGCTGTTCCTCGTCTGCGGGATCGCCGGGGTCATCCCGTGGGCGTTCGCCGGGATCGCGCTGCTCGCCTGCGTGGTCGTCCTCGCGATCACGGTGGGGAACCTGTGGCGGGACGAGCGGGGCGTCCGGGAGAGGCTCGCGCGGGAGCGGGACGAGGCCGAGCGGGCGCGGGCCGCCGAGGAGCGGGGGCGCGTCGCGGCCGAGAAGGCGTACCGGGAGGCGCGGGCCGAGTGGGAGCGGTGCCGTCGCCTGTACGAGAGCCAGCGCGAGTGGTATCCCGTGGCCGTGCCGCCGGGCGTCGACCGGGTCGACGTGGTCGGCGGGACCCTCTCCGGCTGGTCGGCGGCCGTCACGACGATGGGCGCGGCGCGGCTGGCCGTTGGGGCCAGGCTCACCGTCATCGACCTGTCGGAGGGGGCCGTCGCGCACGACCTGCTGCGGCTCGCCGCCGACCGGGGCGACGATCCGCTCGTGTGGGTGCTGCCCGCCGACCTCCCGAGGCTGGACGTGACGCGGGGGCTGCGGGCCGAGGCGCTCGCCGACGTCCTGTCGCTCGTGGTCGGCGCGGGCGAGGAGGAGGGCGGCACCCGGGACCTGTCGTTCGACAACTCCATCCTGGAGCGGCTCATCGAGGTCCTCGGGGAGGACGTCACGATCCCGCGCATCACGGCGGCGCTGCGGGTCCTCGCGCAGGTGGGCGACCCCCGGGACGACCTCCGGAAGGGGCTGCTCACGGATGAGCAACTGGAGCGCGTCACGACGCTGTTCGGACGGGACGCCACCGACCGGATCGTGGTGCGGCGGGCCTGGGCGCTGGAGGCGCAGCTCAGGAAGCTGGAAAAGCTCGCGACCGAGCCTGTGCGGCTGCCGCCGTCCCGGCTGCATGTCGTGTCGATGGATCGGCGGGCCGGGGTGCTGACCAATCGCATTCTCGGCACGTACGTCACCACCGCGTTGACGCACCGGATCCGGGAGGCGCCTCCCGGCGGACGCTGGGACCACACGCTGTTCCTCTGCGGTGCCGAGAAGCTGCGCGGGGACGTCCTGGATCGGCTCATCGACGCGTGCGAGGCCACCGGCACCGGGCTGGTCTTGATGTACCGGTCCATTCCGCGGCATGTGCGGGAGCGGCTCGGGCGGCGGGGGCACGCGGCCGTCGGGTTCATGCGGCTCGGCAACCCCGAGGACGCGCGGGTCGCCGCCGAGCACATCGGGGCCGGCCAGCCGCTGCTGGTCGCCGAGATCACCGACGCGGCGGGGGAGACGCTGTTCGACGTCGCGGGGGAGAGCTACGCCAGCACCGTCGCGTACGCGCGGCCGCGCGGGGACGGGCTCACCGATCCGGTGTGGTCGCCGCTGCCCGCGCCCGCCGCCGACGACTCCGTCCTGGTCGAGGGCATCAGCTCCGCGACCGCCTGGGGCCGGACGGTCGCCGCCGGGAACGCGGAGAAGCAGCGGTTCCGCGAACTGCTCATCGAACCCCCGCAGCTGCAGGAACTGCCGCCGACCGCCATGGTCTTCACCCATTCCGGCACCGCCGGGCGCCGGACGCTCCTCGTCGACGCCAACCCGGGCATCATCACGCTGCCCACCGCCCACTCGATGGAGTTCGAGGAGCAGGTGCCCGAGGACGAGGCGCCGGACGAACCCGAACCGATCGAACCCGCGCCGGAGGAGCCCGTGCCGGAGGTGCCGCGGGCCCGGCACGCCCTGCCGCGCGGTACGCGGCCCACCCGGATCGTCCGCAAGGCGAGCGGGCGCCACAAGGCCGATCCGCCGTCCTGATGCGGCCCCCGGTGGCGCCGGAACGTCCGGCGGGGACAGGATGCAAAGGTGACAACGCCCCCCTATCCGCGGTTTCCCGCCATGCGTGAGCCCGTCCCGGACGGGCCGGGCCTGCCCGGTCCCTGGTACCGGATCCTGGCGATCCCGGCGCCGCAGCGGGAGTCGTCCGCCGAGAGCGACTTCGTCAGCGTGCTGCCCGCCGCGCTGTCGGCGGCGCGGCTGCGGCGGCCGTTCGTCGTCGGCTGGCTGTCCGGCGGGAGCGGGGCGCCGCTGGAGCTGATCACCAACGCGGGTCCGGTCGGCGGGTCAGGCGAGGGGCTGCTGTTCCCGAGCGGCGCGCGGGGCGTCCCGATCACGGACGCGTGGCTGCGGCGCGCCGAGCGCATGGCGTGGACGCGCTGCCCCGGCCGGCTCGCCCCCCAGTCCGGCGCCATGGACGCGGGGGCCGGGCTGTTCGAGTCGACGCTGGTCACGCTGATGGAGCGGCCGTTCGGGTGGTTCGTCGTCGCCGACCCGTGCGATGAGCGGATGATCGACACCGAGATGCGGGAGCTGCACCACGAGCTGCGGATGCTGCGCCGCGGCGAGGACGAGCAGGCCCGGCTCGCCGTCGCCCGCGCCGACCGGCGGCTCGCGGAGCTGGACGCGTTCCGGGAGGCGGGGCTCTGGCGGGTCCGGGTCGTCGCGGGCGCCGCCACGCAGGCCGAGCTGAGCGAGATCGCGCCCGTCCTCGTCGGGTCGATGGAGCTCGGCCACCACCCGTACCGGCTGCGGTCCGGGCACGGCGGCGGGACGTTCGCCGAGACGCTGCGGCCCGGCGCCGAGCCCGCGTCGCCGCGGCCTATGTCGGAGCAGGAGCAGCGCTTCCCGTTCACCGCGACGGCGGGCGCGCTCGCCGCGCTGGCGGGCCTGCCGCGCCGCGAGGTGCCCGGCCTGCGCGTCCTGGACGCGGGGTACTTCGACGTCACGTCCGAGACCGAGGCCGCGACGAACGAGCCGCAGATCGAGCTCGGCGCGATCCTCGACGGCCAGGACCGGCAGGTCGGCCGGTTCACGGTGCCGCGCTCCACCATCAACCGGCACGTGTTCGTGACCGGCGCCACGGGCGCGGGCAAGTCGCAGACCGTCCGGCACCTGCTGGAGCAGCTCACGCGGGCGGGCATCCCGTGGCTGGCGATCGAGCCGGCGAAGTCGGAGTACGCGGCGATGGCGGGCCGCGTCGCCGACCTCGGCGGGCGCGTCACGGTGGTGAACCCGTCCGACCCGGCGTCGGTGCCGCTGTCGGTGAACCCGCTCGCGCCCGAGCCGGGCTATCCCGTCCAGGCGCACATCGACATGGTCCGCGCGCTGTTCCAGGCGGCGTTCGACGCGCAGGAGCCGTTCCCCCAGATCATGGCGCAGGCCCTCCAGCGCGTCTACGAGAACAACGGGTGGGACGTCGTGACCGGCGCGGGGGTGCCCGGGTCGCGCATCGACCCGTCCGTCCCGACGCTGGAGCAGCTGCAGAACGCGGCTCTGCAGGTCATCTCGGACGTGGGTTACGGGCGTGAGCTGATGGCGGACGTCCAGGGGTTCGTGGACGTCCGGCTCCGCTCCCTCCGCATCGGCTCCGCCGGACGGTTCTTCGAGGGGGGCCACCCCGCCGACATCGGGGGAATGCTCCGCGACAACCTCGTCCTCGCCATCGAGGACGTCGCGAACGACGAGGACAAGGCGTTCCTCATGGGGACGCTCATCATCCGCATCGTGGAGCACCTCCGGATGCGGGAGCGGGGCCGCGACCGCGCCACCGGGTCCGCGCTCCGGCACGTCATCGTCATCGAGGAGGCGCACCGGCTGCTGCGCAACCGCGGCCCCGAGCACGGCAGCTCGCACGCCGTCGAGCTGTTCGCCGGGATGCTCGCCGAGATCCGCGCCTACGGCGAGGGCATCATCGTCGCCGAGCAGATCCCGACCAAGCTCGTCCCGGACGTCATCAAGAACACCGCCCTGAAGGTCGTGCACCGGCTGCCCGCGCACGACGACCGCGCGCAGGTCGGCGCGGCGATGAACCTCGACCACGACCAGTCCCGCGAGGTCGTGTCCCTGCGGCCGGGCGTCGCGGCCGTGTTCGCGGACGGCATGGACCGGCCCCTGCGCGTCCGCGTCCCCCTCGGCGAGACCCGCGAGGCCGAGCGGCCCGGATCGCCCCCGCCGGTGGACGGCCGCCGCTCCGCCGCCTGCGGCTGCGAATGCCGCTCCGGCCGCCCCTGCACCCTCTACGAGCTGCGCGAGGCCGACCTCATCGCCGGCCACCCCGACTGGGCGTGGCTGCGGATGTGGGCGGAGACCCTCGTCCTCGCGCATGTCGTGAACCGGCCGGTGCCCGCGGTGCCGCCCGAGCTGGCCCGCACCTGGTCGCGCCTGAAGCCGCGGCTTCGCGAGTGCGCGCTGGCGACCGTCCTGGAGCGGGCCGTGACGCGCCGCTCCCGTGCCCTCCGGACCGCGTTCCCGCCGTCCGACCTCACCGGGACGGTCGCGAACGTCGCGCAGGGCCTTTTGAGCGGAGGATCCCCGGGGACGCCGCCGGGCCCCGCCTGGGTCATCCCGCAACTGCGGTGGCTCCACGAGATGGACCGGCTGTTCCCCTACGGCGGCGGCGCCCCGGACAAGCACGCCCCCGCCCCGGCGCTCGACTACCCGCTCCCCGGCCTGCGCCACCAGCCCGATCCGAGACTGGGTCACCGGCTCCGCGCCCTCCGGCGCCACCCCCTGTCGATGGAGCTGGAGTCCAACCGGCCCCTGGCGTGCATCGCGCTCTACGGGGAGGACGAGCACGCGTCCTTCTACAGCGACCTCGCGGTCATCGCGATCGGCTTCGAGGAGGAGGAGCAGATCGACCACGCCGCCCGGACGATGCACGTGGAGGACTGGCTGGAGCCCGTCCTGAGCTGGGACGAGCGCTTCATCGAGCCGTTCGCCGACCCGTCCGCCGGGCCCACCTTCCCGACCGCCGAGCAACCGGGCCCTAACAGAACCGGTCGGTAACCTACGCGCGGGTGGTCGCAGGCGCTAGTTTCTCCCCCGATCGCGGAACGCTCCGTCCAGCCACCCCCCGGAGGAACCGGCGTTGAGCGCGCAGACGAGTAACGCGGGGCAGGACGAGCCCGCCCCCTTCCACCATGGGCGCGACGCCGGGCCCCGCACCGGCCCGATGCAGAGCCTCACCCGCTATCTGTGCGCGGCCGTCTACCTCGACAACGGCTTCTGCGACACCGTGCTCAAGGAGTACGTCTACGGACGCCATCGCGCGATCGTCCCCTCCGATGGGTACGACCTGGAGCCGGTGATCCGGCACGCCCGGCACGCGCGGCTGCTGCGCCTCGGGCGCGATGCCGCCATCTGCCTGCTGTGGGCCGTGTTCCTGGTCCTCCTGACCTGGCACGCCGTCGCCTACCTCGTCCTCGCCGGCGCCGCCGTCCTCCTGCGCGCGGTCCTCGCCCAGTATCTGAACCGGCGGCTCGCCATCGCCGGGACGCTGGTGGTCGGCCTGCTGCTCCTGCTGGGGTACCTGACGGGTGATCCGGAGCAGGCGGACTCCTTCGGAGAACCGGCCTACTCCCTGGGCGAAGAAGCGTCCGCCACGGGCGGCCCCGGGCCCTGGGACGTGCTGTGGCTCCTGCTGATCCATCTGGCCTTCACCGCCGTGTCCAGCGGGCACGTCGCGGTCGTGTACCGGGTCCTCGCCCGCCGGCTCGCCCCCGGGGCGCACGGCCCCGGCCCGGCCGCCGGCGGTGAGCGGTTCGCGCGCGCCCTGGCGAGGGTCCGCGCGTCCCAGACCGGCAACGTGACCCTCTACGCCGGCGACAACCCCTTCCTCGGCACCGGCCACCCGAAGTCGCCGGGTTCCCGGGTCTGGTCCATCGTCCTGGAACTCGACCGGACCGGCGGCCCCGAACCCGGCCTGGTCCCGCGGCCGGTCGACCCGTGGGTCATGCACGAACGCGTCCGGGCCCGGCTGGACGAGATGCGCGACGAGACGGCCGCCACCGCCAAGCCGCCGCTGCCGGAGAACGAGCGGATCGGCGGGCTCGTCATCCGCTGGCACATCGCCGCCCCCGGCACCTGCGTGCAGCGCACGCGGCCGGTCGGTCCGAGCGACCAGAGCCCCTACAGCGGGCACCCGCTCATCGACCCCGCCTCGTGGCTGCCCTTCTCGTCCGCGACCGACGCCGCCGTCGAGGCGATCGTGCGGCATCCGCAGGCCGGGATGCGGGCCTTCCAGCGCGTCACCGTCGCCGGTCCGGGCCAGGCCGTCCGCGGCCGGGACGGCGCCGTCCTCGCCCCCGCCGAGGAGCAGGACACCGTGCTCACGGTCTTCCTCCACCTCGCCGTCGAGGGGCGCATGCTGTACGGGCAGTTCGCCGCCACCGTGCTGCCGCCGATCCGGCCGGTCTACAAGATCGTGGACGCCATGCCCGGCTGGCGGTCGTCCACTCTGCTGCCGAACGCGCTGCGCGCCGGGAGCGCGGTCGCCTTCGCCGCGTCCGCGCTCGCGGTGCCGCGGCTGGCCGGAGTCCTCGGCCAGATCCTCGGCGACTCCTTCTCGTCCGACTTCGGCGCGGACCCCGCCGACGAGCTCGTCCACGACTACGGCGCGACGCTCAGCGTCCGCGAGGCGACGGCCGACGCGAAGCTGGCCGACTTCTTCCAGGAGTTCGACGTCGACAAGTACGCGCGCCTCATCGAGCGCCGCGTCAACGAGGCCGTGCTCGACTACCTCGCCCGCGAGTGCGGCGTGGACGTGTCCGCCTACCGCGACCAGGCCGCGATGATCATGAACAACGGCGTGATCATGCACGGCGGGAGCATCAGCGGCCAGGTCGCCGTGGGCGGCCGGGTCGAGCAGAGGCAGCAACCTCGCATCAACCCGTAGGAGCGACGACATGAACCAGCCCGGCGACCGGGGCATCAGCATCGGCGGGCACGCCAGTGTGTCCGGCCAGATCGCGACCGGCGACAACGTCACCCAGAACCAGCAGGTCAACGCGGCGTCACCGGCGGCCGTCACCGAGGCGCTCGCCCTCGTCGGACGGCTTCTCGACGCGCACGCCGCCGAGCTGCCCGAACCGGACCGCGCCCGCCGCGACCTCGCCGACATCCGCGAGGAGGCCGAGAGCGGCGACCCCGACCCCGAGCGGACCGAAGGCGCCCTGGAACGGCTCGGCCGCCGTGTGGGCGGCGTCGCGGCGCTCGCCGAGGGCGTCCGGCAGCTCACCGCCGCCCTCGGCATGGGCTGACGGCGGTACGGCCCGGCGGCGCCCGCCGGCTCAGATCGTGTCGGCGCCGCGGACGGTCAGGCCCTGCTCCTCGGCGATCGGCGTCCAGTAGCGGATGAACTCCGTCTTGGCGTCGCTGGCGCGCTGGTTGAAGTCCTGCACCTCGTCGTCGGGCGGGCAGCCGGGGGAGGTCTCCACGTAGCGCCGGTTCGACTCGGCCGACGCCTCCAGGGCCCGGACGAGCGCCTCCTTCATCGCGACACCGTCCTCCAGGGCGCTGACGTCGAGGTCTCGGGCCTTCTCCAGCTGCTCCTCGCGCTGCGCGAGGACGCGCCGGAGGGCGCCCGTGTCGCAGCCCTCCTCCACCGCGGTGCCCAGCTCCGAACGGGTCGCCGTCATCTCCTCCAGCAGCCCGTCCACGGCGCGGGCCTGCTCGGCGAGACCGCCCGCGGTGGGCGAGACGGCGCTCTCCGACACCTCACCGCGGCTCGGGACGGTGACGGGCGGTCCGGCCGGGTCGTCCGAGCCGCCCGACGGCCAGAAGATGATCGCCAGGGCGACGGTCAGGAGCGCGACCAGGCCCCCCGCGATCAGAAAGTACGGCGTGCTGCTGCGGCGCCGCGGCGGCGGCTCCCAGATGGTCGGTTCGGCCCAGCGGTCCGGGTCGTCCTGCGGCGGCACGGGGCCGTCCGCGGCGTGGCGCCCCGGCGCCGGCGGCGAGGGCGGCCACGGCTCGCGCGGATCGCCGCCCCACGGCGGCGGCACCGGCCCGCCGACCGAATCGCGCGTGGACGCGCCTTCCAGCCGGCCACCGCACCGGGTGCAGTTCGGCAACGCCGGATTGGTGTCGCTTCCGCACCGCTGGCACCGCATGAAAGCCCCTCATCTGGACGTTCGACGCTGCCAACATACTGTGCCGTGCCCCACCGGACGGGTCCCGTCCGTCCGGTCGCAACCCGGTTGTGATGGTGCGGTCAGACCTGCGTCCAGGCCCGGCGGGGCTGGCCGGTGTCCTTGGCGACGGGGTTCCACAGCGTCACGAACTGCTTCTTGGCGAGCGTCGCGCGGCGCTCGTGCGCGGCGCGTCCGGGGACCTGCGCCGCGCTCGGACGGGGCTTGCCGCGGCAGCTCCCCTGGGTCTGCTGCGCCCAGACGAGCAGCACGCGGTCGACGTCCAGCGACGCCTGCAGCGCCTGCCGGAGCGAGCCGCGGAGCCGCTCACCGCCCGCGAGCCTGTCCAGTTTCAGGTTCTGCGTGCGCTGGATCTGGTTCTGGCGGCGCTGCGCCACGGTCTGGAAGCCCTGGATCGCGGCGGGCAGCGTCTTGCACTTGCCCGCCCCGGCGAGCGCGCGGGCGAGGACCCGGCGGGTCTCGTGGCTGTCGGTCAGCACCGCGTTCATCGCGGCGGCCTGCGCGCGCGCGGCCGCGCTGATCGGGTTCTTCTGCGCGACCGGCTGCTGCTTGCCCGACGACGACGCGGACGGTTGCGCGCCGCTCGCGGGGTCGCCCCCCGACGGCCACGCCACGAACGCGATCGTGACGACGGCGACCGTGACGAGCGCTCCGACCGCGGCGAGGAGCGGCTTGCTCGGGCCGTTGCCGGCGCGGCCGCCGGACGGAGGCGGCGCGAACCCGCCCGGCCCCATGGGCGGCCCCATCGGGCCCTGCTGGAACTGCGGCCCGCCGAACTGCGGCCCGCCGAACTGCGGCCCGCCGAACCGAGGCTCGCCGAACCGAGGCTGGTCGAGCCGGGTCTGGTCGAAGCCCGGGTTCATGCCGAACGGCGCCCCGCTCTGCGGGACACCGCCCATCATCGGGCCGGGGGTGATCTGCGTCGCGCCGTCCATCGCCGGGCCGCCGGGCTGCGGCGGCAGGATCTGGGTGCCGCCGGTGTCACCGGACGGCCTGCGCGGCTGCGCGAACCACGACTCCGGGACGATCGACTCCGGCGCCTCGGGCTCCCGGACCGGCAGCGACCCGAACGTCGGCGCGGGCGGCGCGCTGTTCCACGCGGGCGCCGGGGTGCCGGCCTGCGGGGTCGGCGGGTCGGCGTCGGGGTCGAACGTCCACGCCGCGGTCGACTCGGGGTCGTGGAGCGGCGCCTGCTCCGGCGCCGGGGACGATGCCTCGTACAGCGGGGCGCCCGCCTGCGGCGGGGCCGTCGGCGCGGAGAGCGGAGTGGGCGGCGTCGACCAGGACGGTGCGGGCGGCGGGGCCGCCAGGGTCGGGTCGCCGACCCCCTGGCCGAACGCGTCGCCCTGGCCCGGCGGTGGGCCGAACCCGTCGGCGGGACGCGGCGGGCTGGTCGCCGGGCCGGCCGAATAGACGTCGATGGGCGCGTCGCAGTTCGAACACGTGCCGAGCGTCCCGGGCGTGTGATGGCCGCACGTCGGACACTGCATCGCTCAGACCTCGCAATATCGGCGCTTCGCCCGTGCTCGCGATCCGTCCCGCCGCCGGCGGCAGGGACGCTTCCCCGTAAAACAGCACGGCTCCCGACAAACGTAGTGGGTAACGCCGTCCTCGGCTGCCGGGCCGGGATATCGGCGTACCTCAGTCGGGGCTGGCACCGAATCACGACATGTCGCTCAAGGTCAAGAAGCGTCCCGCCGGTTTACCCGACCCCCTGTGATCCTCGTCATATTCTACGGGCGCCGTGTCCGGCCGGGCGGGGTCGCGCCGATCCGGGCTCCCGAACGGCTAGGCTCAAAGCGGTTCTTTCGGTGCGGAGCCCGAGGCCCGGCACAACAGAGAAGACGGAGTCCATGAGCGATCTTCCGCTGCGTTCGCAGCTGGCCGTCGCGCTCGGTCGCACGGCCGCGAAGATGTCCCGGCTTGCGGGCCGCGGCGACGGTTCGGTGATCGGAGGGCGGATCGGCCTCCGGCTCGACCCCGAGCTGCTGACCCGCCTCGCCAAGGACCGCAAGCTCGTCCTCGTCAGCGCCACCAACGGCAAGACGACGACGACCCGGCTCATCACCTCGGCGATGACGCCGCTCGGCGAGGTCGCGACGAACGCGTTCGGCGCGAACATGCCGACCGGGCACGTGTCGGCGCTCGCGTCCGCGCCCGGCGCCCACTACGGCGTCCTGGAGTGTGACGAGAAGTACGTCCCGATGGTCCTGCGGGAGACCGGCGCGAACGTCGTCGCGCTGATGAACCTCAGCCGCGACCAGATGGACCGCGCCGCCGAGATCTGGCTGCTGGCGGGCAAGTGGCGCCGCGCGCTGGAGGCGTCCCCGCAGAGCCACGTCATCGCCAACTGCGACGACCCGCTCGTGACATGGGGGGCGTCCACCGCCAAGAGCGTCACCTGGGTCGCCGCGGGCCAGCACTGGCGCGAGGACTCCTGGTGCTGCCCCGAGTGCGGCGGCCCCCTCGACCGCCGCGACACCGAAGAGGACAGCGACTGGGCCTGCCGCCAGTGCCACTTCCGGCGGCCCCGCCCCGACTGGACCCTCAAGGGCGACCAGATCACCGACCCGCAGGGCCGCGTGTTCCCGCTCACCGGCCTGTCGCTGCCCGGCCGCGCGAACCGGTCGAACGCGCTGGTCGCGCTCGCCGTCGTCGCGCAGTTCGGCGTCCCGCCCGAGCAGGCGCTGCCGCTGCTCGCCCAGGTCACGTCGGTCGCCGGCCGGTACACGACCGTCGAGCACCAGGGCCGGACGATGCGGCTGCTGCTGTCGAAGAACCCGGCGGGCTGGCTGGAGGCGTTCGACGTCCTGCAGCCCGCGCCCGGCCCGGTCGCCCTGTCGATCAACGCGCAGGGCCCGGACGGCCGCGACACGTCCTGGCTCTGGGACGTCGACTACCGCATCCTGCGCGGCCGCCCCGTCTGGGTGACGGGCGAGCGCCGCGTCGACCTCGCCGCCCGGCTGGAGGCCGCCGAGGTGTCCTTCACGGTCGTGGACGACATCGACCAGGCGGTCATGTCCGTCCCGCCCGGCCACCTCGACATCATCGCCAACTACACCGCCTTCCAGAGCATCCGAACGAGGTACGGCCGTGTCGTCTGACCGCATCAAGATCGTCTGGATCTACCCGGACCTGCTCAGCACCTACGGCGACCAGGGCAACACGATCGTCCTGGAGCGCCGCGCCGCCCTGCGCGGCATCCCGACGCAGACCGTCAGCCTGCGCTCGGACGAGCCCGTCCCCGCCGACGGCGACATCTACCTCCTCGGCGGCGGCGAGGACCGCCCGCAGATCCTCGCCGCACAGCGCCTGCGCGGCGACGGCGGCCTCGCGCGCGCCGTCCAGTCCGGCGCCGTCGTGTTCGCGGTCTGCGCCGGCTACCAGCTGCTCGGCCACGAGTTCGGCGGCGAGGAGGGCCAGCCCGTCCAGGGCCTCGGCCTGCTCGACATCCGCTCCACCAGGGGTGAGCAGCGCGCCGTCGGCGAGATCGTCGGGGATGTCGCCGCCGAGCTGAACGTCCCGCGCATCACCGGCTTCGAGAACCACCAGGGCGTCACGCACCTCGGCCCGAACGCCCGCCCGTTCGCGCAGGTCGTCCACGGCGTCGGCAACGGCGACGGTTTCGAGGGCGCCTACCGGGGCCGCGTGCTCGGCACGTACATGCACGGCCCGGCGCTCGTCCGGAACCCCGGCCTGGCCGACCTGCTGCTGCGCTGGGCGGTGGGCCGCGACCTGCAGCCCATCGACGACTCCTGGGCCGGCCGCCTCCGCGAGGAACGCCTCAACGCCGTCATGGGCTAGCCGATCCGCCGGAGGCCGGGCGCGTCCCCCTACGATGAAGATCGCGATCACAATCATCAGGAGGCGTTCATGTCCGAGGTGACCTTCAAGGGCAGCCCGGTCGACGTCGGCGGGACCTTTCCCGCCGTCGGCGGCACCGCGCCCGGCTTCACGCTCGTCGGTGCGGACCTGTCGGAGAAGTCCCTGAGCGACTTCTCCGGCACCAAGGTCCTCAACATCTTCCCCAGCATCGACACCGGAGTGTGCGCGGCGTCCGTCCGCCGCTTCAACGAGGTGGCCGCCGAGCACCCGGACGTCACGGTCCTCTGCATCTCCGCCGACCTGCCGTTCGCGCAGAAGCGCTTCTGCGGCGCCGAGGGGCTGGAGAACGTGACGACGCTGTCCCTCATGCGCGGCCGCGAGTTCCTGGCCGACTACGGCGTCGCCCAGCAGAGCGGCCCCCTCGCGGGCCTCGCCGCCCGCGCCGTGATCATCGTGGACGGCGACGGCAAGGTCGTCTACACCGAGCTCGTCCCGGAGATCACCCAGGAGCCCGACTACGACGGCGCCCTCGCCGCGCTCAAGTAGTCCCTTGCCCGGTGGCGCCGCCCGGCGGCGCCACCGCGGCGGCCCGGGAGGCGACCGGTCAGCGCTTGAGGGCCGCCACCAGCACCCGGAACGCCTCCCGGCTGAGCGCGAGATGCCCGCCCTCCGGATCCTTGCTGTCACGCACACCGACGCACGGGCCGACCCGGCCAACCTCGACGCAGTTGCCGCCGGTGTCGGTGCTGCGGGACGCCTTGCGCCACGCGATCATGCTCGAGTCCACGTCGAGCCTCCTATGTCCAGTAGTCCCTGCCGGCGGCGCCACCGCGGCGGCCCGGGAGGTGAGCGCTCAGCGCTTGAGATCCGCCACCAGCACCCGGAACGCCTCCCGGCTGAGCGCGAGATGCCCGCCCTCCGGATCCTTGCTGTCACGCACACCGACGCAGCGAGGGCTTGAGGCCACCTCCACGCATTCGCCTCCGGTGCCGCCGCTGTGGCTGCTCTTGCGCCAGGTTGCCGTGCTCAAGTCCATCGTTCTGCTTGTACCTTCCGAATGAAGTCAAGTGACTGGTCTTGGGGGAGAGCCAAAGCGCGGACTTCTCGGAGCGCCCGGCGCAGGGCGATCAGGTCGTCGTACTCCTCCAGGGTGAACCCGCGAGCCGGGCTCTCGATGTACGCGATCTCGCGCACGTCTTCCGTCGTGGCGATCGTGAACGAACTGATGCTACCGAGGTGGTCGCCCCGCATCGGAACGATGTGCAGTGTCACTCCCAGCTTCTTGGGAGCCTCCAGCAGGTGCTCGCATTGCTCCCGCATGATCTGCGGGTTTCCGACCTTCCGTAGAAGAACCGCCTCGTCCATCAGGAAAGTGCAACCGGGCGGCGGCGGATTCTCCCTCCGTAAGATGTTCTGCCGCGCGAGGCGCTCGTCCACCTTCTCCTTATCGCCGTAGAGGACCACCGTCGCGTAGGACGGTGTCTGCAGCAGGCCGTGGACGAGCGAGAGACTGTAGGACGTCAGTTCGCATGCGGTCTCCTCCACGGGCAGCCACTCGTACCAGGTGGGGAATTCGGCGCCCTTGACGCAGTCCTCCCAGAGTTCCACGAGGTCGCCGTTCGCTCCGAGTTCGCGATCCATCGCCTCTGCGAACTCCCTGGTGCAGCGTGTCCGGCCCGTCTCCACCTGGCCGATGTACTGCGATGTGACGCCCTGCCCGTCATGAGCCCGGCGCGCGACGTTCTCCTGGCTCCATCCCTTGGCTTCCCGGAACCTGCGGAATCTGCGCCCGAACGTGATCAGGCCGGGACTGACCTTCGCCTTCGTTCGCCGTGGTGCCATGCACGCATGGTCTCCAACCTCGACACAAGCGGCCACCAAGTCGGCGAACTCGATCAAGGGCGATTCTCAGGGGCGACCTGTGCTTCGTGACGCAGAGCGATGGGGTCGTGCCTGAATGGGCGCACGAAACGGCTACGTTGCGGAGGCGGAGCAATGCCGGTGACAGCCATGGCGCCCGAGGTGCCGACGATCGTCCTCGAGGCCACGGAGGAGGCGCCGCGGCTGGCGCGGCGGTTCCTCGCCGAGCGGTTCCGGGAGTGGGGGATCGAGGACGACTACGTGGGACGGCTCGTGGTGTGCGAGCTGGTCACGAACGCGCTGCGGCACGGTGAAGGGCCGATCATCGTCCGCGTCTTCCTGGACGAGGGGGACGGGCGTCCGGTCATCGAGGTCTGGGACGGCGGTGAAGGCCGGCCGGTGGAGTGTCCGGAGGACCACGCCGCCACCGGCGGCCGGGGACTGGTGCTGATGTCACGCCTGGTGCGCGCGTGGGACGTCCGCCCCCTCAACGAGGGCGGCAAGGTCGTCTGGGCGAAGTGCGACCGCTGACCGGTTCTTCGGTCAGCGGGCGCGGGACTCCTCGCGGTCCTTGTCCTTCTTGCGGGACATGCGGATGGAGCCGGCGTGCGCCTTCTCCTCCGGGTGGTGGCGGACGCGGACGAGACTCGCGACCGTCGTGATCGTGAGGATCACCAGGATCACGGCCAGCGAGAGCGGCGTCGGGATCTTCGGGACGGCGTGCGCCACGTCCTCGTGGAGGAAGAGCATGATGAGCTTCACGCCGATGAACGCCAGGATCAGGGAGAGGCCGATCGAGAGGTAGACGAGGCGTTCCAGCAGTCCCTCGATCAGGAAGAACAGGGCCCGCAGCCCGAGGAGCGCGAACGCGTTCGCGGAGAAGACGATGAAGGGCTCCGACGTCACGCCGAAGACCGCGGGAATGGAGTCGAGGGCGAACAGGATGTCGGTGCTGCCGATCGCGATGAAGACGAGGAGCAGGGGCGTCATCACGCGCTGGCCGTCCTCGTGGGCGAGCATTTTCCCGCCGTGGAAATCGGTGCTGACCGGCAGGATCTTGCGCGCCCGGCGGACGAGGAAGCTGTCCTCGACGTCGGGTTCCTCGTTGCGGTGGCGGATCAGCTGAACGGCCGTCCAGATCAGGATCAGCCCGAACAGCAGGAACGTGAACGAGAACAGGCTGACCGCGGCGGCGCCGATCGCGATGAGGATGGTGCGCAGGACGAGCGCGGCGGCGATGCCGAACAGCAGGACCTTCTGCTGGTACTCGGCCGGGACGCTGAACCGCGCCAGGATGATGACGAAGACGAAGAGGTTGTCGACCGACAGGCTCTTCTCGACGATCCAGCCCGCGAAGTACTCGGTGCCCGCCGTGTGGCCGATGAACGCCCATACCGCGACGCCGAAGAGGACCGCGACGCCGATGTAGAAGACGGACCAGAAGGTGGCCTCGCGCAGGCCGACCGCGTGCGGGCGCCGGACGGCCACGAGCAGGTCGAGGACGAAGAGGAAGACGATCAGGCCGATCGTCGCCGCCCAGGCCCAGCCGGGTATGTCGACCATGGCGGCTCCTCACGACGCGGGGATGTCGGCACACTCATTTCCGTTCTGAGGGAGATCAACCGATCGCGATGACTTTCGGGGCGCGTGACGGTCGGTCTCGGCAGGAGGTGCAGGATGAAGGTCGAACTGGACGCCCGGTACAGCTCGGAGGGCGCCGAGGCCGTCGAATGGGACGTCACGCGGGAGCGGCTCGCGGCCGCGGAGACGTACTGGCTCAGCACCGTCCGGCCGGACGGGCGACCTCACGTGACGCCGCTCATCGCCGTGTGGATGGACGACGCCCTCTATTTCTCCACGGGCGCCGAGGAGCGCAAGGCGAGGAACCTCGATGAGAACCCGAACTGCGTCATGACGACCGGATGCAATCGCATGGGCGACGGCCTCGACATCGTCGTGGAGGGCCGCGCCGCCCGCGTCCGGGACGAGGAGAGACTGCGGCGCCTCGCGGCGGCGCACGTCGAGAAGTACGGCGAGGACTGGTCGTACTCCGTGCAGGACGGTGACTTCGTCCATGAGGGGCATGTCGCGCGGGTGTACGAGATCGTCCCGGCCACCGTCTTCGGCTTCGGGAAGGGCGGGTTCAGCCAGACCCGCTACCGCTTTCAGTAGACGAGGGCCTGGACGTCGTCCTTGGTGATCTCTTCGACGAAGGTCGGGGCGCCGGCGATGCGGACGCCGGGGAGGACGTCGTCCGGGCCGATGTCCCGGCGGGCCGCGCACTGGGTGCAGAGGGTCACCTGGCCGGCGGTGAGGACGACCGAGAGCAGATCGTCGAGGGGCGTCGCGTGGGCGAGCTCGAAGCCTGCGGCGCGGCCGGGAAGCGCGAACCAGGACGCCTCGCCGGTGAGCCACAGCGAGACCGCCACGCCGCTCACCGCGGCGGCGGCCGCGACCGTGAACGCCTGGTTGCACCGTTCCGGGGCGTCGGCGCCCGCGGTCACCTTGATCACCAGTGGTCTCGCCATAGCCCGAACTCTAGACCTGGGCGGAGTAGCATCCGTGAGGTGGGCGGCATGGTGAACGCGGGTGTCCTGGTCGTGGTCCTCGGGCTGGTGGCGGTGGCCGCCGTGCTGCTCGTGGTGCGGCTGAGCCGGTTGAAGTGACGGGCCGGCCGAGGTGGCGCCTCAGGTGATGTGGTCCACGATGACGAGCAGCGCGGCGAGCGCGACGAGCAGCGCGCCGGTGCCGTAGCCGACCGCCATGAACAGCACCGCGCGGCGCCGGTAGGCGCGCGCGTCCCGGGTGCTGATCGTGTACTGGCCGATCTCCGGGTCCTTTCCGATGGTGCCGTTGGCCGACGTCCCGAGGACGTAGACGGACGTTCCGGCGGGCAGCGTCCACTCCTCGTAGTGGTACTCGCCGACCTCGCCCGAGGTGCCCGGGAGGGTGCCGTTGGTCGCCCGGCGCTCGTCGAAGGTCCGCACCGGGCCGTCCATGAAGGCGTGCTCGGGATGGATGGCGAGGCGGCCGGTGTGATCCTCCAGGTAGAAGGGCGCGTCGGACTTCTCGTCCAGGAACGTGTTCTTGCCGCTCGGCGTCTTAGCCGTGGCGCGGACGCGGTACCAGGCGCAGGGCGTCCCGGAGAAGGGCGCCGGCCGGAGGGGGACGGCCGTTCCGACGAGGTCGCAGGGGGAGCCGGGGGCGGGCAGGGACGCGCAGGTGGCGCGCGCCGCGCGGCGCATGGACCGGTGGCGGACGCGCCACACCCAGCCCACCGCGAGGAACACGGCGGCGAACAGCGCGATGACGATGACGATGACGCTCACCCGACCGATGCTGCGCGCCGGGACGCGCTTGCGCCAGGGACGCGGGTCCCCTCCCGCCGGGACACCGGCGCGGGCCGCCCCGCGGCGCCGCTACGCTCGGTGCCCATGGAGTTCGACCTGCATCCCGATCTCGAACCGCTGAAGTTCCTTCTGGGCACCTGGGAGGGCGCCGGTGTGGGCGGCTATCCCACGATCGAGAACTTCAACTTCGGCCAGGAGATCACCTTCGGCCACAACGGCAAGCCGTTCCTGATCTACTCCAGCCGCTCCTGGCTGATCGAGCCGGACGGCACGCTCGGCCGGCCGCTGGCGACCGAGACGGGCTACTGGCGCCCGCGGCCGGACCACCGGGTCGAGGTGACGCTGGCGCACCCGACGGGCATCGTCGAGATCTACGTCGGGAACGTCGCGTTCAGCCGGGTCGAGCTCCACACCGATGTCGTCGCGCGCACCGAGTCGGCGAAGGAGGTCACCGGAGGCCACCGCCTGTACGGCCTGATCGGCGAGGACCTCGGCTGGGCGTACGACATGGCGGCGGTGGGGAACAAGCTCCAGTCGCACCTGTCCGCGCAGCTCAAGCGCGTCGCCTGATCGTCCCTGGACATGAACGATCCCCGGACCTTCCCCGCGTGGGCGGGGCGTGGACGGGACTGGTCCACGGGTCCGGGGATCGGGTGCCTGCCTGGTATTCGCCGGTCGCCGTCGCGACCGGTGGCCATGGCCCGGAGGCGCATGGTGCCGAGGCGGGACGGCGACTAGCGGACAGCCACCTCGCGAGTCCCAAAATCGATCATTTCGTGGACCACCTCCTTTCGCGCGTACCTCGCAAGCTATGCGACGGCGACGCGATGCGGCAAGCGAGTTAACGGCGATCTCGTCCGGCATAGACTCGGGGCATGGTCGAGTCGTGGCAGGAGGAGCTGCGGGCTAGGGGATACCGGGTGACCCCGCAGCGCCAGCTGGTGCTGGAGGCCGTCACGAACCTGGAGCACGCGACGCCCGAGGAGATCTGCACCGAGGTGCAGCGGACCGCGCGTGGCGTCAACATCTCCACCGTCTACCGGACGCTGGAGCTCCTGGAGGAACTGGGCCTCGTCAAGCACGCGCATCTGGGGCACGGCCCGCCGAACTACCATCTGGCCGCCGAGGCGGAGCACATCCACCTGGTGTGCCGGGGCTGCCATACCGTCGAGGACGTCGATCCGGAGGCGGCGATGGGGCTCGCGCGGGTGCTGGAGCGCGACGCCGGGTTCGAGACGGACGTGCACCACCTCACCGTCTACGGGCGGTGCAAGAACTGCCGCGGCGAATAGTCTGGGGCCATGAAGAGCCCGCTGCTGGAGTCGCCCGGAGCCGTCGCCGCCGATCGTCCCGACGAGGAGGTCGCGGCGCACTACGGGGAGCCTTCGCAGGAGCAACGGGCACTGGCGGCGGGGACGGCGTTCGTCGACCGGGGCAACCGGGGCGTCGTCAGGATCGCCGGCCCGGACCGGCTGAAGTGGCTGCACAGCCTGCTCAGCCAGAGCTTCGAGGGCCTCGCGCCGTTCGCGCCGACGGAGGCGCTGCTGCTCAGCCCCAAGGGCCACATCGAGAACCACCTGTTCGTGATCGACGACGGCGAGGCCGTGTGGGCGCACGTGGAGCCCGGCGCCGCGTCCGGTCTGGTGGCGTTCCTCGACTCGATGCGGTTCATGCTGCGGGTCGAGGTCCAGGACGTGTCGGACGAGTACGCCGTCGTCACCGGGCCCGGGGCGGAGGGCCTCGGCTGGCCCGACGCGGAGGGCACCTTCACGCGCGTCGTGCCGAGGGGCGGGTTCCCCGACCTGCGTCCGGCGGGGCTGTGGGCCTACGAGGCGCTGCGGATCGCGGCGCACCGGCCCCGTTTCGGCCTCGACACCGACCACCGGACGATCCCGCACGAGGTCGGGCTCGTGGAGACGGCCGTCCACCTGAACAAGGGCTGCTACCGGGGGCAGGAGACGGTCGCGCGCGTCCACAACCTGGGGCGCCCGCCGCGCCGGCTGGTGTTCCTGCACCTGGACGGCAGCGTCGACCGGCTGCCCGCGCACGGCGACCCGGTCGAGATCCCCGGCGGACGGGCCGTCGGCACCGTCGGGACGGCGGCGCGGCACCATGAGCTGGGGCCGATCGCGCTGGCGCTGGTGAAGCGGAACACGCCGGTGGACGCGGAGCTCCTCGCGGGCGGGGTCGCCGCCGCGCAGGAGGTCGTCGTGTCGCCGGAAACGGGCGCCAACGCGCAGATCGACCTGCGGAGGCGTCCCGCGGCCCGGTAGGGAAGCGGAGAAATCCGGCGAAAGTCGGCCCCGGCAAGGTAGATTTCCACCGATGGTCGCGAACCCCCAGGAACCGCCAGCCCCCCGGCGCGGGACGCGGCGCCGCCCCCGGCGCGAGTCGCCGCTCGTGTGGTGGGGCGTGTTCGCGGTCGTCGGCGTGGCGGCCGTCCTCCTGTGGTCGTGGCGGATCGCGCTGCTCGGCCTGCTGCTCTGGTGCCTGTACGAGTTCGTCCTGGTCCCGACGATCTGCCGGGTCATGACGCGGCAGGGCTACGCGTGCCGCGAACCCGTCCGGGGCCGCCTGTTCGCCTGCGGGGAGCGGCACCAGCGCGTGAAGTCGGACGCGCTGTGGCGCCTCGCCGGCCTCCGCAACCCGTTCCGCCCGAAGGGCCGGGACGCCGACGGCCGGGCGCACCGCGACACCGGCGTCGTCGTCTTCTCGCCGTCCGTGCGGGGGCGTCTCGCGCAGGCCGACCGCATGCTGATCCTCCTGGCGTCCGCCGGGACGCTCGTCGCCCTGGCCGGGATGGTCTACGGGCTGGCGTGACTCACAGGTCCACGACGAGGGTGATCGGCCCGTCGTTGACCAGCGACACCTGCATGTCCGCCCCGAAGCGGCCCGTCTCGACCTTCGCCCCGAGGGCGCGGAGCTCGTCCACGACCGCGTCGACCAGGGGTTCGGCGACGGGGCCGGGCGCCGCGGCGGTCCACGTCGGGCGCCGCCCCTTGCGGGCGTCGCCGTAGAGGGTGAACTGGCTGATCACGAGGAGCGGCGCGTTCACGTCCGAGCATGATCTCTCGTCGTGCAGGACGCGCAGCCCCCAGAGCTTCGCGGCCATCCGCTTCGCCTTCGCCGCGTCGTCGTCATGGGTCACGCCCACGAGGACCATGAGGCCCGGCTCCTCGATCGCACCCACGACACGGCCCTCGACGGACACGCTCGCCCTGCTCACCCTCTGGACTACAGCACGCATGACCATGCATTCTGCCGCTTATGGGAGCAACGACGCTCATCACGGTGGCGCCCACGGGCGCGGAGTCCGCCAAGGCGGATGTCCCGGCCCTGCCCGTCACCCTGGATGAACTTGTACAGACCGCCAAGGAATGCGAGGCGGCCGGTGCCGCCATCGTCCACGTGCACATCCGCGACGACGACGCGCGGCCCACGCTCGACCCGTCCCGCCTCAGGGACACGGTGCGGGCGCTGCGGGAGGGCACGGGACTGATCGTCCAGCTGTCCACGGGGGGTGCGGTCACCGACCCCTACGAGGACCGCCTCCGCGTCCTGGACGCGGAGCCCGACATGTGCTCCCTCACCTGCGGGACGGTCAACTTCGGCGACGACGTGTTCATGAACCCGTGGCCGTTCATGGTGGAGCTGTACGAGCGGACCCGGGAACTGGAGATCGTCCCCGAGTTCGAGCTGTTCGACCTGGGCCAGATCGCGGCCCTGCACCGCCTCCTGGACAAGCACGGCCTTCCCTACGGCGGGCATGTCCACTGCGACCTGGTGATGGGCGTCCCGGGCGCCATGCCGGGCGACGCCCGCACCCTGGTCGCGGCCGTGGAGGCCCTCCCGGAAGGCGCCACCTGGTCGGCGACGGGTGTGGGCCGCACGTCCCTCCCCGTGATGTTCGCCGCCCTCTCGGCGGGCGGCCACCTGCGCGTCGGCATGGAGGACACGGTGACGTTCGCCAAGGGCCGTCCGGTGAAGGCGAACGCCGAACTGGTGGAGCGCGCCGCGCAGGCGGCCGCCCTGGCCCAGCGCCCCCCGATGCCGATCGCGGAAGCCCGCGCTCTGCTGGGGACGAAGCCCCGCTAGCCAAAGCGGCGGGCCGGCACGTCATCCACAGGTCGAGTACCCGGTTCTCGCTGGTGAGCCGGGTACTCGACCATGGAGGCAGCGGGTCCGTCCCGGTCGGGAGGGGCGCTTTTTCGTGGGGGGCTGTAGTGATCAATCCTGTGCTGGTCGAGGTCGAGCGGTCCGGGTTGGTGGAGTCGCGGCACCGGGGGGCCGCCGTCGGGCTGGCGGCGGACGGGTGTGTCGCGGTGCGGGCCGGGACGCCGGAGGCGGCGATCTTCCCCAGGTCGGCGAACAAGCCGATCCAGGCCGTCGCGATGCTGCGGAGCGGCCTCGAGCTGGACGGCGAGCTCCTCGCGCTCGCGGCGGGCAGCCATTCGGGCGAGGCGTTCCATGTGGAGGGCACCGAGAAGATCCTCGCGGGCGCGGGGCTCGGCGAGAGCGATCTGCGGTGCCCGGCGCAGTGGCCGGTCGACCCGGAGGTCGCGCAGGAGGTCGCGCGGTCCGGGGGCGCTCCCTCGCGGCTGCGGATGAACTGCTCGGGCAAGCACGCCGCGATGCTCGCGACCTGCGTCATCGCCGGGTGGCCGACCGGGGGCTACCTGGACGCCGCGCATCCGCTGCAGGTGGCCGTCCGGGCGGCCGTGGAGGAGCTGGCCGGGGAGCCGGTCGTGGCCGTGGGCGTGGACGGGTGCGGCGCGCCGCTGTTCGCGGTGTCGACGCTCGGTGTGGCGCGCGCGTTCCGGGCGCTGGTGCTGGCGGGGGAGGGGACGCCGGAACGCCGCGTCGCCGACGCCATGCGGACGCATCCGCAGTGGACGTCGGGGACTCGGCGCGAGGAGCGGCTGCTGATGGACGCCGTGCCCGGCCTGCTGGTCAAGTGCGGTGCCGAGGGCGTGGACGCGTTCGCCTACGCCGACGGCCGGGCCGGCGCCGTCAAGATCGACGACGGCGCGATGCGGGCACGGACCCCGATCACGGTGGCGCTGGCGCGGGCGCTCGGGATCCCGGGCGCGGACGAACTCGACTCCCTCGCGACCGTGGAACTGCACGGCGGCGAAGGAGTCGTGGGCGCCGTCCGCGTGGCGCCGGGCGTGCTCTAACCGGGGATCTTCGGCTCCCGGCCGGGCTGCGGGTTGTCCTTGCGGAACTCCGCCGGCTGCAGGAGGCGGTCCGGCGGGTAGCTGTGCGAGTACATGCCGGGCGTGTACGTGTAGTAGCCGCCCTGCTCCATGCCGCGGTAGTTGAACTGGTCGTTGCGGCGTTCGGGGTGAACCTTCCGCGACGACGCCTGGAGTGTGAGGGTCAGCCAGCTCACCAGGGCCACGGTGGCGAGCACCGGGATGAGGAACAGCCCGATGGTGGCGCCGGTGGGCGCCGTTTCCGCCAGGACGGTCGCGAGCATCCGATCCACTTCCCTCCGATCGCGGACGAACCCGTCGGCCCGTCTATGCCCGAAGAAGGATGGTTCGCCCGGGTCAGGGAGTGTTCTTTGCCGGTTCTTGAGGCGCGGGGACGGCCACCGTGCGGTTCTGCCCCGCCGCCATGCCGGGGATCGCCAGGGCGGCGCTCAGCAGCAGCATCGCGATGGTCGGAACGGTCCAGCCGCCGGTGGCGTCGTACAGCGCGCCGACGGCGAGGGGGCCCAGCGCCGCGATCACGTAGCCGACGCCCTGCGACATCCCCGACAGCTGCGCCGCCACGTCCGCGTCGTGGGCGCGCAACCCGATGAACGCCAGCGCGACCGCGAAGCCCAGGCCCTGCCCGAACCCGAGGACGACCGTCCAGATCCAGATCGAGCCCAGCGGAGCCCAGGTGACGCCCGCGAAGCCCACCATGGTGAGGACGACCGACGCGATCACCAGGGGCCGCTGGTCGCGCACGCGCCGTTCCAGAGCCGGGACGGAGAGGGCGCCCACCGCCTGCAGCAGCGCCGACACGCCGAGGACGTACCCGGACGTGGCGTCGTCCATCCCGCGGTCCTGGCAGAGGGTCGGCAGCCAGCCGAACACGACGTAGGCGAGCATGGACTGGACGCCCATGAACAGGGTGACGTGCCAGGCGAGCCCGGACCTCCAGACCGCCCCGGCGACCCGCCGGCCGGGGGGCGGGGTGCCGCCCCGCAACGCCCTCGGCAGCCAGCACAGCGCGGCGACGGCGGCGGGGATCGCGAGGAGCCCCAGCGGCAGCCGCCACGAGGAGCCCGTGATGTCCTCGATCGGCACGACGACCGCGGACGTGACGGACGCGCCCGCCGTGACCGCGACCGTGTAGACGGCCGTCACCGTCGTGATCGACTCGGGATGGTCCCGCTTGATGATCGCGGGGACCGCGATGTTGCCGACGCTGATCGCGGCGCCCGCGACGAGGGAGCCCGCGAACAGCCAGAACGGCGCGTCCAGCAGGCGGAGCAGGATTCCGGCGGCGAGCAGCGCCATCGCCGCGACCAGCAGCGCCTCGCTGCGCGGGGCGCGCGGCAGGAACGGCGCGAGCAGCCCGTACGCGCCGAAGAACACGAGCGGCAGGGTGGTCAGCGCCCCGGCCGCCGCGCCGGACAGCCGAAAGTCGTCCTGGATCTCCGTCAGCAGCGGCCCGACGCCCGTGATCGCCGGGCGCAGGTTGACGGCGATGAGGACGATCAGCAGCAGCGCGCCGGCACCGCGCCGGCCGATCAAGCTGTCACCAGCGAAAACGGCACCGAACCTCCCGAGTCAGAACCACATGGTAGGGCGCCGCGCGGGATGGCCGGGATGAGACAACGCCCGCCGGGCCGGGGTGGGGGGTCGCACTGGACGAACCCGGCGGGCGTCGCGCCTCAGCCGGGATCGCGGCCGTCCGTGCCGTGGCCCTCCGTGCGGTGGCTCGGGGCCTCGGGGGCCGGGTCGCGCCGGTTGCGCTGGGACGGGCTGCCGCGCACGACGCCGCCCATGACGTCGCCGCGATGGGCGAGCCCGTCATCCTTCGCCCCGGGCCGGACGCGCCGCCGGGACGCGGCGATCGTCATTCCGATCCACAGGACGAGGGCGAGGAAGACGGCGATCGGGCCGATGATCCAGAGGTAGACGTCGCCGGTCGGCGAGCTCTCCGCCGCAACGGCGGCCGTCACGGATGCGATCACTGGCATGGGAGTCCACCTCCTGCTGGACCCTCTACCCACCGTCCGGTTTTCAACCACCCGGAGAGGGGGCCCTACATGCCGCGGGACTGGGAGATCGAACCGGATGTGGTGAGGGTGAAGACCCGCATCGACTCGGCGAACTTCGACAGGTCCCATTCGGCGGGGCCCTCGTACCAGTAGAGGTTGTCGGCGCCCTCGGCCCGCTCCCCGGCGTCCTCGACGACGGCCGCCCAGGTCGGGACGGTGTCGAACACGACGGCGTACGGGAGGAACCGGGAGAACAGGGCGATCCGCTGCTGCGAGGGGAGATCGGCGTCCGCGCCGTCGAGGGAGCCGCGCTCGAGGTAGGCGCGGAACCCGATGGTGTGCGCGAGGACGGTGGCGCCGCGGGCGGTCTTCGCCGGCATGAACTGGCCGCCATAGGCCAGCGCCGCGCCCGCGATGATCACGGCGAGGCCGGCCAGCGCGACATCGGTGGTGAGGGCGAGCGCGACGGTGCCGGCGACCCCGAGGACGGTCAGCACGATGCCGGTGATCGTCCAGCGGGACCGGACGGTGTCGGGACGCCGGGCGAACCAGCCCTGCGCGACCACGTCGTCGTACATCGCGGAGCGGACCTTGGCGAGTTGCGTCGCGAACGTACCGCCGAGCGCGGACAGCTTGACCGCGTCGCGGGCCGTGCCGTCGGGGGAGGTGAACAGCGCGTCGCGGAGCAGCCGCTCGTAGGGCAGGAGGTCGTCGACGGGACGGTCCAGGCGGCGCAGCGTCCAGTCGAGGCGGCCGGTGACGGCGCGGTCGTCCTCCTCGATCAGCAGGTAGCCGCGGACGGCGAGGTCGACGATCGTGGCGGTGACGTCGATGACGTCGGCCTGCTCGTCGATCAGCGTGCCGATCTGGCCGGGCCGGACGCCGTCCGGCGGCTCGAACTCGCTGCCGGCGAGGGGCGCGTGGTCGCCCTCGGCGGCCTTCTTCCCGACGATCCGGGCGTCGCGTCCGCGCAGCAGGTACAGGGCGAGGAGGCCGCCGCCGAGCAGCACCAGGACGCCGAGCAGCGCGCCCGCGGTGACGGCGTTGACGGAGAACGCGGTCGCGACGGTGTGCCGGCGCTCGTGCAGCGCCTTGCCGCCGGTCGTCCCGGCGGGCAGGCCCGCGACGACGGTGAGGTACTCGCCGGGCAGCATCTTGCGCTGGCTGTACACGCCCTGCGTCCGGGTGTGGTTCATGTAGTACTGCGTGCAGCCGATGGTGCTCTCCAGCGGCCCGGAGAAGCAGTTGACGTGCCGGATCGCCGTGCCCGCCGCGACGGTCGCGCGCGCCTCGTCGACCGGGACGTCCCAGCCGCCCGCGGCGGCCCAGCGCAGCTCCTCCAGCGTCCCCATCGGGGCGATCGCGCCGCGCAGGTCGTACTCCAGGACGACCGTGCGCTGCCCGTTCAGCGCCCCGTCCCCGGAGACCCTGACGGTGGTGCGGACGCCCTCGGTCGAGGTCGAGACGCGGGTGGGGCCGCCGTCCGGGCTGCTCGCCCGCACGTTCTCGATCTTGTAGACGCGGTCCTCGGTGACGCTCTCGTGGACGCGCGCGACGTAGGTCCGGGCGAGGCTCTTCCCGCCGTCGAACCGGTAGACGACGGTCTCCTTGACCCGGGTCACGCCGCCCCGGCCGGTGGTCAGCACCACGTCGTCCTTGATGACCCGCCCGGAGGCCGCCCCGACGGCGCGGTCCGCTGCGGCGGGTCCGTGCGCGGGGGCCCCGGCGGCGGCCGGAGCGGCGGCGGCCAGAGGGAGGAAGGCGACGGACGCCACGGTCAGCAAGCGACACATCGCCGCAAGAGCAGACATGGGCGCAAATCGTAGCGGGAACGCGTGGCATGATCCTGCGCTATGGCAGGTCATCACCCACCGCCGGCTCCGGCGCCGCAGTACGGCCGGCCTGCCCCCGGGCCGCCGCCGGGGCCGCCGTACCGGTACACGCCGCCGCGCCGCCCGCCGCGCCGCCCGCCGCGCCGCTCGGCCGGGGGCGCGGCCGCGGCCGTGATCGGCGGGCTGGCCTCGCTGGTCGTCGTGGTCGCGGTGGGTTTCGCCGCGTTCGCGAGCGACGGTGCCATCGGCCTGCGGACGGGCGGGGCGCGGGCGGCGGAGACGGCCGACCGCGCGGCCGCCACCGACAGCAGGCTGTACGCGACCGGCCCGCTGACGCCGGTGGGCTGCCGCGTCCCGCCGATCTCGGACGGATCGGCGTCGATGCGGCGTTTCATGGACGTTCTCAGCGACTGCCTCGACAGCTCGTGGCGGCGGCAGTTCGGCAAGGCGGACCTGGCGTTCGAGCCGCCCGAGCGCGTGTTCTGGGACGCGCCGGGCCGCAGCCCCTGCGGGACGTATCCGAACCCGGGCGCGTCGGCGTTCTACTGCCCGGCCAACAACTCGATCTATGTGGGGGCCGGCCACATCGTGGAGACGTCCGGGCGCGAGCCGCTGGAGAACTTCGCGGTGTTCGCCCGGGTGATCGCGCACGAGTACGGCCACCACGTCCAGGAGCGGTCGGGGATCCTGGCGTACGGGCACCGGCTGATGGAGACCTCCGACGCCGCGGCCCGGACGGAGGCGAGCCGCCGCATCGAACTGCAGGCGCAGTGCTTCGCGGGCGCGTTCCTCGGCGCGGAGCGGGCCACCCTCCCGATGACCCGCGCCCAGTACGCCGCCATGATCGTGGACGTGCGCGGCAGGGGCGACGAGCGGCTCCCGCCCGACCAGCGCGACCACGGCTCGGGGCGCACCTACGCCGGCTGGGTGGGCACGGGGTTCTCGGGCCGGCGGCTGGCCGTCTGCAACACCTGGACGGTCCCGTCCGCCGACGTCGACTAGCCGCGGTTAAAGGCGTCCGCAATGCCGCGCGCCGGCTTGACGGCACCGCGCACATGGCTCCTGACCTGGGTATTCACCATCTGTGAGCGGTGTCACGGCCAAGTGCTAGCAAGCGTGCTTGCAATTGCAAGCACCATGACGCAGGGTGGAGACATGGCAAGTTCGAAGGTCGGCTCGATCGGGGAGTACATCCGGGAGCAGCGGACGCGGGCGAAGATCTCGCTCCGCCAGCTCGCGGACGTCTCGGGCATCTCCAACCCGTATCTGAGCCAGATCGAGCGAGGGCTGCGCAAGCCGAGCGCCGAGATCCTGCAGCAGATCGCCAAGGGTCTGCGGATCTCCGCCGAGGCGCTGTACGTGCAGGCCGGGATCCTCGAGGAACGCGAGGCCGACACCGATGTGCAGGCCGCGCTCCGCGCCGATCTCGTCCTGACCGAGCGCCAGAAGCAGGTGATGCTCGACATCTACGCGTCGTTCCTCAAGGAGAACGAGGCCATCGGCGTGCCCGGTCCCGGGCACGCGGCTCCGGAAGAGGACGGAAGGGAAGAGGTCGGATGACGCTGGCCAGCACGCTCCGCGAGAACAAGGCCGTCTACGCCGTGGCCGGCGCCGGCGACTTCGCGGTCGAGAAGCTCCGCGAGGTCCCCGAGCAGGTCGGCAAGGCCCGTGAGACGGCGACGAAGTACCAGGGCGAGGTCCGCGAGACCGTCGACCGGTACCGGGTCCAGGTCCGCGAGGCCGTGGACCGCTACCGCGGCGAGGTCCGCGAGAACCTCGACAAGGTGCAGGACCGGGTGGACACCAAGGACCTGCCGGGCGCGGCCGTCGCGTACGTCACGCACGTCGGCACCCGCACCGTCGAGTTCATCGACGAGCTCGCCGAGCGCGGCCGGAAGGTCGTGCACCGCGAGGCCGAGGAGATCGCCGAGATCACCGAGGCGAACAAGGAGATCACCCAGGCGAAGCCCGCCGCCAAGGCGCGGACCGCGCAGCGCAAGCCCGCTGCGAAGAAGACCGACGCCTGAGCGACGGATCGGCGCGAGCGGGCCCGGCCGGGAACCCCCGGCCGGGCCCGCTCGTCCTTCCCCTGACCTGTCCGCGCTGAATACCCTGGACAGGGCGCATAAGGTTGGGGCAGCGATCCGTGAGCGACGTGGAGTCGCCGTCCGAGACAGGCAGGAGTGCTGATCGCCGGTGGCGAGCTTCGGTGTGCTGGACTACTTCTTCTGGCTTCTTCTGGTCATCGCCTTCGCGATGGAGGCGTACGCGCTGTTCGACGCGCTGACCGTGCCCGAGAACGCGTACTCGGCGGCGGGCAAGCAGAGCAAGAAGCTCTGGATGATCATCCTGATCGTCGCGGTGGTGCTCGGCGCGGTGCACGCGATCGCGCCGTTCGCGCTCGGGGCGTCGCCGATCATGCTGCTGCTCGGCATCCTGCCGGTCGCCGCGTTCATCGGGGCGGCGGTCTACCTGGCCGACGTCCGCCCCGCCGTCGCCCCGTACAAGAAGCGCGGCGGCGGCCGCGGCGGCAAGTCGAACATGGGGCCCTACGGCCCCTGGTGACCGCCGCCCGCCGGGGTCGGAGCCGCCGGGGTCGGGGCCGTCGAGGTGACCTTCGTCCGGCCGAGGACCGGCCGCGCCAGGCCGAGGTCGCGCAGGTCGGCGACCAGGCGGTCGGCGATGTAGCGGTTGCCCGCCGGGTTCGGATGGGTGCCGTCCCTGCGGATGTACCGCACCGCGTTCCCCGTCCGCTTCCGGACGTTCCCGGTGATCCACCGCTCGGCCAGCGGGTCGATGAACGGGATCCCGAGCTCGGCCGCGACGATCCGGAGCTCGTCCCGGACGCGCAGCGACTTCGGCCCGGGGTCGCCGCCCCACATGGGGCCGATCAGCAGCAGCTGCGCCTTCGGCCAGCGCTGGTGGGCCCGCGTGAGCAGCGTCCGCGCGTTCCGCCCGGCGAGCCGCGGCGCGTACCAGACGTCGTTGTGGCCGCCGGAGAACACGACCATGTCGGGGGTCGGCCGCCAGGCGAGCTGCTCGTCGAACAGCATGCCGAAGTTCCTGCGGGTGAGGCCCGTCCCGACGAACCCGGTGCCGGCGTGCCCGGCGAGGACGATCTGCCAGCCGAGCGTCCGGGCGGCCTCGGCGGCGTAGGCGCGCTCCGGGGTGATGCCGCGGATGCCCATCGTGTAGCTGTCGCCGAGGAAGAACACCACGGGCGCGCGGTGGACGGGCTCGGCGAGGGCGGTGCCGCGGCCGCCCGTGCGGTACGGCGCCGCGGAGCCGACGCAGAACCCGACCGTGAGCAGGACGGCGAGACCGGAGACGGCGAGTCGTGAGCGGGGCAAGGGGGCGGGGCCTCTCTCGGATCCAGGGGAGGCGAACAGGGCGGCGGGATCCGAGGGCGGTGACCTCGGCCGGACGGCATATTAGCCGGTCACGGGCCACTTCGGGGCGAATCCGGCGGCTCTAGGCGTCCGGCGTGCGGCGCAGCGCCTCGACCGACCCGAGGCCGTTCTCGACGATCGTGAGGGCCCGGTCGAGGGCCACCCGCATCGAGCGGGGCTCGTACCCGTTCCGGCGGCAGTGCACGATGACGGCCTGCATGCCGCCGACCGCGATGCCGGACGCGGCGACGGCGTCGATCTCGTCGAGGCCGGGGCACAGCTCGCGCAGCAGCTCCTCGATGGTCTGCTGGGTGTCGGTCATCCGCTGGAGCGCGCGCGCCTGGAGGCCGGGCCGCTCCAGGATCAGGCCGACCTGGACGGCGCTGTACGCGCCGTGCTCGCTGACGATCGCCTCCAGGACGGCGACGACGCTGTGCCGGATCGTCTCCAGCGGCGGCTCGTCCGCCGGGCGGTGCGCGAGGCGGTCGGCGACCTCGGCGAGCCGGTCGTCGATCTCGGCGAAGACGACGTCCTCCTTGCTGGGGAAGTAGCTGAAGAACGTGCGGGGGGACACCTCGGCCGCGGCCGCGATGTCGGCGATCGTCGTCTCCTCGTAGCCGCGCTCGGCGAACAGGCGCAGGGCGGCGCCGGCGATCGCGCGCCGGGTGCGCTCCTTCTTCCGCTCGCGCAGGCCCTGCTCCGGCGGAGCGCTCGCGGGCTCGGCGTGATGCATGTCACTCATTTTACCACGGCTGCAATTTTGCATCTATTGCAATTCTGCACGGCTGCATGTTGTCCTGGTGCCATGGCCCGATTCCTCGACGCGCTGGGACGGTTCTGCGTGCGGCGGCGGCGCGCGGTCTTCGAGGTCTGGGCCGTGCTGATGCTGGCCACCGGTGTCCTCGGGATGACCCACGGCGGCATGTTCGTCCAGCAGGGCACGCTCCCGGGCACCGAGACCCAGCGCGCCATCGACACGCTGAGCGCCGACTTCCCCGCGATGACCGGCCCGACCGCGACGATCGTCTTCCACGAGACGCCGGACGCCTCGCCCGGCGACTGGCGGGTCGCCCTCGCCATCGGGAAGGCGATCGACAACGTCTCAAGGCTCGACCGCGTCGCGTTCACCGAGAACCCCTACGCGCCGGGCCTGGGCGGTCTGAAGAGCGACGACGCCGTCGTCGTCCGGCTCAACTTCGTCGGGACGATGGGCGATGTCAGCGCCGCCGACCTCGACGCGCTGGAAGAGGCCGTGGAGCCCGCGCGGATGGCGGGCGTGGACGTGAAGTTCGGCGGCATCGTCGCGATGATCGTCAACCAGCCGAAGGGCGGGCCGCAGGAGGGCCTCGGGATCCTGCTCGCGCTCATCGTCCTGCTGCTCGCGTTCGGCTCCTACCTCGCGGCGGGGATCCCGATCCTGGTGTCGCTGTGCGGGATGGTGGTCGCCTACTCGCTGATCCACTTCTCGGCGTCGCTGTTCGAGCTGGCGCCGACCGCGCCGATGGTCGCCGCCATGCTCGGGATCGGCGCCGGCATCGACTACGCGCTGTTCGTCGTGACCCGGTACCGGCAGCAGCTCGCCGACGGCGACGACGTCGAGACGGCGGTCGGGCGGGCCATGGCGCACTCCGGCCACGCCGTCGTGTTCGCGGGCGGGACGGTCGTGTTCGCGATCTGCGGGCTGTTCCTGTCCGGCATCGCGTTCATCGGCCGGATCGGGTTCGCCGCCGCCCTCGCCGTCGCGATCATGGTGGTGGCGTCGCTGACGCTGCTGCCGGCCGTGCTCGGCGCGCTCGGCGACCGCATCGACAGGTACCGGCTGCCGCGCGTCCGGCCGGACCGCGGTTCCGAGCGGTGGACGTCCTGGGGACGGCATGTCGACCGGCACGCCTGGCCCTACGCGATCGTCGCGACACTGGTGCTGCTGGCCCTCGCGATCCCGACGCTGAGCCTGCGGTTCGGCGTGATGGCCGACAGCATGTCGTCGCCCAAAATGGAGGCGCGGCAGGCGTACGACATCGTCGCGGAGGAGTTCGGGCCGGGCCACTACAGCCCGTTCGTGGTGGTCGCGAAGGTGCCCGGCCAGGAGAGGGCGCCGCGGCCGCAGGTGCCGGTGGTCAAGGGGCGGGCGGGCCTCGGCGGCCTGACCGGCCCGGTCGGGCCCGCTCCCGCCCCCGCGCCCGCGCCGCCGGTGAAGGGCGCCCCGGACCTCGCGAAGAAGCCCGACAAGCGCGCTGTGCTGCTCGCGCAGGAGCTGAAGCAGCGGATCGCCGAGACGCCCGGCGTGGTGTTCGTCGGCGAGCCCGTCGTCACCGGGACGACCGCGACCCTGCGGGTGATCCCGGACGGCGCCCCGCACACCCAGGCGACGACCGACCTGGTGCACCGGCTGCGCGGCACCGAGATCCCCGCCGTCCGGGACGCCCATCCCGGCGCGGTCGTCCACCTCGGCGGCGAGAACCCCGCCATCATCGACATCGCGGACACGGTCGGCGAGCGGATGCCCGTCGTGGTCGTCGCGGTCGTCGGGGTCGCGCTGATCCTGCTCGTCATCGCGTTCCGGTCGATCGTCGTGCCGATCAAGGCCGCGCTGATGAACCTGCTGTCGATCGCCGCGTCGTTCGGGGTGGTCACCGCGGTGTTCCAGTGGGGCTGGGGCGTGCAGCTGTTCGGTGTGGACCAGGCGATCCCGATCATGTCGTTCATCCCGTTGTTCATGTTCGCCCTGATCTTCGGGCTGTCCATGGACTACGAGGTGTTCCTGCTGTCGCGGATCCGCGAGGAGTACGACCGGACGGGCGATCCGCACGGCAGCGTGGTGACCGGCATCGGGGCCACCGCCCGGCTCATCACCTCCGCCGCGCTCATCATGATCTTCGTGTTCGCCAGCTTCGTGCCGCAGCCGGACCCGACGGTGAAGATGATGGCGCTCGGCCTCGCGGTCGCGGTCGCGCTGGACGCGACGATCGTGCGGCTGGTGCTCGTCCCGGCGCTGATGAGCCTGCTCGGCCACGCGAACTGGTGGTGGCCCGGCAGGGGCCGCCCGCCGGAGCCGCCGGAGCCGCCGCCGTCCCCCCGGCCGGTCGCGGAGCAGCTGGAGCTCGAACCGGTTCCGTAGGGGACGGCGGGGCGGTCAGCGGCCCGTGTCGGCCGCCGTGCCGGCGGGCCGCCCCGGGCCGCGCTGGAACAGCACGTACAGCCAGGCCAGCGACGGGACGAGGATCAGCGCCCCCGCCCCGAGCGCGACGAACACGACGTCGAGCGCGGCGGGGTGGGCCGCCGCCGCGTCCAGGTCGAGCCCGGCCATGTCCGCGGCGCCCCACAGCACCGACGCCACGGCGAGCCCGGCCGTCACCCGCACCGACAGGTACGCGCGGCGGATCAGCAGGGCGAGCGACAGCGCGCCCGACGCCGCCGACAGCAGGATCAGCGGCGACCGGACGCCCAGCGCCGCCGCGCCGGGCAGCGCGAGCAGCCCGACGGCCGCGCCCGAGATGAGCGCGTAGCCCCGGAACCGCAGCGAGGCGGTCGTGTCGCCGAGCCGCCGCGCGTCCCAGATCAGGTAGACGGCGGCGAGGTAGGCGCACAGCGCGGTGGTGAGCACGCCCCCGTAGGTCCCGGCGGCGCTCAGCCAGGACGATCCGCCGGTCGCGACGACGGTCGCGACCGATCCGAGGCAGTACGGCGTCAGGACGGACGAGACGCCGAACAGCCACGGGTACCAGCGCTGGTCCGGGTCGGCCTTGGCGAACACGAACGTGCTGCCGCGCGCCACGATGCCGAGGACGGCGAGGGACAGCGGCACCCAGTGCGCGGACATCACGTCCGCGAAGACCGGCGGGAACGCCGTCCAGGTCATGACCACCACGAAGATCAGCCAGACGTGGTTGGCCTCCCACAGCGGCCCCATCGCGTGCTCGATGACCTCCTGGTCGCGGCGGCGCCGCGAGACCAGGTGCCACAGGCCGGCGCCGAAGTCGGCGCCGCCGAACAGCAGGTAGGCGGACAGCCCGGTGAGGATCAGCCCGAGGGCGACGTCGGCGTGGGTCATGACGCGGCTCCGGTCTTCTCGGGGGACGGCTCGGGCGCGGGCGCGTCCGGGACCGCGGGCTCGTACTCGTGCCGCATCCGGCGCAGGACGCTGACGGTCGCGAACGCCAGGAACGCGTAGACGACGAGGACGACGTAGAGGCCGAAGCGCAGGCCGGGCTCAGGGCTGACGGCCTCCTCGGTGCGCATGACGCCGTAGACGATCCAGGGCTGCCGGCCGACCTCCGTGACGGTCCAGCCCGCCTCCATCGCGATGACGGCCGCGGCGCCGGAGAGCGCGGCGGCCCTCAGGAACCAGGGGTGCCACGGCAGCCCGGCCCGCGCGGCGCGGCGGCGGCGCAGGTACCAGGCCAGGCCCCACCAGGCGGCGAGGGCCAGCAGCAGCACGCCGAGCACGATCATCAGCTCGAACGCGACCCGCACGACCTCGGCGGGCGGCCGCTCGCCGGCCGGGACGGAGTCCATCCCGCGCAGCGTCGCGTGCGCGTCGTACCGCAGCATCAGCGACAGCGCGTTCGGGATCTCGAAGACCGCGAACTTGAACGGCTGGCCCGCCCGCGTGTGCTCGATGCCCTCCATCGCCGCGAACTTCGCGGGCTGGCTGTCGGCGACGAACCGGACGGCGAAGTCCCCGACGAGGACCTGCAGCGGCGCGCAGACGGCGCCGAGCGAGAACGGGATCGCGAACCCGAGCCGGTTGTAGCGGTCGTCCCGTCCGGCCCTGCGGTCGCGGAGCAACCCGACCGCGTAGACGGACGCGACGAGGAACCCGCAGACCATCAGGGACGCGAGGATCAGGTGCGCCGCCTGGACGGGCGTCGCCGGGTTGAACATCGCGGCCAGCGGGTCGACGTCCGTCACCTCCCCATCGACCAGCTTGAACCCGCGCGGCTGGTTCATCCACGAGTTCACCGTGAGGACGAACGTCGCCGACATCAGGCCCGCGACCACGATCGGGACGCCGACGATGAAGTGGGCGCGCGGCGTCAGCCGGTCCCAGCCGTACAGGTAGACGCCCATGAAGATCGCCTCGATGAAGAAGGCGATCCCCTCCAGCGCGAACGCGGCGCCGAAGACCTGCCCGTAGGTGTCCATGAAGCCGGGCCAGAGGGTGCCCATCTCGAACGACAGGACGGTCCCGGAGACCGCGCCGACGGCGAACAGCACGCCGGCGGCCTTCATCCAGCGCCGGGCCAGTTCGGCGTAGACGGGGTCGCCGGTGCGCAGGGACCGCCATTCGGCGAGCAGCGTGAGGGCGGGCAGCCCGATGCCGATCGAGGCGAAGACGATGTGGAACCCGAGGGTGAACGCCATCTGCTGGCGTGCGGCCATGAAGTCGGCCGGGGACGCGGCTCCGCCCCCGTCGAGGGCGCCGGTGAGTAACGCGACGGTGCTCATACGACAGACCGTAGTACTACACATCGTAGTACTTAAGTGGGTAGTACTACCCGCCGTGGTGACATCGCTCTCAGTCGGATAATCTGGCCTGCGTGAAGGGTCTCGGAGAGCTTGAACGCACGGTCATGGAGGTTCTGTGGGCGCGGGAGGACGCCGGCTCCGGCGCGGCCACCGCACGCGACGTCAGCCGTGCCCTGGCCGGTGACCGGGACCTCGCGCACACCACCGTCATGACCGTCCTCGACCGGCTCGCCAAGAAGGGCTTCCTCGACCGCGAGCGCGACGGCCGCGCCTGGCGCTACCGCCCCGTCGAGAGCCGCGAGGGGTACATCGCCGAGCTGATGCTCGGCGCCCTCAACGAGACCGGCGACCGGGACGCGGCGCTGGTCCACTTCGTCCGTTCCGTGTCCAGCGACGAGATCGACGTCCTGCGGCAGGCGCTCGACGGCGTCACGGGCAAGGAACCGCCCGCATGATGGGCGCCGCCCTGCTCGCGGTGCTCTCCCTGGGTTCCGTCGGCGGGGCGCACCTGCTGTCCGCGGCCCGGTGGACGTGGCGGGCGCCGCGCATCGGCATCGCGCTCTGGCAGGCCCTCGGCCTCTGCTGGGGGCTGTCCACCATCGGCGCGCTGCTCGGCGCCGCCATGCTCCCCTACGGCCGGGGCGTCGCGGGCGGCCTGGCGGGCCTGCCCGGCGACGGCGCCGCCCGGCTGGGCGTCGTGAACCTCGCCGCGCTGCTCGCCGCCGTCACCCTCACGGCGGTGCTGCTCGTGATGCTGGCGTACGCGGTCGTCCGGGTCGTCGGCGCGCGCCGCCGGCACCGCGCGCTGCTCGCCCTCGTGTCGCGCCGTGACGCCGCCGTCCCCGGCACCCTCGTCGTCGACCACCCGGGCGCCGCCGCGTACTGCGTGCCGGGCGTCCGCTCGTCCAAGGTCGTCGTCAGCAAGGGCACCCTCGATCTGCTCGACAGCGGCGAGCTGGCGGCCGTCCTCGCGCACGAGCGCGCGCACGCCCGCGAGCGGCACGACCTGGTGCTGCTGCCGTTCGCGTCGCTGCGGCACGTGTTCCCCCAGTTCGGCCTGGTCGGGCGATGTCTGGACGCGGTGGAACTGCTGATCGAGATGGCGGCGGACGACCGTGCCCGGCACGGACGCCCGCCGCGCGAACTCGCGACCGCCCTACTGCGCTTCGCCGCCGCTCGTCCCGGCCCCGCTCCGCGCGGCGCCCTCGGTGTCGCCAACACCCCGGACATCCCGGTCATGGCCCGCGTCAACCGGCTCCTCGAGCCCGAGTCGCTGCCCCGCGCGACCCGCGCCGCCGCCGCGGCGGCCGTCCCGGTCGTCGCCGGGCTTCCCCTGCTGCTGCTCGTCATGCCGCACTGAGTCGTCCTCACCCCGTACCGGGTCGTCTTGCGGCCGGGCCGAGCGGGGGAGCAGGAGGGCGACGAGGAAGGCGGCGGCCAGCAGCCCCGCCGACGCCGTGAACGCCAGCTGGTATCCGCCGGTCAGCGCGGCGGCCTGGTCCCGGCCGTCCGCGACCAGGTGCTCGGTGCGGGACGCGGCGAGCGTCGCCAGCGCCGCGACCCCGAGCGCCATCCCGATCTGCTGCGTGGTGTTGAAGAGACCGGACGCGAGGCCGGCGTCGTCCTCGCGCGCCCCGGACATGCCGAGGCCCGTCAGCGCGGGCAGGACGAGCCCGCCGCCCGCGATCAGCACCATCACCGGCAGCAGGTCGGTCGCGTAGTCGGCCCGGACCGGGACGCGGGCCAGCCACCCCATCGCCGCGACCAGCAGGACGAGGCCCGCGAGCAGCACCGCCCGCTCCCCGAACCGGCGGCTCAGCCGCGCCGACGCCAGCAGCGACACCGCGCCGATCGACACGGCCGCCGGGAGCATCGCGAGGCCGGTCTCCAGCGCCCCGTACCCGAGGACCCGCTGCATGTAGAGCGCCACGAGGACCTGGAAGGCGAACATTCCCGCGACCGTGAGGATCTGCGCGACGTTCGCGCCCGCCACCGTCCGCGACCGCAGCACCCGCAGCGGCATCAGCGGGTCCGCCGCCGTCGCCTGCCGGACGAGGAACCCGGCGAGCAGCAGCGCCGCCACGCCGCCGAGGGCGAGGGTGCGGCCGGCGAGGAGGCCGTGCCGCTCGATCCCCACGACCGCGGAGATGCCGAGCATCAGGCCGGACGTGACGAGCAGCGCGCCCAGCACGTCCGCGCCGGACGCCAGGCCGGCGCCCGTGTCGCGCGGCAGCGCCGGCAGCGCGAGGGCGATGACCGCCACTCCGATCGGCACGTTGATGAAGAAGATCCAGTGCCAGCTCAGCACGTCGGTGAGGACCCCGCCGAGCACCTGCCCGAGCGACGCCCCGACGGCCCCGGTGAAGGCGAACACGCCGATGGCCCGCGTCCGCTCGGCGGGGTCGGTGAACAGCGTGACCAGGATGCCGAGGATGACGGCGGAGGCCATCGCGCTGCCCACGCCCTGGAGGAACCGCGCGGTGATCAGCGTGCCGGGACCGGTCGCGACGGCCGCGAGCAGGGACGCGGCCGTGAACACCGCGTTGCCGGCGAGGAACATCGCCCTGCGGCCGATCAGGTCGCCGAGCCGCCCGGCGAGCAGCAGCAGGCCGCCGAACGCGATCAGGTAGGCGTTCACGACCCAGCTGAGCCCGGCGGGTGAGAAGCCGAGGTCGCGCTGCATGGCGGGCATCGCGACGGTGACGATCGAGCCGTCCAGGATCGTCATGAGGGCGGCGGAGGACAGCACGCCCAGGGCGGCGCCGCGCGATTGGAAGAGGGAACGCATCGTCGGTCTCCTGTCCGAGGGGGAACAGGAGAGACGCTAGCAGATAGTTTTGTTAGAGACGATCTCTCACGGGCCTAACTTTGGCGCTCGCGCGGCCGGCGCACCGGGCGCGGGCTCTCCGCCGGGACCGACAGGTGGCCGCCGACCAGGCGGCTCAGGGCGCGGAGCAGGATTTCCCTCTCGTCCGCGGGGAGCGCGTCGAGCGCCGCGCGGTGCACGGCGTCCACGATCTCCTGGCTGCGGTGCGCGACCTTCGCGCCCTTCTCGGTGACCGCGATGATCCGCGCCCGCCGGTCCGTCGCGGAAGGGCGGCGCTCCGCGAGGCCGGCCGTCTCGAGCGCGTCCACGGTCACGACCATCGTCGTCTTGTCCATGTCGCCGATCTCGGCGAGCTGGATCTGGGTGCGCTCCTCCTCCATCGCGTGGACGAGGACGCAGTGCATGCGCGGTGTCAGGCCGATCTCCGCGAGCGCCGCCGTCATCTGCGAGCGCAGCACGAGCCCGGTGTGGTCGAGGAGGAACGACAGGTCGGGCGCGTTGCGCGAGGGGGCCATGGCGGTCATGCCGTCCACGCTACCAACCGATCCCGTGACGGATAATCCGCCGACAGCCGATCGTCGCGGGGGTAGTCTGGCGCCATGCAGACCGTATGCCGCAGCTGGCGGCCGTCCTAGGACGGCCGACCCCGACATGCCCCGGGCCGTCCACTGGACGGCCCTCTCCTCTTCCCCGTGGAGGCCGTCCGCAGGCCCCCGACCAGGAAGAGAGAACCGTGGAGACCCTCGAAGACCGCGTGCTGGCCGACCCGTCCGCGTTCCGGATCATGACCGGCGACCGGCCCACCGGCCCCCTCCATCTCGGCCACTACTTCGGCACCCTCGCCAACCGCGTCCGGCTCCAGGACGCGGGCGTCGAGCTGTTCGTCCTGATCGCCGACTACCAGGTCCTCACCGACCGGGACGTGGCCGACCACCTCGGCGAGCACGTCGAGAACCTCGTGGCCGACCACCTCGCCGCCGGCGTGGACCCGTCGCGGGCCACGATCTACCGGCACAGCGCCGTCCCGGCCCTGAACCAGCTGATGCTGCCGTTCCTGTCGCTGGTCTCCGTGGCCGAGCTCCAGCGCAACCCCACGGTGAAGGAGGAGATCGCCGCGTCCGGCCGCGCCACCGTGAGCGGGCTGATGTTCACCTATCCCGTGCACCAGGCCGCCGACATCCTGTTCTGCAAGGCGAACCTCGTCCCGGTCGGCAGGGACCAGCTCCCGCACCAGGAGATCGCCCGGCTGGTCGCGCGGCGCTTCAACGAGCGGTACGGGCCGCTGTTCCCCGTCCCGGACGCCCTGCTCTCGTCCGCGCCGCTGCTGCTCGGCACCGACGGGCGCAAGATGAGCAAGAGCCGCGGCAACGCGATCGCCCTGTCCGGGACGCCGGACGAGACCGCCCGTCTGATCAGGCGGGCGGTCACGGACTCCGACCGGCACATCGCCTACGACCCCGACGGCCGCCCCGAGGTCTCCAACCTCGTGCTCCTGGCCGCCCTCTGCCAGGGGCGCGACCCGCACGAGGTCGCCGCGGAGATCGGCGACGGCGGCTCCGCCGCGCTGAAGCGCGTCGTCACGGAGTCGGTGAACGAGTTCCTGCGTCCGATCCGGGCGCGCCGGGCGGAGCTGATCGACGACCGCGCCCATCTCCGCCGAGTCCTGGAGGAGGGGAACGCGCGCGCGAACGCGATCGCGGATGAGACCCTGGACGAGGTGCGCGCCGCGATGGGAGCCCTGTAGAACGGAATTCTTCGTTCCGCTATGATGGTGTCCATGGAGACGACGAGGGCGCCGATGAGCGGCCGGAAGGCGCAGGCGGCGCGCAACGACGAGCTGATCCGGGAGGCGGCGCGGGCCGTGTTCACCGCCGACCCGGGGGCGCCGATCTCCGCGGTCGCGGAGCACGCGGGCGTCGGGATCAGCGCCCTCTACCGCCGCTACAAGAGCAAGGAGGACCTCCTCCAGAAGCTCGCCGCGGACGGCATGGACCGCTACCTCGCCGAGGTGGAGGCCGCGCTCGCCGACGACGCGGCCCCGTGGGCGGCGTTCGCCGGGTTCATGCGCCGCTGCCTCGACATCGGCGCCGGGTCGCTGACCATGAGGCTCGCCGGGAGCTTCGAGGTCACCGAGGACATGAGCCGCAAGGGCCGCGAGATCCACGCAGCCACGCAGCGGCTCCTGGACCGGACCAAGGAGGCCGGCGCCCTCCGCCCGGAGATCGAGGTCGGGGACATCAGCGTCCTGCTGGAGCATCTGCACACGATCCGGATCGGCGACGACGAGCGCATGAACCGCTTGCAGCACCGCTACCTCGCCCTGATGCTGGACGCGCTCCACCTGACCGGTGCCGAGGAACTGCCCGGCCCTGCCCCCACCTGGCAGGAGCTGCGCGGCCGCTACGACGGCTGACCCGCCCCCCGAGAACTTGGAGGATCATGACGGCCGACCGGCTGACCCTTCGCGAGCTGAACCGCGCCTACCTTGACCGGCAGCTCCTGCTGGAACGGCACGCGATGCCCGCCCTGGACGCGATCGAGCATCTCGTCGGCATGCAGTCGCAGGCTCCCAACCCGCCGTACATCGGGCTGTGGAGCCGGCTGGCGGACTTCGCCTTCGACGAGGTCGCCGGGCTGATGCGCGAGCGGCGCGCGCTGCGGATCGTCCTGATGCGCGGCACGCTGCACCTGGTCAGCGCGCGGGACGCGCACGGCATCCGGCCGCTGACCCAGGTCATCCTCGACCGGTACCTGGAGAGCCCGCGCGGCCGGGCGCTGGACGGCGTCGACCTCCCGGCCGTCGCCGCCCACGCCCGCGCCCACCTGGAGGAGGCGCCGCGTTCCGACAAGGAGCTGCGGGAGATCCTCGCCGAGCGGTGGCCCGGCACGGACGCCGCCGAGCTCAACTGGGGGGTGCGGTGCATGCTGCCCCTCGTGCAGGTGCCCCCGCGCGGCATCTGGGGCGCGTCGGGAACGGCCCGCCACACGACGCTGGAGGCGTGGCTCGGCACCGGTCCGGGCTTCACCGTGGACGAGCTCGTCCTGCGCTACCTCGCGGCGTTCGGCCCGGCCTCCGTGCGGGACGCGCAGCACTGGTCGGGCCTCACCCGGCTCGGCGAGGTCGTCGAGCGGCTCGCCCCGCGGCTCCGCGCCTTCCGGGACGAGAACGGGCGCACCCTCTACGACCTGCCCGATGCCCCGCGTCCCGGCGCCGCCGCGCCCGCGCCCGTCCGGTTCGTCCCGGACTTCGACAACCTCCTGCTGTCGCACGCCGACCGGGCCCGGATCATCACCGAGGAGCACCGCAAGCGGGTCTTCACCGTGAACGGGATCATCCGCGCGACGTTCCTCGTGGACGGGTTCGTCCACGGCATGTGGAAGATCGAGAAGAGGCGCGGCGAGGCCGTCCTGCGGCTCGACCCGTTCGCGCCCCTTCCGCCCGGGGCGCGCGACGACCTGGAGGCGGAGGGCCTGCGCCTGCTCGCCGCCGCGCACCCGGAGGCGAAGACGCACGCGGTCACCTTCGCCGACTAGCGCTCCCCGGGGTGCTCATCCCTCGCCGGGGGCGGTGCTCATCCCTCGCCGGGGGCGGTGCTCATCCCTCGCCGGGGGCGCAGGGCGCCCGGCGGTCGGGGTCGAGCGATTCCAGCAGGGAGTGGAGCGTGTCGCGGAAGGCGAGCATCCGCTCCCGGTCGATCGGGTCGAACAGGTGGCGCCTGACCTCGGCGACGTGGCCGGGCGCCGCCTCCGCCAGGGCGGCGTACCCGGCGTCGGTCAGCTCGGCGATCGTCGTGCGGCGGTCGGTCTCGTGCCTGGCGCGGCGGACCCAGCCGGCCTCCTCCAGCCGGTTGACGGCGTGCGACAGCCGGCTCGGGGACGAGTGGACGATCGCGGCGAGCTCGGTCATCGTGAGCCGGCGGTCCGGCGCCTCCGACAGCATCGCCAGGATCATGTAGTAGGCGTGCGGCATCCCGGAGTCGCGCTGGAGCTGCCGGTCCAGGGCCTCGCCGAGCAGGCGCGACGTCCACAGGAAGGCGCGCCAGGTCTCCTGCTCGTCGTCGTCCAGCCAGCGGGTCTCGGTCATGCTTCCAGCCTACCTGGTCATTTGAACGCTCAAGTCTTGAAAGTTCAAGTTTGAACGGTTATTCTTGAACTCTCAACTATTAGGGACAGGAGCCCGCCATGACCAGCCCGATGCCCGTTCTGTACCTCAGCCACGGCGCCCCGCCGCTCGCCGACGACACCACCTGGACCGCCGAACTGGCCCGCTGGTCCGCCGGGCTGCCCAGGCCCGAGGCCGTCCTCATGGTGTCGGCGCACTGGGAGGCGGCGCCGCTCAGCATCGGCGCGACCCGGCGGGTTCCGCTCGTCTACGACTTCTGGGGCTTCCCCGAGCGCTACTACCAGGTGACCTATGACGCGCCCGGCGCGCCCGACCTGGCGGCGGACGTCCGGAAGCTGATCCCCGACGTGCGGGAGGACGAGACCCGCGGCCTCGACCACGGCGCCTACGTTCCGCTCAAGGAGATGTACCCCGACGCGGACGTGCCCGTCCTGCAGATGTCGATGCCGACCCTGGAACCGGAGAAGCTGTTCGACCTCGGGCGGCGCCTGGCCCCGCTGCGCGACCGGGGCGTGCTGATCATCGGGAGCGGGTTCACCACCCACAACCTGCGGGAGATGCGGCCCGGCGCGGACGCCGACCCGCCCGCCTGGTCGGTCGAGTTCGACGCGTGGGCCGACCGCGCCGTCCGGACCGGCGACATCGACGGGCTCCTCGACTTCCGCGCCAAGGCCCCCGCCGCCCGCATCGCGCACCCGCGCACCGAGCACTTCGCGCCGCTGTTCATGGCGCTCGGCGCCGCCGCCGAGACGACCCGCCGCTCGGTGATCGACGGGTTCTGGTTCGGGCTGGCGAAGCGCTCGTTCCAGTTCGGCTGAGCCGGGCCGGAATTGTCACGTTCCCGGAGAGGTGCGGGCGATCAGCCCATCTCGGCGAAGCCCGCCCGCCACGACGGCACCTTCGGCTTCCAGCCCAGCCCGAGCGCCTTCGCGTTCGACACCGGACGTCCCGTCGCCGCAGCGTGCCGGGCCGTGCCGGGGCTCGGCGCGCCGAGCCCCGCGCTGAACACCGGCAGCCACTCCGCCGTCGTGGCGGGCTCGTCGTCCACGATGTTCACCGGGCCGGACGGCCAGTCGAGCGCCGCCAGCGCGGCCGCCGCCGCGTCGTCGACGTGCACGAACGACGTCCACGCCGGGGTGAGGCGCAGGCTGCCCGCCTTGGCCCGCAACGCGATCGCGCCGTCGGGGGCGTACCACGTGTCCGGGCCGTACAGGGCGCCGTAGCGCAGCACCACCGCGTCCGGCAGTTCGGCGACGGCGCTCTCCAGCGCCGCGATCCCCTCGTAGGGGGGCAGGGACGGGTCGAGGGCGTCGGTCTCGACCGCCGGGGAGTCGCCCGCCTCGTACAGCCACGCGATGCTCTGGGCGATCATTTTCTCGACGCCCGCGGCCTTGGCGGCGTCCACCAGGTTGCGGGTGCCCTCCACACGCAGCCGGGAGTTGGCGGCGAAGTCCTCATCGCTGAGGTCGGTCAGCTGGTGGATCACCGCGTCGGGCGCCGCCGCCTCGACCGCCGCGCGGACGGCGTCGGCGTCCAGGACGTCCAGGACCAGCGGTTCCCCGCCCAGGTCGGCGATCATCCGGGAGCGCTCCGTGCGGCGCGTCGTCCCGGTCACGTCATGGCCGGCCTGGACGAGCAGCGGGAGCAGCCGGCGCCCGACGACTCCGGTCGCACCGGCGAGCAGGATCTTCAAGGGGGTTACCTCCGCGACTTCACGCCGTTGTGGTCGTCTCGCCTCCGTCCGCCACGAGGGTACCGCCGACGGGCGACCGGGTGCGTTTCGCCTGGCCCGAGTGGGATAATTCTGCCGCAAACCGGACGCGGAGGGCGCATGGACATCACCCTGGTGCACGGTGACATCACCCAGCAGAAGACCGACGCCGTGGTGAACGCGGCCAACTCATCCCTCCTGGGCGGCGGCGGGGTCGACGGCGCCATCCACCGCAGGGGCGGCCCGGAGATCCTCGCCGAATGCCGGAGGCTGCGCGCGTCCCACTACGGCGGGGGGCTCCCCGCGGGCCAGGCGGTCGCCACCACGGCGGGCCTGCTGCCCGCCCGCTGGGTGATCCACACCGTCGGCCCCGTCTACTCGGCGACCGAGGACCGCTCCGCCGTGCTGGCGTCCTGCTACCGCGAGTGCCTCCGCGTCGCCGACGACCTGGGCGCCGCGTCCGTCGCGTTCCCCGCCGTCTCGACCGGCGTCTACGGCTGGCCCATGGACGACGCGGCCCGCATCGCGCTCGCGGCCGTCCGGTCGGCGTCCACCCGCGTGAGCGAGGCCCGCTTCGTCCTGTTCGCGCGGGACGCCTACGACGTCTTCGCGAGCGCTCTCCGCTAGTCCTTCGGCTTGCCCGCCGGCGGGACGATGAGCGTGGGCCGGTGGACGTGGTGCAGGACGCGCGTGGAGACGCTGCCCAGCAGCACCGAGCGGGCGCCGCCGAGGCCCCGCGAGCCGGTGACGACGATCGACGCGTCCAGCTGCTCCACGGCGTCCGTGATCGTGGCCCAGACCGGGCCGTCGCCGCGCGCGGCCACCGCCCGGACGTCCGCCAGGCCGGCCGCGCGGGCGAGGTCCGCGCCCTGCTCGGCGAGCCGCTTCGCGTGCAGCTCCTCGGGGAGGGTGTCGCCCGTCTCGGGGATGCCGACCATCGGCGCGGTCGCCGCCAGCGGCGACGCCCACGTGATCCGCGACAGCAGCGGCTCCCACACCGTGAGGATCACGGCCGGTTCCGGCCGCAGGTGCCGCGCCGCGAACTCGATGGCGGCCTGCGCGTCGTCGGAACCATCGAACGCGATGAGAATCGTCATACCCGGAGACTTCTCCACCCTCGGTCGGTGTGAACGCCAAGGTGGTGAACGTCTCACCTGCCGGTTCGGGGGGAGCGGCCGGAGCCGGGCGGGCCCGCGAAGGCCTGCGCCAGGTCGAGCCAGCGGTCGGCGTCGGGGCCGTCCGCGGTGAGGGCGAGGTCGGCGCGGTGGCGGCGCTGCGTCGCGAGGTGGCAGAAGTCGAGGGCGGGGCCGGCGACCGACTGGGCGGCGTCCTCGGGTCCCCAGGTCCAGATGTCGCCGTCCGGGCCGGTCAGGACGACGCGGAACGCCTCGGCGGGCGGCTCCAGGCCGCGGTTGCGGTACGCGAAGTCGCGGGCGCGGACGCCGATGTGCGCGACGTGCCGGAGCCGGGCCGTCGGCGCGCGGACGACCCCGAGCGCGTCGGCGACGTCCTCGCCGTGCGCCCACGTCTCCATCAGCCGGGCCGTCGCCATCGAAGCGGCGCTCATCTGGGGGCCGAACCACTGGACCTTCGTGCCGGGCGGGACGGCGGCGAGCGCGCGGCCCAGGCGCGCGCGGCCGTCCCGCCAGCGGGCGAGGAGCTTCGCCGGGTCCTCTCCGGCGCCCTCGGCGGCACCCCGCTCGACGTACCCGGCCGGGTCGGCGATCGCCTCCTCGAGAAGCCGGACGAACGCGTCGGCATCGGTGGCGGCGACGACGGCCTGATCGTCGGTCCAGGCGAGGTGGGCGATCTGGTGCGCGATCGTCCAGCCCTCGGCCGGGGTGGCGGCGGCCCACCGGTCGGCGGGCAGCTCCGCCACCAGGGCGTCGAGGGAGTCGCCTTCGGCGGTCAGGTCGGCGAGCAGGCTTTCGATGTCCGGCATCTCCCCATGATTCCCCGCGCCGAAGGGGCGCGTACAGGGCCGAACGCCATTTCGCTCAGCTCTCCTCGAGGAGGGCGCGGGCCGCCGCGTAGTCCGCCTTGCCGTTCGGCAGCCGGAGGCCGTCGTCCGTCCGCACGAACGCCTTCGGGATCTTGTAGCGGGCCAGTTCGGCGGCGCAGCCCGCGCGCAGCGCCGCGTCGTCCGGGGCGGAGCCCGGCCGGACCACCGCGACGATCTCGGTGCCCCACCGCTCGCTCGGACGCCCGACGACCAGCGCGTCCTCGATCCCGGGCAGGTTCCGCAGGACGCCCTCGACCTCCTCCGCGAACACCTTCTCGCCACCCGTGTTGATCACCGTGGCCTCGCGTCCGTGGACCTCGACCATGCCGTCGGCCCGCAGCCGCGCCCGGTCGCCCGCGACGACGAGGCGCTCCCCGTCCACGGTCCGGAACGTCTTCGCGGTCTTCGCGGGGTCGTTCAGGTACCCCAGCGGGACGGACCCGCCCTTCGCCAGCCAGCCCATCTCGTCCTCGCCGGGCTCCAGCCGGCGCGTGAGGTCCTCGCTCAGCACCGCCGTCCCCGCCGCGGGCAGGAACGGGTCGGCGCCGGCGCCCGCGCGCGTCACGGCGAAGCCCGTCTCGGACGACCCCAGCACGTCCACCAGCCGGACGCCGGGCAGCAGCTCCAGCAGCCGCGCCTTCACCTGCGGGCTGATCGCCGCCGCCGAGTTGACCATCGAGCGGAGCGACGACAGGTCGTGCTCGCGCGCCTCCAGCGCCGCCACGATGGGCCGCGCGAACGCGTCCCCGACCAGCGGCATCCGGGTGGCGCGGGTCCGCTCGGCGGTCGCCATCAGGTCGGCGGCGTCCAGGCCGTCCACCCGGTGGGGGAACACCACGCAGCCGCCGCCGATCCACGCGCCGAGCGACGACCAGGTCCCGGCGCCGTGCATCAGCGGCGGGCCGACGAGGACGCGCGCGGTGCCCCGGACGGCCCGCGCCACCGCCTCGTCCAGGTCGGTGATCGGGGAGCCGTCGCGGCGCCGCAGGCCGAGCGGCCCCAGCATCAGGTCGCCGATCCGCCACAGCGCGCCCTTCGGCAGCCCGGTGGTGCCGCCGGTGTAGAGGATGTGCAGGTCGCGGCCGTCGGGCCGGACACCGGCCACCGGGTCGGCCGGGGCCTTCGCGAGGGCGTCCTCGTAGTCGAGGGCGCCCGGCAGGAGCGGCGTGCCCGACTCGTCCGCGACCTGGAGGAGGAGGGGCGCGGGGTCGAGGTTCGCGGCGACGCGGGCGATCGCGTCCGCGAACCGCGCGTGGTACATGATCGCGGCGGGGCGGGCGTCCGCGAACAGCTGGGCGAGCTCGGCGTCCACGTACCGGTAGTTGACGTTGAACGGGGCGAGCCGCGCCTTGTGCGCCGCGAGCAGCCCCTCCAGGTACTCCGGGCCGTTGTGCAGGTACAGGGCGAGGTGGTCGTGGGGCGACTCCCACTCCTCGGTCGGGCCGGCGTCCCGCAGGCCGAGGCCGTGCCCGTGCAGGACGTGCGCCAGCCGGCGGGTCCGCTCGGTGACCTCCCGCCAGGTGGCCGTCCCATCGCGCCACACGATGCACTCTCGGTCGGGGATCTCGGCCGCGATGGCCTCGTGCAGGGTCGCCAGATCGAGCATCGGCCCTCCTTCGGGGTGGTCCGCCGGAGATCACCGTAACCGAATCACGTTCGGTGATGTGCGGCGGGCATGATTCCGGGGTGGCCCGCACGCGCAGACCCCAGGGGGAGATCACCCGGGGCACGACCGCGCCCAACCGCCTGCGCCGCGTCGACCGCTGGGTCGCCGCCACCCAGATCGCGGCCCTCCGCTCGGACGACCGGCCGCTCGCCGTCGACCTCGGCTACGGCGCGTCCCCCGTCACGACCGCGGAGTTCCACGCCCGCCTCCGCGCGGTCGCGCCGCGCCTGGAGGTCGTCGGGATCGAGATCGACCCCGCGCGGGTCGCCGCCGGGAACGCCTTCCTCGCCGCCACCGGACCGCACGACGGGCTGGCGTTCCGGCTGGGCGGATTCGAGCTGCCGGTCGACCGTCCACCCGTCCTGATCAGGGCGTTCAACGTCCTGCGCCAGTACGGCGAGGCGGCCGCCTGGCGGGCCTGGGACGATCTGGCCGCCCGCCTCGCCCCGTCCGGCGTCCTGGTGGAGGGCACCTGCGACGAGATCGGCCGCCGCGCCGTCTGGGTCGCCCTCACCCCCGACGGCCCGCAGACCATCACGTTCGCGGCGCACCTGCCGACCCTCGACCGCCCGTCCGCGCTCGCGGAACGGCTGCCGAAGACGCTGATCCACCGGAATGTGCCGGGCGAGCCCGTCCACGCGCTCCTCACGGCCTTCGACCGCTGCTGGGCCACCGCCGCGCCGCACTCGGCCTTCGGCCCGCGCGCCCGCTGGACCGAGGCCGTGGAACTCCTCGCCCGCGAGTTCCCCGTCCGCGCGCGCCCGCCCCACGGCCGCCGCCGCTGGCGCGCCGGCGAGGTCACCCTGCCCTGGAGCGCCGTCGCGCCCTAACCCTCGCGGTGGATCCTGTGGGGGGCCGCCTGGACGCGCGGCTGCACGTCGATGCGGTCGATGTTCACGTGCGGGGGCCGCGTCACCGCCCAGGCGACGCAGTCGGCGATGTCGTCCGCCACGAGCGGCTCCGCGACGCCCTGGTACGGCTTCTCGGCCATCTCCGCGTCGCCCCGGAACCGGACGAGCGAGAACTCCTCCGTCTTCACCATCCCCGGCGCGATCTCCGTGATGCGGACCGGGCGGTCCACCAGCTCCAGCCGCATCACCTCGTTCACCGCGTACGCGGCGTGCTTCGCGGCGTTGTACCCGCCGCCGCCCTCGTACGGGACGTGCGCCGCCAGCGACGTGATGTTCACGACATGCCCGGCACCGCTCTCGATGAGCTTCGGCAGCAGCGCCTTCGTCACCCGCACGAGCCCGATCACGTTCGTCTCGTACATCGCCCGCCAGTCGTCGAGCCCGGCCGTCGCGACGCTGTCGAGCCCGAGCGCGCCGCCCGCGTTGTTGACGAGGACGTGGCATCCGCCGAGCGCCTCCGCCAGCGCGTCCACCGACGCCTGCGACGTCACGTCCAGCTCGACGGCCGCGACGGTCCCGGTGCCGGGGACGTCCGCGCGGATCTCCTCGGCCAGGGCCTCCAGCCGGTCCTTGCGGCGCGCCGCGAGGACGACGTTGAACCCCTCCGCCGCCAGGCGCCGCGCCGTGGCGGCCCCGATCCCGCTGCTCGCTCCGGTGATTACCGCGGTCTTACGCATGGGGCAAGCCTTCCAGGCCGCGGCGCGGCGCGCACAGCCGGGTCGCCGGTGAGGTGGGTCACTGTGACCTGTACGTACGGTTGCGGACCGCCGTACGGGAACACCTAAACCGGTCGATAGGTTGCACTACCGGAGGTGGTGTCCGGTGCCGCGTCGTATCAACCGGGTTGCGACGGTCAGTGTTCATACTTCCCCCCTCGACCAGCCGGGTACCGGCGACGCGGGCGGCATGAACGTCTACATCGTCGAGGTCGCCAAGCGCCTCGCCGCGCGGGGGATCGAGGTCGACATCTTCACCCGCGCGACCTCCCGGGCCCTGCCGTCCGTCGCGGAGCTGGCCCCCGGCGTGCTCGTCCGGCATGTCGTCGCCGGGCCGTTCGAGGAGCTGGACAAGGGCGAACTGCCCCGCCAGCTGTGCGGGTTCACGTCCGGCGTGCTGCGCGCGGAGGCGTCCCACGACCCCGGCCACTACGACCTCCTGCACACCCACTACTGGCTCTCCGGCCAGGCCGGGTGGGCCGCGAAGCGCCGCTGGGGCGTCCCGCTCGTCCATTCGATGCACACGATGGCGAAGGTCAAGAACCTCGCGCTGGCCGACGGGGACAAGCCCGACCCGCCCGAACGGGTCCTCGGAGAGGAGCAGGTCGTCGCCTCCTCCGACCAGCTCGTCGCGAACACCGACAAGGAGGCCCGCGAGCTCGTCGACCTGTACGGCGCCGAACCGTCCCGCGTCGCGACCGTCAGCCCCGGTGTCGACCTCGGCATGTTCCGCCCCGAACCGCCGCTGCTCGCCCGCGGTCTCCTCCCGCACCGCACCGGCCCGGCCCGCCGCCGCCTCGGCCTGCCCCGCGACGCCTACGTCCTGCTGTTCGTCGGCCGGATCCAGCCGCTGAAGGCGCCCGACGTGCTGCTGCGCGCCGTCCACCGCATGCTGTCGGACGACCCGTCGCTGCGCTCGAAACTCGTCGTCGCCGTCGTCGGCGGCCCGAGCGGCAGCGGCCGATGCCGCCCGGACGGCCTCCAGTCGCTCGCCGCCGAACTCGGCATCGCGGACGTCGTCCGCTTCGAGCCCCCGAGCCCCCAGCACGTCCTGGCCGACTGGTACCGGGCCGCGGACGTGACGGTCGTCCCGTCCCACAGCGAGTCGTTCGGCCTCGTCGCCGTAGAGTCCCAGGCGTGCGGCACGCCCGTCGTCGCGTCCCGCGTCGGCGGCCTCTGCACCGCCGTCGCCGACGGCGAGTCCGGCGTGCTGATCGGCGGCCACGACCCCGCCGACTACGCCGGCGTCCTGCGCCGCCTCCACGACGAACCCGGCCTGCGCGCCCGCCTCGCCCGCGGCGCCATCCGCCATGCCGAGGGCTTCGGCTGGGACGCCACCGTCGACCGACTCCTCGAGGTGTATACCGGTGCCATGTCACTCCCGGCCGTGCGTCTCGCCCCACCCGCCCTCACGCCCACGTTCGCCGCGGAGGTGACCGCGTGACCCCCGCCGAGACCATCCGGCAGGCCCTGGACGCGTCCGAGCTCGAGTACGACGAGCCCCGCGAGGACGCGTTCTTCGTCAAACTGCCCGGCACCCACAAGCTCGCCACCATGACCTGGCTGATCATCGGCGACCACAGCCTGCACGTCGAGGCGTTCTTCTGCCGCCGCCCCGACGAGAACCACGCCGACTTCTACCGCTTCCTCCTGGAGAAGAACGGCCGCATGTACGGCATGGCGTTCGCCCTCGACGACGTCGGCGACGTCCACATCGTGGGCAAGCTGCCCCTCGCCTCGATCACCCCGGACGAGATCGACCGGATCCTCGGCTGCGTCCTCACCTACTCCGACGAGAACTTCGACAAGGCCCTCGAACGCGGCTTCAAGACGTCCATCCAGAAGGAGTGGGACTGGCGCGTCAAGCGCGGCGAGAGCCTCGCCAACCTGAAGGCGTTCGCGTCCTTCGCGGACCCGGCGAATCGGTCCTGACGGCCGGTGCCGATAAGCTCTGACCATGGCGACCTTGGTACTGCTGCGGCATGGCGAGAGCGTGTGGAACGCCGAAGGGCTGTTCACCGGCTGGGTTGACGTCGACCTTTCCGCGAAGGGCGAGAGCGAGGCGACCAAGGGCGGCGACCTGCTGCTCGACGCCGACATCACGCCCGACGTGGTGCACACGTCCCTGCTGAAGCGCGCCATCCGCACCGCGAACATCGCACTGGACGTCGCGGACCTCCTGTGGATCCCGGTCGAGCGCTCCTGGCGGCTCAACGAGCGCCACTACGGCGCCCTCCAGGGCAAGAACAAGGCCCAGACCCGCGAGGAGTTCGGCGAGGACCAGTTCATGGTCTGGCGCCGCTCCTACGACACCCCGCCGCCCCCCATCAAGGACGACGACCCCCTCTCCCAGGTCAACGACCTCCGGTACGCGTCGCTGCCGTCCGAGCTGATCCCGCGCACCGAGTGCCTCGCCGACGTCGTCGACCGCCTCCTCCCGTACTGGTACGACTCGATCGTCCCCGACCTGGCCACCGGCAAGACCGTCATGGTCGCCGCGCACGGCAACTCGCTGCGCGCCCTCGTCAAGCACCTCGACGACGTCTCCGACGACGACATCGTCGGCCTCAACATCCCGACCGGCATCCCCCTCGTCTACGAACTCGACGACGATTTCGCCCCCCTCAAGCGCGGCGGCGAGTACCTCGACCCGGCCGCCGCCAAGGCCGCCATCGAGGCCGTCAAGAACCAGGGCGCCGCCCCCTCCACCAAGAAGCCCAAGAAGAAGTAGCCGCCCCGAAGAGCCCGCCGAGCCCACCGCCCGGCGGGCTCTCGTGTTCCCGGGAACTCCGCCGAACCGGACCGCATGTGGCCTTCCGACTACAAAGCGTGCCCACCGCTGCTTACCGTGAGGACGACCTCGCCGGTTCTCAGCAAGGAGGCTGACATGGCGGATCCGGACCCGAGATGGGATCCGAACAAGTGCCGTCGCGGTGGAGCGGTACCCGACTTCACCGGCGCCGACATCATGGCGAAGCTGGAGCAGGACCAGCCGGCCCCGCTGTTCGTCTGGCTGCACGACGCGCACCCGTCGAACAAGAAGTGGGACCGGACGTACGGCCTGGTCTGGCAGGTCCAGCACGGCGGCTGGACCGTCCACGTCGTCGCCCACGTCCACGTCAAGACGCTCAAGAACCGCACGCACAGGTACGTCGACGGCTACGCCTACATCCCTGGGTACCTGAACTTCCAGTCCCGGCCCCCCGACTTCGCCTTCTTCCACGTCCCCGGCTACGACCCGAGCACCCACACGAGCGGCTGGAGCACCGACCCGACGGCCAACGCCGCCTTCCTGTCCGGTGTGAACCGCTACCCGGTCTGACCGCCGAGGCGCGCGTCCCCCATGGACGCGCGCCGCTACCGGCCAGGTCAGCGCATGACGCGTCCTGTGGCATGGTGGACGTGTGAAGCTGGAGGACCTCGTGCGGCTGCGCCGGGCCCGCGACGCGATGGACCGCGACTACGCGGAGCCCCTCGACGTCCCGGCGCTGGCGCGGGTCGCCCTCATGTCGCCGGGCCACTTCTCGCGGAGCTTCCGCGCCGCCTACGGCGAGACGCCCTACAGCTACCTGATGACGCGGCGGATCGAGCGGGCCAAGGCGCTGCTGCGGCGGGGCGATCTGTCGGTGACGGAGGTCTGCTTCGCGGTCGGCTGTACGTCCCTCGGGTCGTTCAGCTCGCGGTTCACCGAGCTGGTCGGCGAGAGCCCGAGCGCGTACCGGGCCCGCGACCACGAGGAGGGCGCCCCCATCCCGGCCTGCGTCGCGAAGATCAACACGCGACCCGTCAGGAATGGAGAAGCCAAACCCGGCCCCCGCGCCTAGCGTTGTGGCCATGGACATCAAGCTTTCGCAGTGCTTCATCGCCGTCGACGACCACGACAAGGCGCTCCCCTTCTACCGGGACGTCCTGGGCCTCGAGGTGCGCAACGACGTCGGCTTCGAGGGGATGCGCTGGGTGACCCTCGGCTCCCCGACGCAGCCCGATGTGGAGATCGTCCTCGAGCCGCCCCTCGCCGACCCGAACGCCTCGTCCGCCGACAAGCAGGCCGCGGCGGAACTACTCGCCAAGGGCATGCTGCGCGGCGTCATCTTCAAGACCGACGACGTCGACGCCACCTTCGATCGCATCAGCGGCGCGGGCGCCGAGGTCCTCCAGGAGCCGATGGACCAGCCGTACGGCGTCCGCGACTGCGCCTTCCGCGACCCGGCCGGCAACATGCTCCGCTTCAACCAGCCCCGCAAGAAGTAACGAGGCGCGCGACGCGATCGGAGGGCTCCCGCAGCCGCAGGAGCCCTCCGGTCGCCGCCCGAATCAGGACGTCTCCCACCACGGCTCGACGTCCTTGCGGGCGACGTAATCGCGGAAATCCATGTTCGCGATCTCCAGATTGCACGCCATCGATCCGACCTCACGGCACGGGAGGACGGCGGGCCGTCCAGGGGTGTCGTACAGGTCGACGACGGTCAGGGGCCGTCCGGGCTCGGTGAAGCTGCTCGCGTCGGCGAGCGCGACCAGCGTGGTGTGCTCCTCGCGGGGGACCAAGGCCGGGACCTGGCCCGGCAGGAGTCCCTCGAAGGCCCGGTCGTCGACGACCAACGCCGTCAGCGGGTAGTGCTCCACGTCGATCTGGCTGGGGTCCAGGTCTGCGCCGAGCCAGCCGTCCTCGTTGGTTCCGCCCAACTCGGCCAGCAGGGCGTGCCAGCCCTCCTCATCATCGAAGGAGGTGCGGACGAGCAGGGCGGCGGGCGTGGAGGGCAGTGCGGGGAAGGTCCGGTGCGTGAGCGGCGTGGCAGCGGGGAAGGCCGGTCGGCCGTCGTCGCCCTGGTACACCCCGCTCACGTCCATGTCCTGGACCAGATGCTCGAACGCGAGCGCGCCGCTCGTCAACGCGGTGATGATCTCCCCGAGCCGGGCCGGCTGGACCCGGACGCCGCGCCCGGGGATCTCCGCCAGATCCACCAGCAGCGGAGCCGCCCCGCCGTACACCACCGGAGAGTCGGCCAGGACGACGACCACCTGGTCACCGGAAGGGAAGAGCGCCGGAACGTCGCCTCCGTGCAGGTAGTTCCACCCGGCGCCTTCGACAAGGCGAAGCCGCGTCCCGCCGCCATCGAGGACGAGCACATCACCGTCCCGGCACGCCCCGAGCTCCTTGAGCAGGCCGCCCCACAATGCCGTGTCGGCCTCATGGCGAGTGCAGACCAGCAGCACCTCGCCGGGCGTCGGCGTGGGAAGCGCGGGAATGGACATGGCTCTCCTCCGAATGCTCCCGGCCATGATGACGACGGGGTAGGACATCGTGGCGGGATCGGCCTGGAGGGCGGCCACCTCGTTGCCCGTGGCTTGAGCGCCAAGAGAGGAACCCGCCGCCCTGTCCGGGCGGCGGGTTCCTCCGGCGAGCGGGTCAGTTCAGGTCGGTGATCTCGGCGGGGCGCTGGCCGGTGACCAGGTAGACGACGTTCTCCGCCACGTGGACGGCGTGGTCGGCGAAGCGCTCGAAATAGCGGCCGGCGAGGGTGATGTCGACGGCCGGTTCGACGCCGTACTTCCACTTGGGGGAGAGCAGCATGTCGAACAGGCGGCGGTGGAGGCGGTCCATCTGGTCGTCGTCGGCGTCCAGTTCGAGGCCCATCTCGACGTCGCGGGACGCGATCACGCTGCCCGCCTTGGCGATCATGCGTTCGGCGATCTGGCCCATCTCCAGGACGGTCGCCTGCAGGACGGGCGGCACCGCCGACTCCGGGTGGCGTCGCCGGGCCGTCTTGGCGATGTGGACGGCGAGGTCGCCCATCCGCTCCAGGTCGCCGCTCATCCGCAGGGTCGTGATCAGCGTGCGGAGGTCGCCGGCGACGGGCTGCTGGCGGGCCATCAGGTCGAAGACGGTCTCCTCGATCTCCGCGTCGATCTTGTTGACGAGCTCGTCACCGCTGATGACCTCCTCGGACAGGCGGAGGTCAGCGTCCAGCAGGGCGGTCACCGCGCGGGCCATCGCGGACCGGACGAGCCGCGTCATCTCGACCAGCTTGTCGGAGAGGGAGTCGAGCTCCTCGTGGTAGGCGTCGCGCAATTGGGGTTCCTTTGCGAGGGCTGGGCGGGCGAACGGGGGGCGAGAGCGGACTCGCCCACGCCACAGCCTGCCTGACCTGCGTGAACCTGCCCGGATAAGAAGGTGAACATTGGGCGAACGACCCCGCGTCGGGCGTGCGCGGAGGGCGGGGAACCCTCTGGGGCCACCTACCATCCGTGGTGTGGAGGTCGAATTCATCGCGAGCCTTGCCGGGCTTGCCGGGCTCGCGATAGGGCTCGCTACGGGATTGGCGGTGCGCGTGAGCGAGCGGGCCCAGCGGACGCAGGTGCCGGGGAGCGCGGGGGCCGGCGTTCCGCCGGGCGTCGCGTCCGTGCTCAGTGTGCTGCGGTCGTCCGCCGTGGTGGTGGACGCCGAGGACCGGGTGCTGCGCGCCAGTTCCGCCGCCCGCGCGTTCGGCATGGTCAGCGACGACCGGCTCGTCCTGGACGAGCTGCTCGCGATGGCGCGGCTCGTCCGGCGGGACGGGGAGATCCGGGAGACCGAGATCCAGGTGGGCCGCGCGCGGGGCCGGAGCCGGGCCGACGGCCGCTGGTTCGCGGTCAGGGTCGCGCCGCTCGGGTCCCACGGCCTGGTCCTGGTGCTGGCCGAGGACCTCACCGACATGCGCCGGACGGAGGCCATCCGCCGGGACTTCGTCGCGAACGTCAGCCACGAGCTGAAGACGCCCGTCGGGGCGCTGTCGCTGCTGGCGGAGACGGTGGAGAGCGCCGCCGACGACCCCGAGGCGGTGCGGCGGTTCGCCGGCCGGATGCAGTACGAGTCGGTCCGGCTCACCAACCTCGTGCAGGACCTCATGACGCTGTCGCGCGTGCAGGGCGACGAGCCGCTGCCCGACATGCGCCCGGTGGGGCTGGACGAGGTGACCGCGGAGGCGCTCGACCGCTGCCAGATCAAGGCGTCCTCGAAGGAGATCGAGCTCGCCGTCGGCGGCCAGCCCGGCCTGAAGGTGCGGGGCGATGAGGAGCTGCTGATCACCGCGCTGCGCAACCTGGTCGACAACGCCGTCGCGTACAGTCCCGAACGCACCCGAGTGGTGGTGTCGACCCGGCGCGTGGACGACCTGAACATCGAGATCAACGTCGCCGACCAGGGCATCGGGATCCCGGACGCCGAAGTCGAGCGGATCTTCGAGCGGTTCTACCGGGTCGACCCGGCGCGGTCCCGCCAGACGGGCGGCACCGGGCTCGGGCTCGCGATCGTCAAGCACGTCACCACCAAGCACGGCGGTGAGGTGACGGTGTGGAGCAAGGAGGGGTCCGGGTCGACGTTCACGATCCGGCTGCCGCTGCTCGAACCGGCCGCGGAGACGCCCGCGGCCCCGCTTCACACCACCGCTGAGATATGAGCACCATGAGGTGCCTGCGCGGTCCCGTCCCCGGGGCCGCGATGGAATCCGCCCGGGAGGCAACACCGTGACCCGTGTGCTCGTCGTTGAAGACGAGGAGTCGTTCAGCGACGCACTGTCCTACACCCTGCGCAAGGAGGGCTTCGAGGTGGCGGTCGCCGCCACGGGCCCCGACGCGCTGGACATCTTCGAGCGCAACGGTGCCGACCTCGTGCTGCTCGACCTGATGCTGCCCGGTCTGCCCGGCACGGAGGTGTGCCGGGAACTGCGGGCACGCTCCAGCGTGCCCGTCATCATGCTGACCGCCAAGGACAGCGAGGTCGACAAGGTCGTCGGGCTGGAACTCGGCGCCGACGACTACGTCACCAAGCCGTTCTCCACCCGCGAGCTCATCGCGCGGATGCGGGCAGTCCTGCGCCGCCAGGGCGATGTGGAGGAACTCGCCCCGGCGACCCTGGAGGCGGGCCCGGTGCGCATGGACGTGGAACGCCACGTCGTCAGCGTGAACGGGGCGCCCGTCCAGCTTCCCCTGAAGGAGTTCGAGCTGCTGGAGGTGCTGCTCCGCAACGCGGGCCGCGTCCTCACCCGCATGCAGCTGATCGACCGGGTGTGGGGGGCGGACTACGTGGGCGACACCAAGACGCTGGACGTCCACATCAAGCGGCTCCGCGCCAAGATCGAGGAGGCGCCGTCCACGCCGCGGTACATCGTGACCGTCCGGGGCCTGGGCTACAAGTTCGAGCCCTGATCCCCTGCCGGACGCGAACGGCCCGCACGGAGATCCGTGCGGGCCGTCTCGTGTCCGGGCTCAGTGACCGCCCTCGGCGGGGGCCTCGGAGGTGGGCGCGCCGTGCCCGCCCTCGGTGCCGCCGGTCGCGGGCGACACGGTCGGCAGCGGGACGCCGGGGGCCACCGCGGTGAGCGTGGCGAACTCGTCCTGGTGCGGGACGACCGGCAGCGACAGCTCGATGGAGCCGGCCTTCTCGAACCGCAGCGTCACCGTGATCCGCTCGCCGCCGATCAGCCGCTTGTTCAGGCCGGTCAGCACGATGGTCGGGGCGTTGCCGGCGGGAGCCTGGGTCGCGGTCGGCGTCGCCGCCTCCGGCGTGTTGCTCGACGTCGGCGACTCCTCCGGGCTCGGGGTCGCGCCCTGGCCGGTCGGGGCGGGCGTCGCCGCGTCCTCCGTCGGCGTGGCGGTGCCGGTGGGCGAGGCGGTCGGGCTCGCGGTCGCGGTCTTCTTCTTGGTCGGGCTCGCGGACGGCGACACCGTCGCCCCGGTCTTCCCGACGAGCTGGACGGCGACGCCCATGCCGTCCGGACCGGCCGGCGGCAGCGTCACCGCGCCGCCGGCGATGGACGCGCCGGAGAAGGCCGGCGAGCTCACCGACACGAGCCGGTCGGCGCGGCCCTTCACCTGGTTGATGAGGGTCGCGTACAGCGGCAGCGCGGCGCCCGACGGGAACGCCTCCCCGGCCTTCGGGCCGAGCAGGAACATGTGCCGGATGTCGACCTCCGGCGCCTCGGGCTTGTTCTTCGGCACCCAGGCGTTGACGCCCTCGGCCAGCTGGGTCGGAGCGGCGGTCTGGGGCTCCGAGCCGGCGCCGCAGCCGGAGATCACCGGCGCGACGGCGACGGCGCCCGCGACGGCGAGCGCGACCACTCGACGGCTGTTTCGGATCACGGCGTCGGTCTCCTCGCGAAAAATGGCGTTCAAGGTCTGAAGAGCGGCGTGAGATACGCCAGGGGAAGCGTAGCGATGCCGGGGCGCGAACCCCGCCCCGGGGTGCGCGACACGGCGGGGAATCCGTCAGCCCGACCGCAGGACCGCGATCTGCCGGGTGAGCTCCGGCCCGACGCGCGGGTCCTGGAGCACGGCGGTGACGACGCCGTCCGCGCGGACGAGGACGGCGGTGAGGTGGCGGGGCGCCGTCCCGGCGTAGGCGGTGGCGAGGAGCGCGCGGGGGTCGTCGAGGAGCCGGGGCGTTCCGTCGTGGGCGGTTCCCGCGCACGCCCGGAGGTCCTTGATGCCGACGGGTGCCCGACCCCCGGCCGCCGGACGGGGGTCGGCGACGAGCCAGAAGTGCAGGCGGCGCTCCCGCGTCCGGGCCGCGAGTTCGGCGACGACCCGCCGGCAGCGGTAGGCGGGCGGGACGACGGCGATCACGCCCGGCCGCAGGGAGCGGAGCAGCGTGCGGGTGCGCTCGCCCGCGACGGCGTCGACGTGGCCGTCCGGGAGCAGCCCGCCGATCCGCCCGGGACCGGCGGACGGGAGGGGCGCCAGCCGGGCCGGACTCGGCCGCGGGCCGGGACGCGGCCCGAACACGGTCATCAGCATGCCGCTCACCAGCGCGACGAGCAGCGCGCCCGCGATGATCGGGATGGCGACGCCGAAGCGGGTGAGGGGGCGGCCGAGCCGCGCCAGCCGCTCCCGGCGCCGGCGGCGGCGCTCCTCGCGGTGGTAGGCGAGGACGTCGCCGTCGAGCTCGCGGGCGTCGTCGGGGATCACGACGTCGACGCGGGGCAGCCCGTAGTCGTCGGGGTCCGGGGCGCCGTCCGGCCTCACGTCAGCTCTCCCCTCGTCCGCGGCGGGGGCCACGGGCGCTTCGTACCCGCCGCGCCCGGGGTCTTCACCTTCCAGTATGGGCCGGTTCCGCGGGATCGGCAGGGTGCTTGTCACCCGGCCCGCATAACCGATATGGCAGGACGGTGAGAGTTGTGTGACGGAGCTGTCACTAAGCGTGTCGGGAACTGGTCGGAGATGCACCGATAAAGGGCTTTGTCAATACCCTAATAAGGGTGCTGACCTGCGGATATGCCCTGATGCCCGGTTCGGTCACGCTCGTTTGCGTGCTACCCTGGTTCTAGCGGAAGGGGTACTTGTCACATGACTTTCCAGGTCGGCGACACCGTCGTCTACCCCCACCACGGGGCTGCTCGGATCGAGGCCATCGAGACTCGCACCATCAAAGATGTGGAAAAGACCTATCTGGTGCTGAAGGTCGACAAGGGTGACCTGACAGTGCGCGTGCCTGTCGAGAACGTCGAGGACGTCGGTGTCCGCGACGTCGTCGGCCAGGAGGGTCTGGACAAGGTGTTCGAGGTGCTTCGCGCACCCTACACCGAAGAGCCCACCAACTGGTCGCGCCGGTACAAGGCGAACCTTGAGAAGCTCGCCTCCGGCGACGTCAACAAGGTCGCCGAGGTCGTTCGCGACCTGTGGCGCCGCGACAAGGAGCGCGGTCTGTCCGCGGGCGAGAAGCGCATGCTCGCCAAGGCGCGTCAGATCCTGGTCAGCGAGCTCGCGCTCGCCGAGAAGACCAATGAGGACAAGGCCGAGGCCCTGCTCGACGAGGTCCTGGCCAGCTGAGTTGAACGTAGCGCTTCCCCGGGTGGGCGTCGGAACCGACGTCCACCCGTTCTCGTCCGAGCCGCGCCCCCTGTGGGTGGCCGGGCTCGAATGGCCCGGTGAGGGCCACGGCCTGTCCGGCCACTCCGACGGCGACGTCGCCGCCCACGCGGCCTGCGACGCCCTCCTGTCCGCCTGCGGTCTGGGCGACCTCGGCGCGGTGTTCGGCACCGCCGACCCCCGCTGGTCCGGCGCGTCCGGCCGGGCGCTCCTCGCCGAGGTGGCCCGCCGCGTCGCCGAGGCCGGCTACACGATCGGGAACGTGTCCGTCCAGGTCATCGGCAACCGACCCAAGATCGGCAAGCGGCGCGCCGAGGCGGAGAAGGTCCTGAGCGAGGCGCTCGGCGGCGCTCCGGTGAGCGTGTCCGCCACCACCACCGACGGGCTGGGCCTCACCGGACGCGGAGAGGGCCTGGCCGCGATCGCGGGCGCCCTCGTCGTCCCCGCCTCCTGATCATTCGGTGGGCGGGGTCGGGGAGCTGCGGAAGGTGCTGGACGGCGGGTCCCAATCCCAGATGGGGAGATCGTCGTCGTCGCTCTCCTCCGGGGCCTTCGCGTCCGGGCGGCGGCTCGCCACCTCCACGTCCGTCGGCGGGGCGGCCGGCGGGGCCGTGATGGCCAGGGGCCGCGGAAGCGGATCCAGCTCCGGCTGAGGGTCGCGGTCCGGCTGGGAGTCGAGTTCGGGACGCGACTCGTCCGGCGCCTCGATCAGCTTGACGTGGCCGCGCTGCGTGGTGACCGGTTCGGCGCCGGGACCGGTGCGGGCCGCCACCCGGATGTGCTTCACCATCGTCAGCCACAGCCATACCGCGATGACCAGCATGACCTGCGGGGCCACCGCCACCCCGGCGCGGAGCGGATCGCGGGGGATCTCGCCGTACCCCCACACGGAGTGCTGCACGGCCGCCGCCGCGACACCTCCGGTGAGGAGCAGCAGCAGCGTCCAGCGGAGCAGGCGGGTCCACCAGCGGGCGTGGCGGGCGACGACCAGGGAGAGGATCGCCAGCGCCGTCAGCGTGTCCACCATGATCGGGTGGACGTGCGACCAGCGCTCGCCCGCGCCGCCCGCCTCGGCGAGATCGCGGAGGGCGCCGTACGTCAGCGTGTAGGCGCCGCCCGCCAGCGCGGCGACCACCAGGCCGGCGAGGGCCACGAGGGCGAGGCGCCGGCCGGGCGAGAAGTGCGGGCCGGACGGGTCGGGTCGGGGCTCGTCGGATGCCATGGCTCTCGTTCCGGGGGAAGGGACGATCTTCTTCTTGGGAGCGTAGCCAGCGGAACCGGCGGTCACGCCCCCTATTTCATGATCACCCGGCCTCGCGGACGGCGGAAGGACTCCGGGATTCCCCGGCGCGGGACGCCGAGGCCGGCGCCCTCATCAGGACGCCGGCCGCACCACCGGCCGGATGCGGCGCCAGGGGCGCGATAGCGCCACGAAGGCATGCGCCGATCCAATAGCCTTGACCCTGTGAGCCTGCGCCTTTACGACACCGGTACCCGTAGCGTCCGCACGTTCGAGCCCCTCGAAGAGGGCCGCGTGGGGATGTACGTGTGCGGTGCCACCCCGCAGGCCGCGCCCCACATCGGCCACCTCCGCTCCGGCGTCATCTACGACGTCCTGCTTCGCTGGCTCCGCCGCTCCGGATACACGGTGACGTTCGCCCGGAACGTCACCGATGTCGACGACAAGATCATCGCCGTTGCGGCGGACGCGGGCGTGCCCTGGTTCGCGATCGCCGAGGGCAACCAGCGCGTCTTCAACCAGGGCTACGACCTGCTCGGATGCCTGCCCCCGACGATCGAGCCGCGCGCCACCGGCCACGTTCCGGAGATGATCGTCCTCATCCGGCGGCTGATCGAGAACGGGCACGCCTACGCCGCCGGCGGGGACGTCTACTTCGACGTGCGGTCCTGGGCCGACCGCTACGGCTCGCTGTCGAACCAGCGGCTGGAGAACATGCGGTCGGCGGGCGACACCCCCAACGAGGACGCCAAGCGCGACCCGCGCGACTTCACGCTCTGGAAGGGCGCCAAGCCCGGCGAGCCGTCCTGGGAAACGCCCTGGGGAGAGGGACGGCCGGGCTGGCATCTCGAATGCTCCGCCATGGCCACGAAATACCTCGGGCCGACGTTCGACATCCATGGCGGCGGCGTCGACCTGATCTTCCCGCACCACGAGAACGAGATCGCGCAGTCCCGGGCGGCCGGCGATGAATTCGCCCGGTATTGGCTGCACAACGGTCTCCTCACCGTGGACGGCGAGAAGATGAGCAAGTCGGTCGGAAACGTCGTCCTGCTCCCCGACCTGCTCGGGAAGGCCCGTCCGGCGGAGATCCGGTACTACCTCGCGTCCGCGCACTACCGCTCCCTGATGGACTACACCGACGCCGCCCTCGCCGAGGCCGTCTCCGCCTACCAGCGGATCGAGGGGTTCGTGACGCGGGCGGCGGAGGTCGCCCCGGCGGGGCCCTGGTCCCTGCCCGCCGCCTTCGTCTCGGCGATGGACGACGACCTGGGCGTCCCCCAGGCGCTGGCGACCCTGCACGAGACGGTGCGGGAGGGGAACAGCGCCCTGGCCTCCGGCGACCACGCCGCCGTGTCGGCGCTGCTCGGGTCGGTGCGCGCGATGGCGGACGTCCTGGGGCTCGATCCGCTGGCGCCCCAGTGGAACACCGCCGGCGCGGACGACCTGCGTCCCGTCGTCGACGCCCTCGTCGCCGTCGCGCTGGAGCAGCGCCAGGCCGCCCGCGCCCGCAAGGACTACGCGGCGGCGGACGCCATCCGCGACGGCCTCATCAACGCGGGGATCATGGTGGAGGACACGGCCCACGGCCCCCGGTGGGAGCTGAAACGCGACTGAGGCACGCGCGGACGCGCCTAAAATGAGGGGTTCGAGGGCGTCCGCCGAAGTGCCGCCCGGCAGCGAGAACGCAGGGGGCATGATGGCCAAGCGCAAGGGCAAGGGACCGACTCCGAAGGCCGAGGACCGGCACTGGCACGGCAAGCGGCAGAAGGCCCGCGCCGTGAAGAGCGCCCGCCGCACCGGGACCCAGACCCTCGGGCCGGGCGCCCGGTCCCGCACCGACGAGCAGCGTCCCGCCGCGGGCCGCCCCGCGGGCGCCCGCCGCGCGACCGGCGAGGTACCCGAGCTCGTCACCGGCCGCAACCCGGTCGTCGAGGCGCTGCGCGCGGGCGTCCCCGGCAGCGCCCTGTATGTGATGTCCGGCACGGACGAGCGCATCCGAGAGTCGATCCAGCTCGCCGCCGACCGCGGCGTCCCGCTGCTGGAGACCGGCAAGAACGAACTCGACCGGCTCACCGACGGCGCCGTCCACCAGGGCATCGCGCTGCAGGTCAAGCCGTACCGCTACGCCCACCCCGACGACCTGCTGCGCGGCACGGCCCCGCTGATCGTCGCGGTCGACGGGATCACCGACCCCCGCAACCTGGGCGCGATCGTCCGGTCCGCGTCGGCGTTCGGCGCGTCCGGCGTCGTCGTCCCGGAGCGGCGCGCCGCCGGGGTCACCGCGGGCGCCTGGAAGTCGTCCGCCGGGACGCTCGCGTCCATCCCCGTCGCGCAGTGCACGAACCTGTCGCGGCAGCTCAAGGCGTACCAGAAGGCCGGGTGCTTCGTCGCGGGCCTGGACGCCCGCGGCGGCGTCACCGTCGCCGACATGGAACTCGCGTCCGGCCCGTTCGTGCTGGTCGTCGGCTCGGAGGGCAAGGGCATCGGACGCCTCGTCGCCGACACCTGCGACATGCTCGTCACGATCCCGATGCCGGGCAAGGCCGAGTCCCTGAACGCGGGCGTGGCCGCCGGCATCGCCCTGTACGAGGTCAGCCGCCTGCGCGCGTGACCTCGCGGATCCTCCCGCGCAGGAAGCGGCGCTCGGCCTCGTTCTCCGTCAGGTCGAGCGCCGCCCGGTAGGCGTCCGCGGCCTCCGCGTTACGCCCGACCCGGCGCAGGAGATCGGCGCGCACGGCGTGGAACAGGTAGAACCGCTCGATCTCCAGCCCGTCCACGAGGCCGAGCGCCACGGCGGGCCCCTCGACCTCCGCCACGGCCACGGCCCGGTTCAACGCGACGACGGGCCCGGGGGTGACCGCCGACAGCTGGTCGTACAGGGCGAGGATCTGCCGCCAATCCGTCGGCGGCTCGCTGTGCACGGCGTTGATGGCGGCCTGGATCTGGTACGGCCCGGGCCGCCCCCACCGCAGGCACCGCCTAACGATGCTCCGCCCCTCCTCCATCAGCTTCCGATCCCACAACCCGGGGTCCTGATCCGCGAGGAGGACGAGCTCCCCACCGACCTCCCGGGCGTCCCGCCGCGCGTGGACGAGAAGCATCAGCGCGAGCAACCCCATCACCTCGGGCTCGTCCGGCATCAGCTCCGCCAGCACACGCCCGAGCCGGATGGCCTCCGCGCACAGATCGACCCGCGTCAGCTCACCCTCCCGCGCCCGGTACCCCTCGCTGAACACGAGATACAGGACGGCCAGCACGCTGCCCACCCGCCCCGGCAGATCCGCCTCCCGCGGCACCCGGTAGGGGATCCCCGCGTCCCGGATCTTGTTCTTGGCCCGCACCAGCCGCTGCGCCATCGTCGCCTCGGGAACCAGGAACGCGTGCGCGATCTCCGCGGTACTGAGCCCCCCGACCAGCCGCAGGGTCAACGCCACCCGCGTGGCCGGGGCGAGCGCGGGGTGGCAGCACGTGAAGATCAGCCGCAACCGCTCGTCCGGCACGGCCCCCTCATCGACGGCCTCGCCCGCCACCAGGGCGGCCTCGGCCTGCTTCCGCCCCCGCACGGCCTCCCGCCGCAACCGGTCGATGGCCCGCCGCCGCGCCGTCGTGATGATCCACCCGGCGGGGCTGGGCGGCGTCCCGTCCACCGGCCACCGCCGGACGGCCTCGGCGAACGCGTCCTGGACGGCCTCTTCGGCGACGTCCACATCGCCGAACTCACGGACCAGGACGGCCACCGCCCGCCCGTGCTCCCGGCGGAAGACCCGCTCGACCTCCAATCAGCCCTCGCTTTGGAAGGGCCGCACCTCGATCGGAAGCCCGGTGATCCGCGCGTACTGCCCGGCCCACTCCAGCGCCTCGTCCAGATCCTGCACCTTGATGATCGTGATCCCGCCGAGGTGCTCCTTCCCCTCGGTGTAGGGCCCGTCGGTGGCGACGACGTCGCTCCCGCGCACCCGCACCACGGTGCTCGCCGACGGCTCATGGAACCCGGCCCCGAACACCCAGGACTCCGCCATCTCCAGCTCCCGCCGGATCTCGAACAGCTCCTTCATGATCGGGTCCAGCACCTCCGGCGGCGGCCTCTCCCCGACCGGCTGGAACATGTTGAGCGCGTACAGCTTCATGGCGTCCTCCCGTGACGTCGCTGCGGACCTCTCACCGTCTACACGAACGGATCACACCCACATCGACACCGGGAGAAAAATCTTCGCCAACCCCGTCCCGCGAGCGAACCCCCCGCCCCGTGGACTACCATGCGGTGGCGACCACGCCGGCGTAGCTCAACTGGCAGAGCATCTGTCTTGTAAACAGAAGGTTAGGGGTTCAAGTCCCCTCGCCGGCTCCAGTTCATTGGCCCTTCCCCCGCTCCTCAAGATCGCGTGGGGTTCTGGCGGCCTGGCCGGGTGGGCGCTTTGGTGGCGGCGCTGTCATTCAGTGGGTGTCTCGGCGATGTTGAAGAGTTGGCCGGGGGCGTTCGGGTCACAGGGGAGTTGTAGGACGGGGGCGTTGAGGGTCGGGGTTCCCTTGACGCCTACGCACAGGTCGCGGTTCTCGGGGAGTAGTTGGTGGCCGCGCGGCGTCCTGCGCATCGTGAAGCGGTCCGTCTGGATGCGGTCGCAGGTGTCGTCGGAGAGGGGCGTGCCGGGTTCGGCCGAGCCGTCGACCACGCCCATGCAGCCGGGGCCGAACTGCGGGTGGACGGTGGTGATGCGCCAGAGCGTCCCGTGTCTGGTGAGAGCGCGGGGCGGAAAGCTCTTGGCGCAGTCCGTCAGGTAGATGCGGCCGCTTCGGTCGTTCCTCCGCTCGGAAAGGCAGAGGTCTCCGAGTTTGAGGACCGTGGTGGCCGAAGGGCCTGCTGCGGGAGGTGGCGTCTCGGACGGTGCTTCCGCTGGGCGGGTGAAGTAGGCGGCGCCCGTGATCGCCGCGACGGCGACGGACGCGAGGGTCGCCGCGACCGTTCGGCTCGATATGCGGCGGGTCGAGGGCGGTGTTTCGGGAGGCGCGGCAGGGGCCTCCGGCTCGCTGGTCATGGGGTGGACGAGGCGTTCCCGGGTCGCCAGCCATCGGGCCACGTCCTCGGGGCCGCCGCCGCAGACGCGGACGAGTTCGGCGACCATTTCGCGCCGGGGGGCGTTATGGCGGTGCAGCGCCGTGGCCAGGGTGGAGGCGGGTAAGGCGTAACCACCGGTGGCGGACGTGCGGCGCTCGATTTCCTTGAAAGTCAGCCCGCTGCGTTCGCGCAGCCTCCGCAGCGCCACCACGAACTCTTCTTCGGTGGTCGCCGAAGAAGGATCCAGCTTTGCCTCGGATGCGTTCTCGCCGCTCACGCGCAGAGTGTGGCAGAAGCCGGCCGTTCGGGTCCATCCCGAACGGCCGAACGGTACGGAATACCTGGTCACAGCCGGTTGAATGCTGGTTGCCGGCATGGAAGGCGTCACCCCGGAACGGGCCTCGAGGCACGTTCACAAATCGGCCGTGGGGCGGGCGCCGAAAGAGACGGAATGGCACGGGAACTTTCGTGCCGAAACACGACCAGGAGATGAGATGAGCAGTTTCCGTGCGATCGGGCTCGGTCTCGCGACGGCGGCGTCCCTCGCCGTCGGCGCCGCCCCGGCGGTGGCGGCCCCCAACCCGCCCTCCAACCCCGTCAAGGCGGCCAAGGGCTGCCCGACCGAGATCTACTACAAGGTGAAGTCGAAGAAGGTCGTCAACTACTGGGTGCCCGGCACCCACTTCGTGGACGGGAAGGGCGGCGAGATCACCGGCAAGGTCGACCGGTCCTGGACGAAGGAGGCCAAGCTGGAGGTCGGTGCGGAGGCGTCCGTCAAGGCGGTGTGGGCCACCGTCAAGGGGAGCGTGTCCAAGTCGGCGACCAAGAGCAACACCGTGACGGTGGGGCACTGGTACAAGCACAAGATCAGCAAGAACCGGTACGGCCACATCCGCTACCGCGTGATCGGGTACAAGGTGCTCTTCGAGAAGCGGCGCGTCCGGCCGAACTGCTCCGAGGTGGTCCTGGACGCCTTCTACGGCAACATCCCCACCTCGAAGGAGGGCTGGAAGTACTGGGAGACCAAGAGGCCCTGACTCTTCCGGCGTCCGCACGCTGATGCCGGATTGGTCATCGCTCCGAGCCCGGTCCATGGCCGGGTTCGGGGCGATTCCTTTTCAGGCGGCGGAGGTCCGGGGATGGAGGAGGGCCGTCAGTTCTCGCTGGTGGGGAAAGGTGCCGGGGATGTAGGAGCACCAGGGGTCTTCCGCGTACGGGTCTCCCGTCAAAGCCATTGCGCGGGAGCGGGAGCCGCCGCAGATGCTGTTGAATTCGCAGCTGCCGCAGCGGCCTTGCAGTTTCGCCGGATTGCGCAGGCCCGTGAAGAGGGGCGAGGTCCGGTAGATGTCGGGGAGTTCGGATTCCCGGACGTTGCCCGCTGACATGGGGAGAAAGCCGCTCGGATGTACCGAGCCCAGGTGGGAGATGAAGACGAAGCCGCGGGCGGAGTTGACGTCCATGGGTGGGCGGCGGCTTCGGCGGGGCGGCAGGTTGAGGGCGGCCAGTTCAGAGGTGAGGGTCTTGTAGAGGTCGCCCAGGCCCAGGGCCGTGATGTGATCGGCACCTCGGCGGGCCAGGATCTCCCGTTGGATCGCCACGCGGCGGAAGTGGTGGCCTTCCGTGGTGCGGGCGGGGATGTGGGCGCCCGCGTCGTAGACGAAGTTCAGGACGTCCTCGACCTGGTGCGCGTCCAGGGGCGGGAGCAGGCGGCCCCGGCCCGTGGGGACGAGGAGGAAGGCGCTCCAGGTCAGCGCCTTCTCCGCGTGGACGACCCGGACGATCTCCGGCAGGTCGGTCAGGTTGTGGCCGGTGACCGTGGTGTTGATCTGCACCTTCAGGCCCAGGTCGTGGGCGTCGCGCCAGGCGTCCAGGGTCCAGCGGTAGACGTCCGGAGTGGCCCGGAAGGCGTCGTGGATCTCCGGGGTGGAGCCGTCCAGGCTCAGGGAGATCGCCCGCGCGCCCGCCTCCGCGAGGGCGGCGAGGTTCTCGCGGGTGAGGGTCGGGGTGCCCGAGGGCGAGACCGCGACGGGAAGGCCGAGTGACGTTCCATGCCGGACCAGGTCGAAGAGGTCGGGCCGCTGGAACGGGTCGCCGCCCGTGATGACGAACATCGGGGGCGGCGTGCCGAAGGCGGCGATCTGCTCCATGAGGGCGTACGCCTCGGCGGTCGCCAGTTCGCCCGGGTCGCGGTCGGGGACCGCCGAGGCGCGGCAGTGGCGGCAGGCCAGAGGGCACGCTTGGGTGGCCTCCCAGATCACGATGAACGGACGGTCGGTCGTGTCGTGGCGCGGACTGCGGATCTGTTTCATCGGCCCAGGAGGTAGTGGACGGCGTCGGTGGCGGAGTAGTCGGCCGGGAGGTCCGGAAGGAAGTCCAGGTCCTGGCCGAGGGTGACGAGCGGCGGTTCGATGTAGCCGCCGGGGCGGTGGCGGCCCAGGCCGACGTTGGCGACGAGGGCGTTGCAGAGGCATCGGCGGCCCACGGCGTCCGCCGCGTCCCCTCCCTTGCGGACGTAGTCCTCCACGGGTTCGGCGGGGCAGCGGTAGCCGACCGCGCCGTTCTCGCGGACGTAGGGCGTCCGCAGGTAGCCGAGGTCGCAGAGGCGGGGACGCTCTGAGTAGACGTCCTCCTCGGAGAGGGTGCCCTCCAGGGCGACGACCTTGAACGGGAAACCGGCCGGGGACGCCTGCGGGTCGTTGCGGACGCGCAGGTCGCCCTTCAGGGCTCGGGTGACGAGTTCCCGCCGCAGGTCGGGCCGCAGGCCCGACTCCTGGCTGAGCGCGAAGATGCTGCCCGCCTGGATGCCCGCCGCTCCGGCGGCGCGGGCCGCGGCCAGTGCGGAGGGGTGCGCGTGGCCGCCGGCGAGCCAGAACGGCAGGCCCAGTTCGGCGACCTTGGACAGGTCGACCTCGTCGCGGGGGCCGTAGACGGGCTCGCCGTCATCGTCCAGCCGCAGGCGGCCGCGGGGCGGCGCGCTGTGGCCGCCCGCCGTGGGGCCCTCCAGGACGAACCCGTCCGGGCGCGTGGCGGACGACCGGTTCAGGTACATCGCCAGGACGTAGGACGACACGATCGCCAGGAAGCGCGGCCGGGGCGCGGGAGAGGGAGGATCGAACGAGATCCGGTCACCCGTGTCGGAGCCCGCGACGGTGATCGTGAGGTGGCCGGTGCGGCCCTCGGCGAAGGCGTCCAGGAGGGCGGGGATCTCGGTCGGGATGCCGGCGCCCATGAGGATGTAGTCGACGCCCGCGAGCATCGCCCCGTACACGGCCGGCGGGGTGGCGAGCTGGATCTTCTCGAGGTAGTTGATCCCGACGGGGCCGTCGTGGCCCTCCTTCGCGAGCCAGACCTCCGCGAAGTTGCCCGCGACGTTCAGGTCGTCGCGGAACTCGTTCCGATGGAGGCTGAGCTTGGGGACCTGGCGGAACGGGCGGCCCGGCTCGATGCCGCCGGGGATGAAGTAGCGGCGCAGGATGCGCTCGGCGACGTCGCGCAGCGGGAAGGCGGCGAGGGCGCGGCGCAGGTCGCCGCCGGGGTCCCCGGCCTGGAGCCCGCGCGCCAGGAGCGCGTCGAGCGCCACGCCGGACACCACGCCGAGCTGGCCGGTGCCGGCGACGGCACCGGCCAGGCGCCAGCCCGAGACCCCTGCGCCCATCCCACCCTGGATGACCTCAGGCAGGCGCGGCTCAGACACGGCGTTCGCGGTCCGTCGCGGCCCAGTCGAGCAGGGACAGGCCGGCGCCGCGGGCGCTGCGGCGCGTGGAAAGGATGGTGTCCACCGTCTCGTCCGGGAGGGTCTCGACCATGATCGAGAGCCCGTCGCAGTCGCTGACGTGGGGAAGGATCTGCCGGGTCAGTTCGACGCCGCGCTCCGCGTCGGCCTCGGTGAGGGCCTCCTTGCCGGCGAGTTCGTAGATCTCCCGGACGTTGAGGACGGCCCCGTCGTGGTCGGCGAGGAGCTTGTCCACGTAGGCCTCGCCGAAGATGGCGACGAGCCGCGGGTACATCGCCTCCTCCTCGTACCGGAAGTGCGGCCCCATGGCGGAGTCGATCGCGGTGATGAGGCCGCGGACCCGCTCGGCGTCGCGGGCCCGGAAGCCCTCCACGAGGTCGAGGAGGAGGTCGCGGACGGCGCGATGCTCCGTCCGGAAGATGTCGGTGAATTCTTGGACGAGGGTCACTTCCAGCCTTTCTGGGTGCGTTGCAGAACTGCGGGGAACGGCCGGCGGGGCGTGCCCGGGACGGGCGGCCCGTAGCCGAAGCGGATGATGGCCTGGATGTGCCCCGCCGGGCGGGTGGCGCCGGTGTCGGGACGGCTGCCGGACTGCATGTCCCACGGCTGCGACAGCAGCGACGTGGACAGCCCGCGCCTGGTCGCCGTCAGCAGGATCCGCTGCAGGGCCTGACCGGCGAGCAGCCAGTCGGCGGGTTCGTCGCCCTGGGTGAGCAGGACGCCGAGCTGCGGCCGGACGGCGAAGTCGTCGGCGTCGCGCCCGGTCACGGGTCCCGCGAGGCCGAAGTCGCGCATCGGCAGGCCGCGCCCGGTGGGCCGGGGGCCGTAGGCGTACCAGGGAATGCCGTCGTCGCGTCCCCGGCCGCACGTCCAGCGGGCGAGCTCGGTGAGGTAGCGGTCGTCGGCGACGAGCCTGCGGTCGGCGTCGGCGACCAGGCTGAGCAGGTACGCGGTGGTCTGCGGTCCGGGCATCCCGAGCGCGGCGCCCTCGGCCCGCGCGGCCTCCACCAGTTCGTCCCGGACGGCCCGCGACACGATGCGCTTGGAGAAGGGGCGGCGGCTGGTGCGGCGGTGCGGGATCGTCGCGTAGAGCTCGGCGTGCGTCGACGACGGCATCGGCGCCTCCTCGACGGCCACGGCGGCCACGAGGTTCGGGTCGTCCACGTTGTCGGGGAAGGACTGGACGAGCGGCCGGTGCCCGGTCATCCGGATCCCGAGCCGGAGGTTGAACAGGGCGGCGCCGCACGAGATGTACAGGGCGCGGCCCCGCGGGTCGAGGACGTCGAGCTTCCGGTCGGGGTCCGCGTGCAGTTCCAGGACGGACGCGTCGTGGAGCCGGAAGCGCCAGGGCTGGGTGTTGTGCACCGACGGGGCCGCGGTGGCCGCGGTCACGAGGCGCCGGACGCCGACGTGCGTTGCGAATGGGTGGGGCATGGGCACCTCCACGTGCTGCCGGTCCTCATCGTCGTGGGCGGCGATGGAGGTTCCCAGGGGCGAAGGTCCCCGTAGGCGGGGACCGAAGGTCAGTGGTCCCGGCGGGAGACGAGGCCGGCGCCGAGGCCGGTGAAGAGGGCGCCGAGGCCGGCGGCGAGCGTGGTGACCTGCCATGCCTGGTAGGCCGACATGAGGGACGCGCGGAGCATCTCGCCGGTGAACGCGGTGCGCTGCAGCTCGGTGAGCCGGGTCCCGTCGCCGCCCTCCGCCTTCACGGCCGCGAGTTCCGCGCCGAGCTGCGCGTACGTGCGGCCGCCGGTGAAGCCGGCGAGGTTCGTCCGGATCACGTCGGCGAACGCGCACGCCTGGGGGCCGGTCTCGACGCGGCGTCCGGCGTGGCGGGCGTACGCGGCGGGCGGGTCGTCGGGGAAGGCGATCTCCTGCGCGGCCAGTTCCCGGCGGATCTGCCGGCGGCCGAGGCCGGCGCGGATCAGCATGGCGGGCCCGGCGACGAGCATGGCGACGCCGACGGCGTCGAGCAGGGGTCCTCCGGTGCGGGACGGGATGCGCATGGCGGTGTTTCTCCTCCGGGACGGGGCGGTGCCCTCAGCGTGACCCGTCGGAGGAGGCGGAAGGCAGGGCCTTGGGTCCCGGGTGAACCAGGTCATAGGTCATTCCGCGGCTGGGATGTGAAACTTTGCTTCAAGTGGGCACAAGGGGCTTACTCGTGCCTACGAAGGAGAGTGCGCCAGTGACCATCACGGGCATCATCACTGCGATCGTCATCGGAGCGATCATCGGGGCGGTCGGGCGGCTGGTCCTGCCGGGGCGGCAGCCCATCGGAATCCTGCTCACCATCGGCGTCGGCATCGTCGCGGCGCTCGTCGGGACGGTCATCGCCCAGTCGGTCGGGGTGGCGACCACCAACGGGATCGACTGGATCGAGCTGGTCTTCCAGATCGGGATGGCCGCGATCGGAGTGGCCGCCGTCGCCGCGTTCCAGCGGCGCGGTGCCGGCCACCGCTGATCCACCGGCCGACCCGGGGGAACCGGGGACTCATGTCGGAGCGGCCGTCCACGGCGAGTGCCGTGGACGGCCGCCGCGTAAGCGGGGAGTGATCGCTTACGTGGTCGGGCTAACACCCGGAACCGGCTGGAGTTACCCACGGGTACGGCATGCTGGACGGCATGAAGCCGAAGGCCATGCTCGCCATCGCCGGGGCGGTCGGCGGGACGGTGCTCGCCACGGCGGGCGTCGCCGCGTTCGCCCTGGACGGGGACGGGGACGGTTCCGTCCGGCCCGCCGCGAACGCCCGCTCGTACCAGGACGCCGCGCAGATCGGCGACGTTCTGCGCGAGCACGGCGCGACCGGCTGCGCGGCCGACCCCTCCCGCGTCGAATGCCGCTACGCCGGACGGTACGTCGCCGCCACCGTCATCACCCCCGATCTGGGCATGACCGTCGACACCGCGCTGCGGAGCTGGCGGACCGGCGTCGGGCAGAGCGCCCTCGGCGAGCAGGGCGAGTTCGCGATCCTGCGGGGCCCGAACTGGCTCGTGACCGGCCCCGGGGAGCTCATCGCCAAGGTCAGGCCCGCGCTCGGGGGGAAGGCGCTCCGCTGTGACAAACCCTACGGAACCTGCGTCTGATCCGGGCGGTCCCCTAATGTGACGAGTGCCCGGGAGGCGGGCGATTCGCGTGGCAGAATGATGCCTCGCGTCCCACGGGGCTCATCAGACCAGGCGCGATCCGGGAGGAGGTGCGGCGGCGTGTCCCAGGCAGGCCGGCGCGCCCGTCCCGCCGCGCGGGCCGGTGCCCGCACCACCGCGGTGCTCACCGTCCTGACGCTCGGCGCGGCCGTCGCCGTCCCGGTCGCGATCGCTCCCGGCGACGACCGGCTCGCCCCCCGGCAGGACGTCCGCGGCGCCGCCGCGGGCGCCCCCTTCGCCGCGGCCGCCGCGTCCCGCGCCGACCAGATCCGCGCCCGCGAGTGGCACCTGACGGCGATGCGCGCGCAGCGGGCCTGGAAGTGGTCCAAGGGCGCGGGCGTCACCGTCGCCGTCCTCGACACCGGCGTCGACCGCCGCCACCCCGACCTCACCGGACGCGTCGTCAGCGGCCCCGACCTCGCCGGCGGCGCGCGCCGCCCCGGCGGCCGGTACTGGGGCCTGCACGGGACGTCGATGGCCAGCATCATCGCCGGTCACGGCCACGGCCCCGGGCTGTCGGAGGGGATGATGGGGGTCGCGCCGCAGAGCCGGATCCTGTCCGTCCGGGTGACGCTGGAGAACGACGACCCGCTGCGGCGCGGCGACCAGCAGGCCGCCGGCGACCGCGACCCCGTCGCGCAGGGCATCCGGTACGCCGTCGACCAGGGCGCCGACATCATCAACATGTCGCTCGGCGGCGGCCGCCCCGCCTACAACGGCAGCCGGTCGGGGGAGAGCGCCATCAGGTACGCGCTCGGCAAGGGCGTCGTGCTGATCGCGTCCGCGGGCAACGACGGGTCGAGCGCGAACCGGAAGAACTTCCCCGCCGCGTACCCGGGCGTCATCGCCGTCGGCGCGCTCGACAAGCGGCTGCGCGTGTGGAAGGACAGCAACCGGCACCCGTACGTGGCGGTCTGCGCGCCCGGCGTCGACATCGTCAGCGCCGACGCGGGCGGCGGCTACATCGTCGGGTCGGGCACGAGCGCGTCGTCGGCGATGGTCGCCGGGGTCGCCGCGCTCGTCCGCTCCCGCTACCCGGACCTCGACCCGGAGGACGTGCGCCGCGCCCTCGTCCAGGGGTCGCCCGCGCGCGCCGGCCGCCCGACCGGGTCCAGCACCTGCGCCGGGCCCGTGGACGCCGTCCGCACGCTCGTCGCCGCGGCCGCGATCAACCGCACGGCGGGCGCCCCGGAGCCGGCGCCCCCGGCGTCGGCGAGCCCCGCGCCCATCGCGGAGCAGGAGCCCGCCGAGGACTCCGGGTGGCTCCTGCCGGCGGTGCTCGGCGGCGGCGGGGTGCTGGTGGTCGTCGGGCTCGTGCTCGGCTGGCGGCAGCGGCGCCCCGAGGAGGAGGACGCGCCGGACGCGCTGCCGGACGAGCCCCGCGAGCCCGTCGCCGCGAGCGTCGCCGCGGCCCAGGCCGGACCGCCCCCCGAGTTCGCCGGCACCCCCGAACCGGTCCCGGTCGAGGAGCCGCCGCCCGGCCCGGCGCCCAGGCCCGCGCCGGAGCTGCGTCCGTTCGTCCCGGGGGAGTTCGCGCCGGACGGCGGCGCCCGGGCCCCCGCCCCCCTCAACGGCAACGGCCACGCGCCCGCGAACGGCGGCGTGCCCGCGAACGGCGATGCGCACACGAGCAGGCCCGGCGACCCGTCCCCGGCCGGCGACACCGGACCCCTCGACGACGAGGACTGGGAGCGGTTCCGCCGCAGCGCCCTGGCCGACCCCGGCGAGCCCGCCGTCACGGACGAGCCCGCCGCCCCGCCGCCCGCGAAACCGGACGACGACGAGGAGTACCGCCCGCCCTGGTGGTAGCGGAGCCTCGGCGCTACTCCGGCGGGCGTAGGGGGAGTGCCTCCGGCCGTACGACGACGGCGGCCGGACCTGTCCCGGAGCATCGATCCATCCGAACGAGACCGGAGGTCGATGACCATGCTGACGACATTCGCGACGCGGTTCCACCCCGGGTGGCACGGCGAGGGCGACCCGCCCGCCTTCTGGCCCGTCTTCCCGATCACCTTCAGCCTGCTCTGGCTGGCCGTCCTGATCGGCGCCTTCTACCTGATCCGCCGCCGGACGCCTGCGGCGGGCGCGGGCGACCCGATGGCGGGGGCCCGGTCGATCCTCGCCGAGCGGTTCGCCCGCGGCGAGATCGACGACGACGAGTTCCTCCGGCGCATGGCGGGCCTCCACGGCTCGTCATGACGAGCCGCCTCCCGGCTCATCGGCGGGCGGGCTGCGGCTCTGCCCGGCTCCCGTCCCGGATCGCGCGGGGCTCAGCAGGGGGCGTGGCGCGCGCCGGCCTCTTCGAAGATGCGCAGGACGCCGTCCGGGTCCATCGGAACCCGGGCGGCGGTGTCGGCGAAGCGGGTGAGGAGCCGGGCGAACGCGGTGCGCTCCGCGTCCGTCCAGCCGGCCATCAGCGTGTCGAGGTAGCCGCGGCGGAACCGGTCCGCGACGTCCTTGACCCGGCGGCCGGTATCGGTCAGCCCGAGGTTGGCGCGGCGCGCGTCGACCGGGGACGGGCGGCGCGACACCAGCCCGGCGTCGATCGCGTGCGTGACGAGGCGGCTCGCCGTCGACGGGTCGACGTCCAGGGCGTCCGCGACGGCGCCGACGGTGACCTCGGCCGGGGGGCCGGTCGCGGTCAGCTCGTGGACCGCGTGCACGACCATCAGGTTCGAGAGCTGGAGGGGGCGCGCGCCCGGCCCGCACGGATTCTGCGCGCGGATGCGCTTCATCAGGTCCGGCTTGGCCCAGACACGCCGGAGATGGAAGAGCGCGACATCGATGCCGGTGAGGACCGGGTCGGGGGCCGTCCCGCCGTCGAGGACCGTCCCCGCGGCCGTGAAGCGCTCCGTCGTCATCCAGGATCTCCCGTTCGTGCCCGCTCCGGCCGGGCCGCCGGACCGAATGGGTCCTCACCCTAGCCCGGGGGCGTCCGCGCACGACGCGCGGTGCCGCTGCGGCGCACGTCCGCTTCCGGGACACGTGGGCCTTGCGAAGTCCCAGGTGAAGGGGGATGTGGTGCACTGAACCCGGCCGATGCCTCCCGCGCGAACCACCGGAACTTGTCGGCCGGGACGGCTAGCATGGCTCCCGGCCGAACCCGGACGACCCGGGATCAGTAACCACAGAGGGGACTTCCATGCGTGCGGCGAACGTCCCCGGCGACGCCCCCCGCGACGGCGCTTCCCCGGCCGCAGGCCCCCACCAGGACGGAACCATGGACGATGGCTCAGCCCTGCAACCCGTGACCGAAGGCCCGGAGGACGACGCCGTCTTCCCCGCCGACCTCCTCTCCGAGCGCGACCGCCGGATCCTCGCCTTCGAACGGCAGTGGTGGAAGTACGCCGGAGCCAAGGAGCAGGCCATCCGCGAACTGTTCGACATGTCGGCGACGCGGTACTACCAGCTCCTGAACATCCTCATCGACCGGCCCGAGGCGCTCGAGTGCGACCCGATGCTGGTCAAGCGTCTCCGCCGGATGCGTTCGCAGCGGCAGCGCCGCCGCGCCGAGCGCCGGTTCGGCATCCGGCCGTGAATCACCCACACTGGTCGGTGTGAACTCTCCCCACCCCGTGACGGCCGCCGGCGCGGCCGGACTCGACGCGATCCGCACCGCTCCCGAGGGGGCCGTGCTCGGCTTCGACTTCGACGGCACCCTCGCCCCGATCGTGGCCGATCCGGCGGCCGCCCGCGCCCATCCCCGGGCGGCCGAGGCGCTGGCCGGCCTCGCCACGCGGGTCGGCGCGATCGTCGTGATCACCGGCCGGCCGGCCGCCGTCGCCGTGGAGTACGGCGGGTTCGCCGGAATCGACGGGCTCGTGGTGCTCGGGCAGTACGGGCTGGAGCGCTGGGAGGCCGGCGTCCTGACCGCGCCCGAGCCGCCGCCCGGCGTGTCGGAGGCGCGCGCGAAGCTGCCGGGCGTGCTCGCCGCGTCCGGCGCCCCGGCCGAGGTGTTCATCGAGGACAAGGGCCGGGCGCTCGCCGTGCACACGCGGCGCTGCGCCGAACCGCAGGTCGCGCTGGAGCGGCTGCGCAGCCTGCTCGCCGCGCTCGCCGAGCGCACCGGCCTGGTCGTGGAGCCCGGACGGTTCGTCCTGGAGCTGCGGCCGCCCGGCATGGACAAGGGCCGGGCGCTGCGCACGTTCCTCGACGAGCGGGGCTCCCGTCCGTCGGCGGTGCTGTTCGCGGGCGACGACCTCGGCGACCTCGCGGCGTTCGACGCGATCGACGCGCTGCGCGACGAAGGGGTTCCCGGCGTGACGGTGTGCAGCGGTTCCACCGAGGTGACCGCGCTGGCCGAGCGCGCGGACCTGGTCGTGGACGGCCCGTCCGGCGTCGTCGACCTGCTCGGAACGCTGCTCGCCCCCACGCCCTGACGCCGTTTCTCATCGCCGGGTGACAAGAGTCGTGACCAGATTTATGAGATCTGGAGCGACTCTTGGACGGCCTCTGTGGATCTCGCTGCCGTTCGGGTCAAAATATGCTGGATTGTGACGGCGGTGTGGCGAACATGGAACCCACGCCCGAGCGGGGGGAGGCTTGACGGTGAACATGGAACCTGGATCTCCACGCCGTCCGGGCGAGCTGGGACGGACGCCGGGGCAGTTCGCGAGCGCCCCGCCCTCATACGACCTGCCTCCCCGGGCCACGCCCACGGACGGCTTCCCCATCGTCTCGCCCACCGCGACGACCACGGGCGGCACACCGATCCCCCCGGGCGCCCCGACCCGTCCCATCGTCGCCGCCGCACCCCCCCTCACGGGGGCGCGCGCTCCGCTGGGGAGGCCCGAGGATCCGGCGGTGCCGCCGGCGCAGCCCGTCAGCCGGCCGCCCGTCGCCGCCGAGACGGCGCCGCCGACCGCCGCGTCCGGGCTGGTGGGGGCCCGGGAGACCAGCGGGGTCCAGGTGCGGCTCGGGTCGCGGTCCGAGCGGCACCTGCGGGCGCGGGAGTCCCGGCAGGGGACGGCGGGACGCCGTAGCGGGATCGTCGCCGCCGGGGTCCTGGCGCTCGCGGCGCTCGTCACCGGCGGCCTGGTCCTGACCTCCGGGCCCGGGGACGAGGAGGGCGGCGGCACCACCGCCGCCGGCGGGACCGACGCGGGCGCGCCGGCCGGGCGGCTGCCACGGGGCGGGACGCCGATCGAGGTCGGCACCGCCGACGGCGCCCGGTACCGCATCGCGGCCGTGACCGGCGGCGTGAACGACGGCGTGGCGCCGACGCTCCAGTCGTCCCCGCCGACCGGAACGTCGTTCGCCTACATCGAGTACGTCCTGACGAACCCGACGAAGCAGCAGGTGCTGCTCGACTTCCCCGGCGACGTGTTCGTGAGGCGGAACCTGGTGACGCCGGACGCGCGCGGACGCTGCATGCCGCAGGCCGGGGTCCCCGAGGACATGTGCACGCCGCCGACCCGCAGCGAGGTCGTCCGCACGCTCTCCGGCGGCCGGCCGGTCGACGGGGACGGCGGCGACAAGTACATGCCGGCGGGCGCGTCCTACCTCGTCCGGGCGACGGTCGACGTGCCCGTGCAGAAGACGCTGACCAGCAGCGACATGGGCCTCTACGTGTGGAAGCAGCTCTATATGGCGGATCGGCTGGCGAAGCGCGCGCCGTTCCCGAAGGGCTGACGCCGGGCACCCGCCGTGGCCGGATGTGATGGCGTCCGGTGCGACTCTCCCGCGCCCGCTATGGATTCCGCGGCCGTTTGCGCCAAGATGTGCTGATCGTGACGGCATCGCGGCCACCACGGAATCAACGCCCGAAATGCGAGAGGCTAGACGGTGAACACGGAACCCGGACCCCTGCATCGCCAAGGCGGCCTCGGCGGCGCGCCGCCCGAACCCGGCCCCGGCGCGGCCCCCCGTTCCGCGGCCGGGCTCACGGGGTCGTACGAGACGGGCGGCGTGGAGGTGCGGATCGGCTCGCGCGCCGAGCGGCGCCGCGACGCCCGCGCCGGGCGGGGGTCCGCGGGCCGCCTCGGCATCCTGGTCGGGGGCGGAGTGCTCGGGCTCGCGGTGCTGGTCACGGCAGGTCTCCTGCTGATCCCCGGCTCCGAGGACGAGACGGACGGGAAGGTCACCGCCAACGGCGGTACCGAGACCGCGACCGCGACGGCGGGCGGCCCGCGCCCGCGCGGCGGCGCCCCGATCGAGGTCGGCACCGCGTACGGCGCCCGGTACCGGATCGCGGCCGTGACCGCCGGGGTGAACGACGGCGTGGCCGCGACGCTCACGTCGCCGCCGCCGGCCGGCATGTCGTTCGCCTACATCGAGTACGTCCTGACGAACCCGACGAAGCAGCAGGTGCTGCTCGACTTCCCCGGCGACGTGTTCGTGAAGCGGAACCTGGTGATTGCGTCCGCGCGCACACGATGCGAACCGCAGACGGGGGTTCCGGCGAGCATGTGCACGCCGCCGACCCGCAGCGAGGTCGTCCAAACCATCTCCGGCGGCAGGCCGGTGGCGGGGGACGGCGGCGACAAGTACATGCCGGCGGGCGCGTCCTACCTCGTCCGGGCGACGATGAACGTGCCGGTGCGGCGGACGGTGACCCGCCGCGACCTGGGGCTGTACGTGTGGGGCCAGATCTACATGGGCGACCGGCCGGCGAAGCACGCCCCCTTCCCCGCGAAATGAGACCGCCGTGGCCTGCCGGACGCGTCCGGCGGACCACGGCGGCCGTCCTCGGGGTTACTCCGCCTCAGGGTCATCGGCGAGGATCCCGTAGAGGCGGCGGCGGGCGTCGTTGACGACGTCCAGGGCACGGGCCTTCTGCGCCTCGCTGCCGACGGCCATGACCTGGTGCAGGGCGCCCATCAGCTGCCCGATGGCCTCGCGTCCGCGCAGGACGTTCTCACCGGCGGCCTCGGCGACCTCGTCCCAGGGGGCGATGGTCTGCTTCGCGGCCTCCTCCCCTCCGGTCGCGGTGAGGGAGAACAGCCGCTTGCCGCCCTCCTCCCTGCTGCTGACCAGGCCCTCGTCCTCCAGCAGCTGGAGGGTCGGGTAGACCGAACCCGGGCTCGGCCGCCAGACGCCGCCGGTGCGGCCGTCCAGCTCCTGGATCATCTCGTAGCCGTGCATGGGCCGCTCGGCGAGCAGGGCCAGCAGGGCGGCGCGGACGTTTCCGCGCCGGGTGCGCCGGCCGCGTCCACCGCCCCTGCCTCGCGGGCCGCCGGGACCGGGTCCGAAACCGGGCCCCCAGGGGCCGAACCCTTCGCCGCGGCGCGCGCGCTGCCCGGAGTTCCGGGGGCCGCCGCGCCGTGATTCGTGGTGATACATCGATGACTCCTTCAGTCGATTGCTTGCGATGCATTAACGATATATCGGAATCTGTCGTGATGCAAACCGTGCACACAGCGAACGACCCCGCCACCGGCGGTCCGGTGACGGGGTCGTGTCGCGTGCGGGAAGGCTAGGGGCCGGTGACCTTCAGCGTGCCGAGGACGCTCTTGGTCACGTCGCGGCCGTCGGACTCCTTGATCCGGATCCACAGGCCGAACTTGCCGGACCTGTCCTTCAGGCCGACCTCGGTGACGAACGGCGTCCCCGCCTTGCAGCCGGTGAACCGCGTGATCGTCCCGCTGAGCGCCTTGTCGGGCGTCGTGTAGTTCTCCACCGCGCCCTTCGTGCACTGCGCGTGGGTCGCCGCGCCGGGCGGCGGCAGCTTCCCGTCGGCGACGTCCGTGGTCACGCCGATGAAGACGCCGGGGCTCTTGCCGTCGCCCTTGAAGCCCGCGATGTCCGGCGTGGCGCGCAGCACCGGCCGCGCCTGCGGGTCGGCGAGCGCGACGGTCGACGGCTGCCAGGTGGCCTCCTGCTGCTTCGGCCACACCTTCGGCACCGCGACCTTGATCTTGCCGGACGCGTCGGTGATCGCGACGAAGTCCTTCGGGACGCCGCCCTTGCCGTCCTCGCCGTCCTTCCCGCCGTCGTCGCCGGAGAACAGCGTGCCGAGCGCGAGACCGCCCGCCAGCGCGACCGCCAGCACGATCGCCGTGATGATCAGCGGGGTCACGAACCTCTTCGGCGTCCCGCCGGACCGCCCGCCGCCCTGCTGCCCGGGGCCGGGCGGCGGCTGGAAGCCGGTGGGCGGCGGCGCGCCGAACGGCTGCCCCGAGCCGCCCTGCTGCCCGGGAGGACCGGGGTGGCCGGGTTGTCCCGGGCCGCCCGGCCCCTGCGGGGGCCCGGGGGGCGGCTGGGCCGGGAACACGGCCGTCTTGCCCTGATCGCCCGGCGGGGGCGCGGGGCGGCCCTGGTCGGGACTCGTCGGCGACTCCAGCGGACCGCCGGCCGGCCGGTCGACGACCGTCGCGTCGCCGGGCCCCTGAGCGGCCGGCGGGACGCGCATCTCGGACGTCCGGTCGTCGTCCCCCGGCTCCTCGAACCGCGTCTGCGCCGCGGGCGGCTGCTCCGTGCCGGACGGCGAGGTGTGCCCCGGGCCGCTCGGCGGCTGCTGGGCACCGCCGGGCGGCGACTGGGCACCGCCGGGCGTGCCGTCGGGATGGAAGTCCTGGACGGTCTCGTCCGACGAGATCGGCGGCGGTCCGGCGGGCGTCGCGGGCGGTGCGGGGGTCGCGGGGGTCGCCGTCGGACGCAGCGTCGACAGCGCCTCGGCGAACGCCTCCGCGGTCGGCCAGCGCTTCTCCCGCTCGACCTCCAGGGCGCGCAGGATCACCTGGTCGAGCGCGGGGGAGACGCCCTCGCGCAGCTCGCTCGGGGGGACCTTCACCGGCGCCGGGCCGGGCGCCCGCCCGGTCAGCATGTGGTAGATCAGCGCGCCGAGCCCGTACACGTCGGCGCGCACGTCCAGCCCGCCGCCGAAACGCGCCTGCTCGGGCGACATGTACCCGGGCGTCCCGACCGGCAGCGTGAACGCCCCGGACGCGTGCGCGAGCGCCTTGGCGAGCCCGAGGTCGGCGATGAGCAGCTTCTCGCCGCCGTCCGGCGTCGACTGGAACAGCACGTTGGACGGCTTGAGGTCGCGGTGGATCACGCCCAGCGTGTTGATCACCTCGACGCCGTAGGCGATCTCCTCGGCGAGCGCAAGGGCTTCGTTGACCGCAAGTGGCCGTTCGCGCATGCGGTCCCCGAGGGTTCCGCGATCCGCGTAGGACATGACGAAGTAGGGCCGCCCGTCGGGAAGCTCCCCGATGTCGTGGACGCGGACCAGCCGCTCGGAGTCGGCGCGGCGCAGGATCCGCGCCTCCTCCAGGAACCGATTCCGCACGTCCAGGTCGTCGATGAGGCTGCCGGACAGGACCTTGATGGCGACCTGCGACTCGAGTGCGTCGTCGTGCCCGAGCCACACAGACGCGAACGCCCCGGAACCCAGGACGCGGTCGATTCGGTAACGGCCGACTGATGGTGGGAAGGACACTCCCGTATCATGCCGAACAAACGGGGTGAGTGCGTGATCGAGACTTGAGGCGCGGCGATGGCATTCGATGAGAGGACCGAGGAGCTGGCGGGCAAGGCCGCCCAGGGCGACCAGGGCGCCCTGAACGAGCTCCTCCGCAAGATCGAGCCGGACGTGCTGCGGCACAGCTCCCGGTTCCTGCCCTGCCGGCAGGACGCCGAGGAGGCATGCCAGGACGCGCTGCTGCAGGTCGCCCGCAACATCCACCGGTTCGAGGGCAGGTCCCGGTTCAGCACGTGGCTGCACGTCGTCGTGGCGAACTCGGCCCGCTCCACCTACCGGTCGCTGAAGCGCCGCTCGGTCGAGCAGGCCGGCGAGCTGCCCCAGCAGCGTCCCGACCCGCGCCGCACCAGTGTCATCGCGGGCTCCCGGGTCGACATCCTGGACGCCATGGAAGACCTCGAGGCCCGCAAGCCCGACCTCATCCAGGCCCTCGTCCTGCGGGACGTCTCCCAGCTGGAGTACGCGGAGATCGCCGAGCAGCTCAAGCTGCCGCTCGGCACGGTGAAGTCCCGCATCCACGAGGCCCGCAAGCAGGTCAGGCAGACGCTCGGCGAGTCCTACACCTGACGCCGCCGCGTGCATGGCGCGGCTAAAACATCGGTCATCCGACGGCAACCTTGCGCCCAGTCACTGGATGCGGCGGGACCGGCGCGGCGACGATTTCCGCATGTCACCAGCCCTTTGCACGTCCGACCGGCCAATCTTCGTCCTCGGCTGCCCGCGCTCGGGGACAACGCTGCTCCAGCTCATGCTGCACTCGCACCCGCGGATCGCGATCCCGGCCGAGACCCGGTTCCTGCTGAACGTCTACCGGGCGCGGATCAACTTCGGCGACCTCGGCGACCCGGAGAACCGCCGGATGCTGGCGCGCTGGATCACCGACCGCAAGGAGACCAAGTTCGGTGACCTCGGGCTGGACGCCGACCAGGTGGTCGAGGAGATCGTCGCCGGCCCGCCGACCGTCGGCTCGGCGATCGGCATCGTGTTCCGCTCGTACGCCCGTTCGCACGGCAAGCCGCGCTGGGGCGACAAGCGGCCGAGCTACTTCAAGCACATCCCGACGCTCCAGCGGATGTTCCCGAACGCCCAGTTCATCCACCTCATCCGGGACGGCCGGGACTGCGTGGCCTCCCTGCAGGAGATGCCCTGGTACCACCTGGACGTGCACCACGCGATCTCCGCGTGGCGGGAGGCGATCGACACCGGCCGCAAGATGGCGGACCGGCTGGGGCCCGACACCTTCTACGAGCTGCAGTACGAGCGCCTCGTCGCGGACCCCGCCGACGAGCTGACCCGTCTCTGCGCGTTCCTCGGCGAGGAGTTCCACCCGTCGATGGCGGATCCGCGGGACGTCGCGAAGGAGACCGTCCCGTCCCGGAAGAAGTGGCACGACCGCACCCACAGCGCCGTCACGCCGACCCGCGTCGGATCCTGGGCGCAGCGCCTCGAACCGTGGCAGATCGCCCTCGCCGAGACGGCGTTCGGGGACCGGCTCACCGACTACGGGTACGAGCCGAGCGGGCTGCCCAAGCCGTCCGCCGCGCAGCTCGCCCGCCTCGCCCGGACCAGCACCCACCGCCGGATGGCGCAGCGCAAGGCCGACCTCCGCGACCTGTGGCGGCGGCGCAACGAACCTGGACCGGTCGAATGCCGCCTGGAGCCCGTTCAGGCCGCCGAGCCGGTCGAGGGCTGACCGCCCGCCCGCCCCGGCCGGCTCAGCCGAGGGCGGCGAGCTGGTCGGCGAACCAGCGCTGGGGCGGAAGGGCCGTCGCGGCGGCGACCAGGCGGGCGCGGCGCTCCTCGCGCTCGCGGGACGGCATCAGCAGGGCCCGGTGCAGCGCCTCCGCGGTCTGCGACACGTCGTACGGGTTGACCACCAGGGCGTTGTCCGCCAGCTCGGCGGCGGCGCCCGCCTCCCGCGACAGGACCAGTGCGCAGCCCCGCCCGGAAAGGATGGGACCCTCCTTCGCGACGAGGTTCATCCCGTCCCTGATCGGGTTCACGACGAGCACGTCGGCGAGCCCGTACGCGGCGAGCGACCGCGGATAGTCGTCCTTCACCTGGAGGATCAGCGGGTCCCAGTCCGGCGTGCCGAACTCGTCGGTGATCTGCTGCGCCGCCCGCCGTACCGCCGCCGTGTAGTCGCGGTACTCGGGCAGGTCGGTGCGCGACGGGTAGGCGAACGCCAGGTGGACGACGCGTCCGCGCCATTCCGGGTGATTGAGCAGCAGCTCCCGGTACGCGGCGAGCCCGCGCACGATGTTCTTGGACAGCTCCGTCCGGTCGATCCGGACGATGAGCTGCCGGTCGCCGACCTGCGCCCGCAGCGCCTCGGCCCGCTCGGCGACGTCCGGCCGGGCCGCCCGCTCGCGCAGCGCCGCCCCGTCCACCCCGAGGCCGTGGACGCCGATGCGCGTCACCCGCCCGGAGGACGCGACGGTGCGGGCCGCGCGGTCGACCCGCGCGTCCGGCAGCAGCCGCTCGCAGCAGTCGAGGAACGCGGACGCCCACCGCTCCGTAAGGAACCCGGCGTGGTCGGCGCCGAGGATGCCGCGCAGGACCTGCTCGCCGATGTCGTCCGGCAGCAGCCGGTAGTACTCGGGCGGCGCCCACGGGGTGTGCGAGAAGTGCGCGATCTTCAGATCGGGGCGCCGGTCGCGGAGCATCCGGGGGGCCAGCGACAGGTGGTAGTCCTGGATCGCGGCCTTCGCGCCGGGTGCCGCGTCGAGGGCGAGCGCGTCGGCGAACGCGGCGTTGTACGCCTCGTACGACTGCCAGTCGCGGCGCGCCCGCGCGTCGAAGTGCGGGCTGCGCGGGGTGTCGTAGAGCAGGTGGTGGACGAACCACAGCGTCGAGTTCGCGACCGCGTTGTAGGCGCGGTGGAAGGTCGCCTCCGGGATGTCCAGCATCCGGACGGACGCGCCGCCGGTGTCGTGTCCGGCCCGTTCGAGCCTGTTGTCCGGGGCCTGCCCGGCGGCCGTGCGGTCGGCGTCGCCGAGCGCCGCGCAGACCCACAGCACGTCGGTCTCGGCGGCGACGCCGGCGAGGCCGGACACCAGCCCGCCGCCCCCGCGCCGCATGCTGAGCGCGCCGTCATCGGACAGGGAGAACGACACCGGGCCGCGGTTCGAGGCCACCAGCACTTGGCTCATAACCGAAGGGTCTCAGCTGAGACGGCGAAGGTTCAAAGTGACCCGTGAAATTTACCGAGGCGCAAGAGGCAATACGTGACGAAGGCCGGGATTAGGGGATTTCTTTGCGGGTAGCCGACCCGGGGTGAGCGCGTCCGAGACCAGAAAGACGGTTTTGGTCGCCGGGGCGGCGAACCTCCTCCTGGCGGTCACCAAACTCATCGCCGGGGTCCTCGCCGGGTCGAGCGCCATGCTCGCGGAGGGCGCGCACTCGATCGCCGACACCCTCAACGAGGCGTTCCTGCTCACGTCGCTGCGGCGCAGCGCCCGTCCGCCCACCCCGCGCCACCCGTTCGGGTTCGGCAACGAGCGCTACTTCTGGTCGCTGCTCGCCGCCTTCGGCATCTTCGTGGCCGGCGGCGGCTACTCGATCTTCGTGGGCGTCCTGGCGATCACCGGGCGCGGCGGCACCGGCACCGGCGAGCACGCCTGGCTCGCCTTCGGCGTCCTCGGGGTCGCCGCGGTGCTGGAGGGCGGCTCCCTGCTGCGGGCGGTCACCCAGGCGCGGCGGGAGACCCGCGAGAACGGCCGCCCGCTGGTCGACCACGTCCGTACCACGCCGGACGTGACGTTCAAGGCCGCCCTCTTCGAGGACTCCGCCGCCATGGTCGGGCTCGCGTTCGCCTTCGCGGGCCTGATCCTCCGCGAGATCACCGGCTCCGACCTGTGGGACGGCCTGGCCTCCATCCTGATCGGCCTGCTGCTCGTCGTCGTCGCGGTCGTGCTCGGCATCGACAGCCGGCGGCTCCTCATCGGCCAGGCCGCCGAGCCCTCCGTGCAGCGCGAGATCCGCGCCGAGATCGCCGGCGCGCGGGGCGTCACCGGCATCGACGAACTGCTCACCATGCATTTCGGTCCGGACGATCTGCTCGTCGCCGCCAAGGTCCACTTCTCCGACGCGATCAGCGCCGACGAGGCCGAGGACGTCGCCGAGGGCATCGACCGCCGCCTTCGCGAGCGCCTCCCGATCGTCCGGCACGTCTTCCTCGACCCGACCCAGCGCGTGATCAATGACGGCCTCGGGTAACGTCTCACGTGCTGGACGCACCTGCCTGGCATCCGGTCAGATCGGGTAAAGTCATGCCAGATCTCCCTCAACGGGGATGGTCTCGACAACTGAATATCGCTCATCCAGAGGGGTGGAGGGACCGGCCCTGCGAAGCCCCGGCAACCACTCGGCTCATGTGCGCTCGCGATCCTGCGGGGCCGGCCGGGAGATGGTGCCAACTCCGGCCTGCGACCAAGGTGGCGCAGGGAAGATGGGGAGAAAGGCCTCGCCCACATGGCACTCACGCCTGCCGTTGACCTCGGACCCGCTACCGCTCTCGTCTGCCGCGAATGCGGATCCTCCCGCGAACTCGGCCCGCACTACGCATGCGAAGCGTGTTTCGGTCCGCTCGAAATCGCCTACGACTTCGGCTCCGTCACCCGCGAGAGCATCGAGTCCGGCCCCCAGAACATCTGGCGTTACCGCGGGCTGCTGCCCGTCCCGGCGAACGTCGCCGACACCCCCAACATCGAGCCCGGCCTGACCCGCCTGGTGCGCGCCGACCAGCTCGCCGAGTCGCTCGGCCTGCAGCGGCTCTGGGTGAAGGACGACAGCGGCAACCCGACCCACTCGTTCAAGGACCGCGTCGTCGCCGTCGCGCTGGCCGCCGCCCGCGAGCTCGGCTTCAAGGTGCTGGCCTGCCCGTCCACCGGCAACCTCGCGAACGCGGTCGCCGCCGCCGCGGCCCGCGCCGGGATCCGCAGCGCGGTGTTCGTCCCGTCGAACCTCGAGGCGCAGAAGATCATCACGACGGCCGTGTACGGCGGCACGTTCGTGACCGTCGACGGCAACTACGACGACGTCAACCGGCTCGCGTCCGAGATCGCGGGCGAGCAGGAGGACTGGGCGTTCGTCAACGTGAACGTCCGGCCGTACTACGCGGAGGGCTCCAAGACCCTCGGCTACGAGATCGCCGAGCAGCTCGGCTGGCGGCTGCCGGACCAGATCGTGGTGCCGGTCGCGTCCGGCTCCCAGCTCACCAAGATCGACAAGGCGTTCCAGGAGTTCATCAAGCTGGGCCTCGTCGAGGACAGGCCGTACCGCGTGTTCGGCGCGCAGGCCGCCGGCTGCGGCCCCGTCGCCGCCGCGTTCAAGGCGGGCCACGACGTCGTCCGGCCGGTGAAGCCCGACACGATCGCGAAGTCGCTCGCGATCGGCAACCCCGCCGACGGCCCCTACGTCCTGGACGTGGCGCGCCGCACCGGCGGGTCCGTCGAGGACGTCACGGACGAGCAGGTCGTCGAGGGCATCCGCCTCCTCGCGCGCACCGAGGGCATCTTCGGCGAGACCGCCGGCGGCGTCACCGTCGCGACCCTCCGCAAGCTGGTCGAGACCGGGCAGCTCGACCCCGCCGCCGAAACCGTGATCATCAACTCCGGTGACGGCCTCAAGACCCTGGACGCCGTGTCCCCGGTGGTCGCGCCGTCCGCGAACATCGCCCCGTCCCTGGAGGCGTTCCGCGCCGCCGGCCTCGCCTGAGAACGAAGGAGACCAACAATGAGCGTGTCCGTCCGCATCCCGACGATCCTGCGGACCTACACCGGCGGCGAGTCCGAGGTGAAGGCCGACGGCGACACCCTCCGCGCGGTCGTCGCCGACCTGGAGGCCAACTTCACCGGCATCTCCGCCCGCATCCTGGACGACGCGGGCAAGATCCGCCGCTTCGTGAACGTCTACGTCGGTGACGAGGACGTCCGCTTCACCGAGGGCCTGGACACCCCGACCCCGGCGGGCGCCCAGATCTCCATCATCCCGGCGGTCGCGGGCGGCTGACCGCACGCCCTCGCGGGGGGATGGCGGACGACATCGCGAGCCCGACCCGAGTGCGCCCTCGCAGGGCACTCGGGTCGGGCTCGCTCGCTTCGAGGCAGGTCGCAGACGGTCGCGGCGAGGCGGAAACCGCCTGCGCGGGCCGGCCCACGGCACGTTCGAGACCGGCCAAAACGGGCTTTCCTCGCAGGTCGGACGGGTTTCGCCCGGCGTGGACGGGCGGCCCGGGCGAGGATGTTCGTTGCTTGCACTCGGCAGGGTAGAGTGCTAAACAAACATTGGCACTCTGCTGTGGAGAGTGACAGCTTCACAGTTTGTGGGTCGGGGCGACGAGGCCTCAGCCCGGCGGCGGAATGGCAGCCGTCGGCGGGGGCCGTCCGTCGCGGGCGTCGGCTCGATCCCTTCAAGCCACCTTGTTCCGGGAGGACTGGAGCCTATGGCTGCAAAGATGATCGCGTTCGACGAAGAGGCCCGCCGCGGTCTCGAGCGCGGCATGAACCAGCTCGCCGACGCCGTGAAGGTGACCCTTGGTCCCAAGGGGCGCAACGTCGTGCTGGAGAAGAAGTGGGGCGCTCCCACGATCACCAACGACGGTGTGTCGATCGCCAAGGAGATCGAGCTCGAGGACCCGTGGGAGAAGATCGGGGCGGAGCTCGTCAAGGAGGTCGCCAAGAAGACCGACGACGTCGCCGGTGACGGCACCACCACGGCGACCGTCCTCGCCCAGGCCCTGGTACGCGAGGGCCTGCGCAACGTCGCGGCCGGCGCGAACCCGATGTCCCTGAAGCGGGGCATCGAGGCCGCGGTCGAGCGCGTCAGCGAGGAGCTGTCCAAGCTCGCCAAGGACGTGGAGACCAAGGAGCAGATCGCCTCCACCGCCTCCATCTCCGCCGGCGACACGCAGATCGGCGAGATGATCGCCGAGGCGATGGACAAGGTCGGCAAGGAAGGCGTGATCACGGTCGAGGAGAGCCAGACCTTCGGTCTGGAGCTCGAGCTCACCGAGGGCATGCGCTTCGACAAGGGCTACATCTCGCACTACTTCGTGACCGACCCCGAGCGGATGGAAGCGGTCCTCGAGGACCCGTACATCCTGATCGTCCAGGGCAAGGTTTCGGCCAACAAGGACCTGCTGCCGGTCCTCGAGGGTGTCATGCAGGGCGGCAAGCCGCTGCTGATCATCGCGGAGGACGTCGAGGGCGAGGCCCTGGCCACGCTGGTCGTCAACAAGATCCGCGGCATCTTCAAGTCCGTCGCGGTGAAGGCCCCCGGCTTCGGCGACCGCCGCAAGGCCATGCTGCAGGACATCGCCGTCCTCACCGGCGGCCAGGTCATCAGCGAGGACGTCGGCCTCAAGCTGGAGAACACCTCGGTCGACATGCTCGGCCGCGCCCGCAAGATCGTCATCGCCAAGGACGAGACGACGATCGTGGACGGCGCCGGTGACGCCAACGAGATCGCGGGCCGGGTCAACCAGATCCGCACCGAGATCGACAACACCGACTCCGACTACGACCGCGAGAAGCTCCAGGAGCGCCTGGCCAAGCTCGCGGGCGGCGTCGCCGTCATCAAGGCCGGCGCCGCGACCGAGGTGGAGCTCAAGGAGCGCAAGCACCGCATCGAGGACGCCGTCCGCAACGCGAAGGCCGCGGTCGAAGAGGGCATCGTCCCCGGCGGTGGCGTCGCGCTGCTGCAGGCCGGCGCCAAGGCGTTCGACAAGCTGGAGCTTGCGGGCGACGAGGCCACGGGTGCGAACATCGTGAAGCGCGCCCTCGAGGAGCCGCTCAAGCAGATCGCCGTGAACGCCGGCCTCGAAGGCGGCGTCGTGGTGGAGCGGGTCCGCTCGCTCACCCCGGGCGAGGGCCTGAACGCGGCCACCGGCGAGTACGTCAACATGTTCGAGTCGGGCATCCTCGACCCGGCCAAGGTGACCCGGTCCGCGCTGCAGAACGCCTCGTCGATCGCCGCGCTGTTCCTGACCACCGAGGCGGTCATCGCCGAGAAGCCCGAGAAGAACCCGGCCCCGGCGGGCATGCCCGACGGCGGAGGCATGGACTTCTGATCGGCACCGCGTAACCACGCACCATGAGAGGGGCGGCCCCACGGGCCGCCCCTTTTGCGCATCCGGCCCGCCCTCCACCGCACGGCCGGAAAACGCGAGTTCCTTCCCTCCACCCGCGCACCTTGGGAGGATCGCCGCCTGGACACCGTTCCCGCCGCGAAGCGGCGGACGCGTCCACGAGATGCCCCCGACAGGCAGGAGAACCCGTGAGCGACGTCTTCGCCTCCCCCAACCTCAGGGTCGAACAGCCACGCCGAGGCCCCTTCGCCAAATCCCGGTACAGGGTGATGGACGGCGACGGCACCGTCCTCGCCATCGCCGCCGAGAAGAACGACCGCCGCGGCCTGGAGACCCTCCGGACCGCCATCGGCAAATCCGACCTGGACGCCCGAGCGGTCCTCCTCACCACCCCCGACGGCGAACCCCTCCTGATCATCGACAAGGCCGCCGGACGGGAACGCACCGAGATCCGCACGCCCGTCGGTGAACTCCTCGGCGCCTTCGTCACCGAGCGCATCGGCCGCCGCTACCTCCTCCGGGACGGCGAGGACACCCGCGTCGGCCTCGTCACCGTGGACCTCGGACACAACAACTTCGAGGTCACCGCCGTCCAGGGCGGCAAGGTCGCCCACGTCCGCAAGAAATGGGCCGGCCTCGCCACCCACCTGCTCACCAACGCGGACAAGTACGACGTCGAGATCTTCGGCACCGTCCCCGAACCCCTGCGGACCATGGCCGCCATGACCGCCATCGTCATGGACATGAACCTCCACGAATCCAAGGACCTTGTTTGATTGCTGTGTCTGCTTGCAGCGCCCTTGGCGTCAGGCGCTTGGGCGCCTTCCTTCTACGGGCACTGCGGTGCGATCGCTGCATCGCTTCGACTCGCCCGGGGGGCTCGCTGCGCGATCAGGTTCTCGCTTCGCTCGAACCTGGCTTCGCTCGCGATCGCGACGGTTCCGGTCGTCGACGGCTGAGGCGCCGGTCGGGGTCGGCGCGCCGGTTCCCCCACTCGGCTTCCGGTGCACGCCGAGGCGAGGTACGTTCCGCTCGTGCAGGCCGGGCCCGGACGTCCGAACGGCTGGTGGATCTCACCGGCGGTTCCGACCATCGCGAACTGCGCGCTGGCCGTCCTCTGGGCCTTCTCGGGCCTCGGCGGCTGGGGTGAGGCCGCCTTCTGCGGCACCGGCACCGGGCACGACCTCCAGTGCGGCGCGGACTTCGCGACCGCGGTGTCCGCCTCCCTCCCGGTCGCGGCGCTGGCCGCCGGAATCGGCGTGGCCGCCTGGACGACCCCGTCCGTCCGGCACCGCCCGCAACGCCTGGACGCGCTGCTCGCCACGGCGGCCGCCGTCTGGATGATCGCCGAGGGCATCCTCTTCGTCGGCGGCTACCAGGCCAAACCCTGATCCCCGGCCCCGACTCGCATGTGGCGCGTCAGCCCGGGAACAGCCGTCGTCTTGACCTTGACCGCGCTTGAGGTCGCAGGATCATCGCATGGATCTCACGAATACCGCGGTCGTTCTCGGACCGGGTGGTCTGGTCGGAACCGCCTGGATGACGGGACTCGCCGCCGGAATGCGGGAGCACGGCGCGGACCTCGCCGACGCGGACCTGATCGTCGGCAGCTCGGCGGGTGCGATCGTCGGAGCGGCGCTGCGTTCCGGACGGAACCTGGAGGAGCTCGCGGTCCTGCCGACTCCGCGCGGTCCGGCGCCGGGCCCCGGACGGCTGGACGAGGTGCTCGCCGTCCTCGGCGACCCCACCCTGGACCCGGCGCAGGCGCGACGGCTGGCGGGGCGGATCGCGCTGGAGACGGAGACGATCCCCGAGGAAGCCCACCTCGCGTCGATGGAGTTCCTGACCGGGGCGCGGGAGTGGCCACGGGCCCGGCTGCTGATCACAGGAGTCGATGTGGACAGCGGTGAACCCGTGGTGTGGGACCGCGACAGCGGCGCCCCAGCGGTGGCGGCCGTGGCGGCGAGCTGCGCGATGCCGGGCTTCTACCCGCCGATCAGCATCGGCGGACGCCGGTACATGGACGGCGGCATCGCGGGCGGCGGCAACGTCGGCCTGGCCGCCGGCGCCGAGAGGATCGTGCTGGTCGAGCCGGTGGCGCACCTGTACGCCTGGAAGGGGGACGTGCACGTGGACGTCCGGATCGTTCCGGACGAGGAGTCCCTTGAGGTGTTCGGTCCCGTCCTGGGCGACTACACCGTCTGGGGCGCCGCCTACCGCGCCGGCGTCCGCCAGGCCGCGGAGGCGGCCGGCAAGCTCTGAACCGATGAGCGATCTCCGGTGGCGGAGAACCGCGATCGGGAACGAAATCGCAGGTCAAGCGGGACACGCTGCGACTGCCGGGGCGCGGCGCACCGCAGCGACGCGCCGGATGTCGCCGGCCGGTTTGACGTTGCGCCGCCATGGGCATACTGTTCTCTTCGCCCCACGGGGAGCGGGACGCCGAGAGGCGGCCGGCCCAAAGGGAACCCACTCACGAACCAGTCGATGCGGCTTCGTCGCGTCGGCAGCGCCGTGGGCGGGGTCAGAAAAGCTCGAATTTGACATTCGAGCCGGATCTGATGAAATAGCTCCACCGCCGGAAAGGAACCGCGCAAGCGGAACCGAACAGCGGATCGGAAGCCCGGAATTGACAATCCAGGCGGAACCGATAAAGTAAATGAGTCGCCCCGGGGCGAGACTCGCGGATGCGGGTTGAGCGCGGTGGGTGTCCGTTTCTTGAGAACTCAACAGCGTGTTAAAAGCCAGTGCCTTTATCGATCCGG
>NZ_JOFJ01000021.1 GCF_000718255.1 Spirillospora albida
GCCGGAACTCCGGCGGGTGAGGTGGTGGCACGAGACACTCCTTCCCAAGTTGATCAAGGTCAACTCAGATCGGGTGTCCGTGCTACCGGGGGAAGCTCATGGCGCGCTGATCGGCCGACAGTGACTGAGTGCACCACGGCCGCCCGGCCGGCTGCGCGCACGGTGCAGCAGCCACCTCGCTAGAGGTCGCCGTCTGCGTGACCCCGGTGGTCCCGTCGGGCGACATCGCCGTCACAAGAGCGACACCCGAGGCCACGGCCACCACAAGGGTCAGACCGATATTGCGTTTTTGCATGGACCGAAACTAGCGACGCCAGCCAACTAGCCGCAATCCCAGCGATGGGTGATCTCTGTTCGGGCTCTGGCTTCGTAGCCGGAAGACGCGGCCGTCGGGCTGCCGAGGTGTTGAAGCTTCACCTACCGGCGGCCGCCCAGGCAGGCCCGGCGACGCAGGCCCCGAGCACAGAGAAGCAAGACGGTCATACCAACCCGACGGTTGTCCTTGCGTGGCGGTGAGTTGGATCACCCGCACGAAGGCTGCTCCTGTACAACCCGTGATCCACCGAGGCTTCGCCAGCACCACCGATCCGGACAGCAGTGATTTCTAGGCACGATCGGGTCACTTTTGAAGAGACTGGCGGACGGATCGCAACAGCCCACAAGTACGTGTACCGATGGACCTCGGCAGCGCGTTGCAGGATGTGCTGTTCATCACACTGGCGGCGACCAGGGGCGATGGCTATGTTTCGATTTCGATCTGCCGGTTGGAGCGTTCCAGCTCGGCTGTTCACCCGGCGTTCACTCTGGACGCTGGCGGAACGAAACGGAGACCATGTACACATCCTTCCTCCGTCATCACCAACGAACATTGCAATTGGTGATGATATGGACACTTATGGTAACCGCCTTGTCGGTTCCAGCGGGATTCGGCTGGCACAGGGCTGACGCGGAGGCCTCACAATCGGCTTCAGGGGAGTATTTCCCGACGCGCGGCAGGGCTGTGGACAACGTCGAAATCGCGGCCGGTGCGACCCGCACCGTTCGGGTCGTCGGCGTCGGCACCGTTCCCTGGACGGGTGTTGACACCGTCGCCCTGAACGTCGCGGCCAAGGGTTCGTCCGGCACCGGCACGATCACCGTCCACCCCTCTGATGGCGTCCGGCCCCCGCAGCGGTCGCGGTGAGCTATCGCAAGGAGGTGTACGCGGCCAACCTGATCACCGCCAAGGTAGGCGCCGACGGCAACATCAAGGTGGTGAACACGGGTTCGGGGCCGGTCCGACTCTACCTGGACCTGCACGGTTACTCGCTTGCCGACGCGGGTGGAACCTCCGGCAGCACCTACGCCCCGCTGCCGCCCGCGCGCATCGCCAATGCTGTGACGATCCCTGCCAACGGCAACTACGAACTTGCGCCACTGGGCAAGGGCGGTGTTCCCGCCTCCAACGTCGAGTCGCTGGCCTACACGCTGCGGGCCAAGGCGACCTCGACCGGCACCCTGCGCGCCTACGCCGCCGGGGACGCGTGGCCCGGTGACGCCACGATCGATTACGCGGCCGGCCTGGCGCTGCAGAATTTCGCTATAACCAAGGTCGGCGCCGACGGCAAGATCAATATCCACAACCTCGGCTTTTCGCCCGTCACGGTCTGGGTCGACGTCGCCGGGTACTTCACCAAGAGCGCCCCCGCCGGACCCACGCTGCACGGGGTCCAGCCGGCGCGACTGGTCACGAACGCGGTCATCGCGGCGGGCGCCACCTACTCGCTCGCCCCGCTGGGCAAAGGCGGTGTTCCCGCGTCTGGTGTCGACGCCGTCTCGGTCAGCCTGACGGCAAAGAGCAGCGCCGCCGGTGCTCTTACCTCTCACCCCTCGGGAACGACCGCTCCCGGCACGCACACCGTCGGCTATGACGCCAACGTTCAGTCGACGGCGTCCGCCGTGGCCAAGCTCGGGACAGACGGCAAGGTACTGATCCGCAACACCGGCACGACGTCGGCGACCGTCAGCATCGACGTGTACAGCTACTTCCGCAAGGGGCTCTCATTCACCGAGTTGGCGGCCACACCGTCCGATTCGACCTGGGCCGAGGGCATCCGCGTCAATAGCACAACGCCGAAGTTGTCTGCGCTGGCCTCGTCCGTGGACAAGCGCCCGGTCACCTACACCTTCGAGGTGGCCCCCATGCACAGCGAGACGCCGGTGGCCGGCGGGACGGCATCGTCGGTGCCCACAGGCGAGGCGGGTACGTGGACGGTCCCAGCCAACGTGCTGAGCAACCCGGGCGCCTACCGCTTCCGCGTCAAGGCTGCCGATGGCCAGGACAGCCTTTGGTCGACATGGCGGTGGCTCGTCGTCGACGCGCCGCTCGTGCCGACGGGCCTCACGAGCTCGCTGGACACTCCCGAACTGCCAGTGCTCTCCGGAACCGTCAACCGTCCGTCGGGCGGCCCGGTCACCGGCCGCTTCTATCTCTATGACGAGGTCGGCGCCACGGTGGGCGGAAGTCCATTGGGCAAGGGCATCGTCAAGGGCGGCGAGAGGCTGAGCCTGCGGCTGCCCGAGAACCTGGTCGAACCCGGCAAGTCCTACACCTGGCGCATGGACGCCTGCGTCGATGGCGCTTGCGGACCGCAGACGGCGTCTGCGTCGTTCACAGTTCCCCAGCCCGCGCCGGACCCGCAGACCACGCAGCTCAAGCTCGGCGCTGACAAGATCAAGGTCACGAGCGCCAAGGCCGGCGACAAGGCGTGCGATGGAGCCCCCTGCCTGCTGGCCGACGCTACCGCCGTCAACCTGGGAGGCACCGGTGACGATGAGCAGATCACCGTGGTCAAGGTCGACCTAAGCTCGCTACCGGACGGTGCCCGCGTCACCGGAGCCACTCTGGACCTCGGCGCCGCCACCTGCGGGTCCTCCTGCGGCACCACGATGAAGCTGTCCGGGTACCAGCCGGAGAAGGCGTGGACCGACACGCCCACCGGCACCGAGGCGGTGGCGAACGCGGCGTCCGAGGCGGTCGACGAGACCACCACTCTGAATCCTGCGAAGCTGAACCTGGGCGGCCTGGCGACCCAGTGGCGTGAGGGCCACAACGACGGACTGATCCTAAAGCTGGCGGGCGAAGCGCTTCCGGCCGTCGCCTTCCCCGCCTCGGGCCTGTCACTGACCGTGGACTACATCCCCGCAACCGTCCCCGGAACCGTCGACGACATCACGGCCCTGGCGGGCGGCGCGTCGGCGCAACTCGCGTGGGCCCCACCCAAGGACGCAGGAGCGGCCCCGGTCCCTTCCGAGGACGGAACCGACCCCGCCTCCGTTGTCACCGGATACGACGTCCAAGTACTCGACATGAGCGGTGCGGTCGTCAACTCACTCAGCAGCGACAAGCCGGAACTGACGGTCACCGGCCTGACCAACGGGACCGGCTACCGCTTCAGGGTTCGTGCGCGTAACGCCCACGGCGCCGGCGAGTGGGCAACGGGCGGAGATGCGACCCCGGAAGCGCTGCCGAGCGACGCTGCCAAGTTCGTCGAGGCCGTGAAGCAGTTCGTCTCCAGCCGCGAAGGGCTGATGGAGAAGCGCTACAACACCGCTGCCGAGGCAGTGACGGGCAACTCCGAGGGCGAGTTGTTCCGCAACATGCTCAACACCATGGCCACAGGCATCGTGGAGACCCGCGACGAGGCCGCCGAGGCCAAGGCCGCGCAGCTGAGCACCACGCTCAACGTTCCTAAGGTGTTCATCGGCTACTCCGCCGCGAGCAGGACCATCACCGTCCGGGCCACGCTCAGCGGCACAACGGTCTATGCCAATGAGGTCGGCACTTCCGCCGAGAACCGCACGAACAGCGACTTCGAGGAGGAGCGCAACTTCGTCTTTACCCTGCCGGGCGCACCGGCGACCCGCGCGATGGCGGCCGCCGATCCGCAGCACGCCGACCTGACCTCGATCGGCGCAGGGGGCGCTGGCGGCGACCTCGAGATCAACGCCTTCACCTCCAAGCAGGAGGCAGAGCAGCCGATAGACGACAGCCACTTCATCGACGTGAACGCGTCGGCCACACCGACTCGGGCCGCTGCTGACGCCCCTGTCAAAGCTCAGGGCGTCAGCGTCCGCGGAATCGGCACGTGGGCCTGGCGTAACTACAAGGTGCGGCACGACGAGAAGAACGACTGCGCCAACTTCGTCTCCAAGGCCATCTACTACGGCGGCAAAGCACGCGTCTACACGGGTTGGTATCGCAGCTCGAAGGCGTGGTGGGCCAACTCCGTGAACAAGTCGTGGACCTGGGCGGGCGCCTATAACAACTACTACCATTTCGGCTACGCACGTGACCGCGTCTACTGGGAACCGGGCTTCCACTCGGTGGAAGTCGGGGACGTCATGTATTGGCGGCACCGGAGCTGGTCCAAGGTCGGTCACGTGTCAGTTCTCACGAAGAAGACCAGGAACGACAAGTACGGTGTTTACTACACCCACCATTCCAGTGGTCGCAGCGAACGGGACAAGCCGTTCTGGCCGACCGCCAAGGACTACCCACAGGTGGGTTTCGCCTACATCCTAAGGTGACTTGTATGCGTTTCCGCATAGCTTTGTCCCTCGCTGCCATTACGGTCGGCACTGCGACCGCGGTGACCCTGTGGCCGGACGACCGTGATCCCGCCCCACCGTCAGGTGTGACCCTGACCGGCGGAGGCGATCGTGCACTGCGCGGCACGGTGTCTTCAGTGATACTCCAGCTGCGCCGCCGCGACGTGGCCCGGCTCGCAAACCTTGACGTGGACCTGGATACCCGGCATCGGGGCGGCAGCAAAGCCGAAGCCGGAGCGAAGTGGCTCATCACCCACTTCGCCGACGCCGTGCAGGGAAACGTACGGGCAGAGATTCGGCAGGACGACAACGCGGGCCAGCTCTGGCACGCCTGCCTATCCTACGGATCCCGCGGGCAGAAAATCCTGCTCGACCTCAACTCCTACGGAAAGAGAGGCCAGTGGCCGGACCCGAACGGGGGTGACAAGTACTCCTTTCCGGCCCACACCTATGCCGCCCTCGTGGGCTCGGTCCCGCAACCCGGCAGACAGATAGACGGGAGGTTCTGCGCCGAGGGCGACCTCTTCCCGCCAGGCCGCTGATCGGAAACGACGGTTCCGGCATCGACTCACGCCCACTGGTGCAGCTCGGTGCCGGAACCGTCGTGCGGTTTCCCGCAATCGCTCACGCAGACGCCGCACAATCATTGACCCTCCGAGTCACAAGTTGCTCGCACGAGCCGCGCTAAAGGGGGATCGCCGGACGACCAGCGCCGGCCGCTGCGCCGCACAGAAGTCGCCGACGCGCCTACTTGAAGTCGCGCCGCTGCATCTTGCGCCCACGCAGGAGCCGCCAGATCAGCCGTCCCTGAAACACACTGGCCGCGAACATCGCTATGAGTGTGGCGCTTCCAACAACACTGAGAAAAAGATCGGTGACCAGCGATGCGGGCATCGTGACAAAATAGGGCCAGATCGGTGAAAAAGTGTCCCCGGTGACCGCGAGATCAACCAGAATAAAGGCGGTGACGCCGACGACAACAGCGCTATAGACACATACCCAGCGGCGATGTCGCCGGGTAGACGAGTTGCGGCAGCGGATCAACAACCTCAGGCTCGACGGGCAGGACTGAACATAGCGGTCACGGCACGACCCACTTCCGCCCTAGGAGGCGGCACGACGCGCCGCAGGACATCGGTGACGTATGTTCCCTTGGCCAGCGGGACGCCGACATTCGGCGCCGACAAAGGCAAGCCGATTCCGCCAGGTGAACGAGTCGATGACCGATCTGAGTCGAGTGCACTCACCTGCCCAACTCGTCCTTGATGGTCGATAATAATTATGTTAAGTCACAGGATGAAAGCGGCAGTTGCCGAATCAGAACGTCGAACAGCGGCGCCGATGGCCATCCCGGCTGCAACTGCCCCACTCGCGTCCACCCCCACGAGACGTACGCCCGGTAGGCCCGTTCGTTCTCGGCCTCGACCAGCAGTGTGGCTCGGTCCTCACTGCGGGCGGCGAGCAGCTCGTCGTGCAGGGCGTGGGCGATCCCGCGTCCGGTGCGGTCCTGCCGGACCATGATCTCGCTGAGGGCGAAGGTCCGGGACCCGGTCTCGGTGGTGAATCCCGGTTCAGGCTCCTCAACGAGCCCGCGCCACCATGCGGCGTTCTTCCCAAGGGGCCATCCCCATGCCTGTCCCACGGCCACGTCGCCGTCGTAGGCAACGACCATGTCGAACTCGCCGTCGCGGCTGGTGTAGGAGTCGAATCGCGTCATGAACGCCTCGGGCGAGTCGAACGGATCGGCTGAGGCGACCGCTGCGGCGTAGGCGTCCCGGTAGATGTCCTCGATGGTCTGCCGGATCGCGCGGGCGCCGGCTGCGCCGTATCGGCGGAATCTCAGGTCCGTCATGGCGACGACGGTACTGTCGCCGACAGCTTTGCGGCCACCGTCGCCAAGCGCTCACGGAAGTCGGAATCGTGCGCGGCGAGAGGCCGCAGCAGGTTGAGGGAGCGCGGCGAGGCGACCGTTCCTTCGGCCTCATCCAAGGTCGTGCTTCCCGAGGTCAGAGCGCCACAGACGTCGTCGGCGGCCAGTTGTTTCCCCGCCAGAGTCGCCCGGTAGTACACCCGGTTGCGGGGCGCAAGATCCGGATCCGTGACCACATCGGTGTACAACCTGACCGCTTTACCGGGCTTGCCGAGGTCGGCGGCGACGCAGCCCTCATGTGCGAGGACTTCGGTGCGAGTGACGAACGCCAGTGGCATCGGGTCGTCGGGGTGGTCACCGCGATCGAGCTCGTCATGGGCGGCGAGGAGCGCGGCACGCGCTGCGGTCTCATCGTTCAGGAGCGCGTTCGCGGTCGCTTTGCGCATGTTGATCAATGCGTGGACGCGCGGGGACGGATGGTGCTTGGCGGCTCGCTCGGCCATCCGCAGAGCCCGCTGCGCCTCCCGCGCCGGTCCCTTCTTCCCCGACATCCGCGCGAGCGCGGTCGACTGCAACGCCATGGTCGCGTAGGCGTGGGCCCGCAAAGCGGGGTCTTCGCTGCCATCGGCCAGGCTGGCGGCTTCCTGCACGATTCGGCGCGCAAGGGCGAGCTGGCCGGCATCGAAGGCGAGAAAGCTGCTGCAGGTCGCGATGCTCGCCGCCACGCGCAGCAGGTCCGATCCGATCCGTTCGGTGTAGTCGCTCTCGTCGAGCATGGCGCGGGCCTGGCCGAGTAGCCGCATGGCCTGCCGGAGCAGCGCCGCCCCACCCACCACCCAATCGCGGGTCCATAGCTCGTCGCTGCAGGTTTGAAGGTAGGTGATGTGCGCCTGAGAGATCCGCTCCGGTGCCGCGAACACGCCGGGGAGCAGCGCTGAGGCGCTTAGGGCGGCGAGGGCCCCATTGAAGGTCCTTCGATCCATCTCGTCTCCGGGCGTTGGGAGCACGCCGAGGTCTGCGTCGGGTCTGCCGGTGATGAGCGGAAGCAAGGCCTCACGCGGCATGCACACCGCATCCGCCCACGCCAGCAGTTCGCGGATGTCGTACATGGTGCCGCGCTCGCCTGACTCAATGCGGGTGACCTTGGTTTTGGTCCAGCCTGGGACCAGGTCGGCCATCTCCTGCTGGGTGAGCCCGACGGTGCTGCGCAGCAACGCCAGCACGCCGGCGAGATTCTGATCGGCAAGGGCCTGCCGCATCGGCGGTGAATCCCATAACCACGCCGGTACTCCGGCTCCAGCAGCGTGCGCCTGACGTTCGCAGCTTCCGCAGACGACCCCAGAGTTGTACCGCGAGAGCAGCGTGGTGCGACAGCCGGGGCACCACTTCTGTTCCGGCATCGTCCGCGCCTTCCCGGTAACCAGGGGTGGGATCTCTGCCACCCACGGTAGAGCCGGTGCGTTCCGGTCGCCACCAGTCCTGATGCCAATTCCGCACCACCTTCAAGGTGAGCATGGCGCTGAACTGGTGATTGTGAGCCGCGCAGGGGTCTGGCTGGCTGGGGGAAGTCCCAACCACTGGAGGACGAGGTGGCCGAACCAGCCAGCACACATCTGGACACGCTCGCTGATGCGCTGTCCAGCGCGCCGCACCTCAGCGTCGTCCGGCGATTCGGACAGACGCCGCCGACGCTGGAGGTGACGAACACCGAGGTTCGCGACGGCCGTGGTTGGGAACTGCTGTCCGGCGAGATCTTCGTCATCGAGCGCGCTGGGCTCTGGTATGTCTGGGCAGAGGGCGACCGGCTCGCGCCGGTGAACGAACTCGCCCGTGCCATTGAAGGCGTGAAGGCATCACTCACCTTCACCGAGGCCGAAGGCGACAACCCACGGCCCGCTTCCGCTGACACCAACGATGTCATGCAGGGACTCGCTGGGTGGATCTCGACACGCAAGGGGGCTTGCGGGCTCGGCGGCGGATCTGACGTTCCCCAGCGGCCGGCTCTGCAATCGCGGCGGGCCGCCGGAGTCGACCTCGCTGAGATCCCGGCAGAGCGAGGCGAGTCCACATGATGAGCCACTCCCCGGTCCGCGTCCCTCTTGGTTGGGAGCCCGTAGGGGTGCGGGCGCACGCGCGGCGGTCGGCCGCAGATCACCACGGGTGTTGGTCTGGCCGCCGCGCGTCCCTCAGCCAGACCGGGCTCCGGTCTTCCGTTCGACCTCAGCCCGAGCGGGTGCAGCGATGAACGTCTTGACGCTGGAGTCCGGACCGCCCACACCTGCCGGGGTCTTCAATGCTCTGCTCGGTGGCTGGACCCACAGCAGAGCCGACGGGACCGCCGCGACGCGGATGCGGCGGGTAGTGCCCGACATCGGCCATGTCGTGCGCGAAACCCTGCTGTTCGCCAGCCATGCGGTCGGCTGGGCGACCGAGCCCGGCCTCCGGCAGATGATCGAGGTCGGCGTCCCGGGTGAGGTCGAAGTCGCGACCCCCGCCCGGCACCTGCGCGACATCTGGTACTCCGACCCGCCGCGTGTGGTCGCCGTCGAAGACGACCCGCTCCTGGGGCGCCGACATCTGCGCGGCTACGACAAAGTCGTCAAGGCCAGCATCAACGACCCCGCCGACCTCCTCGACCAGCTCCACCTGAAATCCGGCTTGGACCTCGACGAGCCCGTGATCGTCCTGATGACGGGACTACTGCGCCCTCTGCACGATCCCACCAAGGTCATGACGCTGCTGCGGACCCGGCTGGCGCCCGGCAGCACGCTGATCCTCGCCCACGCCACCTCCACCGGCGTTGACCCGGCCCGCATCAACGGCGTGGTCAAGGCGCTCGGGTGCCCGAACGGACACGCCGAGCTCTTGTTCCGGCCCCAGGAGGACATCGCCGCGCTCGTGGCCGACTCCGGCTGGGAACGCGTCGGCCCGCTCCTGTGCGACGTCCATGACTGGTCGCCTCTACGTCCGCCGCAGGGTCCCGTGGCCGGCGCGACGATCCGGGTGCTGGGCCAAGTCGCCACCATCCCCTACACCGATCGGAGCCGATGATGCCCCGCTTCGACGACCTCCATGACCCGGTCCCCACCGCGGAGGCGCCTCCCGCGGAGGCGCTGGGCCCGGAGATCGACACCACCGTCCCGCACTCCGCCCGGATCTGGAACTACTGGCTGGGCGGCAAGGACCACTACGCGGTCGACCGGATTGCCGGTGACGAGTACAAGAGGACGTTTCCCGCCATCGTTGACGTCGCCCGCGCACAGCGGGCGTTCCTCGGCCGCGCCGTCCGGCATCTGGCCGGTGAGGTCGGGATCCGGCAGTTCCTGGACATCGGCACCGGCCTGCCGACCGTCGACAACACCCACGAGGTCGCGCAACGTGTCGACCCCCGGTGCCGGATCGTGTACGTCGACAACGACCCGATGGTCCTCGCCCACGCCCGCGCCCTGCTCACCAGCACTCCGAAGGGTGCCACCGCCTACGTCGACGCCGACCTGCGCGACATCGACACGATCCTGGCCGGAGCAGAACCCATCCTGGACCTGGACGAACCGGTCGCGGTCATGCTGCTGGGCATCCTCGGGCACATCTCCACCACCGAGGAGGCACGCGAGATCGTCGAGCGGCTGGTGGACGCCGTCGCGCTGGGCAGCTACCTGGTGCTGGCCGACGGCACCAGCACCCTGGACGAGCGCAGTCGAGCGCAGGACCGCTACAACAACTCCGGCGCCGCCCCCTACCAGCTCCGCACCCCAGACGAGATCGAGAGCATCCTCAACGACCTGGAGCTCCTCGACCCCGGCGTGGTGACGCCACCGCTCTGGCGGCCCGAGCCCCTGGAGATCGGCACACCGCAGCCCGTGGAGTCGCTGTGCGGGATGGCGGTGATCCGATGACCGGCCTCACCGCGTGGCTCGGGCTCAGGGGCAGCGGCGCACACACCAAGCCCAGCCTCTTCACCTCCGCGCCCCCGCGCGACCCCAAGCCGACCACATCGACCGGTGCCAACGCGGCGTCCGGCGCGGCGGACACCGGCCGACTCCGGGCGCTGCGTGCCCGGCATGAGGGCCTGGGCTGGCGCATCGTCGGCGCCGCGGACGCCTGGATGGCCTGGCGAGGCGACCAGCAGGTCACCGCCGCCGACCCCTTCCAGCTGGAGCAGGCGATGTGTGCGCTCAACGCCGGTGCCGCCGACCGGCACCAGGCCGTGATCGAGCAGACCCTCACCCGCCCATACGTCCCGCTCGTCCCCCAGACCCCTCCTGCGCCCCACACCCACACCCGCCGGGCCGGTCCCGCCCACGCAGGGACGTCGCACTGGCGGGTGGGGCGAGGAGACGGGCGCCCCTGATGGCCCGGCCCCCAGGGACGTCCCGGCCGGGGCGCCGCCCGAGAGCACCGGCTCACCACGAGGCGCCCCGGCCACCCCACGCAAAGCCCCGGGGCGGCGCAGCAGCGCCGCCCCGGCTTCCACCAAGCCGAGCGCGCACCCCTGGAGGTGCCTGAATGCCCTTCTACCTCTACGCCATGGTCGCGGCCCGCCGGTACGGCGGGGCGGTGGCCACCAACGGGATGTTCGAGCCGCTCCGGGACGCGCTCCGCACCTACCCGGACATCACCGCCGACTGCGGGAGCCGCTACCACCCCTACGAACCGCTGATCCACATCGCGATCAGAGTCAACGGACGGCCCCTGCACCTTCCGCGCTGGAGCCCGACCAGACATCGCCGCCTGACCGTCGGCCACCGCACCGGCCCGGCCATCACCGTGACCAGCCACTGGCTCCACGGCTACGTGTGGGGACACCAACGGCTCGGCTGGAACCCTGCCAAGGCCGCCAGGATGATCGTCCGCACCCTCACCGCAGAGGCAGCCGACCGCACGGCCACCAGCGCCTACTGACCGCCCTCCCGCCCATACCGGGAGCCGCAGTCGGCGGATCGGTCGGGGTTCACCGGCCGCGGCTCCCCCTCCCAGTCGGCACCGCCCGCAAAGGACCCGAGCACGATGATTCCGCACGAGCCCGGCCCCGACGGCGCGTCCGGGCCGGTGCCAACCGAACCGGTCTGGGTTCCCACCGACCGCCTATCGCTCCAGGTCTCCCACCAGACCAACCTCTCCCTCTACCCCGACACCGGTGATCGGCTCACCGTGAAAAAGGGACCGGACGGGCAGGGCGGTTACCGAATCCTGGCCATATACACCCGGCATACATCCCGGCCGACGACGCCGGGCCGGACCGCGACAGGCCGCCCAAGGAGATCTGGTGGACTGAACCGGCCCCCCGCGAGGTCGTCGAACGATGGTGGCAGAACCTCCAGGAAAAGATCACCCGTCCCGACGAAGGCGAGCCCAAGGCCCGCCCCTAGACCCCGCGGCCCGGCGGCAGACGGCGCGCGCCCCGGGCTACGGTCCTCCTTTCTGCAGCGCCACCGGAGGATCACAATGACCTTCACCGTGAACACCGAGTTCGACGGGACGACCGTCCTGGTGACCGGCGGCGCAGGCCTGATCGGCAGCCAGATCACCGCACGGCTGCGGAAGCTGGGCGCGCGGGTCCTGGTCGTCGGGAAGCTCGGCGCCTACCCCGAGCAGGTCTACGCCGGCCTGTTCGGGATCGACCCGGCCGACCCCGACACCATCGTGGGGGACGTCGCCGACGCCGACCTGATGAACGAAGTCGCCGCCCGATCCGACTACGTGATCCACGCGGCGGCGTTGGCCGACGTCGCCGCCTGCACCCGCAACCCGATGGAGGCGATCACCGCGAACGTGACCGGGACGCAGGTGCTGCTGGACGCCGTCGCGGCGCACGCCACCAGGGTCCGCCGGATGGTGTTCGCATCATCGGCGAGCGTGTACGGCAACGGCATCCACCCCGTGCTCGGGCAGGCGCAGCAGTTCGGAACCGGCACCACCCCGGTGAACCCGCTGTCGGTATACGCCAACACCAAGGTGTGGGGCGAGCACCAGATGGCGCTCGTCCTCGGCGCCGCCGGGGTATCGCACTGCGTGGTCCGCTACTTCAGCGTCTACGGCCACCCGCAGGTGATCAAGCACGGTTCCCACTCCTGGGTGGTGGCGTGGATGGCGATGAGGGCGTCGGTCGGTCTGCCGCTCCACCTCAATGGCGGTGGCCGTCAGGTCCGCGACTTCATCCACGTCGCAGACATCGCCGAGGCGACCATCCGGGCGCTGGCAGCCCCCGCCGCCCACGATCAGACCCTCGACATCGGCACCGGCGTCGCCACCTCCATCCGCGACGTCGCCGACCTCGTCCGCCTGCACTACCCCGACGTGGAGATCGTGCAGACGCCGATGCCCGAGGGCGACCCGCTCGGAGGCTACGCCGACACCCGCCCGATTCTCTCCGCGCTCGGCTGGAAGCCGACCATCACCATCACCGAAGGTGTCCGCCGGTACGTCGAGTGGCTGACCGCTCATCCCCAAGCCGTCCCGGGGTGGCTCCGTGAGCAGGCCGCAAGGTCCGCCTGATCCCTGCCATCCGGGGCCGCCTGCGCCCAGGCGGGTCCGGATGGCTCAGATGATCGGCGGGCGCCCCAGCCGGGTCATCGTCCACACCGTCCGCCAGGCCATCGGCCGGCGGGACCCGCACGGCGTCCGCCATCCCTCCGCGAACCCGCCGAACCACGCCCGCAACCCTGCTGCGCTGCGAGTCCGCAGCACCGTCAGCACGATCCAGATACCCAGGTAAACGGGGACGAGAGGACCGGGCAGGTGTCGCCGAGCCAGGTAGACGCGATTGCGTGCGTTGAGCCGGAAGAAGAACGCATGCCTGGTCGGGGACGTGCGCGGGTGCTGGAGCAGCAGCTCCGGCGCGTACTGGACCTCCCAGCCGCCGTTCAGCGCCCGCCATGCCATGTCGGTCTCCTCGTGCGCGAAGAAGAACGCCTCCGGCCACGGGCCGACCTCGGTGAGCATGGCCGACCGCAGCACGTGCGCGCCGCCGAGGAACCCGGTCACCCGGCCGCCCCGCATCGGATCCCCGGCCCGCAGTCGCGGCACGTGGCGGCGCTGCGTCACGCCGGTCTCATCGGCGATCCGGAACCCGACGATCCCCAGCCGCGGATTGCCCTCGAACAGGGCGACGATCCGCGCGAACACCTCGTCGTCGACCAGCAGCCCGTCATCGTCGAGATCGAGAACAAGGTCGACGTCGGTGAGTTCGGCCAGCGCCGCGTTGCGGCCCCCGGTGACCCCCTCGTTCTCCGGCAGCTCCACCGCAGTGACCCCGTCCGGCAGGCCCGTCAACCGGCAGCCGTTGCCGACGACGACGATCCGATCCGCGGGGACGGTCTGGCGCAGGACCGAGTCCAGCAGCGCCGCCAGCTCCGTGGGGCGCGTCCCCATCGTCACGATCGCCACGCCCAGCTTCACCTTGCCGCCCGCCCTTTCCATTGGAGGCCCCATGCACTCGTCTCCGCCGACCCTGCGCGCGCTCGCACAAGCCCGCGAACTCCCCGATCACCAGGTGATGGACCGGGGAACCCTTGAGTGGATCACCGACAATGCACCGCCCGGCCATCCAACAGTCATCTGCCGGCCACCGACGCTGGTCCCGCACGTTACCTGGTTCACCAGCGCACAGCAGGCCGAAGGCCTTCACGGCGTCCTGCACGGCGCCCGGGTGAGCATCCTCGCCGCCCTTCTGGCCACCGAATCCGGCCTCCCGCCAGACGACACCCGCGCCCTCACGGTCGCCGCCGCGATCCACGACTGCCGCCGCCGAAACGACCGCACCGACTCCGGCCACGGTCACCGCGCCGCCGCATGGCTGCGTGCGCAGGGACCCGGCATCCTCGCGGCGCTCGACGTCGTCTTGGACGCACCGCTCCTGGACCGCGCCGCCCACGCCGTCGGCCTCCACGACGGCGACCAGCCGGACCGCGACCCGCTCGTCGGCCTGCTACGCGCAGCCGACGCCCTCGACCGGTACCGCCTACCACTGGCCCGCTGGTGGCCCGACCTGTCCCGGCTCACCGTCCAGGTCCCCACCTGGATGCCGCCGCTCGCCCACCGCCTGGTCGTGCTCACCGAAGAAGCCCGCCTCGACGGCGCCACCCCCGAGACCGCCCTCACCCACGCCCACCACACGATCCTCGCGGAGGGAACCGGCCATGTGGGATGACGCGCACACCGACCACACCCGGACCGACGACCGGCCCGAACCCGCCGGGCTCGCCGTCAGCAGCGCCGCGTGGCAGTCCCGTCTCCGCGACAGCCCCAACGGGCACCTACTCGCCCGCAACACCATGACCGACCGAATCACCAGCGGACGGCCACTCCACCTGCTCCACACCACCGTCGCGCTCGACGCCATCCGCGCCACCGGCCACCTGTACGCCTCCACCGGCTGCCTCGCCGCCGCGATCTACTGCACACCACTCACCCCCGAACACGGCGGGCTCCGACCCCACAACCTCGGCGCCCACCTGCTGGAGCACCGCCCCTGGGCCGCACCCCTCGTCATCGAGATCGCCCCTGACGGGCCCGCCCCGGCGGAAGGCATCGACTACCTGCGCATGGGCCGCATCCACCTGGACACCTTCCTCACCCACTCCAGCTACCTCACCGCCGCCGAGCACCACCAGCTCCGCACCGCGGCCGTCACAGCGATCGGCCGCGCCGCCCCGTTCCTCGACCGGGCCATGGCCAACGCCGCCGGCCACCGCACCGACCCCGAAACCTTCGTCGATGACCTCGCCGCGGCCGTCCCGACCCTGCCGTTCCTGGGCTACCTGTACTTCGAGGTGCTGTCGGAGTACCTGATGCTCCACAGCACCACCGGCCAGACCAAGGCCTACGCCGCCCAAGGCGAACTCCACAGCCGCCTGACCAAAGATCTGGCGTTCGCCGCCGTCGACGGCATGGCCACGCTGTTCGACCTCGCCCGCTTCCACCCCGCCCACCAGCAACTCACCGCGCTCATCGACCGGATCGACCCCGCCCTCACCCGCGACGTCACCACCTACACGCGAGACCGCCTCACCCACCTCCTGGCCGTCCTCAGCCTCGATCACCACCAAGACGCCACCGCCTGCACCTTCCACCACCGAGACTTCGACGAGCTCGCCCGCCTCGCACCGTCCCTGCTCGGCCAGACGATCTACCGGCTGACGCGGCCCCTGCCCCGCTACCCCGACCTCTACCTCGCCCTTGAGCAGAGCAAAGCCCTCGCCGCGTGGACCCACTGGAACACCCGAAAGATCAGCACACCGTTCGCCGGGTTCCTCCCCAAGGGAGAGATCGGCATCAACCCCTCCTATCCGAACGCCACCTGCACCATCTGGACCGCCCACGTCGATCACCGCGGCCTACTTCACCCGCAAGAACACCTTGACGTCCGGCCGATCCCCCGCCTCGCCGACCTGAACTTGACCGCGATGCGACGCGACACGACGGGCAGAGCAGCCGGACACCTCGCAGCCCAGTAGCAATCCGGCCGTTCACCCGCCCTGCTCGAAGCCGTCCGCGCCGCCTCGGTCCTGTCTCCGCAAGGCCGCACCCACCCTGACCACCGCTGGCTTCGAAGCCCCCTGACCAACGGTCCCCGGCCACGGCACCCCCCGGGGCCTGTGGAGCCGCCCATCACCCGATACCGCGGAGACACCCAAGGATCCGAGGCGGCGTGGCTTGGGCACGCTTGCGAAGTCCGGTATCCGCGCACGTGCTTCGCGCAACCCGTAACGGTCCCCAGAGACGCGAATGCCCCCCGGCCGTGGCCGGGGGGCTTGGTGTTGTCAGGCAGTTGGTTGTGGCGCGCGGAACTCTGCCAGGACGTCTCTGCCCCAGCGGTCTGTTCGATCGAACTTCGCCGCGAGTTCCACTGCTGAAGGCAGCTCGCCTTCCGGAAGCTTCCGCAGGAACGCCAGGGCTTCCGCCTTGGCGGAGACCGTCTTCCTGGGCCTGGTCGGCGTAAGGGGTTCCTGAAGCGGAGCGGGCTCCTCGCACACTGCTGTGAGTTCTGGAGCCGGAAGGGCGGCCGGGGGTTGGGCTTCCAGTTGCGGCTCTGCCGGCTCGACTTCCGCGGCGCCAGAGATCGTCAGGGCGATGTGCAGCATGAGGGCCGCGACGAGGTTCGGCACGGCACTGACGGCCAGCGTCACCGGCAAGGGGGCGTTACCGGGATGAAGGACGTGCCAGGTGGACGAGAGGCCGTAGCTCAGTCCGATGGCCATCAGGACGCCGGTTGCGGCGGATCTCCGCGCGCGTCCCCGCGGTGCGGAGAAGTAGACGACTGTGGATACCAGCTCACAGACGATGACCGCGACCGGCAAGAGCCATGCGACACCGGCGCCCCATCCCACTGCCTCACCGAGAGCTCGCTGAGGCTCGTAGCTCAGGGCCGCCACCGCGACCAGTGAGGTAGGCACACCGAGGATGACGGCAGCGCGTGCCGGTCGAGAGAGAGTTGCGGAGTACTGCTGTTTGGTCAACGGATTGGCGCTCTCCTGGAGAGGGCCAGAGGCGGCAGCATCGCCGCAGGTAGATGGCCGGTGAGGTGGAGAGATCACTCCCCACGATCCCCACTCGATCCCCACGGAAGGGGTCTAGTGGGGCTCCAACGGACTCCAAGGGCTCCAAGGTCCTCAGCTCCCGTAACCCGCCATCTACCTGGGCGGACGCACTCCTTCGGCCCTAGATCGGATTGGTCTCCAAGAGACCGAGACCCCCAAGGAATAATCCGCGGGTTCGGGGTTCAAGTCCCTGACGGCGCACCCGTTTCGACTCGGCCGGACGTGATCATTCGCGTTCGGCTTTTGTCGTTTTCGGAGCCGATATGACCGCCGTTCGCCCAGGTCCCCCCGGCGGCTCCGCGAAGCCGCCGGGGGACGTGGTTCTCAGCTCAGGCAGCCGTCAGGGCCCCGGTGGACCTTCACACGGTCCTGATCGAGCACGTAGAACTCGTGGTCGTCGCCGGTGGCGCGGAACTCGCTGCCCTCCGCCAGTCGGCCCCCCTCCGGCAGGGGATAGGTCTTCAGCAGGGCGCCGCTGGATCGGTCGACACAGAGCAGGCCGTTCCGCGCGGGAGCGGCGATCAGGACGCGCCGGGCGCCGAGGAGACGCGCCGGTTCCTCGTCCTGGCTCCCGTCCTCCGCCCGCCGGGGCACGAACCCGAAGGTCCGGCCTTGGATCCTGCGGGCGTCCGGCCCCAGCAGGACCGCCGGGCCCGCCGCGCCGTCGCCCAGGGGGACCACCCACAGGGAGCCCGCCGCTCCGGGGACCGTGTAGACGTCGGGCTCGGCGATCGTGAAGCCGCCCCGGGTCCTGCCGTCCGAGAGGCGGATCGCCACGAGCCGGGAGCGTTCCGTGCCGTCCTCGGATTCGAACCAGGCCACGTCGGCCTGTTCATCGATCGCCACCAGGGGGACCGTGCAGTCGCACGACACCTCGCGGACGGCCTTCCCCGAGTCGGGGGCGCGGCGGATCAGCTTCGTGCGACCGTCCCGGGAGGCCGCGACCGACCACAGCGACGTCGGCGTGCCCAGCCACTCCTGCTCGACTCCGTCCTGCGGGTCGAGGACCTTTGCTCCGGCGACATGCGCCGTCTGGCCGAGCCCGGCCGCGTCGAATCCGAACAGCTGTGCCCTGCCACCGCCGTCGAGGTCACCGGCCCCCTTCCGCACCCAGATGGTCGGCCCCGCAGCGAGCAGCTCTCCGTCGCTCGTCGGCAGCCTGCGGGACGTCGCCCGCACCGCTCCCGTCTTCCGGTCGAGGCGGTGGACGCGGTCCGTGAGGACGTAGAGGGAATCCGGGGTGGCGAGCATGTCCACGACCGGCTCGTCGCCCGGCAGATCGAAGCCGCTCGGCGGCGTGACGACCGGTGGCCGGGCATCCTCGGCCCGGACGGCTCCAAGACCCGCGACCAGCGCGATCCCCGTCGCCACGGCCGCCACGGCCGCGGTGACCCGGCGGCGGCGCCGCACCCGGCGGGCTCCCGCGACGACGGAGTCGAGCATGCCCGGCTCCACCGCCATGGCCCAGTGCTCGTCCTGCAGCGTGTCGCGCAGCATCGAGTCGAACTCTTTCATCTGGCCACCTCCGCGGCCTCGAATCGGGCCCGCAGCTTCGCGAGGGCCTTGCTCGCCTGGCTCTTGACGGTCCCCCGCGAGCAGCCGAGCACATCGGCTATCTGCTCTTCGGACAGGTCCTCGTAGTAGCGGAGCACCACCACGGCCCGCTGCCGGCGCGGCAGGGCGGCCAGCGCCTCCCACATCTCCCAGCGGTCCTCGTCCGGCGCCGGCCCCACGGGCCTCTCCGGCGGCGCGTCGGTGAGCCGCTCGCGCCATCTCGCCTTCCGCGAGTCGATCGCCAGCCGGGTGATCGTCCTGCGGGCGTACCCCTCCGGGTCGTCCTTGCGCTGCACTCTCGGCCAGGCCACGAGCATCCGGACGAGCGCGGTCTGCACCACGTCCTCCGCCTGATGCCGGTCCCCGGTCAGCAAGTGCGCGTATCTCAGCAGTGCGGGAAGCCGCACGGCCGCCCATTCTCGGAAGTCCACATCCACCGCGTTACCTCGCCACTCGACGCTGTTGCCCCCCAAGGACAGTCGGCCGGCCGATCCGGTTGCCCGGCCCGGCGATCCGATTCCGAGATCGGACGGGCACCCGGCAGGCGGGTGGTTCGCGGCACGTGCCGGTGGTGGGCCGTACGCCTTCGCCGGGTCGGGGCGAGACCGTCGGCCGAGATCTGATCATGTCCGTTCGCCGGGCTATCGGTCGGCGGGGAGGCGGGCGACGGCGTCTTCGAGGTCGGTGCGGGTGGGCAGGGTGTAGCGGCGCGTGGCGTCGAGGCGGGAGTGGCCGAGGAGTTCGGCGGCGATGACGATGTCGACCCCGGCGCCCAGCAGGTTCGTGGCGAAGGTGTGCCGCAGGATGTGGGCGGAGACCGTCGGGCCGCCGCGCTCGTCGATCAGGTCCGCGTCGAGGGAGATGTCGTCCAGGAGGTGGTCGACGGCCCGTGCGGTGAGGCGGCCGCCGCGGCGGTTGAGGAACAGCGCCGCGGTTTCGGCGCCGGGCCAGGTTGCGCGGTCGGCCTTCCACGCGGTGACGGCGTCGCGGGCGGCGGGGGCGGTGAGGGGGATCGTGCGGGAGGTCTCGCCCTTGGCGGAGCGGATGTGGACCTCGCCTCTGCGGGCCGACAGGGGCACGTCCCCCATGTTCAGGGCGGTCAGCTCGGAGACGCGGATTCCGGAGTAGAACAGCAGCCGTCCGATGGCTCGGTCTCGGGCCAGGGCGCGGCGCTCGACGGCGCGCAGGTACCGCTTCTGGTCGCGAGCGGTCAGGGCGCGGGGGGCCCGGCGGGCGGCGGGGACGCGGCGGACGCCGACCTTGCCCAGGCCGAGGTGGTCGTAGAAGTGGTCCAGGGCGGTCAGGTGGGCGTTGACGGTGTTGTCGGATCGCCCGAGCTCGCTCTTGAGGTGGTCCTTGTAGCCGCGGGCGGCGTCGTCGCGCGTGTTCGCGTCGGCCAAGGGGTCGCCGCCGTCCATATCGCGGGTGGTCTCGAGCCAGGCCAGGTAGGCGCGGACACGGGAGTCGTAGGCGCGGCGGGTGTCGGCGTCCAGGGACGCGTCGGCCAGGGCGGCTGCGTACTCGGTGTGGACGGCGGTGTAGGCGTCGGGTACCTGCCGGCGGCGTCTGGTCACCGCACTCCTCGTGGTATCAGAAGTCGTCTCGTGACTTCTCGCGCCGAGCAGCGGCGGTATCAGCAGCTCAGCCGCATGACTACTTCTAATATTCGACAATATCAGAAGTTCAGTGCTAGAGTGGGAGCATCCGGTAACGACGACTACCCCGTCCTGAGGCCGACTCGCCACACCGGCTCCCCCCGAAAGGGGGACCTCATGCCGATCCTGCGATCGTCACACATTCCGAAGCAGCCCGATTCGGCGGCGAACGCCCGGTCACGACCGGCACCGGTGTCTCGCACCAGTGCCGCGTGGACGGGCCTGTGGGCCGCCGCGGTCCTCCTGCTCGCCTTCATCGTGTTCCTGCTCAGCAACACCGGCACCGTGCGGATCTCCTTCGCCGGCATGCACGGCGATCTGCCGCTGGCCGTCGCGCTGCTGATCGCGCTGGTCACCGGGATCCTGATCACGCTGATCATGGGCACCGCCCGCATCACCCAGGTCCGCCGCCAGACCCGTCGACGCCGCGCCGACGACCAGGCCGGGCTGCGACCCGCCGACCGACCGCACGACGACCAACCGCGGCTCAACGGCCGGCCGACCGGCACGGAAGCGAGTTCAGGCCATGCACACCACCGCTGAACGACGAACGACCATCAGCCTCTCGCCGCCCTCGACGCCCCGGATGCGGATGCGGCCGCCCCGCCCGGCCGGCAGCCCGCCGGTGTCCCTGGACGGCGGCTGGTGGCCGCGCTCGACCGACCCGGTCGCCGAACTGCCCGGCCTGATCCTGGCCCTACAGGCGTACGGTCCCGTCGACGACCACCGGCCCATCACGCACGTCCTGCTGCGTGTGGCCGACTGGGACTCCCGGCCCCGCCTGCTGCGCGTCGACGGCCCGGACGACACCCGGGTGGTGCGCCTCAGCTGGTTCGACTCCCTGCCCGCAGGCCAGCTCACCGCGATCTACGCCGACGGCCGCCGTGTCGAGCTGTTCACCGTCCCGCCCGGCACCGAACCCGGCGTGGCCTCGGCCGGACTGGAACTGGCCGCCTACACCACCACCCACCTGCGCACCCCGGAGCTGCTGGCCACGCTCACCGCGCTGACCGGCCCGGGAACGGACCGACCGGACGATCCCGCGAACGCCGACCAGGCGCTTGAGAGCGACAGGGCCGCCAGGAGCGTCTGGGAGACCGACGGCGGGCGCCTTCGCGAGCGCCCCGGCGGCGTTCGATCCACCTCGCACTTCTGAACCCCGCGTCGTACCGGGCCCGCCGCCCGGCCCGGTACGGCCCCCACAGCGATCGGAGCACGACTTGAACATCCTGATGACCAGGCACACCACCACCTGCACCGGGTGCACCGCGGTGGGCCGGGAGCAGACCCGCGCCGAGACGGGCCCGTCCACGCGCCGCGCCGGCCACACGATCGCCGCCCTGCACGGCGAGCTGGACATCGCCTCCGCCCCGGCGCTGCGCGAGGACCTGATCGGCATGCTGCGCAACAGCTCCCGGACCCTGATCCTGGACCTCGGCGCGGTCACCTTCTGCGACGCCGCCGGACTCGCGGTCCTGGTCGGCGTCCAGCGCCGCGCCACCGCCCTCGGCATCACCATGCGCCTGGCCGGCGTCCGACCGCAGATCACCAAGCTGCTGAGGATCACCGGCCTGGACCACAGCCTCACCGCCGACCACGGGATGCACGACGTTCGCGGCCCTGGGCGGGCGGAGGTCCGACTGGGGTGACGCCGGCCGTGCACTCCCCTACCGAGTACACCCGCGGAGAGGGTTTCGTCTCCTCTCTCGCCGACGGTCGCGAAGCCTGCGCGCGCACGGACGCCAACGGAGCGGCGCGGCCGCATGAGCACGCGAACTCGGGGCATACGACGGGCGGCGGTACCGCCCTCGCCCGGTCCCGCCGTCCGACCCGGGACCCGGCCCGGGCCCGCTCGTTATGGAGATCTCCATGACCACCGTGCCCCTCGACGGTGCCGACGGCGCCGCACCGGCGGCTCCGCGCGTCGCCCGGTGGCAGCTGCCTCGCGGACGGCCGGCCGCCGCGCACGCCCGCCGGACGATCCAGGCCGCCCTCAGGCGGTGGGGGCTGGGCCCGGTGGCCGACGCCCTCGCCCAGCAGATGGCCGCGCTGGCCCAGGACCTGTCCACCCGCGGCGCCGGTCCGGTCAGCCTCCGGCTGGAGCTCCGCCCCGCCGCCCGCCTGCTCCTGGGTGAGATCCAGGACGGCACCGCCGACCGGCCCGGCCCCGACGACCGTTGCACCGACGGCGACATCGGCCGCAGGATCATCGCCCTCACCTACGGAGCCCGCCGTACCTGCGACGGCAACGCCACCTGGTACACGCACACCTTCACCTGGTGCCGGCCGCGCACCTCCGCCCCCGACCGGTGAAGCCGGCGATCCTCCGGGATCCGACAGGGCGGGCGGGCCGCCGTGTTTCAGGCGGGCAGTTCGCGTTTGACGACCTTGCCGGTCGGGGTCCGAGGGAGTTCGTCCAGGAAGACGATCTCGCGGGGGACCTTGTACCGGGCCAGGTTGGCGGCCACGTGCTTCTTCACCTGGTCGGGGTCGAGGTCCCCGGAGGCGACCACGTAGGCGCGGAGGCGCTGCCCGAACTCGTCGTCGGGGACGCCGATGACGGCCGCCTCGGTGATGGCGGGGTGGGCCGCCAGCAGGTCCTCGATCTCGGCGGGATGGACGTTCTCGCCGCCCGAGACGATCATGTCGTCGGCGCGGCCGTCGATGTGGAGGCGGCCCGCCGCGTCGAGGTGGCCGAGGTCGCCGATGGGCAGCAGCGTCGCGGTGACCGGCTCGCCGGAGGTGTAGCCGTCGAAGCGGGTGGGGCCGTCCACGTGGACCTGCCCGATGGTCTCCGGCGGGACGGGGCGTCCTTCCTCGTCCAGGATGCGCACGGCGGTCCCCGGCGGGGGCGTGCCCGCGCAGCCGGGTGCGGCGGCCAGGTCGGCCGGGGTGGCGATGGTGATGCAGGACGCCTCGGTGGAGCCGTAGAAGTTGTAGAGGACGGGGCCGAACGCGTCCGTCGCCTCGCGGGTGAGGGCGGCCGTGAGCGGGCCGCCGCCGGTGGCGATGATGCGCAGCGCCGACAGATCGCGGGCCTTCAGGTCCGGGACGGCCAGGATCCGGCTCACCATGGTCGGCACCGCGATCAGCGTGGTGCAGCGGTGCTCGGCCAGCGCGGCGACGACCCGTTCGGCGTTGAAGCGGCGGTGCAGGACGAGCGTGGAGCCCAGGGCCAGCGCGAGCGTCGCGGAGGCGAGGCCCCAGCCGTGGAACAGCGGCGGGGCGACCAGGACGGCCTCGTTCCGGCGGAACGGGATGCGGGTGAGGATGCCGCCGGGCAGCGCCAGCGGTTCGCTCGGCGCGGATGAGCGCAGGGCGCCCTTGGGGCGTCCGGACGTGCCGCTGCTCAGGATCACCAGGGCGCTCGCGCGGGGTGGCGGCGGCGGGGTGAGGGCGGGGCCGGCGGTCAGTTCGTCCAGGTCGCACGGACCGCCGTCGGACCAGGCGGTGTACCGCAGGACGTCGATGCCCTCCACCAGCGGCGCGAACTCGTCGTCGTGGACGAGGGCGGTGATGCCCTGCTCCTCGACGGTGCGGCGGAGCTGCGGGGCGGCGAAGTCGGTGTTGAGCAGGACGATCCCGGCGCCGAGCTTGGCCGCCGCAGAGAGCGCCAGCAGCAGGCCGCGGTGGTTGCGGCACAGGATCGCGACGCGGGCGTCCGGTCCGATGCCGCGCCGGGCCCAGGCGGTGGCCAGTGCCTTCGCGGCCCGGTCGAGGTCGCGGTAGCCGATCGGGCCGTGGTCGTCGATGACGGCGGTGCGGTCGCCGAAGCGAGCGGCGCCGACCGCGGTGGCCGCGCCGAGCGGGCCGTAGGCGCGCATCGCCCTGGCGACCCTCGCGAGGGTCGGCGGCGCCATGGGCGCGAGCATTCCGGCGCGCCAGGCGGCGGCCAGCCAGGCGAGGCGGTCGCGGCCGGTCGTCACCGGCCCTCCGCGGGCGGGGTGAACGTGAAGGGCATGCGCTTGATGCCGTGGATGAAATGGGACAGCAGGTAGTCCGGCTCGCCCTCGCCGCGGATGTCGGGGAGGCGGGTGAACAGCTCGCGCAGCATGACGGTGATCTCGCGCCGGGCCAGGTGGGCGCCCATGCAGTAGTGGGGGCCGGGGCCGCCGAAGCCGACGTGCGGGTTCGGCGAGCGGGTGATGTCGAAGGCGTCGGGGTCGGTGAACACCGTCTCGTCCCGGTTGGCCGCGGTGTAGATGAGGACGGCGATGTCGCCCTTCCTCAGCGGGATGCCGTTCAGCTCGCAGTCGCGTGTGACGTTGCGGCGGAACTGGATGACCGGGGTCGCGTACCGGACGATCTCCTCGACGGCGGTCGCGATCCGGCCCTCGAAGTCCTCGGTCAGCAGCGCGCGCTGGTCGGGGAACTCGGTGAACAGGCGGAGCGCGTGCGCGATCGCGTTGCGGGTGGTCTCGTTGCCGGCGGTGACCAGCAGGATGAAGAACGAGCCGGTCTCCTGGGTGGTCAGCGACTCGCCGTCGGCGTTCGCGTTGACGAGCTTGGAGATCAGGTCGTCGCCCGGACGCTTCCTGCGCTCCTCCCCCAGCCGCTTGACCAGGCGGAACAGGTCATGGCCCGCCCGGACGAGCTTGACCGCGCCCTTCAGCACGTCGAGCCTGCGCGGGTCGCCGGACATGTAGCGCTCGTCGGCCCGGATCCCGTTGTACTCGGGATCGCTGTAGCCGAGGATGACGTTGGTCCGGTTCAGCACCAGCTCGTGGTGCCGATCGGGGATGCCCATCAGGTCGCAGATGACCTCGACGGGCAGCCGCGCGGCGGCCTGCGCCACGAAGTCGCGGGGGCCTTCGGCGATCATGTCGTCCACGATGCGGGCGGCGCGGCGCTGGAGGTCCTCCTCGGCCCTGGCGAGGACCTTCGGGGTGAACGCCCGGGACACGACGCGGCGGATCTGGGCGTGCCGCGGGTCGTCCATGTTGATCATCGAGCCGAAGAAGCGGCCCGCCCAGGCGGGCATCTCGGTGAGCGAGTTGGCCGTCGGCTCGTTGCTGAACAGGTCGGCGCGGCGGCTGGCCTCGATCACGTCGGCGTGCCGGGCGAGCGCGTGGAACCCGGGCTTGGACTTGACGAACGGCAGCTTCGCGATCGGGACGAAGGCCGCGCCGTCCAGCTCGCGCATCCGGCGGAACGCCTCCAGCCGGTGGGCCTCCGGGCGGGTCCAGAACGACAGCCCCGAAAGGTCGAACTCCTGCAGCTCCGGTGGGAGCGTTCCGGACGTCACAGGGCCGCCCCCATCCCGCAAAGATACATATGGAGAAATATGTCTCTTTGTATCTCCCTTGGTCAATGTGACCTGGAGCACGCGGGCGGGCCTGCGCGACTGGACGGCACGGGCCCGGCTTCGTCATGATGCGCCAATGTGGCGCGAGCTGATCGAACAGCACACCCCCGACGCCCGGTTCGCCCCTCCGGCCACGGATCAGGCGCTGGACCGGGCCGAGGAGGCCCTCGGGCACCTGCTCCCCGACGACCTGGCCAAGCTGCTCGGTGAGACCGACGGCGTCACCGACGCGGGCGGCTACAACCTGGTCTTCTCCACCGAGCAGCTCGTCCAGGGCAATCTGGAGATGCGCACCTATCCCGCGCTGAAGCGGCTCTACATGGCGTTCGACCAGCTGCTGTTCTTCTCCGACGTGCCCGGCGACGGCAGCCTGTTCGCCTACGCCCTCGTCCCGGAGGGGCGCCCGGACATCTTCGTCTGGGACCACCGCACCGACAACCGCCGCTGCATCGCGCCGTCGCTGGAGCACTTCATCGAAGGGTGGCTCACCGGCGCCGTCCGGCTGTGACCCGTCCGCCGAACGGCCGCTCCGGCTGCGCCCGGCGTCAGCAGGTCTTCCGGTAGCCGATCCCGCCGATCCTGCGGACGTGCTGGTCCCACTCCTGCCGGGTCAACCGGCCCGATCTCTTGCAGAGTTCCTGCTCGAGGAGGCGGGGCGCGACGATATGGGTGATGAGGCTGGCGTCGTCCTGGCCGACGCTGTGCACGCGGGTGCCGTCGGGGCTGAAGGCGAGCGACTGGATCACCGTGTCGTGGTTCGTCGTGTGGCCCGTGAGGGCCAGGCCGAGATGGCGGCGGGTCCGGACGTCCCAGACGTCGATCCTGCCCTTGCTGTCGGCGGTGGCGGCGAGGCGGCCGTCCGGGGAGATCGCCGTGATCGGGGTCTTGCCCTCGGGAAGCCGGACGGGGGCGCCCTTCGGCTTCAGGGTCGCGGCGTCCCAGAACGTCAAGGAGCGCTGGTCGGTCACCCCCTCGACGGTCGCGAGGACGCCCTGGGGGCTGAGCGCCTGCACGGTGCGGGACACCGCGGCGGTGCCGAGCGCGCCGGGCGCGACGAGGGTCTTCCCGGAGGGGAACCCGACCACGCCGAGCACCGGGACGGAGACCACCCGGCGGCCGTCCTCGCTCCAGACGATCCGCGTCCCGTCGTCCGCGAAGGTCTGCTGCGGTGCGCGGGCCTCGCCGAGCGGGCGTCCGGTGGCGGTGTCCCAGAACCTCAGGACGGTGGGCGCGCCGGAGACCAGGACGGCCAGCGCCCTGCCGTCGGGTGAGAACGACGGCGGCGGCCTGGTCGCCGCCGGCGGACCGGTGTCGACGGTGCCGCGCATCCTGCGCGCCCGGAGGTCCCAGATCTCGACCTTGCCGTCCGGGCCCGGGAGGCCGAGCAGACGGCCGTCGGGCGACAGGACCATCTCGCGGCCGACGGGGTGCCCGATGCCCGGGTCCGCCCGGCGGGTGCGGGTCGCGGTGTCCCAGATCTGGACCCTGCCGTCGGTCGTGCGGACGGCGAGGGTGGTCCCGTCCCGGCTGATCCGCGACTGCGCGGAGAACGGGGAGAACCGGAGCCGGCGGGTGAAGCCGGACACGTCGATCGAGCGGATCCGGTCGTCGTGGCCGACGCAGCGCAGGCTCGTCCCGTCCCGGCTGAAGCGGGTGCCGCTGCACATGGCGTCCGGCGTGTAGCTCAGGTACGGCGCCTCGTCGATACCGGGGTCGGTGCTCCACATCGTCATGCCGGTGGCGATGTGGCCGCCGTCCCGGCTGAAGTCGAGGCCCGGGTCGTCGCCCGCGCCCTTCGGCACCTTCAGCGTCGTCCGGATCTCCCGGGTCCGCGCGTTCAGGACGACGATGACGTCGCCGACGCGGGTCGCGAGGAAGCGGCCGTCCGGGCTGAACGTCGTGTCCCGCAACTGCCGGGCGCCGGCGAACGGGTGCCGGCCCGGGCGGTTGTGCCGCCCCTTGAGCTCCTCGCCGGTCGTCAGGTCCCACCAGGCGAGCCGCATGCGGTCCTTGCCGTCCTCCAGCGGCATGACGAGGTGGCGCTCGTCGGGAGGCAGCGCCGGGCCCCACACGCTGGTCTTGCCCTTGGCCCGGAAAAGTTCCCTGCCCGTCGCGGTCTCCAGCACCGTGATCTGCCCGTTGAGCGTCTTGACGAGTTTGGCCCCGGTCGGGCTGATCCACAGCCCGGCCCCGGCCTGGTGCTTGTACGGCAGCGGGCGGGCGGTCCCCTTCGCCAGGTCCCAGAACGTCATCGTGCCGTCCGTCTGGAGGGTGAAGAGCCTGCCGCCGTCGAGGGTCACGTCCATCCCGGTGAGCGGCGCGCCCGGCACGCTGATCGTGCGCGTCACCCGGCGCGCGGCGGCGTCGGCGACGATGACCGTGCGCTGATCGCGCTTCCAGTAGACGTTCGGCCCGCCGCTCGCGGCCGGGACGTCGTTCCAGGACCCGTCGGTGCCCGGCGGCGCCCAGATGTCCTGCTCCCACTGCGACGACAGGGCGAGCAGCGCGTTGTGCGTGTCGGGGGTGTCCCCGGCGAGGGAGGCGGCGGCGACGGCGAGGCGCCGCGCGAGCGTCGGGTCGGTGCGCCGCAGCTGGACGGCCTGCGCCGCGAGCTGCAGGCCCACGGCGGCGTCCCGCTGCTCCGACACGGTCGCGTTGGCCCTGGCCAGGTTCCAGCTCTGCACCCCGGCCGCGCTCCCGGCGATCGTGGCGACGAGGAGCAGCGCGGCCAGCGCGCCGGTGACGATGGTCCTCGTCCGGGCGCGGTGGCGGGTCTGCTCGACCGACGCCTCCAGGAAGGCGCGCTCGGCGAGGTTGAGCGTGAGCTGCCGGCGGCCGGTGGACGCCCAGCCGACCGCCTCGTCCAGGCTCGTCCCCTGGAGCAGGTCCGCGGGCCTGCGCCCGCCCGCGTTCCAGCGGCGCGCGGCGTCCGCCAGGGCGTGATGCCCGTTCAGGCCGTCCCGCTCCGCCTCCACCCAGTCGCGCAGCCGCGGCCAGGCGCGCAGCAGGGCGGGCACGGCGATCGCGGCCGAGTCGCCGTCGACGCGGCGGAGCAGGCCCGCGCCGCCGAGGTCGTGCAGGACGCGCCGCACGGTGTGCTGATCGGTCTCCCCGTCCGCGAGGTCGCCGAGCGGCACCGGGCGGAGCACGTCGTCGGCGTGCGGCCCGGCGACCACCATGCGGAGCAGGATGCGGGGAACCGCCTGCTGCGCGTGCGGGTCGAGGCGGCCGTAGACCTGCTCGGCGAGGTCGGCGAGGGACGGCGGGAGCGTCATCGACGGGCGGGCGCTCTCCGCCGCGGCCCGCGTCCCGGCCTCCAGGACCTCACCGGCCTCGCCCCCGAGGAGGCCGGTGAGGATGTCCTGGAACGCGGGCCGCTCGGCCGGATCCCGGTCGAGGGCCGCCTCGACCAGACCGCGGAGCGGCTCGCCGAGCACGTCCGTGTCCGGCGTGCGCGTGGTGATCTGGTGCATCAGGGCGGGCAGGGTGTCGCCGTCGAACGGCGGCGCGCCGGACGCGGCGTACAGCACGATCGCGCCCCACGCCCACACGTCGACGGCGGGCGTGGCGCGCTCGCCGCGGAACAGCTCCGGCGCCATCCAGCGCGGCGTGCCCTTCAGCCGGCCGGTCGCGCTGCGCGACATGTCGTCGGTCTTGGCGATACCGAAGTCGATGACGCGCGGGCCGTCCGGGCCGAGCAGCACGTTCGCCGGCTTCAGGTCGCGGTGGACCACGCCCGCCCGGTGGATCGACGCCAGCGCGGTCGCGATGCCGATCGCGAGCCGGTGGAGCTCCCCGGGGCCGTACTTCCCGTTGTGGTCGACCCGGTTCTGCAGGTCGGGGCCCGGGACGTACTCGCTGACGATGTACGGGGGGAAGTGGTCCAGGTCGGCCGTGATGATGCGGGCCGTGCAGAACGAGGCGACCCGCTGGAGGGTCGCGACCTCCTTGCGCAGCGCGTCCCGGTACGCGGGGGTGACGGCGCCCGCGTGCAGGGCCTTGACGGCGACGCGGACGCCCCGGGCGTCGTACCCCTCGTAGACGACTCCCTGGCCGCCGGCGCCGAGCCGCGCCGCCAGCCAGTAGCCGCCGAGCTGCCGGGGATCTCCGTCGAGCAGGGGGCTGGACATCTGTGCGCATCCTCGCGGGGCAGGGGCCGTCACCGTCAGAAAGACATCATTGTCTTTCTGAGGCGCGCGCGGTAGGCGAATCAGGAGATTGTTCGGTGAATCCCCGTCCTGGAGCCCGCGCGGGCCCGGCCGTCAGGCGGCGCCGAAGACCCCGGCGTTCCAGAGGGCCCGCACGTGGGCGACCATTTCGGGGCGCAGGCCGAGCAGGGCCTCGCGGTCGTTCTCCGCGACCGGCAGTGTGACGAGCGCCACGGTGGACGCGGCGAGCATGCGGCATGCCCTCAGCCCCCGCTCGCCCGTGACGCCGAGCACCGCGGCGTGGATGTCGGCGATGGCCGCCTGCATCTCGCGCCGGTGAGCGAGGGCCGCCGGCCCCGCGGCGTAGGCCTCGACCAGGCACAGCCGGGCCGAGGCCCATTCCAGTTCGATGCCCTGGAGGTAGGCGCCGATGGCCTGGTCGTAGCGGGCGAGGGGGTCGCTGTCCGTAGCGACGGAGCCGATCACCCACTCGGAGATCAGCCCGCTGGAGCGTTCGAGGGCGGCCATGAAGCAGTCGAGCTTGCTTCCGAACAACCGGTAGAAGCTCTGCCGCGACACCTTCGCCCGCTTCAGGACGTCCTCGACCGAGGTGGCGATGTACCCCTTCTCCGCCATGACGTCGGCCATCGCCCGGCACAGCCGCTCGCGGTGGACCCGCGCCACCTCTTCCAGCGGCAGCGCGCTCCGGCCCCGGGGCAGCCGCCGAGAAGTGGACATCCGCCCACTGTAGGACACCCGGACGCCCGGCCCGAGTGAAGATCATCCGCTTGGTACGGTTCCGCTGCCACGAACCGAGCGGGGGGCATGTCCATGAGCACCGACCTGTACGACGTCATCCGCCGGCGGCGCGACGTGCGCGCCGAGTTCACCGGTGAGCCGGTTCCGGAGGACGTCCTCCGGCGCGTCCTGGACGCGGCCCACACGGCGCCGAGCGTCGGGCTCTCGCAGCCGTGGGACTTCATCGTCGTGCGCGACGAGGCCGTCCGCCGGGAGTTCCACGAGCATGTGCGGCGGGAACGGGACGTCTTCGCCGCGACCCTCGACGGCGACGCCGCCGAGCGGTTCTCCCGCATCAAGATCGACGGAGTCCTGGAGGCCGCGCTCTCGATCGTCGTGACCTACGACCCCGCGCGCGGCGGCCCGGCCGTGCTCGGGCGGCACGCCATCGCCGACGCGGGCCTCTACTCGGTCTGCCTGGCCATCCAGAACCTCTGGCTCGCCGCCACCGCCGAGGACCTGGGCGTCGGCTGGGTGTCGTTCTACCGGGAGCCGTTCCTGAGCGGCCTGCTCGGCATCCCCGACGGGATCCGCCCGGTGGCGTGGCTGTGCCTGGGCCCGGTGACCCATCTCCAGACCACGCCCGACCTCGAACGGCACGGCTGGCGGCGGCGCCGCCCCCTGGAAACCGTCCTCCACCACGACCGCTGGTGACCGTGTGGGGCGCGTGGGTGGCCCGATGTGGACGGGGTGGGGGGCTGGTCAGGATTCTGAAACAGGTTCATATTCCCGGCCATGAGGGGTCACTCGCGCACCACCGTCATCGGGTTCGTCTTCGCGCTCGTCCTGGGGGTGATGGCCGTTCCGGCATTCGCCCATGCCGAGCGGGAGGTGAGGTTCCCCGCGGGGACCGGGCGCGTGCCCACGTACCGGGAGGCGCCCGCCGCGCAGCGGCTCGTGGTGTGCAAGCCGGAGTCGGCCGCGCTCATCGAGCGGTACACCGGGCGTCTGCGGTGGCTCAATCGGAAGCTGCTGGGCGAGTGCGGGTACGAGCACGTCCAGGCGGCGGTGAACGCGGTGAGGGAGCGCGGCACCACCATCTACGTCCTGCCGGGAACGTACCGGGAGGAGCCGAGCCGCGCGGAGCCGACTGGGCGGTGCGCGGAACTGGCGAGCAAGCACCTCCTGACGTACGCCGAGCAGTACGCCTGCCCCAACCTGCAGCAGCTCGTCGCCGTGTTCGGTGACCGGACGCCGGACGACGACGACCACACCTGCGACAGCCCCCGCTGCGACCTCCAGTTGGAGGGCACCGGGCAGAAGACGACGGACGTCGTCCTCGAAGGCGGGTTCGAGCGGGACGGATCGTGGGCGAAGCTCAACGGCATCCGCGCCGACCGTGCCGACGGGTTCTACCTGCGCAACATCACGACGCAGCTGTTCGAGTTCAACGGCGTCTACATCCTGGAGCAGGACGGCTTCGTCATCGACCGCTCGCTGGCCCGGTGGAACGAGGAGTACGGCTTCCTCACCTTCGCCAGCGACCACGGGCTCTACACCGACTGCGAGGGACACGGGAACGGCGACGCCGGCATCTACCCGGGCTCCGCGTCGCCCCTCAACGGCCGCCGCCACTCCATCGAGATCAGGCGCTGCGACTCCCACCACAACGCGCTGGGCTACTCCGGGACGGCCGGCGACTCCGTCTACGCCCACGACAACGCGTTCCACCACAACTCGGCGGGCGTCTCGATGGACAGCGCCTTCCCGGGCCACCCGGGCCTGCCGCAGAACCACGCGACGTTCGAGAACAACCTCATCTACAGCAACAACGTCAACCACTACGGCAACGTCTGGGACGGCACCTGCGCGAAGGCGCCCCGCGACCGGGGCCACGAGCGCGGGGTGGTCTGCCCGGCACCGCCCGTCCCGGTCGGCACCGGCCTGCTCCTCGGCGGGGGCAACGACAACAACTACGCCAACAACCGGCTGTACGACAACTGGCGAAGCGGGTTCCGGCAGATCTGGGTCCCGGCGCCGCTGCGGGGCGAGAACGACCTGTTGAAGTTCCGCGACACCTCGCACCGCAACCGCTACACCGGCAACGTGTTCGGGATCGCGCCCGGCGGCGCGAAACTGCCGAACGGCCTGGACGTCTGGTGGGACGAGCAGGGCGACGGCAACTGCTGGCAGGGCAACACCTCGTCCTGGGGTGCGGTGAAGTCCGACCCGGCGAAGCTGCCGACCTGCGACCGGCCGTCCGGCTGGACGTTCTTCTCCTTCGTCGGCAACCCGGTGAAGGTCCTTGGCGCCCTGCCCTGCTCGGAGTACGCCCGGGACAAGCCGCGCCCGCGGGGCTGCGACTGGTTCGACGCCCCGCCCAAGCCCTAGCGCAGCATGGGCGTGAGGTAGCGGCGGGCGAAGTCGCGGGCGCCCTCGTCGTCCAGGGGGATGTGGCCCGCCGGGGTCAGCAGCAGGGAGTGCGTCAGGCGGATGAGGATCTCGGCGACGACCTCGGCGTCGAAGTCGCCGGCGTCGCCCTGGCGCTGGGCCGCGCGGAGACGGCGGGCCAGGTAGCCGCGGGCGGCGGCCAGGAGAGGGCCCGCCTGGCCGGTGGCGTGCGGGAGCAGCAGTTCGGGCTCGAGGACGAGGAGGCGGTGCACGAGCCGCTGCTCGCGGCTGATGCGCAGGGTGGTCGCGAAGCCCTCGACGAGCCGGTCCTCCAGGGTGGAGCAGGCCGCGACGGCCTCGTCCAGCTCGGCGAAGAAGCGCCGGGCCTCGCGCAGGAGGACGCCCGTGACCAGGTCGTTCTTGGACGGGAAGCGGCGGTAGATGGTGGCGCGGCCCAGGCCGGACGCGCGGGCCACGTCGTCGATGGTGGTGCGGCGCAGCCCGAACGTCCCGTACAGCTCCAGCGCGGCGTCGAGGATGCGGTCGACCTGGGGGCCGGAGTCCTCCGGTGGGGTGAGGAGGTCGCGCAGCAGGCGGGAATCGCTCATGATGCGCCCAGCCTACGTCTGGGCGCGGCGGGCCCTGCGCATCGCGCGGGACGCGATGGGCGAGTAGCGCAGCCGGTCGATCATGACCTTGTCGCCGGCGCGCATCGAGCGGGCGAAGATCTGGAAGCGGCGCTCGTCGGCGGACGTCCAGCGCAGCCCGAACCGGTCCCGGAGGACGGGCGGGAGGGACGCGATGCCCGTCCGGCGCAAGAGGGCCGAGGGCGGCGTCGCCAGGTGCCCCCAGGCGGACGCGGGCAGCGGCCAGCCCGGCGGGGGCGGCAGCGGCCTGCGGTCGAGCTCGATGAGGAGCTGGACGGTGTCGTTGTTCTCCAGCCGGTCGTGGATCATCGAGTCGACGTACTCGCGGAAGGTCGCCGGGCTTTCCGGGATGTGGCGCTCGGTGATGCCGAGGGCGAGGCCGAGGCGGGTCCACTCCTCGTGCAGGACGCGCGCGCGGCGAGGCGTGATCGGGGTGCCGAACAGCTCCTGCGTCTGGATCATGCCGTGCAGGAGGGTGGCGTGCACCCACAGGTAGGCCTCGGGGTTGAGCGCGTGGTAGCGGCGGCCCTGGGCGTCCACGCCCTTGATGTCCTTGTGGATCTCCCGCAGCCGCGCCGCCTCGAGGCGTCCGCGCTCCTCGCCCCGGTAGCCGAGGAAGTCGATCGTCGACTCGACCGTGCGGGTGAGGCGTCCCCAGCGGTCCTCGACGAACTGGGAGTGGTCGCCGACGCCCGCGCCGACGACGGGGTGGGCGACCTGGAGGAGCAGGATCGCGCGGCCGCCGAAGACGCCGCGCCAGTCTCCGGCGTAGCGCCAGATGAGGGAGCCGGGGCCGGGGATGGATCCGGCGGCGGTCCGGCGGACGTCGGTCTCGGTCATGCCGCATCACCCTGCTTTGAGACTGTGATACGAAATTTGTATCAAATATCCGGACGCTTGTCACCGGCGTTCCGGTTTCACCATGAGATCGGGCGAACACCGTGCGTGGCGACCGGGCGCGGGCCAGGATGGCGGCATGAGCTTCCCGCCGATGCCCGGGTACGACACCATCAACCTGGTCTCCGACCTGGAGCCGGTGGCGGCCGTGCGGGACGGCGAGATCGGCGAGCGGATGCGCGCCTACCCCCGGCTGCTGCCCGCCGGGTCCCCCGACTTCGGGTTCGCCGAGCAGCGCGGCCGGGAGTGGCGCGTCCGCTACGCGGGCGCGACCGAGCCGTCCGAGGCCCGGCACGCCCTCGGCCGCCACCTGCGCGGCGCGGCGGCGGGCGCCCCCGACGCCGCCGGCCTGCTCGCCGCCGCCGGACGCCTCGACCCCGAGGACGGCGCGCAGGACCGGCGGGACGACTGGCCGGTCCGCGACCGGCGGTTCCGCATCATCCGGATCGAGAAGTTCACCCTGCTCGGCGACAGGACGATGGAGCCGCCCCGCCCCACCGACGACGCGCCCGCCGCCGACCCGCCGCTCGCCGACCACCTGCTCGACCCGCGCGCCCCGGCGGGCCAGTGGGAGGCGCAGCTGCGGCTGAACCTGATCGCCTACACGCCTCTGCCGCCGGGCGTCCCGCCGGCCGTCCGGGAGGAGGCGCGCGAGGCGATGCGCACGCACCCCGGGCTCGTCCTGCTGCCCCCGACGTTCACCGTCGTCGAGGTCAAGGGCGCCGCGTGGGAGCCGCTGACCGGCGGGAGCACCCCGCGGCAGGCCGTCGGCAACCTGGCGGGCTACTTCATCGACCTGCTCCCCCGCCTCCGCGCGTTCCGGAACGACCCGCCGACCGGCGCGGAGCTCGCGGAGTGGGCGCGCGCGAGCGCGGAGATCAGGGCGTCGTCCGGCCACGACATCGAGGTGATCGGCCGCCGGTTCCGCGTCGTCCGCGTCTCACGCCTGATCCGGCTCGGCCGGGACGGCCCCGAGGGCACCCGCCCGTCCGACCAGGACCGCTGCGGCGCCGACCGGGGCCTTTGACGCCGCCGGGTCAGAACGTGGGCCGGGGCTGGGAGGACAGATGCTCGCCCACCCGCTTCACCAGGACGGCCATCTCGTAGCTGATCGTGCCCGGGTCCACGTTCGCGTCGCTGAGAACGGTCAGGGACGCGCCCTCGCCGGCGGCGGTGACGAACAGGAAGGCGTTCTCCATCTCGATGATGCTCTGGTGGACGGAGCCGCCCTGGAAGCGGCGGCGGGCGCCCTGCGCGAGGCTCTGCAGGCCGGCGGCCAGCGCGGACAGGTAGTCGGCGTCCGCGCGGGTCAGTCCGGCGGACGCGCCCATCAGCAGGCCGTCGGCGGACTGCACCACGGCCATCGTCACCTCGGGGACCCGCTCCACGAGGCCGTTGATGAGCCAGTCGAGGTGGCCGGACGTCTCGGTCCGCTGCGTCGTCACGGGGTGTTCTCCTTCGTCGGGTCAGGCGCCGGAGCGGATGAGTTCCGCGGCGCGCCACGCCATCGCCATGATCGGTCCGTTCAGGTTGCCCGACACCATCGACGGCAGGACGGAGCAGTCCACGACGCGGAGGGCCTCGACGCCCCGGACGCGGAGCGCCCCGTCGACGACGTCGGTGCCGTCCGGGCCCATCGCGCAGGTGCCGATGGTGTGGTAGCCGCAGTAGCCCTGGTCGAGGGCGGCGTCGATGACGTCCTGCGGGTCCCGGACGCGGGGTCCGGGGTCGATCTCGGCCTGGACGCGGCCGGCGATCGGGTCGTGGGTGAACAGCTCGCGCACGCGGTGGAAGATGTCGACGCCGACCTTCCGGTCGTGGTCGGAGGTGAGGTAGCCGGGGTCGATGTCGACGGGGGCGTCGGGGTCGGCGGACGTGATGCGCAGGCTCCCCTCGCTGTCGGGCCGCAGGATGTAGCCGAGCGCGCTCATGCCGGGTTCGCGCTCGAGGCGGAGCGCCTTGCCGGGCACCTGCGGCGCGGCGGAGAACGGCGCGAAGAGGAACTGGGCGTCGGGACGGTCGAGCCCGGGGCGCGACTTGAAGAACCCGATGACGTCGTAGGCGGGGACGGCGAGCGGGCCGCGCCGGGACGCGAGGTACTTCAGGCCGGCGAGGGCCTGCCGGGGGCCGGTGCCGAGCAGCCGGTTGTAGCCGAGGTCGTCCTTGAGGCGGAATTGGAGTTTGAAGCAGCGGTGCTCGCGGAGGCGGGCGCCGACATTCGGGCTGTCGACGAGAACGTCCACTCCGGCGTCGCGCAGGACATCGGCGGGACCGATGCCGGAAAGCTGAAGAAGTTTCGGAGTGGCCAGGCTGCCGGTGGCGATGATCACTTCGGCGTTCGCGCGATAGTCGCCGGCCCGAGTGGCGACTCCGATCGCGCGGCCACTTTCGGCCAGAATTCGCGTGGCATGGGCGTCGGTGACAACGGTCAGATTGGGACGTTTCTCTGCCGGCCGGAGGAACGCGTGGGCCGCGCTGACGCGGCGGCCGTCCCGGATCGTGGACATGGCGTAGCCGATGCGCTCGTCATCGGATTCGTTGAGGTCCTGGACGCGCCGCCAGCCGAGCCGCCCCGCCGACTCCATGGCCTCCTCGCACAGCTCCTCGGCGACGGCCGCCGTCGAGATCGGGAGGGGGCCGCCGACCCCCCTGGTGGCGGTGCCTCCGAGGGCGTTGTCCTCGATCTCCTTGAAGACGGGAAGGAGCACGTCCCAGGCCCAGTCCGGGTCGCCGAGCGCGTCGTAGTCGGCGCGCGCTCCGCGGTTGTAGACCATGCCGTTGATGGCGCTGGAGCCGCCGAGCGTCCGGCCCCGCACCCAGTCCTCGACGCGTCCGGACGGCCCGATCGGCCGGACGGGGAAATGCCAGGCCAGGGACGGATGGTCCATGAGCAGGCCGAACCCTTTGGGAATGCGGATCAGCGGACTGCGGTCGCGTCCGCCGGCCTCCAGAAGGAGCACCGTGACATCCGGGTCGGCGGAGAGCCGGTCGGCGAGCACGCAACCGGCGGATCCGGCTCCGACGATGATGTAGTCGAAATCGTGCAAGAGGGCTCCTTCGTCTCCGCGCGATAATCCCACCGGTGCCACCCGAAGATCCACAAAATGGTTACAGTCGTGCAAATCGCCCGCTACCGTAACGCGGTGTTCCGTCCCGCATGATCGAGTTGAGAGACGCGACGATGAACGATGTGAACGCCCGCCCGGCCCTCCGCGCGGAACGGCGTCCCGCACGATGAGGGCGCGCCGGGGGTCGATCCGCTTCACGCTGTTCGGCCTGCTCACGATCCCGCTCGTCTCGCTCGTCGCGCTCTGGGGCTTCGCGGCGCAGGGGGCGGTCTCGGACGCGCTCGAGAAGCGCAACCTCGACACCGTCAACCGGGTCTACGGCGACGCCGCCACCGCCATGCTCGTCCAGGTCGCGCAGGAGCGGACCGAGTCGGTGATGTGGCTGAGCGCCCGCGGGCAGCTCCCCCGGACGGCGATGGACGCGCAGCGCCGCCGCACCGACGGCACCCTCGACAGCGTCCGGCGGGCCTTCCGGTCCGACTCGTTCCGCCGCGGGCTGAACGACGAGATGAAGCAGCGGCTCGCCACCATGGAGAGCAAGATCGACCAGCTGGGCGCCGTCCGGCAGGGCATCGACTCCGGGACGACCGCGAAGCTCACCGTCTTCAACTCCTACAACGACGTCATGGACGCGCACTTCGGCCTGGTCTTCCGGATGATCGGAATCAAGGACCACACGATCTACCGCCAGGCGTACCAGCTCACCCAGGCGTCCCTCGCGCAGGAGCTCGCCGCGCGCTCGGCGACGCTCGGCGGCGGCGCCCTCATCGCGGGCGGGGTGATGTCGGCCGACGAGCGGGCCACGTTCACCCGGCTCGTCAACGAGCAGCGGTACCTTATGGCGGACTCCATCGCCCAGTTCGAGCCGCGGATCAGCGCGCCCTACGCGCAGCTGCTCGCGTCCCCCGCGTACCGGGAGCTCCGGGCGCTGGAGGACCGCATCATGGCGCATCCCGGCGGCAGGGCCCGGCTGCCCATCAAGCCCATGGCGTGGAAGACGGCGACCGAGACCTACATCGGCGGTCTCGCCAGGGCGCTCGGCGTGTCCCGCAACATCCTCGGCGAGCGGTCGAAGTCGTCCGGCGACGCGATCCTGCTGCGCCTGGGGCTGGTCGGCGGCGTCGGCCTCCTCGCCGTCCTGCTGTCGGCGTTCCTGATGCTGCGGTTCGGCCGCCGCGTCAGCCGGGAGCTGAACGGCCTGCGGTCGGCGGCGCGCGAGCTCGCCGAGCAGCGGCTGCCCGAGGTCGTCGGCCGGCTGAGCCGCGGCGAGGACGTCTGCCCGGACGAGGCGGCGCCGCCGCTGCGGATCGGGAGGACCGCCGAGGTGGCGGACGTCGCGGAGGCGTTCTCGTCCGTGCAGCGGACCGCGGTGGAGGCGGCCATCGGCCAGGCCGACATGCGCAAGGCCGTCAACCAGGTGTTCCGGAACCTGGCCCGCCGCAACCAGTCGCTGCTGCACCGGCAGCTGACCATGCTCGACACGCTGGAGCGGAAGGCGAGCGATCCGGAGGAACTGGAGGACCTGTTCCGGATCGACCACCTCACGACCCGCATGCGCCGGCACGCGGAGGGCCTGATCATCCTGTCCGGCGCGACGCCGGGCCGCGGCTGGCGCCGCCCGGTCAAGGTCCTGGACGTGCTGCGCGGCGCGATCGGCGAGATCGAGGACTACCAGCGGGTCGAGGTCGCGAGCAACGCCGAGGAGTCGGTCGTCGGCGGCGCCGTCGCGGACCTCATCCACCTGCTGGCGGAGCTGGTCGAGAACGCGGTCTCGTTCTCCCCGCCGAACACCCACGTCGAGATCAACGCGGGGCTGGTCGGGAACGGGTTCGTGGTCGAGATCCACGACCGCGGGCTCGGCATGAGCCCGGAGCGGCTCGCCGCGGTCAACGAGCAGCTCGCCCGGCCGCCGGAGTTCAGCCTGTCGGACGGCGACCAGCTCGGCCTGTTCGTCGTCGGGCACCTCGCCCACAAGCACGGCATCCGGGTGTCGCTCGTCCCGAACGCCTACGGCGGCCTGAAGACCATCGTGCTGCTGCCGCACCTCCTCGTGGTGACGCCGGACGAGATGCGCGAGGGCATCGGCCAGGAGCCCCCGGAGCCCGAGGCGCGGCCGGAGTTCCCGACCGGCCCGCAGCCCGCGTACGAGACGGGGCCTCAGGCGGTGTACGAGACCGGGCCGCAGGCTTCCGTCGGCGCGCACCACGTCCCGCGGCACATGGCCCAGCCCCAACCCCAGCCCGAGCCGCAAACGCAGCCGCGAACGCAGCCGCAGGCCGCGCCGGTACCGGTGACCGTGCCGGCGCAGGGACCGGCGGCGGAGGACGCGAACGGCGGGAACGGCGCGAACGGCGCGACCCACGCGGGCATGCCGCGCCGGGTGCGCCGCGCGAACCTGGCGCCCGAGTTGCGGGGCGGCGGCGCGAACGGCACCGGGGAGACGCCCCGTCCGGGCGGCCGGTCGCCGGACCGGGCGCGGTCCGTCATGGCCTCGATGCAGAGCGGGTGGCAGCGCGGGCGCGCGACGCCCACCGGTGCGGACGACTCAGGCGACCGGGAACCCGACCCCGGCGCCGGGAACCGAGGTGAGCGATGACCATGCCCCGCACGGCCTCCGAGGTGGAGCGGCTGCTCGACGGCCTGGCCGGACGCGTCTCCGGCGTGGCGGGCGCGGTCGTGCTGTCCCGCCGGGGACTCGTCGTCGCGGCGTCCGGCGGCCTGAGCCAGGAGGACGCGGAGCACCTGTCCGCCCTGGTGTCCGGCGTCCAGGGCCTCGCGCGCGGCGCGTGCCGCCGGTTCGACGGCGGATCGGTGCTGCAGAGCGTCATCGAGATGGACACGGTGATCCTTTTCATGGCCCCGGCCGGGGAGGCCGCCACGGTCGCCGTGCTCGCCCGCGCCGACGCCGACGCGGGCGCGATCGCCTACGAGATCGCGGAACTCGCGACCCGGCTCGCCGACGCGGGTGCGGGCTCGGCGGGGTGACCGGCGATGGCGCCGAAGGACAGATGGCTCGACCAGGACGCCGGACCGGTGGTCCGGCCCTACACCCTCACCCGGGGCCGGACGCGGCCGCGCGGTGACGCCCTCGACCTCATCGTCGTCCTGGAGGCGACGAACATCCCGGAGAGCCCGCGGCTGCGGCTGAGCCCGGAGCACCGGATGCTGCTGGCGCTGTGCCGGCGGCCGATCGCGTTCGCCGACCTGGCGTCGGAGGTGGACCTGCCGGTCGGCGTGGTCCGCGTCCTGGTGGACGACCTGCGCGACGAGAACCTGGTCCGGGCGCTGAAGCCGACCCCGGCGGGCGACGCGCCCGACGAGTTCGTACTAAGGAAGCTGCTGCATGGACTCCGCGCACTTTGAGACAGCGCCCCCCGGAACCGCCGGGACCGGCGCGCCGCCCGACGCGGACCGCCCGATCACCGCGAAGATCCTCATCGCGGGGGGCTTCGGCGTGGGCAAGACGACGATGGTGGGCGCGATCAGCGAGATCCGCCCCCTGCGCACCGAGGAGCTCCTCACCGACCGGAGCGTCGGGGTGGACGACACGGCGGGCGTGGACCGCAAGACCAGCACCACGGTCGCGATGGACTTCGGCCGCATCACGCTCGAGGACAACCTGATCCTGTACCTGTTCGGGACGCCCGGCCAGCAGCGGTTCTGGTTCATGTGGGACGAGCTGGCGCACGGCGCGATCGGCGCGGTCGTCCTCGCCGACGTGCGGCGGCTCGCGGACTGCTTCCCGGCCGTCGACTACTTCGAGGACCGCGGCACCCCGTTCGTCGTGGCGGTGAACTGCTTCGACGGGGCGGCCCGGAAGGATCCGCGGGACGTGCGGATCGCGCTCGACCTGGAGGAGACGGTCCCGCTGGTGATGTGCGACGTCCGGCACCGCGAGTCGGCGAAGGGCGTGCTGATCACGATGATCGAGCACGTGCTGGGCGACGCGACGGTGCGGACCGGCGTCATCTGACCCGGGGCGGACGACGCCCTCCGCCCCGGGGGACGGAGGGCGTGCCCGCGGGGTTCAGGAGGCGTTCTTCTCCGCGTCCCTCTCGGCGGCCAGTTCCAGCGCGATGTCGATGAGCTGGTCCTCCTGCCCGCCGATGAGCTTGCGCTCGCCGGCGCGGACGAGGATCTGGGCGCCGGAGACGCCGTAGCGCTCGGCGTGCCGGGCGGCGTGCTTGAGGAAGCTGGAGTACACGCCCGCGTAACCCATCATGATCTCCATGCGGCCGAGGAGGCACTCGGAGTCCATGACGGGGCGGACGACGTCCTCCGCCGCGTCCACGATCTTCATGACGTCGATGCCGGTGCGGATGCCGAGCTTCTCGCAGACGGCGACGAACGCCTCGACGGGGGTGTTGCCCGCGCCGGCGCCGAGCCGGCGGACCGACCCGTCGATCTGCTTCGCCCCGGCCCGGACGGCGAGGACGCTGTTGGCGACGCCGAGGCCGAGGTTCTCGTGGCCGTGGAAGCCGACCTGCGCGTCGTCGCCGAGTTCGGTGACGAGGGCGGCGATGCGGTCGGAGGTGTCCTCCATGATGAGGGCGCCCGCCGAGTCGACGACGTACACGCACTGGCAGCCCGCGTCCGCCATGATGCGGGCCTGCTTCGCGAGGACCTCCGGCGGCTGGGAGTGCGACATCATCAGGAAGCCGACGGTCTCCAGGCCGAGCTCGCGGGCGAGGCCGAAGTGCTGGACGGACACGTCCGCCTCGGTGCAGTGCGTCGCGATGCGGCACACGGACCCGCCGTTGTCGGCGGCCTCGCGGATGTCGTCCTTGACGCCGACGCCCGGCAGCATCAGGAATGCGATCTTGGCCTGGGTGGCGGTCTTCACCGCTGCCTTGATCAGCTCCTGCTCGGGCGTCCTGGAGAACCCGTAGGTGAAGGACGAGCCGCCAAGGCCGTCGCCGTGCGTGACCTCGATGACGGGGACGCCCGCCGCGTCCAGCGCCGCGACGACGTCCACGACGTGCTCCAGCGTGAACTGGTGGCGCTTGGCGTGCGAGCCGTCCCGCAGCGAGGAGTCGGTGATCCGGATGTCGAGGGTGCCGGAGTAGGGCGCCATCTCAGTCCTCCTTCGCGGTGATCTGCGCGGCGAACGCCTCGCCGACACGGGTCGCGGCGGCGGTCATGATGTCGAGGTTGCCGGAGTAGGGCGGCAGGAAGTCGCCGGCGCCCTCGATCTCCAGGAAGACCGCGACGCGCGCCATCCCGCCGTTGACGTCGGACGGCTCGTCGAACTGCGGCTCGGCGCGCAGCCGGTAGCCGGGCACGTAGCCCTGGACCTCGGCGACCACGTCGTGGATCGATTCGAGGATCTTGTCGCGGTCGGCGTCGGGCGCGATCGAGCAGAAGATCGTGTCGCGCATCATCACGGGCGGCTCGGCCGGGTTCAGAATGATGATCGCCTTGCCGCGCTTCGCGCCGCCGATCGTCTCGATGCCCTTGGCGGTGGTGCGGGTGAACTCGTCGATGTTCGCGCGGGTGCCGGGGCCGGCGGACACCGACGACACGGACGCGACGATCTCGGCGTAGTCGACCTCGGCGACCCGGGACACCGCGTAGACCATGGGGATCGTGGCCTGGCCGCCGCAGGTGATGAGGTTGACGTTCGGGGCGTCCAGGTGGGCGCGCAGGTTGGCCGGCGGGATGATCGCGGGGCCGACGGCGGCGGGCGTCAGGTCGATCGCCGTGATGCCCGCCTCCCGGTAGCGGGGCGCGGCGGCGCGGTGCACGTAGGCCGAGGTGGCCTCGAAGACGAGGTCGGGCGGCTCGGGCCGGGACAGCAGCCAGTCGATGCCCTCGGCGCTGGCCTCCAGCCCCAGCTTGGCGGCGCGGGCGAGGCCCTCGCTCCCGGGGTCGACGCCGACCATGTAGCGGGGCTCGATGTTCTCGCTGCGCAGCAGCTTGTAGAGCAGGTCGGTGCCGATGTTGCCGGGGCCGACGATCGCGGCGGTCGCCGCCATGGTTTCCTCCTATTTGAAGGTGAGCGAGACGGAGCCGAGATCGGTGAAGTCGGCGGTGAAGGTCTGCCCCGCGGCGACGTCGATCGCGCGGGTGCAGGAGCCGGGCAGGACGACGTGCCCGGCGTGCAGGCGGACGCCGAATGAGGCTACCTTGCGGGCGAGCCAGGCCACGGCGATCACGGGGTCGCCGAGGACGGCGTCGGAGCGTCCGGAGACGACGAACTCGCCGTCGCGCCGGAGGGTCGCGTCGATCGCCTTCAGGTCGAGGTCCTTCGGGGAGCGGCCCTCGCCGATCACGTACCCGGCGGACGACGCGTTGTCGGCGATGGTGTCCTCGAGCTTGATCCTCCAGTCGGCGATGCGGCTGTCGATCAGCTCCAGGGCGGGGACGACGCGCTCGGTGGCGGCGATGACGTCCGCCTCGGTGCAGTCCTCGCCGGGCAGGTCGGCGCCGAGCACGAACCCGACCTCGACCTCGACGCGCGGGCGGCAGTACCGGTCGGCGGCGACGGGCTCGCCCTCGGACAGGGCCATGTCGCCGAGCAGGTGGCCGTAGTCGGGCTCGTCCACGCCCATCATCTGCTGCATGGCCTTGGACGACAGGCCGACCTTGTGGCCGTGGACGACCGCGCCCGCGTCCAGCCGCCGCCGGATGTTGACGAGCTGGATCTCGTAGGCGTCGACCACGTCGATGCCCGGATACGTCTCCGTGAGGGGCGCGATCGGCGATCGTTCCAGCTCCGCGGCCCAGAGCCGGTCCGCGACCTCGCGGCGCCGTTCGTTGGTCAGCATGCCCGTGACGCTACGAGCCGCTCCGCGCCGACGCTCGTTCGGTCCCACTGGGCGGGAGGGCCCTTCACCGCGACGGGCCGCGTACTCTACCAAACAGTTGTTAGAAAATTGGGGAGGCTCAATGGATCTCGATTTCGGGCCGGAGGACGCGGCCTTCCGCGCCGAGGTGCGGGACTGGCTGCGCGCGCACGTGCCCGCCGAGCCGCTCCCGTCCCTGGAGACCGAGGAGGGCTTCGCCGCCCACCGGGAGTGGGAGAAGGCCCTCGGCGGCGCGCGCCTCGGCGTCGTGTCGTGGCCGCGCGAGTACGGCGGGCGCGGCGCGTCCCTCCTCCAGTGGCTGGTCTTCGAGGAGGAGTACTACGCGGCGGGCGCGCCGGGACGGGTCAGCCAGAACGGCATCAACCTCCTCGCGCCGACGCTGCTGGAGCACGGCACGTCCGAGCAGCTCACCCGGATCCTGCCGCCGATGGCGGCGGGCGAGGTGATCTGGGCGCAGGCGTGGTCGGAGCCGGGCGCGGGCAGCGATCTCGCGTCGCTGCGCGCCACCGCCACCCGCGCCGACGGCGGCTGGCTCCTGGACGGCCAGAAGACGTGGAGCTCCCGCGCCGCGTTCGCCGACCGGGGCTTCGGCCTGTTCCGCTCCGACCCCGAGTCGGAGCGGCACCGGGGGCTGACGTACCTGATGTTCCCCCTCGACGCCGAGGGAGTGACGGTGCGCCCGATCGGGCGGCTCGACGGCAAGCCCGCGTTCGCCGAACTGTTCCTCGACAAGGTGTTCGTCCCGGACGCCGACGTCATCGGCGCCCCCGGCGACGGCTGGCGGGTCGCGATGAGCACCGCCGGGAACGAGCGCGGCCTCACGCTCCGCTCCCCCGGCCGGTTCACCGCCGCGACCGAGCGGCTCGTCGGCCTGTGGAAGGAGCGCGCAGACCCGTCCGACACGGCGATGCGCGACCGGGTCGCGGACGCGTGGATCCGCTCGCGCGCCTACCGGCTCAAGGGCTTCGAGACGATCTCCCGGTCGGACGACATCGGGTCCGAGTCGTCCCTGAACAAGATCTACTGGTCGGAGCTGGACGTGGCGCTGCACGAGACGGCGCTCGACCTGCTCGGCGCCGACGGGGAGCTGGAGTCGGAGTGGCTGGAGAACTACGTGTTCTCCCTCGCCGGCCCCATCTACGCGGGCACCAACGAGATCCAGCGCAACGTGATCGCCGAGCGGCTGCTCGGCCTGCCGAGGGGGGCCCGGTGAGGTTCGTCCTGTCCGCCGAGCAGAAGCTGTTCGCCGAGACGCTCCGCAAGCTGCTCGCCGACGCGGGCACCGCGGCGGCGGCCCGCGCCTGGGCCGCCGGCGACCGCGCGCCCGGCAGGCGGCTGTGGGCGTCGGTCGCCGAGACCGGCCTGTTCGCGCTGGCCGTCGCGGAGGAGCACGGCGGCGCCGGGCCGCTCCCCGTCGAGGTCGTCACGGCCGTCGAGGAGCTGGGCCGGTCCGCCGCGCCCGGCCCGTACGTCGAGACCCTGGCCGCCGCCGAACTGCTGGGCCGCACCGGGGGCTCCCTGGCCGGGACGTGGCTGCCGCGGATCGCGGAGGGCGAGGCGGTCGTCTCGCTGGCCGTCCCGTACGCGCTGGACGCCGACGCCGCCGACCTCGTCCTGGACGGGGAGGGCCGCGAGGCCGCGGTGACCGGGGACGTGCGCACGTCGCTCGACCCCGCCCGCCGCCTGTTCGCGGTCGAGGGCGGCGGGGACCCGACCGACTTCGGCGTGCTGCTGTGCGCGGCGCAGCAGCTCGGCATCGGGCAGGCGCTGCTTGAGGTGTCCGTCGACTACGCGAGGACGCGGCGGCAGTTCGGCCGCGCCATCGGCGAGTACCAGGCGCTCAAGCACCATCTGGCGAACGTCATGGTGGAGCTGGAGTTCGCGCGGCCGCTGCTGCGCGGCGCGGCGCTCGCGTACGGGACGCCGGAGTTCACCCGGGACGTGTCCGCCGCGAAGGTCGCCGCGTCCGAGGCGTCCTACCTGGCCGCCAAGACCGCCCTCCAGGTGCACGGCGCCATCGGCTACACCGACGAGTACGACCCGTCGCTGTGGATCCGCAAGGCGCGCGCCCTGTACTCGGCGTGGGGCTCCCCCGCCGAGCACCGGGCACGGGTCATGCGCGCTCTCTGAGCTCCACCCGGCGGACCTTGCCGGACGCGGTCTTCGGGAGGTCGTCCACCAGGACGACCTCCCGGGGGACCTTGAAGTTCGCGAGCCGCTCGCGGCAGTGCGCGATCAGCTCCTCGGGCGCGGCGGTCCTGCCGGGGCGCAGCCGGACGTAGGCGCGGCCGACCTCGCCCATCCGCGCGTCGGGCACGCCGACGACACCGGACTCGGCGACCGCGTCGTGCCGGGCGAGGACGTCCTCGATCTCGGCCGGGTACACGTTGAAGCCGCCGACGACGAACATCTCCTTCGTCCGGCCGGTGATGCGGAGGTTGCCGCGCCCGTCCAGCCGGCCCTGGTCGCCCGTGTCGAGCCACCCGTCGCGGATCGTCTCCGCCGTGGCGTCCGGATCGTCCAGGTAGCCGAGCATGACGTTGTAGCCCCGGACGAGGATCGCGCCGTCGGTTCCCGCCGGGACCTCCGCGCCCTTCTCGTCCACGATCTTCACCTCGACGTCCTCGATCGGCCGGCCGCAGGTCGTCGCGATCGTCTCGTCGTCGTCGTCCAGCGAGCAGGCCGTGACGGTACCGGACGACTCGGTCAGCCCGTACGCGGTGATGACCTGCGGGAACAGCTCCGCTCGGATGCGCTGCACGAGCGCGACGGGAACGTCCGCGGCGCCCGTGACGGCGAGCCGCAGGGAGGACAGGTCGCGGTCGGCGCGGCCGGGCGCGTCCAGCAGCGACGTGTAGATCGTGGGCGGGCCGGGCAGGACGGTGATCCTCTCCTGCTCGATCAGCCGCATCGTCTGGCCGGGCTCGAAGACCCGCTGGAGCACCATCGTGGCGCCGCGCAGCAGGCACGCCAGCACGCCCGCCTTGTAGCCGAACGAGTGGAACATCGGGTTGACGATCAGGTACCGGTCGCCCTCGGAGAGGCCGTTCCGGTTCGTCCACGCGGAGTACGTCCGGACGTTCTGCTCGTGCGTGACCATGGCGCCCTTGGGGCGGCCCGTCGTCCCGGACGTGAACAGGATGTCGGCGACGTCGCCCGGCTCGACGCTCGCGATGCTCTCGTCGATCTCCTCGCTCGAGTAGTCGGTGCCGGTCTCGATGAACCCCTCCCAGCCCATGACGCCCGCGCGCTCTTCGCCGTTGAACGTGACGACGGCCTCCAGGTCCGGCAGGCCGGGGACCTCGCCGTCGCCGTCCATGCCGAGCATGCCCGGATAGTCGAGGCCGAGGAAGCCGTCCTCGATGAAGAGGACCTTCACCTTCGCCCTGGACAGGGGCCAGCGCGCCTCGTCGCCCTTGTAGCGGGTGTTGATCGGGACGAGCACCGCGCCCGCGCCCATCGCGCCGAGCACGGCCGCGATCCACCGCACACCGTTCGGCGCCCAGATCGCGATCCGGTCGCCCTTCCCCACGCCCGCCGCCAGGAACGCGGCGGTGGCCTCCCGCGCCCGCTCGCGCAGCTCCGCGAACGTGACGCGGACGTCGCCGTCCACGACGGCCTCGGCGTCCGGGAACGCCTCCGCCGCGCGGGCGAGCACACCCGGAATGGTCAGTTCACTCATGGAACCTCCTCGAACCTCACTCGGCCGGCGCTGAGGACCGTGGTGCCGTCGACCGCCGCCTCGAACCGGGCGCCGTCTCCCCCGCCCGTCCACGCCGCGAGCGTCAGCCGGTCGCCGGGGAACACCGGGGCGGCGAACCGGCCCTCCAGCTCCACCAGGTCTGCGGGGTGCGCGCCGGTCGCGGCGGCCAGCGGCAGCGTCACCGCGGCGAGCGTGCACAGCCCGTGCATGATGGGGCGCGGCATCCCGGCGACCTTCGCGGCGTCCGGGTCGATGTGCAGGTGGTGGCGGTCGCCGAGGAGCCGGTACAGCGCCGCCTGGTTCGGCTGCGTGGCGACCTGCGTCGTGTGGTCGGGGACGGCCTCCGGGCGCGTCGCCGCGGACGGCCCGCGCTCGCCGCCGAACGCGCCGCGTCCGGGCGCGAACAGCGACCAGGTGGCCTCGAAGTGGTCGCTCTCCACCGCGACGTCGAAGACCGCGGCGCGGCCCTTGTCCCAGACCTCCGCGACCCGCGCGTCCATCGTGATCTCGCCGGACGCGGGCAGCGGCCTCCGGACGGCCAGCCGCTGCGTGCCGTGCACCGCCGTGGTGACGTCGAACGCCCCGGCCGAGCCGAGCACGTCCGGCGCCCACTGCGCGAGCGTGAGGGCGAACGTCGGCAGGACGCGGAGGTCCCGCTCGAAGACGAGGTCGAGGTCGGCGGCCCGCGCGCCGACGGCGAGCGCGTACAGGATCGGCTTGGTGTCGTCGTAGGCGACGGTGCGCGTGCCGAGGTGGCGGCCGCGCCAGTCTCCGGCGTTCTTCACATCTGCGCCGTTCACGCGTCCGCTCCCAGCATCAGGCCGCTGGTCGGGACGCCCGTTCCCGCGGTGACCAGGACGGTGTGGATGTCGCGCGGCTGGTTCACGGACGTGCCGCGGATGAGCCGGACGGCCTCGGCGATGCCGTTCATGCCGTGAATGTACGCCTCGCCGAGCTGGCCGCCGTGGGTGTTCATCGGCAGCCGCCCGTCCAGCTCCAGGTTGCCGTCCGCGATGAAGTCCTTCGCCTCGCCCTTGCCGCAGAATCCGAGCTCCTCGAGCTGCGGCAGGACGAGCGGGGTGAAGTGGTCGTACAGGATCGCGGCCTGCACGTCGGCGGGGGTGAGGCGGCTCTGCGCGTACAGCTGCCGCCCCACAAGGCCCATCTCCGGAATGCCGGAGATCTCGGACCGGTAGTAGGACGTCATCATGTGCTGCTCGTTGCCGGACCCCTGCGCGGCGCCCCAGATCAGGGCGGGCTTGTGCGGCAGGTCGCGGGCGCGCTCGGCGGACACGACGACGAGCGCCTGGCCGCCGTCGCTCTCCTGGCAGCAGTCCAGGAGGCGGAGGGGCTCGGCGATCCAGCGGGACGCCTGGTGCTCCTCCAGGGTGATCGGCCGCTCGTAGAACCACGCCTTCGGGTTCGTCGCGGCGTGCCTGCGGTCGACGACGGAGACGCGGCCGAAGTCGGCGCTGGTCGCCCCGTACTCGTGCATGTACCGGCGGGCGAACATGGCGACCCACTGCGCGGGGGTCGACAGCCCGAACGGCGTCATCCACGAGTACGCGGCGCGGTCGGCGCTGACGTCCATCGGGCGGTTCGCCTGGCCCAGCCCGTACCGCTCGCCGGACCGTTCGTTGAACGCCCGGTAGCAGACGACGACGTCCGCGACGCCGGTCGCGACCGCCATCGCGGCCTGCTGGACGGTCGCGCACGCGGCGCCGCCCCCGTGCCCGATCCGGGAGAAGAACGTCAGCTCGCCGATGCCGAGGTTGCGGGCGATGTGGATCTCGGAGCTGGTGTCGGCGGTGAACGTCACCATGCCGTCCACGTCGGACGGCTCCAGCCCCGCGTCGGTGATCGCGGCGAGGACCGCCTCGCAGGCGAGCTGGAGCTCGCTGCGCCCCGACTCCTTGGAGAACTCGGTCGCGCCTATGCCGACGATGGCTGCCGCGCCTGGGAGCACGCTCATCACGCGGCTCCTTCCGAAAGTTCGATGGTGACGGTGCCGGTGACGTGCGGGCCTATCGCGTTGACGCCCCGGACGGCGACCTCGACGCGGCGGGCGTCGTCGTCCTTGGCGGACACGCTGCCGGTCATCGTCATCGTGTCCCCCGGGTAGTTGGGGGCACCGAGGCGGATCTTAATGCCCTTGACGCGGGCGGCGGGGCCGGCCCAACCCGTCACGAACCGCTCGACCAGGCCGTTGCTGGTCAGGATGTTCATGAAGACGTCCTTGGAGCCGCGCTGGACGGCGAGGTCCGGGTCGTGGTGGACGTCCTGGTAGTCGCGGCCGGCGAGGGCCGTCGCGACGATCATCGTGCGGGTCAGCGGGATGGCCAGCTCGGGCAGCTCCTGGCCGACCGTCACGTCCTCGTACCTCACGACGCCTCCTGGAGGAGCGCGCCGAGGCGGTCGAGGTCGGCGGAGGCGCCGCCGAGGACGCCCGCGTTCTGCTTGCCCCACAGGAAGTACCGGTGGACAGGGTAGTCGACGTCCACGCCGACGCCGCCGTGCAGGTGCTGGGTGCGGTGGACGACGTTCAGACCGGCCTCGTCCGCCCACCACTTCGCGACGAGGACCGCCGCGTCGGCGGGCTCCCCGGCCGCGATCAGCGAGACCGCGTGCCAGAGCGAGACGCGGATGGCCTCGATCTCGATGAAGGAGTCGGCGAGCTGGTGCTGGACGGCCTGGAAGGTGCCGAGCGGGCGTCCGAACTGCTCGCGCTCGCCGAGGTAGTCGGCGGCGAGCCGCATCGCGCCCTCGGCCACGCCGATCTGCACGGCCGTCACCGCCACGCGCGTCAGGCGCAGCGCGGTCGCGAGCGCTCCGTCGCCGAGTGGTTCGGCGGGCGCTCCGTCCAGCGTCAGGTTCCCGGCCGCGTCGTGGCTGGTCGTCTCGGCCCGCTCCCAGGAAGCGCCCTCGGCGCCGGTCTCCATCAGGAACAGGCCGGGACCGTCCGGGGTCGCGGCGGAGACGAGCACGTGGCTCGTCCCGAAGGCCGTGGGAACCACCGCCTTCGTCCCGGTGAGCCGCCAGCCATCGCCGTCTCCGGCGGCGGTGCAGCGCGGCTCGGCCGGGTCGTGCGGGCCGAACTCCTCCAGCGCGAGCGTGAGCCGTCCGGTGCCCTCGGCCACGGCGGTGACCAGGTCGTCCCGGGTGCCGTGCTCGGCGAGCGTCAGCGCCGCGACGACCGCCGGCCAGACCGGGACGGGCGCGACGAACCGGCCCTGCTCCTCCAGGAGGACGGCGAGCGCGCCGATGCCGAGCCCTGCGCCGCCCTGCTCCTCCGGCAGCGCGACCCCGAGCAGCCCGGCGGACGCCAGCTCCGTCCACAGCGCCGTGTCGAAGCGCCGCTCCGACGTCTCGGCGGCGCGGATGCGCTCCTGCGTGGCGTGGTCGGTGAAGATCTGCCGGGCGAGCCCCCGGACCTCCTCCAGCTCCTCGCCAAGGGTGAAGTCCATCAGGTCTGGCTCCTCGGTCCGGCCGGGCGGAACACCGGCAGCGAAAGGTCGGGGTCGGGGTCGATCCAGTCGAGCGCGACCGGCATGCCGATCCGGACGTCGGCCGGTTCGATCCCGGTCATGTTCGCGATCAGCCGGGTGCCCTCCGCCAGCTCGATCACCGCGACGATCAGCGGGTAGTCGAACGCGGGGTGCCGGGGATGGTGGTTGACCACGTAGCTGTAGACGTGGCCGTTCCCGGACGACTCGACGGTGTCCCACGCGAACGAGCCGCACTGCGGGCAGCACGGGCCGGGCGGGTGCCGCAGCGACTTGCAGTCGGCGCACCGCTGGATGACGAGCCGGTGCTCCTTCGCCGCCTCGAACCAGAACGCGTTGTCGGGATTGATCGCGGGCCGGGGCCGCAGCGCCTTCGGCTTGGGTTTTTCGGCGGGACGGAACCGGAGCGTCCGCCACTTCTGCGTCGCGACGACCTCGCCGTTCGCGTCCCGGTAGGTGCGGATCGTGCTGATGAAGCGGCCGGTGCCGAGGCCGGTGGTCTTCTCCGGGGAGATCGACTCGACGCGCTCCTCCACGCTGACGTGGTCGCCCGGGACGAGCTCCCGCTCGAACGTGAACTCCGAGTCGGTCGCGACCACGGAGGTGTAGCCGCCCTCCGCCAGCAGCGCGACGAGTTCATCGCCGCCGGTCGGCGGGGCTGAGTCGGCGTTCACGGACGCCTTGTAGCCGCGCATCGTCCATGCCTGCATCATCGAGGCGGGCGCCACGACGCCGTCGCGTCCGGTGGCGCGGGCGGCGTCCTCGTCCAGGAAGACGGGATTGTCGTCCTCCATCGCCTCGACCCAGTGGCGGATCATCGGCACGTTCACCGGGTCCTGGCCGCGCCGGGGCTCGCTCAGCCGCCGCCCGACCCAGGACTGAAGCCTCTCCTCGTAGTTCATGAGCGCCTCGACCTCGGCAGTCCGAGTCCCTGGACGGCGACCATGTCCCGCAGGACCTCGTTGACGCCGCCGCCGAACGTGTTGACGATGCCCTGCCGGGACAGCTGCTCGATCTGCCCGGCGAGGGCCGCGCCCGGCGACTCCGGGCGGATCCGCCCGGCCGCGCCGAGCACCCCGGTCAGCGTCCGCTGGACGTCGATGTGCGTCTCCGTCCCGTACGTCTTCGTCGCCCCGGCCTGCGCGCCGGACAGCTCGCCCGCCTCGACGGCCGCGGTCATCTTCCAGTTCATGAGCCGCATCGCCTCGAGTTTGGCGTAGGTGCGGGCGAGGTCGCGGCGCACCCACGGGATGTCCGCGACGCCCTCGTCCCGCGCCCAGGCGGCGACGTCCTCCCAGAGCCGGATCATCCGGCCGCCGAGCGCGGCGAGCCCGATGCGCTCGTGGTTGAGCTGCGTGGTGATGAGGCCCCAGCCGCCGTCCACGTCGCCCACGACGTCGGACGCCGGGACGCGCACGTTCCCGTAGTAGGTGGCCGTCACCACCATGCCGCCGACGCACTGGATCGGGCTCCAGGAGAACCCCTCCGCGTCCGTCGGGACGATGAGGATCGAGATGCCCTTGTGCTTCGGCGCGTCCGGGTTCGTCCGGCAGGCCAGCCACACGTAGTCGGCGGTGTTCGCGCCGGACGTGAACACCTTGCTGCCGTCCACGACGAAGTCGTCGCCGTCCCGGACCGCGCGGGTGCGCAGCGACGCGAGGTCGGTACCGGCGTCCGGCTCGGTGTAGCCGATCGCGAAGACGATGTCGCCGGACAGGATGCCGGGCAGGAACCGCTTCCTCTGCTCGTCCGTCCCGTACCTCATCAGCGTCGGGCCGACCGTGTTCACGGTGACGAACGGGAACGGCAGGCCGGCCCGCTGCACCTCGTCGAAGAACACGTACTGCTCGGCGATCGACTTGCCCTGCCCGCCGTACTCGGTCGGCCAGCCGTAACCGAGCCACCCGTCGTTGCCGAGCATCTTGACGATCTCGCGGAACCGGGGCCCGCCGACGCCCTCCTCGCCGGCGCGGCGGCGCTCGTCCTCGGGCAGCAGGTTCGCGAAATACGCCCGTAGCTCCGCGCGCAGCCTCTGCTGTTCTGCGGACTCACGCAGGTCCATGGACACCCTTCCGGTCGATCATGGGAGAAACCTCAGGCGGCCGTTGGCGGCGAACTCCGCACGCAGCTCCGCCTTGTCGTCGGCCGTCATCTGGACGTAGGCGGGGGCGCCGCGGCCGATCCACCGGTACACGGGGTCGCCGGTGCGCCAGCCCTCGATCTGGAGCTGCTTGCGCGCGAGCTTCCCCGACCCCGTCGTCGGCAGCGAGGCCGACACCCGGACGAACCGGGGAGCGCCCTTCGTGCCGAGGTCGGGCTGCGCCGCGAGGAACGCCGCGAAGTCGAGGTCGGCGAAGGCGACGCCGTCCGGGACCTCGATCGCCGCCATCACCTGATCGCCGGAGCGCGGGTCGGGGACGGCGAACACCACCGCGTCCACGACCTTCGGGTGGCGGCGGATCACCAGCTGGATCTGCAGCGCCGACGTGTTCTCGGAGTCGACCCGGATCCAGTCGCCGGACCGGCCCGCGAAGTAGAGGAAGCCGCGCTCGTCCAGGTAGCCGAGGTCGCCCGTCCAGTACCAGCCGTGCCGGACGCGCTCGGCGTCCGCCTCCGGGTTCTTGTAGTAGCCCTCGAACTTCGCGGCGCCGTGCACGTCGACGATCTCACCGACGGCCGCCTCGGCGTTCAGAACGCGCCCGTGCTCGTCGAGGACGGCCGGGGCGCAGGTCTCGCGGGTCTCGGGGTTGACGATCCGGACGCCGTCGTGGGCGGGGACGCCGAACGCGGTCTCCGGCGCGTCCTTCGCCAGCCTGACCATGCCGGCGCCCTCGCTGGAGCCGTAGCCCTCGACGAGCCGCGCGCCGAACCTCCGGAGGAACTCCTTCTTGTCCTCCGGCGACGCCTCCGTCCCGAACCCGTGCGTGAGGGTGTTGTCGGCGTCGTCCGGCTGCTCCGGCGTGGCGAGGACGTAGCCGATCGCCTTGCCGACGTAGGTGAAGAACGTCGCGCCGTAGAAGCGGACGTCGGGCAGGAACCCGGACGCGGAGAACTTCGGCGCCAGGCACACGCACGCCCCCGCGTACAGGGACGGCGCCCAGAGCGCCATCAGCGCGTTCCCGTGGAACAGCGGCATCGGGCAGTACGAGACGTCGTCGCGCTTCACGTCGTACTTGGCGCTGTTGGCCTGCCCCAGCCCGTACAGCCGCCCTTGCGAGCAGCGCGCCGCCTTGGAGGCACCGGTCGTCCCCGACGTGAAGAGCAGCAGCATCTGCGTGGACGGGGTGATCGCGGGGTCGCGGGCCGGTTCCGCACCGGCGTGCCGGTCGAGGAGAGCGGCGTACTCCTCCGAGTCGATGAGGAGGAAGCGGTCACGGGGGACGCCGATGTCGAGGCCGTCGAGGAGCTTCGCCCCGGCCTCATCGGTGACCAGGAGCTGGAGGTCGGTGTGCCGGACCTCCTGCTCCAGGTACGCTCCCGTCCGCGTCGGGTTGATCCCGACGATCGTCGCGCCGCCGAGCGCCGCCGCGCCGAGCCACAGGACGTACTCCGGGACGTTGTCCAGCAGCACGCCGATGTGGAACGGGCCGTCCCGGCGCAGTTCCCGGGCCACGTCCGCCCGGACGGCGCTCGCCCGGACGACCTCGTCCCACGTCCACGACCGCTCGCGGCCGCGCAGCCCGGGGCGCTCGTCCCCGAGCCGCGCCAGCAGCAGATCGGCGATCGTCTCCACGTTCCCCCTCCCCGGCTCAGGACGCCTGGTTCGCGAGGACGCAGCGCGTCCCCGCGTAGATCTCCGTCATGCACTTGTTGCAGTGGATGCACAGCGACTTCGTGGCGGGTTCGGCCTGGATGCGGTTGATCAGGTCGGGCTCGCGCAGCAGCGCCCGCGCCATCGCGACGAACTGGAAGCCCTCCGCCATCGCGGTGTCCATGCCGGCCTTGTCGGTGACGCCGCCGAGCAGGATCATCGGCAGCTTCACCGCCGCGCGGATCTGCCGCGCGTGCTCCAGCAGGTAGAGGTCCCGGTAGGGGTAGCTGCGCAGCTTCCATCTGCCGAACACCTTGACGCCGGTCTTCATCGGCTGCGGGAACAGCGCGGCGAACTCGCGGAGCGGCGCGTCCCCCTTGAACAGGTACATCGGGTTGAGCAGCGAGCTGCCCGCCGTCATCTCCAGCGCGTCGACGGTGCCGTCGGCCTCCAGCCACTGCGCGACCTGCCCGGCCTCGTCCAGCCAGAACCCGCCGGGCACGCCGTCGTCCATGTTCATCTTCGCGATGATCGCGATGCGGTCGCCGACCCGGTCGCGGACGGCGCGGGCGATGTCCCGTGACAGCCGCGCCCGGTTCTCCAGCGACCCGCCGTACTCGTCGTCGCGGTGGTTCAGCTTCGGGCTGAGAAAGGAGCTGGCCAGGTAGTTGTGCCCGAGGTGGACCTCGACCGCGTCGAAGCCGGCCTCGATCGCCATCCCGGCCGCGTGCGCGTGCCCGTCGACGACCCGCCTCAGGTCGGCGCGCGTCGCGGCCTTGGTGAAGCTCTGGGTGGTCGCGTGGAAGTGGCGTCCGGGCGCCAGCGCTGGCGCCTCGTTGGCCTTCGGGTTCGCGACCGGCCCGGCGTGGCCGATCTGCGCGGAGACCGCCGCGCCCTCGGCGTGGACGGCCTCGGTCAGGTCCCGCAGACCGGGCAGCGCCGCGTCCGTCCAGAGGATCTGCTTGCGGTCGGTGCGGCCGTCCGGCGCCACCGCGCAGTACGCCACCGTCGTCATCCCGACGCCACCGCGGGCGTGCCGCACGTGGAAGTCGATCAACCGGTCGGTGACCAGGTTGTCCTTGCTCAGCCCCTCGTACGTCGCCGACTTGATCGTGCGGTTGCGCAGCGTCACCGGCCCGAGGCGGGCCGGGGCGAGGACGTCGGGTACGGGCTGGGTCATCTGGGGTCCTTCCTCCGCCACCTCTGGGGTGGCGCCTTGACGTTAATCAGCGGGACGCCCGGACGTTCCGGGCATCCCGCTGACTGGGAGCGGCAGGGCGGCCTGGCGGCTCAGTCGCGGCCCTTCAGCACCTCGCTGAGCTGGTCGAACTCGGCGAGCTGGCGCAGCAGCCACAGCCGCAGGACGCGGGTCACCGCGGCCGCCAGGTACAGGGCGCCGCCGAGGACGGTCAGCGCCAGGAACCCGACCGCGAGGATCTGGAACGAGCCGATGTCGCGAAGATCGTCCTGCGTCAGCGAGCCGTTGTAGGCGACGAACGCCCCGGCCACGCCGACGACCATCAGCAGGACGCCGATGATGCGGATCAGCCCGTCGTGCTTGGAGCCGTCCGTCTTCAGCTTCTGGTTCGCCACGTCGTCCTTGAACTTCTCGCGTCGGTCCTCGGTGAGCATTTCGGTCAACCTCCCAGGTAGTCGCCGGCCAGCCGGTCTTCGATCTCGTCGGGCGTGCCCGTCGCCGCGATCCGGCCGTGCAGCATCAGCGCGGCGGAGTCGGCGATCGGCAGGACGGCGCGGGCGAACTGCTCCGCCACCAGCACCGACAGGCCGCCCGCGACCAGCTCGGCGACCGTCTCGTACATCTCGCTCACGATCTTGGGTGCGAGGCCCATGGACAGCTCGTCCAGCAGGAGGACCGCCGGGTCGGTGCCGAGCGCCCGCGACAGCGCGAGCATCTGCTGCTCACCGCCCGACAGGGACCCGGCGAGCTGGTCGCGGCGCTTGCCGAGGATGGGGAACCGGCCGTACGCCTTCTCCTCCATGTCCTTGAGCCTCGCGCCGGTCCCCGTGGCGGCCCACAGGTTCTCCCGCACCGTCAGGTTCGGGAACACGCCCCGTCCTTCGGGGATGGAGCAGATACCGAGGCGGGCGGCGTCCTGCGCCGAGATGCCGTTCACCGTCCGTCCGGCGTAGCGCACTTCCCCGCCGGTGGCGGGGTGCAGGCCCGCGATGACCCGCATGGCGGTGGACTTGCCTCCGCCGTTCGGGCCGAGCAACGCCAGCAGCGTCCCGGGCCGCAACGCGAGGTCGACGCCGTGCAGGACCTCGATGGCGCCGTACCCGGCCTTGACACCGCTCAGTTCCAGGAGCGGTTCTGTCATGTCGCCTCCTCGGTGCCGATGTAGGCCGCGATGACCTCCGGGGATTCCTGGATCTCCTGCGGTGTCCCGGACGCGATCAGCGACCCGTAGTCGAGGACGTGGATCCGCGAGCACAGCCCCATCACCAGGGGCAGGTCGTGCTCGACGAGGCAGATCGCGAGGCCGTCGCCCGCGAGGCCCTTCAGCATCTCGGCGAACCGCTCCGTCTCCTGCTCGGTCTGGCCGGACGCGGGCTCGTCCAGCAGCAGGACGCGCGGCGAGGTCATCAGCGCGCGCGCCACCTCCACGACGCGGGCCCTCCCGATCGGGACGTCCGACACGTCGCGTCCGGCGATGTCGGTGAGGCCCGTCCGCTCCAGGATCCTGTCGGTCTCCTCGTCCAGGTCGAACCGCTTGCGGGCGGTCGCGCGCAGGACGTCGCCCGCGACGCGGACGTTGTCGCGCACCGACAGCGACAGGAACAGCTCCAGCCGCTGGAAGGTGCGCGCCATCCCGCGCCGCGCGCGCTTGGCCGGGGACAGGGAGGTGATGTCCGTCCCGTCCAGCAGGACCCTGCCGGACGCCGGTCTCTGCAACCCGGTGACGGTGTTGAACATCGTGGTCTTGCCGGCGCCGTTCGGGCCGATCAGCCCGGTGATCTCACCCTCGGCCATGGTCAGGCTCACGTCGTCCACGGCGGTGTTGCCGCCGAACCGGACGGTGATCCCGCGGGTCTCAAGCAGGGACACCGGCCCCTCCCTTCCGGACGGTGGCGGGCAGGCCCAGCTCGCGGTCGAGTCGGGCGCGCAGCTCGTCGGTGTAGGGCTCGTCGATCCCGAGGAGCTCCAGCGGCGTCTCGCGCCTCCCCTTCTCCTCCAGGACGCTCTTGCCGATCACCGGCAGCAGCATGAGGACGCACAGCGCCGCGATCGCGAACGTCCACGTCCCGATCACATCGGTCAGCGCCAGGACGTACAGCACCGCGCCCGCCGCGCCGCCCCCGTACAGGACGGGCTTGGCGGCCCGCAGGCTCCGGTACGCCTCGGCGACGTCGTGGACGAACCCGCTCGGGTTCCTGCCGACGCCCATCCCGACCAGCGCCGTCCCGACCAGGACGAGCTGCCCGACCGCCGTGTAGAGCGACGACATGGACTCGTGCTCCAGCGCCAGGTCGTTGAAGGTGGACACGAGGACGGCCGACCCGACGCCGGCGATCAGCCCGCCGAACAGGGCCCCGCTGATGTAGCCGATCCCCGCCACGACGACGAGCATCAGCAGCGCCAGACTCCCGGTGATCGTGAAGGTCTCCTGGGAGACCGTCCCGTGCGCGGACGACATCAGCACGCCGCCGAGCCCGGCGATCCCCGCGGAGATCATGAAGACGGACAGCTTCAGCCGGACGAGGCTCTGCCCGAGCATCGCCGTGGCCGCCGGGCTGTCCTTCATCGCCGCGAGCCGCCGCCCGTACCCGCTGTTGCGGAGCGCGGCCAGACCGATGCCGAGCAGGGCGAACAGTACGGTCGCGGTCATCAGGAACGCCGTCCCGTCGCGCAGGTCGAGCGGACCGGCCTTGAGGGGCGGGATGACGAGCGAACCGTCCGGGAAGATCGTGAACCTCTGCCCGAACCACTCGTGCTCGGTGGTGTCGCGCAGCACCATGTTCGACAGGAACACGCCGAACGCCATCGTCGCGAGCGCCAGGTACAGACCTCGCAGGCGCAGTGCGGGCAGCGCGACGAGCCCGCCGACCACCGCCGCGACCAGCACGCCGAGCAGCACGCCCTGCACGTTGAGGCGGGCCGCGAGGCCCTCCCCCGTCACACCGAAGTGGAACGCGACGATCGTCCCGATGGCGCCGAACGACAGCGGCGCGAGGTTCAGCTCGCCCGCGTAGCCGGTCAGGACGGTCAGCGACAGCGCGACGATCGCGAAGGTCATGCCGAGCGCGAACGCGGTGACGCCCGCGTCCGGCAGCAGCAGGCTGTAGAGGTACACGACCGCGATCAGTACCGCGCCCCACACCGCCGCCGACCGGACGGACGGCACGCGGTAGCGCTCCCGCGTCCGGACGGCGGCACCGCGCAGCCGGTCCTGCGGCAGCACCACGAGCACGACGAACAGGATGATCATCGGCAGCGAGACGCGGAGGTTGCCCGTGAACGTGCCCGCCGACGGCAGGTACGCCAGGACGTAGGTCACGGTCAGGCCCAGCACCATCGCGCCGGCGAACGTCCGCGGCAGGCTGCGCAGCCTGCCGAACATCGCCGCCGCGAACGCGTCGATGACCAGCAGCGTCAGCATGTTCGCGTCCATCGCACCGCCGCTGATCGGGACGACCAGCACCCCGGCCAGCACGGCGAGGGTGGAGCCGAGCGCCCACGACAGCATCGCGGCGCGCTCGGGGTCGTGGCCGTTCAGCCGCAGCAGGTCCGGATCGTCGACCGAGCCCCGCATCACCACCCCCGCCCTACTGCGGGTGAACAGCACCCGCAGCAGGGCGGCGATGGCCACGGCGGCGACCAGGCAGACGATCTCGTGGTACCGGACGGTCACCCCGGCGAGGGTGACCTTCGCGCCCGCACCGAAGAACATGTCGATGGTGCGGGCCTCGTCCGGGTTCCAGATCCACTGCGCCAGGTAGACCGTTCCCAGCAGCACCGCCACCGTCACGATGATCTTCGTGACATCGGCGGTACCGCGCAGCCCCTTCATGATCAGTGCGTGCAGCGCCGCGCCCATCACGGGACCGGCCACGCCGATCACCGCGATCAGCCCGAGCCACGTCGGCCAGTTCCACACCTGCGTGAAGTGCCAGTACAGGAACGTGCCGAACATGGCCTGGGCGCCGTGCGCGAAGTTGAAGATTCCGGAGGTGTTGTAGGTCAGGACCAGCCCGGACGCGGCGATGGAGTACACCGCGCCCAGGACCAGGCCGAGGACCGTATACGTCAGGAACGTCGTCATGGGGTCACCACCAGGGGGCGGTTGATCAGGCCTTGGGCTTGATGACGTCGCCGGTCAGGAACTTCTTCGCGATCCGCTCGTCCGTCAGCTCGGTGCCCCAGTTCTTCGGGTCGGTCTTGATGACGAACTCCGCGCCGCACTCGAACTCGCCGCGGTTCTTGGGGAACACCTGCTCGTACTTCGTGCCGGTGAGCTTGACCATCAGCCCGCAGGACGCCGGCTTGTTGTTGCCCGGGTCGGTCGGCGCGTGCAGGCCGCCGCCCGTCCACTCGTGGACCTTCGACAGCTCGGTGATGACGCACTGGCGGGTGAGGTCGGAGCCGCACGCCTTGGCCGACTGCGCCCACAGCAGGAACGAGGACGTGGCCTGCATGCCGAGCAGCGCGACCTTGCCCTTCTTGGCGTTGACGAGGTCCATGTACTGCTTGACCGCGGGGGCCTTGTCGGCGTTCTCGAACGGCTGGAAGATCATGCCGACGTGGAGGCCGTCGCCGTTCCCGGCCTTGTTCCACCCGGAGACGTGCGGGCTGTACCAGGTCGCCTCGAACACGTACTTCGGCTTGATCCCGGCCCGCGCGATCGTGTCGAGCAGGCTGAACTGGCCGGCGTCCGGGGAGTCGGACGACCAGAGGAACTCGGCGCCGCACTTCTTGAGCTTCTCGGCGAACGGCATGTAGTTGCTCTCGCCGCGGTCGTTGAGCCGGACGCCGCAGTCCAGCGGCGTGATGCCCTGCTGCTTCATCGCACCGGCGATCTTGTTGGTACCGGCGGAGACGGCCGGGGACGTCGACAGCAGGATGTCGGTCTTGGTCTTGAAGTTCGGGAAGTTCTTCTGCGCGAGCAGCATCCCGCTGATGTTGAGCATGTCCACCGGGTACGGGACGGCCTCGTACTTCATCGGGCCCATGGACGAGTTCGGCCCGACCGTGAAGCCCGCGACCGTCGGCAGCTTGCAGCCGACGCGGTACTGCTCGGCCGCCTCGTCCATCGCGAAGCCCTGGCCGACGAGCATGAAGTCCTGCTTGCACGCCTCCTGCACGACCTTCGCGGACTGCATGTAGGCGGCGTCGTACTGGTTGCCCTTGATCTTGCGCCCGTTGATGCCGCCCTGCTCGTTGCACCACGCGATCATGGCGCTGACGGCGTCGCCCATCTCCTTGGACAGGCCCGGCGCGGAGGCGAACCCGCGGTCGTCGCCGAACCCGATCGTGATCTCCTTGTCGGTGACGCCCTGGTCGGTGGCGCCCTTGGCGTCACCGCCGCCGCAGGGCGACGGCAGCGTCCCGAACGAGGTGGCGGCGTTCTTCGCGCCGTCGCCCCCGTCCCCGGAGGCGCCGTCGGAACCGGATCGCTCTCCGGCGCACGCCGTGGTCAGCATCGCGAGGGCGAGCGCGCCCGCAGCGAGACGTCCGAACTTGTCTGCCTTCATTTCTGGACATGCTCCTTTCACCGGACGTGCGGACACGGCCGGCCGGTGGGGTGGGAAAGCGGAGGTCAGCCGAAGTAGGCCTGGCCGCCGTCGAGAGGGATCGTGGCGCCGGTCAGGTAGCGCATGCCCGGGCCGACCAGCGCGGCCACGGCCCGGCCGATGTCCTGCTCGCAGTCGCCGATGTAGCCGAGCGGGATGGTCCCGCGGAACTCCTCGGCGGCCTCGGGGTTGTTCTCGGCCCACCACTTGAGCCCCGGCGACAGGGCGTGCGGGGCGATGTTGTTGGCGCGGATGCCGTCCGGGCCCCATTCCGCCGCGGCCGTCCTCGTGAGCGACCGGAGCGCCTGCTTGGCCGCCGCGTAGGCCCCGTAGGTGGACGGGTCCCAGCGGACCATGGCGGACGTGACGAGGTTGACGATGCTGCCGCCGCCCCGCGCCTTCATGTGCGGGTGGCACGCCTTCATGAACGCGAACGCCGCGAACGGCCCCGACCGGAACCCGTTCCGGAAGGCGTCGTCGCTCATCTCCAGCAGCGGCCCGTAGGAGCCGGTGTAGGCGTTGTTGACGAGGATGTCGACACCGCCGAGCTGTTCCACGACGGCCGCCACGACCTCGGGAACGGCCTCCGTGTCCGTGACGTCGCAGGTGAACGCCTCGGCCCGTCCGCCGCGCTCCCGGATGAGCCCGCAGGTGGTCTCCAGCTTCGCCGGCGTCCGGCCGAGCACGGCCACCGCCGCGCCCTCCGCGGCGAGCGCCAGAGCGATGCCCTGGCCGACGCCCTGGCCCGCGCCCGTGACGACCGCCACCGACCCGTCGAGACTTCCCATCGGTACTCCCATCGCGCCATCCCGATTTCCGGTCATCCGGTACTCGGTTGCCGGTCATCGTGATGTGACGCGGGCCACGCGCCACCGCGAGTCCCGCTCACCGGGACCGAACGCGGTCACCCCCGGCGTACCGTGGAGTCCCACTCACCGGAACACCCTGGTCAGCCACAGTGACCCTGGACACAATGAGCCCTTCGGCACGGAGATGAGGAGGCTCGATGACCCCCACGGCAATGGAGATCATGCAGCGGCTGGTCGGTCCCGGCGGCACTTTTGAACTCCGTCCGGAGGAGGTTTTGGGCGCCCGAATCCCGGTGTTCGCGAACCGGGCCCGCAGCCTGGGCGAGGTCCTGACCCGCTCCGCGGACTTCGGCGACCGCGACTACATCGTCACCGCCGAAACCCGCATCTCATTCGCCGACCACGCCCGCCGCGCCGCGTCGATGGCCAAGGCCCTGCGCGACGACCACGGCGTCCGGCCCGGCGACCGCGTCGCGCTCTACGCCGCCAACTCCCCCGAGTGGATCATCGCGTTCTGGGCGACGATCGCCGCCGGAGCCGTCGCCGTCGGCTACAACGCCTGGTGGACCCGCCGCGAGGTCGAGTACGCCCTCGGCCACACCGCCCCGAAGGTCGTCATCGCCGACGCCAAGCGCGCCGCCAACGTCCCGGGCGCGCTCACCGTGGAGCAGGACGTCCCGGCGATGACCGCCGGCACCGCCGCCTTCGACATCCCGCCCGTCGCCGAGGACGACCCCGCCGTCATCCTCTACACGAGCGGGACGTCCGGACGCCCCAAGGGCGCGGTGCACACCCACCGCAACCTGACCTCGGTGGTCGAGTACCACCGCACCAACGACGCCCTCATCCAGATGTTCGGCGACCCCACCAGGCCCGAGGACCGCCGCTACCTGCTCGCCCTCCCCCTCTTCCACATCGCGAGCCTGCACAACCTCGCCGTCCCCCGCCTCGCCACCGGCTCCGCCGTCGTCATGCACCTGGGCGGCTTCGACGTCGACAAGGTCCTCACCCTCATCGAACGGGAACGCGTCACGAACTGGGGCGCCGTCCCCACGATGGCGAACCGGCTCCTGGAGCACGACGACCTGTCGAAGTACGACACGTCCTCCCTCACCGCGTTCGCCCTCGCGTCGGCGCCCTCGTCCCCGGCCTTCAAGGACAAGCTCCGCGCCGCCTTCCCCCCGGCCCGCAACGCCCTGGTCGACAGCTACGGCCTGACCGAATCCTGCACAGCGGTCGCGACCGCGTCCCCCCTCGACCTCATGGAGGCCCCCGGCACCCTCGGCCGCCCCGCGATCGGCGTCCAGCTGGAGATCCGCGGCGCCGACGACAAGCCCCTCCCCGAGGGCGAGGAGGGCGAGGTCTGCGTCCGCAGCGCCTACAACATGCTCGGCTACTGGGAAGACCCGGACGCGACCGCCGCCGCCATCGACGCCGACCGCTGGCTGCACACCGGCGACATCGGCGTCATCGAGAACGGCCGCCTCTTCCTCACCACCCGCCGCTCCGACCTCATCATCCGCGGCGGCGAGAACGTCTACCCGGCCGAGATCGAGTACGCCCTGGCCGACTTCCCGGGCGTCCGCGAGTGCATCGCCCTCGGCACCCCCCACCCCGACCTGGGCCAAGAGGTCACGGCGGTCGTCGTCTTCTCCGAGGACGCGGAGTTCCCCACGGAAGAAGCGCTCACCGAATTCGCCGGTGAGCGCCTCGCCTACTTCAAGGTCCCGTCCCGCTGGAAGCTCACCACGGAGTCCCTGCCCCGCAACGCCACGGGCAAGGTGATCCGCCGCGAGGTCGAATCCGTCCTGTAGTCACCCATCGAGGACGGGGGTGTTCTGGTTGGCGGTCAGCGACCACCGCCCGTCCTCCTTGCTCATCACGTACATGGGGCTTCCCACGGCCACCTCGTCGCCCGTCCGCGAAACCTGCCGCACCTTGACGGCCGCGACATCAGGCCGGATGAACAGGACGTACTCGACCTCATAAGTGGCGGTCGTGCCGGCCATGCCCCCGGGCAGTACCTGCCGGGTGAACGCGGCGATCGCGTCGCGTCCGAACAGCCGCTTCCCGCCGCCGGTCGTCCAGATGGCGTCCGCCCGGAACAGCGAGACGAACTCGTCCACCAGCTCGTTGTTCTGCGCGTGCTCGACGGCCGCCACGACCTCGGCGATCGCCACCAGCTCTTTCTCTCTGTTCCCAGCCATACGCCGATTCTGAAACCTCAACCGAACTCAAGGTCCAGCCCTTCGCGCCATGACCTGACTCACACCCGCGTCAGCGTGAGGGCGGCCAGTTCCTTGCGGGACGAGACGCCCAGTTTCGGATAGGCCTTGTAGAGGTGGTACTCGACCGTCCGGGGGCTGAGGAAGAGTCGCGCGGCGATGTCGCGGGAGCTGACGCCGTCCGCGGCGAGGCGGACGACCTGGAGCTCCTGCGGCGTGAGGCGGTCGAGCACGTCGGACGCGGTGGGCGCGGCGGCCGTGCGGGTCTCGCCGGTCGCACGCAGCTCGGCGCGGGCCCGCTCCGACCAGGGTGCGGCGCGCAGCCCGTCGAAGATCTTCAGAGCGGAGTGGAGCGGTGCCCGGGCGTCCGACCGGCGGCGGGCGCGGCGCAGCCACTCGCCGTAGAGCAGTTCCGTACGGGCGCGTTCGAAGGGGCGGCCGCCCTTCTCGTGCAGGGCCATCGCCTGGACGTAGGGTTCTTCGGCGTCGTCGAGAAGGGCCTGGCAGCGCAGCGCCACCGCCCGGGCCCAGGGCAGACCGCCCGCTTCGGACCATGAACGGAACCGCTCCAGCGGTTCGACGGCGCGTCCGGGGGCGCCGCCGCGCACGGCGGCCTCGACGAGGTCGGCGGTGGCCAGCATGACCTCGGGGGTGTGCCGACGCGGTCCGCGCACGGTCTCGTCCAGTCGGCGATGCGCGTGCTCGTAGCGGCCGAGGCCGAGGTCCAGCAGGCCGAGCGCGGCGTCGGCCTGCCCGCCGCCGGGCGCGTCCGCGATGAGCGCGTGCACCCGTTCCTCATCGCCCTCGATCGCCGCGAGCCGGGCCAGCCCGGCACCGAGCCGGACGGCGCGGCGCTCGAAGCCGGTGTCGCGGGCGATGGCCGTCGCCTCCGCGACCGTCGCCTCGGCGTCGCGGTGGAGCCCGGCGGCGATCTGGGCCCGGGCCAGGGCTTTGAGAACGGTGGGCAGCGCACCGATCAGGCCGTTCTCGCGGAGGTGCGCGGCCTCGACGGCGGCGAGTTCGAGAACGGCGTCGTCGTCGCCGAGCATCAGCGCCGTCGCGAGGCGATCCTCGGGTGAGTCCCCGCTCGACTCGGCCAGCGCGGGCAGCCCCCGCGCATAGTCGCCCTGGACGACGAGAGCCATGCCGTCGAGGGCCTCGTGCGGGTGCCCGGCCTCGCGCAGCAGGGCGGCGGCCCGGACGACGGACGCCGCGTCGCCGGACGTCCAGGCGTAGGTCGCGGCGGCGCGGAGCATGGCCGGCGCGTCGTCGGGCGCGGAGTCCGGCGCCCGTTCCAGGAGCATCCGCGCGGCCCGGCGGGGCTCGCCGCGTTCGTACTCGACGGTGGCGCGGACGCGGGCCAGCCGGGCGTGCTCACCGGCGTCGGCGGTCAGCCTCTCGGCCTGCCGGGCCAGCTCGTCGGCCTCTCCGGTGTTGCCGGTCCGCAGGATCGCGGCCGCGGCGGCGCCGAGGCGCCGGGCCCGCGCATCCGGGTCGGGTGTGAGGTCGGCGGCCTGCCGGTACAGCGACGCGGCGGTGGCGTAGCCATGGCAGTGGAGGGCCTCTTCGGCGGCCGCCTGGAGATCGGCGGCGACGCCCTCGTCCGGCGCCAGCGTCGCGGCGGCCCGGTGCCGGGCCCGGCAGCCCGAATCATCGGAGGAGCGGGCGAGCGCGTGGTGGACCGCGACCCGGCGGGCGGTCGCCGCCCCCTGGTAGGCGGCGGCCCGGACCAGGGGGTGGCGGAACGCGATGGCGGTGCCGGACACCTCCACCAGTCCCGCGCGCTCCGCCTCCGCCAGATCGGGCAGGCCGACGCCCAGCTCCCCGGCCGCGCCGAGCAGGCTGGGCAGCCAACCGCGGCCCTCCGCCGCGGCGATCAGCAGCATCAGCCGGGTGGACTCCGGCAACCGGTCGATCTGGGCCTGGAACGAGGCGACCACGCGGTCGGCGACCGGCAGCGGGACCGAACCGCTCGGGTGCCGTGCCCCGGCCGCCCCGAACTCGATCAGCGCGAGCGGGTTGCCGTCCGCCTCGAGGATGATCCGGTGCCGGGCGAAAGGGGCGATGCTCCGGTCGGCGAGAAGGCGTCCGGCCTCGTCGTCACCGAGGCGGGGGAGGTGCAACTCGGGGAGTCCCGTCGCGGGGAAGCCGTCGTCCCTGGCGGCGAACAGCATCACCACGCCCTCCGCGGCGAGCCTGCGCGCCGCGAACAGCAGCGCCTCGACGGAGGCGGAGCCGAGCCACTGCGCATCGTCGACGAGGCAGAGCACCGGGCCGTCCTCGGCGAGCTCGGCCAGCAGCGACAGGACGGCGAGCCCGGTGAGGAAGCGGTCCGGGCCGGGCGCCCCGTCCATGCCGAGGGCGGCGCGAAGCGCGGCGGCCTGCGGCCCGGGGACGGCGTCGAGGCGGTCGCGGACGGGCCACAGCAGGTGGAGGAGCCCGGCGAACGGGATGTCCCGTTCTGCCTCGAAGCCCGTCGCACGCAGCACGCAGGCGTCCGGAACGGTCGAGGCGGCCCAGGAGAGCAGCGCGGACTTGCCGATCCCGGCCTCGCCGCGCAGGACCAGGGCGCCGCTGCGCCGGTCCCGCGCGCCCGCGAGCAGGCCCGAGATCCGCGCGCGTTCGGTGTCCCTTCCGTAGATCACGCCTCCAAACTACGGGGCCGAAGTACCGAAACCATACGGATTCGGGCCATGGCGCCCGGCTCGTAGCTTCTTGATCAGTAACGACGACCGAGGAGCCGCGATGACGAAGGAACTGTTCGAGCCGGTGACCGTGGGAAAGCTGAAGCTGCCCAACCGCCTGGTGATGGCCCCGATGACCCGCAGCAGGGCCGTCCACGACGGCAAGGTGACCGAGCTGACCGCCGAGTACTACGCGCAGCGCGCCGGGGCGGGCCTGATCATCAGCGAGGGCGTCCAGCCGAGCGTCATCGCACAGGGCTACATCTGGACGCCCGGACTGCACACCGGGGAGCAGGTCGACGCCTGGCGGACGGTGACCGGCAAGGTGCACGCCGAGGGCGGCCGCATCTTCGCGCAGCTGATGCACGCGGGCCGGATAGGACACCCCGTCCTGTACCCGAACGGGGGGCTGCCGGTGGCGCCGTCACCCATCGCGTCCGGCGAGAAGCTGTTCACGCCGGACGGCGTGCTGGACCACCCGACACCGCGCGAGCTGACCCTCGAGGAGATCGCGGGAACGGTCGCGGACTTCGCCGCCGCCGCCCGCAACGCGATCGACGCCGGCTTCGACGGCGTGGAGCTGCACGGGGCCAACGGGTACCTGATCCACCAGTTCCTGGCCGACGGGACCAACCGGCGCACCGACGCCTACGGCGGCTCGATCGAGAACCGGATCCGCTTCGCGGTCGAGGTCGCCACCGCGGTCGGCGACGCGATCGGCCCCGAACGCCTCGGCATCAGGGTCTCGCCGGGCAACCCCTACAACAACATGACGGAGACCGACTCCGCCGACCTGTACGTCGCGCTGACGCGCGCGCTCGCCCCGCTCGGGCTCGCGTACGTGCACGTCATGGAGTCGGCCAACCGGGACATCACCGCGCTGATCCGCTCCGAGTGGCCGGGCACGCTGATCCTCAACCCGCACCCGACGCCGGAGTCGTTCCCCTCGAACCCGGAGGAGGGCGCCGAGGCGCTGCGGGACGGGGTCGCCGACGCGGTCGCGTTCGGCGAACTGTGGCTGGCCAACCCGGACCTGCCCGCCCGCATCCAGGCGGGCGGCCCTTACAACGAGCCCGACAAGGCCGCCTTCTTCGGCGGCGACAACCGCGGCTACACCGACTACCCGACCCTGGACGGCTGACCCGGCCGGGCGAGGCGACCAAGGGCAGGGCGGCCGCGCGGACGCGGCCGCCCTGCCCGCCTGTCGCCCTGGCCGCACCCGTCACGGAGCTGACGCTGGACGGCGGCGATGAGTTCGTCGGGGTACGCGGGTCTACCTCCCGACTGACGTCACCGACTCAACGGGGGTAGGTCATGGGCCTCATCCACATCGAACTGTTCGCGACGCTCGACCTCGTCGGGCAGGCGCCCGGCGGGCCCGACGAGGACCCGCTGGGGTTCCCGTTCGGCGGCTGGCAGGCGCCCCTCTTCGACGAGGTCGCCGGGGAGCAGGTCGCCTCCGCGTACGAGGGCACGGACGCCCTCCTGCTCGGCCGGCGGACGTACGACATCTTCGCCTCCTACTGGCCGCACCAGGACGACGAGTTCGGGGCGCTCTTCAACAGCGTCCCGAAGTACGTGGCCTCGCGCGGCAAGCCCGACCTCTCGTGGAAGGGGTCCGTGCAGCTCGGCCCGGATCTGGCGGGCGCGGTCCGCGATATCCGCGACCGGCACGAGAACATCAAGGTCGTCGGGAGCCTGAACCTGGTGCAGACCCTCCTGCGCGAGAAGCTCTTCGACCGGCTCGACCTCTGGATCCACCCGATCGTGCTCGGCGTCGGGAAGAAGGTGTTCGACGGCGGCGCGGTGCCCACGAACGTCACGCTCCTCGAACCGCCGGCGGCCGGTCCGAAGGGCACCGTGTTCCTGCGCTACGGGCTCGCCGAGGGCACTCCCGGGACCGGGGACATGGGCGAGCGCGGCTGAGCGCCAGGGCCCGGGGTGCGGTGGGCGGCCAGGCGGCGGAACATGCGCCGCTGGCCGCGGTACAGGCGGGGGAACTCGCGGTAGAGCCTCTCGTACTCGGCGCGCGCGGCCGGGTCGGGGGTGAAGACGCCGTCGATCCGGGTGCGGACGTCCTCGCGGCGGACGGCGCCGAGCGCCAGCCCGGCGAAGACCGCCTGGCCGCGCAGGTTCGCGTACACGGGGTCGGCGACACGCTCGATCGTGCGGCCGAGGACGTCGGCGTGGATCTGGCACCACAGGTCGGACAGTGCGCCGCCGCCGATGGCGCGGACCGGGTCCAGGCGGCGCCCGGCGAACCGCTCGACGGCCTCGTGCAGCCACCGGTTGTTGTACGCGACGCCCTCCAGGACGGCGCGGACGAGGTCGTCCTGCGTCGTGGTGAGCGACAGGTTGTGGAGGCCGGCGCGGGCGTCGCGGTCGTCGACCGGGGAGCGCTCGCCGTCCAGCCAGGGGGTGAAGATGACACCGCGGCTGCCGGGCGGGGCGGCGGCGGCGCGGGCGACGAGCCGCTCGTAGTCGGCGGCGGTGGTCGACGCCGCGCCGAAGACGGTCTCGTGCAGCCACTGCAGGCACCGGCCGCCGGTCTCGTGGTTGTCGGCGACGACGTAGGAGCCGTTCGCGAGGCCCGGGACGCTGGCGATCGAGCGGAGCACGTCGGTCTTCTTGAACGGGACGGACAGCCCGATCCAGGACGTGGTGCTGATGGCGAGGTGGGCCTGGAAGTCGTCCAGGGTGCCGGCGCCGCAGACGGCCGCGTGCAGGTCGGGCAGGCCGGTGACGACCGGCAGGCCCGGAGGGACGCCCAGTTCGGCGGCGGTGCCGTCCGGCACGTGGCCGACGATCGAGCCGATCGGCCGCAGCGGCGGGAGCCGGGACGCGTCGATCCCGGCGCGGCGGGCGAGGCCGGGGTCGTAGCGGAGGACGTCCGGGCGCCGGTTGTCGGTCAGCCACGCCGCCGCCATGGACGCGTGGGTGGCGGACGCGACGCCGGTCAGCCGCATCGTGAGGTAGTCGACCGGTTCCATGAACCAGCGGGCCGCCGCGTACACGTCCGGCCGCTCGTTGCGGAGGAACAGCAGGTGGCCGATGGGGTCGGCGCCGGACGGGGAGGGCGCGCCGCCGGTCCGGCGCACCCAGGCGAGGGCGTTGCGGGGCGCGAACCCGGCGACGGGACCGGCGATGAGGGCGCGGGAGTAGGGGGCGCCGCGGGTGTCGTCGTAGAGGAGGCAGTCGCCGACGGGGCGTCCCGCCGCGTCCACGGGGACGGTGCTCGCCCACTGGCCCGTGCAGGACGCGGCGATGATCTGGTCGGGCCGGACGGACGCGGTGACGCGGCGGGCGGCGGCGGTGACGAGGTCCCACCACCGGTCCGCGTCCTGCGTGGACGCGCCGCCGCCGGGGCGGTGGGTGGTGACCGGCGCGCACTCGCAGGCCGCGAGGTCTCCGGCGACCGTGACCAGGCCGACCTTAAGCCCCGTGGAGCCGAGATCGACCGCGAGGACGTACCGGGCGGTCATGACCGGGCCGGGGGCAGCGACTGGTGGGTGTCGAGGATCCCCGCCATGATCTGGCGGATGAAGCCGTCGGCCTCGTCGGTGAGACCGCCCTCGACGCCGCCGTAGACGGCGCCCGACATGGGGGCGGCGCCCGCCGCGTGCCGCTCCCTCGCGTACGGGACGGCGTCGGCGAGGTCGGCGGCGAAGGTCTCGGCGACGCCGGGGCGGGTCTGCGGCCGGGTCACCGCCATGTGGACGGCGTTCGGGTACTGCTGGCCGTTGAGCCGCCAGCCGCGCCCGGCCATGAAGTCGTACACGTGGTAGATGTCGAAGTCGTCCGAGGTGAAGCTGAACAGGAACGTCGGCTCGCCCAGGACGCGCAGTTCGGGATGCGACCGGACGGCGTCGATCATGCGGCGGGCGGTCGTGAAGATCTGCTCGGCGTGGCGGCGGTAGCCGGCGCGGCCGAGCGCGACCATCCCGGCCCAGGTCGCGGCGAGCAGGCCGCCGGAGCGGGAGCCCTCGATGCCGGGCGACAGGTACTTGCCGCCGCTCCATCCGGTGTGCAGGAAGTACAGCTCGTTCCGGAGGGAGCCGTCGCGGAACAGGAGCGTCGACGTGCCCTTGAGCCCGTACCCGTACTTGTGGGTGTCGGCGGAGATGCTCGTCACGCCGGGGACGCGGAAGTCGAAGCGCGGGATGTCGAGGCCGAGTTCCTCTCCGAAGGGGAGGATGAACCCGCCCAGGCAGCCGTCGACGTGGAGGCCGACGTTGCGGCTCAGCGCCAGGTCCGAAAGCTCCTCGATGGGGTCGATCGTCCCGTAGCCGTAGTTGCCGGCGGAGCCGACGACCACGATCGTGTCGTCGTCGACGAGTCCGCCGGCGGCGCCGACGTCGACCCGGGTCGTGCGGGGGTCGGCGGGCGCGTCCCGGACCTCGATGCCGAACAGGTGCCCCGCCTTGTCGAACGCGGGGTGCGCGGTCTCGGGCTTGACGAGGTTCGGGCGGGTGACGCCGCGCCCGCGGGCGGCGTCCCGGTAGGCGAGCATCGCGTGCAGGATGCTGCCGGTGCCGCCGGTCGTCACCACACCGGCGGGGGAGGTGCCGGTGACGGCGTCCGCGTGCATCAGGTCGAGGGTCATCGCGAGGATCTCGCCCTCGAACTTCGTCGCGCTGGGGAACATGTCGCGCTGCAGCACGTTGGCGTGGCCGAACAGCCCGTACGTCTCCGTCATGAAGGCGTAGTGGTCGTGGTCGCCGCAGTACACCGTGCCGGACGCCTTGCCGGTCTCCCAGAAGGCGTCCTCGCCGGCCGCCATGTCCCTGAGCTCGGCGAGGATCTCGGCCTGCGGGCGCCCTTCCTCGGGGAGCCGCGCGTAGACCTCGAACCGGTCGGCGTAGGGGTAGTCCGTCACGTGCGCCCGCCCTTCAGACCCGTCGTGCTGTCCTCACGATCGTGAGGTGGGCCACGGCGGAGAAGTAGGGACTTACGTCCCCCGTCGAGGGCCGATGGACCCGCCGTCCGCCCGGGGCGGACCGGGCGGACGGGCCGTGTGTCAGGCCGTGCGGGGGGTGACGAAGAGGCCCTCCGCCGTGACGCAGGCTTCGCCGCCCGCGTGGATGGCGCCGATCGTTCGGATCTTGCGGCCGTCCCGCGAGACGTGGCGGCCGGTGATCGTCAGGGGCTCGAAGAGCGGGGTCGTCCGGTGGTAGCGGAGGGTCAGTTCGGCGGTCATGCCGTGCAGGCCCGCCCAGCCGTTGGCGACGCCGAGGGTGTGGTCCAGGAGGAGTGCGGAGACGCCGCCGTGGACGCAGGACGGCGGGCCCTGGTAAGGCAGGTCTAGGGTGACCTGCGCTTCTATGGAGCCGTCGTCCTTGCCCGCGTAGCTGAGGGGAGGCGCGATCGGGTTCTCGCCGCCCGCCACGGGGTCGTGGTTGGGCCTGCCGTTGCCCCACATGTCGCGCAGGCGCGCCTCGACGGTCGGGGCGGTGGCGTCGAGTTCGTCCGCGATCTCGTTGAGGCGGTCGGCGATGGAGGCCATGTCGGCGCCGCCGAGGTCGCCCGCGCGGACCAGGCCGGCGATGACGCGGCGGGCCGCGGCGGCCGCGTCCTCGGCGGAGGTCGCGCGGGTGTCGGCGTACGGTTCGGTCGTCATGATCACCTTTCCGAGGGCTGCGGGTCGCGGGGCAGGCCGAGCAGCCGCTCGCCGATGATGTTGAGCTGGACGTCCGTGGTGCCGCCGGCGATCGACATGTTCCGCGAATTGAGGAACATCCAAGTGGGGTCCTGCATTCCGCCGGCGCCCTCTCCGGTGAGGGCTTCGGGGCCGATCCAGTCGACGGCGGTCTCCCAGACCTGCTGGATGTGCTCGACGCCGATCAGTTTGCCGATGCTGGATTCGGCGCCGGGCTGGCCGCCCGCGAGGGAGCGGAGCGTCGTGCGGAGGCCGAACAGGCTGCTGGACTGGGCGTCGCAGAGGATGCCGCCGAGCGTCGCCAGGCGGTCGGGGTCGTCGCCGACCAGCTTGAGGAGGGCCTCTCCCCCGCTGCCGAGGGACGAGTCGTTCGAAAGGGACACGCGCTCGTTCGCCAGGGTGGTGCGGGCGAGTCTCCAGCCGTCGCCCGGGGACGAGACCAGGAGGTCGTCCGGGATGAAGACGCCGTCCAGGAACACCTCGTTGAAGAGGGTGTCGCCGGTGAGTTCGCGGAGCGGGCGGATGTCGATGCCCGGCGACTTCATGTCGAGCAGGAAGTACGACAGGCCCTTGTGCTTCGCGACGGACGCGTCGGTGCGGGCGAGGAGGATGCCCCAGTCGGCCTCGCGGGCCATGGACGTCCAGACCTTCTGGCCGGTGATCGTCCAGCCGCCCTCGACCTTCTCGGCGCGGGTCGTGAGGGCGGCGAGGTCGGAGCCGGCGCCGGGTTCGCTGAACAGCTGGCACCAGCGGATGTCGCCGCGGAGCGAGCCGGGGAGGAAGCGCTCGTGCTGGGCGGGCGACCCGTGCGCGATCAGGGTGGGGACGACCCAGTTCCCGATGATCATGTCGTGGGCGCGGAGGCCCGCGGCGCGCATCTCCTCGGCGATGACGAGCTGGGTGACGGCGTCCGCGCCCTTGCCCCAGGGGGCGGGGAGGTGCGGGGACGTGTAGCCGCGGTCGGCCAGGTAGGTCGTGCGGTCCTTGCCGGTCAGGGCCTTCGCCGGTTCCAGTTCGGCCCGGATCTCCGTTCGGATCTTCTCCGCGTGCGGCGGCAGCTCCACACGCAGTTCGCGGCGGACGCCGTCCAGGGTGAGGGTCGCGACGCGGCGCCGCCACGTCGAGGTGGAGCCGAGCAGCACGCGGAGGGTCTGGCTGCGCCGCAGGTAGAGGCTCGCGTCGTGTTCCCAGGTGAAGCCGATGCCGCCGAGGGTCTGGACGCAGTCCTTGGCGGTCTGGAACGCGGCCTGGACGCTCGTCGCGCCCGCGACGGCGGCGGCGAGCGACGCCTCGCCGGGGGTGGACTCCCAGGCGCGGGCGGCATCCCAGGCGAGGGCGCGGGCCTGCTCGGCGTGGGCGAGCATGCGGGCGCAGCGGTGCTTGACGCCCTGGAACTGCCCGATGGGACGCCCGAACTGCGTCCGCACCTTGGCGTATTCGGCGGCCGTGGCCGTCGCCCAGTCGGCCAGGCCGGACGCCTCCGCGGCGAACAGCGTGGCGGCGAGGTCGAGGACGGTCTGCTCGTCGATCGCCAGCACCGTCACGGGCGCGCCCGACGCGGTGACGCGGGCCAGGCGGCGGGTCAGGTCGTGGCTCGGCAGGGCTTCGACCTGGACGGACGAGGCGGGCACGAGCACGTGGGCGGTCGTGCCCCCGTCCCGCGCGGGGAGGATGAAGAGGTCCGCCACCTGGGCGCCCAGCACGGGCTCGGAGGTGCCGTTCAGGACACCGTCCGTCAGCACCAGGCCGCCGGGGCGGAGACCGACCGCGCCGATCGCGGTGCCGTCCGCGAGACCGGGCAGGTGGTCGGTATGCCCGGCTCGGTGCAGGACGGCGCTCGCCAGGACGGTCGGCAGGAACGGTCCCGGCGTGATGGCGCGGCCCAGCTCCTCCAGGACGACGGCCAGTTCGAGCAGCCCGGCGCCCGCCCCACCGAGGTCGTCGGGCAGGTGGAGGCCGAGAAGCCCCTGCGCGGCGAGGTCGCCCCAGAACGGCGGGAGCCCGTCGGTCTCGGCGTCGACGGCGGTGCGCACGACCGCCTGCGTGACCTGGCGGGACGTGAACGCGCGCACGGCGTCGCGCAGGTCCCGGTGCTCCTCGGTCAGCCCGATGGTCATGTGGTTCCTCAGATCCGCTCGATGATGGTGGCCGTGGCGTGGGCGCCGCCCGCGCACATGGTGACGAGCGCGGTGGACCTGTCCGACCGTTCGAGCTCGTAGAGGGCCTGGGTGAGGAGGCGGGCGCCGGTGGAGCCGACGGCGTGGCCGAGGGCGATCGCGCCGCCGTTCACGTTGACCTTGTCCATGTCGGCCCGGTGGACGGACGCCCACGACAGCACGACCGACGCGAACGCCTCGTTGATCTCGACGAGGTCGATGTCCGCGAGCTTCATCCCGGCGAGTCGCAGGACGTGCTCGGTCGCCTCGATCGGGCCGTCCAGGTGGTAGTAGGGGTCGGAGCCGACCATGCCGGACGCGAGGATGCGGGCGCGCGGCCGCAGCCCCAGCTCGGCGGCGCGGTCGGCGCTCATCAGCAGGACGGCGGCGGCGCCGTCGCTGATCTGGGACGAGTTGCCCGCCGTGTGGATGCCGTCCGGGATGACGGGCTTGAGCGTGCCGAGCTTCTCCAGGGACGTCTCGCGCAGGCCCTCGTCGCGCGTGACGGCGCCGTGCTCGGTCTCGACCGGGACGATCTGCCCGGCGAACCGGTCCTCCGCCCAGGCTTTCGCGGCCTTGACCTGCGAGGCGAGGCCAAACGCGTCCACGTCCGCGCGGGTGATGCCGCGCTTGCGGGCGATGCGCTCGGCGGCGGTGAACTGGTCGGGCATGTCGAGTTCCCAGCCGTCCGGGGCGGGGCTGCCGGTCTCGGGGGTGAGGGCCTGGCCGAGGAACACGCGGCTCATCGCCTCGACGCCGCAGCCGATTCCGGTGTGGATCGCGCCGGACGCGATCAGGCCCGCGACCATGTGGACGGCCTGCTGCGACGATCCGCAGGCGCAGTCGATGGTGGTGCAGGCCGTCCCGTACGGGAGGCCCGTGTAGAGCCAGGCGTTGCGGGTCACGTTGTTGGACTGCTCGCCCGCCTGGGTCACGCAGCCGCCGACGACCTGGCCGACGGTGGCGGGCTCGACGCCCGCCTTGTCCAGGACGCCCTGCTGGGCGACGCCGAGGAGCGCGGCCGGGTGCAGCCCGGACAGCGCGCCCCTGCGCTTGCCGACCGGCGTCCGGACGGCGTCGACGATCACGACCTCGGGCATGGGGACTCCTTGCTTTCGTTCCGGTCGCCGGCGGGAGCGCTCGGCGCCGTGGTGGTTCGGGCGGGGCCGCGGCTCAGGACGTCGTCTCCGTCAGGAAGCGCTTCGCCCAGCGGTAGTCGGCCTTGCCGCTCGGGGAGCGGACGATCGCGCCGGTGAAGGCGATCACCGCCGGGATCTTGTATCCGGCGAGGTGGGTGCGGCAGTGGGCGCGCAGCTCGTCGACGATGGGGGGCGCGGCGTCCGGGCGCAGTTCGACGGCGGCGGCGACGCGCTCGCCGAAGCGGTCGTCGGCGACGCCGGCGACGAGGGCGTCCATGACGGCGGGGTGCGACTTGAGGGCCTGCTCGACCTCCTCGGGGAAGATCTTCTCGCCGCCGGAGTTGATGCAGCCGGAGCCGCGGCCGAGGACGACGACGGTGCCGTCTTCCTCGACGCGGGCCATGTCGCCGAGGATCGCCCAGCGCTTGCCGTCGATGACGGGGAACGTGGCGGCGGTCTTCACCGGGTCGTTGTGGTAGCCCAGCGGGACGTGTCCGGTGCGGGCGACGTGGCCGATCTCGTCCGAGCCGGGCTTGACGGCCTGCATCTCGGCGTCCACGACGATGACGCGGGGGTTCGCGGCGAGGCGCATCAGGCCGTCGTCGCCGACGCTGATGCGCCCGTCGACGCCGGACTCGGACGCGCCGAAGCCGTTGTTGACGAAGATGCCGGGGATCAGCTCGGCGAACTCCTCTTGGACGCTGCGCGACAGGATCGCGCCGCCGGAGCCCAGCACCTTGACCGACGAGAGGTCGTACTCCCCGTCGTGCGCCCGGATCGCGTCGGCCAGGGGGCGGGCGATCGCGTCGCCGACGACGGCGACGATGAGGGGCTTGTGCCGGTCGATGAGGCGGAGCGCCTCCACCGGCTCGAACCGCCGCATCAGGATCGTGGACGCGCCCATGAACAGGGCGGTGAACAGCGTGTACGCGGCGGCGCCGTGCATGAGCGGCGGGGTGAGGAGGTAGCCGATCGGCGGGCTCGCGGCGGCAGCGGCGGCGAGCGCCTCGGGCGTGCGGTGCGGTTCCCCGTACGGGTTGCCGCCGCTGAGGGCGGCGAAGTAGAAGTCCTCTTGGCGCCAGATCACGCCCTTGGGCAGCCCGGTGGTGCCGCCGGTGTAGATCATGTAGTGGTCGTCGGTGGACCGCTCCACGGCCGGGGCGGGCAGCGAACCGTCCGCGTCGTGGTCGGTGACCTCGACCCCGGACGGCCACCGCGGCGCCTCGTCCGGCGCATCGCCCGTCCGGACGACGAACACGCTGCGCAGCGCCGGGCAGTCGTCGGCGACCCGCGCCGCAGCCGGGGCGAACTCCGCGCCGACGACCAGCGCCGTGATCCCGGCGTCGGTGTAGAGGTGGTGCAGCTCCCGGTCGGTGTACCGGTAGTTGATGTTGATCGGCACCGCGCTGATCTTCAGGCAGCCGAGCAGCGTCTCGACGAACTCGATTCCGTTGAGCAGGTGCACGCCGACGTGGTCGCCGGGGCGGACCCCGGCGGCGTGCAGGCGGGCGGCGACCGTGCCGGCGCGCCCGTCCAGCTCGGTGAAGGTCAGCTCGCGGTCGCCGCAGCTCAGGGCCGGACGGTCGGGCACCGCCGCGGCCACCCGCTCGAACAGGCTCGCCAGGTTCAACGTCATGGCCGCAGACTAGAATTTATTCTGATCATCGACAAGCCCCGTCCCACTGACCGATCTAGCTGGCCTTACAGGACCACTCAGCGGGACCCTCCGGCTCGGAACTAGAATACGTACTAGCCTTCCGGAAGCATCGCGAACAGAAACCGGGAGCACCGATGAACGCTGATCTCTCGCTGGCGGGCCGGACCGCCATCGTCACGGGCGCGGGCGCGGGCCTGGGCCGCGCCGAGGCCCTCGCGCTCGCCGCGCGGGGCGCCGCCGTCGTCGTCAACGACATGGGTCCGGCCGCGGACGACGTCGTCGCCGAGATCGAGGCGGCGGGCGGACGGGCCCTCGCGGTGAAGGGCGACGTCGGTGACTGGTCGATGGGCGACACCCTCGTGTCCGCCGCCGTCGACACCTTCGGCGGCCTCGACATCCTGGTCAACAACGCGGGCGTGCTGCGCGACAAGATGCTGTTCAACCTGTCGGAATCCGACTGGGACACCGTCATCCACGTCCACCTCAAGGGGCACGCGTCGGTGTCGCGCGCCGCCGCCGTCCACTGGCGCGCCGCGAGCAAGGCCGCGGGCGGACCGGTCTACGGGCGCGTCGTCAACACCTCGTCCGAGGCGTTCCTGTTCGGCAGCGCGGGCCAGCCGAACTACTCCGCCGCGAAGGCGGGCATCGTCGCGCTGACCCTGTCCACGTCGGCGGGGCTCGGCCGGTACGGCGTCCGCGCCAACGCCATCTGCCCCCGCGCGCGCACCGCGATGACCGAGCAGCAGTTCGGCGAGGGCACCGCGCCCGGCGGCCTGGACGTCATGGCGCCCGAGCGCGTCGGGACGTTCGTGTCCTACCTCGCGTCCCCGGCGGCGGAGACGATCAGCGGGCAGGTGTTCGTCGTCTACGGCGACATGGTCGCGCTGATGGCCGCGCCGACCGTCGAGCAGAAGTTCACGGCGGACGGCGGCGTCTTCTCCGTCGAGGAGTTCGGCGAGAAGGTCACTCCGTACTTCGCGGACCGCGACCCGCACGCCACCTACGCCGCGTACAGCGTCGCCAAGCTCGACGACACCGGCACCAGCCAGTACTGACCGGACGCGAAAAGGCCGCCCTCCACCGGGAAGGGCGGCCTTTTCGCATCTGCCTAGAACACCGAGGGGCCGCGCAGGGTCGCCTCGGCGCCGCCGTCCACGTAGATGATCTGGCCCGCCATGTGGGTGTTGGCCGGGGAGATCAGCCAGGCCAGCGCCTCCGCGATCACGATCGGGTCGGAGTGGCCGTTCAGCGGCATCGGGACGGCCTCGTTCATGACCTCGACCATGCCCGCGTCCGCGAACAGCGGCTCGGTCATCGGCGTCTTGACGATGCCCGGCGCGATCGCGTTGAGCGGGATGCCCGCGCCCGCCCACTCGGCCGACACGGAGCGTGCGCGCAGCCACTGCTCGACCGCCGACTTCGACGACGGGTAGAGCATGAGCCCCATGTTGTTCTCGACGGCCTTGTCGGCGGCGGCGAGCGCGGCCGGCTCGTCGTCGTCCAAGCACGCGCGGACGACATCCTCCAGCACGCCCTGGGTGCCCGCGATCGACCCGACGACGGCGGCGCGCGGCCGCTCGGCGGCGGCGAGCGCGCCGCGCAGGCCGTCCAGGAGGGCGACCGCGCCGAAGTAGTTGACGGTCACCGCGAGCGGCGTCGGGTGCGCGACCCCGGCGCAGGCCACGACGGCGTCGAGGCGGCCGCCGCAGCGCTCCAGGACGGCCGCGACCGCAGCCGACCGGCCCTCCGGCGTGCCGAGGTCCGCGATGACCTCGGCGTCCTTCAGGTCGATCCCGATGACCTCGTCGCCGCGCTCGCGCAGCAGTTCCGCGAGCGTGCGGCCGATGCCGGAGGCCGATCCGCTGAGCGCGATGGTGCGTCCCATGACGTTCTCCTTACTGGTGCGAGCCGCCGTCGACGCGCAGGTTGACACCGGTCATGTAGGCGGCGTCCGACGAGCCCGCGAACGCGATCACCGAGGCTATCTGCTCGGGCTCGGCGATGCCGAAGGGTGCGAAGAGCCGGCCGTAGTAGCCGAGGTCGATGCCCTCGGGGAACATGTCGGCGTTGCGGGTCAGCGCGGTGTCGACGCTTCCGGGCGAGATCGGGACGACCCGGATCCTGCGGGCGCTCAGCTCCGCGGCGAGGCTCAGCGAGAACGACAGGACAGCGCCCTTGGACGCTGAGTACGCCGTCATGTACGGGTTGCCCTGGGTCGCCGACAGCGACGACGTGTTGATGATGACGCCGGTGCCGTCCGGGAGGTGCTTCAGCGCCTCCCGGCAGAACAGGGCCGTTCCGACCAGGTTGACGTTGAACAGCATGATCAGGTCCGCGACGGCCAGCGTCTCGATCGGGGTGGTCTTGTGGACGCCGGCGACGTTCACCAGGACGTCGATGCCGCCGAGGGTCGCGGCCGCCTCGGCCACGGTCTCGATCACGGCGGGCTCGTCGGTCACGTCCACCACGCGGGTCACGACCTTGCCGGGGCCGGTGGCGCCGGCGGCGGTCTCGGCCAGCCCCGCCTCGGAGATGTCGACCGCGCAGACCGCGGCCCCCTCGGCGACGAGCCGGTTCACCGTGGCCCGTCCGATGCCCGAAGCCGCCCCGGTGAGCAGCACCTTCACGCCGTCATAGCGATTCATAGCCGGACGCTAGCGAAGCCGCGGGGGCGTCGCGGCGCTCCGTCCCGATCACCGGGAGGGCGTCGTCTCCGCGTTGGAGCGGGGGGCGAGCAGCAGGCGGCAGGCGAGCCGGATGTCGTTCTCGATCTCCGACATGGACGCGCGGCCGTTCAGGCTCGACTGCAGGACGCCGTACCAGCACTGCATGAGCAGCCGCACGAGCGCGACGTCCTGCGCGGTGGGGACCTCGATGCCCGCCTGGCGCAGCACGATCTCCCGGAACGTCTGGTCGATCTTGATGGTGTCGGCGACGGTGGCGACGTCGGCGGAGTTGGACGCCCGGAACATCGACGCGGCGAGCACCGGGCGGCGCAGCAGCTGCCGGCTCGCGGCGATCAGCAGGTCGGTGACCGCGTCCTCGGGGGCGACGCCGGGGGCGGGCGGCGGCATGCTCTCCTCGAACCGGACGACCTGGTCGGCCATGACGGCGGTGAACAGGTGCGTCTTGGACGGGAAGTACCGGTACAGGGTGCCGATCGCGACCTCGGCGGCCTTCGCGACCTCGTGCATCTGGACGCGCTCGAGGGGCTTCTCGCCGCCGATCCGGGTCGCCGCGCGCAGGATGCGGAGCCGCCGGTCGTGCTGTTCGGGCGAGCTGGGCTCGGCCGACAGCCTGGCGGATGCGATCCTCGCCACGGTCCCCCCGTTCAGGCGCTCCTCGGTGCCGACATGCGGCGATGCGGTGACACACGACAATACATAGGGCCCCGGAGGGCCCCGGGGGTAACCCGGATACCGCTGAGTGAGACCGGCCGACCCCGCCCGAAGGACCGCGCTTACGTTGTGCCCGCGCCGAGACCGAAAGGGGCGGGACGTGGGGAACGCGGGAGCATCCTGGGACGGGGATTTCGACGTGCTGGTGGCCGGATCCGGCGCCGGGGCGCTGGCGGGCGCGCTGGCCGCCGCGGCGGCCGGGCTGCGCACGGCCGTGCTGGAGAAGACGCCGCTCCTCGGGGGCACGTCGGCGTACTCGGGCGCGGCGATCTGGCTGCCCGGCGGTCCGGTGCAGCGGCGGGCCGGGCTCGCCGACTCGACCGAGGCCGCGCGGACGTACCTGACGGCGCTGCTCGGCGACGAGGGCGGCGCGCATCGCGAGGCGTTCCTGGAGACCGCGCCGGAACTGGTCGAGTTCCTGGAGGACGACCCGGCGCTCGAGTTCAGGTTCCAGCCCTTCCCGGACTACTTCGCGGCCGAGGGGCGCGTCGAGAACGGCCGCTCGTTCATCCCGAAGCCGATCTCCGCCGACCGGCTCGGGGGGCTCGCGGACCTCGTCCGCCCGCCGGTGGAGCGGGACCGCGCCGGGCTCGGCCACGACCCGGACGCGCCGCTGATCCAGGGCCGGGCGCTCATCGGACGGCTGCTGCTCGCGTTCACGAACACGGGGAACGGCGTCGTGCGCACCCGAACCGCCCTGACCGGGCTCATCGTCGAGGACGGCCGCGTGACCGGCGTCAAGGCGGACACGCCCGACGGGCCGGTGCGGCTGCGGGCGTCCCGCGGCGTGCTGCTCGCCGCCGGCGGGTTCGAGGGGAACGCCGAGCTGCGGGACGCGGCGGGCGTCCCGGGCGACGCGGCCTGGACGATGGCGCCGGCCGGGGCCAACACGGGCGACGCGATCACGGCGGCGGAGCGGATCGGCGCGGCCACCGGCCTGCTGCGCGAGGGCTGGTTCTGCCCCGGCCTCGCGATGCCGGGCGGCGGGGCCGCGTTCACGCTGGGCCTGCGCGGCGGGCTGATGGTGGACGCGTCGGGCCGCCGGTTCGCCAACGAGTCCCTCCCCTACGACCGGATGGGCCGCGAGCTCGCCGCCGCGCCCGGCCGCGTCCCCGCCCACCTGGTCTTCGACGCGGCCTTCCCCGGCCTTCCCGCGATCTCCATGCCGAGCGCGGACCCGGCCGAGCACCTCGCCGCCGGCACCTGGGCGCGGGCGGACACCCTCGCGGAGCTGGCGCAGAAGATCGGCGTCGACCCCGCCGCCCTCGCGGAGACCGTCCAGCGGTTCAACGGCTTCGCCGAGAAGGGCGTGGACGAGGACTTCCACAGGGGCGAGGACGCCTACGACCGGTTCTTCGCCACCGGCGAGGGCCCGAACCCGTGCCTCGTCCCCGTCGCGGAGCCGCCGTTCACCGCGGCACGGGTCGTCCTGAGCGACCTCGGCACCAAGGGCGGCCTGCGCACCGACCCCGACGCCCGCGTCCTCACCGGGGACGGCGTCCCCATCCCCGGCCTGTACGCGGCGGGGAACACCAGCGCTTCGTTCACCGGCGCCGTCTATCCCGGCCCCGGCATCCCGATCGCGACCGGTATGGCGTTCGCCTACCGCGCCGTCCGGCACATCACGAAGGAGTCCGCTTGAAGCATGTGAAGACCCTCGCGGCGACGGCCGCCCTGGCCGTCGCCGCGACCGGCGCCGTCGCCGCACCGGCGGCCGCCGCGCCCGAGCGGCGCGGCAGGCTGCTCACCGTCCGGCCGCTGGCCAACGCGGCGGCGCTGCCGAGCGCCGCCGCCAACCGGTACATCACGTACACGTCGAAGGGCGTGGGCGGGAAGCGCATCACGGTGTCGGGCACCGTGGCGGTGCCGAAGGGCACGCCGCCGCGCGGTGGCTGGCCGGTGCTCAGCTGGGCGCATGGCACGACCGGCACGGCCGACGTGTGCGCGCCGTCCGCCGACACCCCGGCCGGTCCCGCGCACGACTACCTCGCCTTCACCGAGCAGTACCTCGACAAGTGGGTGGCGCGCGGCTACGCCGTCGTGCAGACCGACTACGAGGGGCTCGGCACGCCCGGCGGGCACCCCTACATGAACGGGGAGAGCCACGCGAACACGGTGCTGGACATCGTCCGCGCCGCCCGCCGGCTCGACCCGCGCATCGGCCGGGACTGGTTCGCCGCCGGGCACAGCCAGGGCGGCCAGGCGGCGCTGTTCACCGCCGCCGCCGACCGCCCGCCCCGCGACCTGCGGCTGCGCGGCGCGATCTCGGTCGCGCCGGGGTCGCACATGAGCGAGACCGCCGCCTACGTCCGCGCCGGGTACCCGGGTGCGGAGGGGGCGATGCCGTTCCTGTTCGTGATGCTGGCGGGCATGGAGGCGGCCGAGCCGTCGTTCGTCCCGGACGATCTGCTGACGGAGCGCGCCAAGCCGCTCCTCGACGCGGCCCGCAAGAGCGCGTGCACGAAGGGCCTGCGGGAGCTCGGCGCGGGCGTCCCCCCGACGGAGGTGTTCCGTCCGGACGCCGACCTCACGCAGTTCACCGCGTACTGGCGCTCGCAGGAGCCGATGGGCCTGAACCTGCAGGTTCCGACGCTGTTCCTGCAGGGATCCGCCGACAACCAGGTCACCCCGGGAGCGACGAAGGGCATCGTCGCTGACGTGTGCGGCCGGTACCCGAAGATCGCGTACAGCGAGTACGCGGGCCAGGACCACCGCGGTGTGATCAACGCGTCGTTCGACGAGGCGATCGCGTACACGGAGAACCTGCGCAAGGGCGGCACCCCGCCGACCACCTGCTGATCGAAGCCGGAAGGCGGCCCGCTCCCGTCGGGGGCGGGCCGTTCCGTGCCGTCAGACGAGGTTGTCCTCGACCGCCAGGCCGAACTCGCCCCGGCCGTACATGGCGAGGGCGCGTTCCACATCGTTCGCGACGTGGACGCTGCCCGCGTGGGCGTCGCGCCAGGCCCGCTCGATGGGGTTGCCGCGGTGCAGGGAGTTGCCGCCCGCCGTCTTGAACAGGATGTCGATCGCCGCGATGGCGCGCTCGGTGCCGCACACCTGGTCGCGGCGGGCCCGCAGCCGCGTCTCCATCGGGATCCGCTCGTTGCGGCGGGCGTGCGCCACGATCTCCCGGACGGACCGCTCGGTCTGCAGGACCGCCGCGTCGATCTCGGACGCCGCGCGCGCCACGGACACCTGGGCGAACTGGTCCTCGACGAACCGGCCGCCGCCGAGGCTGAGCCGGATGCGGTCGCGCATCGCGTCGACGTAGGCGCTGTAGCAGCCGGCGACGGTGCCGATGACGCTGGACGTGATCGTCATCGTGAACACCGTCCCGAACGGCAGCCGGTACAGCGGCCCCGTGTTGACCTTGCGGCCCGGGGAGCGGAGCCGCGCCTGGTCGAAGTTGCGCATCGCGCGGTGGTCCGGGACGAACACCCGGTCGACGACGATGTCGTGGCTGGCGGTGCCGCGCAGCCCCATGGAGTCCCACGTCTCGCGGATCTCGTACTCGGCGCGCGGGACGAGCACCGTCATGAAGTCGACGGGACGCCCCTCGGCGCCGACGACGAGCCCGCCGAGCAGCGCCCACGACGCGAACTCGCAACCGGACGAGAACCCCCACCGGCCCGACACCTCGTAGCCGCCCTCGACGGGGGTGAGCCGCCCGACCGGGGCGTACGACGAGGACACGAGCGTGTCGAGGTCGCGGCCCCACACCTCTCGCTGCGCCGCGTCCGGGAACAGCCCGAGATGCCAGGAGTGGACGCCGAGGACGGCCGAGACCCAGCCGGTCGAGGCGCACGCCCCCGAGATCTCGCGGACCGCCGCGTAGAACTCGGCGGGATCGCCCTCCCGCCCGCCGTACCGCGCCGGCTGCAGCAGGCGGAAGAACCCGGCCGCGACGAGCTCCGCGATCGACGCCTCGGGGATGCGGCCCGACGCGTCGACGTCCGGGGCGCGCTCGGCGATCCCGGGCAGCAGCCCGCGCACGGCCTCCAGGACCTCGTTGCCCATCTCCGTTCCTCCTACCGTCGCGCCAGCGCGTTCCCGCTGGTCCGCGCCCTATCGCAGAACAGTACGGGCGGCGCGGAGGAGGCGCCGGGACGTCCCGGCCACCGGGACTCGCCGGCCCGCGGCGTGACCTGCGACATACCGTGCGTTCCTGAAGACACCCGCCGTCCGAAGGGATGATCCAAGGTGACCGCAGTCGAGTCGGACGCGATCCGCCGCATCGAGGCGGAGGCGATCTCCAGCCGTTTCGCCCGGGGCTGGCACTGCCTGGGCCCGGCGGAGAAGTTCAAGGACGGCAAGCCGCACACGGTGCACGCCTTCGGCCAGAAGCTCGTCGTGTTCACCGGTGGCGACGGCAAGACGAACGTCCTGGACGCCTACTGCCGGCACATGGGCGGCGACCTGTCCCAGGGCACCGTCAAGGGCGACGAGATCGCCTGCCCGTTCCACGACTGGCGCTGGGGCGGCGACGGCCGCTGCAAGAAGATCCCGTACTCGCGGCGGGTGCCACTGCGGGCGCGGACCGCGGCGTTCCCCACGATGGAGAAGAACCAGCTCCTGTTCGTCTGGAACGACCCCGAGGGCAAGCAGCCCCCCGACGACGTGACGATCCCCGTCATCGAGGGCGTCGGCCGCGACGACTGGACGCAGTGGCGCTGGACGGAGCAGATCGTCCACACGAACGCGCGCGAGGTCATCGACAACGTCGTGGACATGGCGCACTTCTTCTACATCCACAACTCGTTCCCGACGTACTTCAAGAACATCTTCGAGGGCCAGACGGCCATCCAGATCATGAAGGGCAAGAGCCGCCCGGACGCCCGACGCGACGACGGCGGCGGCAAGGGCCCCCGGATGCTCGGCAACACCTCGGTCGCCGCGTACCACGGCCCGTCCTTCATGATCGACGAGCTGACGTACCACTACGAGGGCTACGACCTGACCTCGATACTGATCAACTGCCACTACCCGATCGACGAGAACTCGTTCTCGCTGCACTCGGGGATCATCGTCCAGCACAGTGACAAGCTGCCGGCGGCGGCCGCGGAGGCGACCGCCGAGAAGCTGTCGACCTTCATCCTCGCGGGCTTCCAGCAGGACGTCGAGATCTGGAAGAACAAGACCCGGATCGACAACCCCCTCCTCTGCGAGGAGGACGGCCCCGTCTACCAGCTGCGCCGCTGGTACGAGCAGTTCTACGTGGACGTCGCCGACGTCACCCCCGAGATGACCGACCGGTTCGAGTACGAGATCGACACGACGCGTCCGGTGGAGTCGTGGGAGCGCGAGGTCGAGGAGAACCTGAAGCGCCGCGAGGCCGAGGAAGCGCGGGCCTGATGATCCGCGAGGACGAACGGCTGCTCGACGGCGGCCCGCTGCTGCCCGTCCGCTGCCGGACGTGCGCGGCGGAGGTGCTGGCGCGCAAGGCGAGCTGGGAGCAGACGAGCATCCAGTGGACCGCCGAAGCGGCGGCCGCCTGCCATGAGCTGGGCGCCGACCCGCTCGGCACCTGCGGCGCGCTGCGCTCGGCGATCCAGGAGGCGGCGCTGGCCGGCACGATCACGGTGCTGGACGAGCACACCCCCGACCCCAGCACGATTCCGCATGACCACTGACGCCCTCGCCGGTCGCGTGGCGATCGTGACCGGCGCGGGCGACGGCATCGGCCGGGGCGTGGCCCGCCGCTTCGCCGCCGAGGGCGCCCGCGTCCTCGTGGCGGAGCTGAACGAGGAGTCCGGCTCCCGCGTCGCGGCGGAACTGGGGCCCGACGCCCGGTTCGTCCGCACGGACGTCACCGTCCGGGAACAGGTCGAGGCGATGGTGGAGACCGCCGTCGCCACGTGGGGTTCCGTCGACATCCTGGTCAACAACGCCTGGGGCGCCGGAACGGTCTCCCGCGTCGAGACCAAGACCGACGACCAGCTCGCCCGCGGCTTCGCCATGGGCTACTACGGCCCGCTGTGGGCGATGCAAGCGGCGTTTCCGCACATGAAGGCGCGCGGCTGGGGCCGCGTGATCAACATGTGCTCCCTCAACGGGGTCAACGCCCACATGGGCACCCTCGAGTACAACTCGGCGAAAGAGGCCCTGCGGACGCTGACCCGCACCGCCGCCCGCGAGTGGGCGCCGACCGGCGTCGTGGTCAACGCGATCTGCCCCGGCGCCAAGAGCGCCGCGTTCCGGCGCATGGCGTCCGAGCACCCGGAGATCGAGGCCGCGGCCGACCGCGCCAACCCGATGGGACGCCTCGGCGACCCTGAGGACGACATCGCACCCGTCGCCGTCTTCCTGGCGAGCGAAGGCGCACGCTACCTGACCGGAAACACCCTGTTCGTGGACGGCGGCTCCCACATCAACGGCGTCGCCTGGACCCCGGACCTGGACGGAGACTGAGTTGATCGAGAAGTACGGGCCCTGGGCCGTCATCGCCGGCGGCTCGGAGGGCGTCGGCTCGGCGTTCGCGCACCGCCTCGCGGACGCGGGCATCAACGTGGTGCTGATCGCCCGCAAGCCCGGCCCGCTGAAGGACACCGCCGAGGCCGTCCGCGCGAAGGGCGTCCAGGTTCGGACGATCGAGCTGGACCTGATCGCGCCCGACCCCCTCACCGCCATCCGCGAGGTCACCGACGACCTCGAGGTCGGCCTGCTGATCTTCAACGCGGGCGCGAACAGCTACGGCCACGAGTTCGTCACCGGCGACCTGGCCGCGTTCCAGAACGTCATCGACCTGAACATCACGGCCCAACTCGCCCTGACGCACCACTTCGGCGCCCTCATGAAGGACCGCGGCCGCGGCGGCATCATGCTGGTCGGCTCCCTCTCCGGCTACATGGGGCACGCGCAGATCAGCGTGTACGCGGCGGTGAAGGCGTTCGGCCGCATCTTCGCCGAGGGCCTCTGGCTGGAGATGCGCGAGCACGGCGTGGACGTCCTGGAACTCGTCCTCGGCGTGACCCGCACCCCCGCGATGGCGCGAGCCGGCCTCGACATGGACATCCCGGGCCTCCTCGTCGCCGAACCGGACGACGTGGCCCGCGAGGGCCTGGAGCACCTCGCCGACGGCCCGGTCTGGGTGGCAGGCGGCAACTACGAAACGGCCCAGAAGCGCAGCGGCTTCCCCCGCGACCGCAAGGTGGCCGCCGCCCACGCCGCCATGGCCCAAATACTCCCCAAACGCTGACCGGCTCACCAATTCGATGTCGACCTCACGCCCGTCCAGGTCGTGAGGTCATGGTCCACTCCGCCAGACCAATCGAGATCGAAATATTCACCCGACCTGGATATTGCGAATCCAGCCCTCCATGAGAGCACGATGGACCAGGACCGCGGTCTTTGAGGGGCCCCGCGCTTTCCGGACAGCTGACTGATGGTGATCTGCGGGCAGATCTACGCTGCTTGCTGCCGGTCCAGGTACTCGGTGTGGACCTCAAG
>NZ_JOFJ01000022.1 GCF_000718255.1 Spirillospora albida
CGCGGGTGTAGTTCAATGGTAGAACTTCAGCTTCCCAAGCTGACAGCGCGGGTTCGATTCCCGTCACCCGCTCCACCACGAAGGCCCAGGCCAGGGACATGATCCCCGGAACCTGGGCCTTGATCGTTTCGCCGCCGGATCACCGGCGTGCAATCAACGTGCAGGCAGCCGCATAAGGCGCCGTCGTCACCGTGTCGTACTTCTCCCTTCGGCTTCTCGGGTCGTGTGCGGCCTTCTGGAAATGCGTTCGCTCGGGTCGGAGCAGCTGGGGCAGCATGGGATACCGGCGGCGTGGGGAGGACGCGTGGCTCCGGAAGGCTCCCTGGACGGCCCGGCGGTGCGGAAGCGGGCTGTTCTGCTGGCTCTTCGCCACTACTGCGGTGTCCTGCGCCGCGAGTGGAGGGTCTCGGTTCCGGCGATGGCCCTGCCGGCGATCGGGAACACCTTCCTGTTCTACCTGACGCCGCTGGTGGTGGCCGCTCTGGTGGGGCGCCTGTCCGGCGGCGGGGAGGGCGATCTGGCCGTGCTCTGGCCGTACCTCCTCGGGTTCGGCGGCCTGATGCTGGTGGGCGAGATCCTGTGGCGGATCGGGCTGCACTTCCTCAACCGGATGGACGGACGCGGCATCGAGCGACTCGCCAACACCGGCATGGACGACCTGCTCGCCAAGGATTCCGTGTTCTTCCACGAGAACTTCGCCGGTTCGCTGACGAAGCGGATACTGAGCTTCTCCGGGGGGTTCGAGCACTTCGCCGACACGCTCGCCTTCTCGGTGCTGGCCAATGTGATCCCGCTGTCGTTCGCCTCGGTCGTCCTGTGGCGGTTCCATCCGATGCTCGTCCTCGTGCTCGTGGGCCTGATCATCGTCACCGGCTTCCTCGCCGCCCCGTTCATCCGGCGGCGGCAGGTGCTGGTGGACGAGCGTGAGGCCGCGAAGGTGCGGGTGTCGGGTCACGTCGCGGACGTGCTGAGCAACATGGAGACCGTCCGCGCGTTCGCCGCCGAGGCGCGGGAGGCCGCCGAGTTCCGGGGCCGCGTCGCCGAGCAGCGCCGGCTGTCGCTGCGCTCGTGGGACTACGGAAACCTCCGGGTCGACACGATCGTCGCGCCGATGTCGATCGCGACGAGCGTGCTCGGTCTGCTTGTCGCGGTGGCGCTGCGCGGCGGTCTCGGGGTGGAGGCCGTCGTCGTGACCTTCGCCTACTACACCCACGCCACCCGGATCATGTTCGAGTTCAACCAGGTCTACCGGCGGATGGAGAGTACGCTCACCGAGGCCGCGCAGTTCACGGAGCTGCTCCTGACGCCGCCGACCGTCGTCGATCCGGCCGATCCGCTGCCGCTGCGCCCCGTCGACGCGTCCGTCCGGTTCGAGGGGGTGCGGTTCGCGCACGGCGGCGGCCCGCCCCTGTTCGACGGGCTCGACCTGGAGATCCGCAGTGGGATGAAGGTCGGCCTGGTGGGACGGTCGGGCGGCGGCAAGACGACGCTGACCCGGTTGCTGCTGCGCCTCATGGACGTCGACGGTGGCCGGGTCCTCGTCGGCGGCCAGGACATCGCGCGGCTTCGCCAGGCCGACCTGCGCGGCCAGATCGCGTACGTCCCGCAGGAACCCGCGATGTTCCACCGGTCGGTGTTCGACAACATCGCCTTCGCCCGGCCGGGAGCCACCGAGGCGGAGGTGCTGCGGGCCGCGCGGGCCGCGCACGTCACCGAGTTCGCCGAGAGCCTCCCGGACGGGTTCGGCACGCTGGTCGGCGAACGCGGCGTCAAGCTGTCCGGGGGGCAGCGGCAGCGGGTCGCGCTGGCCCGCGCCATCCTGCGGGACGCCCCGATCCTGCTGCTGGACGAGGCGACCAGCGCCCTCGACTCCGAGAGCGAGCTCCTGGTCCAGGAGGCCCTGTGGCGCCTGATGCGCGACCGCACCGCGCTGGTCGTCGCGCACCGCCTGAGCACGGTCGTCCGCATGGACGCCCTGGTCGTCCTCGACCGCGGCCGCGTCCTCGAGCAGGGGTCGCACAGGGAGCTTCTGAAGGCCGGGGGACCGTACGCGCGCCTCTGGCGCCACCAGTCCGGCGGTTTCCTCACCGAGGACGACGACACCGAGGCCGCCGACCGCCGTCCGGCCTGAGCCGACGCCGTTCTATTGCGCGTTGCTGACTTGGCGTCCGTCCTGCTGTGGGGGAATGGCAAGTCGCTCGGCGAGTGCGGTGATGTTCTTCGGCTGGGCGAGGACGGCCATTGCCGCTTGCTGCATGAGGTGCAGTTCGTTGACGTCCTGGCGCAGCGCTCGAATGCGTGCGTGCATCCGCAGGCGGGTGCGCCATGGACTCCATAGCGCTCGGAGGAGCAGTTGGGAGGTCGCCCGCTGGTAGGCGTCGCAACGTTCCATGAGTTCATCGACCGACTTGCCCAGGACTCCACCCAGGCGCTGATCGATCAGTCTGACCACCTCGCATCGGAGGGCTCGTACCTCGCCGCCTCCGGCGAAGTCCAAGACTCTTCTCGGTATGCCCGCAGAGAGCGAGGCCGTTACCAGGTTCGACAGCGCTTCCTGTTGCGCTCTTTCGGCATCGCGGCCGTCGTCCAGGATCGCTGTGATCCTGAAATCGTCTGTGGCGAGCTGGGACGCCATGGAGTTCCTGGCCGGATATCCGTCGCTCGGCGTGATGTCGCGCACCTGTTCGCGCACTGCTGCGACATGACGGAGTTCCTGCATGACCGCTGCGCGGAGCTGCCGACGTTCGTGGTTCCTGGATAGGTAGTTGGTCAACGCCGCGCCTATGACACCGCCGAGTGTGGTGTAGGCCAGGTCCACCAATGGCATCGAGGTCGCCTCACTGTCCTGGAGCGGATCACGTTGGAGCGGGACGGCATGAGCGTAGGGCGCGTCATCGATCCTTGGAAGTGACCTCCTGTTCGAGCAGGTCAGCGATTTGCGCGGCGGCCCCGTCCGCAGGCCTGGCCGACGGGATCCGCGTCGGGGTGCTCAGCCGGCCGGCAATGGGCGGTGTGCCGCTCACGGACGGTCGCGATGTGCGACAGGCGGTGGATCAGCTCCATGCGGTGCGGTGCGGGAACCCGGAAAACGGCTGGAGAACCCGTTGCCGTTGCGGACATGCTGGTCGCATGCTGATCAGGGAGGCCGCGTCGGACGACTGGCGTGCCATCTGGCCTTTCTTCCATGCGATCGTCGCCGCGGGGGAGACGTTCACCTATCCGACGGACCTCGGCCGTGACGAGGGGCGTGACTGGTGGCTGCTGCCGGCCCCCGACCGTACGGTCGTCGCGGTGGACGAGGCGGACGGCGCCGTTCTCGGCACGGCGAAGATGAACCGGAACCACATGGGCAACGCGTCGCACATCGCGAGCGCGAGCTACATGGTCGACCCCGCCCACTCCGGACGGGGGGTGGGCCGGGCGCTGTGCGAGTACACGCTGGAATGGGCGCGCGCGGAGGGCTACCGTGCGATGCAGTTCAACGCGGTCGTGGAGACGAACGTGCGCGCGGTGCGGCTGTACCGGTCACTCGGGTTCGAAGTGGTGGGGACACTCCCGGACGGCTTCCGGCACCCGGCGAAGGGATATGTCGGGCTCCACATCATGCACCGCCTGATCTGAGGCCCGGCGGACGGGTTAGGATGCGCTCCGTGGCCGAGACCCCCTTCAGATCCGGTGACATAGCGGACGCCTACAGCGCGGTCGCGCCCCTCTACGCAGATCACGTCCGGGGAGTCCTCGACGACCGGCCGTTGGATCGCGCGACGCTGGCCGCGTTCGCCGAGATCGTGCGGTCCGGGGGCGGCGGGCCCGTCGCCGATCTGGGATGCGGCCCGGGATACCTGACGGCGCACCTTCGCGACCTGGGCCTGGACGCCTTCGGGATCGACCTGTCGCCCTCGATGGTCGACCTCGCCCGCAGCGCCTATCCCGGTCTCCGGTTCGATGTCGGCTCGATGGACGCGCTGGACCTGGCCGATGGTGAGCTGAGCGGAGCCGTCTCCTGGTATTCCGCCATCCATGTGCCGTGGCCGGAGTTGCCGGCGTACCTCGCGGAGTTCCGCCGGGTCCTCGCTCCGGGCGGCCACCTCCTGCTCGGCTTCTTCGAGTCGGAAGGCGATCCGGTCACGGTCTTCGATCACAGGGTGGCGCCGGCCTACCGGTGGCCGGTCGACGCCGTGTCCGCCCTGGCCCGCGAGGCGGGCTTCAGTGAAGTCGGCCGGGTGCTGTGCGAAACCCACGAGAACGAGCGGTTCCGCCAGGGCCGTCTGCTGATGCGCGGCGGACGGCGTGGGCCAGGGCGGTGATGATCACCGCGCTGGTCGTGAGGCCGACGAACGCCATGGCGGCTCCGACCGCCCAGAGGCCGGAGTCGTCGTCGGACCAGTCGTGGCACAGCGCGGCCATGGTGCCGAGGACGGGAGCGGCCACGGCGGTGAACGAATGGCGGCGGGCGACCGCGGCGGCGGTCATCGCGACCAGGACGAGGATGAGGCCGACGACCTGCCACGGCTGGTACGGGCCGGACACGTCGCCGTCCGGGGCGACGTCATGCTTCTGGTCCCAGCCGAGCCAGGCGGCCCAGTTCGCGGCGGCCGCCGCGGTCAGCAGGAGGAAGCCGGCCGCGGTCGAGAGGTGCTTGTTCATGTGACCAGCCTGCGGCCCGGCGGGGCCCGGCGAGCAGGGCGCGGCGACTCAACCGTGCCTGAGTAGCGGTGCTCACCGGCCGCGGGGTCAGCCGGTGGGGTCCTCGCGGACGTTCGTGGGGCGGCACGGCCGGTGGCCGCCGGCGGAGCCGGTGACGTCGCGGAGGACGAGGTGGTCGGTGCCGTAGCCGCGGCGCTGCTGGAACACCCGGTAGGCGGTGCGCGCGGGGGTCGTCCACCGCTCGAAGATCATCACTTCCCGTTGGCCGGCGCCGCCGGTGGGGTTGATGATGAGGTCTCCGGGGCGGAGGTCGCGGGCGGCGATGGGGCGGCAGTAGGAGGTGACGAGGCTCGCGGAGTTGGGGCCCGGCTTCGGGAGGCCGAGGGCCATGGACGCGTAGCCCGAACCGTCCGTCCGGTAGCCCTGGTAGTTCGCCGCCTGGTCGTAGGGCACTCGCCGGGGGGTGCGCGGATGCCAGGCGCGGGCGCGCGCGATGACCTCGCTCCGCGTGATCGTGGCGGCCGGGCGGTGTGCGGACGCGGCGTGCGGGCTCGGCGGGGCGGGCGGCTCCGTCGCGTTGGACTGGAGGGACGCGCCGAGCACCACCCCGGCGGCTCCCGCGGTGACGGCGCAGCCGACGAGGGCGGCGGCGAAGAGCACGCGGCGCGGCCGCTCCGGCGGCGGGGAGATCTCCTCGACGAGAGCGGTGGGTTCCGCAGCGGCCGGTTCCGTGGAGACCTCCTCGGCCGGAACGGCGGGTTCCCCGGCGACCGGTTCGGGGGCCACGGACTCCGGGGTGGCGGGCGACTCCTCCGCGGGGCCGGTGGCCGGGGAGCGCCGGGCCGTGTCCGCCAGTTCCCAGAGGATCTCCAGGCGGCGGTGGTCGGCGCCGCACAGCCGTGCCAGTGCGGTGACCGCGTCGGCCGGGATCCAGGTCTCGCCGCTGAGCCAGCGCCCCCAGGACGACCGGCTCGCATGCGTCTTGCGCTCCAGCGAGCGCAGGTCGTAGCCGGCCTCCTCCTTCAGCGCGCGTAACTCGGTGAGGAGGGCTTCCGCTGCCTCCGGCAATGGAGCGGATTTTCGGGGGCGGCTCATCTCCGGTCGGTCCTGCCTTTCGCGAGCGCTTCGGGCACGGCGGACCATTATGCCCAGCGGGACGCGGCCGGTGGCCGATTCGCGCATCTTCACCCTGCGTTCCGGACGCTCCACGAATTGTGATCGACGGGCCGCGGCAATGTTGTCCCGCTGTCCCGCACGGGTCTCGCGAGTTGCTTCATCACGGCAGGTCAGCGGCATTGGGACAGGTCGTTGTCCCGCTCTTTCGGGTGCTCTGGCCGGGAGCGTCCGCCGCCGTCTAGCGTCTGCTGCGTCGATCGACGGCATTTCCATTCGGCGCCCGCAACGGCGCAATTCCACGAGCGTTCACCCGGAGGATTATCCATGGCTTCCCCTCGAGCCATTCTCATCGGCGTCACCTCGCTGGCGCTGGCCGGCGGTACGGCCTTCGGCCTGACCGGAGCGGCGAGCACGGCGCAGGAGCGGCCGGCGGCCGTGCAGGGCGCGCAGCTCCAGGCGGCGGGCCAGACCGTCACGGTGGCGGCCGTCCCGAAGGTCACCCGCGCGCAGGTCATCGCCCGCGCCAAGACGTGGAACCCGCACACCGGCAAGCGGATCCCCTACAGCCAGAACAGGAAGCACGGCGGGTACCGCACCGACTGCTCGGGCTACGCGTCCATGACGCTGCGGCTGCCGAAGCCCGGCCCGAACACCGTCGGCCTCGCGTCGAAGACGTACAGCACGAAGATCAAGATGTCGCAGCTGAAGAAGGGCGACCTCGTCATCGACGCGATCGGGAGCAACACCACCCGGCACGTCGTGATCTTCGAGAAGTGGGCGAACAGCAAGCACACCGCCTACTGGGCGTACGAGCAGCGCGGCGGCTACGGCACCGACTACCGGAAGCGCTCCTACGGGCTGTCGAAGGGCAGCCAGTACAAGGCGTACCGCCCGAAGAACATCAAGTGACGTGAGAGCGGGGAACGCCCGGCCGGTGCGCTCCGGCCGGGCGTTCCGGCGTCCATCAGGGCGTCGGCCCGAAAGCGGTGAGGAAACGGTCGCGGAAGTCGCTCATCTTCCAGACCGGGGCGTCCGGCGCGGGATTCAGGCCGTCCTTCCAGTTCCACGCGGCGATGCGGTCCAGGACCTTCTTGTCGCGGCTGACGATGGTGATGGGGACGTCGCGGTTCGCGTTTTCCCCGGCCACCATCGGGGCGGGCTGGTGGTCGCCCAGGAAGACGAGGACGAGGTCGTCGTCGCCGTATTTCTCCACGTAGGAGATGAGGCTGCCGACCGAGTACTTGATGGACGTCAGATAGTTCCGCCGGACGCGGCCGGGGTCGAGTTTCGCCTCGTTCACCGCCGGGGGGATCCGGTGGTAGACCGAGCCGTCGCCGACGTCGTTCCAGTCGATGAAGCGCGGGATGGCGGCCCAGCGCGCGTGGCTGGAGACCAGCACGATCTCGGCCATGGAGGGCGCGTGCGGCCGTCCGTTCTCCAGCCGCCCGAAGGCCGACAGGACGTACTGGTCGGGCATCGTCGCCCAGTTGAAGTTGGGACCGCGGTAGCCGAGGTCGGTCGAGGTGTACGTCTTGTCGTAGCCGTAGAAGCGGCCCTCGGGCCAGGCCCGGGTGACGCCGGGCATGATGCCGGTCGTCCGCCAGCCCGCCCGCTTGAAGGCGCCGTTCAGGGTGAGGCGGTCACTGGAGACGAGCATGCGGTAGCGCTGCTGGTCGCCGACCGGGAGACCGGACAGGAGGGTGGCGTGCGCCATCCAGCTCCCGCCGCCGGTCACCGAGGAGGTCAGGAATCCGCTGCGCGAGGAGTACCCGGCGCTGCCCAGGCGGCGCGTCCCGTCGGCCAGGAGGGACGTGACCGCGGGGTCGTCCAGGGCGGTGCGGCCGTAGCTCTCCACGAAGGTGAGGACGACGTCCTTCCCGCGGAGGGCGGTGAGGAGCCGGTCGCCGGGGGTGTTGCGGAAGGCGTCCACGGAGGCGAGGGCGGCGAACCTCTCCCTGTCGCCGATGGTCGTCTTCACCTGGCGGGCGTGGTTGTAGACGAGGGTCAGGTTGCTCTTGGCCGCCAGCGGCGCGCCCGGGACGGCCTGGGCGCCGAGGGCCGCGAGGACGATCCAGGCGGCGCAGAGGACGACCAGGGAGCGGGACGCCGCGGTGCGGTGCCGTGTCATCAGGGTCGTGAGGCGCAGGACGGCGAGGGCCATCGCCGCGATGAGGGCGACGGCGAGCAGTCCGATGCCGACCGCGGCGGCGATCCCGCCCGTGCGGCCGAAGGACGAGGTGAGGAACTCGACGGCGGGCCGGGCCAGCATCCAGTCGAGCACCGGGTTGAACGGCCGGACGAGGATCTCCAGGAATCCCATGTCCAGCGCCTTCACGATCGTCAGCACGCCGAGGAAGGCGCCCGCCGTGATCGCGAGCGGCCGCCTCGCCCGGGGCGGCAGCACCAGGACGAGGGCGGCGAGCAGGAGCGCCTCGACCGGGATGCGCAGGTACGTCCCGGGTTCGACGGCGCTGAGATGGATCGGGGTGAGAAGCGCGGCGAGCACCAGGACGGCCGCCGTGACCGTCACCGCTCCCGCGAGGACGGAACGCAGCCTGCCTCTCGGTTCCTCCTCCGGACCGTCGTCCGTGTCGACCTCCTGCTCGGCTGCGTCGTGACGGGGTTCGTCGTGCGTTGTTGACCGGCCCACGTCCCTATTACGTCCGGCCGGACGGCCCGGTTCGAGGCCGCCGCGCCGCACCGGGTCAGATCGTCCCGGCCGACCCGAGGCGGGCGAGGTCGCCGGCGTCCAGGCCGAGGCTCCCGTACACCTCCGCGTTGTGCTCGCCCAGCGAGGGTCCGAGGGTGCGCACCTCGCCCGGTGTCCCGGACAGCTTCGGGAACACGTTGTGCATGGGGAAGTCGCCGAACTCGGGGTGCGCCAGCCGGATGATCGCCTCGCGAGCCCGGTAGTGCGGGTCGGCGAGCATGTCCTTGGCGCGGTACGTGAGCCCGGCGGGAATGCCGTTCTCGTGGAGGAGGTCGAGGAGGGACGCGGAGTCCTGGCCGGCGGTCCATTCGGCGATGAGGTCGTCGAGTTCCTCGGCGTTGGCGCCGCGCGCGCCGTGGGTGGCGTAGCGGTCGTCGTCGGCGAGTTCCGGACGGCCCATCAGTCCGGCGAGGCGCCGCCAGATCGTGTCCCGGTTCGCGGCGATGAGGACGGGTCCGTCCTTGGTCGGGTAGACGTTGCTGGGGGCGACGTTCGGCAGCACGGAACCGGTGCGCTCCCGCTGGTAGCCGGCGACCTCCCATTCCGGGACGAGTGATTCCATCATCGCGAGCACGGCCTCGTAGAGCGCGGAGTCGACGATCTGGCCGCGCCCCGTCCGGTGCCGGGCGTGCAGGGCGACGAGGGTGCCGAGCGCGGCGAACGTCCCGGCGAGCTCGTCGCCGAGGGAGATCCCGGCACGGGACGGCGGACGGTCGGGGTCGCCGGTGACGTAGCGGATGCCGCCCATCGCCTCCCCGATCGAGCCGAACCCGGCGCGGGGGGCGTAGGGGCCGTCCTGCCCGTAACCGGTGACGCGGGTGATGATCAGACCCGGGTTGTCGGCGTGCAGGACGTCCGGCCCAAGACCCCAGCGCTCCAGCGTCCCCGGACGGAAGTTCTCCACGAGCACGTCGGCCCCGGCGATGAGGCGCCGCGCGAGCGACTGCCCCTCCGCCGTGCGCAGGTCGAGCGTGACCGATTTCTTGTTCCGGGCGAGGATCGGCCACCAGAGCGACTTGCCGTGCGGCTTCTCCCGTCCCCACTCGCGCATCGGGTCGCCCGCGCCCGGCGGTTCGATCTTGACGACCTCGGCGCCGAAGTCGCCGAGGAGCTGGCCGCAGAACGGGCCGGCGAGCAGCTGGCCCATCTCGACGACCCGCAGATCGCCGAGCGCGCGGGGGGAATCGGTCATTCTTCCTCCGAGATCGGTCCGGCGGCGGCCGCGCGGATGTGCGCCCGCATCACCGAGCCGGCCCAGTCGGGGTCGCCGGCGGTGAGGGCGGCGACCAGTTCGCGGTGGTGGTTCATGCTGCGGGCGAGGGCCCCGGCGTCATAGCGGCGGAACGTTCCGACGATGAGCGGCGCGTGCATGACGGACGTCAGCAGCGCGGGCAGCCGCCGGTTGCCGGACGCGTCGATCACCGCGCCGTGGAACGCGGAGTTCAGCCGGGCGATCTCGGCCGGGTCGCCGGACCGCTCCATCGCGTCGCACAGCGCGGTCAGCTCCGCCAGGACCGCCGCGTCCGGGCGCCGCCGGGCCGCGCGCTCCGCCGCGTACGGTTCCAGCAGCGCGCGCAACTCGAAGATCTCCTCCAGGTCGGCGCGGCTCCACCGGACGACGCGGGCGCCGCGGTGGGGGAGCACCTCCACCAGGCCGTCGGCGCCGAGCCGCTGCAGCGCCTCCCGGACGGGCGTCCGCGACAGCCCCAGTGTCTCCGCGAGTTCCGCCTCGCCCAGCCGGGACCCGGCGGCGGCCTCGCCCGACAGGATCATCTGGCGGAGCGTCGCGTAGGCGGTGTCGGCTGCGCGCGGCATACCCTCTCCCTGACGGCAATTGCATGCAATAGTGGCAAAGAGCCGGAGAATTCACCATACCGGAGGCTGGATTGCATACAACGGTACTGGAGGTCGGTCCGCGCGACGGGCTCCAGAACGAGGACCGCGCGCTCTCCCCCGACGACCGCGTCGCCTTCATCACCCGCTGCGTGGACGCCGGGACCCGCCGCGTCGAGGCCGTCTCGTTCGTCCATCCCGGGCGGGTGCCGCAGATGGCGGGCGCCGAGGAGATCATGGCGGGCGTCCCGCGCCGCGACGGCGTCCTCTACAGCGGTCTCGTCCTCAACCGGCGGGGCCTTGACCGCGCGCTCGCCGCCGGGGTCGACGAGGTCAACGTCGTCGTGACCGCGTCCGACACGTTCGGCGTCCGCAACCAGGGCCGCGCGTCGGGGGAGATGCTGGACGAATGGGACGCGATCGCGGCCGCCGCGCACGACGCGGGCGTCCCGGCCGGTGTCACGATCGCGACCGCGTTCGGCTGCCCGTTCGAGGGAGAGGTCCCCCCGGACCGCGTCGCGGAGATCGCGCGCCGCGCGCACACGGCGGGGGCGTTCGAGATCGCACTGGCGGACACGATCGGCGTGGGCGTCCCGGCACAGGTCCGCTATCTGGCCCGCCGGACGCGGGAGGCCGCCCCGGGCACCCCGCTCCGCTTCCACTTCCACAACACCCGCAACACCGGCTACGCCAACGCGCTCACCGCCCTGGACGAGGGCGCCGCGACGCTCGACGCGAGCTCGGGCGGATTCGGCGGCTGCCCCTTCGCTCCGTCCGCGACCGGGAACATCGCCACCGAGGACCTCCTCTACGCCCTCCACCGCGGCGGCGTCGAGACGGGGATCGACATGCGGGCGGTCGCCGCCACGGGCACCTGGCTCGGCGGCCTCCTCGGAAAGCCCGCCCCCGCCCTCCTCGACCGCGCCGGCCCCTTCCCGTCCCCAGGCCGCTGACCTGAGCACGCGTCGTCGCGCGGGCTCGTCGCCACCGGGTCAGCGCGTGCTGAGATGGGCCGGATCGGAGACGGCCACCTTGTCCTGGACGGACGCCCGCACGGCCGCCACCACCTCGTCGCGGCGGTCGTCAAGGGTCCCCTCGCGGACGGCCATGGCCAGTTCGGCGTCGTCGGCGCACCCGAGGGCCTTCAGCCGCTCGGCGTGCGCCGCGCGATGGGCCTCGCCGAGCAGGATCTCGCGGCGGACGATCCGGAGCGCGCCCGCCGCGACCCGGCTGTGGAAGCGCAGGTGCGCGTCGGGCTGCGGCGTCCCGACCAGGAACATCGTGACCGCGTCCAGCAGCCCGTGCGCGGACGGGCGGTCGTGCGGCGCGGGCGCCGCGTCCTCGCCCGCGGCGTCCAGGACGTCGGCGACCTCGACGGGTTCCGCCAGCCCGAGCGCGAGCAGCAGGTCGTGCTCCTGCTCGCAGACCTTCCGGCCGAGGACGGCGTACTCGATCGACGGCTCGCTGCCGCTCAGATGGCGTTCGGCCTGGTGGCGGCACAGGATCGTCCAGCGGAGCGTGCCGTAGACCTCCCACCAGTGCAGCTCGGACTCGCTGGGCGCGGCGCCCCCGGCGTCGGCGTATCCGGCGAGGAGGTCCTCGCGGGAGCCGAATCCGCCGGCGGGATGCGGCGAGCCGAACCGCCACGCCTTCACGCAGAGCCAGCCGAGGTCCTCGGCGGGATCGCCGGCGTGGGCGAGCTCCCAGTCCAGGACGCCCCGCACCCCGCTCTCGTCGATCATCAGGTTGCCGTTGCGGAAGTCGCCGTGCACGACCGAGACCCGCCCGGACGGCGCCGGGCGGTTCTCCCGCAGCCACCGCAGGGCCAGCTCGACGCTGGGGCGCGGCTCGTCGAACGCCTCGTAGTGCTCGGTCAGCTCGGTCAGCGGGTCTCCGGCGGGCAGGCCGGGCACCGCGTCCGGCGCGATCGTGTGGAGCCGCGCGAGGATGCCGCCGAGCCCCCGCGCGAGCCGGGGCCGGACTGCCGCGAACCGGTCGTCGCGCAGCAGGCGGCGGGCGATGGCCTCCCCCTCCAGCCGCTCCATCACCAGGTAGGGCATGCCGAGCAGGTCGTCGCCGTGCCCGGCCAGGGTCGGCACCGGCACCCCGGCCGACGCGGCGGCGGCCAGCAGCGCGGCCTCCCGTCCCATCGCCGTCGGGTCGGGCGAGGACGGGGTGTCGCGGCGCAGGATCAGCGGCCGGCCGTCCAGGTCGAACGACCAGGTCTCGCGGCTCGCCCCGCCCGGAAGCCGCCGCAGCCCCGTCACCGACCCGGACAGCTGCGCGGCGAGTGCTTCCGAAACGCGGTCGGTGAGTTCCACGAGGGCTCCTTCAGGGTCGCAGGCCGAGGGCGCGGAGGGTGAGGGTGTCGAGCGTGTCGAGGAGGCGTTCGGTGTCGGGGACGTCGTCGCCCTGCACGAACCACAGGTACAGCGAGTGGTCGACCATGGCGGCCAGGGCGCGCGCGGCCATCTCGGCGTCCAGCGCGGTGTCGACGAGCCCGGCGCGCTGCCAGCGCTCGATCGCCTTGGCGGACCGCGCGACCGCCCCCGCGCGGTGCTTGCGCCGCATCTCCTGGAACGCGACGTTGAACGTCGCGACCTGCTCGATGATCGCCATCATCTTCGCGTTGCGCCGGTACGACGCGTAGTACGCGCGGTTCGCGCGCCGGATCAGGGTGGCGGGCTCGTACCCGTCGGACGGGACGAGGTCCAGCTGGATCATCGTCTGGAACAGCAGGTCGGCGACCTCGAGGAACACGGCCTCCTTGGACGGGAAGTACGTGTAGAAGGAGCCGTAGGCGACCCTGGCGTGCCGGGTGATGTGGGCGACGCGGGTTTCGGGGTAGCCGCGCTCCTCGAACACCTCGCGGGCGGCGGCGAGAATGCGCGCCCGCGTCCGGGCGCCGCGCTCGGTGAGCGGCGCCTGCTCGGCGAGCGCAGGCGCCTGGTCCGCGCTCGGGTCGGCGTCCGGGATCATGTGGCGGTCCCTCCTCATCGGTTCCGGTCCGGGCCTTGACAACCGATGCTCTCAGGAACAGGATCCCGAGCATCGACTTAAATGACATGACTGTCAAGTCAATTTGGAGGTCTCCATGACCGCCACGAATCCCGAATTCGAGATCGGCGGCATCAACCACCTCGCCCTCGTCTGCTCCGACATGAAGCGGACCGTCGACTTCTACAGCGGCGTCCTCGGCATGCCGCTGATCAAGACGATCGACCTGCCGGGCGGGATGGGCCAGCACTTCTTCTTCGACTGCGGCGGCGGCGACTGCGTCGCGTTCTTCTGGTTCCCGGACGCGCCCGACGGCGTGCCCGGCGTCTCCGCGCCCGCCGGCCGTCCCGAGCAGGGCGAGCTGGTCAGCGCGGTCGGCTCGATGAACCACGTCGCGTTCCACGTCCCGCCGGAGAAGTTCGAGGAGTACCGCCGCAGGCTCAGGGACAAGGGCGTCACGGTCAGCCCGATCCTCAACCACGACGACAGCGAGTTCGGCGTCGCGCCACGGGTCGACGAGGGCGTGTTCGTCCGCTCGTTCTACTTCCAGGACCCGGACGGCATCCTCCTGGAGTTCGCCTGCTGGACGAAGACCTTCACCGACGCCGACGTGTCCCACGAGCCGAAGACGGCCGCCGACCGGACCATTCCCAAGGAGAGCCATGCCGCGCCTGCGTGAGGTCCCCCGCGCCGAGGTCACCGACGAGCGCATCCTGTTCTTCTACGACCACCTGTTCGCGCCCGACCGCGACCCGGCCGTCGACCACGGCACCGCGACCGGCTCGCCCGGCGACTGGTGGACGGTGTTCGCGCAGTCGCCGGAGGTGTTCAAGCACTGCGTGCAGGGGTTCGCGCTGTACCGCAACGCCGAGCTCGACCCGGCGCTCCGCGAGCTCGGCCAGTGCCGGGCCGGCTGGGCGCGCGGCAGCCAGTTCGTGTTCTCGCAGCACTGCAAGCAGATGCGGGCGCTCGGCATGGACGAGGAGAAGATCCAGTCGATCCCGCACTGGCAGACCGCCGACTGCTACTCGCGGCTGGAGCGGGCCGTCCTCGCCTACACCGACGGGCTCGTCCTGGACGGCGGGCGCGTCGCCGACGCGACCTTCGACGTCCTGAAGGAGCATCTGACCGACCGGGAGATCCTGCTCCTCACCTACATCACCTGCATGTACGAGATGCACGCGACGATGTCGAAGGCGCTGCGCGTCGAGTTCGACGACCGTCCGGAACCGGTGGTGGAGGTCGCCGCGCCGGAGGGCTACGGCAGCCGCGACATCGCGTCCGATCTCACCGGGGGGTCCTGATGCCGTTCCCCGTCCCGGACCGGGTGAAGGACGTCCGCGACGCCGTCCACGCCTTCATGACCGAGCGGGTCGAACCGGCCGAACCCGTCCTGAACGCGGGCGGGAAGGAGTCCCGCGACGCCCTCCAGGAGCTGCGCCGCCAGGCGAAGCGGGAGGGCCTGTGGGCGCTCGGCCACCCGGCCGAGCTGGGCGGCGGCGGCATGCCGTTCCTCGACTACGTGTACGTCAACGAGGTGCAGGGCCGCAGCGAATGGGGCCAGCTCGCGCTCGGCACGTTCACGTTGCAGGACTCCCTGATGCTGCACAAGTACGCGAGCCCCCGCTGGCGGGAGCGGTACCTCGCGCCCCTCGTCGCGGGCGACGTGTCGCCGAGCTTCGCGATGACCGAGCCGTCCGTCGCCGGGTCCGACCCGACCGGCATCCAGACGACCGCCGAGCTGGACGGCGACGAATGGGTGATCCGCGGGCGCAAGTGGTTCACGACCGGCGCCGCCCAGGCCGCGTACACGACCGTCATGTGCCGGACGGAACCGGACGCCCCGACCCCGCACCGCGCCTTCAGCATGATCGTCGTCCCGACGGACACGCCCGGATACCGCATCGTCCGGGAGACGCCGGTGCTGGGCATCGAGGGCGGCCACTACGAGGTCGTCTACGACGACGTCCGCGTCCCCGCCGACAACCTTCTCGGCCCGCGCGGGCACGGCTTCGTCATCGCGCAGGACCGCCTCGGCCCCGGCCGCATCTTCCACTGCATGCGCTGGCTCGGGCAGGCGCAGCGCGCGTTCGAGCTGATGTGCGCCCGCCTGAACGCGCGCGTCGCGTTCGGCGAGCCGCTGTCGGCGAAGCAGCTGATGCAGCAGCACGTGTTCGACTCCTACACCGAGATCCAGGCCGCGCGGCTGCTCACCCTCCAGGCCGCCGAGCGGATCGACGCGGGGGACCAGGCGCGCGTCGAGATCGGCGCGATCAAGGTCGTGGGCGCGCGGATGCTGCACAACGTCGTCGACCGCGCCATCCAGGTGCACGGCGCCGCCGGCCTGACCGACGACCTCCCGCTGTCGCGGATGTACCGCCACGCGAGAGAGGCCCGCATTTACGACGGCCCGGACGAAGTGCACATCCAGAGCACGGCCCGCCGCATCCTGAAAGCGGCCTCCGCCTGACCCGGAATTGCGGCGCGGCGCACTCATGGGGACGCGCCACGCCGCAATTCACCGGTGCGGTACCGGATCTTTGTTTCCGGCTGGGCGAGCCTCGAGTTTTCTCGGTGCGCCATTGGGAAATCTGCCTCTTGGCGAGACGGAAGGGAGGCGGTCGACCTTGGAGGTCGTCCTCGACATGATCCTGCCGAGGGATCCCGAGAGCGCACCGCTCGTCCGGCACACGCTGGACGCCTCGCTCCGCGGCCTCGGCGTGGACTCCGAGGTGCGCGCCGACATCGCGCTCGCACTCGGGGAGGCGTGCGCGAACGTGATCCAGCACGCCGCCGCGAGCATGGAGTACGAGGTCCGTGCCCGGATGGACGGGCTCCGCTGCGTCGTCGAGGTGATCGACGGCGGCGCGGCCGACGCCACGGACGGATGGGGGGAACCGGAGGTGCCCCTGCACGCCGAACACGGCCGGGGGCTTCGCCTCATGCGGGCGTTCACCGACGACGTCCGCATCATGGACCGGGTGCGCCGGAACGGCGCGATCGTGCATTTCGAGAAATCGTTCGCAGGCTGAGAACTCGCGGCCGGAGCGACATCACTCGCCTCCGGCACGCAGGCACGGCCCGGCGGGACACCCCCGCCGGGCCGTCTCTGTCAGGGGACGGCCCGGACGGGATCGATCCGCCCGGGCCGTCCTTCGTGCGCCGCGGCTCAGCCCGTGACGGGCAGGTCGCGCCGGACGGGGGTCGGCGCCGGGGCCTCAGCGCCGCCTCCGCCCTCGTGCCCGCCGGCCGGGCCGCGGCCGCAGGTCGCGGACGCGATCCGCACCTGCGTGTTCTTGACGGGCAGGGTCAGTTCCACGGCCGTGACCGACAGCCGGCCGTCGGGGAGCCGCTGCTGCCGGTTGAGGACGAGCGCGACCCGCCCGAGCCCCTCGATGTCGGCGGGGACGGTGGTGTTCGGCGGCGGCGCGGAAGCGAGCCTCCTGCCGCCGACCACGGCGCCCGCGAGGCGGGCCGAGCCGGTGCCGTTCGTGCAGGCGGCGGACACGGCGGCGGCCGTCAGGCGGGCCATGGGGACCGACACGCCGGCCGCCCGGGAGCGGGAGCGGTTCGCGGCCGCGCGGACGTCCAGCGCCGAGGCCGACAGCAGCTTCGTGCGCGGCGTCCGCAGCAGGCGCTTGCCCACCGTGCCGGACGAGGACGACACCGCCGGGGCCGGCGGGACCGCCGCCGGGCCGGTCGCGGTCAGCCCGTACGCCGAGGCACCCGGGCCGCCGTCGGCCGCCGCGGGCGCGGCGCCGAGGGCGAGGCCGCCGCCGGCGGCGGCGAGCAGGCTCGCCGCGGCGAGGCGTGCGATACGCATGGATATGTCTCCGATCGTTCGTGGATGGGGCCGACGGGCGCGGGTCAGCCGGTGATGAACACGAGGGTCCCGAGGGGGACCCGGGCCAGCCGCCGCAGCGCGTCCTGCGGCACCCGGACGCAGCCGTGCGTGACGGCCTTGCCGAACACGGCGGCGTCGGGCCAGCCGTGCAGCGCGACGGTGCCGGGACCGCCGCCGAAGGTGTCGAGCGTCGCCGAGTGCGCGCCGAGGGGCAGCACGAGCGGGCTCGGGGTCCCGCCGGCGGGGGCGAGGGTGGCCAGCACGAACGTGCGGCCGGTGGGGGTCGGGGTCCGCGGCCCGCCGATCGCGACCGGCCAGCCGCCCATCGCCCGGCCGGACCGCAGCAGCGTCAGCCGCCGCTTCGCCAGGCTGACCTGGACGGTGTAGGGGGTGTGCGCGGAGGTCAGCGCGCCGCCGGCCGCGGAGATCCAGCCGGTGGCGCGGTTCGGGCGGCTCGGCAGCAGGACGCGCCGCCACGTCCCGGAGCCCTCGACGACCGGGACCCAGGTGGGGCCGCCGATCTGGTTGACGGGCAGCGTCGCGATGACGCGGCCGCCGGGCCGGTCGAGGACGGGCAGCGGCCTGGTCGGGTGGACGACCAGGCCGTCGGTGACGCCGTCGGGCGTGGGGTCCGCCGGGGCGCCGCGGACGGTGGTGAAGGTGGTGGCCTCGGGCGGCCGGGGCTTCGCGGTGCCGCTTGCGGTGCCGGTCCCCGAGGCGTTCCCGGTGGCCGGCGCGCCGCAGGCGCTGAGCAGCAGCACCGCGGCCGCCGCCGGGACCACGGCCCGGCCGGGCTGCCGGCCGGGCGCGCGATGCCGTCCGGCGGCGTCCGCGGGGCGCTGCGGCTGCTGCCGCGGCCGGGGCCGCCCGGCCGCGTGCCGGCCGGGACGGCGGGCATGGCGCCGGGCCGGGCGCGCGCCGTGCTTGCTCATCGTTCCTCCCCCGCGGCGTCATGGCCTTCATGTGAAAAGGCATTCCATATCGCCATGTCGCGGGATGTTAGTGCGCCCGAAGCGGCGCGTATCCGGAAACAACGAAAAAGATGCCGGCGCCGCTCCGTGACATTTGTATAAATCTATCTATTTCCGATTTGGGAGGAGATTTGGCGATTAGGGGTGTCGGCGGGTAGACCGGAGGCCGTCCGGATCGCCTGGATCGCCCGGTAACGATGGCCCGCCCCGCGCCACTACCTGGTGACGGAACACACCTGGACGGACGGAGGGGGCGGCCGGTGGCAGATGAAGCCTCCGAGGAGCGGCGCTTCACCGCGATGTACGACGAGTGCCGGCAGCGCGTGTGGGCCTACGCGGCGAGCCGCGCCGGCAGGCAGGCGGCGGACGAGGTGGTGAGCGAGACCTTCGCCGTGGCCTGGCGGCGCTTCCGGGACGTCCCGGATCCGCCGCTGCCGTGGCTGCTCGGCGTCGCCCGCAACGTGCTGCGCGAGAGCCACCGGGCGCAGGTGCGCCGCGAGTCGTTCGCGGCGGAGCTCTCCCGGTGGGCACCGCCGCCCGGCGGGGACATCGCCGAGGACGTCGCGGAGCGGCTGGCGGTGGTCCGCGCGATGGCGGCCCTGCCGGAGGACGACAGGGAGATCCTCATCCTCGTCGCCTGGCAGGGGCTCGCCCCGCGCGAGGCGGCCCGCGTCGTCGGCTGCTCGGCGGCGGCGCTGCGCGTCCGCCTGCACCGCGCCCGGCGCCGGCTGGTGCGCGCGGTCGAGGAGCCGCGCGCCGCCGGCGAGGAGAAGGGGAGCGCGGCATCGCGTTCGCAGGTTGGGATCATCAGGGAGGAAAGGGCATGAGCGACATTCTGCGGACGCTGCGCGAGGCGCGGCCCGAGGAGCTGGCACCGGACCTGCCGGTGGCCGAGGACGTCCGGCGCGCCGAACTGGCGCACGCGATGGCGTCCCGTCCCGTGGGCGGGCGGGCGAGGGCGCGGCGGAGCGTCCGGCCGGTGTGGGGGCTCGGTGCCGTCGGGCTGGCCGGCGCGGTCGCCGCCGCGCTCGTCGCGGTGAACGTCCCGGCGGACGGGGAGCCCGGTGCCCCGGCCGCGCAGCCGGCGACGGCGCGCACCGTGCTGCTCGCCGCCGCCGGCAAGGCGGACGGCCGGCCGGACGGGACCGGCGCCTTCTGGCACGTCGCGACGGTCTCGTCCATGGCGCATCAGGTCTCGACGGGCGGCGTCCGGTACACGGTCGTGGACCGGCAGCGGCACGAGACGTGGACGCCGGGCCGCCCCGGCGCGAAGATCCGCGCGGACGTCCAGAACCTCGGGGCGCGGCCCGCCACGGCGAAGGACGAGGCGGCCTGGCGGCGGGCGGGCGCGCCGGCCCGGTTCGAGATCCGGGTGCCGATCGGGCCGAACAGCACGGTGACGAAGACCTTCGTGACCTCGGTGAAGCAGGGCCCGGTGCGGCGCGGCACGTCCCCGCGGCCCGGCGACGGCAAGCTCTTCTGGCTCGGCCGGAACGTGGGCGTGAAGGAATTGCGGGCGCTTCCCGCCGACCCGGCCCGGCTCAGGGCGGGGCTGCTGCGCTGGTACGACGGCCGCGACACCGAGTCGGGCGCGCCGATGAGCCGGGACGCGTGGCTGTACCGGGTCGCGAGCGGCCTGGTGACCGACATGCCGGTCGCGCCGAAGGTGCGGGCCGCCGCGTTCCGGATGCTGGCGGACCTCCCGCGGGTGCGGTCGCTGGGGAGGGTGACGGACGCGCAGGGCCGCACGGGCCTGGGCGTCGGGCTGGACGAGAAGACCCGCGCGGGGCTCGTCCTGCACCGGCTGGTCATCGATCCGGCGACCGGCGGCGCGCTGGCGGGCGAGCGGGTGCTGGTGCGCCCGGCCGCAGGCGAGGGGCGGGCGCCGGGGACGGTCCTCGGCTCCACGGCGGTCCTCACGGCGGCGTGGACGGACGCCGTCCGGTGATCGCACGGGGCCGGAGCGGCCTCGACACGGAGGAATGACTCGGCGCGGTGCGCCGGCGGGGGCGGTGGTCCGGTTCAGGCCGGGCGCCGCCCCTCGCGCACGGCTGTCGTGATCAGTTCGTGATCAGGCGCTCCGCGGGGTGCGGCGGACGGCTTTCCGGACGGCGGCGCGTTGCGCGGCGGCGGTCTTGGCGCGGTTCATGCTTTCCCTGACGCGGGCCGCGCCGCGTTTTGCGGTGGCGGTGTCCTTGGTGCGCCCGGCATAAACGGCGAGGACCTCGGCGACGGGCGGCGGGGACCATTCCTCGCGGGCGGGGGCGACCGGGAGGATCTGCGGGACGGGCGGCAGGGCGGGCGGTGCGGCGGCGGCGGAGGGGTCGGAGTTTCCGGTCGCTGGGACGAGCGCGAGATGGGATCGGCAGTGCGGACACTGCATTCCCGGGTGCGTGTCTCTGCTCATATCACGAATGATTACCCAGGGGTCTGACAAAACAAGAGCGGTGCCCTTTCCGATCACCGCGGGCCGGTGTTGCGGGCAATGAACGGGCGGGCCGGGGGGAGGGCTCGGCGGACGGGCACCGGCCGGGAGGCGGGCCGGGTGCGGGGGCGGGGCGGGATCCGGTGCGGACGGGCGGGCGCGGTCCTGAGTGATCACCCCGATCCGGGGGATGATCGTCATATCCGACCCAGTGACGTAACCGAAGTTCCCCTCCCGTTCACCTTGATCAGGGAAAATTACGCTATGACCACCAACCCAGGACATCTCCCCCTTGGCGGCGGCGTGCTGCCCGACGACCGGTTCCTCGATCGGGAGGAGAGCTGGCTCCGCTTCAACCAGCGCGTCCTGGAGCTCGCGGAGGATCCGGCGCTGCCGCTGCTCGAACGCGTCCGGTTCCTGTCGATCTTCTCCAGTAACCTCGACGAGTTCTTCATGGTGCGGGTCGCCGGCCTGACCCGGCGGATCGCGACGGGCCTCGCCGTCCAGGCGGCGAGCGGCCGGCAGCCGCGCGAGGTCCTCGGCCGCATCGCGGCGGTCGCGCACGAGCTGATGGCGCGGCACGCGGAGTGCTTCCGGGAAGGCATCCGGCCCGCCCTCGCCAAGGAGGGCGTCGAACTCCTGCGCTGGGACGAGCTCTCCGAGACCGAGCGGGAGCGGCTCCGCAGGCTGTTCCGCGACCGGATCTACCCGGTGCTGACGCCGCTCGTCGTCGACTCCGCGCATCCGTTCCCGTACATCTCGGGCCTGTCGCTGAACCTCGCGGTGATCGTCCGGGATCCGGAGACGGACGCGACGATGTTCGCGCGGGTGAAGGTGCCGCCGCTGCTGCCCCGCTTCATCGAGGCGTCCCCCGACCGCTTCACGCCCCTCGAGGACGTGATCGCCGCGCATCTCGGGCAGCTGTTCGTCGGAATGGAGGTCGTCGACCACCACGCGTTCCGGGTGACCCGCAACCAGGACCTGGAGATCGACGAGGACATCAGCGAGGGGCTGCTGCAGGCCCTCGAGCGGGAGCTGCTGCGCCGCCGATTCGGCCCCGTGGTCCGGCTGGAGGTCGAGGAGTCCATCTCGGACGAGGTGCTCGAGCTGCTCACCGGCGAGCTCATGGTGGACGAGACGCAGATCTACCGGGCCGAGGGCCCGCTCGACCTCGGCGGGCTCGCCGCCATCGCCGACCTCGACCGGCCCGAGCTGAAGTACCCCCCGTTCGTCCCGTCGAAGGACGCGCTGCCGGAGGACGTCGGCGTCTTCTCCGCGATCCGGGAGCGGGACATCCTCGTCCACCACCCGTACGACTCGTTCGCGACGACCGTCCAGCGGCTGATCGAGGACGCCGCCGCCGATCCCCGCGTCCTCGCGATCAAGCAGACGCTGTACCGGACGAGCGGCGACTCCCCGGTCGTGGACGCGCTGATGAGCGCCGCCGAGGCCGGCAAACAGGTCGTCGTGGTGGTCGAGCTGAAGGCCCGGTTCGACGAGCGGGCCAACATCGCGTGGGCGCGCAAACTGGAGACGGCGGGCTGCCACGTCGTGTACGGGTTCGTCGGGCTGAAGACGCACTGCAAGCTGGCGCTGGTCGTCCGGCAGGACTCCGACGGGATCCTGCGCCGCTACTGCCACATCGGGACCGGCAACTACCACCCGAAGACCGCCCGGCTGTACGAGGACTTGGGCCTCCTCACCTGCGACCCCGAGGTCGGCGAGGACGTCAGCGCGCTGTTCAACCACCTCACCGGCTACTCGCGGCAGAGCTCCTACCACCGGCTGCTGGTCGCGCCCAACAGCCTGCGGGCGGGCCTCGTCCAGCGGATCGAGCACGAGATCGACAACCACCGGGCCGGGCACGCCGCGCACGTCCGGATCAAGTGCAACTCGCTGGTCGACGAGGTGATCATCGACGCGCTGTACCGGGCGTCGCGGGCGGGCGTGCCGGTGGACGTGTGGGTCCGCGGCATCTGCGCGCTGCGTCCGGGCGTGCCGGGGTTGTCGGAGACGATCCGGGTCCGCAGCGTCCTCGGGCGGTTCCTGGAGCATTCCCGGGTGTTCGCGTTCGCGAACGGCGGTGAGCCCGAGGTGTGGTTCGGCAGCGCCGACCTGATGCACCGCAACCTCGACCGGCGGGTCGAGGCGCTCGTCACCGTCACCGACCGCACGCAGCGGGACGAGCTGATCACCCTGCTCGATCTCGCGATGGAGGACGGCACGCACGCCTGGTGCCTCGCCGCCGACGGGACGTGGACGCGCAACCGCCCGCGTCCGGACGAGACACTGCTGGACGTGCAGACCCATCTGGTCAAGAGAAGGCGCTGGAGGACGGTCGATGGCTGAGCTGATCCGCGCGGCGGGCGCCGTCCTGTGGCGGGACGCCCCGTCGGGCACGGGCGAGCCCCAGGTCGCCGTCGTGCACCGGCCCCGCTACGGCGACTGGTCGTTCCCCAAGGGGAAGGTCGACCCGGGCGAGCACGTGCTGCGCGCGGCCGTCCGGGAGATCGAGGAGGAGACGGGCGTCGTGGCGCGCCTCGGGCGCCGCCTCCCCACCGCCGCGTATCCGGTGAAGGGACGCCCCAAGCAGGTCGACTACTGGGCGGCGCGGGCCGTCGCGGAGGGCGCGTTCGTGCCCGACGAGGAGGTCGATCTGCTCGCGTGGCTGCCGCCGGACGAGGCGGAGCGGCGGCTCAGCTACGGCCACGACGTCGACCTGCTGAGCGAGTTCCGACGCGGCCCCCTGCGCACGTGGCCGCTGGTGATCCTGCGGCACGCCTCGGCGGGCGAGAAGAGCGACTGGCCGGAGCCGGACGAGCTGCGCCCCCTCGACGAGGCCGGCCGCGCCGAGGCGGCCGGCCTCGCCGGGCTGCTGCTCGCCTACGGCCCGGCCCGGGTCGTGAGCTCGGGCACCGCGCGCTGCCTGGAGACCGTCCTGCCGTACATCCGGCGGCTGCACGGCACGCTCGTGACCGAACCGGCGTTCACCGTCGGCGAGACGAGTTCGGAGCGGGCCACCGACCGCCTGCTGGATCTGGTCGGCGACGGCGTCCCGACGATCGTGTGCACCCACGGCGAGGTCGTGGCCGACCTCGTCACCGGGCTCTGCACGCGGCTCGGCGAGAAGGTGCCGGACGACCCGGCTCTGCGCAAGGGCGAGTTCTGGGTCGCGCACATGGCGGAGCAGGGCATCGCCTCACTGGAGCGGCACACGCCCGCTCCGTGAGGGACCGGCTCAAAAGGACGGGCCGAGCGTCCGCGACCAGGTGACGGCGAGCCGGTCGCGCGCCGCCTCCGCCGCGGCCCGCTCCGCGCCGTACAGGACGCCGAGGGCGAACGCGTCCTCGACGGTCCGCGCCCGCGCCGCGGCGGCCCGCAGGTGCTCCATCGCGATCACGCCGTCCTGGTGCTCGCCGAGGACCTCCTGGATGCGCTTGGCGTCCTTCGCGGCCCGCTTCGCCCCGGCGCCCAGCACGGGGACCGCCACCTCCGCCGCGTACCGGGCGCGCTTGGCGGCCTTGCGGGTGTCGTGCCGCGCGACGTCCTCGGCGTCCGCCGCCGCGATGCCCTCGTACGCCTTCGACAGCCGGTCCCACGCCTGCGTGACGAGGCCCGGCAGCTCCTTGCGCGCCTTCCGCCCGGCGGACTCGGTGAAGGGCGGGTCGGTGGTCAGCGCGTCGAGCGCGTCCAGCAGGGCGAAGTAGCGGGGCTCCTTCAGGGCGGCGTTGAGCCGCCGGTAGGCGACGCGCTCGCGCCGGGCGAGCTCCTCCAGCCAGGACGCGGCCGCGCCGTCCAGCCGCTCCTGGAACCGCGCCCGCAGCACCTCCAGGTCGCGGACCTCGCCGAGGACGCCGGCCAGCCACTTCAGCTCCTCGCCGAGGGCGCGGTCGGTCTCCAGGACGCTCTTGTAGCTGCGCAGGGTGCTGCGGATCCGCCGGGTGGCGACCCGCATCCGGTGCACGGCGTCCTCCTCGCCGAGCCGCGCCCGGGGGTCCTGCTCGTGGACGGCGTCGACCTGCGCCGCGAGGTAGGCGAGGACGGTCTCGCCGGTGGTCACCGACGGGCCCTTGCCGTTGGACGTGGCGGCGACGAGCCGCGCGCGGGCGTCCGCGCGGGCCTGCCGGGTCGGCGAGGGGACGATGGCGCCGTCCAGCAGCCGCCCCAGCTTGGAGGACGACTTCGACCGCCGCGCGCCCGCCTTCCGCAGCTGCTTGCCGGCCGCCTTCAGCAGGTCGGGGCCGCCGCCTTCGCCGAGCTCGACCTCGATCTCGCGCCATCGGTCGGCCCCCGGCCCGCTCCCGTCGGCCGCGCGGACGTCGCGTCCGGTGACCAGGTCGTCGGCGACCTCGGCGAGCAGCGTGCCCTCGGCGTCGCGGAGGTGGACGACGGTCCGGACGGTCTCCAGCGTCGCGACCGGCACGAGCGACTCGCCCCGGGTGCGGGACGCGACGAGCGCGGCGAGCCGTGCCGGGACGATCAGCGGCCGGCCGAGCGGCGCCCGCAGCTCGCGCTTGCTGTCGGTGCCGGCGGGCATCTTCAGGTGCCAGCCGGAGTCCGTCCCGCCGCGGCGGCGGCGGAGCGTGATGCCGTGCGCGGCGAGGCGCAGGTCGGCGGTGTCGAAGTAGGTGGCGTGCAGCTCGTAGGTGCGGGCCGCGTCGACGGCGGCGACCCCGGGCGAGCCGGTGAGATCGGGCAGGGCGAAGTCGGCGCCGGCGTCGTACTTCTGCTCGATCTCCAGATGCTTCACGGGCACGGTCGGCTCCTCCAGGGGACGCTCGAAACGGGTCTTGCACACCCAGGTGGCCAGCATCGCACGCGCAGGTGAACGGCGACAGAATGCCCAGTGGATCAGGTGAGCGGGTACTTCATCCCCATGTGTGAGGGGCGGAAGCCCATCTTCTGGTAGAAGCGGATCGCGTCCGGGCGCTGCCGGTCGGTGGTGAGCTGGACGACCCTGCAGCCGCGCTCGCGGGCCCGCTCGATCGCCCAGCCGATGATCGCCTGGCCGACGCCGTGGCCGCGCGCCTCGGCGGCGACCCGGACGCCCTCGATCTGCGCGCGCTCGCCGCCGGTGTAGGTGAGGCCGGGGATGAAGGTCAGCTGGAGGGTGCCCGCGATCCGGCCGTCGATCTCCGCGACGATCACCGCGTTGTTGGGGTCCTTCTCGATGGCCGCGAAGGCGGTGAAGTAGGCCTCCGGGATGTCGTCCCCGGGCGTTTCGCGGGTCGCTCCGAGGGGATCGTCGGCGAGGAGCCGGACGATCTCCGCCAGGTCGTCCGCCGTCGCCTCGCGAAAGGTCACTTCTTGATCACGCAGCACGCGCAACAGGTTATCCGGACGTTACGGTGCAATGTTTCACATCGGCTTGTAGTACTACGAGCCGTAGTACTACGTTGAGTCCGACAACCACCCCTACCGCGAACTGCCGGTGTGCGCGACGAGGCCGCACCGCAGGGAGAAACCATGCACAGCGACCCGAACGAGGAACACTGGACCGACCACGCCATCTGCCGTGGCACCGATCCCGACCTGTTCTTCCCGATCGGATACTCCGCGCCGGTGCTGGCGGAGCAGCAGCGCGCCGCCAAGGCGGTCTGCGCCAACTGCCCCGTCCGGGCCGAGTGCCTCGCCTGGGCACTGCGGGTGGGTGAGCCCGACGGCATCTGGGGCGGCACGACCCCGGAGGAGCGCCGCTACCTGCGCCGCACCGCCGAGGCCCCCGAGCGCACGCCGCTGCCCGTCATCGTCGTCCGCGGCGACGCGTCCGAGCCCGCCGAGGCCGCCGCGACCCGCGCCGCCTGAGCACCCCGTCGGGTACGCCGCCGCCCGCCCTCACGGGAGCAGGGCCACCTTGCCGACGACCTTCCGGTTCATCAGGTCGTCCAGGACGGCCCCGGCGGCGGTGAGCGGCTCCGTCCGCGGCGCCACCGGCTCCAGCGCGCCGCTCTCGACGAGGCCGAGCAGCCCGTCGAGCAGAGCCCGCTGCTCCACCGGACGGGTCATCGCCCACGCGCCCCAGTCGACGCCGACGACCGACCGGTTCCGCAGCAGGACCTGGTTGAGCGGCAGCGCCGGGATGTCCCCGGACGCGAACCCGATCACGACGTACCGGCCCCGTTCGCGCAGCGAGCGGAGGCCGGGCTCGGCGAGCCCGCCGCCCACCGGGTCGTAGACCACGTCCACGCCGCCCTCCGACCACGTCCGGGCGGCGGTCTTGATGTCGGAGGTGTCGGTCGCCGAGTCGGCGCCCGCCGCGATCGCCGCGTCGCGCTTGTCCGCCGACGACGCGGCGGCCAGCACCCGCGCGCCCAGCGCCTTCGCGACCTGCACCGCCGCCAGTCCGGTGCCGCCGCCCGCGCCCAGCACCAGGACGGACTCGCCCGGCGCCAGCCCCGCCCGGTCGCGCAGCGCGAACAGCGCCGTGCTGTAGCTCTGGGTGAACGTCGCGGCCCGCGCCGCGTCCAGCTTGGCGGGGATCGGGACCGCCGCCTCCGCCGCCACCGCCACCCGCTCCGCGAAACCGCCGAGACCGCACATGGCGAGGACCCGCGTCCCGGCGCCGGGACCGGCGACGATCGTGCCCGCCACCTCGCTGCCGGGCACGAACGGCGGCTCCGGCTTGATCTGGTACCGCCCCTGGACGAACAGCCCGTCCACGTAGTTGACCCCGGCCGCCTCGACGGCGATCACGACCTGCCCGGCGGCGGGCCTCACGTCCGGGAGCTCCCGGACGGCGACCGACCCGAGCTCTTCACACACCACTGCACGCATCCGCCCAATATGCCGGTGAAGCGAATCACGGCACCATCCGGGGGGATCAACCGTTGAGGGAACAACGGAACCGAGACTTACGGTGGCGTACATGAGCTATCCCGAGGTGCCCTCCCGGCAGCGGTCGGAGGGACTCGTCAAGCACGGCGCCCGCGCGCTGACCGCGGCGTTCCTGATCGGCTCCGTGACCGTGGTCATGTGGGCCCTCGAACTGTTCGACGTCTACGCGGCCGGGAACCGGCTCGACGCGTACGGCATCCAGCCGCACGCCGTCGGCGACCTGCCCGACATCTTCACCGCCCCCTTCATGCACGGGGGCGTGGCGCACATGGCGGCGAACACCGTCCCGTTCGTGGTGCTCGGGTTCCTCGCGGCGGCGCGCGGGATCTGGAAGTTCATCGGCGCCACCCTGATCATCACGGTGGTGGGCGGGCTGGGGGTGTGGTTCACGAGCTCGGCGAACACCCTCGGCTCCAGCATCCTGATCTTCGGGTTCTTCGGCTACCTCGTCGGCCGCGGCGTCTTCGAGCGGAGGCTCCTGGACATCGCGATCGCCATCGCCGTCGTCGCCCTCTACGGCACGCCGATGCTGCTCGGCGTCCTCCCGAGCGACCCGGCGATCTCGTGGCAGGGCCACCTGTTCGGCCTCATCGGCGGCGTCCTCGGCGCCTGGTTCCTGCGCCGCGACACCGCGCGTGGCTGACCGCCCTCAGTGCGGCCGGACGGTCACGTCCGACACGACCGCGTCGCGGGGCGTCTCCAGCGCCGCGACCAGGACCCGCGCCACGGTGCCCGGGGCGGCGAAGTCGTCCTCGGCGTACGGGTGGCCCTCCTGCGCCCGGACGCGGCGCTGCATCTCCGTCGCGGTGCGTCCGGGGTAGACGGTCGTCACCCGCAGCGCCGGCTCCTCGGCGCGCAGCGAGTCGGCGAGGGCACGCAGCCCGAACTTGCTCGCGGCGTACGCCGACCACTCGGGGTTGGCGCGCAGCCCCGCGGTCGAGTTGACGAACACCACATGCCCCTCCGCGGCGCGGAGCGCGGGCAGCAGCAGCCGCGTCATCTCCGCCGCCGACACGAGGTTCACCGACAGGTGCTCGATCCACTCGTCGGCCTCGAGTTCGGCGACCGGCGACAGGTGCACCATCCCGGCGGCGTGCACGAGCCCGTCCAGCCGGGCGGGCGGCCCGTCCAGCGCGAGCGCCGCCTCGATCCTGCGTGGTTCGGTCAGGTCGAGCGGGATCGTCCGGATGGCCGGGCCCGCCGAGGGCGCCGGCGTCTGTCCCGGCCCCACCGTCGCGATGAGCTGGGTGGCGACGTGCGCGCCGGCCCTCAGCCGGGTGGCGAGGTCGTCCAGCCGCTCGGCGGAGCGGCCGGTGAGGATCAGGTCGTGCCCGCGCTCGCGCAGCAGCTCCGCGACCGCCGCGCCGATGCCGCCGGTCGCCCCCGTGATCAGATACGTGCCCATGAGGCCCCATTCTCACTGATGGTCCACCTATCCGGGTGGACGCCCCCGGGACGCGGTTAGTTCGGCCGCAGGACGCGGGTCACCCCCGCGATGAGGGCCGTGGCGAGCACCCAGCCGGTCGTCACCAGCCCGTACGCGACCCAGCGGGACCAGCCCAGCGCGTCGTAGGCCAGCTGCTGCCCGAACGTGTCGAGGGGGATCAGCAGGTCGAGGGAGTAGACGAGCGCGTGGAACGCGGGCAGCTCGTCCTTCGGCTTCATCGGACGCGGATGCTCGATCGAGAACACGGTGGTGCCGAGCGCGAGCAGCGCGGCGAACCACGCGAACGCGAGCCAGGGCCGGTAGCCGTACCCGACCGTCCAGTCCAGGACGTGGTTCCAGACGCGCCCGACGACGTGCAGCCGGCGGCGGCGCGCCCGCAGCTTGGCCAGCTGCACCTTGCGGGCCAGGTCGTCGAACCCGGTGCCGTGGTACCAGGCGGCGAGCTGCTCGTACGGCTGGAGGTGGAACTCGTTGTCGCGGGACACCCAGCTCAGCCGGTCCTTGAAGTCGGCGCCGCGCAGCGTCTCGTAGACCAGGCCGTTGAGCCACAGCTCGTCCGGCCAGACCGACGGATGATCCATGATCACGCCGATGCGGGAGTAGGACAGCGACACCCGGCCGTTGATCTTCCGGTCCGGCCACAGCAGCAGCTCGTCGGCCTGCATGTGGCTGGCGTGCAGCGCCTGCCGCGCCGGGTCGCCGGAGTCGAGCCGTCCGCGCGAGAACGACACGATGCCGTTGACGCGGGCGCTGCGCAGCCGCACCGTGCCGAGGGCGGAGAACCCCCGGCTGAGCTCGCACGCGTCCTCGACCACCATGTTCTGGCCGTCGAGGGCGTGCCCGCCGGGGCTCTCGATCACGGTGCCCTCCATGAACAGGCCGCCGTTCATGCGGGCGCCGACGAACCGGACCCCGCCGGTGATCCTCGCGTCCCGGATGAACGTGCCGACGTCGACGACGAGCCCGCCGCTGTAGACGGCCCACTCCTCGGGCGCCACCGTGATCGTCGTGCCGTTCATGCGGAGTCCGCCGCCGAGCTGGGCGCGCGGCAGCCGCACCTGCCCCTCGATCTCGGAGCCGGACAGGCTGAGATAGCCGTCGGCGCGGAGCCCGCCGCCGTCGAAGCCCGGCATGCGGCACTCGGCGAACCGCAGCTGGCGGGTCTGCGCGTTGGACAGGTCGGGCTCCTCCACGAGCCTGCACCGCTCCAGCCGCAGCTCGTGCTCGACCAGCCCGCCCGCCAGGTCGAGTCGCCCGAGGATGTAGGCCCCCCGTAACCGCACCGCCGCGACCGATCCCGGGCGGGTCTCGCAGGCGCCGAGCAGCAGCTGCCCGATGACCTCCGCCCGCACGATCCGGTCGGGCAGGGGACCGGCCGGACGATCGTCGCCGAGTTCGACCGTCGTACCGGCGGGGAACGCGGCCCAGAGGCGCCGTTCCGCGTCGTTCAATCCGGGGGGCTGGGGCACGTTACCCCTTTCTACGCGCAGACCCCCGCCGTGATCAAGCTCGTTGATCGCGGCGGGGGTCTGCGGCGGGCGCGGTCAGAAGAAGCCGCGGCGGCGTCCGGCCTGCTGGAGGAAGCCGTCGAGCTGCTGCTCCCAGTTGGTGTTGTCGACCGTCGCGTAGTCGACGGTGAAGCGGCTGAACGCGTCGTGGCCCTCGGTGAAGACCCCGCCGCGCTTGTCCAGCTCCAGGACGACCTCCATGGAATGGGGGTTGGAGACGAACGTCACCTCGAGCTGCTTGATGCCGCTCGCGTAGCGCGCAGGCGGGTGGAACTCGATCTCCTGGTAGAAGGGCAGTTCCTGGTGGACGCCCCAGATGCGGCCCTTCTCGCAGTCGGCGTTGCGGAACACGAACCCGAGGTTGGAGAAGGCGGCGAGGATGCGCTCCTGCGCGGGAAGCGGGTGCACGGCGATCGGGTCGAGGTCGCCCGGGTCGACCGCGCCCGCCACCTCCAGCTCGGTCGCGATGCCGACGGTCGTGCCGTGCAGCTGGCGGCCGTACATGTGGGTGAGCGGCGCCTCCCACGGGATCGGGAACTGGAACGGGACGCTGTGCCGCGCCCCCTCCTGCAGGGAGAAGCCGCCCGCGACCGGCAGCTTGGCGTAGTCGAGGTTGGAGGTGTACTCGTTGTCGCCCGACTCGACCTCCACCCGGCTGCGCAGGGCCAGCGTCACCGCCTTGATGTCCGAGTTGTACTGGCCGCCGATGATCGTGATCTCACCGGTGACCGCTCCGCCCGGCCGCGTGTTCGGATCGTGCAGGACCGTCTCGATCGACGGCCCGCCGATGCCGATCGCCTGCCGCAGCTTCTTGAAGACCAATGGCCCGTCCTCCCGTGTTCGGGCGCCTCGAGCGCCCTCGTCCGTCCCATAGACGTCCTGCTCGGAGGTTACGTTCCCCGTTCCGGCCGTGACCTGCGATCCGCCGGCCGCGGCCGGGAGCGGACATCAGGAGCGGCCGAGCGCCCGGTACTCCCAGCCGGCGGCGCGCCACTGGGCGGCGTCCAGGGCGTGGCGCCCGTCGACGATGCGCTTGTCGCGGACGACCCCCGCCAGCGCCGCGGGGTCGATCTCGCGGAAGTCGGCCCATTCGGTGAGCAGGACGATGACGTCGGCGTCGTGGGCGACGTCGAGGGCGCTGTCGCCGTAGCGGAGCTCGGGGAAGGCGCGGCGGGCGTTGTCCAGGGCGGCGGGGTCGTAGACGCGGACGTGCCCGCCGAGGCCGTGCAGGGTGCGGGCGACGTCGAGGGCGGGGGCGTCGCGGATGTCGTCGGAGTTGGGTTTGAAGGCGGCGCCCCAGCAGGCGATGCGGTGGCCGGAGATCCTGCCGCCGAGGAGTTCGCGGACGAGGTCGACGGTGCGGGCGCGGCGGCGGCGGTTGATGTCGTCGACCTGGCGGAGGAAGGAGACGGCCTGGCCGACGCCGATCTCCTCGGCGCGGTGGGCGAAGGCGCGGATGTCCTTCGGCAGGCAGCCGCCGCCGAAGCCGAGGCCGGGCTTGAGGAACCTGCCGCCGATCCGGTCGTCCAGGGCCAGGGAGTCGGCCAGGTCCTTGACGTCGGCGCCGACCGCCTCGCAGACCTCGGCCATCGCGTTGATGTAGGAGATCTTGGTCGCCAGGAACGAGTTCGCGGCGACCTTGACCAGCTCGGCGGTGGCCAGGTCGGTCCGCACCACCGGGGTGCCCTGCTCCAGGATCGGGGCGAACGCGGCGCTGAGCCGCTCGTCCGCCCACGCGGAGGCGACGCCGAACACCAGGCGGTCCGGGCGCATCGTGTCGTCCACGGCGAAGCCCTCGCGGAGGAACTCGGGGTTCCAGGCGAGTTCCACGTCGGTGCCCGCCGGGGCCAGCTCCTGCACGAGCGAGGTGAGGCGCTGCGCCGTGCCGACCGGCACGGTCGACTTCCCGACGACGAGGGCCCGCCGGTCGAGGTGGACGGCGAGACCGCGGACGGCGGCGTCCACGAACGTGAGGTCGCAGGCGTCGGAGCCGGGCTGCTGGGGGGTGCCGACGCAGATGAAGTGGACGTCGCCGAACGCGGCGGCCTCGGCGAACGACGTGGTGAACCGCAGCCGCCCCGATTCGAGCGCCTTGGTGAGGAGCTCGGGCAGGCCCGGCTCGAAGAAGGGCACCTCGCCGGACGCGAGCTTGTCGATCTTGCGTTGGTCGACGTCGAGCCCGATGACCTCGTAGCCGAGGACGGCCATGCAGATCGCGTGCGTGGCACCGAGGTAGCCGGTGCCGATGACGGTGAGCCTCGGGACCTCCGTCGACTTCATTGGCGCATCTCCTTACCGCTGGCTGCGAGGCTTCTGGCTTCGTCGGTCCGCCCGGCGCTGCGCGGACCACCCTGTCCGGTCGCGGGGATCGCTCGCGACCTTGATCAGTGTGCCGCCTCTCGCGGCGGGGGCCGCTGGGCCCCCATCTGATTCGGACGGAATAGGGCGATCTACCTGAATCGTTGTGCGGAATCCGCAAGGATGGCCCGAATGTCGGGTGACGTGCGGAGACCCATGGTGGTCGCGCGATGGGAAAGCGCGACCACTGACGTGACGCGTTTACCCGGACGTGGGGTGATCAGTGTCACATCATTGCCCGGACGGTGACCGCTCTGCGGCCTCAGGTCGGAGATTCCCCGGGTTCTGGGGGGTTGTCACTGGTTACCAGCGGGTAGCATGATGTCGAGTTACTGACCAGTATGGAGCGGGGCCGCAGGTCGCCGCGGGATCTAACGGAGTCTCGAATGGGGCACTACAAGAGCAACCTCCGGGACCTGGAGTTCAACCTCTTCGAGGTGTTCAGGCGCCAGGACCTCCTCGGCAAGGGCCCGTACGCGGAGCTCGACGAGGACACCGTGCGCAGCATCCTCGACGAGGTGAAGCGCCTCGCCGAAGGGCCGCTCGCCGAGTCCTTCGAGGACGCCGACCGCAACCCGCCGAAGTTCGACCCCGCCACCGGCACCGTCACGATGCCGGAGAGCTTCAAGAAGTCCTACAAGGCGTGGATGGACGCCGAGTGGTTCCGCCTCGACCTCAACCCCGAGTTCGGCGGCAGCGGCGCTCCCCGCTCCCTCACCTGGGCGGTCGCCGAGCAGGTCCTGGGCGCCAACCCGGCCGTGTACATGTTCTCGTCCGGCCCCGGCTTCGCCCAGATCCTCTGGCACATCGGCAACGCCGAGCAGAAGAAGTTCGCCGAGCTGGCCCTCGAGCGCCAGTGGGGCGCCACGATGGTGCTGACCGAGCCCGACGCGGGCTCCGACGTCGGCGCCGGCCGCACCAAGGCCGTCGAGCAGCCCGACGGCACCTGGCACATCGAGGGCGTCAAGCGCTTCATCACCTCGGCCGAGCACGACATGTCCGACAACATCTTCCACCTGGTGCTCGCCCGCCCCGAGGGCGCCGGCCCCGGCACCAAGGGCCTGTCGATGTTCCTCGTGCCGAAGTACCTCGTGGACGTCGAAACCGGTGAGCTCGGCGACCGCAACGGCGCCTACGTCACCAACGTCGAGAAGAAGATGGGCCTCAAGGTCTCCACGACCTGCGAGCTCACCCTCGGCGAGAAGCACCCCGCGATCGGCTACCTGGTCGGCGACGTCCACGAGGGCATCAAGCAGATGTTCCTCGTCATCGAGTACGCCCGGATGATGGTCGGCACCAAGGCGATCGCCACCCTCTCCACCGGCTACCTCAACGCGCTCGAGTACGCCAAGGAGCGCGTCCAGGGCGCCGACATGACGCAGATGACGGACAAGACCGCGCCGCGCGTCACGATCACCCACCACCCGGACGTCCGGCGCAGCCTCATGACCCAGAAGGCGTACGCCGAGGGCATGCGGGCGCTCGTCCAGCTGACCGCGTCCTACCAGGACGCCGTGCAGATCGCCGAGTTCGAGGGCCGCAAGGACGAGCTCGCCGAGAAGCTCAACGACCTGCTGCTCCCGATCGTCAAGGGCTTCGGCTCCGAGCGCGCCTACGCGCTGCTGGGCGGCGAGTCGCTGCAGACCCTCGGCGGCTCCGGCTTCCTGCAGGAGTACCCGATCGAGCAGTACATCCGGGACTCCAAGATCGACACCCTGTACGAGGGCACCACCGCCATCCAGGGCCTGGACCTGTTCTTCCGGAAGATCCTCCGGGACAACGGCGAGGCGCTGAAGGTGCTCGCGGGCGAGATCAAGGCGTTCGCCGAGAGCGAGGCCGGCAACGGCCGCCTCAAGAACGAGCGCGCCCTGCTCGCCAAGGGCCTGGACGACGTCCAGGGCATCCTCAACCCGATGATCGGGTGGGCCCTCGGCGCCATGGAGGACCCGAAGGAGCTCTACAAGGTCGGGCTCAACTCGTCCCGGTTCCTCCTGGCGCTCGGCGACCTGGTCGTCGCCTGGCTGCTGTGCCGCCAGGCGGAGGTCGCCCTCACCGCCCTCGGCGGCGGCGACGTCTCCGACGCGGACACGACGTTCTACAACGGCAAGGTCGCGGCCGCGCAGTTCTTCTGCCAGACCGTCCTGCCGCGCCTGGCGTCCGACCGCGTCGTCACCGAGAACACCAACCTCGACGTGATGGACCTCCCGGAGGAGTCCTTCTAAGTCGGTACCTCCGCCTCCCGCGGAGTCAATGGCGACGGCCCCCGCCTCGTGGCGGGGGCCGTCGTCGTTAAGGCGCGCCTATCCCCAGGCGAGCATGCGGATGGGGTCCTCCAGCATGGCTCCGACGTCCTTGAGGACCTTGGAGCCGAGCTCGCCGTCGATGATGCGGTGGTCGAACGACAGGGCCAGCGTGGTGACCTTGCGGATCGCCAGCTCGCCCTCGTGGACCCACGGCATGTCGCGGATCTGGCCGAACGCCAGGATCGCGGCCTCCCCGGGCGTGATGATCGGGGTGCCGGTGTCCACGCCGAACACGCCCACGTTCGTGATCGTGATCGTGCCGTCCGACAGGTCGGCGGGCGACGCCCTGCCCGCCCGCGCCTTCTCCGCCAGCTCGGTGAGCGCGCGGGCCAGGCCGGGCAGCGAGAGGTCCTGCGCGTCCTTGATCTTCGGGACGAGCAGGCCGCGCTCGGTCGCCGCCGCGATCCCGAGGTTCACGTACCGCTTGACGACGATCTCGGCGGAGCCGTCCGGCAGATCCGCCCAGGCCGCGTTCGCCATGGGGTGACGGGCCACGGCCGTGAGCAGTGCCCGCGCCACCAGCAGCAGCGGGGAGACCTTCACGTCCGCGAACTCCGGCAGCTCCCGGAGGCGCTTGACGGTCTCCATCGTGCGGGTCACGTCGACCTGGAGGAACTCGGTGACGTGCGGCGCGGAGAACGCCGAGCCGGTCATCGCCGCCGCGGTCGCCTTGCGGACGCCCTTGACGAGGATGCGCTCCTCCCGGCCCGCCGGTGCCGCCTGGGGGGCGACCCGGGGCGCCTGCGCCGGCCCCGACCGCGCGGCCAGGATGTCGTCCCGCGTGATGGAGCCCTGCGGGCCGGTCCCGGTGATCGTCGCGAGGTCGACGCCGAGGTCCTTGGCCATCTTGCGGACGGGGGGCTTGGCCAGCGGCAGCGCGTTGCGCGGGGCCGTGGGCGCCGGAGCGGAGGGAGCCGGGGCGGGGGCGGACACAGGTGCCGCCGGGGCGGGAGCGGGCGCCTCGGCGCCGTTCGCGCCCTTCCTGGGCCGCCTCTTGGTCGCGCCCTCCTTGACCCCGTAACCGACCAGGACGGGCTGGCGCTTCGGCTCCGGCGCCGTCATGCCCGGCTCGTCGATGGTCGGGATCATGTCCTGCTTGAGCGCGGCGGGCTGCGCCGGCTGCGACTCGGCCGGTTCGCCCTCGCCGGTGTCGACCGAGATGATCGGGACCCCGACGTCCACCGTCCGCCCCTCCTCGACCAGCAGCTCGGCGACGACGCCCTCGAACGGGCACGGCAGCTCGACGATCGCCTTCGCGGTCTCGATCTCCACGATCGTCTGGTTGACCTCGACGGTGTCGCCCGGCTGGACGTGCCACTTCACGATCTCGGCCTCGGTGAGGCCCTCGCCCACGTCCGGGAGCTTGAACTGCTTCACCGCCGTCACCATCCGAAGGTCCGGTCGACCGCGTCCAGGATGCGGTCGAGGTCGGGCAGGTAGTGGTCCTCGATGCGGGACGGCGGGTAGGGCGTGGAGAAGCCGCCGACGCGCAGCACCGGCGCCTCCAGCCGGTAGAAGCACCGCTCGGTGATGCGGGCGGCCAGCTCGGCGCCGTAGCCGCTGAACACGGCCGCCTCGTGGACGACGACGCAGCGCCCCGTCCGGTGGACCGACGCCGTGACCGTCTCGATGTCGAGGGGGTTGAGCGAGCGCAGGTCGATGACCTCGACCGACCGGCCCTCCTCGCCCGCCGCGACGGCCGCCTCCAGGCACGTCTTCACCGCCGGCCCGTAGGACAGGACGGTGACGTCGTCGCCGGGCCGGACGACCCTCGCCGCGTGCAGCGGCGTCCAGTCCGCGGTCTCGGTGTCCACGTCGGCCTTGTCCCAGTACCGGCGCTTCGGCTCGAAGAACACGACCGGGTCGGGCGAGGCGATCGACTGCTGGATCATCGAGTACGCGTCGGCCGGGTTCGAGCACGCCACGACCCGCAGGCCCGCGGTGTGCGTGAAGTACACCTCCGGCGACTCCGAGTGGTGCTCGACCGCGCCGATGCCGCCGCCGCACGGGATCCGGACGACGACCGGCAGCTCGACCTTGCCGAGCGACCGCATCCGCATCTTCGCGAGCTGGGTGATGATCTGGTCGACGGCGGGGAACACGAACCCGTCGAACTGGATCTCGACGACGGGCCGGTAGCCGCGGAGCGCCAGCCCGATCGCGGTGCCGACGATGCCGGACTCCGCGAGCGGCGTGTCGATGACGCGCTCCTCGCCGAAGTCCTTCTGCAGGCCGTCCGTGATGCGGAACACGCCGCCGAGCTTCCCGACGTCCTCACCCATGATGAGGACCTTCGGGTCGTCGTCCATGGCCTTGCGCAGGCCCTCGTTCAGCGCCTTGCCGAGCGTCAGGGTCGTCATCGGGAAGCCTCCTCGAAGGACGCCAGGTAGGCGGCGAACTGCTCCTGCTCCTCCGTCATCAGCGGATGCGGCTCCGCGTACACGTTCTCGAAAATGGACAGCGGCTCCGGGTCGGGCAGCGCGAGGCACGCCGCCCGCAGCTCCCTGGCCATGGCCTTGGCGTCCGCCTCGACCTCCTCGAAGAAGGCCGAGTCGGCGAGGTCGCCCCGGACGAGGTATGCCTTCACCCGCTCGATGGGGTCCTTGAGCTTCCACGCCTCCTCCTCGGCCTTGAGCCGGTAGCGCGTGGGGTCGTCCGTGGTGGTGTGGGCGCCCATCCGGTAGGTGTACGCCTCGATGAACGTGGGGCCCTGCCCCGTGCGGGCGGCCTCGAGGGCCTTGCGGGTTACGGCGAGGCAGGCGAAGACGTCGTTGCCGTCCACCCGGACGCCCGGGAACCCGTACCCCTGCGCGCGCCGGTACAGCGGGATGCGCGTCTGCTTCTCCAGGGGCTCGGAGATGGCCCACTGGTTGTTCTGGCAGAAGAACACGATCGGCGCGTTGAAGACGGACGCGAACACGAACGACTCGTTCACGTCGCCCTGCGAGGTGGCGCCGTCCCCGAAGTAGGCGATCGTGGCGCCCGCCGAGGGCGTGCCCAGCACCCCGTCCCGCTGGATGCCCATCGCGTACCCGGTGGCGTGGAGCGTCTGGCTGCCGATCACGATCGTGTAGAGGTGGAACCCGTACTTGGCGGGGTCCCAGCCGCCGTGGTTGACGCCGCGGAACAGCCCCAGCAGGTTCAGGGGGTCGACGTCCCGGCACCAGGCCACTCCGTGCTCCCGGTACGTCGGGAACACCATGTCGTGCTCGCCGAGCGCGCGCCCGGACCCGATCTGCGCCGCCTCCTGCCCGAGCAGCGACGCCCAGATGCCGAGCTCGCCCTGCCGGGTGAGCGCGACGGCCTCCAGATCGATGCGCCGGACGGTCACCAGGTCGCGGTACAGCGCGCGGACCTCGTCGGCGCCGAGCTCGAGGGGGTAGTCGGGGTGCTCGACCCGCTGCCCCTCGGGGGTGAGCAGCTGGACGAGTTCCGGCTCGGCGGGCCCAGGGTCGCCCGGCGCGCCGCGGACGGAGTCGATCGTCATCGATGACACTCCTCGGTCGGGGCCGGAACGCGGGATCGCCGCACGCCGGCCGGTATCAGTGGCCTCTTCACCCCGGTAAGGGACAAAAGCCGCTGACACCCATGGTGGCAGACATCACACCCATCTTCGCAAGCCCTACTTGCACGGGTCCCTACCCGCCACCCGCGCCGTCCACCCGGAACCGGCCGTGAGCCCCCGGTCGCCCTCCGCTACTCGCGGGACAGTGCCCGGGTGGCTCCGGCGGCGACCGTCAGGCCGAGGAGGATGCCGCTCACGACGATGAAGTTCGCGATCCACTGGTAGACGCCTTTGGGCGCGAATTCCATTTCCTGGCCGAGATATCCGATCGGCAGGAGGAGATCGAGCGTGTAGAAGAAAGGGTTGAAATGTGGATGATGTCCGTCGTCGAGGACGGACGGCTTGTGGAGCGAGAACACGATCGTCCCGAATGCCAGCAGCCCGATCAGCCAGCTCGCGGCGCGGAACGGGCGGTAGCCGTAGCCGACGAGGGCGTCCTGCAGGTAGCCGAAGACGCGCAGCGGCACGCCCTGGGTGCGGCGCCGGTCGCGGGCCTTCGCGAGGAGGACCGAGCGCCCATCGGCGTCCAGTCCGAGGGCGCGGTACGTCTGCGCGAGGCGCTCGTAGGGCTGCGGGGCGTAGCCGTCGGTGTCGCGCCGGATCCAGGCGAGGCGCTCGCGTCCGGTGAGGGGCGGATCGAGGGTCTCGTACTGCAGGCCGTCCAGCTGGAGGCGGCTCGCCCACGTGTCCTTGGCGTCCCGCAGGAGGTTGATGCGGGCGAACGACAGGTCGGCGACGCCCTTGATCGCCTCAGCGGGCCGCAGCAGGACCTCCTCCGCCTGGAGCCGCTGCAGGCTCAGGGCGGTGCCCTCCTCGTGGTTCAGGATGGCGCCGCGCAGGCTGAGCTGCCCGGTGACGCGGGCGCCCGCGAAGCTGACGGCGCCGGCCACGGTGAAGCCGTCCGAGCAGTAGACGTCGGTCTCGACGGCGAGGTCATCGGCGTTCAGCGCGGTCCCGCCGGGGTGCGTGAGGCGGGCGCCGACGAACGACAGGTAGCCGCCGACGCGGGCGCCGCGCAGCCGGACCTCGCCCTCGGCGGTGAAACCGCCGTCGCAGAACACGTTCGCCGCGACGTCCAGGCGGCTCGCGTAGAGGGCGACACCGGACGGGTTGTGCAGCCGCGCCTGCCGGAAGATCAGCTGGCCGCCGACGTGCGCGCCGGGCAGCCGGACCTCGCCGTTCGCCGCGAAACCCTGGTCGCAGTAGACGTTCGCGTCGACGCTGAGCCGGTCGGCGAGCAGGGCGTCACCGCCGGGATTGGCCAGCTGGACGCCCGACATGTTCAGGATGCCGGTGATGTGTGCCCCGTCCAGCCAGAGCCCGCCGGAGATGTAGCTGCCCTCCAGCCACAGGTGGCCGTCGACCCGGGTGCCTGACGCGACCAGCCCCGGCAGGCGGCAGCGCATCAGATGGACGCTGTTCATGGTCGCCCAGTACAGGTGCGGCGCCTCGTCGAACACGCATCCGGTGAGCGCCAGCGGCACCGTCACCTCGGCGTGCCCGAGGTTCAGCGAGCCGGTCACCCGCGCGCCCGTCAGGCGGACCGCCGCGACCTGCCCCGGAACCCGCTCCACCGCCCCGACGAGCAGCGCGACGAGCACCTCCGCCCGGATGACGCGCTCCCGGCCCCAGCGGTCGGCGTAGGCCGGGTCGTCGAGGGCGGCGTCGCCGGACGACAGGTCCACGGACTCACCGCTCGGGAACGCCGTCCACAGCCGGCGTTCCGCTGGGGTCAGGTCGTCGATGTTCATCGGGCGGCTCCGTGGGTGCGGGTGGGCTCTGCCCCGTAATGGTGCCGTACGCTTCTCCATCGTCAGGAAAAATGCAGATCAGTGAGGGGGCGGTCGTGGCGCGCGTCGTCGTGGACGTCATGCTCAAGCCGGAGATCCTCGACCCGCAGGGCCAGGCGATCGCCCGGAAACTGCCGCAGATGGGGTACGAGGGCGTCGTCGCCGTCCGGCAGGGCAAGCGGTTCGAGGTGGAACTGGAGGGGCCCGCGGACGACGCGGCCCTGGAGCGGGTCCACAAGATCGCGGAGGCGCTGCTGGCGAACCCCGTCATCGAGAACTTCGAGGTCCGCGTTCTCTAACGTCCGGCGGGTAATGGCACGGAATGATGTTCGTCTTGTTTCGTTCCAAAACCTCCGCACATTTTGCCGGGACGCCGGTGATTCGACGGAAAGACCCGACAGTCTAGCGATTACGGAAGATTCCCCCGGGGAACTGTTAGCTGCGTCGAGTCGTCGAGACGCTCCCGGGGCGGGGGAACCTCCCGGGACATGACAGAGGGTGTCCGGGGTGGATATGAGGTTCTCGCTCGCGCTACCGCGTGAGGCACCGAGCATTCCGGTGATCCGCAAAGTGCTGGGGGGCGCGCTGCGGGGCCTCGGCGTCTGCGAGGACTGCGTCGCCGACATCCTCGTCGCCACGTCCGAGGCGTGCACCAACGCGATCCTGCACGCGCGCGCCTCCGGCGGCTTCGAGGTCACCGGCTCCATCGACGCCGGCGTCTGCGTCCTCACCGTCCGCGACGGCGGCCGCGGCCCGCGCCCCGCCCCGGCGGACCGGGGGATCTTGGCCGAATCCGGGCGCGGCCTTAAGATCATGCAGGCGCTGATGGACGACCTGAGCATCGACACCGCGCCCGACCGGGGCACGATCGTCCGCCTGCGGAAACGCCTCACCTGGCGGGACGGCGCCCTCGGGGGACGCCTCGATCACCGGCTCGTCCACAGCGCCGGGTAGATTGGTAGCCGCGCGGGGGGATTGCGACGCGCAGGTGAACGGGGGACCACACCCGACCGTCCCGGCCGCACCTCGTTTCGGAGGAACAGAACTGATGGACGCTGCCCGGGTTGGGGTCATCACCTTCCCTGGTTCCCTTGACGACAGGGACGCCGCACGCGCCGTCCGGCTGGCCGGCGCCGAGCCGGTCATGCTGTGGCACGCCGACCACGACCTCCAGGGGGTGGACGCGGTCGTCCTGCCGGGAGGGTTCTCCTACGGCGACTATCTCCGCGCGGGGGCCATCGCGCGGTTCGCGCCCCTCATGACGGAGCTGGTGTCGGCCGCGAAGGCGGGGCTCCCCGTCCTCGGCATCTGCAACGGGTTCCAGGTCCTGTGCGAGTCGCACCTGCTGCCGGGCGCCCTGCTGCCCAACGCCGGGCTCCACTTCGTCTGCCGCGACCAGCGCCTCAGCATCGAGAACGCCGACACGGCCTGGACGACGGAGTACCGCGCGGGCCAGGAGATCGTCGTCCCGATCAAGAACCGCGACGGACGCTACGTCGCCGACCGCGAGACGCTCCGCGAGCTGGCCGACTCCGGCCGCATCGTCGCGCGCTACCTCGACCTCAACCCCAACGGGTCCCAGGACGACATCGCCGGGATCTGCAACGAGGCCGGCAACGTGGTCGGGCTCATGCCCCACCCCGAACACGCCGTGGAATCGCTGACCGGTCCGTCCACGGACGGGCTCGGCTTCTTCACCTCGATCGTCAAGAGACTGGTCAACGCATGAGTGGCCGCGAGGGGCGCGCGACAGCGCCACGGACGCGAACGGAAACACGAGCATGAGCGAGCAACGGCCCGAATCCTCCGGGCGGGACACCTCGGACGAGCCCTCCATGGAGTGGCTCGGCGCCCTGAAGTCCGACGCGGACGACCCCGAGCTCCAGCCGGTCGACCCGGCGGTCACCCAGGCGTTCGAGGCGATCCTCGAGGAGGAGCAGCCGCCGGGCATCCCGCCCGCGCCCGCCCCGGCCCCCGGCCCCGTCCAGGGCCCGCCGCCCGCCGCCGAGCCCGAAGTCCTCCCCCCGGTCCCCGAAGCGCTGTCGACGCCCCCGGAGGCGCTGTCCGGCCCTCCGCCCCAGGAGTTCACCCGGGCCCTGGCGGAGGAGCGCACGACGGGCCCCCAGCCCGTCCGCGGCACGGGCCCGCAGCCGACCTATGAACCCGGCTTCGGCAGCGGCCCGCAGCCCGCCTACGGCACCGACCCGCAGGCGCCGTTCGGCACGGGCCCCCAGCCCGCCGTGGGCACCGGCCAGCGGCCCCTGCCGGGCCTCGACACGGGCGCGCTGCCGGTCGTCCCCTCCGGCGACCCGGGCACCGGTCAGTTCACGCGCGCCGGCTCCGGCCCCTTCCCGTCCGGTGACAGCGGCCCGCAGCCCGCGCTGCCCGCCCCGAACCAGCCGCCCCTGTACGGCACCGGCCCGCTGCCCGCCATCGGCTCCGGCACGGGCCCGCAGCCCGCGATCGGCGGCACCGGCCCGCAGCCGGCGGTCGAGTCCGCCCCCGAGCTCGAGGCCCCGGCGTTCGAACTCGGCACGGACACGGTGGCGATCGCCGCCGCGACCCCCGACCGCCCGCAGCCCTACGTCGAGCTGGGCATGAACGACGAGGAGTACCGGCGCGTCCGGTCCATCCTCGGCCGCCGCCCCACCTCCGCCGAGCTGGCGATCTACTCCGTCATGTGGAGCGAGCACTGCTCCTACAAGAGCTCCAAGGTGCACCTCCGCCAGTTCGGCGACAAGGCCCCGCAGACGGACGCGCTGCTCGTCGGCATGGGTGAGAACGCCGGCGTCGTGGACGTCGGCCACGGCTGGGCGGTCACCTTCAAGGTCGAGTCGCACAACCACCCGTCCTACGTGGAGCCCCACCAGGGCGCGGCCACGGGCGTCGGCGGCATCGTCCGCGACATCATGTCGATGGGCGCCCGTCCGGTCGCCGTGATGGACTCCCTGCGCTTCGGCCCCGCCGACGCGCCGGACACGCACCGCGTCCTGCCCGGCGTCGTCGCAGGCATCGGCGGCTACGGCAACTCGCTCGGCATCCCGAACATCGGCGGCGAGACGGTCTTCGACGCCTGCTACGCGCAGAACCCCCTCGTCAACGCCCTCTGCGTGGGCGTGCTGAAGCACGAGGACATCAAGCGCGCCGTCGCCCCCGGTCCCGGCAACCGGGTCATCCTCTTCGGCGCCCTGACGGGCCCGGACGGCATCGGCGGCGCGTCCGTCCTGGCGTCCGCGACCTTTGACGAGGAGTCGCAGCAGAAGCGGCCCTCGGTCCAGGTCGGCGACCCGTTCATGGAGAAGCTCCTGATCGAGTGCTGCCTGGAGCTGTTCCGCGAGGACCTCGTCGTCGGCATCCAGGACCTCGGCGCCGCCGGCGTGTCCTGCGCGACCACCGAGCTTGCCGCCGCCGGCACCGGCGGCATGCACGTCGAGCTCGACCTCGTCCCGCTCCGCGACGCGACGCTCCGCCCCGAGGAGATCCTCATGAGCGAGTCGCAGGAGCGCATGATGGCGGTCGTCGCGCCCGACAAGGTCGACCGCTTCATGGAGATCTGCGGCCGCTGGGAGATCCCCGCGACCGTGATCGGCGCCGTCACCGACACCGGACGCCTCGTCATGACCTGGCGCGGCGACACGATCGTCGACATCCCGCCCGGCACCGCCGCCGACGAGGGCCCCGTGTACGAGCGCCCCCTCGCGCCGCCCCACGACCTCGGCACCCTCCAGTCCGACACGCCGGGCCGCCTCACCCGCCCGTCCACCGGCGAGGAGCTGCGCCGCACCGTCCTGTGGCTCGCCAGCTCTCCCAACCTCGCCAGCAAGACGTGGGTGACGTCCCAGTACGACCGGTACGTCCTCGGCAACACGGTCATGGCGATGCCGGAGAACTCCGGCGTCGTCCGGATCGACGACGAGTCGGGCCTCGGCGTCGCGATCTCCCTGGACGGCAACGGCCGCTACACCCGCCTCGACCCGTACGCGGGTGCGCAGCTCGCGCTGTCCGAGGCGTACCGCAACGTCGCCGCGACGGGCGCCCGCCCCCTCGCCGTCACCAACTGCCTCAACTTCGGCTCCCCGGAGGACCCGGGCGTCATGTGGCAGTTCGCGCGCGCGGTCGAGGGCCTCGCGGACGCCTGCCAGTACCTCGGCGTCCCCGTCACCGGCGGCAACGTCAGCTTCTACAACCAGACCGGCACGACCCCGATCAACCCGACCCCGGTGATCGGCGTCCTCGGCGTCCACGACGACGTCCGCCGCCGCGTGAACATGGCCCTCACCTCCGACGGCGCCACGATCGCGCTGCTCGGCGAGACCCGCGAGGAGTTCGGCGGCTCCGAATGGGCGCACGTCGTCTACGGCCACCTGGGCGGCCTGCCCCCGCTGGTCGACCTGGCCGCCGAACGCGCCCTGGCGAGCGTCCTCGTCACGGCCGCCCGCGACGGCCTGATCACCGCCGCGCACGACCTGTCGGACGGCGGCCTGTCCCAGACCCTCGTCGAGGCGTGCCTCCGCGGCGGCCTGGGCGCCCGCATCACCCTGCCGGGCGACCCGTTCGTCACCCTGTTCAGCGAGTCGGTGGCGCGCGCGATGGTGGCCGTCCGCCCCGGCGCGGAGGCCCGCCTGGCGGCCCTCTGCGAGCAGGCGGGCGTCCCCGTCACTCAGCTGGGCATCACGGGCGGCGACTCCCTCCAGGTGTCGGGTACCGACCAGCGAGAGATCTTCAACATCCCGCTGGCCGAACTCCGCGAAGCCCACGAGCGGATGCTCCCCAGCTACGCCGACTAACCCCACGAAAGAGGCCGCCCCGTCCCCGGGGCGGCCTCTGCGTCTGTGGACCCGACCTGAGCGAGGGCCTCAGCCTGCGAACCGCCGCGCTCGCAAGGGGCACGGGCCAGCGCGCCCGAACCGCTAAGCGACCCCCCGGGGCCGCACCCACGAGAACACGGCTAGAAGACCGAGATGTGGACGTGGTCGTAGTGGTTCGCGGTGGCGCCGCCGCGGTTCTCCATGAAGCGCCAGCCGGGGCTGCGCATGTCGTAGATGCGCTGGCGCCAGATGACGTACTTCACACCGAGGCGGCTCGCGTGGGTGATGGCGTACTGGGCGGCCTGGTCGCCGAGGCGCTGGGCGCTGCCGGTGGCCATCGCGCCGCCCGTCGTCACCATGAAGTCGCAGGCGTGGCCGGTGCCGTGGTCCTGGGGGTCGCCGGTGTAGCGGACGCAGCCGATCAGGGGGAAGGGGCCGAACTCGACGTCCAGGGTGTTCTTCACCTTGAGCATGCGGGGCGTGACGCCGCCCATGCCGGCGCTGGGGGACTCCGGCTTGTACTTCTTGACGAGGGTGCGGATCTCGGCCTTCTTGGCGAGGAGGTCCTTGATCTCCTTGCGGAGTTCGTCGACCTTCTTCTGCGCCTCCTTGCGGGCCTGCTCCTGCTCGTCGATGAGTTTCTGGATCTGGTCGACGCGGGCGGCCTTGTTCCGTGCGAGGTGGCTGATCAGGCCGGCGCTGTTCAGCACGTCGGACGGGTTGTCGCTGGACAGGACGCTGACGGACGGGTCCTCGCCGTTCATCATGTACTGGTTCGCGGCGAGCTGCGCGACGAGGTCGCGGGCCTTGATGAGGTCGCTCTGCAGGACCTTGGCCTTGTCGAGGGCCTTCTTCGCGGCGTACTGGGCGTCCCGCAGCTTGGCGAGGTCACCGCCGTAGGCCTTGTCCAGTTTCGCGATCTGCTTGCTGAGCTGGTCGTACTTGGTGCTGTCGCCCGGGTCGGCCGGCAGCGCGGGCGCCGTGGGGACGGCCGCGGCGGACGGGGCGATGACGCCCGGTACCGAAAGCCCGGTGGCGATGGCCACGAGAGCCACGGCGGCGCGTCGTCCGCCGCGCCGAAGGGTGGAGGCGGGAATCTCCACGTCTTCTCCTCTCCTCGAAGGCCTGCCGGGTTAGCTGACGGGTTCGGGCTGGAGTACGCCCTATCGCGGTGTGCGAGTTCACCCCTCCGGGACGGTGCGCCGTCCACGGTGTTGGGTCCCCGGCTCTCGGGCTTGCGCCACGAGACTCGGCCGGTCCGTCGCGAGCGCGGACGAACCGTCAAAGCACTGTAAAGAAACGTTCATTGCCGCGCCAAGGTTAACGCCTGTGGCGCGTGCCACGGAATACAACCCGAGAGGCCCGGCCCCCTGGCGGGAGCCGGGCCATCCTACGGGATGAGCGTCAGAGCTTGGCCTTGTAGACCATGCGGTTGGCCGTGCCGCCCCGGAGCTTCTTCAGGGCGTTCTTGGTGGAGTTGTCGTTCAGCCACTTCTGCACGGACGGGAACGTCGCCTTCGGGTACTTCTGGAGGATCAGCGCCGCGACACCGGTCACGTACGGGGCCGCCATCGACGTCCCGCTGATCTTGTTCTTGGTGCTGCCCGGCCAGGTCGACCAGATGCCGTAGCCCGGTGCGCTGATGTCGACGCACTTGCCCCAGTTGGAGAAGGCCGCCCGGTTGTCGTAGACGGTGGTCGCGCCGACCGCCATGACCCAGCCGGCGCTCGCCGGGGACGTCTTGCAGGCGTCGATGTTGTCGTTGCCGGCGGCGACGGTCACGAACACGCCCGACTTGGACAGGTTCGTGACGGCGGTGTTCAGCGACGCGGACTTGGAGCCGCCGAGCGACAGGTTCGCGACGGCCGGCTTGGCGGCGTTCGCCCGCACCCAGTTCGCGGCCGCGACGATGTCGGACAGGTAGCCGCTGCCGTCACAGTCGAGCGCCTTCAGCGCCCGGATCTTGACGCCCTTGGCGGCGCCGTACGACTTGGAGCCGATGATGCCGGCGACGTGCGTCCCGTGCCCGTTGCAGTCCGACCCGTTGGCGTACCGGGACGCGTACCACGCGACGGCGGCGCGCCCGCCGAACTCGGGGTGGCCCGCCTGGATGCCGGAGTCGATGACGTAGGCGGTCACGCCCTTGCCGGTCGCGGTGTAGGTGTAGCTCTTGGAGAGCTTCTGGCCGCGCTGGTCGATGCGGTCGAGGCCCCACGGCAGCGGGGCCTTCTGCGTGGTCGACGCGCGGACGATCTGGTCCTGCTCGATGGCGGCGACGCGCTTGTCGCGGCGGAGCTTCTGGAGCTGGTCGCCGGTCAGCTTGGCGGCGAACCCGTTGAGGACGCCGTCGAACCGCTTGACGTCGGCGGCCTTGAGGCTCTGGGCGGTGGTCGCGGTGGACGCGCCGCTCTTCAGCGTGACGATGTACCGGCCGGGGACGGGCGTGCCGTCGGTGGCGGAGGTCACCTGGACGAGGGAGGGGGAGTTATCGGCGGCGAAGGTCGGGAGCGCGACGGCGCCGCCCACGGCGACCGCCATCCCGCCGGCCAGCAGCATCCTCCGGTGGACAACCCGCAAGTCGTCTCCTTCTGTCGGGGGGCCAGCGCGCGCGGAGGGCCGCCCGCGTTCTGCTGCCCGCAAGGAAGATCGATCGATTCGACCGACGGCACCCTAGCGGAAATGTCCAGATAAAGCCCGCTAAAAGCCCCAAGCCGGTCAACGCGGAGGTGCCGAGGTCGACCGTGGTAGTGCGGGGAATCAGCCGCGGCTGAGGCGCCCGGCGTACCGCAGGCTCGTGCCGGACCGCGACCACGCGTACTCGAGCGTCCCGTCGGACTTCCGGGTGATCTGCACGTTCCCGCTGGTGCAGGGCTTGTCGACGGTCAGCGCCATGTCCAGCCTGCTGCCCGTGCCCTTGGTCAGCGTGAGCAGCCCGTCGCACTTCTCCCGCGGGTACACCGCGCGCGCCGTCGTGCCGCCCGCCTCGAACGTCACCTCGATGGGGAACGAGGTGTTCCGCGCGTTGTTGACGGCGCGTCCCGTCCACCGTCCGGCGAACGACGCCGGGATCGTCGTCACCGGACGGTTGTCGGCGGCGTTCGTCTGGTCGGCGGGCGGAGCGTCCTCCCGCCTGAGCTGCGGCCACAGCACCAGCGCGATGATCGCGATACCGACCCCGACGCCGATGCTGAGCGACAGCGCGACCCCCAGCACATGGCCCCCCGGGCGCTTGATGCCGGGCACCTTCAGCGCCGCCGTGGACCCGCGTTCGCCGAATCCCGACGGCGGGACGTCGAACTCCGGAGACGGAGTGAACAGGGCCGTGGCCTCGCCCGGCTCCGCCGGCACGGCGACCAGGTCGATCGACGTGGCGTCCGCGCCGAGGGCACCGAACGCCGTCGTCGCCTCGAACGACGCCGGATCGATGTCCGCCGCCGCCGGCTCCGCCCTCCTGGACCGCCTCGCCCCGGCCTTCGGCTCCGCGCGCCGCGGCGGCGGGACGGCGGCACCTCCGAGGAGCGCGCGCCCCTCCTCCAGCAGCGACGCCGGTATGCGGGCGGCGAGGGGGCTCCGCGCGTCCAGCAGCCGCCCGAGCACGGCCTCCGAGGTCGGACGCTCCGCCGGGTCCTTCGCCAGCGCCGCCGCGATCACCTCGCGCAGCCCGTCGGGCACCGCGGACAGGTCGGGCTCGTCGTAGACGATCCGCTGCATGACCTCGGACGCGGAACCGCCCTGGAACGCGGGCCGTCCGTACGTGGCGAAGAGCATGACCGACGCCCAGGCGAAGACGTCGGCGGCCGGGCCGATGCCCTTCCCGCTGAGCTGCTCGGGGGCCTTGTACGCCGGATTGCGGGGGATCGCGCCCAGCGGCACCGCGTTCACGGCCTCCAGCGCGCCCGCGATGCCGAGGTCGCTCACCCTCGGGCCGTCCTGCCCGAGGAGCACATTGCCCGGCTTCAGGTCCAGATGCGCCGCACCCGCCCGATGCGCCGCCGCCATCGCGACCGCCACGCCCACGGCCAGCCGTTCCACCACCGCGGGGCCGCGCGCGCCCTCCTCGTCCACCAGCCTTTGCAGGGACGGGCCGTCCACGAACTCGCTCACCACGTATGCGCGGTCACCGTCGACGTCCGCGTCCAGGATCGCGGCCGTGCCGAACCCCGAAACCCGCCGCGCCGCCGCGAACGCGTTCGTGAACCGCTCCCGCGCCACCGGCTCACCGCTCAGCCGAAGGTGCAGGAGCTTGACCGCCACCCCGGCCCGGCCGAGGAACACGGCACCCTGGTCGCCCACGCCCAGCCGCGCGGTGAGCTCGTACGAACCGAGCCGCCGCGGGTCACCGGACTGCAGAGGCAGCGCCTCGGGCATCTGACGAACCTCCGTGTTGCTCGCGGGGATCACGCCCCCCGCCGGTCCCACCTGGCACCGGGGTCCATTTTTACCGCCCGCGACCCGGCCTGGGCCGCATTGACGGCGGTACCGTCGACCCCGATGCCACGAACACCGCTCTCCCTCGGCCTCTTGAACGAGCAACGCGCCACTCTAGGGCTCCCGCCCCATCCAGGCCCAGAAGATCCCGCGACACTCCGTCGCGCGGCCCTCGACACCGTGCTCGCGGCGGACACCGAACCGTCCCGCACCATCGTCCGGGCCGCCGTGCGCTACCTGCTGGACCGCCTGGCCGACACGGCCCCCGGCCGCTCGGTGGAGGTCAGGATCCCGCCGCACGCCGCCGTCCAGTGCATCGCCGGCCCGCACCATACCCGCGGGACCCCCCCGAACGTCGTGGAGATGGACGCACCGACCTGGATAGCCCTGGCCACCGGCACCCTGGCCTGGCCTGAGGCCCTGGCCGCGGGCAGGATCCGCGCCAGCGGCTCCCGCGCCGACCTCTCCTCCCACCTCCCCCTCACCCTGGACTGACCGGCCCCCCGCCGAGCTGCTCGCCCTTCCACAAGTGGCGGCGGGTGGACCGCCCCTCCAGGTGGCAGGGCCGCAGGCGGGCTGGCCCTCGTCCCCCCGGAGGGGCGGGAAGGGGTGGTCCTTCGATTGGGGTCTTGTTCGTTCGGGCGGGCGCTGCGAGCGTGGTGGCAATCACGTATCGGGGCGCGGAGGTGATGGCCGTGCTCGTCGCGCACTGGACGTTCGACCTCGACACGGTGGACGGGCGGCGGGTGGCCGCCGCGGGCGGTGGTGCCCCGGCGCTGGAGCTGGACGAGAACGCGGAGATCGTCCCGGGCCGCCTGGGGGAGGCGCTGGCCCTCGACGGGCGGGGGCACGCCGTGGTCCCGGCGGCGCCGCAGCTCGTCCTCAGCCAGGTCTTCGGGTTCACGCTGGCGTTCTCCGTGCAGGTCACGCAGGGGCCGACCGGCGAATGGCGGGGGCTCGTCTACAAACCGGTCGCCGACCAGGACGCCCGCGGCCTCGGCATCTGGCTCTATCCGGACGCCATGCGGCTGCGCGTCCAGTTGTTCACCGTGAAGGGGCCGGACTTCGCCGACAGCCGGGCGCGGCTGGGACTCGGCGAATGGGCGCACGTGGCGCTGGTCGTCGACACCGACGGCATGTTCGTCTACGTCGACGGTGAATTGGACGCGGCCGTCCCGCTGGAGCACGCGGTGGTGAGTCCGGCGGGGCCGCTGTATCTCGGCGGAGAGCCCGGCAAACCGGGCTTCAGTGGCTTGATGGACGACTTCCGGATCTTTGCGACACCCCTGGACAAGCCCGCGATCGCAGCCCTCGGTGAGCTTCGGGGCTGAGCGGCGGGCACCCTGGGACGGGAGGTAACGGGCGGTTCAGGAGATCCGCCGATCGGAGCAGGTGAGGGGGGCATCTACACTGGCGGGCGTGCCTCTTCGCGATGGACGTCTGAGCCACGACCTCGATCCCTCCGACCGCCCCCCGCAGGACGCCTGCGGCGTATTCGGCGTCTGGGTCCCCTCGGACCAGGCGCCACGGGCCGAAGTGAGCAAGCTCACCTACTTCGCGCTCTACGCGCTGCAGCACCGCGGGCAGGAGTCGGCCGGAATCGCGGTCAGTGACGGGTCCCGCATCGTCGTCTACAAGGACATGGGGCTCGTCGCCCAGGTCTTCGACGAGTCGGTGCTGAACACGCTGCGCGGCCACATCGCCGTCGGCCACTGCCGCTACTCCACGACCGGGTCGCCGACGTGGGAGAACGCCCAGCCCACGTTCCGGTCGACCGACGCGGGCGGGCTGGCGCTCACCCACAACGGCAATCTGATCAACACGCCGGAGCTGGCGGCGCGCCTCGACGCCTCGGTGCTGACCGCGACCACCGACACCGAGGTGCTGACCGCGCTCCTCGCGGAGCACGGCGACCCGCTCGCGGCGGCCCGGGAGATCCTGCCGGCGACCCGCGGCGCGTACTCGCTGGTCTTCATGGACGAGAACGTCCTCTACGCCGCCCGCGACCCGGAGGGCATCCGCCCGCTGGTCCTCGGCTCCCTCGAGGACCACCGCGGCTGGGTCGTCGCCTCGGAGACCGCCGCCCTCGACATCGTCGGCGCCCGGTTCGTCCGGGAGGTCGAGCCGGGTGAGCTGCTCGCCATCGACGGCGACGGCGTCCGCTCCGAGCGGTTCGCCGAGGCGCGCCCCAAGGGCTGCCTGTTCGAGTACGTGTACCTGGCCCGGCCCGACACGACGATCGCCGGACGCAGCGTCCAGGCGACCCGCGTCGAGGTCGGCCGGCGGCTCGCGCGCGAGCACCCGGTCGAGGCCGACATGGTCATCCCGACGCCCGAGTCGGGCACCCCCGCCGCGATCGGCTACGCCGAGGCGTCCGGGATCCCGTACGGGCAGGGCCTGGTCAAGAACACCTACGTCGGCCGGACGTTCATCCAGCCGTCGCAGACCATCCGCCAGCGCGGCATCCGGCTCAAGCTGAACCCCCTTCGCGAGGCCATCGAGGGCAAGCGCCTCGTGGTGGTGGACGACTCGATCGTGCGCGGGAACACCCAGCGCGCGATCGTCCAGATGCTCCGCGACGCGGGCGCCGCCGAGGTCCATGTCCGGATCTCCAGCCCGCCCGTGGCGTGGCCCTGCTTCTACGGCATCGACTTCGCCACCCGCGCCGAGCTGATCGCCGGGCACCTGTCGGTCGAGGAGATCCGCGACTCGATCGGCGCCGACAGCCTCGGCTACATCTCCCTGGACGAGCTGATCTCCGCCTCGCACATCGCCAAGGACAAGCTCTGCCGCGCCTGCTTCGACGGCGTCTACCCCATCGAGGTGGACGAGGCCGCCCGGGGCAAGCACCTTCTGGAAGTCACCCCCACGTGACCCTCCGCTCGGGAGGGTCCGACCGGGCCTTTGCCGCAGGCCACCGCGCCCGCGCCGGGTCGGGCGGTCGATCGCCTCGAACGAGGCGCCGGCCGCCGGAGCCGGGGGGCCGATCGCCTCAAGCGGGGAGCCGGCCGCCGGAGTCGGGCGGCCGAGCGCCGGGGGTGGGCGCCCGCCCCGCGGAGGCGGAAGGCCGATCGCCGGGGGTGCCGGTGGGGCGTGCGGTTTTCGTTCTGAGTGGTTCGAGAGGATGAGATGACCTCCTACGAGGCGGCCGGGGTCGATATCGCGGCGGGTGAGCGGGCCGTCGAGCTGATGAAGTCGCGGGTCGCGCGGGCGCGGCGGCCGGAGGTCGTCGACGACGCCAGCGGTTTCGCGGGGCTGTTCGACGCGTCGGCGCTCCTGAGGTACCGGCGTCCGCTGCTGGCGACGTCCACCGACGGCGTCGGGACCAAGGTCGACCTGGCGCGGCGGCTCGGCGTCTACGACACCGTCGGGCACGACCTCGTCGGCATGGTCATCGACGACCTGGCCGTGTGCGGCGCCGAGCCCCTGTTCATGACCGACTACATCGCGTGCGGCAAGGTCGTGCCGGAGCGGATCGCCGACATCGTCGGGGGCATCGCCGACGCGTGCGCGCTGGCGGGGTGCGCCCTGGTGGGCGGAGAGACCGCCGAGCACCCGGGACTGCTGGGGCCGGACGAGTTCGACATCGCCGGAGCCGGGACGGGTGTCGTCGAGGCCGATGAGCTGCTCGGCCCGGAACGCGTCCGCGCCGGGGACGTCGTGCTCGGCATGGCGTCGTCCGGGATCCACTCCAACGGGTACTCGCTCGTCCGCCATATCCTCGCCACCACGGGCCTCACGATCGAGGCGCGGCCCGAGGAACTCGGCCGGACCCTCGGCGAGGAACTGCTCACCCCCACCCGGATCTACGCGCAGGACTGCCTCGCGCTCATGCGCGCCGGCGGCGTCCGGGCGTTCGCCCACATCACCGGCGGCGGCCTGGCCGCCAACCTGGCGCGCTCCCTGCCCGCCACGGTGGACGCCGTGCTCCGGCGCTCGTCGTGGGAGGTTCCGGCCGTGTTCCGGGTGCTCCAGGGCCACGGGGACGTGGCGCAGGCCGAGATGGACAAGACGTTCAACCTCGGGGTGGGCATGGCCGCGATCGTCGGAGCGGACGCGGCCGACGCCGCGCTGCGCCTGCTCGGGGAGCGGGGCGTCCCCGCCTGGGTGCTGGGGGAGATCACCGCCGGGAGCGGTACCGCCGCACTCATCTGACCTCCTCGGTCTCGGGCCGTCAGGTCCGAGGCTGCCCCGTACGACCTCCCCCCGTCACCAGAACTCCGTTCTGTGGAAAACGCCGTCGCGCGTCACGGCCATGAACGGCGTTTTATACATGATTGTCCGAACTTCCCCGGGGGGCCGGGCATCGAAGGGATGTGGGTGCTTTGCGTTGGCGAGATCAAGAGGCCTCCAGGGGGCCGAAGGTCGTCCGGGGGTTCCTGAGGCGGGCGCGGCGAACGGCGGGTCCTCTGGCGGTGGTGGGCGGACTCGGGACGTACGCGGTCCTCGTGCCGATGGGTTGGGCCTACGCGGGCACGGCCCCGCACCGGTTCTCCGTCCAGAACGTGCCGGAGACGCCCGTGGCGCTGGTGCTGGGGGCCGGGATCTGGGGGCAGAACCCGTCGAGGCTCCTGGCGCGGAGACTCGATCTCGCGGCCGAGCTCTACCGGACGGGGAAGGTGAAGGTGGTCCTCGTCTCGGGGGACAACCGGTTCGACGACTACGACGAGCCGACGGTGATGCGCGCCTACCTGGAGCGGAAGGGCGTCCCGGAACGCAAGGTCGTCCGCGATTTCGCCGGCCTCGACACGTGGGACTCGTGCGCCCGCGCGAAGCGCATCTTCGGGGTGACCCGGCTGACCGTCGTCACGCAGGCGTTCCATCTGCCGCGGGCGGTCGCGCTCTGCCGCGGGGCGGGCATCCAGGCGTGGGGCGTCGGGGACGACAGCATGGGCGGCAACCTCACGGGGCCGACCGTCAACGGCTACCTGCGGGAGCCGCTGGCGATGCTGAAGGCCACCGGAAATCTCGTCTTCCACCCGGATCCGGCACTGCTCGGACGGACGGAGAACGGCGTGGGCGAGGCGCTCACCTCACCGTGACCAGAACAAACGCCACTGCCCGGGGCCGGGCAGTGGCGCGACGTCGTGCGTTCAGCCGGAGGTGCCGTCCTTGCGCCCCTCCGTGCCGTAGTCCTCGGCGTAGTCGGCGTACTTCTCGGCAAGCTCGTCGTAGGAGTCGTCGCCGGGGTCGTTGACTCCCAGCTCGCTCTTCAGGCGGTCGAGGTCCGTGTTGCCGCTGTTGTACTTGAGCTGGCGGGCAACCTTCACCTGCTTGGCCTTGGCTCGGCCGCGACCCATTGGCTCGACCCCCTCGATGGTCAGGGCTTTCGTGGGCCCATCAACGCGCGCGTGTACCACACGAACCGATGCCTGATGAGCCATGCGTCAGTCACGGGTACAACCGTACCCGTTTTGCGCCCGGCTCGGTACATCGGTGGTACGTGGCGGCGCTCTTGTTGCGGAATCCCATTGTATCCGGTGGGTCTCCGTGGCCCGACGAGGGACGACGAGGCGCCGTCGCGGGCCGGGCCGCGCCCGGCCCGCGACGTGCCGGGTCAGAGCAGGATTCCCCGCAGGCGGCCGATGTCGGACATGCGGCGTTCGGCCAGGCGGTCGGCGGCGACCGCGGGCGGAACGCCCTCGTCCGCTGCGAGCGCGAAGATCTTCCGGGTCGTGTCGAAGATCCCGGACGCCCGGGCCTTGGCGCGCTCGAAGTCGAACCCGCCGATCTCGTCCGCCACCTGGATGACGCCGCCGGAGTTGACCACGTAGTCCGGCGCGTACAGGACGTCGCGGTCGGCGAGCTGCTTCTCGATGCCGGTGTGGGCGACCTGGTTGTTGGCGGCGCCGCAGACGATCCGGGCCGTCAGGGCGGGAACCGTGTCGTCGTTCAGGGACCCGCCCAGCGCGCAGGGCGCGTACACGTCGAGCGGGGTGCGGACCATCGCGTCCTTGTCCGCGACGACCTCCACCTCGGGGTGCTGCGCCCTGACCCGCTCGACGGCCGCCTCGCTGACGTCGCAGACGACGACGTCCGCGCCGTCCTCCCGGAGGTGCTGGACGAGGCGGTGGCCGACCTTGCCGACGCCCTCGACGCCGACGCGCCGGCCGCGCAGCGTGGGGGTGCCCCAGACGGTCTCGGCCGCGGCGCGCATCCCCTGGAACACGCCGTAGGCAGTGAGGATGGACGAGTCGCCCGCGCCGCCGTGCGCGACCGTCCGCCCGGTCACGAACCGGGTCTCACGGGCGATGACGTCCATGTCCTCGCTGAAGGTGCCCATGTCGCAGGCCGTGTAGTAGCGGCCGTTGAGGGACTGGACGAAACGCCCGTACGCCCTCAGCAGCGCCTCGGACTTGTCGGCCGACGGGTCGCCGATGATGACGGCCTTGCCCCCGCCGAGGTCAAGCCCGGCCAGGGCGTTCTTGTAGGCCATGCCGCGCGACAGGTTGAGCACGTCGGCGAGCGCCTCGTCCTCGGACCCGTAGGGGTAGAAGCGGGTACCGCCCAGGGACGGGCCGAGCGCGGTGGAGTAGATCGCGATGATCGCCCGCAGGCCGCTCGCCTCGTCCTGGCAGAAGACGACCTGCTCGTGGTTCCCGAACCGCGAGGTGTGAAGGGGGGAATCCCCTGGGGTGGTGGGTGCTGTGCCCTTTTGGGGCGACCCGAAGACATTAGGCACGGTAGTGCCCTCCTCTCTGCCTCCAGATCAGATTAGGGTGTCGCGGCCCACACCCGCGCGTCCGATCCGATACCCGCCCCTTCCGGAACGGCCAGGTAACGCACCTGTCTCGGTGGCGTCGCCAAGGCTTTGATCAAGGTGGCGCCATGTCACGATGCGGTGGTGTTTCCGTACGCCGCGTACCTACGGGTATATGAACCGGTGACCGCCTTTCCCGAGCCTGAACGAACTTTGTGGACGGCATATGCCGAATCCAGGCGGCGTCCGCGGCGGGTCCACGCGCTGGGAGCCGAGCACAGGAGGGCGGCACTCAGGCTCGTCGCATGGCCCCCCGTGGTGGCGCCGGAGCAGGAGAGCCGGGACGCGTACGTGCGGCAGATCCACGGCGCCATATATGTGTGTCCTTGGGAGACACGTCTGCGTTCCTGGCTGGCGTTCGAGCGCTTCCGGCGCGAGCGGTCCGCCGACGTGGCGGCCACCTGCGTCCCGTACGCGGTCGCGGAACGGGTGGCGCGGGACTTCGAGCGGTGGAAGAGGACGGGCCGCTCGCTCCGTCCCCACATCCGGACGAGCACCTGGCACGTGCCGCTCGCGTGGCTCGTGCCGTTCGCCAAGGAGGAACGGAGCCTGACGCTGGGGGCGCGAGCCCGGGACCAGGGGGCGGCCTCGGGCGACGTCCTGCATGAACACGGCGGACACGGTCCTGCGACGGCGGCTCCTGTGCGTACTCTGATCTATGTCACGTCGATGGCGGAGGCGCGCCGGCGGATCTCGGTCGCGCTGCCGTCGGTCCGCGCCGGCCTCGGCGGCGAGGCCGCGGGATCGGCCGGGCTGACGGCGGAGCGCCTGGAGGATCTCGGCCGGTGGCTCGGGGAGTTCCATCCCGGCGCGATCGTGGAGCTGGACTACGGGGGGCTGGTCCACCTCATGGACGACGACACACTGCGCGCGGACGAATCGGCCGGGGAGATGGCCGTGGCGATCACCGGAATGCGCCGGGGTGAGGTCGAGCTGGCCGTCGCGATGTACAAGCGTCTCCTGGCTCGCTGGCGGCCTGTGCGCGCTCTTGAATCGGCGAACTAAAACAAATTTCCCGAATCCGCGCGCGATACGACTATACGTGTCGCTAGAATCACGCTGCGTGACCCGGTGGCCACCATGCAGGAGTCGCTCCCCGCATCTGCGGGGGGAGGTTTGTGCGCAACTACCGCCAGGAACTTGCTTGTTGCGCTGAGTGGTGGCAAGGTTACACGTTGTGATGTCATAGTGGCTCTTTCGGGCCATAGAGGACATCGTGACCGCGCGAGTTTCAATCGCAGGATCGCTGTCATCGGTCCACGGAGGAGAGGCCGCAAACATGTCAGCACGTACGCCAGAGGCTGAGCCCCTGCTGACGCCGGCGGAGGTGGCGACGATGTTCCGCGTCGACCCCAAGACCGTCACCCGGTGGGCGAAGGCCGGAAAGCTGACGTCCATCCGCACGCTCGGGGGGCACCGCCGCTACCGCGAGGCCGAGGTGCGGGCGCTGCTGGCGGGAATCCCGCAGCAGCGTTCGGAGTAGTCGCGGGGCCGGCGTGGCTCGTCCAGCACGCCGGCGCCAACGGCACGGTGTTCGGGGGGGGACGGCCCGGGACCACGGTCGTCCGAGGACCACGGCCCCGGTCCACTCGCCGTCTGCCGGATGTCCCGCTCGCACGCAGCGAGCGGGACATCCGCATGCCGGGCGGGGGCACCGCCCGACCTGGCCGCCAGGTGACTTCTCTATACCCACCTACGCGCGGTACGCGTCTCAGCTCTCCGTGACCGCGTCTTCGGGGGCCGCGTCTTCGGGGGCCATTTCCTCTTGGGCCAGCCGCTCGAAGAGGGCGCCGGTGCCCGGATCGTGGCGTCCCGCCACATGCAGGAGCACGACGAGCTGGTCGACGAGGAGGCGCTCCAGCTGCGAGCGCTCCAGGTCGCGGTTCTCCAGCCAGTCCAGGCCGGCCGTCTCCACGGACGCCATCCACGAGCGCAGGGTGATGCGCAGGATCGGCCCCGGGGCCGACACCCCCAGGGTGTGCAGGATGCGGCCCAGGAGGAGCTGGCGAATGCCGTCCACGATCGCGCCCACCTCGCCGGAGCGGTCGGCGGGGCCGCCGCGGAGGAGGGCCGTGAAGCCCGCCGCGTGGCTCTCCACGAAGTCGAAGTAGCGCTGGAGGGACAGGCGGAGGCGTTCCAGGGGCTTGCCCTCGGTGGGCGGCTCCAGGAGTACGGAGAGTTGTTTCGCGGCGCTGCCGAGGGCGGCGATGTAGAGCTCGTGCTTACCGCCGAAGTAGTGGTAGACGAGTGCGCGTGACGCGCCCGCCACCGCCGCGACATCGTCTATGGAGATGTCCTCCGGCGACCGGGTGCTGAACAACTCGAGCGCTGCCTCGATCAGTTCGTCTCGCCGTTCGTCGACGCTGAGCCTGCGGCGGCCTCGTCCGCCTCCCTGCCGGCTCCGCGCCTTGCCGCCGGCCACTGCGCGATCTCCCACCCGGGAAGGGTATCCGAGCCGAGATGGCGGTACGGCGTCGCAACGGCCCTCGACACAGGCTTTTCACAAGGTCGCGTCAGGACCGTGACAAGGGCTCCGCAACGTTGTGATCATGCCCCGTCCGGGCTGTGACCCGGAACACCACAGGCCCGAACCACCATTGTCGGATGCCCGTTACTCACTGTTGCGACGGTATGAGGCGAAGGCGAGGCATCATGGCATCTCCTCCCGAGCGGAGGAGGGCGCTCCGACTCCCTCAACGGGCCCTGGGCGCCGTGGCGGCAGGTCCTGCTAGGCCCCCTGGACGGAGTGCCATGTCAACTGGTGAAGGAAATCCCCCGCACGACACGCCGGTGCGGAAGGAGGGAGCCGTGCCCGCGCCGCGCGAGCCCGCGCCGCGCGAGTCGGCCTCCCCGCCCGGCGAGGTCGTGCCCCCGCCGCGCGGGCCCGTGCCCGGCCCGCGTGACGAGGGACGTGCCGTCCCCGCGCCGAAACCGACGATCCGCAACGTGGCGGAGCGGGCCGGCGTGTCCAAGTCGCTCGTCTCGCTGGTGATGCGCGGCTCGCCGCATGTGAGCGAGCGGCGCAGGCAGGCCGTCCTGCAGGCGGCGCGGGAGCTCGGCTACCGGCCGAACGCCGTGGCGCGCAGCCTGGTCGAGGGCAGGACGCGGCTGATCGGCGCGATCGTCGCCGACCTGCACAACCCGTTCTTCGCCGAGTTCCTGGACGGCCTTCAGGAGAGCCTGCACGGCGCCGGCCTGCGGATGCTCGTCGGGAGCGGCCGGTGGGACCCGCTGTTCGAAGCGGAGGCGGTGGAGGCGTTCCTGGAGATGAGGGTGGACGGCCTGGTGCTGCTCAGCGTCGTCCCGGAGTCGCTGAAGGAGGCGGCGGCGAGCGTCCCGGTGGTCGTGGTCGGTGAACGCGACGTCAACGGGGTGGACATCGTGGTGGACGACGACGAACTCGGCGCGAGCCTGGCCGTCGACCATCTCGTCGGGCACGGGCACCGCCGGATCGCCCACATCGAGGGTGCGCGGTCCACGACGGCGCGGTACCGCAGGGAGGGCTACGAGAAGGCGATGCGGCGCCACGGGCTGGCCGGCGAGATCGTCGTGGAGCCCGGCGACTTCACCGAGGAGGGCGGGTACCGGGCCGCGTGCGCGCTCCTGCGGCGGGACCCGCGCCCGACGGCGATCTTCGCGCCGAACGACCTCGTGGCGACGGGGGCGCTGTCGGCGGCGGACGAGATGGAGCTGCGCGTTCCCGACCAGTTGTCCATCGTCGGCTACGACAACACGCATCTCGCCGCGATCCGCCACATCTCCCTGACGAGCGTGGACCAGCCCCGGCGCGACATGGGCAAGGTGGCCGCGGAGATGCTGACCGCCCGTATCGGTGACCCGTCGCGTGCGGCGCGCCAGAATCTGGTCGTCCCGCACCTCGTGGTCCGCTCCACCACCGGCCCCGCTCCCGGGCTGTGACGGACCACCGTCCCCCCCGCCTCTCCGGCTCCCGCCTCCGCCGCGCCGACCGCCGCGGACACGAACGGTTCCCAGGGGATTGCTTGATCGTTCCCAATGTGGTGTGCATCGGGTAAGGGCCTGGCCAAGGCTGCCGGGATACCCCGGCCTCGGGCGTGGGGCGGCGCGTTAATGGGACTCACCGTCCGGCCCGGTCGGGGCATCCGTCGGTGCCGGGCGGCCTCGGGGAGGCCGTCCGGCCCGCCGGACGGGAACGGCGGCAGAGCGAGGGGGGTTGGGCTCGTGCGTGATCCGGACCTGGTGTCGTGCGCGCAGCGCGCGGCGAGTGAACTGCAGCGGGCGTGGTCTGACTGGAGGCACGCGCGGGGGCTGGCCGAGCAGCTGTCGGAGTCCGTGGCCGGCTATGTCGCGCACTCGATCGACCATCCGTGGGGGCGGCCCAGGGTGGTGCTGGGACTGGACGCGGAGGAGGCGCGCGCGCTGGCCGCCCTGCTCGGCGACGAGGACATGCTCCGCTGACCGCCTGAGCCGCACCTTTCCGGCCGACTCCGTTTGACGAACTCCTTCCGGCGTGCAGACTGGCAGGGTCGTCACGAGCGCATCACGGAGGAGCGGCCTGTGCGGATCCCGCGATGCGGCCCGGCGATCGCCGGCCTCGCGCTGTCCCTGGGGGCGCTCGCCGCGTGCGGGGGCGCGTCCGGGCCGTCCGCCACGGGCACGGCCGAGGCTCCGCGGGCGGGCGAGCCCTCGGCCGGCGGGGGCGACGACGCCCGGACGCCGGAGCCGGGCGGTGACGCGGAGGCCCTGCGCGGCAAGGTGATCGTGATCGATCCGGGGCACAACGGCGGGAACGCCGCCCATCCGTCCGAGATCAACCGGCAGGTGCGGATCGGCAACGGCGGCAAGGCGTGCGACACGACCGGCACGAGCGCCGAGTCCGGCTACACCGAGCACGCCTTCACCTGGGACGTGTCGAACCGGCTGGCGCGGCTGCTGCGCGCGCGGGGCGCGAAGGTGACCCTGACCAGGCCGGACGACAAGGGCGTCGGGCCGTGCATCAACGAGCGCGCCACGATCGGCAACCGGCTGAAGGCCGATGCGGCCGTCTCGATCCACGCCGACGGCGCCGCGGCGTCCGAGCACGGCTTCCACATCATCGAGCCGATCGCGGTGAAGGGGAACGAGCGGATGGTGCCCGCGTCCCTGAAGCTCGGAAGGGCTCTGCGGGACGCCTACCGCGAGGGCACCGGGATCGCCTACTCGACGTATCTCGGCGAGAACGCCCTGGACAGGCGGGACGACCTCGGCGGGCTCAACCTGTCGACGGTCCCCAAGGTCTTCATCGAGTGCGGCAACATGCGCAATCCGGGCGACGCGGCGAAGCTGTCCAGCGCGCCCTTCCGCCAGCGCATCGCCGAGTCCCTCACGCAGGGCCTGACGGCGTACTTCTCCTGACGTGCCGCGGGGTGGTGAGCCCGCACGGCACGTCCGCGATCCGTCGCGGCGACGCGGCGGCGGCCTCTCGGAACGGGCAGGATTGACGGATGCCTGATCTTCATTCGTCCCTGCGTCGTGTCCGTGCCGCGCTGGAGGACGCCGGGTACACGGTGGCCGGAGTGCGGGAGCTGCTGGGGCCGGTCGCCGGGGGCGCGCTGGCGCGAGACGAGATCGTCCCCGCGGTGCGGGCGACCGGTGGGGGGTCGCCGCTGGAGGCCCTGACCCGGCTGTTCTGGCTCCAGGTGCCGGTCGGCGCGGCGGCGCTGAAGGGGACGGCGGACGATCTCGTCGCCGCCGGGCTGGCCGAGGCGTCCGGCGGGGAGCTCCGGGCGCGCCTGCACGTCGAGCCGCTGGAGTCGGTGACGGGTGACGGGCACGCCGGGTACGCGGTGTCCGATCTCAAGGTGCGGCCGGGATCCGGCGCCGGGCCCGCCGCCGATCATGTCGTGGGCGCGGGCGGGGCGTCCGGCAACCTGGCCCGGCTGGTTATCCACAAGCCTGTGGATAACGTGCTCGATCTCGGAACCGGCTGCGGGGTGCAGGCGGTGCATCTCGCCGACGCGTCCGTGCGTCCCCGGCCCGCCCGGATCACCGCCACGGACGTCAGCCCGCGCGCCCTGCGACTCGCCGCGATGAGCTTCGCGCTCTCCGGCGTGGACGGCGTCGAGCTCCTCGACGGGCCGCTGCTGGAACCCGTCCGGGAGCGCCGTTTCGACCTGATCGTGTCGAACCCGCCGTTCGTGGTCGCGCCGTCCGGCCGCCGGTTCACATACCGCGAATCGGGCCTTCCGGGCGATGAGTTCTGTCGCCGTCTGGTGGCCGAGGCGCCCGCGCACCTCACCGATGGCGGGCACCTGCAACTGCTGGCCAACTGGCTGCATGTGGACGGAACGCCCTGGGACGAACGGGTCGGTGCCTGGGCGGAGGGCTCCGGCTGCGACGCCTGGATCGTGCAGCGGGACGTCCAGGACCCGGCCGAGTACGCCGAGCTGTGGCTGCGTGACTCGTGCGAGACGGGTACGCCCGAGTACCGGTCCCGCTATGGGGAGTGGCTCGACCATTTCGAGCGGCTGGGGATCACCGGGATCGGCTTCGGCTGGATCACCCTGCGAAAGTCGGGCGCGGCCCGCCCGGCGATCCGCGTCGAGGAACTCCGGCACGCGGTCGAGCAACCGGTCGGCGCATATGTGGACGACGTCCTGAACGGCTTCGCCGCCGCCCGCGAGTTTTCCACAGTCTGTGGACAAGTGACCTTGGGGGCCGCCGCTGGAATCACCCAGGAACAGATCGGCCCGCCCGGTGCCGAGGACCCGGAGCGCATCGTCCTCCGCCAATCCGGCCGCCTCATGCGCGCCGCCGGAATCGGGACGGTCGAAGCCGCCCTGGCCGGAGTCTGCGACGGAGACATCCCGCTGGAACCGCTCCTGGACGCCATTGCCCAATTGACCGATATGGACCCGGGTGCCGTCCGCGCCCACGCGACGGCCGTCCTCCCCGAACTGATCGCGGACGGCTTCTTCGAGGTGCCGCGCCCGGATTAGGGGCGCGCCGCGCCGATGGTCGCGAAGGCGCTGCCCTTGAGCCGGCGGGAAAGGCCGCGGTTCATGCGGTGCGCCCAGAAGGGACCGCCGTAGATCATGCCCGTGTACGCCTGGACGAGGGTCGCGCCCGCCCGGATGCGCTCCCAGGCGTCGTCGGCGGTCTCGATGCCGCCGACCGAGATGAGGGTCAGCCGGTCGCCCGTCCGGGCGTGGAGCCGCCGCAGCACCTCCAGCGACCGCGCCTTCAGCGGCGCGCCGGACAGCCCGCCGGCCTCCTTCGTGGCGGCCGGCGCGCTGGCCAGGCCGTCGCGGGAGATCGTGGTGTTGGTGGCGATGATGCCGTCCAGCCCGAGGTCGAGGGCCAGGTCGGCGACCGCGTCGATGTCGTCGTCGGCCAGATCGGGGGCGATCTTGACGAGCAGCGGGACCCGGCGCGGCGCGGACCGGTCGGCGGCCTCGCGGACCGCGGTCAGGAGCGGGCGCAGGTGCTCGACGGCCTGGAGGTTCCGCAGGCCCGGCGTGTTCGGCGAGCTGACGTTGACGACGAGGTAGTCGGCGTGGGGGGCGACGCGCTCGGTGCTGGCGACGTAGTCGGCGGCGGCCTCGGCCTCCGGGACGGCCTTCGTCTTGCCGATGTTGACGCCCACGACCATGCCGGGGCGGCGGCGCCGCCGCAGCCGGTCGGCGGCGGACGACGACCCCTCGTTGTTGAAGCCCATCCGGTTGATGAGCGCCCGGTCGCGCGGCAGCCGGAACATGCGCGGACGCGGGTTGCCCGGCTGGGGCCGGCCGGTCAGCGTGCCGATCTCGACGTGCCCGAAGCCGAACGCGCCGAGCGCCTCGAAGACCGTGGCGTCCTTGTCGAAGCCGGCGGCGAGGCCGAGGGGGCTCGGGAAGTCCAGCCCGAGGGCATGGACGGCGAGCGCGGGGTCGCGGGGGGCGAGGAGGCGGCGGAGCAGCGGCGCGGCGCCCGGCACGGCCTGGATCGCGCGCAGCAGGCGCATCGTCAGGTGGTGCGCGGTCTCCGCCGGGACGCGGCCGATGACCAGTGAGAACAGGAGTCGATACATCGCCGTCCGAGTATCTCAGCCCGCGGTCGCGTCGGGCACGGCGGCCACGGCGGGGACGCGACGGCCCCGCAGGAGGCGCCAGAAGACCCATGCCTGGACGGGCCCGCCGAGCGTCATGAGGCCCGGCAGCGTGAACGGCAGGGCGAACCAGAGGATCGTCGCCGGGCCGAGCAGCGGCATCATCCAGATCCCGGCCATGGAACCGCTCTCGGTGGCGTAACTGAGGTCGACGAGGAGAGCGGCGGCGAACGTGAGGGTGCCGTAGGCGGTCGCGAGCCAGAAGATCACCGGCCCGTTGCGGAACCGGCCGGTCAGGCCGCTGAGGGGGCCGTTCCACAGGTCGCGCAGCCGCCACCGCAGGAGCGTCCAGAGCAGGGCGGCCTGCGTCAGGGCGAGGGCCGCGCAGACGAGCGCGGGCAGGATTCCCTCCCCCGGGCCGTCGTCGGGTCCGACGCCGATCACGAGCATGGACGCCGGTCCGGCCAGCTCGGCCAGTGGCCCGGTGAACGACGCGTCGGGGGACGGCTCCACCAGGGCGGCGGCGGTGAGGAAGGCGAGGACGGCCGACGCGTGGAAGCCCGCGGCGGCCGTGATCAGGGTGCGGAGTCTCATGTCACCATCGTGTATTCGTCCAGGTCATGGACGACCCGCCGGCGTACTCAGATGCCCTGAGTACTTCAGGAGAAGCGGAAGAAGGCACGGATGTCGCGGCCGGCCTGGCGCAAGGTCCGCCAGGCGGCGCGGACGGTGATGGTGAACGGGCGCAGGACCCAGGCGATGGCGCGTCCGGTCGGTGCCAGGAGGTACCGCCACAGCGCGCGTGCCGGGATGACGATGAACACCCGTCCCGTCCAGGCGAGGCCGCGGGCCGTCCATCCCCAGGCCCAGGCGATGGCCTCGCCCACGACGCGGCCCGCCCAGACGAGCGCCAGCCAGGGCGGACGCAGGACGTACCGCCAGAGGAACGTCGCCGGGATCACGATGAGGAGCGTGAGCAGCCACCCGAGGACCAGGCCGACTCCGCGCATGAGCCATAGAAACGGCTGCAGGAGGAGCAGGTCGAGGACGTGCCCGATGGGCGTCAGCACGTACCGGTAGACCGCGCGGCCGATCGCGGCGAAGAACCGGCCGATCGGAGCCAGCAGCCACCGGTAGAGGAGATCGCCCACCCAGCCGAAGGCCCGTCCGATGGCCTTGAGCAGCTCATAGGCCAGGCGGAACGGCAGCACGACGATCAGCGCGACGACCCGCACCGGACCGACGATCCATGACGGTCCCGACTGCGGTGAGTGGTTCGTGCCCCTGGAGTGTGCGCTGTTCACTGCCCTGCCCTCGCTCGGTTTCGATGGTTTGACCCTGATCAGGGGCGATGGGTTCCCATTGAACCCGTCACACACAAATCGCCGTACTTCCCGTCGATCCGGGCAGAGCGGTGGGCCGCCACGAGCACCGGAGCCGAGGAACCCAGATCCACATGGAGGGCACGTCATGGAGTTCCCGCGTTGGGCGATTCCCGCCGTGGCCACCCTGGCCGCGACGGGCCTGGTGATCACGGCGTGCGGACAGGAGAAGATCCAGGGGGCGGGCAAGCAGAACGCGGGAGCGCAGGCGAGCCCGGAGGCGGACCCGTCCGCGCCGGCCGAACCCGCGGTGGAGCCGGCCACGCTGGAGGTCGCCAGCGTGTCGAAGCTCGGGAAGGTCGTCACGGACGGGGAGGGCCGGACGCTCTACCGGTTCGACGACGACACCGCCCGCCCGCCCGCGTCCACCTGCGCGGACGCCTGCGCGAAGGCGTGGCCGCCGGTGATGGCGACGGAGGAGCCGACGCAGGTGCGGGGCGTCCGGTCGGCCCTGGTCGGGAAGGTGAAGCGGCCGGACGGCAAGTGGCAGGTCACGCTCAACGGCTGGCCCCTCTACCGGTACGCGAAGGACCTCAGCCCCGGCGACGTGAAGGGCCAGGGCGTCGACGGGACGTGGTTCGCCGCCGCTCCGACCGGGGCGAAGGCGGTCCCCGTGGAGCGGGCGAACGACAACGGAGACGGGGACCGCTGGAAGGGCTGGACGGTCCTCAAGGCGAAGCGGGACCCGAAGTTCGGCCTCATCGTCACCGACGGCAAGGGCCGCGTCATGTACCGGTTCGACAAGGACAGGCCGGGCAGGACGACGTGCTTCGGGTCGTGCAAGAAGGCGTGGCCCCCGGTGCCCTTCACCAACTGGAAGAAGCTGAAGCTGGAGGGCATCGACCGCAAGCTCGTCGACTTCATCGAGCGCAAGGACGACGGCACCTGCCAGGTCACGATCAACGGCTGGCCCATGTACTACTACGCCCAGGACCTGAATCCGGGTGACACGAGCGGCCAGGGGGTCGGCGGAGTGTGGTGGCTCGTCGACCCGAAGGGCAAGAAGGTCACCCGGCCCGGCGGGACGGGCGGCTACTGAGCCGCGGTTCCGTCAGCGGACGAAGGCGCGGGTGCCCGCGGGTCGGTCGGGGCCCGCGAGCACCCGCGCCTTCCCGCGTCGCCCCGGTTGACCGACACCGGCCGTGTTCCTGACTCCCCAAGTTGATCGTTTCTGTCACGATCGGGGCATGTACGAGCGCTTCGCCCACGAGTACGCCGCCCATATCGAGGACAGCCCCTACAACGCGTACTACGACCGCCCCGCCGTGCTGGGGCTCGTGGGCGATGTGGAGGGTCGGACGGTGTTCGACGCGGCCTGCGGGCCGGGCGTCTACGCCGGCGCGCTCCTCGACCGGGGCGCGCGGGTTCTGGGGTGCGACGCGTCCCCGACCTTCGTGCGGATGGCCCGCGAGCGCACCGGGGGCCGCGCCGACCTCCGCGTCCACGACCTCGCGCGCCCGTTGTCGTGGGTGCCGGACGGCACGGCCGACCTCGTCGTACTCGCGCTCGCCCTGCACTACATCGATGACCGCGTCGCGCTGCTGCGGGAACTGCGCCGGATCCTCGTCGTGGGGGGCGCGCTCGTCCTGTCGACCGAGCACCCGATGCGGCAGTGGCTCCGGCTGGGCGGCTCCTACTTCACGACGGAACCGGTGGAGGAGTCCCTGAACCCGGACGCCGACTGGCCCATCCGCGCCTGGCGCCGCCCCCTCACGTCCGTCTGCGCGGAGTTCCATGAGGCGGGGTTCCTGATCGAGGAGCTTCTGGAGCCGCGCCCGGCCCCCGAGATGGCGGAACGCTATCCGGACGATCACGCCCGGCTGGAGGAATGCCCGGCGTTCGTGGCGTTCCGCCTGATCCCGGCGGGTGTCAGCCGGTGACGGTGACCTCGGCCGTCACCGGTCGGCGGTGGCGGCGGTCAGGGGTTCGGCGGGGCGGCGGTGCTCCAGGGCGGCGCGGAGCTGGGCGCGGCCCCGGTGGATGCGGGACCGGACGGTGCCGAGCTTGACGCCGAGCGTCGCGGCGATCTCCTCGTAGGAGAGGCCCTCGATGTCGCAGAGGACGACGGCGGCGCGGTACTCGGGGGCGAGGGCGTCCAGGGCCTGCTGGATGTCGGCCTCGAGGTGGCGGTCGTCGTAGGACTGGGCCGGGCCGGGCTCGCGGCCGCGCAGCCGCTCGGCGGCGTCGTCGCCGAGCGCGTCGAAGCGGATCCGCTGCTTGCGGCGGGCGCGGTCGAGGAAGAGGTTGGTGGTGATGCGGTGCAGCCAGCCCTCGAAGGTGCCGGGCGTGTAGGACGACAGCGAGCGGAAGACCCGGATGAAGACGTCCTGGGTGAGATCCTCGGCGTCGTGCCGGTTGCCGGTCAGGCGGTACGCCAGCCGGAACACCCGGGTGGAGTGCTCGCTGACGATCTCCTCCCAGGTCGGAGGCGTCCACGCCATCGCTCCTGCGCTCACCGCTGCCCCCTTCCGATGCGCAATCGTTACTGCCCAGCATGCCGGTACCCGGATAAGACCGATGTAAGAAGTGGGCGGACGGCCGGATGCGGCGGTGTGATCCATCTCATTGGATGCGATGCCAATAGCGTTGTTGAGTCCACCGGGTGCTTCGAGGATCATCGGAGGCACTCTCACCCCGAGAACCGAGGATGTGGCATGGCGCGAAGCTATAACCTGGCCGACCTTCTCGAAATTCTGGCCGAGGCGGGCCCGGATCGTCCGGCCCTCGTGGCCGGGGACGAGCGGCGGACGTACAAGGAGCTGAACGAGCGGGCGAGCCGGGTCGGGCACCATCTGGCGGCCGCCGGGGTCGAGGCCGGCGAGCACGTCGCGATCCTCGCCTACAACCGGGCCGAGTGGATCGAGACGATGCTCGGCGCGTTCAAGATCCGCGCCGTGCCGATCCCGGTGAACTTCCGATACGTCGCGGGCGAGCTGCGGCACGTCCTGTCCGACTCCGACTCGGTGGCGCTCGTGGGAGAGCGGTCGCTGCTGGCGAAGGTCGAGGAGGTGCGCGCCGACCTGCCGAAGCTCCGCCACGTCGTGGTCCTGGAGGACGGGTCGGACGCCGACATCCCGGGCGCCGTCGAGTACGAGAAGGCCCTCGCCGCCGCCCGTGCCGACGACGACTTCCCGAAACGCTCCAACGACGACCGCTACATCATGTACACGGGCGGGACGACCGGGTACCCCAAGGGCGTCGAGTGGCGCTGCGAGGACATCTTCTTCGGCGCGCTCGGCGGAGGCAACGTCCTCGGCGACCCGATCACCAGCCCGGAGGCCCTCGCGGAGAACGCGGCGCAGCCGGCGATGGCGGTGCTGGACTGCGCGCCCGTCATGCACGGCGCCGGCCAGTGGGTCGCGTTCATGGGCCTGTTCAGCGGCGCGAAGGTCGTGCTCTACACCGACCACGCGTTCGACCCCGACAAGGCGCTGCGGCTGCTCGCGGAGGAGCAGGCGAACGTCCTGATGCTGGTCGGGGACGTGATGGCGCGTCCGGTCGCGAAGGCCCTCGCGGCGGGCGGGTACGACACCTCGTCGCTGTTCGCGATCGCGTCGGGCGGCGCGCCCCTGACGGAGGGCGCGCGGGAGGCCCTCAAGGAGCACCTGCCTAACGCGATCTTCCTCGACAACTACGGCGCGTCGGAGACGGGCGCGTGCGGGCCGTCGGTGGGCGGCGCGACGGAGGGCACCGCCCGCTTCATGATGAAGCCGGGGATCACGGTGCTGGACGACGACCTGAAGCCCGTCCGGGCCGGGGAGATCGGCAAGCTCGCACGGACCGGCCACATCCCGCTGGGCTACTACAACGACCCGGCGAAGACCGCGTCGACGTTCTTCACCGACGCCGACGGGACTCGCTGGTCGGTGCCGGGCGACTTCGCGAGCCTGGCCGAGGACGGCACGATCGTGCTGCTCGGACGCGGCTCGCTCATGATCAACACGGGTGGCGAGAAGGTCTACCCGGAGGAGGTCGAGGTCGCGCTGAAGGACCACCCGGACGTGTACGACGCGGTCGTGGTGGGCCTGCCGGACGAGATGTTCGGCCAGCGGGTCGCGGCGGTCGTCGCACCGCGTCCCGGCGCGACGCTCACCCTGGAGGACCTGACCGAGCACTGCCGGGGCCGCCTCGCCGGGTACAAACTGCCGCGCCAGATCCATTTCGTGGACGAGGTCCAGCGGACCGCGGTCGGCAAATCCGACTACAAGTGGGCGAAGTCGGTTCTCGGAGTCTGAGCGTTCCGCACGGGAATCGGGGCGTTCGCATTCGCGGATAGCCGTTCTCTTGTGCGTCCCCGGCGGTGGTCGAGAATTCTCGGTCGCCGCCGGGGCGTGCTCGGGACGCGCGAGCGGGGATCTCCGCTCGTCCGCCCCCCGAGAGGAGCCGGTCAGGCGGTCGTCTGCCGCAGCCGGAGCAGGAACTCGGCGTTGGACGAGGTGCCCTTCATCTTCTCCAGCAGCTGCTCGATGGCCTGCTGCCGCTCCATGCCCTGGAGGGCGCGCCGCAGGCGCCAGACCAGCTCGAGCTCGTCCGCCGACATGAGCAGCTCCTCGCGGCGGGTGCCGGACGCCTCGATGTCGACGGCGGGGAACACACGGCGGTCGGCGAGGCCCCGGTCGAGCTTCAGCTCCATGTTGCCGGTGCCCTTGTACTCCTCGAAGAACACCTCGTCCATCCGGGAGTTCGTCTCGACGAGCGCGGTCGCGAGGATGGTGAGGGACCCGCCGTTCTCGATGTTGCGCGCGGCGCCGAAGAACTTCTTCGGCGGGTACAGCGCGGTCGTCGCGACGCCGCCGGCGAGGATCCGGCTGCTGGAGGGCGCGGCGAGGTTGTAGGCGCGGCCGAGCCGGGTGATCGAGTCGAGCAGCATGACCACGTCGTGGCCCTGCTCGACGAGCCGCTTGGCACGCTCGATGGCGAGCTCGGCGAGCGCGGTGTGCTCCTGCGCGGGCCGGTCGAACGTCGAGTGGATCACCTCGCCGTGGACGGACCGCTGCATGTCGGTGACCTCCTCGGGCCGCTCGTCGATGAGCACGACCATGAGGTGGACGTCGGGGTTGTTCGCGCTGATGGCGCTCGCGAGGGCCTGCAGGACCATCGTCTTGCCGACCTTCGGCGGCGACACGATCAGCCCGCGCTGCCCCTTGCCGATCGGCGCGACGAGGTCGATGACGCGGGTCGCGAGCGCGCCGGTGTCGAGGCGGAGCCGCTCCTGCGGGTACAGGGGGGTCAGCTTCGCGAACTCGGGCCGGTTCGCGGCCTGGGCGGGCGGCAGCCCGTTCACGGTGTCGAGGTGGGCGAGCGCGGCGAACTTGTCGCGGCCGGACTTCGGCGGGCGGGCCGTCCCGGAGACGGTGTCGCCCGACCGCAGGTGGTGCGCCTTGACCTGGGTGAGGGAGACGTGGACGTCGTCGGGGCCGGGGAGGTACCCGGACGTCCGGACGAACGCGTGCTTGTCCTGGACGTCGAGGACGCCGTGGAACGGGACGGGCGGGGCGTCGGCGGCGGCCTCGGGCCGGCGCTGGCCGCCCCGGCGGGCGGCGGGCACGGCGGTGTGCGCGCCGGTGTGCGCCGGGGTGCGCGCGGCGCCCCGGGCGGTGGGGTGTTCGGTGGTGGTCGTCATCGAGGACCCTTCTCAGGCGGGCGCGGGGCGGCCGCGCGGCCTGGAGTCGGTTCTCGCGTACGGCGGCGGTGTCCGCGGCCGGATGCGCGAGAGGAATGCGAGGAATGAGCAGCTCGGTCCACCGGGCTGACGTCGGCTCCCTTGTGCGGCGGCGGTCCGGGACGCTGGACTGCGCCGGCCGGACCGGGGATCACCGGGCGCTCAGATGGCCCGGGCGGGGAAACGAGACGTCCTCTCCGCGGTCGGCGGATGGCGAAGACGCTGCTTACGACAGTACAACACCTGTGACCGGTTTCGCGATCCCCGGACGGCCGGGATGTTCCCGACCGGCACGCTCGGCACGGCCCGCGGGACGGGCCGGTCAGCGGCGCCCCCCGGAGCGGGAGCCCGAGCGCGAGCCGGAGCGGGTGCCCGATCCGGTTTTCGCGCCGGACGACGGCTTGGCGCCGGAGGTGCGGCTCGTCCGGGTGGGCGAGGGCTTGGGGGTGGGCCAGGAGACGAACACCGGCCCGCTCTTCTTCGTCCGCGTGCGCGTGGGGGTCGGGGAGACCCCGTCCTCGGGGGTGTGGCACTCCTCGTCCCGGTAGACCTCGCCACCGGACTCGGCCCTGGTCTCCGCGGCGACCTGGACGGTCTTCGTCAGGTCGGCCGTGCCGCCGCCGGCGGGCAGGCGCCGGGGCAGGTCGAGGACGACGGTCGTCCCGTCCACCTCGGGCTTGACCTTGAGGGTGCCGCCGGAGCTGGTGACGCGCCACGTGCCGCGCTTCAGCCGCGCCTCGACGCGCGCCGTCGCGCCGGACTGCCGGATCAGCGTCGTGTAGGTGACATCGCCCTTCGCGGGACCGACGGTGGTGAACGCGACCTTCCCGCCGGGGCCCTCGCGCTCCCACGCGACGAGCGTGAGGTCCGCGGCGATCGGAGCGCGGCCGGCGCCGGTGAGGTCGGCACTGGGATCCTCGCAGGTCATCTCCCAGTTCGCGGACTCGTGCTCGGGGTCGGGATCGGCGGTGTGCTCGGATCCGGAGGAGCCGCCGGACGGAGGGGACCACGCGTCGGATCCGCTGCTCGCGGAGCCGCAGCCGGTCAGGGCGACGGCGATCCCGGCGGCCCCCGCCCCGGCCAGGAGTCGCGTGAACAGGAGCCGGTCGGCCATGGCGGTGGATCCCCTCGGGTCGCGGAAATGACGCTTACGGCCACATATGACTCCTAGATCATCCGGACGGTTCCGGGCGGCCGGATCCGGCCGGGAACCGGGTGCGGCCGTCCGCCGGACCTCGCCGTCGCCCGTCCGGAACGCCCTGCATACGATGACCCGGAATCGACCGACCCGAGGGGGAACATGGCCGCCGGGCTGCACTGCGAGGTCGCCGACGGCGTCGGCACCATCACGATCGACCGCCCGGAGAAGCGCAACGCGATGTCGGCGGACATGTGGCGGGCGCTTCCCGGCCTGCTGGACGGTCTCGCCGCCGACGCCGGGGTCAGGGTGGTGGTCCTGACGGGCGCGGGCGGCCATTTCTGCGCGGGTGCGGACATCTCCGAGCTGCACGACATCCACCGCGATGACGAGTCGCACCTGTCGGTGGCCGCGGAACGGGCGCTGGCGGCGTTCCCGAAGCCGACGCTCGCGGCGATCGAGGGGTTCTGCGTGGGCGGGGGCTGCCAGCTCGCCGCGGCCTGCGACCTGCGGTTCGCCGCGGCGGACGCGCGGTTCGGCATCACCCCGGCGCGGCTCGGCATCGTGTACCCGGGGGCCGCGACGGAACGGCTCGTCCGGCTGGTCGGGCCGTCCGCCGCGAAGTACCTGCTGTTCTCCGGCGATCTGGTCGGCGCGCCGCACGCCCTCCGCATCGGCCTGCTGGACGAGGTCGTCGACGGTGACGGCCTGCGGGCGCGCGTCGCGGAGTTCACGGCGACGCTCGCGGCCCGCTCGCTGCTGACGCAGTGCGCGACGAAGGACCTCGTGGACGCGATCACGGCGCGGGAGCCGTTCGCCGAACGCCTCGCCCACTGGCGGAAGGAGTCCGGGGACGAGGCGGCGGAGGGCATCGCCGCGTTCCTCGAGCGGCGTGCGCCCGCCTTCACGTGGACCGGTCCAGCAGGGAACTGAGAAACGACCGACCACCGCCCGGGGCGGGCGGTGGTCGTGGAATCGGGTCAGCGGCCCAGCATCGTCCGGGTCCAGCGTCCGTAGGCGTCCATCATCTTCGGCCCGGCGAGGAACCCGAACGCGAGGAAGCCCGTAGCGATGGCGAGCGTGGTGCCGAGCCGGGACGGGTCCGCCGCGTAGCCCTCGTCGACCCGCACCCACGCGTACCAGTCGGTGCCGCCGAGATCGACGATGACCCGTCCGGCGAACGCGGCCAGGATGTACCCCCACAGCCCGTACACGACCGCCCAGAACGCCAGCGCGCCGGTGAACGTCGCGACGATCGGGTTGGCCAGGGCCCACGCCTGGTCGCGCCAGGTGGCCGGGTCCTTCAGCGGCGCGGTGACCCGGGTGGCCAGGCCCTTCGCGCCGGGCGCGGCGGCCGGCGCGGGCCGGTACGGGCGCTCGATCGGGACGCCCGTCCAGCGGCCCACCAGGTCGCGGTGCACGTCGAGCAGCCCGCGCAGCGCCTTCGTGGCGGCCGGGAACAGCGCCACCCCGATCAGTGCGCCGAACAGCGACAGCACCGTGACGAACACGATCTCTGCGATCAGCGTGGGAATCGACAGGAGCACCAGTGCGAAGCCCCGCATCGGCGTCCTCACGTGCTGCTCGTACCTGGTCTCCACGACCGCCACTCCACCGTTCACGGGATCCTCCGTAGCTCGTTCGCTTACGGGAACGAGTCTTCCGGCGCCCGCCGTCCGCCACAGTGGCCCGAGACCCCCGGCGGGGGTGGAGATAAGTCCACCCTCAGCGGTTCAGGTACGCCAGGACGGCCAGCACGCGCCGGTTCCCGTCTGCCGTGACCGGCAGGTCCAGCTTCATGAAGATGTTCGCGGTGTGCTTCGTGACGGCCCGCTCGGTGACGACGAGCCGCTGCGCGATCGACGCGTTGGATCGACCCTGCGCCATCAGCTCCAGCACCTCCCGCTCGCGCGGCGTGAGCCGCCCGAGCGGCTCGTCCCGGGCGCCGCGCGCGACGAGCCGGGAGATGACCTCCGGGTCCATGGCGGTGCCGCCGCCCGCGACGCGGCGCACCGCGTCGACGAACTGGGCGGCGTCGAACACCCGGTCCTTCAGCAGGTAGCCGATGCCGCCGCCGCCGTCGGCGAGCAGCTCCCGCGCGTACAGCTGCTCCACGTACTGCGACAGCACCAGCACCGGCAGCCCGGGGACCTCGCGGCGCGCCGCCAGCGCCGCCTGCAGCCCCTCGTCGGTGAAGGACGGCGGCAGGCGCACGTCGACCACCGCCACGTCCGGGCGGTGGTCGAGCAGCGCCTTCAGCAGCGCCGGGCCGTTGTCGACGGCCGCCGCGATCGTGAGGCCGTGCGCCTCCAGCAGGCTGACCAGGCCCTCCCTCAGGAGAGCGAGGTCTTCGGCGAGGACAACGCGCACGGCAGCTCCAGGGTGACGATGGTCGGGCCGCCCGCGGGGGAGTTGAGGGCGAGGACCCCGTCGAATGTAGCGATCCGGCGCTCCAGGCCGCGCAGCCCCGTCCCGCCGTCCAGGGACGCGCCGCCGTGCCCGTCGTCGGTCACGGTGATCCGGAGCATGCCGTGCTCGTGCCGCAGGTCGATCCAGACGCGGTCCGCCTCCGCGTGCTTCGAGGCGTTCGCGAGGAGTTCCGATACCGCGAAGTAGGCGGCCGACTCGACCGGAGCGTCGGGACGGCCCGGCAGGTCGGCGGTGACCTCGACGTCCAGCGGGTGGTCGAGCGCGAGCGCCCGCACGGCGTCCGCGACGCCCCGGTCGGCCAGCACCGGCGGATGGATGCCCCGCACCAGGTCGCGCAGCTCGTGCAGCGCCTTCGCGGACGCCTCCCGCGTCTCGGCCAGCAGCAGCCTCGCCTTCGCCGGGTCCTTCTCGAGGAGGTGCTCGATCGCGCCGAGGGTCATGCCCATCGCGACCAGCCGGGCCTGCGCGCCGTCGTGCAGGTCGCGCTCGATGCGCCGCAGCTCGGCGGCGGAGGCGTCCACGGCCTCCGACCGCGTCTCGGTGAGGTGCCGGACGCGCAGCGCGAGCCGCGACTTCTCCGTCGGGCCGAGCAGCGTCCGCGTCCACCGCCCGTAGGCGTCCAGCGCCTTCGGCCCGACCATGAACCCGGCGGCGAGGCTCAGGGTCGCGATGACGAGGGTCGCGCTCCTCGGCATGATGCCCTCGCCGTAACCGGCGTCGACGGGGACGGCCGCGTACCAGGTGGTGCCGCCGGCGTCCGCGATGAGGTCGCCGGCGAACGCGGCGAGGCAGTACCCCCACAGGCCGTTCAGGACGAGCCAGAACGCCAGCGCCCCGGTGAACATCACCACGATCGGATCGAGGATCGCCCACAGGGCGTCCCGCCAGGTGGCGGGGTCGCTGAGCCGCGCCCCGAACCACTTCACCTCGCCGGAGAACCCGGGCTCGCGCTCCGGGTCCGGCAGGTACGGGCGCTCGATCTCGACGCCCGTCCACCGGGCCACCCTGGCGCGGTGCCCGTCCAGTTCACGGCGCAGCCACTTCACCGCGCTCGGGAACAGGACGATGCCCAGCAAGCCCGTGATCATGGACAGGACCGAGACGAACCAGAACCCCGCGATCATCGCCGGGATGCCGAGCACCATGAGGCCGAAGCCGCGCTGCGGTGCCCGCAGATGCCGCTGGATCCGTGTCTCTTCCATCGTCGCCACACCGTTCACCGGTTCCTCCGTACCTCGCCTGCCGTACGGTGTCCAGTCTTCAGGCGCGACCCCGGCGGCACAGTGCGCCCGGACCCCGGACCGGGGGTGCACCCAGGTACACCCTCGCCGGTGGGCCCGCCGTCAGAGGGCCACGAAGGCGAGACCGCGCTTCTTCATCTTGGGGATGACACCCTCCAGCGCCTTCAGCGTCTGCGAGCGGTCGCCGCCGCCGTCGTGGCAGAGCAGGATGTTTCCGGCCTTGCCGTCCAGCAGCGACCTGCGGATGCGGCCGACGCCCGGACGTTCCCAGTCGCGCGGGTCGACCGCCCAGTCGACCGGGATCATGTCGTGCTCGGTGACCAGGTCGAGGACCCGCTCCGACCAGTTGCCGCCCGGCGCGCGGAAGAACTGCGGCACCACGCCCGTCACGTTCGCGATGCGGTCGTGCGCGTCCACGATCTCCTGGCGCACCTTCTTCTTCGACAGGTGCGCGATGTCGATCGGGTGCGTCATCGTGTGGTTGCAGATCTGGTGGCCCTCGTCCGCGATGCGGCGGGTGAGCCTCGGGTACTCCTCGACCTGCTCGCCGATGATGAAGAACGTCGCCTTGACGTCCTCCTTGGCCAGGAGGTCCAGGACGCGGGGCGTCCACAGGGGGCTCGGGCCGTCGTCGATGGTCAGCGCGATCGCGTTCGCGGGCGGCGGGGGCACCAGCTCCGTCAGCTCGCGGATCGGCTCCGGCTTCACCGTCGTCAGCTTCGCCGGCGTCCACGCGGCCGGGCGCGGCTTCGGCGTGGGCGTCGGGGTCGGCTTCGGATGGATCACCGCGCGCGGGCGCGGCACGGCGGGCGGCGGCGCCGCCTGCGAGCCGCGCGCCGCGGGCACGCCGTCCGCGCCGAGCGCGGCCAGACCGGCCGCGGCGGCCCCCATCAAATAGAGCGCTTTGCGGCGGGACGTCCCGCTTGCCGCATCATCCACCACAAGTCCCACGGTATCGGGGTTTTCCAGCCCGAGGAGCGGCCTTCCGGATCACGTTGGGTTGAATTGGGCAGATCACCGGCGAGAGGGGGGCGGCGGCATGAGTGCGGCACCGGCGGTGGGGCCCGCGCTGGCGCTCGTCCTGGGGGCGCTCGCCGCCGCCGCCGCGCTACTCGCCCGGCTCGGCGGGATCGGCGCCGGCCGCGACCTGATGGTCGCGTCCGTCCGGGCGGGGGCGCAGCTGGCGGCCGTATCGCTGATCATCGCGGCGGTGCTGCGGCACGCCGGCTGGACGGCCCTGTTCATCGCGGGCATGGTCGTCGTCGCGGTCGGCACGGCCGGGCACCGCGTCACCGGGTCGTCGCGCGGGAACGGGTGGTGGACGGCGCTGCCCATCGTCGCCGGGGTCGCGCCCGTGCTGGCGCTGCTGATGGCGACCGGGCTCGTGCCGCACCGGACCGTCGCGGTGCTGCCGATCGCCGGGATCTTCATCGGCGGCGCCATGTCCGCCACCGGCCTCACCGGGCACCGCTCGCTGGAGGAGCTGACGGCCCGGCGTGGCGAGTACGAGGGCGGCCTCGCGCTCGGGCTGCCGCCCCGCGACGCCGCGCTGGAGCTGTGCCGCCCGGCCGCCGCGCTCGCGCTCTTCCCCGTCCTCGACCAGACCCGGACGGTCGGGCTCGTCACCCTGCCCGGCGCGTTCGTCGGCGTGCTGCTCGGCGGCGCCGACCCCGTGGAGGCGGGAGCGACGCAGCTGCTCGTCCTGATCGGGCTGCTCGCCATCGAGTCGATCGCGGTGCTCATCACCCTGGAACTGGTCGCCACCGGACGACTGACGAGGAGAACCGAATGATCGACGACGCGGCCGTGGACGCCCTGGCGGGGGAGCGGCTCGACTGGCGGTACAAGGCGATACCCGCGTCCGCGCAGGGGCTGACGGTCGCCGAGGCGTCGGCCGCCCGGCTGTCCCTCGCCGCCTTCGGGACGCCGCTGCTCACCCTCGACGCGGGCGCCCTCGCCCACAACCTCCGCACGATGGCGTCCTGGACGCGCGACGCCGGCCTCTCGCTCGCCCCGCACGGCAAGACGACGATGGCGCCCGCGCTGTGGCGGGCGCAGCTCGGCGCGGGCGCGTGGGCGATCACGCTCGCGAACCTGCCCCAGCTGCGGGTGGCGCGCGCGTTCGGCGTCCGGCGGGTGCTGCTGGCGAACGAACTGCTCGACCCGGCCGGGCTCGCCTGGCTCGGCTCGGAACTCGAGGTCGACCCGGGCTTCGAGTTCTTCTGCTTCGTCGACTCCCTGCGCGGGGTGGCGCTGATGGACGACGCGCTACGGGCCGCCAGGACGCAGCGTCCGGTCCACGTCTGCGTCGAGCTCGGCGGGCCGCACGCCCGGACGGGGATCCGCGACGACGGCGACGCCCTCGACGTGGCCGACGCCGTCCGGAAGGCGCCCACGCTGCGGCTCGCCGGGATCGGCGGCTACGAGGGCGCGCTCGCGCACGACGCGTCCGGTGAGTCCCTCCGGAGTGTGGACGCCTACCTGCGCCGGCTCGCCGACCTGCACGGGAGACTCGACTACGAGACCGACGAGCCGATCGTCACGGCGGGCGGAAGCTCCTACGTCGACCAGGTCGCGGAAATCCTCGGCGGCGCGCCGGGACGCGCGGTGCTGCGGGCGGGGTCGTATCTCGTCCACGACGACGGCTTCTACCGGGACATCTCCCCGTTCGCCCGGACCGGCGCGGGCAGGCCGCTGCGGTCGGCGATGCACGGGTGGGCGCGCGTCCTGTCGCGTCCCGAACCCGGGCTCGCCCTCCTGGACGCCGGCCGCCGCGACCTGCCGTTCGACTCCGGCCTGCCCGAGCCGCAGCGCGTCCGGGGAGGGGAAGAACCGCCCGGGGGCCGGATCACCGAGCTCAACGACCAGCACGCCTTCCTCACCGGCGCGGCCGTCGAGGTGGGGGACGTCGTCCGGCTCGGTCTCTCGCACCCGTGCACGGCGCTCGACAAGTGGACGCTCATCCCCGTCGTGGACGACGCCGACGCGCAGGAGCCGACGGTGGTCGACTACGTCCGCACGTTCTTCTGAGACGGCGTCAGCGCAGGTCCTCCTCGCGGAACTCGCCCTCGGGGCGGTCGTCCGCCCCGGGGTGCTTCACGATCTCGCTCTCCCGCAGCTCGACGCGCCGGATCTTGCCCGAGACCGTTTTCGGCAGCGAGGCGAACTCCAGCAGCCGCACCCGCTTGTACGGCGACAGGCGCCCCCGGCAGTGCGCGAAGACCGCCTTCGCCGTCTCGGCGTCCGCCGGCCAGCCCTGCGCGAGCGTCACGTACGCCTTCGGCACCGCCAGCCGCACCGGGTCCGGCGACGGGACGACCGCCGCCTCCGCGACCGCCGGGTGCTCGATCAGGACGCTCTCCAGCTCGAACGGCGAGATCTTGTAGTCGGACGCCTTGAACACGTCGTCGGCGCGCCCGATGTAGGTGATGTAGCCGTCGGCGTCGCGGGAACCGATGTCGCCGGTGTGGTAGTACCCGTCCGCCATCGCCTCGTCGGTGCGGTCGTCGTCCCCGTGGTAGCCCTTCATCAGGCCGAGCGGCCGCTCCTCGAGCTCCAGGCAGATCTCCCCCTCGTCGCCCGGCTCCCCCGTCAGGGGATCGATGAGCGCGACCGCGTAACCGGGCACGGGGCGTCCCATGGAGCCCGGCTTGACCGGCTGGCCGGGCGTGTTCGCGATCTGGACGGTCGTCTCGGTCTGCCCGAACCCGTCCCGGATGGTCCGGCCCCACGCGTCCCTGACCCGCTCGATCACCTCGGGATTCAGCGGCTCTCCGGCCGCGACGACCTCGCGCGGCGGTGCGGTCAGCCGCCCCAGATCGGCCTGGATCAGCATCCGCCACACCGTCGGCGGCGCGCAGAAACTCGTCACGCCGCAGCGCTCCATCACGTCCAGGAGGCGGTCGGCGTCGAAGCGCGTGTAATTGAAGATGAACACGCACGCCTCGGCGTTCCACGGCGCGAACACATTGCTCCACGCGTGCTTCGCCCAGCCCGGGGACGAGATGTTCAGATGCACGTCCCCCGGTCGCAGGCCGAGCCAGTACATCGTCGACAGGTGCCCGACCGGATACGACGCGTGCGTGTGCTCCACCAGCTTCGGATTCGCCGTCGTCCCGGACGTGAAGTACAGCAGCAGCGTGTCCCGCGACATCGTCATGCCGTAGGGCGTGAACTTCTCCTCGGCGTCGCGGGCGTCCTCGAACCGCTCCCATCCGTCGACGGGTTCGCCGACGGAGACGCGCGTGAACTCGCCGTCCAGTCCGTCGAATTTCGAGGCGTCGGCGGAACACGCGATGACGTGCTTGGCGTGCCCGCGTTTGATGCGGTCCCGCAGATCCGCCGAGCCGAGCAGCGGCGTGCACGGGATCAGCACCGCGCCCAGTTTCATCGCGGCGAGGACCGTCTCCCACAGCTCGACCTGATTGCCGAGCATCAGGATGATCCGGTCCCCCTTCCGGACCCCCGCCGCGCGCAGCCGGTTCGCGACCTGGTTCGACCGCCGCGCCATATCGGCGAACGAGTACCGTGCCTCCGACCCGTCCTCCTCCACGATCCACAGGGCCGGAGCGTCGTTCTCTTCCGCGATCTGGTCGAACCAGTCCAGCGCCCAGTTGAAACCGGTCAGCACCGGCCACCGGAACTTCTCGTACGCGCCCGGGTAGTCCTCCCTGTTCGCGAGCAGGAAATCCCGCGCCCCGCGGAACTCGACTGCCGGCATGGCCTCTCCTCACCGCCAAAGGACATGGTCACGAGGACGCCGGCCACCGGGGGTGACGCGCGACGTCCCCGAACGGGGATAGTCCTCCCCCGTCCCCGCCGTCCCCACTCCCGCGATCCGCGCACTCATCGCCGCGTTTCCGGCAGTGCGGCCGCCGGGTGGACGAGGGCGCCTATCCCTTCGCGGAAGCGGGGACGTACGGCGGTGCGACGCCCCAGCCCCAGTGCGGCATCGGAGCGGTGAGCGGCGGCTTCGCGCCGGGCTGGGAATTGCCGTGGGCGAGGCGGGTGCCCCATTCGATGTAGGACGCGAACGCGGCGCGGAATTCGGGGTCGTCCGGGAGGCCGACCTCGTCGGCGGCGTCCATGAGGAGGCTCACCCACCGGCGGCGCTGCGGTTCGGTGATGGCCCGGCCGAGATGCCGTCCGATCATGCGGGGATAGCCGCCGCGTTCGGTGCTGTAGTCGCTCGGGCCGCCGAACACCTCGCCGAGCCACTGCGCGACGTGGCGGGGGTGGCCGGGGTCCATGCCGGCGAACAGCGGGCCGATCAGCTCGTCCTTCAGGACCTGCGCGTAGAACACCTCGGTGAGCCGTTCGAACGCCTCCGCGCCGCCCGCCCATTCGTACAGGGTGGGGACGGACGCGCCGTTTCCGTGAACGTCCGTCACCTCGTAGTGGCGCATCTCCTCGATGTCGGAGACGTAGGGCTTGATGGCGGCGAAGAAGGCGGGGAAGTGCGGGCCGCGCCGGAATCCCTCGAGGTGGGCCTCGGCGGAGGTCCAGCGGATCCTCAGTGTGTAGAACGCGGGGTCCTCGGTGCAGTGGGCGAGTTCGTAGTCGACGCATTCGGGGGCGGCGCCGAGGGAGGCGGCGGCCCGCGCGTAGGCGTCCTCGAACTCGGCGGCCCTGGCGGGGTCGACGCGGTACCGGACATACTCGACGATCATGCGACCTACCCCCAGTGAGTGTGGGTAATCAATGTAACTCTGTAATCGTCGCCATGTGATCGTTTCGCCGGGACGAAAAAGGGGCCCACCGCCCGGCGGTGGGCCCCTCGGACGCGTCGTCAGCCGCTCCTGCGCCGCAGAAGCGCGACCGCTCCCGCGACGGCCGCGATGCCGGCCGCGATGAGCCCGATCCAGAGCCACCCGGACGAACCGCCGGAATCGGCGGGCGCCGCGGTCGGCGCCGGCGCGCTCGGGGCCGCGCTTGTCGGAGCGGCGCCGGTTGAGGGCGGGCTCCCCGCCGTGCTCTCCGACGCCTTCACGGTGAAGCGGAAGCTGCCCGCCACCGGATGCCCGTCCGCCGATACGACCCGCCAGCCCACGGTGTAGACCCCGGCGGGGAGCGGCGCGGTGACCGGGAGAACGACCTTGTCGTCCACCGCGCGCGGTGCACCGGCGCTCCGCACCTTGCCGGACGCGTCGGTCAGCGCGACCTTCGGCAGCATCACCGCGTCGGTGTAGGTCAGCACGATCTCCGACGGCGCCTCGACCGTGGCCCCCTTCGCGGGGTCGGACGACTTCAGCGCGGTGTGCGCCGAGGCCGGCGCCGCGGTCAGCGCGATCACCGTCCAGGCGATGGCGAGGGCCGTGACCAGGCGCTTCATGCCCTGCTCCGGCGGGAGCGCGCGATGCCGACCGAGCCGATCACGACGCCGAGGACGCCGCCGACGATGCCGAGGGCGCCGATGACGCGTCCGGTCTCGTCATCGTCGTCATCGTCGTCCGGGGCCAGGGCTGCGGACAGGTTCTCGGCCTGCTTCGGGACCAGCTGCAGAACGGGCGCCGGGTGTTCGGGTTCGTCCTCGCCGTCGCCGGGGTCCTGGTCCCAGCGGACGACCTCACCGCCCGAGTAGGTCTGCTCCGCCTTGAACAGGAGACGGTCGACGGCGGGCAGCGGGCCGAGCGACACGTCGAACTCCTGGAACTGGCCCGGCTCGATCTCGCCGCCGCTCCACGTGATCCGGGAGACGGCCTCGGTGAGCTCGCCGCCGTCGGTCTTGACGGGCGCCGGCAGCTTCGCCTTCTCGACCTTCACGGTCCAGCCCGGCACCGGGCGCACGGACACGTGCGCGATCGGGTTCTGCGGCGGCAGGTCGATCCGGACCTTCGTGGTGCCCGCGCCGTCCCGCTCGTTCGGGACGCGGAACGACACCTTGGTGTACCCGCCCTGCTCGGCGGTGCGGGGATTGGCGGTGACGTGCGCGGACGCCGAACCGGTGAGGACGGTGACGGGCAGCAGCGCGGCGATGGCGGTGACGGCGCCCAGTCTGCGGGCATGCGCCATGAAGGACATGAGGAAACTCCGTTCGAGTCGTACGGGGAAAACGCCGGGCGGACCGGCGGTGACGCACGACGCTCGCGCCTCAGACGGTGGCGAGCGTCCTCGAACGGGACGGGGGACCACGGCGGACGACCTGGTGCCGGAGCACGCGTCCGACGATCGGAACCGCAACGGGTTCGAAACTCGCACGGGCAGGCGGCGCGGCGGGTTCAACGATGATCGGGGCCGGCAGCAACCGGATCGGCCGGTCGGCCACCCGCCGCGCCAGCGCCCAGGTGGCGCGCTCCCCGCGCCGCAGCCACCACGCCGCGACCACGGCGGCGGCCACGTGCGCGAACGTCATGCCGGTACCGGACGGGGCGTGCTCCGGGGCCGCGACCGCGCCGGTCATGTGGTGCGGGGCGGGCTCGGCGGCCCCCGCGAACAGCGTGTGCAGCGCGAACTGCCCGCCGAGCATGCCGCCCATGATCGTCCAGAGTGACCGCTCGTGGCCCGCCAGCAGATGGCAGACGCCGAGCACCGTGCCGAACCCCGCGAGCATCGCCCACGCCGGGACGGCGCCGTGCGACGCGGCCGTGTGGCCGACGGCGGCCAGCACCACGCACACGGCGGTGAACACCACCGAGCGCGCGGCGCGCAGCCGGGCCGCGTGCGGAGGGGGCGGGTACGGGGTCATGGCGCTCCCATCGTGCCACCCCGACCGGCGGACCCGCAGCCGCCCCTCGGACACGCCCTACATCTTGGGGTTGCGCGGAGTTCCGCGGCTACATGTAGGGTTCAATCCCGTGCTGGAACGCCCCCGCCGTCCGCGGCGGGGGCGTCGCAAGGGGGCGACCCCGGGCTTCCCGGCAGGGGCTGAGCGGGAAGTACACGGATTTCGCGTTCTCGGTCTTCGGGACATCCGCGCCGAAGAAACGGAACTCTTCGACGAAATGACGGGCCAGGCCGCCCGGACGCCGGACGAGGCCGAATTCACCTTCATGGGACCCCGCGGTGACGAGTCCTTCCGAACTTTCGGGGCATGACGTTCGTTGACCCCATGAGGAGGAAACACCATGCCTTCGCTCGTCGACCGCATCAAGCGGTTCTCCCGCAGTCCCCAGGGCCAGAAGACCCGCGCACGCGCCCAGCGCTACGCCCGCGACCCCCGTACCCAGGCGAAAGTCCGCGGCCTGCTCGCCAGGTTCCGCGGTGGCCGCCGCCACTGACCGGTGCACCCGCCCCCCGCCCGGGGGGCGGGTGGTCACCGCCACACCGCTCCGGCGGCCCGGCTGTGCCCGGCCCCACCGTTCGCCCCGGTAGCAGCCGCCCTACCCGCAGGTAAGTAAACTGCGTCCGTGACGAGCGACTACAAATACTGGGAGAACGTCCCCACGCGGTGGAAGGACAACGACGTCTACGGTCACGTGAACAACGTCGTCCACTACTCCCTCATGGACACCGTGATCAACGAATGGATGATCCGGACGGCGGGTTTCGATCCCCGTAACGGCGACTCCATCGCGATGTGCGTCGAGTCGCACTGCCAGTACAAGGCCGAGGTCTCATTTCCCGACACCATTCGCGTGGGGCTGCGCGTCGGGAAATTGGGCCGCTCCAGCGTCCGCTGGGAGGTCGGAATGGTCCGCGCGTCCGATGAGACCCTCATCGCCGAAGGCCATTTCGTGCACGTCTTCGTCGACCGCGGGACCCGCCGCCCCACGGAGATCGTCGACCCCGTCCGGTCCGAAATGCAGAAGCTGACGGTCGCATGAGGACGAGAACCGCCGTCCTGGTCGAGTCCGGCCGGGAGACCCCTTACGCGGACAGCCGCCCCCTCGAGATCCAGGAACTCGACCTGGAGCCCCCCGGCCCCGGCGAACTCCTGGTGAGGATCAAGGCGGCCGGCCTCTGCCATTCCGACCTGTCGGTCATCAACGGCTCCCGCGTCCGCCCCCTCCCCATGGCCCTCGGCCACGAGGCGGCGGGCGAGGTGGTGGAGACCGGTGAGGGCACCGAGTTCGAGGTGGGCGACCACGTGGTCCTCGCCTTCGTCCCGGCCTGCGGCCACTGCGACCGCTGCGTCGGCGGGCGCCCCGCCCTCTGCGGCCCCGGCGCCGCCGCGAACGGCGCGGGCACCCTCCTCAGCGGCGCCAAGCGCTTCGTCGCCCCGGACGGCACCCGCCCCAACCACCACCTCGGCGTCTCCGCCTTCTCCGAGTACACGGTCATCTCGTCGCGCTCGGCGGTGAAGGTCGACAGGGACCTCCCGTCCGACATAGCGGCCCTCTTCGGCTGCGCGGTCCTCACGGGCGCCGGCGCGGCCCTCTACAGCGCCGCGATCACCCCGGGCGACACCGTCGCCGTCTTCGGCCTGGGCGGCGTGGGCCTGGCGGCCCTCCTTGCCGCGAAGGCGGCCGGCGCGTCCACCCTCATAGCCGTGGACGTCGTGGACCACAAGCGAGCCCTGGCCGAATCCCTGGGCGCGACCCATACCGTCCCCGGCGGCCCCGACGCGGTGGACCAGATCAAGGACATCACCAACGGCGGCCCGGAAAAGGTCATCGACACCACGGGCGTGGTCCCCGTCCTGGAACAGGCCTACGCGGCCACCAGGGCAGGCGGCACCACGGTCACGGTCGGGCTCCCGGCCCCGGGAACACCCCTCAGCATCCCCGCCCTGTCCCTGGTGGCCGAGGAGAAGACGCTGAGGGGCAGCTACCTGGGCTCCTGCGTCCCCCGCCGGGACGTCCCCCGCTTCATCGACATGTACCGAGCAGGCACGCTCCCCGTGGACGCCCTGCTCTCCGATCATTTGAAGCTGGACGACATCAACGGAGCCTTCGACCGCCTCCACACCGGCGAGGCCATCCGCCAGATCATCACCTTCTGAAAAGCAGACGCGGCCCCGGAGAACCGGGGCCGCGACGATGCCGCCTATCCGAACTGACCGGGCTGGTAGTCACCGGCGGGCATCTGGACGATCACGTTCAGCCGGTTGAAGGCGTTGATGACGGCGATGAGCGACGCCAGCGCGACGAGCTGGTCCTCGTCGTAGTGCTTCGCGGCGTTCGCCCACACCTCGTCCGGGACGCCGCCCGCCGCGTCCGCGATGCGGGTGCCCTGCTCCGCCAGCTCCAGCGCGGCGCGCTCGGCCTCGGTGAACACCGTGGCCTCCCGCCACGCCGCCACCAGGTGGAGGCGCACCGAGGTCTCACCGGCCGCGGCGGCGTCCTTGGTGTGCATGTCGGTGCAGAATCCGCAGCCGTTGATCTGGCTCGCCCGGATCTTCACGAGCTCCTGCGTCGCGGCGGGCAGCCCCGAACCCTTGATGGCCGTGTTCGCCGAGACGAGGTGCTGGACGACCTTGGCCGCGGTGGCGTTGCCGAAGGCGTTCACTCGAGCTTCCATGATGCGCTCCTCTGCCGTGGTCGGTACGTACACCCCTAGGACCCCGCGGTCCGCCGGAATGTGACACGGTCAGATGTGAGCTGCGTCTCCCGGACGAAGGACCGGGACGAGCCGACCCGCCAGACAGGGCGGGGCTGCCGGAATCAGCGGGCGGTGGTGGCCGCCATCACGGCGGCGCGCAGGGCCGTGCGGGTCAGAAGGAGGACGGGGCCGTCCGGGTCCTTGCTGTCCCGCACCGCCACCGCGCCGGGGACCCCCGCCAGCTCAACGCAGTCTCCGCCGTTCTCACCGCTGCGGCTCGCCTTGCGCCAGGTGGCGTCGCTCAGGTCCATTTCTCCAAAGCCTTTCTCATCTTCTCCAGGGACATGTCTTCTGGAAGTGCTCTCGCCCGCAACTCCCTGAGCGTTTCGGAGAGTTCGGCGAGGTCCGCGGGGTTGTCGCTCGTGATGCCCCGTACCGTCGTCTCGATATACGCGACCTCGCTCCGGTCTTCCATGGTAGCCACCACGAAGGCGCCACCCGTGCCCGCCGGACGTCCATTGTTCCGGACGATCTGGATGGTGATATTGGGAAGCTCACTGAGAGTGATCAGGTGAGTGATCTGCTCATGCATCACCTCAGGCGAGAGCACCAGGTAGTCGAACACCATTTCGCTGAGGAGGGCGACGAGCGCCGTAGGTCGCGCGTCCTCGCGGGTGAGGATGCTCTGGCGCGACATCCGCGCTTCCACAACTTCCTCCGAACTGAGGAAGGCGCGTGCGTACGCCGGGGTCTGGAGCAGCCCAGGGAAGATCGTGTGCTGCCAGGTGACGAGCTCGAGGGCTTCCGATTCGGTCTGGGGCCAGTCGAACCAGATCGGTACGGGGTGCCCGTCCTTGTTGAGGTCCTCCCACAGGTTGAGAAGAGCCCCGCCCGCCTCGAGGTAGTCGTCCACGAGTTCCACGAAGGCGCGAGTGGCGCGCTTCTTTCCGCTCTCGATGCGGCTCACCTGGGCCGCGCTCACCTTCGCCAGGTGGGCGATCGTCTCCTGCTTGACGCCCTTGGCCTCCCGCATTCGTCGCATCTGGCGGCCGAACGCCACGAGCGCGGGGGACTCGGTTAGGCGTTGACGCCGTGCAGCCATGATCACTTACCTCCGTCGGTAACTTGCGCCCACATCCATCTCCTTGCTGTTGCGAGCCGCTTTGGACCTGCACGCAAAAGCTAGCCCCGGGAGTGGCTGAATGTATGGAGTTCGCCACAGACGGTAAGGAGAGGTCATGGGCGAGGCGGCGCACAACGAGATGGTGGTGAAACAGGACCTCAAGGTCGTCGCGGAGGTGCGGCGGTTCGTCCGGTTGGTGACCGGTCAGTGGGAGGTGGAC
>NZ_JOFJ01000023.1 GCF_000718255.1 Spirillospora albida
CCCCGAAAGCTACGAGGCCGGACTCCACCTGCGCGGAGCCATCATCTGGCTGCGCAGCCTCCCATCCCCCTCATGATCTGAACTACGAACAGGCCCTAGTGCGCCTGTCACCAACCCGGTGACGCAGGCGGCCGCCGCACTGGCGACGGAGAGCGCGCAGGAACCGCGGTTCACGCCCCGCGCGGCGGTGTGCGCCGCGCACCCGGCCTCGCTCCGCTCCCGCACGTCGCGGTGGCGGGTCTCCGCTCGTTCGGCGGATGGGGGATGCGGAGAAGACCGGGGCGCGTCGCGGGGCTCAGGCGCCGCCCTGCCAGGGCTCCCACTCGTCTGTGGGGATCTTGATGCCGAACGGTTCGGGGAGCCTGACGGTCCTCCCGAATTCCCAGCTCGCCGCCTCCCGGTATTCGCCGGAGGTCTTGTCGGGGTCGCTGAACAGTGTCGTCCGCGCCGCCTTGGGATCGCGGTCCACCAGCAGGTAGTACGGGATCCCGACCCGGGCGTACCCGTTCCACTTGGTGGGCACGGTCCGGCGCCGTCCGGGACGCCGGTCATCGGACGCGTTGGTGGGCGAGGTCACCTCGAGCACGAGTTCCAGGTACTGCGGAGGCACCTTCTTGATCTGTGCGGCTCGCGCCTGGCGGTCGTTCTCGCCGCTGAGCACGCAGAGGTCGGGGATGTATCCGTCGTGTATCTCGCTGAGAGACACGTCCTGCGAACCGATGTATCGCCACGGGAATGACCGATCGGCCATCTCGGCGGCGAAGAATCGCTGCTCGATGGTGCGGATGATGGCGTTGTGGGCATAGTCCGGCCCTGGTGACACGATGATCTCCCCACCGATGATCTCGACACGGGTGCCGTCGTGGGGAAGATCGAGAAGGTCAGCGAGCTCGTCCCGCATCCAGAGGTTGTAGGGGGTGTCGGGGAGCTCGTGGTGGTGGTGGCTAGTGGCAAGGATGCTCACTTTGGGCGACTCCTCCATCACGTTCGGCTCCCCACACTGTAGAGACGGTGCGTAGTCAGCGTACCCAGAATGCGTGATCCCGGCCGGAATCCACGCGGGTGTGGATTGTCCGGTCGGCCCCGCGGGCCTTAGCTTCGCATGCGGAGCGTCGGCTTCGGGAAGGATGGTGTGGAATGGGCGACTCGGTGGCACGGGACATGTGGCTGGTGGTCGAGCCGCTGCACGCGGTGACCTACTTCGCGCCGGAGTGCCTGGCGGCGCATCGGGAGGTCGGGCTCAAGGGCTTCTGGATGGGCTACTTCGGCGGGCGCGCGGCACCCCTCGGGGCGGCCCCGGCCGGTGTCGTCGAGGCGACGTTCTACGGGTTCCACCCCGCGCGGGTGCGGCGCGCCGTGCCGGACGCATGGGGGTTCGCCTCGCCGGAGGACATCCTGCGGGTGCGGGGGACCGCCGCCGCCGCGGTGCTCAGGCGGCTCGCGCCCGGGATCGACGGGGTGGCCGCGTCCGCCGCCGCGCAGCTGGCGCGGGCCGTGGCCGCCGCGGACGGGGGCGGGCGCCCGCTGTTCGCGGCGAACCGTGACCTGGACGTCCCGGACGACCCGGTGGAGGCGCTCTGGCTGATGTGCACCGCCCTGCGTGAGCATCGCGGCGACGGCCACAACGCGCTGCTCGCGGCCGAGGGGCTGAGCGGCCTGGAGGCGAACGTGCTGGCGTCCGCCGTCGGCACCGTTCCCGCGCAGCGGCTTCGCGACAGCCGTGGCTGGTCCGAGGAGGAGTGGGACGCGGCGGCGGAGGCGCTGGCCGGGCGAGGGCTCGTGCGGGGGCCGGACGCGACGGGCGCCGGGCGTGATCTGCGCGCGTCCATCGAGGACCGCACCGACGCCCTGGCCGCGCCGCCCTACCGTGCCCTGGACGATCCCGAGGCGCTGTACGGCATGCTCGTCCCGTTCGCGCGGGCGGCGGCGGACGAGATGCCCTTCCCGAACCCGATCGGCCTGCCCCGCCCCTCCTGACGTCTATTTCGTCATGGGGACGGGGCGGGGGATGCTCGCGGCGGCATAGGCGGCGGCCTCGTCCAGGGTCTCCTCCTCCAAGAGGACGGCTGCCAGGGAGTCCAGCTTGTCGCGGTGGGAGCGGAGGGTCTCCAGGGCCTCGGCGTAGCACTCCTCGACGATGCGGCGGGCCTCGATGTCGACGATGTCGAGAGTGCCCTGCGCCGCGTACTGGCCCATCGCCTCCATGCCTTCTGGAGGCAGGATCGACAGGGGGCCCACGCGGGCGGACATGCCCCACCGGCCCACCATGCCGCGGGCCAGCCGGGTGACCTGTTCCAGGTCGCTCTCGGAGCCGGTGGTGACGACGCCGAAGACGAGCTCCTCGGCGGCCATGCCGCCGAGGGCGCCGATGATGCGGCCGCGGAGGTACTGCTCGTCGTAGGCGTAGCGGTCGCTCTCGGGGGTGGAGACGGTGACGCCGAGGGCGCGGCCGTGCGGGACGATCGTGATCTTGCGGACGGGGTCGGCGCCGGGGTGGAGCATGCCGAGGAGGCCGTGGCCCGACTCGTGGTAGGACGTGCGGCGGCGCTCCTCGTACGGCATGACGAGGGACCGGCGGGTGCCGAGCTGCACCTTCTCCAGGGCGGAGTGGAAATCGGCCATGTCGACCGCGTCCTTGCCGCGCTTCACGGCCAGGAGCGCGGCCTCGTTGACGAGGTTGGCGAGCTCGGCGCCCGTCATGCCGGGGGTCATTTTGCCGATCGCGGGGACGTCGGCGTCGGCGGCGAGGGGGACGTCGCGGGTGTGGACGCGCAGGATCGCGATGCGGCCGTCGAGATCGGGCGCGGAGACGGCGACCTGGCGGTCGAAGCGGCCGGGCCGGAGCAGGGCGGGATCGAGGATGTCGGGACGGTTCGTGGCGGCGACGACCACCACCCCCTCGGAGCCGGAGAAGCCGTCCATCTCGGTCAGGATCTGGTTGAGGGTCTGCTCGCGCTCGTCGTGCCCGCCCATGGTCGCGCCGCTGCCGCGCGCCCGGCCGATGGTGTCGACCTCGTCGATGAAGATGATGGACGGGGCGGTCTTGCGGGCCTCGGTGAACAGCTCGCGGACGCGGGCGGCGCCGACGCCGACGACCATCTCGATAAACTCCGACGCGGCGGCGGAATAGAACGGGACGTCGGCCTCGCCGGCGACGGCGCGGGCGAGGAGGGTCTTGCCGGTGCCGGGCGGGCCGGTGAGCAGGACGCCGCGGGGGACGCGGGCGCCCATCCGGCGGTACTTGCCGGGGTCCTTGAGGAAGTCGACGATCTCGCTGAGCTCCGCCTCGACCTCGTCGATGCCGGCGACGTCGGCGAACGTGGCGCGCCGTTCGTCCTGCGCGACGGGTTTGGGGGAGCGGCCGAAGCCGCCCATGAGGCCGCCGCCCCCGGTCATGCGGCGCTGGAGCCACACCATGACGCCGATCCACAGACCGACGAACAGGAGGGTGGGCAGGAGGGAGAGCAGCAGGTTGGCGACGAACCCCCGGTCGGGCTGCGCGGGTTTGGCCTCCACCTCGACGCCCTGCTTGACCAGCTCCGAGTAGATCTTGTCGTCGGCGAACGCGGGGCGGAGCGTCTCGAACATGGTGTAGGTCTCGCCCTCGCGCCCCGGGAAGGGCCGCGCCTTCTTGAACCGCCCTTGGATCTGGTAGCCCTTGGTGTAGACCTGCTGGACGTTCCCGGCCGTCACCTGCTGGGTGAACGACGTGTACGGGATCGTGACGCGCTCCTGCTTTCCCGTGATGTGCATCGAGACGAAGCTGAGCCCGAAGACGAGCAGCAGGAGCAGCCAGAACAGCCAGGTGTTGCGGGACGGCTTCCAGCCGCCGAGACCGCGGCGCTCCTCCGGGACGCCCTCGGTGCGCCAGGGATGCTCGGCGTCGCTGCGGGGCGGGACGGGCTGGCGCCGGTCGGCTTCGGGCCGGCGGGTCTCGTTCGGTTCCGATGCGGGTCGCAGGGACGGCACGGTCGACATTCCCCCCATCACAGACGCGGCCCGGAGCGCTCATGATCTGCCCTGGCCGGTGCCCCCGAAACGGGCACGTCTCCGAGCGTTCCCTACCGCGCCGCGGGCGGCGTCACGAATCCGTACTTGTGGAAAAGTCTTTGCGCGGCCGGTGTGACCAGCCATGACACGAACGCGCCGGCCGCCTCTTCATGATCGCCGTCCCGGACGGCGGCCGCCGGGAAGCTCGCCGTCACGTTGCGGTCGGCCGGGATCGGGACGCTGCTCGCCGCCGCCCCCGCCGACGCGAGGTCGGTGACGTAGACCAGTCCCGCGTCGGCCTCGCCGGCACGCACCCGGTCCAGCACGGCGCGCGCGCTGATCTCCTCCGAACTCCACCTGACGGTCAGTCCCGCCCCCGCGAGGACGCTCCGCGTGTACCGGCCCACCGGGACGATCGCGGCTCCCCCCACCACGCGCAGCCCGGGGCGGGTCAGATCATGCAGGCCGCGGATGCGCCGGGGGTTGCCGGGGGCGACCGCGATGGTCAGCGATGTGTGCGCGATGACGCGGCGGCGTCCGGTGAGGTACCGGCGCGCCTTGTGCATCGTGGTCTGGTCCGCGGTGACGAGCACGTCGCCCGCTCCGCGTTCGGGCAGCCGGTCCGCCATCTCCTGCGAGCCGCCGTACTCGAACCGCAGTCTCACGCCCGGGTGGTCGTGCCGGTAGGCGGCCTCGATCTCGCCGAACACCTCGCTGAGGGACGCGGTCGCCAGCACGGTGAGCGTGACGGGGCCGTCCGGTCCGCCGCAGCTCGTGGACGGGAGGAGCAGGGCGACCAGGGCGAACGCGCGCACGCGCCGCCATCGGGGGGAGTCCGGCATGTGCGCTGATCCTAGAGGAGCCCGAGCGGATCCCGGAGGAGGACGCGGGGTGTCGGTGAGGGCCGTTAGTGTTTCCGGCGACTGGTGAACCCCCTTCCCCGGAGGCCTGGACGATGTCCCTCGACCTGATGGAACTGCTGCCCGGCGACTGGCGGGAGCGGCTCGACCCGCTGCTCGACCCGATCGCCACGGCGGCGCTGGGCGCGTTCATGGCGGGGGAGTACGCCGAGCAGATCGTGTACCCGCCCAGGGAGGACCTGTTCAACGCCTTCCGGCACTGCCCCTATGGAGCGGCCCGCGTCCTGATCCTGGGCCAGGACCCGTACCACGGCCCGGGGCAGGCGCACGGCCTCAGCTTCAGCGTGAGGGACGGGGTGCGCCTGCCGCCGTCCCTGCGCAACATCTACAAGGAGCTCGCGGCGGACCTCGACATCCCGCCGGCCGCGTCCGGTGACCTGACCCCGTGGGCGGATCAGGGCGTCCTGCTCCTCAACGCGGTGCTGACGGTGCGCGCCGGCGAGGCCGGGGCGCACGCCGGGAAGGGCTGGGAGGAGTTCACGGACGCGGCGATCCGGGCGCTGAACGACAAGGCGGAGCGGGTCGTGTTCGTCCTGTGGGGCGCGTACGCGCGCAAGAAGGCCCGCCTGATCACGGGCGCGCACCACACGGTGATCGAGTCGGCGCACCCGAGTCCGCTCAGCGCGAAGAAGTTCTTCGGGACGCGCCCGTTCAGCGCCGTGAACAAGGCCCTCGCGGACGCGGGGCGCCCCGAGATCGACTGGAACCTGAACCGCCCCTAGAGGGCGAGGCCCACGGCCAGCAGCACGCCGTAGACGATCTGGAGGCGGCCGGTCTCGCCCAGCACCGGGATGAGGGCGGGGCCGGTCGCGCCGTTCAGCACCTTCTGCGTCGGCGGCACCGACAGCGGTGCGGCGAGCAGCGCGATCAGCGCCCACGGGTGCGGCGCCGCGAGGACGAGGACGGCCATGAACGGCAGCGAGGTGCACACCGCGTACAGGATCCGGGTCCACCGGTCGCCGAGGACGACGGCGAGGGTCCGCTTGCCCGACTCCCGGTCGGTGGGGATGTCGCGGAGGTTGTTCGCGACGAGCAGCCCGCAGGCGAGCAGCCCGATCGGCACGGCGGCCGCCCACGCCTCCCACGGGAGGCGTTCGATCTGGACGTAGACGGTCCCGACGACGGCGACGAGGCCGAAGAACACGAACACGGAGATCTCGCCGAGTGCCCGGTAGCCGTACGGGGTCTTCCCGCCGGTGTAGAACCAGGCGGCGAGGATCGCGAACGCCCCGATGAGCAGCAGCCACCATGTCGTGGCGGCGGCCAGCACCAGGCCCGCGACGGCGGCGGCGAGGAAGGCGGCGAGGGCCGCGGCGAGCACCTGTCCCGGTTTGGCGGCGCCGGAGCCGACGAGGCGCAGCGGGCCGACGCGGTCGTCGTCGGTGCCGCGGACGCCGTCGCTGTAGTCGTTGGAGTAGTTCACCCCGATCTGCAGGACGAGCGCGACGAACGCGGCGAGGAGCGCCCGCCACCAGACGGCGCCGCCCCCCGGGGAGTCGTCGCCGATGGCGATGCCCGTGCCGACGGCGACGGGCACGAGGGACGTGGGCAGGGTGCGGGGCCGGGATCCGGCGACCCATTGGGCGAGCGTTGCCACGGTTACCGCTTGTTCTCCTGGGCTATGGGGGGCTGGGGGTTCGATTCTCCCGGACGGCGGGCACCGCTCGGGCGCAGCCGCAGGGACAGCGCCAGCCCGAGCGCGAGGATCGCGGCGGTGGTGAGGGCGGCGCCGCGGGTGGCGTCGGCGAGGCTGGCGTCTGCGGCGTGGGCGGCGGCGTCCATCCCGGGAGCCGCGTGCAGGTCGCGTCCGTAGGTGCCGGCGCTCTCCCGCAGGTTGTGCGTGATGGCGGCCTGCTTCTCCGGGGGGAGCGCGGTGGTCTCGAGACGGTCGCCCATGGCGTGCCCGAGGCCGGTCGCGAACACCGTTCCGATGAGGGCGATGCCGAGCGCGGCGCCGATCTGCCGTGCTGTGGACTGGGTACCGGACGCCTGGCCGGCGCACGCGGTCGGAACGTCCGCGAGAGAGACGTTGGTCAGCTGCGCGGAGGTGAGGCCGAGGCCGAGGCCGTACAGCAGCATCCAGGGTGCGAGCCCGAGCCCGCCCGTGGTGGCGGAGACGGTGAGGGCGAGCCCGAGGACGGCGACGACCTCCAGGACCATGCCCGACTGGACGACCCGGTGCGCGCCGCGCCTGTTCGCGAGCCGCCCCGCGCAGCCCCCCGACAGGAAGGCGCCCGCCGCGAGCGGCAGGAGCGCGACGCTGATCTGCAGCGGCGACGTCCCGTGCACGCCGAGCAGGAACAGCGGCAGGATGAACACCAGGCCGAGCTCGCCGACGTTGATGAGCGCCGAGGCGAGGTTGCCGTGCCGGAAGTTCGGGATGCGCCACAGGGTGAGGTCGAGCATCACCGGACGCCCCGCGGCGGCCCGTGCGCGCTCCACGACCAGCAGGGCCGCGAGGAGGACGATCCCCATCGCGAGGACGACCGGGACGGGTGACAGTCCCGTGGCCGGCCAGCCGAAACCGGCGATGGAGAAGGGGCGCGTGGCCGTCCACCACCCGTAGGTCTGGCCCTCGATCAGACCGCACACCAGCGCGCCGAACCCCAGCGCGGACAGCGCGGCGCCCGGCCAGTCGATCCCCCGGAGCCCGCCCGCGACCCGCTCCCGCGTCTCCGGCATGAGGACGACCGCCCCGGCGAGCAGCGCGAGCCCGACCGGCAGGTTGACGCCGAAGGCCCAGCGCCAGCCGCCGACCGCGGCGAGCACGCCGCCGGCGAGCGGTCCGAGCGCCGCCATGCCGCTGATGAGCGAGCCCCAGATCCCGAACGCGACGGCGCGGTCCCGGCCGGTGAACACCGCGTTCACCGTGGACAGCGTCGCCGGCATGATCATGGATGCGCCGACGCCCTGCAGCGCCCGCGCGCCGATCAGCGCGCCGCTTCCGCCGGCCAGGGCCGCGGCGACGCTCGCGACGGTGAAGACCGCGACGCCCAGCACGAACACGCGGCGCCGCCCGAACAGGTCGCCCGCCCGGCCGAAGGGGATGAGCAGCGCGGCGAACACGAGCGCGTACACGGAGGTGATCCACTCGGCGTCGCTCGTGGTCAGCCCGAGGTCGGTGACGATGCGGGGCAGCAGGACGCCGACGATCGTGGCGTCCACGACGATGAGCGAGACGCCGAGACTCATGACGATCATGCCGAGCCAGCGACGGCGTCCGGCGGCGGCCGCGGCCGCGGGGCGCGGCGGCGTCAGAGAGGTGGACTCGGGCACGGATCCAAACATAGGCCCGGATCAGGAGTGACTCTCACCGACCCCCGCGCCGGCACGTCCGGTGACCGGGGAGGCTCCGGTACGCGCGGCGCGCCGGCTCAGCCGGGTGCGCTGATGTCGGTGTGGAGGCGGATCTGGCGGACGGGGTCGCCCATGTCGAGGGTGCGGGCGGTGCCGTCGGGGGCCCAGCCGGCGGAGCCGAGGAAGGAGCGCATGACCTCGTCGTCCTCGAACGTCCAGGTGATGAGCGTGCCGGTGCCGTCGTCGCGGAGGAGGTCGACGGTGGCGGCGAGCAGCCGGCTGCCGTGGCCGGCTCGGGCGTGCAGCGGGTCGACCAGCAGGGCGACCAGCTCGGCGGTGGTGGCGGGATCGGTGTCGTCGTCCTCGGCGGGGGCGTGCGCGGCGAACCCGACGACGAGGTCGGACGCGACGGCCGCGACCAGCCGGTGCCGGGGGCTCGGCGGGGACGCCGCGGCCTCGGCCCACCGCTCCCGCCACGCCTCCCGCGCCTCCTCGCTCGTCACCCGGTCGAGGACGGCGCCGGGCAGGAGGTCGCGGTAGGCCTGCCGCCACGTCCGCACCTGGATGTCGGCGATCGCGGCGGCGTCGGCGCGGCGTGCGGGCCGCACCCCAACGTCGGGCATGAGCGTGCACGTCCTCTCGTCCGGGATCACCCAACTGTAGAGGCAGCCGGGCCGTCCGGGGGGCGGTGCCGAACGCGGGAACGCCCGGCTGGCCCAGGAGACGAGCGCCGGACGGGACACTCCGCCGTACGACAGGCTTCGCGCACTGCCACGGCGATGCCCTTCAACGTTTCACCGGTGGTCGAATACGGGAGGAGATAACGATGACTCCGAAGGTGGGCAACATCGCCATCGACTGCAATGACCTGGAAGCCATGACCGCGTTCTGGGGGACGCTCCTCGACCTCAAGACGACGTCGCGCAGCGACGACTGGATCGACCTGGAGCCGTTGGGAGAGGGCGGTCCCGTCCTGTCGTTCCAGAAGGTCCCGGAGAGCAAGTCGGGCAAGAACCGGCTGCACTTCGACCTGGACGTGCCCGACATCCACGCGGCGGGGGAACGCGCCCGCGAGCTGGGCGCCACGCCTGCGGGGGCGCCGATGGGCGACGACCCCGACTCGCCCTTCCAGGTCTGGCGCGACCCGGAGGGCAACGAGTTCTGTTTCGTGACCGCCTAACCGCGCATGACGGCGGCTAACCGCGCATGACGGCGGCCAGCCGGCGGACGCCCTCCGCCAGATCGGCCTCTGAGGGTGCCGTGGCGTAGCCGAGCCGCAGGTAGGAGCCCTGCGGCTCGGCGGGGAAGAAGGGCCGCCCGGCGCTGACCAGGACCCCCTCGCGGAGTGCGGCCTCCGCCAGGGCGACGTCGTCCACGCCGTCCGGAAGGCGGACCCACAGGTGGAGGCCGCCTTCCGGACGGCTCGCCCGCAGCTCCGGCAGCTCCTTCGCCAGGGCCGCGCGCAGGGCGTCCCGGCGCGCGCGCAGCGCCGTCCGGACGGCGCGCAGGTGCCGTGCCCAGCCGGGGGAGCTGACCAGTTCGAGGACGGTCTCCTGCAGAGGGCGGGCCGGGAAGAACTCCTCGACCAGCTGCGTCGCGCGGATCCGTTCCGCTACCGGTCCCCGCGCGATCACCGCGGCCACCCGCAGGCTCGGCGCGGTGGCCTTCGTCAGGGACGCGATGTGGACGACGCGCCCCGAGTCGTCCGCGGCGATCAGCGGCGGCGGGGCGGCCTCGATGCCGAGATGCCGTGCGAAGTCGTCCTCGACGACGAAGGCGCCCGCCGCCCGCGCCGCGTCCAGGACCCGCACGCGCCGCTCGGGGGCCAGCACCGCCCCCGTCGGATTGTGGAAGGTGGGCTGGCAGTAGAAGGCGCGGGCGCCGCTCACCGCGAACGCCTCGGCGAGCAGGTCGGGGCGGACGCCGTCCGCGTCGACGGGGACGGGCACCGGGTGCAGCCCGCTCGCCCGCGCGATCGACAGCACGCCGAGGTAGGTCGGCGACTCGACGAGCAGGGGCGCGCCGGGCGGCAGCAGCGCCCGCAGGACGGTCGTCACCGACTGCTGCCCGCCGCCGGTGATGAGCACGTCGGCGGGCGCGACGCCGCCGCCGACCGTCCGGGCGAACCAGGCGCGCAGCTCCGGGACGCCGCCGAGCGGCGGGACCGCCCAGGCGTCCGGGCGGCGGGCGGCGCGCGCGGTGGCGGTCGCGAGGGCGCGCGCCGGCTGCAGGGACGGGTGCAGGTAGCCGCCGCTGAGCGGGACGACCCCCTCGGGCGGCGGGTTCAGCAGCCACGCCACCCCGGCGGGGTCGACCGCGCGGTCGCCGAGCGCGACGGCCTGCCAGCCGACGTCGCCCGGCTCCCGGCCGGCGGGCGGCCGCTCGGCGGCGAACGCGCCGCTGCCCGGACGGGTCACGACGAGGCCCTCGGCGGCGAGCAGCCCGAGCGCGCGCGACACCGTGACCGGGCTGACCCGGTGCCGCGCGACCAGCGAACGGCTGGACGGGAGCCGCTCGCCCGGTTCCAGCCCGGCCACCTCGGCCCGCAGGGCGGTCGCCAGGGCGGACACACTGCTATCGTGGTGCATGGAGAGCCAGGGTAGCGCTACTACAGAACGGTCGATAGCGGCGGGCGGATTCGGGCTCGCCTCGCTCGGCATGGTGATCTATTCGTTCACCTTCCCGGCGACCGTGTTCGCGCTGGACGGCTTCGACCCCTACCTGATCGGCATCGGCCGCGCCGGTATCGCGAGCGTCCTGGCCGCGATAGCACTGCTCGCCGTTCGCGCGCGTCCGCCGCGGCGCCGGGATCTCGGCGGCCTGCTGCTCGTCGGTGCCGGAGTGGTCTTCGGCTTCCCGGTGCTGACGACCCTGGCGCTCGACCGGGGCGCCTCGTCCGGGCACGCGGCCGTCGTGATCGGGCTGCTGCCCGCCGCCACCGCCGTGTTCGCCGTGCTGCGCGCGGGCGAGCGGCCCTCCGGCGGCTTCTGGCTTGCGGCGGCGGCCGGAGCGGCCTGCGTCACCGGCTTCACGCTCGTCCAGGGAGCGGGCCGGGCGACGCCCGCCGACCTGCTGCTGTTCGGGGCGCTGATCGCCGCGGCGGTCGGCTACACCGAGGGCGGCCGGCTCGCCCGCGCCATGCCCGGCTGGCGCGTCATCTCCTGGGCGCTCCTGCTGACGGTTCCCGCGACCGTCCCGCTCACCGCCTGGCTCTACGCGACGACCGGTCCGCAGTGGACGGGACGCTCCGCGCTCGGTCTCGGCTACGTCGCCGTGTTCTCCGCCTACCTCGGCTTCTTCGCGTGGTACGCGGGCCTCGCGCGGGCCGGGATCGCGCGTGCGGGTCAGGTTCAGCTCGCTCAGCCCGTCCTGACGCTCGTCTGGTCGGCGCTGCTCCTGGCCGAGCCCGTCGGCCTGGCGACGGCGGCGGGCGCCGTGGGGGTGCTCGTCTGCGTCGCGCTCACGCAGCGCACGCGCGTCCGCCGGGAGGGCGCCCCGGCCCTTGCATCATGTGACACTTTCGCGCACGATGGGAGGGAGAGCGTCACAACGCCGTGACAGGAGCCGTGCATGGCCGACATGCCGACCGTTCCGGAGGGCGGGTTCTGGCCCGCCCCCGAGATCCCGCAGCCGAACATCTACCCGATGGAGTGGCGGGTGGAGACCGAAAAACTCGCCGCCATCTACGAGAAGTCCAAGCGCATGGTCTGGAATCCCGCGGACCTGCCCTGGGACGGCATCCGTCCCGAGGACTTCACCCCGGAGCAGCGGCTCGGGATCATGTACTGGTTCGCCGTCCTGGCCAACTTCGACGCGTCCGGCCCGGCCGTGTTCGCGCGCGCGACGATCCACGCGTTCGAGCAGCACGAGGAGGACCCGGTCCGCAAGTGCTTCTTCTCCATCACGCGGGACGAGATGAACCACGAGGAGTGCTGCCAGCGCACGATCGCGAGGCTCTGGCCCGGCGGTCCACTCGACTGGAGCCCGGAGACGGACCTGGAGAAGGCCGCCCACAACAACATCGGCTGGCTCTACCACAACGGCGGCCGCTACTGGCAGGGCTACAACAGCGCCGTTCGCAAATACTCGCTCGCCGTCCTGTTCACCAGCTTCATGATGGGGGAGATGGCCGCGTCCACCCTGTTCCGGGGAATGGCCTCGGGGACGCGGCACCCCGTCTTCGGCGAGATGTTCAAGAAGATCGGCCGGGACGAGTCGCGCCACCTCCAGATCTGCATGACGATTCTGGAGAACGAGTGGCCTGGCCTCACCGAGGACGTCAAGGGTCAGATCACCAAGCAGCTCCGCGCCGGTTTCGTTTTCCTGTCGATGATCCTGTGGGAACCGCCGGACGGCTTCTGGGATCTGCCGCCCTACTTCCTCCACAACCACCGCGTGCTCATGGACCACGCGCGGGACGCCGGACTCGGCGTCCTGTCGTTCGAGGAGCAGGCGGAGAACTGGAAGCTGGCCATTGCCCGCGTCCGCGCGATCGTGGAGCGGTGGGGCATCGAATTCCCCGCCATCCCCGAACTCGACATCTCCGGTGTGGAAGTGAGCTTCATCGATCCGGAGGACATCATCCCGGTGTTCTGAAGCCTCAGTCCTTGACGATCGATGCCAGGAGCGTCACGACCGCCAGCCCGACGCCGATGGGGACCGCGGCAGAGGGGTTCATGGCGCACAGTCCCGCCGCGCCGCCCGCGATGATCAGGATGACAAGGGCGCGCGTGGTGATCAGGGGCTTGGGCTCGATCTGATTCGGACGTACACGCATGTCACTCGACCTCCAATCCCCCGTGATCGGGTTCACGGCCTGTTACCGGTATGATTCCCCCAATGTCAACCCCGCGAGCGCGCTGCGCAAAACGATGATCGATTCATGGACAAGGCATGGTCGTGACATGGTGGACAGGGGGTAGAAGTACCCGTTTCATCAGCCATCATTGTTGAATGTCGCGGATCTTGTGGATTGCGGGGCGGTGGACGGCTTGGGCGATCGCGTACGTCGCGGGCCTGATGGCCCTCGTCCTGGCCGGGGCCTGGGTGTGGTGGCAGCCCGATCCCAAGGCGGGCGGGACGGAGGCCAACGCGCTGTGGGCGCGCCACCAATGGGTGGGGGAGAGCCACACCGAGGAGGAGTACCGCGCGTTCGGTGAGCTGCTGAAGAGGCACCGCATCACCGACGTGTTCTTCCACGCCGGCCCGTTCGAGCCGGACGGGACGGTGCCGGAGTCCAGGCACCGCAACGCGAGGCGGCTCATCGCGGCCCTCCGCGAGCACGCGCCGGGCGTGCGCGCGCAGGCGTACCTCGGCCAGATCCGCGTGGTGGAGGACGAAGGCGTCATCGACCTGGACGACCCCGCCGTCCGCGCGCGCGTCCTGAAGACCGACGAGAAGTTCCTCGATCTGGGCTTCGACGGGATCCACTACGACTTCGAGCCCATCTACCCCGACGACGAATCGTTCCTCGAGCTCATGGAGCGGACGCGCGAGCTGACCCGGGCCCGGGGCAGGCTGCTGTCGGTCGCGCTGGAGCAGCCGCCCCTCTTCGACCGGCTCCAGCCCGTCTACAAGGCCCTCGTCCCGCGCACGGGCACCGTCCACCACCCGCCGCGTCCGACGAAGGAGTTCCTGCGGGCCGTGGCCGACCGCGCCGACCAGGTCGCGATCATGACCTACGACGTGTCGCTGCCGACGCGATCCCTCGCCGGCTGGCACTTCGCCCGGCACACCCGCGCGACGCTGGAGACCATCGGCGACCGGGTGACCGTGTTCATGGGCGTCCCCACCTACCGGCCGCTCATGGAGTGGGCGGAGACCCTGGACGTCGCGCTGCGCGGCGTCCGGCGCGGCGTCGACGACCTGGACCGGCCGCCGGCGCGGCCGTACGGGGTCGGGGTCTATGCCGACTGGACGACGAAATCGGGTGAATGGGACCGGTTTCGCCGTAACTGGCTGCCCTGAACGACAGCAGGACTTGGCTGTTGGGAAAGCCCCGCGATGACGTTCGGCTTTCCGTGTCCGCGCAGGTCAGGGGGGTTGGATAGGCGCGAACCGGCGGGGTAGGCATCGACCCGTGAACCAGATCCGGCGATGGGTCGAGTGGGGAGCGAGGCCGATGAGCATTCAGCAGGCCGCGTGGCGGGACGCCGACACGCTCAGCGAACTGGCAGCCGAGTTCACCGGCTGGCGGATCGGACGGGGCGGATCCGGGCAGTGGTGGGCCGTCCGGGGCAACGACCTCGTCCGGACGCCCTGCGTCGAGGAGCTGCGGCTCCGGCTGCAGGAGCTCATCGCCGCCGGCGCCCCGGGTTGATCCGTCGCCCGGCCCGGCGGGCTTTCCCCCATCGAGTCCGGGAAGTGGCCGGAGTGCCCCCGTAACGGGCGGTTCGCGTGCCACGATGAGTGGAGGGAGCCGCCGCCACGCGTACCCCCGAGCGTGTGGCGGCGGCTTCTCCCGTCCCGGATCCGGCCGCGGCCGAGCCGGACCTGCGGGTCCGAGCGCGGGGGCCGGAACGGTACCGTTCGTTGCATGGCACCCAGCACAACTCCCGACGCCCCGTTCGGACGGCTGCTGACCGCGATGGTCACCCCGTTCACGCCCGACGGCGGCGTCGACTACGACGGCGCCGCGCGCCTCGCGACCCACCTGGTCGACGAGCGGCGCCACGACGGTCTCGTGGTCAGCGGGACCACCGGTGAGTCGCCCACGACGAGCGACGCCGAGAAACGGGACCTCCTGCGCGCGGTGGTCGACGCGGTCGGCGACCGCGCGGTCGTCGTCGCCGGTGCCGGGACGAACGACACCGCGCACAGCCTGGAACTCGCCCGGCAGGCCGAGGCCGCCGGCGCGCACGGGCTGCTCGTCGTCACGCCGTACTACAACAAGCCCCCGCAGGAGGGGCTGCTGGCGCACTTCCGGGCCGTCGCCGACGCGACCGGCCTGCCGACCATGCTGTACGACATCCCGGGCCGCGCCGGGGTGCCGATCGAGGGCGACACGCTGCTGCGGCTCGCCGAGCACCCCCGGATCGTCGCCGTGAAGGACGCCAAGGGCGACCTCTTCGGCGCGTCCCGGGTGATGGCGGCGACCGACCTCGTCTGGTACTCCGGCGACGACAACCTCAACCTGCCGTGGCTGTCGGTGGGCGCCGCCGGGTTCGTCAGCGTGATCGGGCATCTCGTGGGCACCGAGCTCCATGAGATGATCGACGCATACCGCGCCGGTGAGCATGGGCGGGCGCTGGAGATCCACCGGCGGCTGCTGCCCGTGGTCACCGCGATCATGACCCGTACGCAGGGCGCCATCGCCGTGAAGGCGGCGCTGCGACTGCTCGGCCTGCCCGGTGGCGGCCCGCTGCGCGCGCCGCTGGCCGAGGCCGGGCCCGAGTTCGCCGAGCGCCTGCGTGCGGACCTGACGATTGGGGGAGTCACCGTGCCCGACGCAGCAGTGCCGCACGACACCGTCCGGGAGGCCGCCCGGTGAGCCATCCCCACCCGGAGCTCTCGTCCCCGCCCGCCCCGGCCGAGGGCGCCCTGCGCATCGTCGCGCTCGGCGGGCTCGGGGAGATCGGCCGCAACATGACCGTGTTCGAGTTCGGCGGGCGACTGCTCGTCGTCGACTGCGGTGTCCTGTTCCCGGAGACCGAGCAGCCCGGAATCGACCTGATCCTGCCCGACTTCGAGTACATCCGGGACCGCCTGGACGACATCGAGGCGGTCATCCTGACGCACGGCCACGAGGACCACATCGGGGCCGTCCCGTTCCTGCTGCGCGAGCGCCGCGACATCCGGCTGGCCGGTTCGAAGCTGACGATGGCGCTGCTCGAGGCCAAGCTGACCGAGCACCGCATTCAGCCGGTCACCGAGGTCGTCGCCGAGGGCGACCGGCGCACGTTCGGCCCGTTCGAGATCGAGTTCCTGGCCGTGAACCACTCGATCCCGGACGCGCTCGCCCTCGCGATCCGCACGCCCGCCGGGACCGTCCTGCACACCGGCGACTTCAAGATGGACCAGCTGCCGCTGGACGGCCGGCTCACCGACCTGCCCGGCTTCGCGCGGCTCGGCGCCGCCGGCATCGACCTGCTGATGTCCGACTCGACGAACTCCGAGGTCCCCGGTTTCGTCACCAGCGAGCGCGACATCGGCCCGGTCGTGGACGACGTGTTCCGCACCGCGCAGGCCCGGCTGATCGTGGCCTGCTTCGCCTCGCACATCCACCGCGTCCAGCAGGTCCTCGACGCCGCCGTGGCGAACGGCCGCAAGGTCTGCTTCGTCGGGCGGTCGATGGTCCGGAACATGGGCGTGGCGCGGGAGCTCGGCTACCTGAACGTCCCCGAGGGCGTCATGGTCGAGCAGCGCGACCTGGACGACATCCCCGGCGACCGCCTGGTCCTGGTGTGCACCGGGTCGCAGGGCGAGCCGATGTCGGCGCTGTCGCGGATGGCGAACCGCGACCACTCGATCCGCATCACCGAGGGCGACACCGTGCTGCTGGCGTCCTCGCTGATCCCCGGCAACGAGAACGCCGTGAACCGCGTCATCAACGGCCTCACCCGATGGGGCGCGCGGATCGTCCACAAGGGCAACGCGCTCGTGCACGTGTCCGGGCACGCCTCGGCGGGCGAGCTGCTGTACGTGCTGAACATGGTCAAGCCCCGCAACTTCATGCCGATCCACGGCGAGTGGCGGCACCTGCGGGCGCACGCGAAGCTGGCGTCGCTCACCGGAGTGCCGGACGAGCGGATCGTCATCGCCGAGGACGGCGTCGTCGTCGACCTCGCCGGCGGCGAGGCGAAGATCGTCGGCGCGGTCCCCGCGGGCTACGTGTACGTGGACGGCCTGTCGGTCGGCGAGGTCACCGAGACCTCCCTGAAGGACCGGCGGATCCTCGGCGAGGAGGGCTTCATCTCCATCGTCATCGGGATCGACACGACGTCCGGGAAGGTCGTGGCCGGGCCGGAGGTGCACGCCCGCGGCGCCGGCATCGTCAACGCGGACTTCGCCGAGGTCGTCTCGCGGATCGAGACGGTGATCGGGGAGGCCGCGGCCGACGGGGTGACCGAGCTCCATCAGCTGGGCCAGCTCGTCCGCCGTACCGCGGGCAAGTGGGTCAGCGACAACTACCGCCGCCGCCCGATGATCGTCCCGGTGATCGTCGAGGTGTGATCGGGCCCCGGAGCCCGGACGGGGTCACCGGGCGGCCGCGCGCGGCCGCCCGGTGACACGCCCGTGCCCGGGATCCCCGGATCCGCGCCCGATCTTGGTTAGTCTCGTCATCATGGCCACACGTGCGTCCGGAGGAGCGAAAAGCACTTCGCGTGCCGGCGGCGGCGCGGCCCGCAAACCCCCCGGACAGGCCCCCCGCAAGCGGCCGGGCACGGCCGCGAAGGCCGGCGCGAAGCCGCGCGCGGGGAGCGGCGGGGGCCGCGGCAAGGGCCGCCCCCCGCAGCGGCCCGACCCGATCCCGCAGGCGATCCTCGGCTTCTTCAAGCTCCTGTTCAGGCTGTACCAGCTCGCGGCCGTCGCGGTCGGCTCGCTCTTTCGCGCCTACGGCGACGGCGCCCGCGGCCTCGACCCCGAGCACCGCCGCGACGGGCTCGGGCTCGCGCTGCTCGGCTCGTCGATCGTGCTGGCCTCCGTGACCTGGTTCCGCCCCGACGGCGTGGTCACGATCGCGCTGGAGAAGGTCGTCCGCGGCGGTCTCGGCATCATCGCCATGGGGCTGCCCGTCCTGCTGGCGCTGCTGGCGTGGCGGACGCTGCGGCATCCCGAGCACCACGACGACACCGGACGCGTCGTCATCGGCGTCAGCGCGCTCGGCGCCGGTGTGCTCGGCGTCCTGCACGTCTCGGCGGGCATCCCGTCGCCCGCGAAGGACATGGACGGCGTCCGCGAGGCGGGCGGCGTCCTCGGCTGGCTGGTGTCGGCGCCGCTGGAGGCGGCGCTGAGCGGCTGGGTGGCCGTCCCGCTGCTGCTGCTCCTGTCCGGGTTCGGGCTGCTCGTGGTGACCGCGACGCCGATCGCGAAGGTCCCCGAGCGCGTCGCCGACCTGTGGGCGATGGCGACGCTGCAGGGCCGTCCGGCGCACCGGGAGGACGACGCGCCGCAGGCCGCCCCCGCGAAGCGGCGCCGCAAGGGCGCGAAGGCGTCCGGCGAGGAGGGCGACCTCGAGGTCGGCGAGCACTCCAAGCCCTACGACACGCCGCTGCTCGACGGGAAGGCGGGCAGGGCGAAGGCGGGCGGGGCGAAAGAGGACGGCGACGACCGCCCGCGCCGCGACCTCGCCGACGAGCTGTTCGACCCCGACCCGTTCGGCGCGGACGTTCCGCCGCCCGCCGAGCCCGCCGACGACGCGTTCCCGCCGCCCCCCGAACCGGACGGGCCGGCCGAAGGCCCGGTGCTCCCCGAGGTCCGCGACCCGACGCCCGCGCCGCGCGCCTCCGAGCAGCTGCCGCTGTCGTCGTCCGGCGAGGTCTACCTACTGCCGGAGCCCGCGGCGCTGCGCCCCGGAAGCGTCGCCAAGCCGCGCACCAAGGCCAACGACACCGTGGTGAGCGCCCTGACCGGGGTGCTGGAGCAGTTCGACATCGACGCGCAGGTCACCGGGTTCACCCGGGGCCCGACGATCACCCGGTACGAGATCGAGCTCGGCCCGGCGGTGAAGGTCGAGAAGGTCACCGCGCTCACCCGCAACATCGCGTACGCGGTGAAGAGCGCCGATGTGCGGATCATCTCCCCGATCCCCGGCAAGTCGGCGATCGGCGTCGAGATCCCGAACGTCGACAAGGACATCGTCAGCCTCGGCGACGTCCTGCGCTCGCCGGCCGCGACGAACGAGCACCACCCGATGATCGTCGGCCTCGGCAAGGACGTCGAGGGACGCACGGTCGTCGCGAACCTCGCGAAGATGCCGCACATCCTCATCGCGGGCGCGACCGGCGCGGGCAAGTCGACCTGCATCAACGGGCTCATCACGTCGGTCCTGATGCGGGCCACGCCGGACGAGGTCCGCATGATCCTCGTCGACCCCAAACGGGTCGAGCTCACGATGTACCAGGGCATCCCCCACCTCATCACCCCGATCATCACGAACCCGAAGAAGGCCGCCGAGGCCCTCGACTGGGTCGTCGGGGAGATGGACCGCCGCTACGACGACCTCGCCGCGTCCGGGTTCCGGCACATCGACGACTTCAACAAGGCGGTGAAGGCGGGCCGGCTCACCGCGCCGCCCGGCAGCGAGCGCGTCTACACCCCCTACCCCTACATGCTCGTCATCGTGGACGAGCTCGCCGACCTCATGATGGTGGCGCCCCGCGACGTCGAGGACTCCGTCGTCCGCATCACCCAGCTCGCCCGCGCCGCCGGCATCCACCTGGTGCTCGCGACGCAGCGTCCGTCGGTGGACGTCGTGACCGGCCTCATCAAGGCGAACGTCCCCTCCCGCCTGGCGTTCGCGACGTCCTCGCTGGCCGACAGCCGCGTCATCCTCGACCAGCCGGGCGCGGAGAAGCTCGTCGGGCAGGGCGACGCGCTGTTCCTGCCGATGGGCGCGAGCAAGCCGATGCGCATCCAGAACGCGTACGTCTCGGAGAAGGAGATCCACCAGGTCGTCGACCACTGCAAGGCGCAGATGGAGGCGGACTACCGCGACGACGTCGCCGCGTCCGGCGCGCCGAAGAAGGAGATCGACGAGGAGATCGGCGACGACATGGACCTGCTCGTCCAGGCGATCGAGCTGGTCGTGTCGACGCAGTTCGGGTCGACCTCGATGCTGCAGCGCAAGCTGCGCGTCGGGTTCGCGAAGGCGGGCCGGCTCATGGACCTGATGGAGAGCCGCGACATCGTCGGCCCGAGCGAGGGCTCGAAGGCGCGCGACGTCCTGGCCAAGCCGGACGACCTGCCGAAGGTGCTCGCGGAGCTGCGCGGCGCCGGCTGATCCCGGGCCCCGGGCGTCGCGGTACCTCTGGGGGCGTTGTGAATGATGCAGAATCTTGCCCGGTTTGACACGTGTTGGCCGTCGCTCTTCGGGCATGGCGGTTCCTAGACTGGTGCGACGGGGGCATCGGGGTCGTTCACTCGCTCGAAGGAGGCTCGGCGTGAGCATCGGTGAGACCTTGGCGGAGGAGCGCGAGCGGGCCGGTCTCTCGGTGACCCAGGTGAGTCTCCAGACGCGGATCCGGGAGACGGTCATCCGCCGCATGGAGGCCGACGACTTCGCGCTCTGCGGCGGCAACTTCTACGCGCGCGGGCACATCCGCAGCATCAGCCGCGTCATCGGCATCGATCCGGAGCCGCTCGTCGCGGAGTTCGACGCGGCCCACGGCGGCGCCCCGCAGCCCGTGTCGGCGGTCTCGGCGTTCGAGCCGGAGCGCCCGGTCGAGTTCCGGGAGCGCCGCTCCCCGAACTGGACCGCCGCGATGGCGCTCGCCCTCGCCCTCGTGATGGTCTACGTGGTCGTCCAGATCGCGGGAGGGGGCGGCGGGCCAGAGCGGCGCACCGCGCGGCCGGTCGCCGGCACGCCCGCGGCGGCCCCCTCGCCCTCCGCGTCCCCGACCGCGCCCGCCGCGAAGAAGCCCGGCGCGGCCCCCTCGCCCGCGGCGCGCACGCGGGTGGAACTCGCCGTCCAGGTGAAGCGGCGGACGTGGTTCAACGTGCGCGGCGACAACGGCAGGCCGCTGTTCTCCGGCATCCTCGCCCCCGGCGACGAGCGCGCGTGGACCGCGAAGAAGAAGATCACCGTGGTGCTGGGGATCGGCGGCTCCGTCGAGATGACCGTCAACGGCAAGGACATCGGCGCCCCCGGCGACGACCGGGGCGTCCACCGGGTGACGTTCACGCGGTCCGATCCCGAATCCTGATCCGACGGCCGGGGCCTGGTCGGGACGGCCGTGCGCGCCCATTACCTTAGAGGGATGTCCACTCGCCGCAAGGTCTCCCTCATCACGCTCGGCTGCGCCCGCAACGAGGTCGACTCCGAGGAGCTCGCCGCGCGCATCGAGGACGCCGGCTGGGACCTGACCGAGGGCGGCGACGGCGCCGACGTCGTGGTGGTCAACACCTGCGGCTTCATCGAGGCGGCCAAGAAGGACTCGATCGACACGCTGCTCGCCGCGCACGGCTCCGGCGCGAAGGTCGTCGCCGCGGGCTGTATGGCGGAGCGGTACGGCCGGGAGCTCGCCGAGGCCCTCCCGGAGGCCGACGCGGTCATCGGCTTCGACGACTACACGGCGATCGGCGACCGGCTCGACGACGTCATGGCGGGCCGCCGGCACGACTCCCACGCGCCCCGCGACCGCCGCACCCTGCTGCCGATCAGCCCGGTCGAACGGACGGCCGCGGCCGTCGCGATCCCGGGCCACGGCCCCGACCTGCCCGAAGGCGTGGCCCCCGCCTCCGGCCCCCGGGTGCTGCGGCGGCGCCTCGGCGGCGGTCCGGTCGCGCCGCTGAAGCTCGCGTCCGGCTGCGACCGGCGGTGCACGTTCTGCGCGATCCCGGCCTTCCGCGGCGCCTACGTGTCGCGGCCCCCGGGGGAGGTCCTCGAGGAGGCCCGCTGGCTCGCCGGGCACGGCGTCCGCGAACTGGTCCTCGTCAGCGAGAACTCCACGTCATACGGCAAAGACCTCGGTGACCTGCGGGCCCTGGAGAAGCTGCTGCCGGGCCTCGCCGCCGTCGACGGAATCGAGCGCGTCCGGGTGAGCTACCTGCAGCCCGCCGAGACCCGGCCGGGCCTCATCGAGGCGATCTGCGGGACGCCCGGCGTCGCCCCCTACTTCGACCTGTCGTTCCAGCACGCGAGCGGGCCTGTGCTGCGGTCCATGCGCCGGTTCGGCGACCGCGAGCGGTTTTTGGAGCTGCTCGACCGGGTCCGGGAGCTGGCACCGGACGCGGGTGTCCGGTCCAACTTCATCGTCGGGTTCCCCGGCGAGACCGAGGACGACTTCGAGGAGCTGGCCGCGTTCCTGTCCGCGGCGCGCCTCGACGCCGTCGGCGTTTTCGGCTACTCCGACGAGGAGGGCACCGAGGCCGCCGGGCTCGACGGCAAGCTCGACCCGGAGGAGGTCGCCGCCCGCGTCGAGGAGCTGTCGATCCTCGCGGACGAACTGACCGCGCAGCGCGCCGAGGACCGCATCGGCACCGAGATCCGCGTCCTCCTGGAGGAGAAGACCGACGGCGGCGCCTTCGAGGGCCGCGCCGAGCACCAGGCCCCCGAGGTCGACGGGACGGTACTCGTCCGGGGCGCGGGCCTCGCGCTCGGCGAGATCGTCGCGGCGCGGGTCACCGGCGCCGAGGGCGTCGACCTGATCGCGGACGCCCTGCCCGGCCCGGCCGCGGACGCGCCATGATCGCGGGTACGCCCGAACCGGTGGCGGGCGCCTCCGAGCCGCCCGCCGCGAGCGTCTACAACGTCGCGAACGCGCTCACCATGCTGCGGATCGTGCTCGTCCCGCTGTTCGTCTGGCTGCTGTTCCTGGACGGCACGGCCTGGCGGCTCGCCGCGTTCGCCGTCTTCGCGCTCGCATCGATCACCGACAAGGTCGACGGCGACCTGGCGCGGGCGCGCGGGCTGGTCACCGACTTCGGCAAGATCGCCGACCCGATCGCCGACAAGGCCCTGACCGGCGCCGCGCTGGTCAGCCTGTCGATCCTGGGCGAGCTGTGGTGGTGGGTGACCATCATGATCATGGTCCGCGAGATCGGCATCACGCTGCTGCGGTTCGTCGTCATCCGCTACGGCGTCATCCCGGCCAGCAAGGGCGGCAAGCTGAAGACGATGCTGCAGGTCCTCGCCATCGGCTTGTTCATCCTGCCCGGCCCGCTCGACCCGCTGCGCTGGGCGCTGATGGCCGCCGCGCTCGTCGTCACCGTCGTGACCGGCGTCGACTACGTCGTCCGGGCGTGGCGGCTGCGCCGCGCCGGCCGCCCCTAGGAACGCCCGTGGACTTCACCTCCCCCGAGGTGGGCGCCACCCAGTCCTCACCCGGCCGGGAGGTCCGCTCGTCCCGGTGATGCAGCGCGCCTATGCCCGCCGCTGCGGTGCCGTCCTGCGCCGCCTGGCTGCTCGCTAGCGGCACTCCGGCCACTTGTCAGCGCGCCGAAAGGCCGCGGGATCGCGCCCACCCCGGTCGCGATCCCGCGGCCCGCTTCTGTGCCGGCACGTCGATTATGTCAACGCCGCGGACGTCCCGATGCACGGGGAAATGAGTTCTGACTCACACGGTGACCCATCGCCTCAGGTGGGACGGGCCGTCCGTCCGTCGGCGCGCACGGATTTCCGTCGATGATATGCGTCTCCTCACATTGCCGTTCCCTCGTATTCGTCCGGTCGTCGCTTTTCTCGGACGCGGATTCGTCGTCCGCTGATTCGCCCGCGGGTCGTTCACCTTTTCCGGCGGAGGCGACCCGTCCTGATGCGGTCGGCCGATCCGGGAACCCCGCCGCGGCCGACCGGTGTCCGCCCCGGCCGGTAGGTTCGGAGAGCGGCGGAGCGAAGAGGGGGACGGATGCGGGTCGAACTGGTCACCGTCGGGGACGAGCTGCTTCTCGGCGACACGCTCAACGGGAACGCGGCCTGGCTCGGGCGGCGGCTGGCCGAGCACGGGATCGCCGTGACCCGCAGCGTGGTCGTCGGCGACGAGATGGACGTGATCATCGAAGCGGTCACGTCCGCGCTGCGCCGGGCCGACGCGGTGATCACCACCGGGGGGCTCGGTCCCACCTACGACGATCTGACCCGCGACGCCCTCGCGAAGGCGGCGGGCGCCGCCCTGGTCCGGGATCCCGAGCTCGAGGCGCGGCTGCGCGACCGGGCCGAGGCGGCCGGCCGTGAACCGCTGCCGATGGCGTTCCGCATGGCGGACGTGCCCGAAGGCGCCCGCCCGCTCGCGAACCCGGCGGGCTCCGCGCCCGGTCTGCGGGTCGCGCTCCCCGGCGGCACCGTGTACGCGCTGCCCGGCGTCCCGTTCGAAATGCGCGCCCTCATGGACACGGCCGTCCTGCCGGAACTGGCCGGACGCGCCGGCGCGCCCGCCCTCGCCCGCCGCACGCTGCGCACGGCCGCGCTGTGGGAATCGGAGATCGCGACCCGCCTGGCCGAGATCGAGGCCATGGACGGCGTCGCGCTCGCCTACCTGCCGGAACCGGCCGAGGTGAAGATCCGGATCACCGCCGCGCCCGACCGCCTGCCGTCCGTCGAGGCGCGCGTCCGCGAGCTGCTGGGCCCGGCGGTGTACGGGGCGGACGGCGAGACGCTCGACCGGGTCGTGCACCGCCTGCTCGCCGACCGCTCGGCGACCGTCGCGACCGCGGAGTCGCTGACCGGCGGCCTCATCGGCGCCGCGCTCACGGAGATGCCCGGCTCGTCCGCGACCTACGCGGGAGGCGTCGTCGCCTACGCCACGGAACTCAAGGAGCGCCTCCTCGGCGTCCCGTCCGGGCTCCTCACCGCCAACGGAGCCGTCCATCCCGACGTCGCGGCCGCCATGGCCGCCGGAGTCCGCGACCGGCTCGGCGCGACCTACGGGGTCGCGGTGACGGGTGTGGCGGGCCCCGACCCCCAGGACGCCCGCCCCGTGGGCACGGTCTACATCGCCGTCGCCGGACCCGGCGCCGCGCCCTCCGTCGTCGCCCCGCGCCTCCCGCTGCCGGGCACCGGCCCGCAAACACGCCCGGCGATCCGGCGAATGACCGTTGTGCACGCCCTTGACCTGCTGAGACGTGTCATGCTGGGATGCGAGGAAGGTGAACGGGGCACCAAATCCGGGTGCGATCGGGAAGAGCGGAGTTGATTACAGCGTTACGTTCCGAGCGAACACGAAATCAACGGTCTGCCACGGCCGCCGCCAACCCGGGTACGGTGGAACCGGCAGATGGTCCGAACTGAGGGAGGGAGCGAGACGATGGTCCTGCTTCGCCAGCTGCTCGGTGACGTACTGCGGCAGCTGCGGCTGCGCCAGGGACGCACCCTCCGCGAGGTGTCCGCCGTCGCACGGGTGTCCCTCGGATATCTCTCCGAGGTCGAACGGGGTCAGAAAGAGGCGTCCTCGGAATTGCTCGCCTCCATCTGCAAGGCCCTGGGGGTCCCGCTGTCGCACGTCCTGAGAGAGGTCGCGGATCAGCTGGCCTTGGCCGAGCTGCAGCACGACCCCGTCATGGCGGGCGCACCCGCGCACGACCGCATCACCGCCGAGAGCATCCCGTCCACCCCCGAGGAGATCGCAGGCGAGTTCCGCGCGGACATGGTCGCCGCGTAGCCGGGGCCCTGGAACCGTGGCCCGCGGGTGTGCGCGGACCACAGGGCTCTGACGTGCGGACGGACCCTGCCTCGGGTGTGTGTGGGGCCTCACGCTTGGGTCCGGCAAGGCGGGGGATGGTTCCGGTGTTGTCACGGATACGCCGTAATGACGCGGAAGGAGCCCCAACGATGGCGACGGTCACGAGCCCTCTGCCCGACAAGGCCAAGAAGGCCGCCGGAGAGGCCCTGCAGGGCGCTCTCATCGATCTGATCGACCTGGGCCTGCTCGCGAAGCAGGCGCACTGGAACCTGACCGGCCGCAACTTCAAGGTCGTCCACGAGCACCTGGACGAGATCGTCACCCTCGCCCGGCAGGCCCAGGACGATGTCGCGGAACGTGCCGTGACGATCGGCGTCAACCCCGACGGCCGGTCCCGCACGGTCGCCGACCGCACGGAACTGGACCAGCTTGAGGCCGGCTACCTCGCCGACGACAAGGTCGCGGCCGCGATCACCGGCCTGCTCGCCCAGATCATCGCCCGTTTCCGCGGCCACATCGCGGCCACGGAGGAAGCCGACCCGGTCAGCCAGGACCTTCTGATCGGCGTCACCGCCGAGCTGGAGAAGCAGCACTGGATGTTCCAGGCCCAGAGCTGATCGCGGTGCCCTCGGCCGCCCCCTTCCCAAGGGCGCGGCGGTGCGGTCGCCGCATCGCCGCGGCCCGACCGGGGGCGCTCCGCGCGATCGGTCTCCCGCTCCGCTCGTAACCGGCTCCGCTCGCGGTCCAGGTCGTCGACGGCCGAGGTCAGGGCCGGGGTGGTTGGCATCGGGGGCACCAGTAGGTGATTCTGCTCTGCCTCGCCTCGCCCTGGTCTCGGCGTTCGACGCGGGTGCCGCAGCGGCGGCAGGGGCGGCCCGCCCGGCCGTAGACCCAGTGCTCGTGGCCGCGGCGCAGGTCGCCCGTGGTGATGTGGCCGTGGCGGGCCTTGTTGGCGTCCAGGAGCCGGTGGGCGAGTTCCACCACGTCCGCGAGTTCCGGGACCTCCTGGACTGGTGTCCAAGGGTGGACGCCGCGGAGGAACAGGATCTCCGCCTTGTAGACGTTGCCGATGCCCGCCAGGCACGCCTGGTCGAGGAGCGCCTCCCCGATGGCGCGCTCCGGCCGCACCATCAGGCGCCGGACGGACTCGGTGGCGAGAGCGCCGTTCCAGAGCGGGTTGAGGAGGTCGGGGCCGAGGTGCCCGACGGCCTGGTCCTCGTTCTCCGTGCGCAGCAGTTCCACGACGCCCAGGGACGTGCCTATCGCCATCTGCTCGGCGTTCCCCAGCACGAGGCGCACCCGATGGTCCGTGGGCGGTGGGCCGGCGGGGCGGATGTGCCAGCGGCCCTCCATCCTGAGGTGCGTGTGGACGGTCAGGCCGCCCTCGACGCGGATGAGGAGGTGCTTGCCGCGTGGCACGGCCTCCAGGACGGCCCGTCCGCGCAGGTCGGCGCCGGCGAAGCGCGGGACCCGGAAGTCCGAGCGGGTCAGGGTGCGCCCGGCCAGAGCCCGGTGCAGGTTCCGCGCGGCCAGCCAGACGTTGTCGCCCTCGGGCACGTCACCGCCTCCTCAGAGGAACGAGGGGCTCTCCCAGGCGGAGGGGTCCTCGGTGAGGGCGTGGACCGGGGGCGGCAGCTCGCCCGCCGCGATGTGCGCGAGCGTGACGGACTCGAGGATGGAGCGCTCGCTGGCGCGCAGCGCGATCCACACGTCCTGCAGGGACTTCGCCGGACCGGTGTACCCGACGTGCTCGGGGCGCTCGCCCCGGACGCCGAGCAGGGGGCCGTCGATGGCGCGGATGATGTCGGCGAGGGCGATGTCGGCCGCGGGCTTGGCCAGCCAGTAGCCGCCCTCCGGCCCGCGCTGGCTCCGGACGAGCCCGGACCGGCGCAGCTGGCCGAGGATGTTCTCGAGGAATTTGGGCGGGATCTGCTGCGCTTCCGCGAGCTGGACGGCGGTCACCGGGTGGTTCCCGGCCACCGCCAGCTCCGCGGCGGCGCGCAAGGCGTAGTCGACCCGGGCGGACAATCGCATGTGGTCATTATCCCTTGCCGATGGGACTGGTCGGACTAACCGCCCCGAGAGGGGGCGTGACGTGCCCGCGCGCACCGGGTGAGGGAACCGCGCGGGCCCGCCACGGGTCTGTCAGGCCAGGCCCAGGAGCTCCGCCGCCGCCTGGGCGTTGGCGTTGGCGGCGCCGTAGGTGGCCAGGTAGGTGCCCGCGCCGGGGCGCCAGACGGGGAGGCCCATCTCCACGACGATCGCGTCGGGGCGCGCGCCGAGCAGGGTCCTCGTCAGTTCGCGCTGTGCGGGGTGGCGGTGGGCGTCGCGCAGGACGATCACCAGGCCGCGGCCGGTGGCACGTTCCAGGAGGCTGCTCGCCTGCTCGCCGCCGTCCGCCTGGACGGCGTCCTCGGCCCACGGGCGCAGTCCCCAGGGGGTCGGGCCCACGGCGATGTTGCCGGACGACTCCATCTCCACGACGAGGGGCGGGGTGCCGTTCCAGCCGGGGAGGGAGCCCGTCACCCGGACGGCGCGGCGGGCGGCGTCCAGGCCGGCGGAGCGGTCGATCTCCGCCGGGGGATGGCCGGCGAGCCAGGTGCGGAGGGCGCGCGTGCGTTCCGCGGCGGCGGCCAGGTGCTCGGCGGGGAGGCGGCCCACGCGGACCGCCTTGATCATCGCGTCCAGGGTCGCCTGGAGGGTCTCGGCGTGCTCGCGGGGGCCGAGGCAGAGGAGGTCGGCGCCCGCGATCAAGGCGCGGACGGCGGCCTCGGGGATGCCGATCTCGCCGCTGGCGCCCTTCATGTCGAGCGCGTCGGTGACGATGACGCCCTCGAACCCGAGATGGTCGCGGAGCAGGCCGGTGATCGCGGCGTGCGACAGGGTGGCCGGGGCGCCGCCGGTGATCGCGGGCAGGTTGAGGTGCCCGGTCATCACCGCGCGGGCGCCGGCCGCGATCGCCGCCCGGAACGGGACGAGCTCGCGGCGGTCCAGCAGGTCCAGGTCGGCGTCGACGAGCGGGACCGCGAGGTGGGAGTCCTCGACGGTGGCGCCGTGGCCGGGGAAGTGCTTCGCGCAGGCCGCGACGCCCGCCTCCTGCGTCCCGGTGACGGCCGCGGCGGCGTGCCGGGCGACGACGCCCGGGTCGGAGCCGAACGACCGGGTTCCGATGACGGGGTTGTCATCGGCCGTGTTCACGTCCGCGGACGGGGCGAAGTTCAGGTTGACGCCGACCGCGGCGAGCTCGGCTCCCATCGACCGGTACACGCGGCGGGTCAGCTCCGGGTCGTCGACCGCGCCGAGCGCGGCGTTCCCCGGGTAGGGGCTGCCGGTCGCGTGCCCGCCGAGCCGGGTGACGTCCCCGCCCTCCTCGTCGATGGTGACGATCGGGTCGGCGACGTCCCGCATCCGTGCGGTGAGCGCGGCGAGCGACTCCGGGCTCGGGACGTTCCCGGTCAGCGCGAACAGCGTGACGCCGCCGAGGCCCTTCTCCAGTTCGGCGAGCAGCCAGCCGGGAGCGGTCGCGCCGGGGAACGAGGGGAGCAGGGTGCCGCGGGCGAGCCGCGCGATGTCGTCGCCGGTCACCCCTTCACCGCCCCGGCGGTCAGCCCGGACACCATGCGGCGCTGGACGAAGAGGAAGAACACGATGACGGGAATGGTGAGCAGCGTGGACGCTGCCATGATCGGCCCCCAGGCGTTGCCGCTGCGTCCGAAGAAGAACTGCAGCATGATCGGCAGGGTGTACTTGCCCTGGTCGTCCAGGAACGTGTAGGCGAAGATGAACTCGTTCCAGGCGGTGATGAACGAGAAGATGCTGGTCGCGACGAGCCCCGGCGCGACGAGGGGGAGCAGGACGGTGAAGAACGTCCGGATCGGCCCGGCGCCGTCGATCGCGGCGGCCTCCTCCAGCTCCTTCGGGACGGCCGCGACGAAGCCGCGCAGCATCCAGATCGCGAACGGCACCGCGAACCCGATGTAGACGAGGACCAGGCCGGGCAGGCTGTCCAGCATCCCGAGCTTCTTGAGGTCGAGGAACAGCGGGATGACCAGGGCCTCCAGCGGCACCATCTGGACGACCAGCAGCATCACGAGGAACGTCGTCCGGAACCGGAAGCGGAACCGCGCGACGGCGGTCGCGGCGAGGAGCGCGAGCAGGCTCGACACGACGACGGTGACGAGCGCGAGGACGGCGCTGTTGCGGAAGTACGCCCAGAACGACACCTCCGCGATGCCGCCGTTGAGCACGAGGTCGAAGTGCTCCAGCGTCGGATGCGCCGGCAGCGGCCTCGGGGTGGTGCTGAATATCTCGGTGTTCGGCTTGAACGCGGTGGACGCCATCCAGAAGACGGGGAAGACGGCCAGGACGAAGACGACCAGCCCCGTCGCGTTCAGCAGGTATCTCCGGGCGCGCTTCACTTCGTCTCCCCCTGACGGACCATCACGCGGACGTACAGCGCCGTGACCACGAGCAGGATCATGGTGAGGACCAGCGCGATCGCCGAGCCCATGCCGAGCTTGGGATTGAGGGACCCGAACGCCTCGGAGAACGCGTACAGCGACAGGTTGAAGGCGTCGCGGTTCGCCAGCCCGGACATGATGAACAGCTGGGTGAACACCTTGAAGTCCCAGATCACGCTCATGACGAGCAGGACCATGAAGATCGGCTTGAGCAGCGGGTAGGTGATGCTCCAGAACGTCCGCCACGGGCCGGACCCGTCCACCCGCGCCGCCTCGTACAGCTCGCTCGGCACGCTCTTCAGGCCCGCGAGGACGGACACCGCGACGAACGGGCACGACTGCCACACCACGCACACCGTGAGGACGGTGTAGGTCGACAGCGGCGTCGCGAACCAGTTGTGGTCGGCCCAGCCGCCGCCGATCAGCGCGTCCGGCAGAAGGTCCAGGCACCAGTTGACCAGGCCGCCGGTCGTGCCGAACAGCCAGGAGAAGATGATCGCGGCGGTGACCGGCGGGGTCGCCCAGGCGATCATGACGCCGCCCGAGACGAACGCCGACATCCGCTTGCCGAGCTTGTTGAGCAGCAGCCCGACCAGCGTCCCGACCAGCATCGTCAGCGTCACCGCGACCACCGCGAACAGCACGGTGTTGCGGAACGTCTGCCAGAAGAACGGGTCGCTGAGGATCTTGTCGAAGTTCTCGGTGCCGACCTGCTCGGCGGGCTCGCCGCGGAGCTGGCGGTTGCCGACCTTCTGGAACGACATGATCCCGATCTGGACCATCGGCCAGAACATCAGCAGGGCGATCACGATCACGGTGGGCGCGATCAGCAGGTACGGCCCGAGGCGGGGCCGGCGGCGGATGCGGGCGCCGGCGGCCTTGCGGCCCGGCGGCTTGCGCACCGCGGGTGCGGTGTCGAGCATGGGCGGTTCCGATCGACGGTGACGGGCGGGAGTCGGCCGGGACGGTCCCGTGCCTGCGGCTACGGGTTGAGCAGGGTGTTGGCCTGCTCGTTGGCCTTCTTCAGCTCCCCGTCCGCGGACTTGCCCTGCATGATGGCCTTCACCGCGTTCGGCAGGACCTTCTTCGCCTGCTCGAACTCACCCCAGCCGGCGCTGATCGGGGTGAACTTGGTGTTGGTCGCGATCTGGGTGAAGATCTCCAGCTTCGGGTCGGTGAACTTCACGTCCGACCGCATGGAGGAGAAGCCGCTGTAGTCGGCCCACGCCTTGGCGTTCTTGGCGTTGTTCAGGACGGTGATGTAGTCGAACGCCGCGCCCTTGGCCTTGCTGTCCTTCCAGACGGCGAGGTCGGAGCCGCCCGCCATGACGGGCGCGTTGCCGCCGGTCTTGGTCGGGATCGGGAAGACGCCCCACTTCCCGGCGTCCTTCTCGGAGATCTTCTTCATCTCCTTGAGGGCCCAGCTGCCGTCGATGTACATGCCGAGCTTGCCGAGAGCGAAGTCCCGCTGCGGGCCCTCGAGCTCGTTCTTGCCGATGTACTTCTCCGGGGCGACCTTCTCCTTGGAGACGAGACCGGCGTAGAAGTTCACGGCCTCGGCGGCCTGCGGCTGGTCGAGCCTGCCGGCCCACTTGCCGCCCTCCTTGACCGCGACCTCGCCGCCGTTGCCCCAGATGAAGCTGACGAGGGCGTTGGTCTGGTCGCTCGGCGCGCCGATGCCGGGGACCTTCTTCCCGTCCTGGATCTTCTTCGCGGCGGCCGTCAGGTCGGCCCAGGTCTTCGGCTGCTGGATGCCGAGCTCCTGGAACCAGTCCGTCCGGTACCAGATGCCGCGGACGCCGCCGTACCACGGCACCGCGTAGGTCTTGCCGTCCCCCTGGTCGTTGGCGAGGGCGGTCTTGTTCAGCGTCTTGCCGTCCGCCCAGCCGTCCAACTCGTCGGTGATGTCGGCGAGGTTGCCCTGCTCGATGTGGGACTGGACGTCGGTGTTGCCGAGCTCGGTGACGTCCGGGCCCTCACCGCCCGCCGCGGCCTTCTGGAACGTGGGGGCGACCTGCGGCCACGGCACGTACTTGATCTGGACGTCGGTGTTCGGGTGCTTCTGCTTGAACTCGGCCTCGACGCCGTCGAGGAACTTGGTCTGCTCGGGCGTCCCGTCGCCCATCATCCAGACCTTGAGCGTCGCCGGGTCCTTGCCCGCCGCGGAGTCGTCCTTGTCGTCACCGCCGCAGGCCGTGGCGGCCAGGGCGATCGCGGCCGCTGCGGCCACAACCTTGAAGTACTTCACTGGTGAATCCTTTCCGGCATCCGCCTCGCGTGGCCTTGCTGGCCTGCGATGCCAGTGGAGCACGTGCCGACCCTTTAGGGTCCGACCATGCCCCCCTCGCTACCGCGTCGATCGCGGGCGCCCTGCTCGCCAGTCGGCGTGTTGCGCGCGCCCCCGCCCCGGGGTGCCGGTGCGGTCGGCGCTGTGCGCGTAAACTAACAAGAAACTTTCCTAAATAAAACCGCTCGTTAGCGGATTGAGACATGGAGGTCCACCGGCATGGCGAGACGCCCGGGAACGCCGCGGCTGCTGCGCGAGCTCAACGACCGCGCCGCGCTCGACCTTCTCGTCGAGCAGGGGCCCCTGACCCGCGCCCAGATCGGGGAGCACACCGGGCTGTCCAAGGTCACCGCGTCGCAGCTGCTGTCCCGGCTCGAGGAGCGCGGCCTCGTCGAGGTCGCGGGCGAGCAGGCCGGCGGCCGCGGCCCCAACGCCGCCCTCTACGCCGTCGTGCCGTCCGCGGCCTACGTCGCCGGGCTCGAGGTCGGGCCGGACGGCGTCACCGCCGGTGTCGCCGACATCACGGGGACGCTCGCCGCCCAGGTCACCGTGGACCCCAACGGCGCCGACGACCCCGTGAGGACGGTGCACGACGCCGTCGTCAAGGCGTGCCGCTCGGCTCGCGTCGCCGTCGGCCGGCTCAGCGCCTTCGTGATCGGGACGCCCGGCGTCGTCGACCCGCGCTCCGGCGACGTCCAGTTCTCGTTCGACCTGCCGAGCTGGCACGAGGGCGTCCTCGCCGCCCTGAGGACCGACCTGCGCCGTCCCGTCACGATCGAGAACGACGTCAACCTCGCCGCCGTCGCCGAACGCGCCTACGGCGCCGCCCGCGGCGCCGACGACTTCGCGCTGATGTGGCTCGACCGCGGCATGGGCCTTTCGGTCATGCTCGGCGGCAGGCTGCACCGCGGCCGCTCCGGTGGCGCCGGCGAGATCGGCTACCTGCCCGTGCCCGGCGCGCCCCTCCCCATCGGCGCCGCCCGCCGCGGACCCGAGGACGAGGGCGTCACCGAATCGACGTCATGGGGCAAACCGGCCATCGCCGGCGGTTACGGTTCCCTGGTCGGCGCCGACGCGGTCCGCGCCCTCGCCCACTCGCACGGCATCACCGAACCGACCGCCGTCGCCTGCGTCCGCGCCGCCGCCGAAGACGAGACGATGGGCGGCGCCTTCCTGGACGAACTCGCCGTCCGGATCTCCTACGGAGTGACCTCGGTCAACATCGTCCTGGACCCGGGCCTGGTGGTGCTGTCGGGCAGCCTGGGCAGCGCGGGCGGCGTCCCGCTCGCCTCCCGGATCGAGCGGACCGTCGGCCGCATCAGCCCCACCCGCCCCACCGTCGCCGTCACCCGCGTCGAGGGCAACCCCGTACTGCGCGGCGCCCTGCACTCGGCCCTGGAGCAGGCCCGCGACGAGGTCTTCTCCGCCGACCCCGCCTGACCCCGCCGGGCGGCGGCCCGCGCTACTTCGGTGCCGCCGGGACCGGCGCGGGCCGGTCGCTGCGGCGTGGATCGCTCAAGGCGCGGTCGATGAGCGTCCGGCTGATGATCTGGCGCTTGCGCCGCTGGGCGGCGGCCAGCCGAGCCGTAGGTGTCATGGTGAAACCCCGTTCCGCGGTGGCGCTTTCCCCGTCGGCCACCGCAACCCCGTAGGCACCCATGGTCTCAGAGATCGTGCTTGCGGAGGCTCCATCCGGAGAATGAGATCGGGCTCAGACTTCCTGCCGATGCGGCCCTGACGTCCCGGATCGCACCTGGGATCATGGGAACGACGGGCATTCCGCGCCCGTTGGGGGAACCGTGACCGAGCGAACGAGGGGACGCCATGGGGCTGCGTGACCGGTTCCGGCGGCTCGTCCAGAAACCGGGCACCGTGGACCTGGCTCCCTTCCAGGCCGTGGTCGCCGACGCCGGCACGCGCGAGGACCGCGTCCGCGAGCTCACCGACGACGAGCTCACGGCCGGGGCCTTCGTGGACGACCTCGCGGAGTTCTGCGCGATCGGCCGCGAGGCCGCCCGCCGGACGCTGGGAGAACGGCCCTACGACGTGCAGCTCGTGGGGATGCTCGCGCTGCTGTCGGGGCACGTCGCGGAGATGGCGACCGGCGAGGGGAAGACGCTGGCCGGCGCCCTGGCCGCCGCCGGGTACGCGCTGCGCGGCGAACGCGTCCACGTGATGTCCGTGAACGACTACCTGGCGCGCCGCGACGCCGAGTGGATGGGGCCGCTGTACCGGATGCTGGGCGTGTCCACCGGCTGGGTCGGGCAGGCGTCCACCCCGGACGAGCGCCGCGCCGCCTACGCCGCCGACGTCACCTACGCCCCGGTCAGCGAGATCGGGTTCGACCTCCTGCGGGACCGCCTGGTCACCGACCCCGCCGACGCCGTCCTGCCGGAACCGGCCGTCGCGCTGATCGACGAGGCCGACTCCGTGCTCGTGGACGAGGCGATGGTGCCGCTCGTCCTCGCCGGCGCGACCGAGCTCGCCGAGGCCGACCCCCGGTACGCCGACCTCGTCCGGCGGCTGCGCCCCGGCCTGCACCACGCCGTCGACACCGAGGCGCGCAACGTCACGCTCACGGCCGCCGGTACGCGCGAGGTGGAACGCGCCCTCGGCGTCGACCTGTACGCGGCGGAGAACCTGGCCGTCCTCACCGCGGTGAACGTCGCCCTGCACGCCGAGGTGCTCCTGCACCGCGACGTCGACTACATCGTCCGGGACGGCGCGGTGAAGCTGATCAGCGAGTCGCGGGGCCGGGTCGCGCTGCTGCAGCGCTGGCCGGACGGGCTGCAGGCGGCCGTGGAGGCGAAGGAGGCCCTGGCCGCGTCGCCGTCCGGGGAGATCCTCGACTCCGTCACCGTCCAGGAGCTGATCGGCCGGTACCCCGCCCGCTGCGGCATGACGGGTACCGCGATGGCCGTCTCCGGCCAGCTCACCGAGTTCTACGGGCTCGAGATCGCGGTGATCCCGCCCAACGAGCCCTGCGTGCGGCGCGACGATCCCGACCTCCTGTACGCCACGTCCGCCGACAAGGAGGTCGCGATCGTCGAGGAGATCGCCGCCGCCCACGCCACCGGACGTCCCGTCCTCATCGGCACCGCCGACGTCGCCGAGTCCGAGCGCCTCGCCCGCCGGCTGGCCCGCGCCGGCCTGGACCGCGTCGTCCTCAACGCCAAGAACGACGCCGAGGAGGCCGCGATCATCGCCGAGGCGGGCGCGCCCGGCGCGATCACCGTCTCGACGCAGATGGCGGGCCGCGGCACCGACATCCGGCTCGGGGGCGGCCCGCCCGGGTCCGTGCCCGGCACCGCCCCCGCCTCGGCGGGCGCGTCCGCCCGCGACCGCGTGGCGGCCGCCGGCGGGCTCCTCGTCATCGGCACCGGCCGGTACCACAGCAGCCGCCTGGACGATCAGCTCCGCGGCCGCGCCGGACGCCAGGGCGACCCGGGCGGCTCCGTCTTCTTCACCAGCCTCCAGGACGACCTCGTCACGCGCTTTGCCCCTGACGAGACCTACAAGGGCCCTACCGAGCCGGACGGCCGCATCGACGACAAGGGCGCCCGCTGGATCGTCGGGCACGCCCAGCGCGTGGCCGAGGGCGTCGACCTGGAACTGCACCGCAACACCTGGCGCTACAACCACCTGATCGGGCTGCAGCGCCGCGAACTCCTCGTCGAGCGCACCGCCGTCCTCCAGGGCGACCACGCCGACCGGATGATGGCCGAGGACGCCCCCGATCGGCACGCCGCCCTCGTCGAGGCGGCGGGGGCCGACGCCGTGGCCGATGCCGCCCGCCAGATCCTCCTGTACCACCTGGACCGCTGCTGGGCCGACCACCTGGCGTTCCTCGCCGACCTCCGCGAGGGCATCCACCTGCGCTCCCTCGGCCGTGGCCTGGACCCCCTGGTCGAGTTCAACCGCGAGGCGGTGCCCGCGGGCAAGCGCCTCCTGCCGGACGCCCGCGCCAGGGCCGTCACCGCGTTCCGCGCTCTCACCGCCTCCGCATCCGGCATCGACCTGGACGCCGCCGAGCTGAAACGCCCCTCCGCCACCTGGACGTACCTCGTCCACGACAACCCCTTCGGCTCCCTGGACGAACGAGCCCTCAAGGGCCTCATCTCCATGTTCGGCCGCCGCCACTGACCGCCTCCCCCGTCGGGACTCCGTCAAGACCTGGCGCCTTCGCGCAACGTCCGGACGGCCCTGATGGAAATTGGGACCCGGCCGGGTGGGGTGTGCGGCTGCGGGTCAGTTGCGGAGGCGCAGGCCCCGGGGGGTCGGGTGGAAGCCCGCGGCCTCCAGGGCGGCGGCGAGCGGGGTGTCGTTGATGGATTCGCCGTCCGCGCGCTCGACGGTGAGCTTGCCCAGGGCACCCTCGCGGACGGCCAAGGCCAGCGCGTCGACGGCGGGGCGCAGGATGTCCGGGTCGTCATCCCAGGTGAGGAGGGTCCGCCCGCCGCGTTCGACGTAGAGGGTGAGGCGGCCCTCGACCAGGACGACCAGGGCGCCGGCCTTGCGGCCCGGTTTGTGGCCGCTCGCGGCCTCGCCCTCGCGCTCCGGCCAGGGGAGGGCGGCGCCGTACGGGTTGGCGGGGTCGGCGGCGGCGAGGACGAGGGCGCGGACGTCGGAGCGTGCCGGGGTCTCCCAGAGGGCGGAGATGTCGTCCGGCGCGGCGGACGGGCGCAGGGCACGCAGGCGGTCGACCGCGCCGGGCAGTGCGAACTGCGCCGCGCCGAGGCCCTCGACGAAGTAACCGCGGCGGCAGCGGCCGCTCTCCTCGAACGCGCGCAGCACCGGATAGACGGCCGCGAAACCGCCCGGGGTGCGTTCGGCGGCGACCGCGCCCCGGATGACGATGCCGTACCTCTCCAGGAGCGACTCCGCGAGGGCGTGCGAGCGGAGGGTCGCCGTGGTCTCGCGCGAGGGGAGCAGCCACCAGCGTCCCGCGACGGTGGGCGGGCCCGCCCTCGACGGCAGGACGGGGCGTCCGCGCCGGGACGTCCGGGAACGGTGCGCGGGACGGCCCGCCCCCAGCGCCGCGCGGAGCGGCGCGAAGGTGTCGTTGGTGAGGTGGCCCGCCCAGACGAGGTCCCACACGGCGGTGACGAGGTCGGCGTCGGCCGTGGTGGTGTCCCGGTTGACGCGGTCGGAGAGGGTGCGGAAGAACAGCGCGCCGCCGTCGCCGAGGGCGTCCAGGACGGCCTGGTGCACGGGGGTGAGGGTGATCTCGGCGGGTTCCGGCATCAGGAGCGGCGCCGTGTCGGCGAGGTGGAGGGAGACCCAGCCGTCGCCGCCCGGCAGACCGCCCTGCCCCGCCCAGACCACCTCTCCGGCGGACGTGAGCTCGTCCAGCATCGCGGGGGAGTAGCCGGCGACACGGGAGGGGAGGATCAGCGATTCCAGGGCGGACGCCGGCACCGCCGCCCCCTGCAACTGCTCGATGGCCTGGACGAGCGCGTCGATGCCCCGCAGGCGGGAACCGCCCGTGATGCCGTGCCACGCGGGCAGGAAACGGCCGAGCGCCTCAGGCGGGGACGGCTCCACCTCGGCGCGCAGCCGTGCCAGGGAACGGCGCCGCAGGGTCCGCAGGACGCCCGTGTCGCACCACTCGGCGCCCAAGGGGCCGGAGACGGACGCGACGGGCAGGAACTCCCCTTCGACGACCCGTCCCGCGCCCGACAGGCGGCGGAGCGTCTCCACGACGACCGCGACGCCGAGCCCGAACCGCGCGGCGGGCGCCGCCGCCTGGAAGGGGCCGTGGGTGCGCGCGTAGCGGGAGACGAGGTCGCCCAGGGGATCGTCCACGGGTTCCAGGAACGCCTCCGGAATGCCCACCGGAAGCGGGGAGCCGAGGGCGTCGCGGAGGCGCCCGGCGTCCTCGATCGCGGCCCAGTGCTCCGCACCCGCGACGCGGACGCGGATCGCGCGGCGCGCCTCCTCCAGGTCCGCCAGCCACCGTGACGCCCGCACCGGCGGCGCTGCGCCGTCCGGCCGCGCCTCGACGCGGTCGGCGACCTCGGAGGTCGTCAGGGGCCCGAGGGCGCGCAGCAGATCGGCCACGCCCTCGAGGTCACGGGCCCGGCGGTCGGACGCGAGGCGCTGCAGCTCGCGTTCCGTCTCCGCCACGGCCTCCGGGTCGAGCAGTTCGCGGAGGTCGGCCTGCCCGAGGAGTTCCGCCAGCAGGGCGGAGTCGAGCGCGAGCGCCTGCGCGCGGCGTTCGGCCAGGGGCGAGTCGCCCTCGTACATGAACGCGCCGACGTAGTGGAAGAGCAGCGAGCGCGCGTACGGGGACGGCTCGGGCGTCTCCACCTCGACGAGGCGGACCTTCCGGCCGGACAGGTCCCGCATGAGCTGCACGAGGCCGGGCACGTCGAACACGTCCTGCAGGCATTCGCGCATCGTCTCCAGGACGATGGGGAAGGACGGGTACCTCCCCGCCACCGACAGGAGCTGCGCGGCGCGCTGCCGCTGCTGCCAGAGCGGCATCCGCTTGTCGGGGCGGCGCCGGGGCAGCAGCAGGGAACGGGCCGCGCACTCCCGGAACCGCGCCGCGAACAGGGCGGAGCCGCCCAGCTCGTCGACCACGATGCGCTCGATGTCGTCGGCGTCGAACAGGGCGAGGTCGAGGCCCGGCGGTTCGTCCATGTCGGGGATGCGGATGACGATGCCGTCGTCGGCGTGCATGGCCTGCGCGTCCATCCCGTACCGCTCGCGGAGCCGCCCGGCCATGGCGAGCGCCCAGGGCGCGTGCACACGCGCGCCCAGCGGGGAGTGGACGACGAGGCGCCAGTCGCCCAGCTCGTCGCGGAAACGCTCCACCACCATGGTGCGGTCGTCGGGGACGTGCCCGGTGGCCTCCCTCTGCTCCGCCAGGTAGGAGACGAGGTTCGCGGCGGCCCAGCCGTCCAGCCCGGCCTCGGTCACGCGGGCGAGGGCCTCCTGCGCGGGAAGCCGCACCAGTTCACGGGTGAAACCGCCCAGGGCGCGGCCCAGCTCGGCCGGGCGGCCGAGCGTGTCGCCGTGCCAGAACGGGAGCTTGCCCGGCTGCCCCGGCGCGGGCGACACCAGGACCCGGTCGGGCGTGATGTCCTCGATCCGCCAGGAACTGGCGCCCAGGACGAACACGTCCCCGACCCGGGACTCGTACACCATCTCCTCGTCGAGTTCGCCGACCCGGCTCGACTTCTCGCCGACGAGGAACACGCCGAACAGGCCGCGGTCGGGGATCGTGCCGCCGCTGGTCACCGCCAGGCGCTGCGCTCCGGGGCGGTCGCGGAGGACGCCCGTCACGCGGTCCCAGACGAGGCGGGGGCGCAGTTCCCCGAAGTCGTCGCTGGGGTAGCGCCCGGCGAGCATGTCGAGCGTCGCCTCCAGCGCCGAGCGGGGGAGCCCGGCGTACGGCGCGGCGCGCTTGACGAGGGACTCCAGGTCGTCGACCTCCCACTCGTCCATGGAGACCATCGCGACGATCTGCTGCGCCAGGACGTCGAGGGGATTGCGCGGGTACCGCAGCTCCTCGATCTCGCCGCCGCGCATCCGCTCCGCCACGACGGCCGTCTGCACGAGGTCGCCCCGGTACTTGGGGAAGATGACGCCCTTGGACACCGCGCCGACCTGGTGGCCCGCGCGTCCGACACGCTGGAGGCCGCTGGCGACGGACGGGGGCGACTCCACCTGGACGACGAGGTCGACCGCCCCCATGTCGATGCCGAGCTCGAGGCTGGACGTCGCCACCACGGCGGGCAGCCGTCCCTCCTTCAGGGCGTTCTCGATGCCGGCGCGCTCCTCCTTGGAGACCGAACCGTGGTGCGCCCTGGCGATCTCCTGGGGCGCGCCCTTGGCCGCGCCCGCCTGCGCCATGGTCTCGGCGGGGGAGTGGTCCTCGGGGAGGGGCCCGCCCGTGGCGCGCTCGTGGGCGAGTTCGTTGAGGCGGCCGCAGAGGCGCTCGGCCAGGCGCCGCGAGTTGGCGAACACGAGCGTCGAGCGGTGCGCCTCGATCAGGTCGAGGAGGCGGTCCTCCACGTGCGGCCAGATGCTCCTCTGGCGCGGGTCCGCCGCGCCGGAGTCGCCGACGAACCCGCCGACCTCCCCCATGTCCTCGACGGGGACGACGACGTCGAGATCGAAGACCTTCTCGGACGGCGGCTGCACGACCGCCGCGGGGCGCGGTCCGCCGAGGAACGCCGCCACCTCTCCGGCGGGGCGGACGGTCGCCGACAGCCCGATCCGCTGCGCGGGGCGGGCCAGCAGGGCGTCCAGGCGTTCGAGGGACAGCGCCAGATGCGCGCCGCGCTTCGTGCCCGCGACGGCGTGCACCTCGTCCACGATGACGGTCTCGACCCCGCGCAGCGACTCGCGCGCCTGGGATGTCAGGATCAGGAACAGCGACTCGGGTGTGGTGATCAGGATGTCGGGCGGTTTCACGGCCAGCCGCCGGCGCTCGTCGGCGGGGGTGTCGCCCGACCGCATCCCGACGGTGACGTCCGGTTCCGGGAGCCCGAGCCGCCGGGCCGCCTGCCGGATGCCGGTCAGCGGCGCGCGCAGGTTGCGCTCGACGTCGACCGCCAGGGCCTTCAGCGGCGAGACGTACAGGACGCGGCAGCGGTGCCGGGGATCGGGCGCCGGGCCGGGCAGCGCGAGCCGGTCGAGCGACCACAGGAACGCGGCGAGCGTCTTGCCGGAGCCGGTCGGCGCCACGACCAGGGTGTTCTCGCCGCCCGCGATCGACTCCCACGCGCCGGCCTGGGCGGCGGTCGGCGCGGCGAACGCCCCGGCGAACCAGGCACGGGTCGCCGGCGAGAAGCGTTCGAGCACGTCATCGCCCACGTCGTCCATAGTGCCGCGCACGTCTGACAAATCGCGCCCGGGTGGCGCGCGTCACATTGTAAGCAAGCGCTTGTCTGGGCATGGTCTACCTGAAGGACGCACCCCGAAGGAGTCCCGATGACCTACGCGCTCCTGGCCATGGGCACCCTCTTCCTGCTGCTCGCCGCGAACGCGCACGCCCCCCGCGCGCAGAGCGCCCTGCTCGTGCCGAGCTTCTTCGCCGGATGGCTGACGATCGAGCTCGCCCCCCACCTGCTCGTCGCCGAGGCGGTCGCGCTCGGGCTCACCGCCTACCACGGCGGCCTCGAGCACTGGGCGGGATGGATCGGACTCGTCGCGGGGCTCCTCGGCATGGCGGGCCTGGCCGCCACCCTCGCCGTGTCCCGCCGCACCGTCGTCACCCTCCGCGAGAGCGGCGCGCCCCTCGACCTCGATCCCGAAGGCGCGCCCCGCTACCCCCTGGCGCCGCTGATCGTGCCGCCCCTGTGCCTGGTCCCCCGCAAGGGGGTCGCGGTAGAGCGCAACGTCGTCTACCGGCAGGACGGCGGGCTGCGGCTCAAACTGGACGTCTACCGCCCCGCGTCCGCCGGTCCGGGCGACCTGCGCCCCGGGCTCATGCAGATCCACGGCGGCGCGTGGGTCATCGGGGACAAGCGCGAACAGGGCCTTCCCCTCCTCAACCACATGGCCGTGCAGGGCTGGGTGGGCTTCAACGTCAACTACCGGCTCAGCCCCCGCGCCACCTGGCCGGAGCACCTCATCGACCTGAAGCACTTCCTGGCGTGGTACCGCGAGCACGCGGCGGAGTACGGCGCAGACCCCGACTTCCTCTGCGTGACGGGAGGGTCCGCCGGGGGCCACCTCACCGCGATGGTGGCGCTCACCGCCAACATCCCCGAATTCCAGCCCGGCTTCGAGGACGTCGAGACGTCCGTCCAGGGCGCGGTCCCGTTCTACGGCGTCTACAACTTCTATGAAGCCGGCCCCTGGCCCGTCCCCATGGGCGCCACCCGGCTCGTGGAGCGGATGGTCGTCAAGAAGCCCTTCGCGGAGAACCGCGACGCCTATGTCAAGGCGTCCCCGGTCACGTACGTGCGCGAGGACGCCCCGCCCTTCTTCGTCGTCCACGGCGACCGCGACTCGCTCATCCCGGTCGCCGAGGCGCGGCGCTTCGTCGAACGGCTCCGGAACGTCTCCGCGGCCCCCGTCGTCTACGCCGAGATGAAGGGCGGCCAGCACGCCTTCGACGTCTTCCCGTCCTACCGGAGCGCACGCGTCGTGCAAGGTGTCGAGCGCTACCTGACGGGCCTGCACCGGCAGTACCGGGAGGGTGCCCGCCCCACGGTCCCGGACGAGGTCGCCGAATCCGTGCAGGAACACGGCGAATCCGTGGAGGAACCCAGGGTCGGATAGCGTGACCCGGTGCGGCTGACAGATTTCTGGGACCGGATGAGGCGGCAGTTCGGCGAGCGCTACGCGGAGAGCGTCGCGAAGGACTACGTCCTGGCCGAACTGGGCGGCCGCACCGTCGAGCAGGCCCTCGCCGACGGCAAGGCCCCCAAGGAGGTCTGGCGGGCGGTCGTCGCGACGTTCGACGTCCCGCCCGCCCTCCGCTGACGGCCCGGCGGGCGGCTCAGTAGACGGCGACGGCCGTCACGAACCCGATCATCAGGTTCGCCACCCCGAGCAGGACCGCGGCCGGCTCCAGTTTGTCCTCGGCGTCGTCCGCGAGCTGCTTGATGCTGATCCCCACCAGCTTGTCGAAGACCAGGGTGGCGACGGTCTGCGCGACGATGCCGACTCCGCCGAACACCAGCGTCCGCGTCAGGCCCTCCAGCAGGTCGCCGCCCGACGCGAAGATCGAGACCGCCACGATCAGGCCGACGCCGACCGTCGAGGCGCACGCGAGCAGCGTCGCGTTCGGGTTGCGGTGCTCGCGGATCACCGTGATCAGGCGGCCGGGCGTGGCGAGGTCGGTCATGTAGAACCCGACGATGAACAGCACCAGGCCGACCGCGGCGTACGCGAGAAGCGCCCCGGTACCGTCCAGCAGTACCTGGCCGAGACTGTCGTCGGCCGCCAGCGTTCTCATGGGTTCTCCTTTGGGGGATGCCTGCCCAGGGGATGGCAGGAGTGCTTCTTCGGGGCTACAGGGGAATGCGGTGGGGCACGAAGGAGGACGTGTCGTCGGTGACCAGGCCGGCGGTCTCCCGGATCCCGATCCCGGCCGACTCGTCATGGACGACCCACGCGCCGATCACCGGGTGCTGGCCGTCGAACTCGGGCAGCGGGCAGAACTCCTGGAACACGAACCCCTCCGCGCCGTACTTGCCCTCGGTACGCTGCTCACCGCCGTCCGCGGAGACGAGGCGCATGCTCGCGCCCTCGCGGCCCAGCAGGGGCTTCTGCACGTACGAGGTCAGGTTCGACGGGGTGTTCAGGTACGTCGGCAGCAGGTTCGGGTGCCCGGGGAACAGCTCCCAGAGGAGGACCAGGAGCGCCTTGTTCGACAGGATCATCTTCCAGATCGGCTCGATCCACGACATCGGCGTTCCGGGGATGCTCCGGCCGAACGGCTCCGAGACGATCCACTCCCACGGGTACAGCTTGCAGAGCGTGCGGATCTCCTGCTCGTCCAGGTCCACGAAACGCCCGCGCTCGGGATTCCAGCCGACGTCCTCCATGGCGATCGCGATCCCGGGGATCCCGGCCTCCTCGGCCGTCTCCTGCATGTAGGCGATCGTCATGACCTCCTCGCCGGTCTCGTCGCCGTTGGTCCACGCGAAGTGCGCAGGGCCGGCACCGAGCCGGGGGAGGATCTCCTTCCAGCGGGCGACGAGGCGCTCGTGGATGGAGTTCCACTGGTCGTCGTCCGGATACACGTCCTGCAGCCAGTACCACTGCACGATCGAGCTCTCGAGCAGGGCGGTGGGGGTGTCGGCGTTGTACTCCAGCATCTTCGCCGGGCCGGTGCCGTCGTAGCGCAGGTCGAAGCGCCCGTACAGATGCGGGTCCCGGCGGCGCCAGGACTCCTCGATGAGCGGCGCCACCCAGTCCGGGATGCCGAGGACGTGGTAGCGGCCGGTCGTGACGACGTGCTCCACCACCTCCAGGCACATCCGGTGCAGCTCCTCGACGACCTCCTCGAGCGCCAGCACCTCGTCCATCTCGAAGACGTAGTGGACGGACTCGTCCCAGTAGGGGCGGGTCAGGTGCTCCGGGTGCGCGGTCCGGTGGAAGGCGAGACCGTGCGACTCGACCTTCTCCTCCCAGCCCTTCCGGGGCGTGGAACGGGAACGGCGCACCGGCTAGCTCCCGCTCGAGCCGCTGCCGCCGAACCCGCCGCGCAGCGTGCTCCCGCTGCTCGACTTGATCTTGCCCTTGCCGGGCGCGAACGAGCTGCCGCCGGACACGTACCCGTTGCTGCCGCGCTTCCCGCCGTAGTACCAGAAGTACTGTCCGTACGAGGAGTAGCGGCCGACGTCGCTCCGGTTGCAGTTGCTGTCGGGGACGACGCGGTAGCCGCCCGCGGTGGCGCCGGTCACGGGGGTGGCGAGACGGTCCACGCACCACGCGGTGGTGGACTTCGTACTGCACCCGACCAGGGTCAGCGACAGTGCGCTCACCATCCCGACCTTCACGGCACGGGAACTGAGACGCCGGATGGGCTCCTGTGGGGGCAAGGGAACCGTCCTTCGAGACGAGTCGGCGTACGTCCGGACAGAGCCGGACGGCATGGTCGAACCGGCCCCTCGGGGAACGGTTCCGTCATGGGAGCCATAGCCTAGGGGCGCGGGACATGAGACGGAAGCGGGCGGCGTTCCGGTTCCATCACAGGTCAGTCGGGTACCGGCAGGTGCGCGTACAGGTCCATCGCGTCCACGGACGAGGGAAGGTCGCTCACCTGGCCGTCCCCGACCTCCACGACCCGCCACTCGCCGTCCGTCCTGCGTGCCAGGTCCGTCGTGATGAACCGGCACCCGAGCGCCCGGACGGCCGGGGCCACGCGGTCCAGCTCCGGATCGGTCTCCACGTCGGGGGTGTCCGGATGCGGCCCCACCAGCGCGGGCTCACCGTCCACCCACCAGACCCGCGCCTCGCCCTCGCCGTCGTACGGCTCGAACTCGCGCACCACGAGACCGCCCGCGAGGAACTCGTCCCGCAGGGCGACCATCTTGGCCGCGACATCGTGCAGCCGCGCCAGGTTCTTCACGTCCGGGACGAAGCACGCCTCGTCCCATTCGTGCTTGCACGACTTCACGTAGTCCTTGACCACGGCCGGCCCCGCCCTCAGCGGCCGGACGAGCTCTCCCAGGGCGGTCAGGTCGCCGGGATCCTGGCCCGGCTCGAGGGGCCGCCACACGCTCGGCGGCGTCAGCCCGGCGAACGTGTCGTGCCAGCCGGGCAGCTCGTGCGCGCGCCGGTAGTCGTCCGGATGGGTCAGCAGCAGCGTTCCCCGCGCGCGCAGCGCCGCGGCCAGGGCCGCGTACTCGCCGGCCGTCAGCATCCACCCGCGGTACCACGCCGGGCCGAGGTCCCACGGGACCGCGCGGACGGCGCCGTCCGCGTCCCCGCGCCGCAGCGCCTCGTGGTCGATCAGGGCGAGCTCGCCGTAGTGGTCGCGCACGGCGGCCGCCTCGCGCGCGAAGTGCGGGTCAACGCGCCGGGGGTGGATCGGATCGACGCAGAAAAGGACGGTCAGCGTCATGATGGAGCCCCTCCGTGGACGGCGCCAGCGTACGGGGTTCCGCCCCCGCGACGCACGGAGAATCCGAGCCGAATCGCATCACACCGCGATGATCGAACTTATGTTCGGTAGGCTGTTCCCGGCGCGCGGCGCCGCCCGCGGTCGCGCCGGGTCCCGGAAAATGTCGGTGGCCCGCCGTAGCGTCGCCCCGACACAGCAGGCAGCGGCCGAGAGCCGACAGTCACGACGAGAAGGACATCTCATGGCAGCGAACGACCGGGAGAAGGCTCTCGAGACCGCACTCGCCCAGATCGAGCGGCAGTTCGGCAAGGGCTCCGTCATGCGGATGGGCGAGGAGGCGCGCGCGCCGGTCGAGGTGATCCCCACCGGCGCGATCTCCCTCGACATCGCGCTCGGCATCGGCGGGCTGCCCCAGGGCCGCGTCGTCGAGGTGTACGGCCCCGAGGGCTCCGGCAAGACCTCCATCGCCCTGCACGCCGTGGCCAGCGTCCAGAAGCGGGGCGGCATCGCCGCGTTCATCGACGCCGAGCACGCGCTCGACCCCGAGTACGCCAGCAAGCTCGGCGTCGACATCGACGCCCTGCTGGTCTCCCAGCCCGACACCGGCGAGCAGGCCCTGGAGATCGTCGACATGCTGATCCGCTCCGGCGCGATCGACATCGTCGTCATCGACTCCGTCGCCGCGCTGGTGCCCCGCGCCGAGATCGAGGGCGAGATGGGCGACAGCCATGTCGGCCTCCAGGCCCGCCTGATGTCGCAGGCCCTGCGCAAGCTCACCGGCGCCATCAACCAGACCAAGACCACGGCCGTCTTCATCAACCAGCTCCGCGAGAAGGTCGGCGTCATGTTCGGCTCCCCGGAGACCACGACCGGTGGCCGCGCGCTGAAGTTCTACGCGTCCGTCCGGCTCGACGTCCGCCGTATCGAGACGCTCAAGGACGGCACGGAGGCCGTCGGCAACCGCGTCCGCGTCAAGGTCGTCAAGAACAAGATGGCCCCGCCCTTCCGCGTCGCCGACTTCGACCTCCTCTACGGCCAGGGCATCAGCCGCGAGGGCGGCCTGATCGACCTCGGCGTGGAGCACGGCTTCGTCCGCAAGTCCGGCGCCTGGTACACCTACGACGGCGACCAGCTCGGCCAGGGCAAGGAGAACGCGCGCAACTTCCTCAAGGCCAACCCCGACCTGGCCGACGGCATCGAGAAGAAGATCAAGGAGAAGCTCGGCATCGGCCCGAAGGTCGACAAGGAGGCCGAGCCCGTCCCCGCCGACGCGCCGCCGGCCGCCGCGATGCCCGCCAAGGCCCCGGTGCCCGTCAAGGCTCCCGCGGCCGCCGGCCGGAAGACCACCAAGGCCAAGGCGACCGATTCCTGACACCCGCCCGGTCCGCCGAACGCGCCCTGTGCCGGTGGCCGGCGGTGTTCGGGCATCCGTGTGCACGTCGGTGGGGAGGGGCATGAGCCGGGCGGCGAGTGAACGGGGCGAGGAGGAGGGCGGGGGGTCTCCGGAGGGCCGCGCCCGCGAGATCTGCCTGCGGATGCTGGCGGCGGCGCCGCGCACGCGCGCCCAGCTCGCCGACGCGCTGCGGCGCAAGGGCGTGGCCGACGACGTGGCCGAGGGCGTCCTCGGCCGGTTCGGCGAGGTCGGCCTCATCGACGACGAGGCGTTCGCGCAGGCGTGGGTGCGGTCGCGCCACACCGGCCGGGGGCTGGCCAGGAGGGCCCTCGCGGCGGAGCTCCGGCGCCGGGGCGTCGCCGACGAGACCGTCAGCGACGCGGTCGAGACGCTCGCCCCCGAGGACGAGGAGCGCACCGCGCGCGCCCTCGTCGCGCGCCGGCTCGCCGGGACGCGGCGGGCCGAGCCCGCCGCGCGGATGCGGCGGCTGGTCGGCATGCTCGCCCGCAAGGGCTACCCGCCGGGCCTCGCCTACCGGGTCGTGAAAGAGGCGCTGGAAGAGGAGGGGGCCGACCCCGGGCTCCTTCCGGACGACCAGCCGTTCGACTGAGGCCGCGAGCGGTCCCCGGGCGCGACACGCCGGGGAGGAGAGCCCTGTCCTGACCGCGGCTTGACCCCGCGAGTCACGGGTGCGCAGGTGGCCGGGGGTACCGGCGGCCGGAGACCGGTCAGCGGCGCTCGTGCGGCCGTTCGGCCGGTCCGGAATGCGGGTCGTTTGCTTGCTCATTACCTGCGGGCCGCTTACCGTTACGGCAGTGAGGAGTTACTCCGCGTCTCGCGGATCGCTATACGGTTCAGCACGTTCGAGCAGCTGAGAGGCATAGAGGACACGTTCATCGGCCGGTTTCGGCCGTTCCCTCCGGGACGCGCGCACGCGGCCCGGTGATGTCGTGTCCCCGGCGCCGTCCGCCGGGAACGGGTGAATCCTCGCGGGACAGGGTCCGACTCCCGGTGGGACCCGTGGCGCGGAAGGATCTGCCTCATGGAGAGCGTCCTGCTGGGTGCAGCGGTGCTGGTGACCCTGGTCGCTCTCGTCCTCGTCCTCCTGCGGCGGCCGGGCACGTCCGGGAGAGCCGCGGCGGAGATGGCGCGCGCGCAGAGCGAGGCCGACGAGATCCGGTCGGCGGCGGCGCGGGACGCGCAGAGCGCCCTGGAGAAGGCCGAACGGCAGGCGGCGGAGATCGTGTCCGCGGCGCGGGCGGAGCTGGAGGAGGAGGGCCGCTCCCTCCGCGAGGACGCCCGGGTGCTCCGGGACGACCTGGAGCGGCGGGAAAAGCGCCTCGCCGAGCGGGAGCGGCGGCTGGACGGCGAGGTCCGGCGCCTGGAGGAGTGGTCGGACCGGCTCGCGGAGAGCGGCCGGGCCCAGGAGGAGCGCGAGCGGGAGCTGGCGGCCGTCGAGGACGACCGGCGCCGCGTCCTGGAGCGGGCGGCGGGACTCACCGCCGCCCAGGCCAAGGCGGAGCTGGTCGCGGCGATCGAGAACCAGGCCAAGCGCGAGGCCGTTCCGATCACCCGGGAGATCGAGAACGCGGCGCGCGCGGAGGGCGACAAGCGCGCCCGCAAGATCGTGACGCTCGCGATCCAGCGGGTGGCGAGCGAGCAGACCGCCGAGTCGGTGGTGTCGGTGCTCCATCTGCCGAGTGACGAGATGAAGGGCCGCATCATCGGGCGGGAGGGGCGCAACATCCGGTCGTTCGAGACGACGACCGGTGTGAACCTCATCATCGACGACACGCCCGAGGCGGTCCTGCTGAGCTGCTTCGATCCGGTGCGGCGCGAGGTGGGCCGCCTGACGCTGGAGAAGCTCGTCCAGGACGGGCGCATCCATCCGCAGCGCATCGAGGAGATCTACGAGCGCAGCAAGGCGGACGTGGAGCTGCTCTGCGTGCGTGCGGGGGAGGACGCGCTCGTCGAGGTCGGCATCGGCGACATGCACCCGGAGCTCATCGCGCTCCTGGGGCGGCTGCGCTACCGGACGTCCTACGGGCAGAACGTCCTGAAGCACCTGATCGAGTCCGCGCACATCGCGGGCGTCATGGCGAGCGAGCTGCGGCTCCCGATGGAGGTCGCGAAGCGCTGCACGCTCCTGCACGACATCGGCAAGGCGCTCACGCACGAGGTGGAGGGCAGCCACGCCCTGATCGGCGCGGAGATCGCCCGCCGGTACGGCGAGCACGAGGACGTGGTCCACGCGATCGAGGCTCACCACAACGAGGTCGAGGTCCGGACGGTGGAGGCCGTCCTCACGCAGGCGGCCGACGCGATCAGCGGCAGCCGCCCGGGGGCGCGCCGCGAGTCGCTGGAGGCGTACGTGAAGCGGCTGGAGCGGCTGGAGGAGATCGCCCGGGACAGGCACGAGGGCGTCGAGAAGGTCTTCGCGATGCAGGCCGGCCGGGAGATCCGGGTGATGGTGAAGCCGGACGCCGTCGACGACATCCAGGCCCAGGTCATCGCGCGCGACATCGCGAAGCAGGTCGAGGACGAGCTGACCTATCCGGGCCAGATCCGCGTCACGGTGGTCCGCGAATCGCGCGCGATCGAGTTCGCCCGCTGAACCCGGTGCGACGGCAGAGAGGGACGGGCACCCGTCCGCCGTGCGGGGGTCGCCCCGGCGGAGGCGGACGGGCGGCGCGTCAGCCGGTCCTGAGCTCTATCGGGGCCACGCCGCGGGGTTCGAACCCCAGGGTCTGCCCGTAGAACGCCAGTTCCGCCTCGAGGCAGGCGACGACGGTGTCGGCGCGGCGGAACCCGTGGGACTCGCCCTCGAACGTGAGGTGCGCGTACGGGGTCTTCTCGGCGGCGAGGGCCATCGCGAACCGCTCCGACTGGTCGGGCGGCACCACGGGGTCGTCCATGCCCTGAAGGAGCAGGACCGGGCACGCGGTCCGGTCCGCGCGGGTGAGCGGTGAGCGCTCCTCGTAGGCGCGTTCGAAGCCGGGCAGGGGGCCGATGAGGCCGAACAGGTAGTGCGACTCGAAGTCGTGGGTGGCCTCGGCGAGGCTCTGCAGGTCGCTGATGCCGAAGTAGGACGTGGCGGCCTTGAAGACGTCGCTGCGGGTGACGGCGGCGAGCGTCGTCCAGCCGCCGGCGGAGCCGCCCCGGACGGCCAGCCGGGCGGGGTCGGCGATGCCGCCGTCCACGAGGGCCTGCGCGGCGGCGACGACGTCCTCGACGTCGACGACGCCCCACTGGCGGCGGAGCCGTTCCCGGTAGGCGCGGCCGTGGCCGGTGGAGCCGCCGTAGTCGACGTCGATGACGCCGATGCCGCGGCTGGTGAAGTACGCGCGCTCCAGGTCGAGCGCCGTCGTGACGTGGCTGGTCGGGCCGCCGTGGACGAACACCACGTACGGCGGCAGCTCGCCTTCGGGGGCGGCGGCCTCCGGGTTGGCGGGCGGGAACACGTAGGCGTGGACGGGGCGCCCGAACGGCCCTTCGAGACGTTCCGCGCGGGGCTCGGGCAGGTAGGCGGAGTCCGGCACGTCGGGCAGTTCGCGGCGCAGGCCCTCGACGCGCCCGGTGGCGGTGTCGACCCGGACGACGGACGGAGGGACGCCGGGACCGCCGCCGATGCCGACGATGGTCGTGCCGTCGGCGGACAGCTGCGGCAGCCAGCTGCCGTAGGGCACCTCGAGGTGGACGAGGTCGAGCGTGTCCGGGTCGTAGACGCCGAGCCGGAGGTCGCCCTCACCGTGCAGGACGGCGAGCCGCCCGTCGCCCAGCCGCGCGTACGGCATCCCGCCGAGCTCCCAGAGGGGGCCGGTGAACTCCTCCTCCGCCGGGTAGAGCGCCTGCGGGGACTCGCCGTGCAGGCCCACCTGGTAGATGTTCCACCAGCCGGGCCAGTCGGAGATGACGTAGAGGGACTCGTCGTCGCGCCAGAGGGGGGCGAGGGCCGATTCGGTGAGCCCGCCCTTGACGGTGCGGGGCGCGACGGTCCCGCCGTCCTCGAGCGCGGCGACCCGGACCTCGGTGCCGTCCCACGGCATGCGGGGGTGGCTCCATTGCACCCAGGCCAGGTGGCTGCCGCTGGGGGAGGGGGCCGGGTTCGCGTAGAAGTGCGCGCCGGAGACGAGCTCGCGGATCCTCCTCGCGTCGTCGGCGGCGCTGCCGTCCAGGGGGACGGCGACGATGGCGCGCCGGATGCCGCCCGGGGTCCCTCCGGTGCCGTCCTCGCCCGCGGGGGTCGGGGCGATGTGGCCCTCGCACACGCACCAGATCTCGGTGCCGTCGGGCGAGAGGACGTAGTCGGCGTACCGCAGCCCGGCGGGGATGGCGGGCTCGGGGGTCAGCGGCCGCGGCTTCGGGTCGTTCTCGTCGAGCCGGTGGAGCCGCTGGTCCTCGTAGTTGGAGAACACGATCGCGCGCCCCTCCGGGGTGCTGATCGGCAGGTAGGACCGTCCGCCGTACTCGTGGACGCGGGTGCGCGCGTCCCAGGGGGCCTGCAACAGCTCGGTGCGGTGACCGCCCTTGAGATGGATGACCGTCGTTCTCCCGCCCTCCTCGGGCCGGGTCTCCTGCCACCAGACGTCATCGCCGGCGACGGTGGGGAATCCGAGGCGCAGCCGGGCGCGGGCGACGTCGGCGGCGGAGATGGGGGAAGGCCAGGAGCCGTAGGGGAGGGTCGCACGAGCGGTCATAGCGGAATCGTCCCGCATACGGGGATGTGTTGGGGCCATGACGGGCCGTTTGCCGTCGGAAAGATACAAGCCGGTCACCGGTGACCATGCGGATCCGCCCTCGTCCCCGGATGAGCGAGGGCGCCGCCGGTTCTCCGGCGGCGCCCTCGGACGAAGACGGCCGAACCGTCAGGCCTGACCGGGCGCGGTGCCCGTGGCGGACATGCCCGGCGCGGGCGGAGCGCCCGTCCCGGTGCCCATCGTCTTGCCGGACGTCCTGCGGCTCCGGCGGCTGCGCGCCTCCAGCGCGGTCGCCACCCGGCTCAGCGCCATGTTGAGGGCGATGTAGATGATCGCGACGACGATGCCCGCCTGCAACTTGTTGTTGTGGTAGTTGGCGGGGATCTGGTTGAACCCTGCGGACAGGAGTTCGGGGTAGGCGATGATGAACCCGAGTGCGGTGTCCTTCAGCAGGACGACGAGCTGGCTCACGATCGCCGGCATCATCACCGTGATCGCCTGGGGCAGCAGAACGAGGCGCATCACGCCGTTCTTGCGCAGGCCGATGGAGTAGGCGGCCTCCGACTGCCCCTTGGGGATCGACTGGACGCCCGCGCGCACCACCTCGGCCAGCACCGAGCCGTTGTACATCACCAGGCCGAAGACGACGGCGGCGAACGCCGACACGGTGACGGTGCCGGCGTTGATCTCGACACCGAACACGAAGAGGACGTTCTCCACCACGACGCGCTGCAGCGTGCCGAACTGCGAGTCGGCGATGGACGGGCTGATCTTGTTCGGGATGAAGAACGCCAGGAAGATCAGGATCAGCAGCGGGATCGCGCGGAAGAACTCCACGACGACACCGGCGGGGACCCTGATCCACCAGTGGTCCGACAACCGGGCCAGGCCGAACACGACGCCGAACGCGAGCGCCAGCACCGACGCGACGGCGGCGGCCTTCAGCGTGTTCCAGAGCGCTGGGAGAATCAGGCCTTCCCAGACCTCCCATTTCAGGAACGGGCTCCACAGTTCGCCTTCGAACTGGTCCCTGTCGGCGAGGCGCCAGACGAACGCCGCGAGCAGGCCGGCGAACACGATCAGCGCGGCGACGGTCATCGCCCGGTGGCGTGCGCGCGCCTTCGGCCCGGGGGCGTCGAAGAGGACGGTTGCTTCCTTGCTCATCGCGCCACCGCCATCCGCTTGTGCAGCCAGCCGAAGAAGAACCCGGTCGGCAGCGTGAGGATCATGAAGCCGACGGCCACGCCGATGAACAGCGGTATCGCCCCGCTGGTGAACGAGGGCGCGTCGAGGATCGTCTTCATGACGAGGGCCGCCTCCGCGTAGCTGGCGGCGGCCGCCACAGTCGTGTTCTTGATCATCGCGATGAGGACGCTGCCCAGCGGCGCGATGACCGCCCGGAAGGCCTGCGGGAGAACGATGATCCGCAGCGACTGCGTGAAGGTCAGGCCGATCGACCGCGCCGCCTCCGCCTGGCCGAGCGGCACCGTGTTGATGCCCGACCGGAGCGCCTCGCAGACGAACGCGGCGGTGTATGCGGACAGGCCGAACACGGCCCACCAGTAGTACGAGGTGGAGCTGTTGCCCGAGAGCCTCATGGCGAGGACGTCGTTGAGGCCGAAGCTGCAGAACAGCAGCACGAGGGTCAGGGGGGTGTTGCGGACGACGTTGACGTAGGCCGTGCCGAAGGTCCGCAGGACGGGGATGGGGGCGACCCGGAAGCTCGCCAGGACCGTGCCCAGGATGAAGGAGAGCACCGCGGCCGCCGCGGCGAGGCGCACGGTCGCCCAGAAGCCTTCGAGGATCAGGTCGATGTTGTCGAAGAACGGGCCGAAATCAAACATTGTCTAGCTGTTCCATGGCGTTCCATCGGGTCAGGCCACGACCGGTGCGCCTCCCCGGAACGAGGACGGCGTTGCGGGGACGGCGCACCGGCGCGACGGGGTCAACCTTGGATCAGGCGCAGCCTTCCATCTGGGGAGCGGTCGTCACGAGCTTCAGCCCGGTGCCCGCGAAGTGCTTCTCCAGCAGGGTCTTGGCCGTGCCGTCGGTGTACATCTGCTGGACGGCCTTGTTCACGGCCTCGCAGGTCTCCTTGTCGCCCTTCTTGATGCCGATGCCGTACTTCTCATCGGTGAAGGGGGCGTTGATGACCTTGAACGAGCCCTTCTGCTGGTTCGCGAACCCGGCGAGGATCAGATCGTCGGTGCTCACCGCGTCCAGGGCGCCCGCCTTGAGCTTGGCGACGCAGTCGGAGTAGCTGGACGCGTCGACCAGGGTGACGCCCTTGATGTTGAGCTTGCCGTCCGGCGGGCCCTCGGTGATGCGGCGGAAGGAGTTGGAGCCGGCCGCCTTGCAGAGCTTCTTGCCCTTGAGGTCCTCGGGCTTGGCGATGCCGTTCTCGCTGACCTGGACCATGGTGTCCTGGTGGGCGACGTAGTAGGGGCCGCCGAACGTCACCTGCGCCTTGCGCGCCTCGGTGATGGAGTAGGTGGCGAAGATGAGGTCCACCTGGCCGCCGCCGAGGAACGACTCGCGGTTCGCGGAGGTGGTCTCCTTGAACGTGATGCCGCTCTCGGGGACGCCGAGCTGCTTCGCGACGTACTTCGCGACGTCGACGTCGAAGCCCTCGAACGTGCCGTCCGGCTTCTTCAGGCCCAGGGCCGGCTGGTCGAACTTGATGCCGATCGTGAGCTTCTTGTCGGCCTTGGCCTTCTCGACCACGGTCTTGGCGTTGGTCTTCTCGGTGTCGCTGCCACAGGCGCTGAGCGCCAGGGACAGCGCCATGCCCGCGCCGATGAGGGCGCCGAAACGACGTACTCGCATGCGTCTACCTCTGCCTTTCGTGCCGGAGCCCCGTACGGCTCAGTGCGTGAGGATCTTGGAAAGGAAGTCCCTGGCCCGGTCGGTGCGCGCGTTCGTGAAGAACTCGTCGGGCGTGTTCTCCTCGACGATCTGCCCCTCCGCCATGAAGACGACCTTCCTGGCGGCGCGCCGGGCGAACCCCATCTCGTGGGTCACCACGATCATCGTCATCCCCTCGGCGGCCAGGCCGGTCATGACGTCGAGCACCTCGTTGACCATCTCCGGGTCGAGCGCGGAGGTCGGCTCGTCGAACAGCATGACCTTGGGCCTCATGGCGAGGGAGCGCGCGATGGCGGCGCGCTGCTGCTGGCCTCCGGAAAGCTGCGCGGGGTACTTCTGGGCCTGGTTGGCGATGCCGACGCGGTCCAGCAGCTCCAGCGCGTGCTTCTCGGACTCCTGCTTGCCCTGCTTGCGGACCTTCGTGGGCCCGAGCGTGACGTTCTCCAGGATCGTCTTGTGGGCGAACAGGTTGAACGACTGGAAGACCATGCCCACGTCCGCCCGCAGCCGGGCGAGGTCCTTGCCCTCCTCGGGCAGCTCCTGGCCGTCCACGAGGATCCTGCCGCCGTCGATGGGCTCCAGCCGGTTGATCGACCGGCACAGGGTCGACTTGCCGCCGCCGGACGGGCCGATGACGACGACGACCTCGCCCCGGTCGACGGTGAGATTGATGTCCTTCAGGACGTGCAGCTCGCCGAAGTACTTGTTCACGTTCTCGACCACGACGAGGGGACCGTCGCCCTGGGTGGCGCCCTGCGGCCCGTCGCCCTCGGGGAGCTCGGGCCCGCCTTCGCTGTCCGTCATGCGCTCGGACTTTACGTCATCGACCTTCGGGGATAAGGCTCCGAGCGGTACCGATACGATCACGAATCCCCAAGCGCGCCCGGGCCGTTTCGATCTTGCGCGGTGAGCGTGGTTCCGCGCGTACTCTTGGGGACTGTCATGAGTGCGCCAATGGAGACCGGCACCCGCACGTACGAGATCCGTACCTACGGGTGCCAGATGAACGTCCACGACTCGGAACGGCTCTCGGGCCTCCTGGAGTCGGCCGGGTACGTCCGCGCGGGGGACGGCGAGCCCGATGTGGTGGTGTTCAACACCTGCGCCGTGCGGGAGAACGCCGACAACCGGCTCTACGGCAACCTCGGCCATCTGCGGCCGGTCAAGGACGCCCGTCCGGGCATGCAGATCGCCGTCGGCGGCTGCCTGGCGCAGAAGGACCGCGACACCATCGTCCGGCGGGCCCCCTGGGTGGACGTGGTGTTCGGCACCCACAACATCGGGTCGCTGCCCGCGCTGCTGGAGCGCTCGCGCGTGCTGGACGAGGCGCAGGTAGAGATCGAAGAGTCCCTGGTGACCTTCCCGTCGACCCTGCCGACGCGCCGTGAGTCGCCGTACGCCGCGTGGGTGTCGATCTCCGTGGGCTGCAACAACACGTGCACCTTCTGCATCGTCCCCTCCCTGCGCGGCAAGGAGAAGGACCGCCGCCCGGGGGAGGTCCTCGCGGAGGTGGAGGCCCTCGTCGCCGAGGGCGTCCTGGAGATCACCCTCCTCGGCCAGAACGTGAACGCCTACGGCTCGGGGTTCGGCGCGCTGTCGCAGGCCCCCGACGACGTGCGCTCAATGGCGTCCGGCAAGCAGTCCGCGTTCGCGGGGCTGCTGCGCGCCTGCGGGGACGTGGCGGGCCTGGAACGGGTCCGGTTCACCTCGCCGCACCCGAAGGACTTCACCGACGACGTCATCGCCGCCATGGCCGAGACGCCGAACGTGATGCCGTCGCTGCACATGCCCCTGCAGTCGGGGTCGGACGCGGTCCTGCGCGCGATGCGCCGCTCCTACCGGCAGGAGCGGTACCTCGGCATCATCGAGAAGGTCCGGGCGGCGATCCCGGACGCCGCGATCACGACGGACATCATCGTCGGCTTCCCCGGGGAGACGGAGGCGGACTTCGAGCAGACCCTGCACGTCGTGCGGGAGGCCCGGTTCGCGTCCGCGTTCACCTTCCAGTACTCCAAGCGCCCTGGAACGCCCGCCGCGACGATGGACGGGCAACTGCCCAAAAAGGTCGTCCAGGAGCGCTACGAGCGCCTGATCGCCCTCCAGGAGGAGATCTCCTGGGCCGAGAACAGGAAGCAGCTCGGCCGCACCCTGGAGGTCCTCGTCGCGGAGGGCGAGGGGCGCAAGGACGACGCGACGCGCCGGCTCTCGGGACGCGCCGCCGACAACCGCCTCGTCCACTTCAAGGCGCCGGACGAGCCGGTGAGGCCGGGCGACATGGTCACCGTCGAGGTCACCTACGCCGCGCCCCACCACCTGGTCGCCGACAAGCCCGCGGTGGGCGTCAGGCGGACGAGCGCCGGGGACTCGTGGGAGCGGCGCCAGGGCGGGGGCGACGCCGGCCGGAGCGGCGTGTCGCTCGGGATGCCGTCCATCGGGCGCCCCGGCAGGGAACCCGTCTCCGCACCGGGCTGCTCCACCCGCCCCTGACGTGGAACCCGTGGAGGCCGTGTGCTGATCTCGGCTGCCGTGTGCCCGCATCCGCCGATCCTCGTCCCGGAGCTGGCCGGCGGGGCCGCGCCGGAGCTGGACGAGCTGCGCGCGGCGTGCGACGAGGCCGTCGGGCGCCTGCTGTCCGTCCCCGCGGATCTGCTCATCGTGGTGGGTGCCGCGGAGCAGACGCGCGCCTACGGCCGGGGCGCGTACGCCACCCTTCGCCCGTACGGGCTCGACTGGACGGCGGGCCGGGACGGCGCCGGGCGCGAGGAGGCGCTGCCCCTCTCGCTCACCATCGGGTACTGGCTTCTGCGGCGGCACGACGCGCAGACGCGGGCGCGCTTCCAGGGGGTCTCCTCGGAGGCCGCCTCCGGGGAATGCCTCCGCCTCGGCGAGGAACTCGCACGGTCGGCGGGGCGGGTCGCGCTCCTGGTGATGGGCGACGGCTCGGCCTGCCGCTCCGAGAAGGCGCCCGGCTACCTGGACGAGCGCGCGGAGCCGTACGACGCGGCCGTGGCGGCCGCGCTCGGGAACGCCGACGCCGCCGCCCTGGCCGGTCTGGAGGCCGGGCTCTCCCGGGAGCTCCAGGCGGCGGGGCGCGCGGCGTGGCAGGTGCTGGCCGGTGCGGCGGGCACCGGCGGCGGTCTCGGCGGTGAGCTGCTCGCCGCCGAGGCGCCGTACGGGGTCGGCTACTTCGCGGCGGCGTGGTCGAGGCGGGTCTAGTGCGGCGCGTTCCTACCGGGCATCTCACCGCCGGGGCGGCGGCCCTCGTCCCCCCGGTCGATGGCGTCGCCCGCCCTCCGCTGCGCCTGGTCGACCCGGTCCGCGTGCTTTCCGCCGGTCCTCTGGTCGAACATGTCCCCGGCCCTCTCCACGCCCTGTCGGGCCTGGTCGGGATGCTGCCCGAACATGTGCTTGACCTTCTCCATGATGGACATGGGAATACCCCCGGCTCGTTCGTCACGGTGGTGCCCCGCGGTTCCGCAAGGCACCCGTACATCCGCCCTATACCCGTTCTCTTGCCACAATCGAGCCCGTGACCTCACCAGATGTCGTCGCGGTCGTCGGGGCGACCGCCGCGGGCAAGTCCGACCTCGCCGTGGAACTGGCCCTGCGGGCGGGAGGCGAGGCGGTGAACGCCGATTCCATGCAGCTTTACCGGGGCATGGACATCGGCACCGCCAAGCTCACCCCGGAGGAGATGCGGGGCGTCCCCCACCATCTCCTCGACGTGTGGGACGTGACCGTGACGGCGAGCGTCGCCGAGTACCAGCGGCTGAGCGCGGACACGATCGCCGGCATCAAGGCCAGAGGCGGGCTGCCCGTCCTGGTGGGCGGGTCCGGTCTCTACGTGAGGGCGGCCGTCGACCACCTGGAGTTCCCCGGGACCGATCCCGCCGTTCGAGCGCGCCTTGAGGACGAGCTGGCGCTGGAGGGGCCGGCCGTCCTGCACGAGCGGCTCGGCCGGCTGGACCCGGCGGCGGCGGAGGCGATCCTGCCGAGCAACGGCCGCCGCATCGTCCGCGCCCTGGAGGTCATCGAGATCACGGGCAGGCCGTTCACCGCGACGATGCCGGAGTACCGCTACCGGTACGGGTCGGTCGTCCAGATCGGCCTGAGCGTGCCCCGGGAGACGCTGGACGAGCGGATCGCGCTGCGCGTCGAGCGGATGTGGGCGGCGGGCCTGGTCGACGAGGTGCGCGCCCTGGAGAAGCAGGGGCTCAGGGACGGCGTGACCGCGGGGCGCGCGCTCGGGTACGCGCAGGTGCTCCGGTTCCTCGCGGGGGAGTGGACGGAGGAGCAGGCCAAGCAGGACACCGTCCGGACGACCCGCCGGTTCGCCCGCCGCCAGGAGTCGTGGTTCCGCCGCGACCCCCGCGTGCACTGGCTCGCGTTCGACGCGCCGGATCTCGCCGAACGCGCGCTGGGCCTGCTGCGATGAGCCCATACGATCGGATCATGCGCTTCATCAAGGGGCACGGGACCGAGAACGACTTCGTGATCCTGCCCGATCCGGACGGTGAACTGGACCTCGCGCCGGGAGCGGTGGCGCGGCTGTGCGACCGGCGGGCGGGGATCGGCGGGGACGGCGTCCTGCGCGTCGTCCGGACGAAGGCGGCCGGGCCGGGGGTCGCGGAGCACCAGGACGCCGAATGGTTCATGGACTACCGCAACGCCGACGGAAGCCTCGCGGAGATGTGCGGGAACGGCATCCGGGTCTTCGCGCGCTACCTGGTCGACGCGGGTCTCGCCTCCCCGGGCGAATTCGACGTGGCGACGCGGGCGGGGCTCAAGCGGGTCTCTCTGGGGACGTCCGGGGACGTGACGGTCGACATGGGCCCGCCCCGATACCTCGGAATGGCGGAGACCTCGCTCGTGGGCGCGACCTACCGGGGTGCGGGGGTCTCCGTCGGGAACCCGCATCTGGCATGCCGGGTGGACGCGCCCGTGGCGGCCCTCGACCTGTCGACCGCCCCCATCTTCGATGCTGACGTCTTCCCGGAGGGTGTGAACGTCGAGTTCTTCCGCGCCCTGGGCGAGCACCACGTGGAGATGCGGGTGTTCGAGCGCGGCTCGGGCGAGACCCGCTCCTGCGGCACCGGGACCGTGGCGGTCGCGGTGGCCGCCGCGATGGGGGCGTCCGGGAGGGCCGAGGACGGCACCTGGCCGGACGGCGAGTGGACGGTGGACGTCCCCGGTGGACGGGTGACCGTCACGCTGGCCGGCGGGACGAGCCTGCTGAAGGGGCCGGCCGTGCTCGTCGCGGAGGGCGAGACCCGGCCCGGACTCCTCTGACACCCGGACCGTCCTGACAAACGCCTTGCGAGCAGGGAAAGCGCCGGTCAGAAGGGTTCCCGGATGGATCGGGACAAGTGTCCCTCACGGCCGGGACCGCATACGGCATAATTTCTGACGTGCACACCCTCTGGTGAATGGCCCGTATGGATCGGGATGGGAGCCCCGTTCCGTACGGAGCCCGAGGGCCAGTGGCGACCTTCTTGGCGGGGGGCGGCCACTGGCCCTCCCACCCGGGGTGTTCTCGGTTCCTGGATGCTCTCAGTTTCCGGCCACCGCGCCGTGCGAGGCGCCGTTCACGGGCAGCCGGGCGCGCACCAGTGTTCCGCCCTCGGGTCCGGGGCCGACGGTGCAGGATCCGCCGAGTTCGGCGGCGCGTTCGCGCATGGACGACATGCCCACTCCGGACCGCGGCCGCTGGGGGAGCCCGACGCCGTCGTCGTTCACGCTGACGTGGAGATCGCCGTTCAGGTGCAGGCGCACGACCGCGTTCCCGGCCCTGGCGTGCCGGTGCACGTTCGTGAGGGCCTCCTGGACGATCCGGTAGGCGGCGACCTCGGCGGCCGCGGGCAGGCACTCCAGGTCGCCGTCCACGTGCACCTCCACCTGCGGGCCGTCCCCGGTGGCCACGACCCCGCCGAGCGCCTGGATCGCCCCGGCCAGGCCCAGGTCGTCCAGCGCGGGCGGCCGGAGGCCGTACACGAGGTCGCGGATGTCGCCGATGGTGCGGCCCATGGTCGCGCGGAGCTCCTCCAGGAGCGGATCGACCGCCGCCGGATCGCTCTTCAGCGTGATGCGGGCGGCGTCCACGGTCATCGCGAGGCTCGCCAGCGTCGGGCCGAGGCCGTCGTGCAGGTCGCGCCGCAGGCGGCGGCGCTCCTCCTCGCGCGTCCGCAGGATGTGCTCCCGCGAGCGCTGCACGTCCGTGGCCAGGCGGGCCGCGTTCGCGAGCTCGGCGAGGTTGCGCGCGAGGACGCCCGACAGGCGGGGGTCGGGCGGGCGCGTCACGCCGAACAGCAGCCGCCCGACCGGTTCGCCGTGCCAGACGAGGGGGATGAGCTGGGGCCGGTCGCCGAGATCCCCGTCGCCCACGGAGATCGAGCGGCCGCCGTCACGGTCCAGGACCTCGATCAGCACTCCGGCGTGCAGGGCGCCGTGCGCGACCTCGGCGGCCACCGCGAGCGCCTCGACGGGGTCGGCGGCGGTCTGCAGCCGCCGGTTGAGCAGGTCGGCGAGCCGGTACGGGTCGCGCTCGCCGTGGATCATGCCGTCCACGGCGCGCTGGAGCCGGCGCCGGGCGGGCTCGAACACCGCGCCCGCCGCGATGGCCCCCGCCAGGCCGGTGAGGGCGCCGCGCCCGGCGACGAGCAGTGACGCGGCGCCGACCAGGGCGAAGTACACGCCGGTGATGACGGCGACGAGCCCCGCGTACACGAGGGTGCGGCTGACGACGAGGTCGATGTCGTACAGGCGGTAGCGGGTGATGGCGACGGCGATGCAGAGGGGGACGGCGACGATCGTGAGATTGCGGACCGGGTCGCCGATCGGGGTGTTCTCCCCGATGTAGACGATCGTGAGGGCCACGACCCCGGGGTAGATGACCCAGGCGATCTGGCGCCGGACGTCCGACGCGGCCCGGACGAACCGCACCGCCACGGAGAGCAGGGCCAGGGCGAGCGTCGTGACGATGAGGGCGCTGATGGCGAGGGGGATGTCCTGGAAGGGGTAGACGGAGACGCCGTTGTGGAACCTCCGCGCGTCCGGGGCGACCGTGAGGTGGACGCAGACGACGACCGGGACGAGGAACGCCATGAGGAGGACCGGGCGGAACCGGCGCGACACGAGCCGTCCGTCCGGGAAGATCAGCGGCAGGACGAGGGTGAGGGCGTAGGTGTCGATCACCCAGAGCCAGGTCCCGAGCCAGTTCAGGAATCCGGCGCCGGGCCATCCGTGCAGGTCGAACCAGGGGCCGAGGTTGAGCGCCAGAACGTAGACGGCCGCGCTGAACCCGGCGGCCAGCATGAGCCGGCCGACGCGGAGGTGGGGGCGGTGGCGCAGCAGGAGGGCGGCGATGGGCGTCCAGAAGAGCGCGACGAGGATCTCCGGGTGCCACCAGACGAGGCGGGCGTCCTCCGGGAGGCGGAAGCCGAGGAGCAGGGACCCGACGACGGCCGCGACCGCCGCCAGGGCGAGCGGGAACGCCGCACGTCCCGCTCCGCGCTGCTCCACCGGCTCCATCGCACTCCCCGAGGTCAAAAGTAATGGAATGTTAAAGCGTCCCGCTTGCCGTCCTGGGGTCGCAGGGGCGTCCGCCTCAGGACAGTGGGACGTGGCAACGCCGAGGATGGTGCCGGGGAACGCGCTCGGGAACGCGGCCCGGCCTCGGGCCGCGCGGGTTCGAGGACTGCTCGGAGTCGGGGATTCGTGCAGGTCACGGTGCCGGGCGGCGGTGCACGAACGCTTGCAGGGGCGTGTTCGTGGACCGCGTCGGCGCCGGCCGCGATCGTAGCGGGCGGACGGCCCCGCCGGAAGGCGCGGGCGTCTCAGACCTGCGGGTTCGCCATGGCGGTGCCCATGAGCGACCTGACCCCGCGCCGGAGCTCGTCCGGGGTGATGTCCTCGAGGATGAGCCGCTGCAGGAGGAACCCGGGCAGGGTGCCGAAGAGCGTCTTGGCGACGGCCGTGGCGTCCGCGTCCCGGGGCAGGTGGCCCGCGTCGATCAGGCGGCGGGTGTAGAGCACGCACGTGCCCAGCAGGTCGGCGATGTTCTCTTTGGCGTAGTGGCGGACGTCCGGGTCGGTCATGGCGAGCGCCCACGCCTGGGGGGCGAGGCGGACCGGCCCGTCGGTGCCGGACAGCTCGACGAGGCGGTCGGCGAGGCTCCCGGCCACCTCGTCCATCGGGGGCAGCGGATCCCTGAGCGCGATGTCGGCGAAGTACGTGCGGATATCGCCGATCGTGCCGCCGAGGATGGCCTTGACGATGCACCTGGGCGATCACCGGCCTGGCGGCGGTGATCGGGCACCCGGGACTCGGCCTCGGGGGCCTCACGTTCATGCTGCTCGGCAACCCGCTGTCGGCCGCGGCGTCCGCGCCCGAACTGCTCCCGCAGCCCTGGGGCGACCTCGGGGCGCTGCTGCCGCCGGGAGCCACCGTCACCCTGCTGCGTTCGGCCGCGTACTTCGACGGCGCCGGAGCCGCCGGTCCCCTCGCGGTCCTCGCGGCCTGGGCCGTGGCCGGCCTCGCCCTCCTGGCCGCCGCCGCTCTGCGCGCACGCCCCCAGGAGGGGCTTGTCCGCGACCGCGAGCCCGCGCTGACCTGACCCGATCCATCTGGCGAGCCCGTGCGGGAAGCCGCGCGGGCTCGCCAGATGATGCTCACCCGGTGGTGACATTCGCGCCGTTCCCCGGCGCGCCGGGTAATCGATCCGTAGCATTCCGTGCTCGTTCCCGATTGCCCGGAAGGGGAGTGATGGCGGCGTTCCTGCTGCGCCGACTGGTACGCGGCCTCGTCCTCGTCCTGCTGGCGTCCTCCCTCGCCTACCTGCTCGCCGCGTACGCGCTGCGGCCCCGCGCCGAACTCGAGGGCCGGACGCCGCGTCCGCCGGAGGCCGTCATCGACGCGCAGCTCACGCGCCACAACCTGAACGACCGCACGCCCCTGGCCGACCGGTTCCGCGTCTGGGCGACGGGCGTGGCGCACGGGAGCTTCGGGCGGACCAGGGAGGGGGAACCGGTCGACGGCGAGCTGTGGCGCCGCCTCGGTGTCAGCGCCCGGCTCCTCCTGCCCGGGACGGTGCTGGGATGCGTCCTCGGCGTCCTCCTCGGCGCGTACGCGGCGATCCGGCACGGCGGCGCGGCCGACCACGCCGTCACCTTCCTCGGGTACCTCCTCCTCGCCGCCCCCGTGTTCGTGCTCGCCGTCCTGTTGCAGACGGCCGCCGCCGAGGCGAACGACGCGACGGGCCTGCGGCTCCTCACCTGGGTGGGGGAGCCGCCGGGCGGCGGACCGCTCGAAGCGGTCCGGCACGCGGCGCTGCCGACCGCGACGATCGCCCTCGCGCAGGCGGCCCTGGTCGGCCGATACCAGCGCGCTCTGATGCTGGACGTCCTGCACGCCGACTACGTGCGCACGGCGCGCGCCAGGGGCCTGCGGAGGCGGGACGCGCTGCTGCGGCACGGGCTGCGCGTCGCGCTGGTCCCGATGACCGCGCACGCCGCCGCCACGTCCGGGCCGGTGCTGTTCGGCGGCGTCTGCGCCGAGCGGGTGTTCGGCCGGCACGGGCTCGGCGCCTGGCTCGTCGAGGCGATCGCGCGCGGTGACGTGCACGTCGCGGCGGCCGTGACCTGCCTCGCGGCGTGCGCCGTGGTCCTCACCGGGCTGGCGGCGGACGTCCTGAGCGGGATCCTCGACCCGCGGGTGCGGGCCGCATGCTGACGGGCCGAGCCGCCGCCGGGCTGCTCCTGCTCGGGATGATCGTCCTGCTGGTGTTCGCGGGGCCGCCGGCGTCGCCGTGGGACTGGGACCGCACCGACCTGACCGCCTTCGGGGAGGGGCCGTCCGCCCGCCATTGGCTCGGGACCACGCAGAGCGGACGGGACGTCTTCGCGCTCACCCTGCACGCGGCGCGGCGGTCGCTGCTCATCGGCCTTCTGGTCGCCGTCCTCTCGACGGGCCTCGCCGCCGTGGTGGGAACGCTCGCCGGGTTCCTGGGCGGCCGCCTGGACCGGGCCCTGATGGGCGGTGTCGACCTGATGCTCGTCCTCCCGCCCTTCCTCGTCGTCGCCGTCCTCTCGCCCTTCCTGGACGCGAACGGAAGAGGCTGGGCGCTGGTCCCCCTCCTGGCGGCGTTCCTCTGGATGGCGACGGCCCGGTCGGTGCGCGCCATGACGGTCTCCCTGCGGGACCGTGAGTTCGTCATGGCCGCCCGCTTCCTCGGGGTCCCCGCCCGGCGCGTGGTCCTGCGGCATGTCGTGCCCCACCTGGCCTCGCTCCTGGCGGTGGACGTGAGCGTCACGGTGGGAACGGCGATCATCGCGGAGAGCGGGCTGTCCTATCTCGGATTCGGGGTCCGGCCTCCCGACGCGTCCCTCGGGACCCTCCTCGCGGACGCGGGGAGCGGCGCGATCGCCTCCCCGGTGCCGTTCGGGTTCGCCGCGAGCCTGCTGGTGCTGATCGTCTTCGCGGTGAGCCTGCTCGGGGACGGGTTGCGGGACGTCCTCGACCCGGAGTTCGGGCCAGAGGCGGCGCGGCCGTGAACCCGCTCGAGGTCACGGATCTGAGGGTCGCTCTTCCCTCGGGCGTGCGGGCCGTTGACGGAGCGGGCTTCGAGGTCCGCTCAGGTGAGGTGCTCGGAGTCGTGGGGGAGTCGGGTTCCGGCAAGACCACATTGGGCCTTGCGGTGATGGGGCTGCTTCCGGCGGGCGCTCGTGTGGCGGGCTCCGTACGGCTCCGCGGTGAGGAACTGCTGGGGCGGACGGACGCCGAACTGTCCCGGATACGTGGCAACGACCTGGCGATGGTGTTCCAGGACCCGCTGTCGGCGCTCACCCCCGTCCACCCGGTCGGCGACCAGATCGCGGAGACCATCCGGATCCATCAGGGCGTCCGGCGCGCGGCGGCGCGGGCTCGGGCCGTCGAGCTGCTCGACCTGGTCGGGGTGCCGGGGGCGGCGCGGCGGGCGCGCGCCCATCCGCACGAGCTGTCGGGCGGCATGCGGCAGCGCGTCCTCATCGCCATGGCGATCGCCAACCGCCCGGCCGTGATCATCGCGGACGAGCCCGTGACGGCGCTCGACACCATCGCCCGCTCGCGGATCCTCGACGTGCTCCGTGTCGCGCAGGCGTCCACCGGAGCCGCGATCGTGCTCATCACGCACGACCTCGATGCCGTCACCGGATTCGCCGACCGCGTCATGGTGATGAGCGAGGGCCGGATGGCGGACGCCGGACCCGGCCGCGAGCTCCCGGCAGTGGAGGTGGCGCCCGTCCCCGCTCGCCCCGCCAGAGCGAGCCGGCCCGTCGTGCTGGAGGTGAGCGGGCTCGTCCGCCATCACTCTCTGCCGCGGGGGACGCCGGCGCGGCGCCGGGCGGGGGCCGTCCGCGCTGTGGACGGCGTCGGCTTCGACGTACGGGAGGCGGAGACGGTCGCGCTGGTGGGGGAGTCCGGCTGCGGAAAGACCACGACGCTGATGGAGATCATGCGGCTCGCGCGTCCGCAGGGAGGGCGCGTCATGGTCATGGGCCAGGACACCGCGGCCCTGACCAGGGCCCGCCGGAAGGCGCTGCGCAGGGATGTCCAGGTCGTCTTCCAGGACCCGTACTCCTCCCTCGACCCGAGGATGCGCGTGTCGGACATCATCGCGGAACCGCTCACCGCGCACAGGTTCCCGCGCGCCCTGATCGGCGACCGCGTCCGGGATCTGCTCGCCATGGTCGACCTGGACCCCGCCCACGCCCGCCGCCACCCGCACGCCCTCTCGGGTGGGCAGAGGCAACGGGTGGGCATCGCGAGAGCCCTCGCGCTGGAGCCGCGCCTGGTGCTCCTGGACGAACCCGTCGCCGCACTGGACGTCACGCTCAGGGCCGGTGTCCTCGACCTCCTGTCGGACCTCCGCTCCCGGCTCGGCCTGGCCTACCTGCTCGTGACCCATGACCTCACGGTCGTCCGCCGTATCGCCGACCGGGTCGCCGTCATGCACCAGGGACGCATCGTGGAGACGGGGCCGGTGGACGAGGTGTTCCACCGCCCCGCCCATCCGTACACGCGTGCGCTCCTCGATCCGCGCTTCCCGCCACGGGACGGCCCGTCCGACCCCGCCGCACCGATCCCCGGCTGCCGGTTCCGGATCCGCTGCCCGCACTACGCCGCCCTCGGCCCCCGCTGCGCAGGCCTCTGCGACGTGGTCGATCCGCAGCCGGGCGAGGGGCACGGGGGCCGCGGCGTCGCCTGCCATCACCCGCTCGTCACCCTGGAGGCCGCAACGTGACCCTGCGCACCCGTATCGGCCGGGTGACGGCCGCCGCCCTCGTTGCGGCGACGGGCTGCGGCGCGCCGTCGCACGGCGAGGGCGCGGCCGGCGCGCTGCCCGCGTCGGACATCGGCCCCGTCCCGCGCGACCGTGTCCTGACCGGCGGAACGCTCCGCTGGCCCCTGCCGGAATTCCCGTCCCAGTGGAACTTCCACCACGTGAACGGCATGAAAGGGGTGGTGGAGCAGGTCGTGCAGGGCGCCCTGCCGTTTCTGATGCGCGCCGACGCGCAGGCCGTGCCCCGTCCCGTCCCGGAGTACCTCCGGTCGGCGCACCTCACGCGCACACGGAACGGGCAGACGGTCACGTACCGGCTGAACCCCCGCGCCCGGTGGTCGGACGGCCGGCCCATCGGCCTCCGCGACTTCGCGGCGCAGGCCCGCGCGCTCTCCGGGCACGATCCGCGTTTCCAGGTCGCCGCCGTCACCGGCTACCGCCAGATCACCCGGGTGGAGCGCGGTGAGGACGACCACGTCGTGAAGGTGACGTTCGCCGGGACGTACGCCGACTGGCGGAGCCTCTTCAGCCCGCTCTATCCGGCGATGACCAACGCCCGCCCCGACGCGTTCGACACCGCCTGGACGAATCGGCTGCCCGTCACCGCCGGCCCCTTCCGGCTCCAGCGCATCGACAGGACCGCCAAGACGGTGACGATGGTCCGCGATCCCCGGTGGTGGGGCCCGCGCGCCAGACTCGACCGCATCGTCTACCGCGCCCTCGACCCCAGCGCCGCGCCGGGAGCGTTCGCCAACCGCGAGATCGACCTGATGGACGTCGGCCTGGACGCGGACGCGCTGAGGAGGGTGCGGCGCGTGCCGGGGGCGGTGATCCGCCGGGCGGGCGGACCCGACTGGCGGCACCTCACCTTCAACGCCGCGCGTCCCGCCCTGTCCGACGTGCGGGTGCGGCGCGCGGTGATGCTCGGCATCGACCGTGACGTGCTCGTCCGCTCCGACCTGTCCGGGCTCGGCGTTCCCCGGCGTACCCTCGGCAACCACCTCTACGTGAACACCCAGAAGGGCTACCGGGACAACTCCGCGGAGCTGGGCCGCCACGACCCTGACGAGGCCGGGCGGCTCCTGGACGAGGCGGGCTGGGCACGGCACGGGAGGTACCGCGCCAAGGCGGGACGTGTGCTCGCGCTGCGCTTCGTGGTCGCGTCCGGCGTGGCGGGTGGGCGGCGGGAGGGCGAGCTCACCCGCGTGCTGCTGGAGCGCATCGGGATCCGGGTGGACATCGAGACCGTGCCCGCGGACGACCTGTTCGACCGGTACGTCGTGCCGGGGCGCTTCGACATCGTCCCGTTCTCGTGGCTCGGGACGTCCTTCCCCCTGTCGACGCTGAGAGGCGTCTTCGCCCGTCCCGGCCGGGGCGGCGCCGGGCAGAACTTCTCCCGGGCGGGGACGGCCGCGATCGACGCGGCCATGGATCGTGCGATCGCCGAGACCGACGCGGAGCGCGCGCAGGACCTGGCGAACCGCGCCGACCGCCTCATCTGGCGCCAGGCGCTCGTCCTGCCGCTGTACCAGCGCCCCCAGCTCGTCGCCGTGCGCGGGGACCTCGCCAACATCGGCGCCTGCGGGTTCCTGGAACCGGCCTACCAGGACATCGGGTTCACCCGGCCCGGATGACCCCGCCGGCCGGACGTCACGGAACGGCGAGCTCGATGCCCTTGAGGTCGCTCGTGTACCGCGCGTTCCACACGTACAGCTTGAGGTCGTCCGGGGAAACGCCGTCCTTGAGCGGGAGGTCGGACGCCACCCGCACGAGGTAGGACGCCCCGGCGGGCATCGTCGTCTCGGCGCCGTCCCGGATCGGCGGCTTGGAGCCGTCGAGCCGTGCCGTGACGCGCGCGTGGTTGGGCAGCGTGCAGAGGCTGCTCGGGATGCCCGGCTGGGGCATGCAGCGCTCCAGCGCGTTCGCGGGCACCTGCGCGCGCGGCATGAACAGGTCGGCGGGGTAGTCCAGCAGTACGGGACGCCGCTGGGTGTTCGTGATGACGTAGTCGGCGTAGGCGTACGTCATTCCGTTCGGCGGCGGCTGCGTGGCGCCGAGGGGGCTCGCGTCGGTGCCGGTCCTCACCGCGGCGATCCGGTAGCCGTACCCCTCCGGCGTGGTGAAGTTCAGCGGCGGCCCCGTCTCCGGCATGGGCGCCGTGGCGCCCTGCTCGCCCGCGGCTCCCCGCCCGTCGGTGGCGCCCTGGCCCGCCAGGGCGGACTGGGGGTCGTCGTCGGCTCCCGGGCGCAGGACCACGATCCCCACCGCCACCGCGGCGATCCCCACGGCCCCGGTCAGAGCGCCCGCGAGGCCGACCCGTCCCGCGCCGGTCTTCCGCCGCCGGCGGTGCGCGCTGTGGTCGCCCGCGCGGCGGCCGGTCTCGTAGCTGTCGGGCAGGTACCTCTCGGGCATCGCTTCCGTGCTCCCCTCGGGCGTCTCAAGGCTCGGCACAAGGCTGCCGGTAGCGCTCCGTAGGCGCGTCCTGGCGGGAGCCAGACACGATACCGGACGCCGGATCGCGGGCCTCCGGTCGTCTCAGGGCAGGGAAATGTCCGACAAGGCCGGTCGCGGCTTACCAGGCGCGCCCCAGGAGGGCGTCCGGGCCGAGGCCCCGCAGCGACGCGTCCAGCACCTCGGCGGTGTGCGCCACCGCGATCGGGGTCCCGCGGCGGCGCAGCGCGGTCGCGATCTGCATCGTGCAGCCCGGGTTCGCGGCGACCAGCAGTTCCGCCCCGGTGGCGGCCACGTTCCCGGCCTTCCGGTCGCCCAGTTCGGCGGCCGTTCCGGGGTTCAGGACGTTGTAGGTCCCGGCCGATCCGCAGCAGATGTCCGGGTCGGCGACCTCGCGGACGGTCAGCTCGGGGATCCCGGAGAGCAGCGCGCGCGGCTGGGCGCGGACACCCTGCGCGTGGGAGAGGTGGCAGGCGTCGTGGTAGGCGACGGTGACCGGAAGTGGACGACGGGCCGCGCGGGGACCGAGTTCCAGGAGGAACTCGGCGAGGTCCCGGGTCTTGCCCGACACCGCCCCCGCCCGGCGGGCCCAGGACGGGTCGTCCGCCAGCAGCGTCCGGTACTCCTTCATGGCCGATCCGCAGCCCGCCGCGTTCACGACGACGACGTCGGCGGACTCGAACGCCTCGATCGTCCTGCGCGCGAAGGCCCGGCCCTCCTCCGCGCGTCCGGAATGCACGGACAGGGCCCCGCAGCAGCCCTGCCCCTTGGGGATGAGGACGTCGCAGCCCTCAAGGGCGAGGACCCGTGCCGTGGCCGCGTTCACCTCCGGGAAGAACTCTCCCTGCACGCAGCCCGTCAGCATGGCGACCGTCGCCCGCCGCTCGCCGCGCGCCGCGACCCGTTCCGGCAGCCGCGGCGCCCTGCCGAGCGGTGGTGCGAGACGCTCCATCGCCGCCAGGGAGGGCGAGACCCGCTCCAGGACGCCCGTCCGGCGGACGAGCCGGTCGAGCCCCGTCCGCTGGTACGCGCGCAGCGGGCCCCGCAGGGCGCGGAGCCGCCGCCGGTAGGGGAAGAGCCGGAAGATGGCCTCACGGACCGCGCGGTCCCTCAGCGGACGCGGATGCTCGTCCTCCACCTGGGCGCGGGTCATCTCGATGAGCCGGTCGTACTGCACACCGGACGGGCAGGCGGTCACGCACGCCATGCAGCCGAGGCAGGCATCGAAGTGCTTCACCATGGGGGCGCTCATGGGCGCCCCCTCCGCGTGCTGCTGCATGAGGTGGATACGGCCCCGGGGCGAGTCCATCTCCTCGCCCCACAGGACGTAGGTGGGGCAGGTGGGGAGGCAGAAACCGCAATGGACGCAGTCGCCGAGCAGCTTCGGGAGGTCGTCGTGGCCGCTCATCGGATACCTCCCACGAAACGGCCGGGTGACAGCCGATGGTCCGGGTCGAACTGGTCCTTGACGCGCCGCATCAACGCGAGTGCCGGGACAGGCCCCCAGGCGTCGACGGCTTCGCGAACGTCCTCGGGGGCGTACCGGACGACCGCCCCGCCGCGATGGGCGCCGAGGACGTCGCGGAGGGCCCCGAGGAGCCGCACCGCCACGTCGGGCGGCGAGCCGGCCGGCAGGCCGACGTGGCCGTGCCCGTCGCCGTTCCAGGTCACGGCCGTTCCCGCCGTGGCGAGGAGATCGGGCAGCGCGGTCGGAGGGGCGGTCACGTCGATGAGGGTGGTGCCGTCCGGGTAGCGCCCCCAGCCCGCCGGAGGGTCCCCGCCGATCTCGGCGTCCCCGCCGAGGAGTCCCGCCGTGGTCCGGGCGCGGAGCGAGAGGCCGTCGGGAACGCCCTCCAGCAGGACGGCGACCTTTCCCGGGCCGATGTACTCGACCGCGCTCGCGGCCACCGGCGAGTGGAGAACGGCCTGGACCGCCTCGTACGCCTGCTTCGGGCCGTCCACGTCCCGCGTCACCCACGCGCGCGCCGCCGGGACGGGATGGAGCCGGAACGTGGCCTCCACGATGAGGCCCAGGGTGCCGAAGGAGCCGCAGAACAGCCGCCCGAGGTCGTACCCGGCGACGTTCTTGACGACCTTGCCGCCGGAACGGGCGACCTGCCCGTCCGCCCTGACGATGGTGAGACCGATGACCAGGTTCCGGGGCGTTCCGTACAGGGTGCGGAGGGGGCCCGCGGCGGCGGTGGCGATCGTCCCGCCGACCGTGGAGCCGGGCAGGGGGACGTCCAGGGCGAGCCGCTGCCCCCGTTCCGCGAGCACCTCGGCGAGCCGCTCCATCGGCATGCCCGCCTGGGCGGACACGACCAGGTCACCGGAGGTGTGCTCCAGCAGCGCGTCCAGACGGCGGGTGTCCACCAGCAGATCGCAGCGGGCGGGGGGCGCGCCCCAGTCGAGACGGGTCTCGCCACCACGCGGGACGACGGCGAGCCCCAGCGCGGCGGCGACGCGCATGACCCCGGCGGCCTCGTCGACGCTCGAGGGGGCGGCGACCAGCGCCGGCTCCACCCCGAGGACGCCCTCCTCGGGCTCCCCCGGACGGACGTCACCGCACACGGCCGCCAGCGCGTCCAGTGCCTTCGCGGAGGTGGCCATCAGAACAGGTCCGCCTTTCCCTCGAACGGGTGGGGGCCCTTCCGGACGCCGGGGACCTCGCCGCACAGGCGAGGAGTGGGGAAGACCTTCCCCGGATTGCACAGCCCGCCGGGATCGAACCCGCACCGGACCATCTGCATCGTGTCCAGATCGGCCTCGGTGAACATGCGGGGCATGTAGCGGGCCTTGTCCACCCCGACCCCGTGCTCGCCCGTGATGGATCCACCGTGCTCGATACACAGGTCGAGGATCGCGCCCGACACCTCTTCCGCGCGCTCCGCCGCGCCCGGTTCCGCGTCGTCGAACAGGACCAGCGGATGGAGGTTGCCGTCCCCGGCGTGGAACACGTTCGCGACGCGCACGCCCGACTCCGCCGACAGGGCGTCGATACGGGCCAGGACCTGGGGCAGGGCCGTGCGGGGGATGACACCGTCCTGGACGATGTAGGCGGGGCTGATCCGGCCGACCGCCGCGAACGCGGACTTGCGGCCCTTCCAGATGAGGGCGCGCTCCGCGTCGTCGGCGGCGATCCGGATCTCGAACGCGCCCGCGTCCCGGCACAGCCGCTCCACGTCCGCGAACTGGGCCGCGACCTCCGGTTCCGGCCCGTCCAGCTCCACGATGAGGACCGCCCCGGCGCCCGGCGGGTACGCGCAGTTCACCGCCGCCTCGGCCGCCTCGATGGAGAGCGCGTCCATCATCTCGATCGCCGCCGGGACGACTCCCGCGCCGATGATCGCCGACACCGCGCGGCCGCCCGCCTCGATCGACTCGAACGCCGCCAGCAGCGTCTGCACGGTCTGCGGCACCCGCGTGAGCCGAACCGTGATCTTCGTGGTGATGCCGAGCGTGCCCTCCGCCCCCACGAAGACCCCGAGGAGGTCGTAACCGGGGCCGTCGGCCGCGAGCTCGACGATCTCCCCGTCCGGCGTCACGACCTCGCAGGCCAGGACGTGATGCGCGGTGAACCCGTACTTGAGGCAGTGCGCGCCGCCCGAGTTCTCCGCGACGTTGCCGCCGACGGAGCAGATCTGCTGGCTGGACGGGTCGGGCGCGAAGTAGTAGCCGTCGGCGCGGACCGCGCGCGTCACGTCCAGGTTGATCACGCCAGGCTCGACCACCGCGCGCTGGTTCGGGATGTCGATCTCGAGGATCCGCCGCATCCGGGACGTGACGATCAGCACGCCGTCCGTGCGGGGGAGCGCGCCTCCGGAAAGGCCCGTCCCGGACCCCCGCGCCACGTAGGGGACCCCCGCGCGCACGCATTCCCGCACCACCCCGGCGACCTGTTCGGCGCTGTCGGGCAGCACCACGATCCCCGGGGTGGCCCGATGGTTGGTCAGCCCATCGCACTCGTAGGTGCGCAACCGAACCGGGTCGGTGATGACCCGATCGCCTCCCAGCAGAACGTCAAGGTCGCGAGCGAGCGTCCGGAGCACCGAGTCCATACCCTCACCATCCTCCAGCTCCGAGAGCATCCGCATCCGGGCCCTGCCGACCATTCCATCAAGAGGCGGACGCCCCGACAGCGCACAGCCGGCAGACCCGATCCTGAGGCTCGGCCGACGGTCACGGGCCGTGCGGCCTCCGCGTTCAACGCGCGGAGGCCGCACGACCCGTGACGGGGTGCGAGGGGGTCGCCCCTGGGAACTACGGCATCCGCTCGTACGCCGGCGTGGTGAGGAAGTCCTTGTACTCGCCCGCGAGGGTGACCTCCTTGAAGAGGGCCACGGCCTGGTCGTAGCGGGGCTCGTTGTAGGCGTCGCCCAGCTCGGCCCGGATCTTCGCGAGTTCCTCGTCGAGGATCTGCTCGACGAGTTCCGCGGTGACCTTCTGGCCCTCCTTGAGGGTGATGCCGTTGTAGATCCACTGCCAGACCTGGGAGCGGGAGATCTCGGCGGTGGCCGCGTCCTCCATCAGGTTGTGGATGGCGACGGCGCCGGAACCGTTCAGCCAGGTCGCGAGGTAGCGGAGCGCCACGTCGATGTTGTTGCGCAGGCCGGCCTCGGTGATGTCGCCGGGGGTGGCGGCGACGTTCAGCAGGTCGGCGGCGGTGACGGAGACGTCCTCGCGCAGGCGGTCCCGCTGGTTCGGCTTGTCGCCGAGGACGCCGTCGAACACCTCGCGGCAGATCGGGACGAGGTCGGGGTGCGCGACCCAGGAGCCGTCGAAGCCGTCGCCGGACTCGCGGGTCTTGTCGGCGCGGACCTTCTCCAGCGCGACCTTGTTCACGGCCTCGTCCTTGCGGGACGGGATGAACGCGGCCATGCCGCCGATCGCGTGCGCGCCCCGCTTGTGGCACGTCCGGACGAGCAGTTCGGTGTAGGCGCGCATGAACGGCGCCGTCATGGTGATGGCGTTGCGCTCGGGGAGGACGAACTCGGCCCCGCGGTCGCGGAACTTCTTGATGACCGAGAAGAGGTAGTCCCAGCGGCCGGCGTTGAGGCCCGCGGAGTGGTCGCGCAGCTCGTAGAGGATCTCCTCCATCTCGAACGCGGCGGGGATGGTCTCGATCAGGACGGTGGCCCGGATGGTGCCGCGCGGGATGTCGAGGTGGTCCTGGGCGAGGTTGAAGGCGTCGTTCCAGAGACGCGCCTCCAGGTGGCTCTCCATCTTGGGCAGGTAGAAGTACGGGCCCTTGCCCTTGGCCATCTGGCGGCGGGCGCAGTGGAAGAGGTAGAGGCCGAAGTCGAAGAGCGATCCGGACACCGGCTCGCCGTCGACCAGGAGGTGCTTCTCCTCCATATGCCATCCGCGGGGGCGCACGACGATGGTCGCGAGGTCCTCGTCGGCCTTCAGGGCGTAGCCCTTGCCCGACTTGGGGTCGGTGAAGTCGATGGTGCGGTCGAGGGCGTCGCGCAGGCTGAGCTGCCCCTCGATCATGTTGTCCCACAGCGGGGTGTTGGCGTCCTCGAAGTCGGCCAGCCACACCTTCGCGCCCGAGTTCAGCGCGTTGATCGTCATCTTGCGGTCGGTCGGGCCGGTGATCTCGACGCGGCGGTCCTCCAGGCCGGGGGCCGGGTCGGCCACCCGCCAGGAGCCGTCGGCGCGGACGTCCGCGGTCTCGGGGAGGAAGTCGAGGGTCCCGCCCGCCGACAGCGCGCGCTGCCGCTCGACGCGGGCGGCGAGCAGCTCCTCGCGCCGCGCGCCGAAGGCGCGCTGGAGGGCGGCGACCAGGGCGAGCGCCTCGGGCGTCAGGATCTCCTCGTAGCGTTCGCCGAGGGGTCCGTTCACCTCGACGCCGTCAAGTCCAGCCATCGGCCCGCCTTTCGTATCGTGAAATTTCACTTCTGTTACGTGGAGAACGGTACTCGCCGGTAGCGAGGACGGTCAAAGCGGGGGCACGCGGGACACGTCCCCCCGTCCGTCCAAGTGAACCCGCCCCCGGAATAAGCGCGTGACCTCGCCGGAGGGCGCGTGAGACGATCGCGTGGAAGATACGGCCGCCCCGCGGCGTTCTACAGAGGACATATGACTCAACCTTTCTTCGAAGACCAGGACCCGGCCGAGTTCGACCCCATGACGGGGGAGCTCGACCTGGAGGACAGGCGCGCCCTGCGCCGCGTCGCGGGACTGTCCACCGAGCTGACCGACGTCACCGAGGTCGAGTACCGCGCGCTCCGCCTGGAGCGCGTCGTCCTCGTCGGCGTGTGGACGGAGGGCACGGCCGAGATGGCCGACAACTCCCTCCGCGAACTCGCCCTCCTCGCCGAGACCGCCGGATCCGAGGTGCTCGAGGGGCTCGTCCAGCGCCGCTCCCGCCCCGACCCCGCCACCTACATCGGCTCCGGCAAGGCCGCCGAGCTGCGCGACGTCGTCATCGCCACGGGCGCCGACACCGTCATCTGCGACGGCGAGCTGGCCCCGAGCCAGCTGCGGCACCTGGAGGAGCTCGTCCAGGTCAAGGTGATCGACCGCACGGCGCTGATCCTCGACATCTTCGCCCAGCACGCCAAGAGCCGCGAGGGCAAGGCGCAGGTCGAACTCGCCCAGCTGAACTACCTCCTGCCGCGCCTGCGCGGCTGGGGCGGCAACCTGTCCCGGCAGGTCGGCGGCCGTGCCGCCGGCGGCGTCGGCATCGGCGGCCGCGGCCCCGGCGAGACCAAGATCGAGCTGGACCGGCGCCGGATCCGCACCCGGATGGCCAAGCTCCGCCGCGAGATCGGCGGGATGTCCAAGGCGCGCGACACCAAGCGCGGCGAGCGCCGCCGCCACGGGGTGCCCTCCGTCGCCATCGCCGGCTACACCAACGCGGGCAAGTCCTCGCTGCTCAACCGGCTCACCGGTGCCGGGGTCCTGGTGGAGGACGCCCTGTTCGCCACCCTCGACCCCACCGTCCGCCGCGCCGAGACCCCCGGCGGTCGCGCCTACACGCTCGCCGACACGGTCGGCTTCGTCCGGCACCTCCCGCACCAGCTCGTCGAGGCGTTCCGCTCGACCCTGGAGGAGGTCACCGACGCGGGCCTGATCCTGCACGTCGTGGACGGGTCGGACCCCGACCCGGAGGCGCAGCTGGACGCCGTCCGCGAGGTCCTGCGCGACATCGGCGCGGACCGCATCCCGGAGATCGTCGTCATCAACAAGGCGGACGCGGCGGACGAACACGCCCTGGCCCGCCTCCGGCGCCGCGAAACGCACAGCGTCGTCGTGTCCGCCCGCACCGGTTTCGGGATGGCGGAACTGCGCGCCGCGATCGAGGCCGACCTGCCGGGCCTCGACGCCGAACTGCACGTCCTCGTCCCGTACGACCGGGGCGACCTGGTCGCGCAGGCGCACGAGCGCGGCGAGGTGCTCAAGCAGGAGCACCAGCCGGAGGGCACCGCCCTGCACGTCCGGGTCCCCGCCGACCTCGCCGGGGAGCTGGCCCGCTACGAGACCGCCACGCCGACCACCTGACCGGAACCGGGGTTCCGGTCCGCTGGAACACCGGTTCCGCGGGAGCGCCGTCGCCCGGTGGTGACGGCTTTCCGCATTCCGCTTGACGCCCCGCGGGGAACCCGTACGGTCATAGAGCCGAGGGGCGGGTGAGGGCCATCGAAGCGCTGCGGGGAGCACCGAACGGTCCGTGCGCCGCGTCCCGGTGGTCCCGGCGGACGCCTGTCCGCGTCCGGTACGATCTGATGCCTGGAACCTCCCGCCGGGCGGGGGCGTTCCCCCGCCAGAGGTTGTCGGACGGGCCGTCAGTGCACTACCGTGACGAAACCGATATCTCCGGTCTCGTTGCCCGTGGTGGCCATCCGGCCACCCGATCCATCAATGGTGAATCGCCTGCACCCAGTCGGCGTTTCGGATCGAGAGCAGGTGGCCCACCCGATGGCAGGTCTCCACATCGCGACGAGAGCCGATGGCGCGCCCCATCGCTCTCCAGGTCGGTGAACCCATGACGGTACGGCTGTTGACCAACATCGGCAGGCTCTGGACGGGCACCGATGTCTGCAGCAACGCCGCCGTGCTCATCAACGACGACCGCATCGTCTGGGCCGGTCCCGCGTCCGACCTCCCGCAGAGCGTGCCCGGGGTCATCGACGACATCGTGGACGTCGACCACGTCGAGAACCTCGGCGGCGGCCTCGTCACACCCGGCCTCATCGACGCGCACGCCCACCCGGTCTACGCGGGCAACCGCTGGGCCGAGCTCGCCATGCGCACCAGCGGCTCGCCCCAGTCCGCCATCACCGCGGCGGGAGGCGGCGTCAACTCCACCGTCACCGTCACCCGCGGGACCGACCCGTGGACCCTGTGCAATGGCGTCCGCGAACGCCTCCGCCAGTGGATCGTCGCCGGCACCACCACGGTCGAGGCCAAGACCGGCTACCACCTCACCCGCGACGGCGAACTCGCCGACATCCGGATGCTCCGCTCGCTCGAGGGCGAGCCGTCCATGCCCCGGATCCACGCCACCTTCCTCGCCGCCCACATCCTCCCGCCCGAGTTCTTCGGACGCCGCCGCGACTACATCGAGGCCGTCCGCCTCTGGGCCGGCGACGCCGCCGTCGCGGGCGCCGACTCCATCGACGTCTACTGCGACGAGGGCCACTTCACCCCGGAGGAGGCCCGCGCGCTCCTGCTCACCGGCAAGCGCGCCGGCCTCAAGGCCCGCATGCACGCCTGCGCCGACGAGCGCATCGGCGCCGCCCAGGTCGCCGCGGAGGTGGGCTGCGCGTCCGCCGACCTGCTCACCCAGGCCAACGACGACGACATCAAGGCCCTCGCCCACGCCGGCGTCACCGCCACCGTCTGCCCCGGCAGCTCGCTGAACAGCAGCCGCCCGCCCGCGCCCGTCCGGCAGATGCTCGACCGCGGCGTCACCGTCGCCCTCGGCACGGACCACAACCCGGGCCAGTGCGGCATCACGTCCATGCCGCTGGTCATCGGCCTGTCCGTCGCCATGTTCGGCCTGTCCGTCACCGAGGCGCTCCGAGCAGCCACCCTCGGAGGCGCGGCCGCGCTGCGCTACGGCGACCGCGGCTCCCTCGCCCCCGGCATGCTCGCCGACATCGTCCTCTGGGACGCCGACCACGAGGGCGCCTTCGCCTGGGCCTTCGGCCTGCGGGCCCTGAGGGTCTGGCGCGGCGGAGTCCCCGTCCAGCACTGACGCCCCTCTCCCTGAAGGACACGGGCAGGGTGATACGAGGACACCGGCACAGGGAGTGACGCGCCCGCCCAAATGAGTGAGCGGTGCGGCGCCCGTTACGCGGTGGAACAAACCGGACACGCGAAGGACGCGCGGGACGGGTAGTGTCACAGGCATGGGCAGTGCGGTAGCGGTCGTGACGGATTCCACCGCCTACCTTCCGCCCGGTCTCGCCGAACGGCACGGGCTGACCGTCGTCCCCCTGCAGATCGCCGTCGCCGGCGCCGTACGGGACGAGAACGAGATCAGCACCGCCGAAGCGGCCGCTGCGCTGAAGGAATGGCGCCCCGTCACCACGTCGCGCCCGGCACCCCAGCGTTTCGCGCAGACCTACCAGGCCGTGGCGGCGGCGGGCGCGAGCCGGATCGTCTCGGTCCACCTCTCGGCCGCGATGTCCGGGACGGTCGAGGCCGCGCGCCTGGCCGCCGGGGACGCGCCGGTCCCCGTCACGGTCGTCGACAGCGGCACCCTGGGCCTGGGCCTGGGCTTCGCCGCGCTCTCGGCCGCCGCCGCGGCGCTGGCGGACGCCACCGTGGACGAGGTCGTCGCGGCCGCCGAACGCCGCGCCGCCCTCACACGATCGCTCTTCTACGTCGACACCCTGGAGCACCTGCGCCGCGGCGGCCGGATCGGCGCCGCGGCGACCCTGGTCGGATCGGCGCTCATGGTCAAGCCGCTGCTGCACATCCTGGACGGCAGGATCGCGCCCTTGGAGAAGGTCCGGACGTCATCGCGCGCCCTGGCCCGGCTGGCGGAGCTCGCCGTCGCCGAAGCCGGTGACCGCCCCGTCGATCTCGGCATCCAGCACCTGGCGGCCGGAGCCCGTGCCGAGACGCTCGCGGCCCGCCTGCGGGAGCGCATCCCCCACGTCGCCGACATCTACGTGGGCGAGGTGGGGCCGGTCATCGGCGCCCATGTCGGCCCCGGGATGCTGGGCGTGGTCGTGGCCCCCCACCTGTAGCCGCTCGGGAGTTATCCACAATCGACGGATCGTGACCGGCGCCGCCGAGCCGCGGCCTACCGTCCGTCCCATGAAGACGAACGACCACCGGCCGACCGCCCCCGACCGGCTCCACGCCCTCGTCGAGGGCCTGCGCCCGTCGAGCGCACCGCCGCCCGAGGCGCCCGCCGCCCACCTGCGCGCGAGCCCGGAGAGACCGAACACCCGTGTCCTGATCCTCATCGGGCTCATCGCCGCCCTCGTGGCCGGCGCCTACCTGTGGGCGGCACGCCCCCGCCCGGCGGCCTCCCCGGAGCGAATGGCCCCGGCCTCCCCGGCCTCCCTGGCGGCGACGCCGTCCGCGATGCCCGCCTCGGCATCCGCCATGGCCCGGGTGACCGTCCACGTCCTGGGCAAGGTCGAACGCCCCGGCGTGGTCACGCTGCCGAGCGGAGCCAGGGTCGCGGAGGCCATCGAAGCCGCCGGCGGCGTACGCCGGGGCGCCGCCACCGGCACGCTCAACCTCGCCCGCAGGGTGGTGGACGGCGAGCAGATCCCCGTCGGCATCCGCCCGCCGCCGCAGGCACCGGGCACGGCGGCTCCGGCGTCCCCAGGCCCCGGCGCGCCGCTCGACCTCAACACGGCGACCGCCGAGCAACTGGACGGCCTGCCGGGCGTGGGCCCCGTCCTGGCCGAGCGCATCCTCGGCTACCGGACACAGCACGGCGGCTTCCGCTCGGTCGACCAGCTCCAGGAAGTGAACGGGATAGGCGCCCGCCGCTACGCCGACCTGAAACCCATGGTCCGCGTCTAACACCCTCCGACGCCCGCTGAATCGTCCGCCGCCAAGAGCGCTTCACCACACCCCAAGCGGATCGAGTACCGGCCCTGCCGCGCCCCTGGCCAGACGACGGCCTCGTGTTAGATCGATCACCGCCTGCCGTGCCCCCTGGCCAAGCGGGCCTCGTTACGGAAGGAGCGCCATGACTTCGTCGTCGCCGGGTGGCCATGACCTGCGGCTGATCGGTCCGGCCCTAGATCGTTGATGGGGGTTTTTGAGTGCTCTGGTTAGTGGTCGTAGGCGATCAGTGATCGCTTGACCGGGGCGTCGATGAGCCAGTTGTGCCAGATG
>NZ_JOFJ01000024.1 GCF_000718255.1 Spirillospora albida
GGACGCGACCCCTGACCCACCGCACATGCGCGCCGCCGACACGGCCAGCGAGTCCGGACGCGGCCTGTTCCTCGTCGACCAGTTCGCGCGCACGTGGGGAGTCCGTCCGCTGGCCGGCAACGGCGGCAAGGTCGTCTTCGCGATCCTCGACCCCACGTGAAGTCGGGACAAAACGCGCAGGCGGGGCGGGACCGGTGTCCTGGGAGGGTCCCGGCGAGAACAGGACCGGGGTACACGGCGCTCGGGACGCCGCGCAGCGTCTCATAGGGGACGCAAATCAACAAGGAGAAACATGATGCGCAGGTCCCTTCTCGTCCCCGCCGTGCTGGCGGTCGCCCTCACCAGCGCCTGCACGGTCAACCTCGGCGACCTCGGCGCCAAAGTGGAACGGGACAAGGTGGAGGAGCAGGTGAGCACCCGGCTCGCGTCGCAGCTCGGCGGGACGCCGCGGTCGGTGACCTGCCCCGGCGACCTCAAGGGCGAGGTCGGCGCCAAGCTCCAGTGCTCGCTCGTCACCGCCGCCGGCGAGACGCAGGACGTCGCCGTCAACGTCACGTCCGTGGAGGGCTCGACCGTCAAGTTCGACATCAAGTCGACCCCGCGGTCCTCGCCGACGCCGACCCAGTCGACGCCGTCGAACGTGCCCGCCGTCGAGCGGAACGTGCTGGAGCCGCGGATCTCGGAACTGCTGACCCCCTCGCTGGGCGCGGCCCCGAAGTACGTGGTGTGCCCGGAGAACCTCCGCGGTGTGCCCGGCGTCACGATGCAGTGCCAGCTGGTCGACCAGGGCGGCGTGGAGCGGCAGGTCCTCGTGACGGTCACGTCGGTGGTCGGCACCACGGTCAACTTCAACCTGAAGCTGCTCAGCTGAGCCGCCGCGCGAGGTATCGTCCTCTTGAGTGATAGGGGACGACTATCAGTAGGCCGACGGTGGCGCAGTTGCGGGCGTTCGCCGCGCTCGCGGAGCACCTGCACTTCCGGGACGCGGCGGCCGCCCTGCGGATGAGCCAGCCCGCTCTGTCGGGGTCGGTGGCCGCCCTCGAGGACGCCCTCGACACCAAGCTGGTCGAGCGGACCACCCGCAAGGTGCTCCTGACTCCCGCCGGGGAGCGGGTGGCCCGCCGCGCCGAGATCGTCCTCGCCGAGCTGGACCGGCTCGTCGAGGAGGTCCAGGCGGTGCGGGGGCCTCTCGTCGGGCCGCTGCGGGTCGGGGTGATCCCCACCGTGGCGCCCTATCTGCTGCCGGTCGTCCTGCCCCGGCTCGCGGACGAGTACCCCGAGCTGGCGCTGGCGGTCCGCGAGGACCAGACGCAACCGATCGTCACCGAGCTCCTCGCCGGACGGCTCGACGTGGTGATCATGGCGCTGCCCTCGCCGCTTCCGGGGGTGACGGAACTCCCCCTGTACGACGAGGACTTCGTGCTGGTGGCCCCCTCGTCGTTCGATCTTCCGGCCTCCCCCGTCCCCCGGGAGATCCTGGGGAAGCTCGATGTGATCTTGCTGAACGAGGGGCACTGCCTGCGTGACCAGGCCCTGGACGTGTGCCGGGAGGCGGGGGCGCGCGCGGCCGCCGCCACCTATGCCACGAGCCTCGCCACCCTCGTGCAGCTGGTCTCCGGGGGGCTCGGCGTGACGCTCGTCCCGGAGACGGCCCTTCCGGTGGAGACGCGGCGGGCGCCCGGCCTGGCGCAGTACCGGTTCGCGCCGCCGGCGCCGTTCCGGCGGATCGGCCTGGCCTACCGGACGACCTCGCCCCGGACGCCGGAGTTCGAGGTGCTCGCGGAGAGTATTCGCGCCGCGGTGGGAATGCACAACGGTGCGGCATCCGTTCTACACCGTGAGTGATGACCGATCGTGGTCAGCGTTCGCCAGTATCGAGCACCCGATCGGTGTGACCTCTCGTGCCGCAATTGCTAACGTCGTGTGGTCGCACCGCTCCCGTGTGTGAACATCCGTTGGAGTGCCGTGAAACTGCTCGCCGCCACCCTGCTCGCCGCGCTGGTCCCCGCCGCGGCACCCGCCGTCCAGGAGGCGCCCGCCGCCCGGCCGTCGGCGACCGCCCGGCAGGCTTCCGAGCTGTGCGATCCCTCGACCGCCCGGGTGCGGACGGGTTCGGCGCACCGTGATCACAACGAGGTCACCGCGGCGGAGGCCGCCGCCGTCGACCGCGAGCTGGCCCGGCTCCGGCCCGGCACGGTGACGCGGGCGCGGATCACCGTCCCGGTGTACTTCCACGTCCTGCACTACGGGGCGCAGGGCAAGCTGTCCAAGAAGGCGATCAACGGGCAGATGCGCGTGTTGAACGCCTCGTACGCGGGCACCTACGGCGGCGCCGACACCGGCATCACATTCCAGCTGAAGGGGATCACCCGGACGGACAAGAAGTCCTGGTTCCGCAACCCCGAAGGATTCGAGCGGATCTTCAAGGCGCAGCTGCACAAGGGCGGCCCGCGGACCCTCAACCTCTACAGCGCGAAGATCCCCGGCGAGCTGCTCGGCTGGGCGACGTTCCCGTGGCGGTACAAGGCCAAGCCCAAGCAGGACGGCGTGATCATCCACTACGGCAGCATCCCGGGCGGGTCGATCGCCCACTTCAACCTGGGGTACAGCGCCACCCACGAGGTCGGGCACTGGCTCGGGCTGTACCACACCTTCCAGGACGGCTGCGGGGGCAAGGGCGACCGGGTGGCCGACACGCCGCCCGAGCGCGACCCCACCAACGGCTGCCCGACCGGCAAGGACACCTGCACCGCGCCCGGGGTCGACCCCGTCCACAACTTCATGGACTACGGGTTCGACGAGTGCATGACGGAGTTCACCGCCGGCCAGGCCGCCCGCGTCCGCCAGATCTGGTCGGCCTACCGCGCCTGACCGGCGGGAATGCCCGCCGGTGGGCGGCGTCCTAGGTGATGTCGACGATCGGGAGGTTCAGCGCTCCCGGCGCCCCCGCCGGGACGACCGGGTTCTTCGGCGGCACGGCGTTCAGCCTCCGGTAGCCGTGGCCCAGCTCGGGGCGGGCGTCCGGCTCGCCCTTGTTGGGCCACAGCGACATCGCCCGCTCCGCCTGCGCGGTGATCGTCAGGGACGGGTTCACGCCGAGGTTCGCCGAGATCGCCGAGCCGTCGACGACGTGCAGGCCCGCGTGCCCGTAGACGCGGTGGTAGGCGTCGATCACGCCGGTCTCCGGGGAGTCGCCGATCGCGCAGCCGCCGAGGAAGTGCGCGGTCATCGGGACGTCGAACAGGTCGCCCCAGCCGCCGCCGGGCATCCCGCCGATCTCCTCGGCGATGAGGCGGGTCGCCTCGTGCCCCTCCGGGATCCACGTCGGGTTCGGCTCGCCGTGCCCGGCGCCCGCGCGGACGTCCCAGCCGAACGGGCCGCGCTTCGGCCGCAGCGTGATCGAGTTGTCGCGGGTCTGCATGACGAGCGCGATGACCGTCCGCTCGGACCAGTGCCGGACGTCGAACAGCTGGATGAGGTCCTGCGGCCGCCGGAGGATCTCCTTGCCGAACTTCAGGATGCGGGGGGTGTGCTTCCCGCCGGGCTCGTCGCCGTCCACGAGGAGCGTCTGGAGCATCGCGAGCAGGTTGGAGCCGCGCCCGTAGCGGACGGGCTCGATGTGGGTCTCCGGCGTCGGATGGAACGACGACGTGATCGCGACGCCCTGGGAGAAGTCGGGGCCGGGCTGCCCGTTGCGCCGGCCGCCGCCGAGGATCGCCTCGGAGTTCGTCCGGGTCAGCGCGCCGAGCCGGTCCGACAGCCGCGGCAGCCGGCCGGTCGACTTCAGCTTGTGCAGCAGCTTCTGCGTCCCGTACGTGCCCGCGGCGAACACGACCTGCTCGCAGGTGAACGTCTTGCGGTTGCGGCCGAGCGACCCCGTCCGGACGATCTGCACCTCGTACCCGCCGCCGGGCAGCGGCGTCACCTTCGTGACGCGGCTGAGCGGCATGACCTTCGCGCCCGCCTTCTCGGCGAGGTACAGGTAGTTCTCGGTGAGCATGTTCTTCGCGCCGTGCCGGCAGCCGACCATGCACTCGCCGCACTCGGTGCAGCCCTTGCGACGCGGCCCGGCCCCGCCGAAGTACGGGTCGTCGCTCTCGACGCCGCCGCCGTCGCCGAAGTAGATCCCGACGGGCGTCTTGACGAACGTGTCGGCCTTGCCCATCCGCTCCGCGACCCGCTTGATCACCTTGTCGGCCGCGGTGATCGTCGGGTTCCGGACGACCCCCAGCATCCGCTTCGCCTGCTCGTAGTAGGGCGCGAGCTCGGCCTGCCAGTCGGTGATGTGCGCCCACTGCCGGTCCTTGAAGAACGGCGCCGGCGGGACGTACAGCGTGTTGGCGTAGTTGAGGGAGCCGCCGCCGACGCCCGCCCCGGCGAGCACCATGACGCGGCTGGCCTTCTCGCCCCGGATGAAGTGGATCCGCTGCATCCCGGTGAGGCCCAGCGCGGGTGCCCAGATGTAGCGGGACACGCGCCAGTTCGTCTTCGGCAGCGCCGCGTACCGCGCCCCGGGCGGGCCGCCCGGGTTCGTGTCGAAGCGGCGGCCCGCCTCGATGACGCCGACCTTGTAGCCCTTCTCGGTGAGGCGCAGCGCCGAGACGCTGCCGCCGAACCCCGAGCCGATGACCAGGACGTCGAAGTCGTGCTTCACGGGGGGCACCTGTCCTCTTACTTGATACGGAGCTTCTTCATGACCTTGATGCCGGTGGACATGACGTCCGCGAACTTCTCGTAGCCCACGGCCGCGGGGGGCTCGAGGTCCATGAAGTGCTGGCTCGCGACCGTCTGCACCTCGGTGAACTTGAGGATCCCCTCGGCGCCGTGGCGGCGGCCGACGCCGGACTGCTTCATGCCGCCCATCGGGGCGTCGTAGGACGCGAACGCCGCGCCGTACCCGTCGTTGATGTTGACGGTGCCGGCCTGGACGCGGGCGGCGATGCGGCGCCCCCGCGCGACGTCCTTCGTCCAGATGGACGCGTTGAGGCCGTAGGCGGTGTCGTTGGCGCGGGCGACGACCTCGTCCTCGTCGCGGAACCGGTAGACGGACACGACCGGCCCGAACGTCTCGTTCGCGCACAGGTCCATGTCGCCGTTGACGTCCGCGAGGATCGTCGGCTCGTAGAAGAGGGGGCCGATGTCCGGGCGGGCCTTGCCGCCCGCGAGGACGGTGGCGCCCGCCTCGACGGCCTGCTCGACGTGCCGGCTGACGGCCTCCAGCTGGCGGGCGTGGGTGAGCGAGCCCATCTCGGCCTCGAAGTCGAGGCCGGTGCCGAGCTTCATCGCCTTGGTGAGCTCGGCGAAGCGCGCCACGAAGCGGTCGTAGACGTCCTCGTGGACGTACATCCGCTCGATCGAGATGCACAGCTGCCCGGCGTTGGTGAAGCAGGCGCGCATGGCGCCCCGGGCGGCCCGCTCGATGTCGGCGTCCGCCAGGACGATCATCGGGTTCTTGCCGCCGAGCTCCAGGGAGTAGCCGACGAGCCGGGGCGCGACCTTGGCGGCGATGGCCCGGCCGCCTCCGGTCGAGCCGGTGAACGACACGTAGTCGGCGTCGTCGATCAGCGGGTCGCCGATGTCGGCGGGGTCGCCGACGACGATCTGCCACAGGTCGCGGGGCAGCCCGAGCGCGACGAGCAGGTCGAGCACCCACAGGCTGGACAGGCACGTCTGCGTGTCCGGCTTGTGGATCACGGCGTTCCCCGCCATCAGCGCGGGCGCGATGTCGCTGGCGCCGAGCGAGAACGGGTAGTTCCAGGGGGCGATGAGCGCGACGACGCCCTTCGGGTGGCGCAGCTCCTGGACGCGGGTGACGCCCGGCATCATGCCCTTGCGGCGGCGGGGCTTCAGCAGGCCGGAGGCGCGGCGGGCGTAGTAGAGGGAGCAGAGCGCCACGTCCAGGAACTCCTCCATGGCGTGGCGGCGGGCCTTGCCCGTCTCCAGCTGGATGACGTCCAGGATCTCCTCGCGCCGGTCGACGAGCGCGTCGGCGAGCCGCAGGAACGGCTTGACCCGCTCGGAGACGGGCTTGGCCGCCCAGGCCCGCTGCGCCTCGCGCGCCCGCGCGTAGGCGGCGCGGACGTCGTCGGCGGTGGACACCGGCACGGTCGCGAGCGGCTCGCCGGTGAAGGGGGTCGGGATCGTCACGGTGGCGGCGCCCTCGGAGGCGACGTGGGACGCCAGCCGGTCGAGGAGGGTCTGCGGAAGCGTGTGCGTCGTCTCGCCTGCGGCGGCCGTCGGGGTTGCCATGGATGCACACTATGACCCACCGGCCATATCTGGCTACCTGCAAGTAACGGTGTGCTTTGGGTGATATCCGCTACTCCGTTGCACGTCATTCGACGGAAGGTGATAACCGGAACTCGGCTGGAGCGATCCAAAGACAACGGAGTCAGCAACCCGGTGGCCTGTCATGACGCTCCGGTGTATCCCGGATACAGAGGGAGAAACCGGCGTCCACCCCCGGCCGCTCCGGCGTCCGCTGCCGCCCGTCCGGGCACCCCGGGGCGCGCGCCCGCATGCCTGGAGGAACGCGCACATGAACGACGCCCCCGCCACCGCAGGCGACCCGGCGGACGCGAGCGGCAGCCCACGCGCCCGGCGAGCCCGCCGGGAGCAGACCCGCGACGCCCTGCTCGGCGCCGCCGAACGGCTCTGGGCGGAACGCGGCATCCACGGAGCCTCACTGGACGACATCGCCGCCGCGGCCGGCCTCACCAAGGGCGCCGTCTACTCCAACTTCGCGGGCAAGACCGACCTGCTCCTCGCCCTCCTCGACCGCTTCACCCGCGACCGCGCCGGCATCGACGTCTGCGCCGAACTCCACGCCGCCGCCCAGCCCCAGGACGAACCCGGCGGCCCCGCCGGACGCGCCCCCCGGCACGACCCGGCCGACCGCGCCCGCCTCCCCGCGCTGCTGCTCGTGGAGTTCTGGCTCTACGGGATGCGCGACTACGCCGCCGGCTGGCGCATCGCCGACTGGTACGCCGAACGCCGCGCCCGCATGGCGGAGGACCTGGCCGGGGACGGCACGGAACGCGCGGCGGCCGTCCCCCCGGAAGCCGTCGCCCCGGACGAGCGGGCCGCCCTCGCCATGGCGCTCGACCTGGGGCTCGCGTTCCAGCACCTGCTCGACCCCGACCGCGTCCCGGCCGACCTGTACTCGACGGGCCTGAACCTGATGCTGCGCCGGTCCGCCGGCTGAACGGGAACGGGCCGCGCGGCCGTGAAGCCGCGCGGCCCGTTCCGGCGCCGAGCGCCGGGCCTACTCGCCCGAGGCGGGCGGGAGGTTCTCCGTCGGCGGCGTCGTCGCGGTGTCGGTCGGCGGGATCTCGACCTCCGGCGCGACCGGCTCGCCCGGCTTCGTCTCCGGCTCCGCCCCCGGCTCGGTGGCGTTGTTCGGGACGGTCGGCACCTTCGGCGCCCACGGGGCGATGATCAGCGTTCCCTTGGCGGCGGCGTACACCCGGTTGAAGTTCTCCAGGTACCGGTCGTACGTCCAGCCGTGGGAGACGGTGACGATGGCCTCGTCGTTCCAGCGCAGCGCGTCCGTCGTGTAGCTGTGGCTGCCGGTCATCACGATCTTGCGCTTGGCCCCGCCGTACGTGCCGTCGATCAGCAGGTACTTGGAGTGCGCCCGCTTCGTCTGCGCCTTCGTGAAGTACTTGACGGACACCCCGCCGTTCGGGCCCGGCCGCGACAGGGACTCGACCGCCGCCTCACCGTAACTGCCGCTGACGATCTTCACGTCGCAGCCCCGGTCGTCCAGCCGCGTCAGCCGGGACGTGATCCCCGTGCGGGTGAACAGGCCGCTGGACATCCGGATGCGGGTGCCGCCCGTGCAGCTCACCTTGTCGAGGGCCTCGGCGATGGGGTCGGCGCCCGACGCCTTCGGATAGAACGTCACGGAACGGTAACCGGCGTTGTACGTCCGGTAGTAGTTGGCGTTCGGGACGTGCTTCAGCAGGTCGTAGAAGTACTTGCGGTACGCCGCGTAGAGCTTCGCGTCGACCATCGTGTAGGCGTCGTTGTACTGGTTGTACATGCCGCCGGTCGCGTTTCCGGACGCCTGCACGACGATGTTGCGCGACTTGTAGGTGTGGGAGAACGCGTAGAACTTGTTGTGGTTCTTGGCCCACTGGCCCTTCACCGCGGGGGCGATGCAGCCGCGCCCCTTCGGGCAGACGTAGATCCAGGACGACTTGGCCGTGTTCGCGCCCAGATTGGCGCGCAGGTAGTCGTAGGTCTCGCGGCGGTGGTTCAGCGAGTCGGAGTCGACGATGACCCGGACCTTCGCACCGCGCCGCTTGGCCGCGACGAGTTCCTTCGCCATTCCGGTCGTCTGCAGCCGGAACAGCGAGACGTCGATCTCGCCGCCCTTCGGCGTGTGCCGGATCAGCTTCTTGATGTAAAGGTCGATCGCGCCCGCCTGCGCGGTGCTCCCTGTCGGCAGGTTGAACCGCGGCCCCTGCGGGACGGTCCCGGACGGCCGGGATCCGCCGAACGTCGTGTACGCGCCCTCCTGACGGGAGCGCACATCGGGACCCGCCGCCAAGGCGCCGGACGCCAAGGCGATCTCGGCGGAGGCGACCCCCGCCACGATGAATCCCGACACGACCGCTGAGCGCCGCACTGATGCCCTCCCCACAGGACCGGTCTTTTGACCGGCACAAGGGCAGGACATTAGCAGTTATGGATCACTCAATGATCTCGTGTCTGGTTATCTGCGATTTCCGCATCCGGACAGTGCGTGAATTCGGACACACCCATCACGGACGAGCGTCAGGGTGTAGCGGTCGGCACGATGTCGGGGGCGCCGCGCCGGTGCGCGTCGGCCTCCTGGTCGTCCACCTGGGACTGCGACGCCCGCTCCGCCTCGACCCGCTTGCGGTAGTACTCGATCTCCCGGTCGCGCTGCTTCTTCGACCAGCCGAGGACGGGCGCGAGCAGGTCGGCGGCCTCCTGCGCGACGCCGACGCCCCGGTCCCACGTCTCGAACGAGATGCGGGTCCGGCGGCCCAGCACGTCGTTGAGGTGCCGGGCGCCCTCATGCGACGCGGCGTACACGATCTCGGCGCGGAGGTAGTCGTCCGCGCCGTTCAGGGGCTTGCCGAGGTCCGGCTGGCCCGCGATCAGGCCGAGCAGGTCGTCCATCAGGGTCCCGTAGCGGCGCAGCAGGTGCTCGATGCGCGCCACGTGCAGCCCGGAGCGGGACGCCAGCCGGTGCCGCGCGTTCCACATCGCCTGGAACCCGTCGCCGCCGACGAGCGGGATCCGGTCGGTGCACGACTCGGCGACCTTGCCGTCCAGGCCGTGCGCCACCGCGTCGATCGCGTCCTTCGCCATGACCCGGTACGTCGTGTACTTGCCGCCCGCCACCAGGACCAGGCCCGGGACGGGGTGCGCTACGACGTGCTCGCGCGACAGCTTCGACGTCTCCTCCCGCTCCCCCCGCAGCAGCGGCCGGAGCCCCGCGTACACGCCCTCCACATCGTCATGGGTGAGGGGCGTGTTCAGGACGGCGTTCACATGGTCGAGGACGTAGTCGATGTCGGTTTTGGACGCGGCCGGATGCACCTTGTCGAGATCCCACGCGGTGTCGGTCGTCCCGATGATCCAGTGCCGGCCCCACGGGATGACGAACAGCACCGACTTCTCCGTGCGCAGCAGGATGCCGGTCGCGGAATGGATCCGGTCCTTCGGCACGACGAGATGGATGCCCTTGGACGCCTTCACATGGATCTGCCCGCGCCCGCCGACGAGCTCCTGAATGTCGTCCGTCCACACGCCGGTCGCGTTCACCACCTGCTTCGCGCGGACCTCGCACGTCGTGTTCGCCTCCAGGTCGCGGACCCGCAGGCCGGTGACCCGCTCGCCCTCCCGCAGGAACCCGACGCACTGCGTCCGGGACGCGATCCGCGCCCCGTACGCCGCCGCCGTCCGCAGCGCCATCATCACGTAGCGGGCGTCGTCGACCTGCGCGTCCCAGAGCTGGATCGCGCCGGTGAACGACTCCTTGCGCAGCGACGGCGCCAGCTTCAGCGCGCCCCGCCGCGTCAGATGCCGGTGGTGCGGGACGCCCCGCGTGCTCCCCATCTGGAACGCCAGCGCGTCGTACAGCGCGACGCCCGCGCCGATGTAGCCGCGCTCCCACACCCGGCGCGTCGTCGGCAGCAGGAACGGCACCGGACGGACGAGATGCGGCGCGATCGTCTGCAGCAGCAGGCCCCGCTCCGTCAGCGCCTCCCGCACCAGGTCGAAGTCGTACTGCTCCAGGTAGCGCAGGCCCCCGTGGATCAGCTTCGACGACCGCGACGACGTCCCCGACGCGAAGTCGCGCGCCTCGACGACCGCGACCGACAGGCCCCGGGTGGCCGCGTCCAGCGCGGCGCCCGCCCCGACGATGCCCGCCCCGACCACGACCACGTCGAACTCCTCGCGGGACATGCGGTCGAGCGCCGCCGCCCGCTCGGCCGGACCGAGCCGCGCACTGCCGAGACCGGTCACCGGTGATCCCGCCATCGATATCCCCCCAGAGCGATCGGGTGCACTGCCGTACCTACCCAACAGTAGGGTGGGGGCACTCCGGGGGAAGGTCCGATTGACCGGCCGGTGCCGCCGGCATGGCGCCCGCGGCTCCCCCGCCTACACCGCCTGCGGCGCGACGACCACCTGGACCCGCTGGAACTCCTTCAGCTCCGTGTACCCGGACGTCGCCATCGCGCGGCGCAGCGCCCCGATCAGGTTCATCGAGCCGTCCGTGACGTGGGACGGGCCGAACAGCAGCTGCTCCATCGTCCCGATCGTGCCGAGGTCGAGGCGGGTACCGCGCGGCACGTCACCGTGATGCGCCTCACTGCCCCAGTGGTAACCGCGTCCGGGCGACTCCGTCGCGCGGGCGAACGGCGACCCCACCATCACCGCGTCCGACCCGCAGGCGAACGCCTTCGCGATATCGCCGCTGTTCACCATGCCGCCGTCGGCGATCACGTGGACGTAGCGTCCGCCGGACTCGTCCATGTAGTCGCGGCGGGCCGCCGCCACGTCCGCGACCGCCGTCGCCATCGGCACCGCGACGCCCAGCACCGTGCGGGTCGTGTGGCCCGACCCGCCGCCGAACCCGACGAGGACGCCCGCCGCGCCGGTCCGCATCAGGTGCAGCGCCGCCGTGTACGTGGAGCAGCCGCCGACGATGACGGGCACGTCCAGGTCGTAGATGAACTGCTTGAGGTTCAGCGGCTCCGCCCGCCCGGACACGTGCTCCGCCGACACCGTAGTGCCGCGGATCACGAACAGGTCGACGCCCGCGTCGATGACGGCCTTGTGGAACTGCGCCGTCCGCTGCGGGGACAGCCGCGCCGCGACCGTCACGCCCGCCTCACGGATCTCCGCGATCCGGCGGCCGATCAGCTCCTCCTTGATCGGCTCGGCGTAGATCTCCTGGAGCCGGCGGGTCGCGCGGACGTCGTCCAGCGACGCGATCTCGGCGAGCAGCGGCTCGGGGTTCTCGTAGCGCGTCCACAGCCCTTCAAGGTCGAGGACGGCGAGACCGCCGAGGCGCCCGATCGCGATCGCGGTGGCCGGGCTGACGACGCTGTCCATCGGCGCGACGACGAGCGGCATGTCGAAGCGGTAGGCGTCGATCTGCCAGGCGACGCTGACCTCCTCGGGATCGCGCGTCCGGCGCGACGGCACGATGCCGATGTCGTCGAAGGCGTACGCCCGACGGCCGCTCTTCCCCCGGCCGATCTCCACCTCAGCAGCCAATCTGTGTTCCTTTCATTGCCCTTGGCGTCAGGCCCTGACGGCCTGCCTTCGGCGGGCAATGCGGCGATCGCTGCATCGCTCCGACTCGCCCAGGGGGCTCACGATCAGGTTCTCGCAAGCTCGAACCTGGCTTCGCTCGCGATCGCAACGTTTCGGTTGTTGCAGGCTTGGGTTCCTGCCCTGGGATTCTACCTACCCTGGTAGTTGGGGGCCTCTACGGTCATCTGGATGTCGTGGGGGTGGCTCTCGCGCAGGCCGGCGGAGCTGATCCGCATGAGCTGGCCGCGCTCCTGCAGCTCGGGGATGGTGCGCGTCCCGGCGTACCACATCGACTGGTGCAGGCCGCCGACGAGCTGGTGCGCGACGTTCGCGAGCGGGCCGCGGTAGGGCACCTGGCCCTCGACGCCCTCGGGGATCAGCTTCTCCTCGCTGGCCACGTCCGCCTGCGCGTAGCGGTCCTTGGAGAAGGAGGCGCCGCGCTCCCGGTTGCGCATCGCGCCGAGCGACCCCATGCCCCGGTAGGACTTGTACTGCTTGCCGTGGACGAAGATCAGCTCGCCGGGAGACTCCTCGATGCCCGCGAGCAGGCTGCCGAGCATCACCGTGTCGGCACCCGCGACGATCGCCTTGGCGATGTCGCCCGAGTACTGGACGCCGCCGTCCCCGATCACCGGGACGCCCGCCTCCTTGGCGGCGCGCGCCGCCTCGAAGATCGCGGTGAGCTGCGGCACGCCGACCCCCGCCACGATGCGGGTGGTGCAGATCGAACCCGGCCCGACCCCGACCTTCACGGCGTCCGCACCGGCCTCCACCAGGGCCTTCGCGCCCGCGTAGGTCGCGACGTTCCCGCCCACCACCTGCACGGGCGCGTTCGCCTTGATCGCGGCGATGGTGTCGGCGACGCCCTTGGAGTGCCCGTGCGCGGTGTCCACGATGATCACATCGGTGCCCGCCTCGATCAGCGCGTGGGCGCGGCGGAGGGCGTCCTGCCCGACGCCCACGGCCGCCGCCACAAGCAGCCGCCCGTCGGCGTCCTTCGTGGAGTGCGGGTACTGCTCGCTCTTCGTGAAGTCCTTGGTGGTGATCAGCCCGCGCAGCCGGCCCTCGCCGTCGACCAGCGGCAGCTTCTCCACCTTGTGGGTGCGCAGGAGCCGGAACGCCTCCTCGCGCGACACGTCCTCCGGCGCCGTGACGAGCGGCATCGCCGTCATCACCTCGCGGACCGGACGGGCCGGGTCGGTCTCGAACCGCATGTCGCGGTTGGTCACGATGCCGACCAGCACGCCCCGCACGTCCGTGACCGGCACTCCGGAGATCCGGTAGCCGGCGCACAGCTCCTCGACGTCGGCGAGCGTCGCGTCCGGCAGGCACGTCACCGGATTGGTGATCATCCCGGCCTCGGACCGCTTCACCCGGTCGGCCTGCTCCGCCTGCTCCTCGATCGCCATGTTCCGGTGCAGGACGCCGATACCGCCCTGGCGCGCCATCGCGACGGCCGTCCGGGCCTCGGTCACGGTGTCCATCGCCGCCGACACGAGCGGGATCCGCAGCGAGATCTCCCGCGTCAGCCGGGTCGTGGTGTCGGCCTCGCCGGGCTGGAGATCCGAGTACCCGGGCAGCAGCAGGACATCGTCGAAGGTCAGGCCCTGCGGAAGGAATTTGGCGGTCTCGGCGGCGGGGTTCATGACAACCTTTCCCATGGTGGCGGCATCCGGCCAGGTCATGGCGACCCTGTGCCCATGGTACGGGGCTGAGCTCCGCTGACATGGGGCAACGGTGCTTTCGCTCCTGTGCGCTGGACCACCCCGCCCCCGCGCAGAGTGATTGTTCGCGCACAGAAGACGGCGCGGGGTGCACCCTTCCGGGCGGCGCGCAGTAGCGTGGGGGTGTGCAGGACGATGCCCCGCTCGACCCGTTCGCCGGAGACCCGGAGGATCCGGCGGCGTCGCTCGGCGACCCCACGGACGAGGCCGCCCCGCTCAGCGTGACGGAACGCGAGGACGTCCTCGCCGACCTCGCCGACCTCGAGGTCTTCCGCGCCCTGCTGGAGCCCCTGGGCATCCGCGGCCTCACGGTCGACTGCGCCGACTGCGGCAGGCTCCACTACATCGACTGGGACCTCCTGCACGGCAACCTGCGCCACCTCCTCGACCGCGGCCTCCCCCGCGTCCACGAGCCGGCCCTGGCACCCGACCCCATCGACTACGTGAGCTGGGAGTACGCCCGCGGCTACGTCGACGGCGTGATCGACAGCGAAGAGAGCAACGACGACGACTGACCGTCCGGTCGGCCCGACCGGGTCAGCGGTGGCGGTATCCGTTGAGGTGCTGTTCCGTCCGTTTGCGGAGGTCTTCCAGGCGCAGGCGGCGCAGGTCGTCGGGGGCGTCGCGGCGGACGGTGCGGCCGGGCGGTCCGTAGCGGACGGGGGCGCGGCGGTCGGGACGGTCCGCCAGCAGGCTCTCCAGGTACCGGCGCAGGCGTTCGAGTTCGGCGCGGCCCGGGTTCTCGGGCCGCTTCGCCACGGCGCGCCCACGGCCGCCGGACGGGCGGGACGGAGCGGCGGCGCGCGGCGGGTCGGGGCGCTCGTGGGTGCCCGCGGCGCTGTCGCCGGCCTCGCGCTCGACGGCGGGCGCGATGGCGGCACGGGCCGGCGGCTCGACCGGGCGCTCCTCGACGAGGCCGCCGCCGGCCGCGGCGACCCCGGTGCTCGCGAGGACCAGCCCCGACACGCCGAGCGTCACGATCGTCCGGGGGCCGTGGCGGCGGCGCGGACCCGGGCCGGAGGGGTCGCCGCCCGGTTCACCGCCCCGGCCGGCGGCCGGGGGGTCGTCCACGTCCTCGATGAGCGCGCGGAGCAGCCCGGCCGCGGGGTCGGACTCGCCGGGGCCGGGCGCGCGGCGCGCGGCCAGCGACTCGATCAGCGCGTCCGTGCGGCGCACCTCGCCCAGGTCGGAGAGCAGGCTCCGCTCGGTCAAGCGATCGGCTCCTCTCTCGCCATCGCCCGCAGCCGGGCCAGCGCCCGATGCTGGGCGACACGGACGGCCCCCGCGGTCATGCCGAGCACGCTGCCGGTCTCCTCGGCCGACAGGCCCGCGACGACCCGCAGGAGCACGAGCTCCCGCTGGTGCTCGGGCAGCCGGGTGAGCAGGTCGCGGGCGCGCTGGGCCTCGATGGTCCGGACGACGGTCTCCTCCGGGCCGGGCCGGTCGTCCGGGCCGTCCGGGAGGTCCTCGGTGGGAACCGCGGCGCGGACGGCGCTGCGCAGCGCGTCGGCGATCTTGTGGGCGGCGATGCCGAACACGAACGACGCGAACGGGCGGCCCATGTCGCGGTAGCGGGGCAGCGCCGACAGGACGGCGATGCAGACCTCCTGGGCCACGTCGTCCGCGATGTGGTACTGCCCCGAGACGCGGCCGAGCCGGGCCCGGCAGTAGCGCACCACCATCGGGCGCACCTCGGCGATCAGGACCTCGATGGCGCCGGGATCGCCCTGGACGGCGAGCGTCGTCAGCTCCTTGAGGTCGCCCTCGCCGTCGCGCGCGGCGCGTAGCGCCCGTACGCGGCCGGTCGCGCGGGGAGGGGCGGACCCTCCCGAGGGTACGGCGCGCGCGGTCATGGTCCCGGCGTAGCTTCCCTCGGTCACGTGAGCATGATGCCCAGAGCCCGCGCGGCCTGTCCCACCGTCCCCGGCAACGGAATGGTCACAGTGGTCCGGCGCTCCTGGGGATACTACGCACCGCGCCTGCGCGGTCTCCCAGCGTCCACCGAAAACGGCGAGGCCCCCGTCCGGAAAAGGGAACGGGGGCCTGGGCCGGGATCGCCGTGAGCGCGGCCGGGACTTGCTCGGACTCAGTGGCCGTGGCCGTGACCGTGACCGTGGCCGCCGGCGGCGGGCTCCTCCTCCTCGGGCTTCTCGACGACGAGAGCCTCGGTGGTGAGCAGCATGCCGGCGATCGACGCGGCGTTGGTGACCGCGGAGCGGGTCACCTTGACCGGGTCGATGACGCCCTGGGCGATCAGGTCGCCGTACTCGCCGGTGGCGGCGTTGTAGCCGTGCCCGGCCTTGAGCTCCTGGACCTTGGAGACGACGACGTAGCCCTCCTGGCCCGCGTTCTCGGAGATCCAGCGCAGCGGCTCGACCAGCGAGCGGCGGACGGCCTCGGCGCCGGTGGCCTCGTCGCCGGACAGGCCGAGCGCGTCGAAGCCCTCCTTGGCGACGTGCACCAGGGCGCTGCCGCCGCCGGACACGATGCCCTCCTCGATCGCGGCGCGGGTCGCGGAGATGGCGTCCTCGAGGCGGTGCTTCTTCTCCTTCAGCTCCACCTCGGTCGCCGCGCCGACGCGCAGGACGCAGACGCCGCCGGCCAGCTTGGCCAGGCGCTCCTGCAGCTTCTCGCGGTCCCAGTCGGAGTCGCTGTTGTCGATCTCGACCTTGATCTGGGCGATGCGGCCCTCGATCTCGCCCGAGTCGCCCTCGCCGTCGACGACGGTGGTGGCGTCCTTGGTGACGGTGACGCGGCGGGCGCGGCCGAGGTCCTCAAGGCCGATCGAGTCGAGCTTGAGGCCGATGGCCTCGCTGACGACCTGGCCGCCGGTGAGGACGGCCATGTCGCCGAGCATCGCCTTGCGGCGGTCGCCGAAGCCGGGGGCCTTCACGGCGACGGACGTGAACGTGCCGCGGATCTTGTTCGCGACGAGCAGCGCGAGGGCCTCGCCCTCGACGTCCTCGGCGACGACCAGCAGCGGCTTCTTGGTCTGGGCGACCTTCTCCGCCAGCGGCAGGAACTCCTGCACGTTGGAGATCTTGCCGTCCACGATGAGGATGTAGGCGTCCTCGAGGACGGCCTCCATGCGCTCGGGGTCGGTCACCATGTGCGGCGACAGGTAGCCCTTGTCGAACTGGAGGCCCTCGGTGAACTCCAGCTCGAGGCCCATGGTGTGGGCCTCCTCGACGGTGATGACGCCGTCCTTGCCGACCTTCTCGAACGCCTCGGCGATCAGCTCGCCGATCTTGGCGTCCTGGGCGGAGATGGTCGCGACGTGCGCGATCTCGCCCTTCTCCTCGACCTCGCGGGCCGTCTTCAGCAGCGTGTCCGACACGTACTGGGCGGCGATGTCGATGCCGCGCTTGAGGCTCAGCGGCGAGGCGCCGGCGGCGACGTTGCGCAGGCCCTCGCGGACCATCGCCTGCGCCAGCACGGTCGCGGTGGTGGTGCCGTCGCCCGCGATGTCGTTGGTCTTGGTCGCCACCTCCTTCGCGAGCTGCGCGCCGAGGTTCTCGTACGGGTCCTCGAGCTCCACCTCGCGGGCGATGGTCACGCCGTCGTTGGTGATGGTCGGGGCGCCGAACTTCTTGTCGATGACGACGTTGCGGCCGCGCGGGCCGATCGTCACCTTGACGGCGTCGGCGAGAGCGTTGACGCCGCGCTCAAGAGCCCGGCGCGCGTCCTCGTCGAACTCCAGGATCTTCGCCATGCGGATTCTCCCTTGTCACGCGATCCGCCCCGGACCGTCCCGCCGTCGGCGGCGCGATCCGGGGCGGGCGCATCACGTCTCGGTGATTACTTCTCGATGACCGCGAGGACGTCGCGCGCCGAGAGGACGAGGTACTCCTCGCCGTTGTACTTGACCTCGGTGCCGCCGTACTTGCTGTAGAGCACGACCTCGCCGACCTTCACGTCGACGGGGATGCGCTCGCCCTTGTCGTCGACGCGGCCGGGGCCAACGGCGACGACGGTGCCTTCCTGGGGCTTCTCCTTGGCGGTGTCGGGGATCACGAGCCCCGACGCGGTGGTGGTCTCGGCCTCAAGCGGCTGGACGACGATGCGGTCCTCGAGCGGCTTGAGAACAACCTTGGTGGCGGTCGTCACGATCTGACCTCCCCTTCGATCGGTCTCGGTCGGCCATGGCTGACCGACCGGCACTTTGGCAGAAGAGGCGACCCTGGACCGGCCTGCCGTCGCGGGTGCCAGACCGACCTTGTCGCTGATTGGCACTCTACCGTGGAGAGTGCCAGTAGTGGACACTATGCCGCGCCTGGCACGCCGTCAACACGGACACGGCACCGCCGCGGACGCGTCGCGGCCGGGCCGCCGGACGGCCCGTCCCCATTTCCCGGGCCGCTACCTTCCAGCCTATGGACATCGCGTCGTTCCTGCGCCTGCTGACGCCCGCCGGCCAGGAACTTCTCGCCGCGGCGGCCGCCGCGGACACCGGCCGGGACGGGCTGATCGGCACCGCGTCCCGGCTCCGGGAGCGGCACGATCCGCGGCTCGTCGCGGCGGCGCTCACCCAGGTGCGGCTGCGCGAGCGCGGCCGGGCCAAATTCGGTCACGACGCCGAGCGGATGTACTTCACGCGGGCGGGTCTCGAGCAGTCGACGCGGGCGGCCGTGGCCGCGTACCGCGCCCGCCGGTTCGCCGAACGGGCGCCGGGGGCGCGGGTGCTGGAGCCGGGCTGCGGCATCGGGTCGGACCTGCTGGCGCGGGCTCGGGCGGGCCTGGCGGGCGAGGGCGTCGAGCGGGACCCGCTGACGGCGGAGGTGGCGCGCGCGAACCTGGCGGTGTTCGGGCTGGACGGGGTCGCGTCCGTGCGGGTGGGCGACGCGGCGGACGAGGATCCGTCCGGGTTCGGGGCGGTCTTCGCCGATCCGGGGCGGCGCACCGCGCGGGGGCGCGTGTTCGATCCGCGCTCCTACGAGCCGCCGCTGGACACCGTCCTCGCCATGACCGGACGGGTCCCCGCGGCGTGCGTGAAGGTCGCGCCCGGCATCCCGCACGAGGCCGTCCCGGAGGGGGCCGAGGCGGAGTGGATCTCGGTCGGCGGCGAGGTGAAGGAGGCCGCGCTCTGGCTGGGCGGTCTCGCCGGGGAGGTGGAGCGGCGGGCCACGCTCCTCTCGTCCGGAGACGATCCCGAGGTGCGGACGCTGACGCCCGGGGGGCTGGGCGACCCGGACGTCCGCCCCTGGGGGCGGTACCTGTACGAGCCGGACGGGGCGGTCGTCCGCGCGCATCTCGTCGCGGAGGTCGCGGCGCTCGTCGGCGGCGGTCTCGCCGACCCGCGGATCGCGTACGTCACCTCGGACGAGCTGCGGCGCACGCCGTTCGCCGCGGCGTACGAGATCGAGGACGTCCTGCCGTTCTCGGTCAAGCGGCTGCGCGCGGAGCTGCGGCGCCGGGAGATCGGCGTTCTGACGGTGAAGAAGCGCGGTTCGGCCGTGGACGTCGAGAAGCTGCGGCGCGACCTGGGGTTCGGCGGCCGGCGGCCGGGGTTCGGGGACGGCGCGCTGACCGTCGTGGTCACCCGCGTGGGGCGCGATCCGGTCGCGCTGCTGGCCCGGCCGCGGCCCCTTTCCGGATGATCCTGCCCAAAGATCTCCCCGGCTCCCGAGTTCCACAAAGCGCCACCCCCGGACACGCCACGGGAAGGTAAAGCATCGTCGCGTTCCGGCATTCTTGCGTCGGCGGGCGGGAACGGGCGGTAAATCCATCGCCCGGTGCGCCGGGCGGGGCCGCGAGATCAACGGGCGGCCGCACGCCAAGATAGGTTCAGTGTCGGATGCGGATGCGCCCCTGAATGATCGGTCCGACATTACCTCACGCCCTCGGACGACCGCCCTGATGGAGCCTCACACTGGGCGAGAAGGTCGGATTTCGTAGGGCATATACGGACACTCTCCGGCCCGTCCGGCGCCGTCGCCTGACGTCTAGAACGGACGATACCGGCACAATTACTCGATTGCCGTATAACCGGGTAACAGGCGCATTCCACAGAACCCGCGATGTTCTCCATTACCCGTTTTCGTAACGCCTGACACGCACTACAGTGACGACTTCACGATTCATCGCCGGTCGCTATTTCGCCGCGTCGGCACACGAAGGAGCATCGGGTGGAAACGAATCACAACTTCCTGCAGACGGGAGGTCAACCGGTCTCGGATCGGATGCGGGAGTTGCTCGCCCGTGCGGCGCAGGACCATGTCTACGAACAGCGCTCGCAGAGTCAGGTGCTCGACGAGATACGGCAGCGGCTGGAAGGCATGGAGTGGCTCCTCCGGGAGGTCCGCGAGCGCGAGCTCACCGGCCTGACCGGGCAGCTCGAGGACGTGCGCGGCCAGGTCGACGCGCTGTCGAGCAAGCGCCCGCCCGAATGGGCCGCGGGGATGGCCCAGCACATCGAGCTGTTCGGCGAGCGGGTCAAGCCCGTCGCCGAGCTGCCCGCGCTGTGGGCCGACGTCGGCGTCGTCTCCGAGAACGTCGACGAGGGGCTGAACCGCCTCCAGGCGGTCCTCGACTCCGCCCAGCACATCGCCGACGCCACCCAGGCGGCCGCGCAGCGCATGGACGAGATGACCAAGCGGCTCGACAAGCTCCAGGGCAGCATGGAGGCCGCGTCCGTCCGCTTCAACCGGCTCGACAAGTCGCTCGCCGAACTCGGCCACCGCTCCGAGCGGCTCGAGCACTCCATCAACGGCGTCACCACCCGGGTCGACCAGTCCCTCGGCGAGTTCGCCGAACGCATGGACCAGGGCCTCGACGCGGTCGGCGGCCGGGTCGAGGGCGTCAGCGGCCGGCTCGACGGCATCGACGGCCGCCTGGAAGGGCTGTCGGGCAAGCTGAAGGGCGTCGACGGCCGGTTCGAGGGCCTGGAGGGCCACGTCGAGGCGGTCGCCGAGCACGTCGCGCGGCTGCCCGACACCCTCGAGATGGCCGAGCTGCACCGGCTGCTGGCCGAGCTGCTGCAGCGGCCCATCGACAACGGCGACCGGTTCGACGCGCTGGAGAAGTACCTCGCCGAGGCGGTCGACCCGCTCATCCACGAGCTGCGCGCCCGGCCGGACCGCGCCGAGGTCCGCGCGACGCTGTCGGAGATCACCGAGACGGCCTACAGCGACGTCGCCAAGCGGATGGACGAGTTCTCCCGCCGCTTCGAGGACGTCCACGACGACGTCCGTAAGCGCATCGAGGGCATCCACGACGGCGTCACCAAGCGCGTCGACGGCGCGCTGGACGAGTTCACCGCGCAGATCGACATCGTGTCGCGGCGCGTCGAGTCCGTGCACGGCGAGATGACCCGCCAGGTCGGCGGCGTCCAGGACGAGTTCGGCCGCCGCATCGGCGACATCCACGAGGACGTCAGCCGGCAGGTCGGCAACCTCCAGGAGAGCGTCACCAAGCAGGTCGGCAACCTCCAGGAGGACGTCCTCCGGCAGGTCGGCGGAGCGCACGACGAGTTCGCCCGGCGGGTCGACGGCGTCCAGGACGAGGTCACCCGGCAGGTCGGCGGCGTCCAGGCCGACCTGGGCAAGCGCTTCGCGGACGTGCAGCGCGAGCTCGGCCGCCGCGTCGACGGCGTCAGCGAGGACGTCTCCCGCCAGGTCACCGCGGTGCACGAGGACGTGCTGAAGCGGCTGTCCACGCTGGAGGAGACGATGCTGGCGCTCGCCGAGGCGCTGCTGCGGCCGCGCCGGGACGGCAAGGACTGACCCCGCCCACCCGGCGGGCGGCATGCCGCGGGTGGGGCCGCAAGCACGGCCCCACCCCCCATGACATGCGATTCGTTACGGTCCGCCTCTACGAAATCACTCCCGATACCCTTCGGAATCCGTTTACATGGATCTCGTGACCCATACCTCGGCAGCCGCTCCACCGCTCAGCGCCCCACCCGGCGACGCCACCCTCCGCTGGGTCGCGGCGTGTTTCGGGCGCGGCGCCGAGGTGCGGATGGTGCGGGCCCTGCCGGGCGGCTCCGCGCACGCCAACCACGAACTGCTCGTGGAGACCGCGTCCGGGACGCCGCATCCGCTGGTGCTGCGCCGCTGGACGGCCAGGGGCCCCGGCCCCGAGACGGGCGCCGGGCGCGGCCCCGACACCACCCGCCGGCACGGCTTCCACGGCGACGCCGAGTTCTCCCCCGAGCGGGAGATCGCCGCGCTCGCGCTCCTCGCGGGCTGCGAGATCCCCACGCCCGCGCTCGTCGCCGCCGACCCGGCGGGCGCGCACTGCGACGCCCCGGCGCTGCTCATCACCCGGCTGCCCGGCCACGCCCCGCGCCCCGCGCCCGGCGACCTCGACGAGTACATCATCCAGCTGGCCGCGGCGCTGCTGGCCGTGCACGCCCTGAACGGCACGGGCACCATGCCGCCGTACGTCCCGCACAACCGGCGGGACACGCGCCTCGCGCCCAAGCACGCCCTGCGCCCGGAGCTGTGGGAGCGCGCGTTCGAGGCGACCGCGCGGCCCGCGCCCGCCGCCCCGGCCCGGTTCATCCACCGCGACTACCACCCCGACAACACGCTGTGGGGGTACGGGCGCCTGACGGGCGTGGTCGACTGGTCGGACGCGTCGTCCGGCCCGGTCGCGATCGACGTGGCGTGCATGCGCCTCGGCCTCGCGCTCCGCTACGGCCCGGAGGTCGCCGACCGGTTCCGCGCGTCGTTCGACCAGGTGTCGGGCGGGCACCGGCACGACCCGTACTGGGACGTCCTGACCGTCCTCGACCTGCTCCCGGAGGACGACGACCGGGTCATCGGCGAGGCGGCCGTGCCCGCCCTGGAGACCTACCTGGCCGCCCTGCTCGCCGAACTGCGGGGCTAGCGCCCTACAGCGCGACGGTCTGGATCGGAAGGCTCGAGTCGGCGGGGACGTCCAGGCCGGAGGGGGCCAGGCCGGAGGCGACCAGCTCCGCGCCGAGGGCCGCGACCATCGCGCCGTTGTCGGTGCACAGCTTCGGGCGCGGCACCCGCAGCCGGACCCCGGCGGCCTCGCAGCGCTCCGCGGCGAGGGCCCGCAGCCGCGAGTTCGCCGCGACACCGCCGCCGATCAGCAGGTCGCGGACGCCGTTGTCCTTGCAGACCTTCAGCGCCTTCCGCGTGAGGACGTCCACGACGGCCTCCTGGAACGACGCCGACACGTCCGCGACGGGGACCGGCTCGCCGGCCCGCTCCCTCGCCTCGACCCAGCGCGCGACGGCCGTCTTGAGGCCGGAGAACGAGAAGTCGTAGGTGCCGTCGTTGTACTTGCCGCGCGGGAACGGGATCGCGGCCGGATCGCCGTCGCGGGCCATCCGGTCGATCACCGGGCCGCCCGGGAAGCCCAGGTCGAGGACCCGCGCGACCTTGTCGAACGCCTCGCCGGCCGCGTCGTCCACGGTGCCGCCGAGGGACCGGACGTCGGACGCCACGTCCGGGACGAGCAGCAGCGACGAGTGCCCGCCCGACACCAGCAGCGCGACGCAGGGCTTGGGCAGCGGGCCGTGCTCCAACTGGTCGACGCAGACGTGCGCGGCCAGGTGGTTCACCCCGTACAGCGGCTTTCCGAGCGCCAGCGCGTACGCCTTCGCGGCGGCCACGCCGACCATCAGCGCGCCCGGCAGGCCCGGACCGGCCGTCACCGCGAACGCGTCGACGTCCCGGAGCGCCACGCCCGCCTCCGCGAGCGCCCGGTCGACGGTCGCGGTCATCGCCTCAAGATGCGCGCGGGACGCGACCTCCGGCACGACGCCGCCGAAGCGGGCGTGCTGGTCGACGCTGGAGGCGATCGCGTCGGCCAGCAGCGTGTGGCCCCGGACGATGCCGACGCCGGTCTCGTCACAGGACGTCTCGATGCCGAGGACGAGCGGCGCACTGTCACGGATCACTGGTTCCCCCTGGTGAAGCCCGCCGCCGGACGCCGCCGGAGCTCGCGGCGCATCACGATCGCGTCGACGTTCGCGGGCTGGTAGTAGCGCTTGCGGACCCCGACCCGCACGAACCCGAACCGCTCGTACAGGCGGTGCGCGGCGGCGTTGTCGGCGCGGACCTCCAGGAACACGGCCTCGCAGCCGCGCCGGGCGGCCTCGTCCAGCAGCTCGGTCAGCAGGGCCGCGCCGATCCCGGAGCGGCGGCGGGCGGTGCCCACCCCGATGGTCTGCACGTCGGCCTGGCCGGCCACCGCGGCGAGGCCCGCGTACCCGACCAGCCGTCCGTCCGGGTCCTGCGCGACGACGTAGTGGCGGGTGGCGGGGCATCCGGCCAGCTCCTCCAGGAACATGGCCTCGCTCCACGCGTCCTCGGGGAAGAGCTCCTTCTCCAGCCGCTGGACGGCCGGCAGGTCGGCGTCCGCCATCGGCCGCAGGACGGCCTCGCTCACGGGCGCGTCACTTCCCACCGGGACGCCGTGACCCTCTTGCGGGGGCCGGGCTCCTTCGCGTCGGGACGGCGCAGGTAGAGCGGCTCGGGCGGGAGCAGCTCGGGGCCGGGGCCGCCGGACAGCCGGGCGATGGCCAGCTCGGCGAGCGCCGTCGCCGACGGCATCAGCGGCTCGTGGTCCATCCCGCCGAGGACCCCGGCGTACAGGGCCGCGCCCTCGCCGATGACGGGCAGGCCCTCCGGCGCCCCGTCCAGCACATCGGCCGCGGGGCCGACGGCGGGCTCGGTGGCGCGCACGGCGGACGACGCGTACCGCGCCCAGTAGACCTCCTTGCGGCGGGCGTCCGTCGCGACGGCGAACGGCTCCGTCCGGGCGCTCGCCCAGGCGATCGCGTCCAGCGTGCAGACCCCGTGGACCGGGATGCTCAGCGCCTCGCCCATCGCGCGCGCCGTCACGAGCCCGACCCGCAGCCCCGTGTAGGGGCCGGGGCCGACCCCGACGGCGATCGCGCTGAGGTCGTCCGGCGCGGCGCCCGCCTCCGCCAGCACCCGGGCGATGGAGGGCGTGAGCAGCTCGGTGTGCCGCCGGTCGGCGGCCTCGGCCGCGGCGCGGCGCCGCGCGCCCTCGCCGGGGATCCACTCGTACAGCGCCACGGTGACCGCGGCGGTCGCGGTGTCGAAAGCCAAGACCAGCACGGATTAAGAGCGTAGTGCAGAACCGCCGTGCGCCGGGCGTCCCCGGATCAGGAGGTCCCGAGGTTCTCCAGGACGGCCTTGCCGGTCTCGACGGCGCCGTCGACGGCGCTCTTGGCCGACAGGGGCTGCTTCTTGTCGCCGCCCGAGTAGTGGATCGTCACCAGGACGTTGCCGTCCCGGATGTTCGCGATGGCCTCGCCGGAGTCCTGCCGGTCGTCCACGCTGTAGACCGCGTAGCCCTCGTCGCCGACGCCGGTGAGGCGCGTCTTCTGCGCGAGCCTCTGGCCGGGCAGCAGCACCTTGCCGGACTCGTCCGCCTTCTGCTCGGAGGCGTACATGGTGCGCGCCGCCTCCGTCGGGGTGCTGTCGCTCCCCCCGGCGATCGCGCGGATCTCGACGGTCAGCTGGCGCTTGCTGCTGCCCGCGTAGACGCCCCACACGCACTGCGTCTGCCGGTCGCTGCTCTGGTAGTTGTCGCCCGGGTTGCGCTCGCCGCTCGGCACGAGGCGGTTCGCGAGGTCGTCCCTGACGACCGTGCAGGCGTCCGGCACGCCGGTGCGCTCGCCGGTCGCGGTCGGCGCGTTCTCGGACGCGCCGCTGCCCACGACCTGGCCGCTGCCCTCGTCGCCGCCGACCCCCGAGCCCTGCATGATCGCGAACACGGCGAGCACGCAGACGACGATCCCGGCGCCGACCCCGGCGAGCGTGATGCCGAGGCGCCGGCCCGAGCCGCGCTCGCGGACGACGCGGTGGCTGCCCGTCCGGTAGCCGGGGCCGCTCGCCCGGTGGCCGCCCGAGCGGTACTCGCCGCTGCCGGAGCGGTAGCCGCCGGTACGGGAGCCGCCGCCGGACGGGTAGCGTCCGCTGCCCTCGCCGTACTCGCCGCTGCCCGCCGGGTAGCGTCCGCTGCCCTCGCCGTACTCGCCGCTGCCCGCGCGGTAGCGCCCGCTGCCCGCGCCGTACTGGCCGCCGGCGGTGTAGCGCCCGCTGTCGCCGCCGTACTGCCCGCCGGCCGCACGGTAGTCGCCGGAGCCGGTGCGGTAGTCGCCGCTTCCCGTGCGGTAGTCGCCCGAGCCCGTCCGGTAGCCGCCGCCCGCCGGGTTCCCGCCCGCCCGGCGACCGGACCACCGGTCGCCCGGCCGGGCCTGGGCATGCGGGCCGTACTCTCTGTCGCCCATGCCGTATCCACCGCCGTCCGACCGGTAACCGTCGCCTCCGGCGCCGTGCCCACCGCCCGAACCGCGGTAGCCGTCCGTGCGGTCGCTATCGCCGCGGTGGCCACCACTCAACGGATCCCACTCCTGCTATTCGGAAACTCTCATATGTCGCGTAGGCGAGGTTCGTCCGGCAAAGAGTACGACATGAACCGGCAAAGTGGTCCGATCGGACTTCAGAAAATTGGCCGAGCTTGCCGAACCCTCTCAGCGGTGCCCCGGCGCCAGGTCGAGCCGCAGGCCGGACCAGCGATCACCGACCCCATCGATCCTTACTTCGCGGTCCTCTCCCGGCCCGTCCCCGCGCGAAATGATCACTTCCAGCCGGTCGTCGGCAAGGCCCTCCGCGAGCCCTTCGCCCCATTCCACGATCGTCACCGATTCGTCCACCGAGGCGTCCAGATCAAGGTCGTCCAGTTCCGCGAAACCGCCCAGCCGGTAGGCGTCCACATGCACCAGCGGCGGCCCGTCCCCGAGCGGCGGATGCACCCGCGCGATCACGAACGTCGGCGAGGTGACCGGCCCGCGGACCCCGAGGCCCGCGCCGATCCCCTGCGTCAGCGTCGTCTTGCCCGCCCCGAGATCGCCGGTGAGCACCAGCAGGTCCCCGGCCCGGACCAGCCCCCCGAGCCGGACGCCCAGCTCATGCATGTCCGCCGCCGTCGGCACCGTCACCATCGTGCTCACGCGCTCCGCTCCTCAGTCTCGTCGTTCCGTCCCCCGGCGGCTCCCCCGCCCGCGGCCGGCTCCGGCCGGATCCGGTCGATGAGCCGGCGCAGCCCGCCCGTGACCACCCCCGGGTACTCCAGCGGCAGGACGTGCCCCGCCTCCTGCACCTCCACGAGCTCCGCGTCCGGCAGCGCCTCCGCGATGCGCCGCCCGTGCTCGGCCGGCGTCAGCCGGTCCCGGCCGCCGCACAGCACCACCGCGGGCACCGACCCGATCACATCGAGCGCCGCCGACCGGTCGTGCGCGACCAGCGCCGGATAGAACTCCGCGATCACGTCGATCGGCGTCGCCCGGATCATCTCCTCCAGGAACCCGACCACCGTCGGGCTGACGTACCTGTCCGCGAACGCCATCCGCTTCGTCACGATGAACGCGAGGTCGGCCCCCATCCCCCGCGCCCGGTCGACGAACTCGGCGCGGCGGCCGAGGCCCCGCAGCGTCCCCGGCGCCAGCGGCCGGACGAGCTTCGCCAGCACCAGCGGCAGCCCCAGCGTCATCTCCGCCAGATCCCCGCACGACGTGTTGATCAGCGCGACCCCCGCGACCTGCCGCGCGAAGACCTCCGGGTGCCTATCCGCGAACGCCATGATCGACATGCCGCCCATCGAATGCCCCGCGAGCACGACCGTCGCGTCCGGCGGGACCGCCGCGCGCAGCACCGCCAGGAGATCGTCACCGGTCTGGTCGATGGTCGCGTGCGTCGGCTTGCTGCGGCCCGACCGGCCATGGCTCCGCTGGTCCCAGAACACCATGCGCGCCGTGCCCTGAAGGTCGCGCCGCTGGTAGTGCCACGAATCCTGGTTGAGCGTGTAGCCGTGGCAGAACACGACGGTGAGCGGCGCGTCGTCCGGACCGTCCACCTCGACGTGCAGCGGCAGCCCGTCATCGGCCTGGACGATCAACTCCCGGCCGCGCAGCCCGCCGAACGGCTCGGCCGCGTCCGGATCCGGACGCAGCCGGACCCGCCCGACGGCGAGGCGCCGCGCCCCGACGGCCGCGCCGACCCCCGCCGCGCCGATCCCCGCGACCGCCCCGGCGATGCCGATCCTGCGCCTTCTCCTGCTGTCCATGTGCGCGCCCCCTACAGCGCCCGTCCCGGATACGCCCTCGGCACCCGGGACCCGATTCGCGTGACGATCTCATACGAGATCGTGCCCAGGGCGTCCGCCCACTCCTGCGCGGTCGGCTCCCCCCGGTCCCCCGGCCCGAACAGGACGACCTCGTCACCCGCGGCGGCGGTGTCGTCCCCCAGGTCGACAACGAACTGGTCCATGCAAACGCGCCCGGCGATCCGGCGCCGCCGCCCCGCGGACAGGACCTCCAGCAGGTTCGACCCGTGCCGGGGGACCCCGTCCCCGTACCCGGCGGGCACCACCGCGAGGGTGGTCTCCCGCTCGGTCGTATACGTGTGCCCGTACGACACGCCACTGCCCGCCGGGACCCGCTTGACCAGCGCGAGACCGGCCACGAGCGTCATCGCGGGCCGCAGCCCGAACGTGCCGAGGTCCGGCACCGGCGACAGGCCGTACACGGCGATCCCCGGACGCACCAGGTCGAACCGCGCCTCCGGCAGCGTCAGCGCCGCCGCCGAGTTCGCCATGTGCCGCACCTCGAACCGCGCGCCCGCCCGCTCCGCGTGGGCGACCATCTCCGTGAACGCGCCGAGCTGCCGCCCGATCGAGGGATGCCCCGGCTCGTCCGCGCATGCGAAGTGCGAGTACACCCCCACCACCCGTAGATGCCCGGCCGCCTCCGCCTTCAGAGCGGCGTCCACCAGCCGAGCCCAGTCACCGCCCCCCGCACCGCCCCGGCTCATCCCGGTATCGGCCTTCAGATGCACCCGCGCGACCCGCCCGGCCCGCTCCGCCGCCGCCGCGATCTCGTCCACGAGCCACACCGCGCCCGCCGTCAGGTCAACGTCCCGCGCGACGGCCTCGCCGTACGCCTCGCCCGGCACCCCAAGGCACACCAGCGTCCGCGCCGTGACCCCCGCGTCCCGGAGCCGCAGCGCCTCCGCGAGCTTCGCCACCCCGAGCCACGACGCCCCACCGGACAGCGCCGCCCGCGCCGCCTCGACCAGACCGTGCCCGTACGCCTCGGCCTTCACCATGGCCATGACCTCGGCTCCGCCCGCCCGCTCGCGCAGGAGGACGACATTTCCCCTGATGGCGTCCAGATCGACCCGCGCCTCCGCCGGAACCCTCATACGCTCAAATTTATTGCAGTTCCCTCGGCGTCGGGCGCAGAGCGCCCTCCTTCGGCGGGCACTGCGCGCGATCGCTGTGTTTCGTTGCAGTGTCTTGGCGTCAGGCGCTGGGCGCCTTCCTTCGGCGGCCACTGCGGTGCGATCGCTGCATCGCTCCGACTCGCCCAGGGCTCGCTGCGCGATCAGGTTCTCGCTTCGCTCGAACCTGGCTTCGCTCGCGATCGCGACGGTTCCGGCGGTTGACGGCTGAGGCGGCGGCTGGGGCGGTCACGATCGGGTCCACAACCCCACGGGAATGTGCGGAGGTCGGTCCATACCCTTGCGGGTGTCTACGGTGGGTGGCCGGGGCTTCACTGTCGTGGCCACTGTTCACGGGAGTGTTCTGAAGGCGGCGGGGAGGGCTTCCAGAACGTCATCGGCGGTGATCGGGGCTTCGCCTGTTCCCAAGTGCGGGGCGGTGGCGAGGCGGGCGGCCAGGCCGTGGAGGTAGGCGCCGGCGGCGGCCGCGTCCAGGGCGGGCATCCCGTTCGCCAACAGGGCGCCGATCAGGCCGGCCAGGACGTCGCCCGTACCGGCCGTCGCCAGGCGGGGGGTGCCGGTCGGGTTGACGCGGACGGGACGGTCCTCCTCGGCGATCAGCGTCGTGGAGCCCTTGAGAAGGACGGTCGCCTGCAGTTCCGTCGCGGCGCGGCGGACATGCTCCAGGCGGCGGGCCTCGATCACCTCGCGGTCGGCGCCGATGAGGCGGGCCAACTCCCCCGCGTGGGGCGTGAGGACGGTGGGGGCCGCCCGGCGCAGAAGGTCGCGGCGGCGGGCCAGGACCGTCAGGCCGTCGGCGTCCACGAGAACGGGCAGGTCTGTGGACAGGGCCGCCGCCACGAGCCGCTCGGCGGCGTCGTCCGTCCCGAGGCCGGGGCCCACCACCCACGCCTGCACCCGGCCGACGCGTTCGAGCAGCTTGCCGCCCTCACCGCGCTCGGCCACCGTGGTCACGGCCTCCGGCCAGCGGTGGCGGACCAGCTCCACCGGGTGGGCGACGGACGCGAAGCGGACCATCCCGGCACCGCCCCTCAGCGCGCCGCCCGCGCAGAGGACCGCCGCGCCGGTGAACTCGTCCCCGCCCGCGAGGATGCCGGCCACGCCCCGGCGGTACTTGTCGGATTCCGGGCCGGGCTCGGGAGGCCGGACGTCCACGGGGCGCGCGGCCACCACATCGGGGTCGGGCAGGTCGGCGCCCAGGCCGATGTCGACCAGTTCGACGGCGCCGCAGCGGGACGCGCCGGGGTCGATGAGAAGGCCGGGCTTGTGGGTGCCGAAGGTGACGGTCACGTCGGCGCGCACCGCGACGCCGTCGACGCGTCCGGTGCTCGCGTCCACGCCGCTCGGCAGGTCGCACGCGACGACGATGCCCGGCGCCTCGGACGCCAGCGCGGCGAGGCGGGCGTGCGGTTCGCGGAGGCCGCCCGTCCCTCCGATGCCCGTCAGCCCGTCGATGATGAGGTCGGCCGCGGCGATCACGTCGTCGTGTTCGTCCGTGAAGCGGCCACCGGCGGCCCGCAATGCCGCCGCACCGCCCTGGTGCGGCGAGGACCCGGCCTGGACGGCGGTGACCCGCGCGCCGCGCCGGGCCAGCCGCGCCCCCGCATGCAGGGCGTCGCCCCCGTTGTCGCCCCCGCCGACCAGGAGCACGACGCGCGCCCCGTACACGGCCGGCAGCAGCCCGGCGCACACGGACGCCAGCCCGGCGGCGGCGCGCTGCATGAGCGTCCCCTCCGGAACACGCGCCATCAGCGCCCTTTCGGCCGCCCGCACCTTCCCGACCTCATGCGCGAACCTCATCCGAGCCCCCTGTCCCACCGGTCGGGTCACCAGGGTGCCACGCGAACGTCGCGCGGCGTATGAAACTTGCACCGCCTGTTGCATGGATGGAATTGAGTGACCGTTAGAATCGAGCAGGTCGGTTCGGTCGTCATCTCTGGGCTGGAGAGGCCGCAGCATGAGCGCATCCCGAGGTCCCTCGGTCCGGCAGCGCAGGCTGGCGGCGGAGCTGCGGCGACTCCGAGAGCGCGGCAACCTCACCGGCGACGACGTGGCCTTCCAGCTCAAGTGGTCCACGGCCAAGGTGAGCCGGATCGAGAACGCCCGGACGGCAGTCAAGATCAACGATGTGCGGCGGCTGCTCGACCTCTACGCGGTGACGGGCCCGCACCGGGACGAGATCATCGCGCTCGCCCACGACGCCGCCGAGCGCGGCTGGTGGGAGGAGTACCGGGATCTCGTGGGCGGCTACCCCGCCTACATCGCACTGGAGGCGGAGGCCGGGTCGATCCGGCAGTGGGAGTCCCACAACATGCCGGGCCTGCTGCAGACCCATGACTACGCTCGGGCGACGATCCTCGGCTGGAACGCGATCTCCGCGACGCCGCCCCGGGAGATCGACCGGCGGGTGGAGGTGCGGCTGCGGCGGCAGCGGATCCTCATGGGGGACCGTCCGACGGACCTCTCGGTCGTGGTGGACGAGTCGGTCCTGCACCGCAGGGTGGGCGACGCGGCGGTGATGCGTGCGCAGTTGCGGCATTTGCTGGACGTTTCGCAACGTGACAATGTGCATCTGCGCATTCTTCGCCTTGACGGCGACCATCCTATCATGGAGGGATCTTTCACGTTGCTTGAATTCCCCCCCGTGCACGATGTGATCTTCCCGGATATGGTGCACACCGAGAGCTTAACGGTCAGCCATTTCGAAGACGAGATGACCACTCACCTGTATCGTCTCGCCTACGAGTCGCTCGCTCGGGCGGCACTGTCCCACGAGGACTCGCGCGAGCTTATCTCCGCAACGCTCCGCATCTGGAAGTAATACTTCCGTCACCTATCCACTGGCACAAAAGGACCTTACGTGTTCTCCAACGATGACGGCGCGATCTCCTGGCGCAAGAGCAGCCGCTGCGCGGCCAACGGCACCTGTGTCGAGGTCGCCGCGATCCACACCGCCGGGACGATCGCCGCGCGCGACGCCAAGTACGGCGACGCCAGTCCGGTGCTGATGTTCTCCACGGGCGAGTGGCGGGCCCTCACGGAGCGTATCAAGTCGGGTCGACTGGACCTTCCCTGAGAAGGACGATCGCACCGCACGGATCGCATTCATGGGCGTCCCCCGGGGAGAGAGGTCATCCGGGGGGCGCCCGTTGCGTCCGCGACAGCAGATTTGAGAATCTCAAATAATCGGACTATAGGAAGAGAATTATCTGACCGGTCGCGACCACATTTATCTCCGCGGGAGCGGGTACGAAGGTAGGCGGCAACGGCGCCAACCCCTTCAGATTCCCCGAGTAGGAGGTGGGATGCGCTCCGAAGTGAATTTCCGGGCCGCCCGCTGGCGTAAGAGCACCAGCTGCGGCGCCAATGGGACATGCGTGGAAATCGCCGGGCTCCCAGGCCGGACCGTCGCGATCCGGGACAGCACCGGAGGTGAGGGCGGGCCCGTGCTCGTTCTCTCCGCGGCGCAGTGGCGCGCGTTCCTCACCGGTGTGAGGACGGGCGGGTTCGAGCTGCTCTGAACCACCGGGTGTGCCGGTCCGCCCCGTTCCCGGCACACCCGGCCTCGCCCCCCGCCGAGTTCCGTTTCAGGCCACGCGGACGCCGCGCGGCACGTGGTACATCGGCGTGCGCAGGCGGCGGGCCGAAAGCCACAGGGCGCCGCCCGCGAGCGCGAGGTCGAACGCGAGGCCGTACGGCCAGACGGGGCCGGCGTCCTCGTCCCGGTCGTTCCGGTCGATGTAGCCCTTGTCGCCCTCGCGGATGTCGCGGACCTCGCGGCTGATCCCGCCGAGCGGGTCGTTCGGCGGCGACTCCGTGAACGTGCCGTGCGGCGTCTGCACGGTGCGGCGGGTCAGCCGCGGCGCCGCGTCCGCCAGGACGACGACCGGGTTGGGCGCCAGCATCCACCACACGCGCTCGGGGTGGTCGCGGTCGTAGCCGCTTCCGGTCGGCGCGGCGGTGAACGGCAGCGCGATCGTGAACAGCAGGGGCGTGCCGACCAGCAGCCCGAAGACGGTCAGGTACGACATCAGCACCGCGGTGATGCTGCGCGCGAGCAGCGCCGACCAGCCGAGCGCCAGCGCGCAGCTCACCCCGATCAGCAGGCCGGTGACCAGCAGGACGACGATGGCGCGGCCGATCCCGATCGCGCCCTCCGCGACCGGCAGGAGCAGGCTGGGCAGCGTCAGCAGCAGGACGATCAGGCCGGTCCCCCAGCCCGCGAGGAGCTTGCCGAGGACGATGTCGCCCGGCTGGAGGCGGGTGAGCTGGAGCGCGGCGAGCGTGCCCCGCTCCCGCTCCCCGTTGATGGCCTGCGCGCCGAGCGCCGGCGTGACCAGCAGCGTCAGGATGAGGACGGCGAGCAGCACCCCGCCGAACATCGGAACGCCGGAATGCCCGAAGTCGCTTTGATCGTCCATCTCCAGGGCGAGCCGGAACATCATCGCGAGGCCGTTCACGAGCACGGCCCACACGACGAGCAGCGCCTTCCAGCGGCCGGTGCGCAGCCGGGTCCTGATCTCCTGCCGGGCCACCAGCCCGATCCCCTGCGGTGTCATCGGCCGCTCACCTCCGGTCGTCGGTCATGGCCAGGTACACGGATTCGAGGGCACCGGACGCGGGCGCCAGCCCGGTGACGGGCACCCCCGCGGCGACGAGCTCGGCGAGCAGCGCCGCGGCCTCCGCCTCGGTGAGCGGGCCGACCTCGGCGGCACCGGGCAGCGGCTGGACGTCGGCGCGTCCGGCGAGCGCGGCCATCAGCCGGCCGGGGTCGAGGGAGCGGACGCGCCAGCGGCTGCGGGTCGCGGCCGCGAGGTCCGCCATCGCGTGCTCGCCGACCGTCCGGCCCCGGTCGACCAGGACGACCCGGTCGGCGATCTCCTCCAGTTCGCTGAGGATGTGGCTGGACACGAGCACCGCGACGCCCTCCGCCGCCAGCGACCGCAGCAGGTCGCGCAGTTCCACGCGGGAGCGGGGGTCGAGGCCGGACGCGGGTTCGTCCAGCAGCAGGACGCGGGGCCGGTGCACCAGTGCGCGGGCCACGCCGAGCCGCTGCTTCTGTCCGCGCGACAGGGCGTGCACGGGCTGCCCGAGCTGCTCGTCGAGGTGGACGAGCGACAGCAGCGCGCGGATCCGGCGCGGCCGCTCGTCCTTCGGCAGGCCGTGGGCCTCGGCGAAGAACGCGAGGTACTCGTCGACGGTGAGCTGGTCGTACACGCCGAGGGTGTCGGGCATGTAGCCGACCGCGTCGCGCGCGAGGCGCGGATGCGTCCGGACGTCGTGCCCGGCGATCCGGACGACGCCGTGGTCGGGGCCGAGGAGGGTCGCGAGGATGAGCAGCAGCGTCGTCTTGCCCGCGCCGTTCGGCCCGACGAGCGCGGTGACCTGCCCGTACGGGACGGTCAGGTCAAGGCCGCCGAGGGCCTGGACCATCCCGAAGCGGCGCGCCACCCCGTGCGCCTCGACGCCGAGCCCGTCCATACCGTCCCCCTCCGCACCGCACCTCCGAGTGAGATGCGGCACGGCGGCGGGAGGTTCCCGGCGAGCCGGATTATTCGACCGTGACGGACTTCGCCAGGTTGCGCGGCTGGTCGACGTCGTGCCCCTTGGCGGTCGCCAGCTCGCACGCGAAGACCTGCAGCGGGACGGTCGTGACCAGCGGCTGGAGCAGCGTCGGCACGGCCGGGACGCTGATCAGGGTGTCGGCGTACGGCTCGACGGACGCGTCGCCCTCCTCGGCGATCACGATCGTGCGGGCGCCGCGGGCCCGGATCTCCTGGATGTTCGACACGATCTTGTCGTGCAGGACGGCCCGCGCCCGCGGCGGCACGACCACCACGACCGGCAGGCCCTCCTCGATCAGCGCGATCGGCCCGTGCTTCAGCTCGCCCGCCGCGAATCCCTCCGCGTGCATGTAGGCGAGCTCCTTGAGCTTCAGCGCGCCCTCCAGCGCGACGGGGAAGCCCACGTGCCGGCCGAGGAACAGCACGCACCGCTCGCCGGCCAGGGACCGGGCCAGCTCGCGGACCGGCTCCATCGTCTCCAGGACCTTGTCGACCTTCTCCGGCATCCCGTCCAGCAGCTGGACCATCGCGAACACCTCGTCGCCCCACTTGGTGCCCCGCACCTGCGCGAGGTAGAGGGCGATCAGGTAGACGGCGACGAGCTGCGTCAGGAACGCCTTCGTGGACGCGACCGCGATCTCGGGCCCGGCGTGCGTGTAGAGGACGCCGTCGCACTCGCGCGGCAGCGTCGACCCGTTCACGTTGCAGATGCCGAGCAGCTTCGCCTTCTGCTCCCGGGCGTGCCGGACGGCCATCAGCGCGTCCATCGTCTCGCCCGACTGGGAGATCGCGATGACGAGCGTCGTCGGCGACAGGATCGCGTCCCGGTAGCGGAACTCGCTGGCCAGCTCGACCTCGCAGGGCAGCCCGGCCCAGTGCTCGATCGCGTACTTGGCGATCAGGCCCGCGTGGTAGGACGTCCCGCACGCCACGATGATGATCTTGTCGACCTCGCGGAGCTCCTGGTCGGAGATGCGCATCTCGTCCAGCGTCAGCCGGCCGTCGGTCCCGATCCGGCCGAGCAGCGTGTCGGCGACCGCGCGCGGCTGCTCCGCGATCTCCTTCAGCATGAAGTAGTCGTAGCCGCCCTTCTCCGCGGCCGACACGTCCCAGTCGACGTGGTACTCCTTCACCTCGGCGGGCCGGCCCTCGAAGTCGGTGACCGCGACCCCGCCGGCGCGCAGCTCGACGACCTGGTCCTGGCCGAGCTCGATCGCGTCCCGGGTGTGCTCGATGAAGGCCGCGACGTCGCTGGCGAGGAAGTTCTCGCCGTCGCCGACCCCGACGACCAGCGGCGAGTTCCGGCGCGCGCCGACCACCAGGTCCGGGTCGCCGGTGTGCATCGCCACCAGCGTGAACGCGCCCTCCAGACGGCGGCATACGCGGCGCATCGCGTCCGCGAGGTTCCCGCCCGCCTTGAGCTCGTCCTCCAGCAGGTGCGCGACGGCCTCGGTGTCGGTGTCGGAGCCGAGCTTGTGCCCGGCCTCCTCCAGCTCGCTCCGCAGCGCCGCGAAGTTCTCGATGATCCCGTTGTGGATCACGGCGACCGTGCCGGAGCAGTCGACGTGCGGGTGCGCGTTCCGGTCGTTCGGCGCCCCGTGCGTCGCCCACCGGGTGTGGCCCATGCCGAGGGTGCCGGCGGGCGGCGGCTCCTCCGCGAGCGCCTCCCGCAGGTTCACCAGCTTGCCCGCGCGCTTCGCCGTCGTGAGCGCCCCCTCCGCGAGGATGGCCACGCCGGCCGAGTCGTAGCCGCGGTACTCCAGCCGGGCCAACCCGTCGACCACGACGTCCAGCGCCGGCCTGCCCCCTACGTACCCCACGATTCCGCACATGGCGGCAAGCCTATTCGCTGTCCGGCGCGGGGCCTACCTGCGAGGGCGGACGAGCGAGCCACTACCGTGGTCGCCCGGCGACCGGCCGAGCCGGTCGTTAAGGTTTCAAACATGACGAGCGGATGGGACAGCGTGCCGAGCCCCTACCTGGAATTCTCCCGCGCGGACTGGCGTCCGCTGCGCGAGAGCACCCCGCTCCCCCTGACCCCCGGCGAGCTGGACGCCCTGCGCGGCCTGCGGGACCCGATCGACATCACCGAGGTCGAGGAGGTGTACCTGCCGCTGTCGCGGCTCCTCAACCTGTTCTTCATGTCGGACGGGCGGCTCCGCGACACCGTCGGGGAGTTCCTCGGCGGCGAGGTCCGGCCCACCCCGTTCATCATCGGGGTCGCCGGGAGCGTCGCGGTCGGCAAGTCCACCACGTCCCGGCTGCTGCGGACGCTGCTGGCCCGCTGGCCCGAGCACCCCAGTGTGGAACTCGTCACGACCGACAGCTTCCTGTACCCGAACGCCGTCCTCACCGAGCGCGGGATCATGGACCGGAAGGGGTTCCCCGAGTCGTACGACCGGCGCTCGCTCGTCCGGTTCGTGTCGTCGATCAAGGCGGGCGCGGCCGAGTGCGACATCCCCGTGTACTCCCATCTGGAGTACGACATCGTCCCGGACGCGAAGCAGACCGTCCGGCGCCCCGACATCCTCATCGTCGAGGGGCTGAACGTCCTGCAGGCGGCCCCGGCGGGCCAGCTCGGCGTATCCGACTTCTTCGACTTCTCGATCTACGTGGACGCCCGGGTGGAGGACATCCGGCAGTGGTACGTCGACCGGCTGTTCGCGCTGCGCCGCACCGCGTTCACCGACCCGCGCTCGTACTTCCACAAGTACGCCCACGAGATGGACGAGGACGAGACCGCCGCCTTCGCCCAGCGCGTGTGGCGCGACGTCAACGAGATCAACCTGGTGTCGAACATCCTGCCGACCCGGGCGCGGGCCACGCTCGTCCTGCACAAGGGCAAGGACCACTCGATCGAGCGCGTCCGCCTGCGGCGTATCTGACCGCGTCCGCGACGATCGCGGTCGCCGACGGTCACTCGGCGCTGGCGACCGTCAGGGAGCGCAGCCGGTACGAGGCGAGGAGCACGCCGGCGACCGTGACGGCGGCCAGCAGAGGGCCCGCCACGGCCAGGTCCACGGTCGAGTCGATCACCGACGCGGGGGTCAGCGCGTCCGTCACCGACAGCGCCCACTGCTGGATCGACGCCGACTTCGCGCCCGGCGCGAAGTTGCCGAGCAGCGCCTCCCACACGAGCGCGTACAGCAGCCCGATCGTGACGGCGTTGCGGCTCAGGACGGCGAGCGCCACGAACACGGCGCTGTAGGCGATGCCGCCGACGAGGACGCCGACGGTGAAGGCGGACGCCATCCCGGCCGTCGTGCCGGTGAGCAGCAGGCCCGCGATCAGCGTCGGGACGACCGCGAACAGCGTCACGAGCACGACCGCGACCGCGTACTTCGTCACCACGACCACCGGCCGCGGGATCGGCTTGGTCAGCACGTACATGATCTGGCCGTCGTCGATCTCCGGCCCGATCACCCCCGTGCCGGCGATCAGCGCCAGCAGCGGCAGCAGCGTGGCCAGCGCGAACCGCTGCATCACCTGCGCGGACGTGTCGAGGTCGTTGAAGTCCGACAGCCGCAACGCGGCGGCCAGCACCAGCAGCAGCACGGGCAGCAGGAGCAGCAGCAGCGCCCGCCGCCGCCCCAGCATCGCCCGGAACGTGATCATCGCGATGGTTGCGTTCATCGTGCCACCAGATAGGAGAAGACGCTTTCGAGGGACTCGTCCGCCGGGGAGACCTCCCAGAGGCGGACGTCGGCGTCGCGGGCCAGCCGCGGGAGGAGCCAGGTGAAGCGCTGGAAGTCGGTCGCCTCGACGCGCAGGCCCTTCTCGGTGAGTTCGACGCTGCTCGCGCAGCCGTCCGCGATGACCTCGGCGGCCAGCCGCCGGTCGTCGCCGGAGCGGACGAGGAAGATGTGCGGGCGGTCCGTCATCAGCCGGCGGATCTTGCGGAAGTCGCCGGACGCGGCGTGCCGGCCCGCGACGATCACCTCGATATGGCTGGCGAGGCGCTCGACCTCTTCCAGAATGTGCGAGCTGAACAGGATCGTGCGGCCCTCGTCGGCCATCCGGCGGATCAGGTCCATGAGCTGGAGCCGCTGCCGCGGGTCCATGCCGTTGAACGGCTCGTCGAGCAGCAGCACGGGCGGGTCGTGGACCAGCGCGGACGCCATCTTGATCCGCTGCTTCATGCCCTTGGAGTAGTTCCCGATGGGCCGGTTCGCGGCGTAGTCCATCTCGACGAGGCCGATGGCGCGGCGGGCCGCGGCGGACGGGTCGGGCAGCTTGTGCAGCTTCGCCATCGCGTGGATGAACTGCTCGCCGGTGAGGAAGTCGTAGGCCGCCTCGCGCTCGGGCACGAGCCCGAGCCGCCGGTACACGTCCGGGTTCTGCCAGATCGGCGCCCCGTCCAGCGTCACCGTGCCGGACGAGGGGGCCAGGAACCCGCCCATCATGTGGATGAGGGTCGACTTCCCGGCGCCGTTCGGCCCGAGCAGGCCGGTCACGCCGGGGCCCACCGTCATCGAGACGCCGTTGACGGCGACGACGTTGCCGTACCAGCGGGAGACGCTCTCCAGCTTCAGTTCACTCACGAGAGGCCCGCCTTCCGGAAGCGGCGGTACAGGACCGCGACAGAGCCGGCGACCAGGGCGGCGCAGATCGCGAGCGCGATGAGGCCGGCGGCGGTGCCGGACGGGACGCCGGCCGACGACGACTCCGCGCCGAGCAGCCGGACCTGGACGATGTCGACCAGGTTGAACGGGGCGAACAGGCCCGCCCAGCCCTGGAGGGTGAAGTTCGTCCGCGCCTCCGCGATTTCCTGCACGATCGCCACCACCGTGGTGCTGATCATGAAGACCGCGATGACGGCGGCGACGCCGAGGCCGCGGCGCGGGGTGAACGCGGCGACCGGCATCGCGATCGCCGACAGGACCAGCGCGAACAGCCCGCAGCCGACCAGCCCGGCGAGATAGTCCAGGAGGTGCTGGGAGGAGTCCGGCGCCTTGGCGACCAGCCCGCCGAAGTACAGGACGCTGACCGGCACGGCCGTCAGCGCGAACGCGGCGGTCGCCAGCGCGCCGAGCTTGGCGAGCACGAAGTCGAGATGCCCGACCGGCCGGGAGAAGTACAGCGGCACGACCTGGAACCGGATCTCCCGCGACGCGAGCACGGGCGCCTGTGTCGCCAGGAAGATCGAGATGATGACCGACAGCGTGACCGCGTACGAGGAGTAGGGGATCAGCGCCTCCTCCTCGCCGGTGAACGCGAACGCCGCGACCGACCCGGCGGCGGGCAGCAGCATGATCGCGGCCAGCAGGAACGGCATCACCTTGGCGCGGGCGGGCCGGCCGAGGCCCCACGCGGCCCGCAGGTTGTGGACGTACAGGGACCGGAGGACGTAGCCGCGGCCGCTGCGGCGGCCCTCGTAGTGCCGGTAGCCGATGTCGTGGATCGTGCTGGTGCTCATCGCGGCGCCCCCTGCTGCGGGACGGGCGCGGGCGGCCCGTCCTGGAAGACCTCTTCGATGTGGTGGCGGCGCTGCTCCATCCGGACCAGCCGCAGCCCGAGTTCGGCGACGCCGTCCCGGACGAGGTCGTAGGTCTTCTCCCCGGCGATGTCGATGACGAGGAACCGGCCCTCCGGACGCACCGAGACGCCCTGGTCGAACAGCATCCGGCCGAGGTCGTCGCGGCCCTCGTCCACCTCGACGGTGAGGGCGCCGGACGCCGCCGTGTACGCCTCGACGGCCTGGGAGCGCAGCAGCCTCCCGCCGTCGATGATGACGACGTGGTCGCAGACCCGCTCCAGCTCGCCGAGCAGGTGCGAGGTGACGAGCACGCTGATGCCGAACTCGGCGCCGATGCGGCGGATCAGGTCGAGCATCTCGTCGCGTCCGGCCGGGTCGAGGCCGTTGGTCGGCTCGTCCAGGAACACGAGCTTCGGGTCGTGCACCAGCGCCTGCGCGAGCTTCACCCGCTGCCGCATGCCCGTCGAGTAGCCGCCGATCGGGCGGTAGCGCTCCTCGTACAGGCCGACGTGCCGGAGCGTGTCGGCGGCGCGCTCGCGGGCGGCGGTGGGCGGCAGCCCGCACATCCGGGCCATGTGCACGACGAACTCGGTCGCGGACACGTCCGGCGGCAGGCAGTCGTACTCGGGCATGAACCCGACGCTCTCCCGGATCCGCAGCCCGTCGCGGGCGATGTCGTACCCGAGGACGGTCGCTGTTCCGGCGGTCGGGGGCTGCAGCCCGAGGAGGATCTTGATGAGGGTCGACTTGCCGGCGCCGTTGGCGCCGACGAGGCCGACGACCCCGGGTTCCACGGCCACCGTGAGGTCGTCCAGGGCGGTCACCCGGGGAAACCTCATCGTCAGCCCCTGGATGGCGATGATCGGCATGATCCGAACCTAGCGGCCGGACGGCCGGCGCCGCGTCACCCTGAAGTCTGACGCACGGCGCGCCCGCCCTTCCTGCGGAGGACGGCCGACCACACCGTCCGCTGGACGACGAGAGTCAGCGAGCCCGCGATGACCATGCCGGCGATGTTGACGCCGAGCTGCGTCAGCGACCCGGCGACCTCGCTGCCGTGCCGCAGGGCCAGCGCGACCGCGAGGTTGCCCGCGGCGGGGACCGTGGTGACGGAGATGAAGACGCCGACGAGCGCGGACGACTTGCCGGCGGTGAGCGAGAGCACCCCGGCGGCGCCGGCCAGCACCGCGACGATGAACGACCAGCGGTCGGGGCTGTAGATGAAGGCGGTGAGCGGCCGCTCGTCCGGCAGCCGGTCCAGCGAGATCACGCCGGCCCACCGGCCGGCGAGCGCGCAGGCGTAGGTGACGGCGACCGCGACGGTGAACCCGATGGCGAGCGTGCGGATCGCCCGGCCGATCCTGCGCGGCTGGAGGGTGATGACGCCGAGGCAGATCGCGGCGATCGCGGCGAACTCGGGGCCGAGGACCATCGCGCCGACCACGAGGATCGGCGAGTCGATCAGCGCCGCGATGCCGGCGAGCTGCGTGGCGAGCACGAGGAACACGAGGAACGCCCAGGTCAGCTGGGTCCCCTCGGTGACGTGCCGGTCGAGCTCGGCCCAGACGACGGCGTCGTCGCCGTGCCCGGGGGCGCGCTTGGACGCGACCGCCGCGGCCGTCGACATCGACAGGTCGATGTGCTCGAGGGCGATGGAGCCGTCCTCGTGCAGGCCGAGGTCGCGCAGCGCGTCCAGTATCTCGTTCGCGGACTCGCGCGCGATGTCGCAGGTCACCAGGTCGCCCTTGGGGAGCCGCGCGGCGCCGGGCAGGACGATGACGTTGGTGGCGCCGGGGAACTCCTCCAGGAGCCCGCCGACGGCGTCGGTGCGGTCGACCGGGACGATCGCTCTCAGGTGCAGCACGTCCCACATCGTGCCGGATAACGCGGCCGTACGGGGGGAGAGACCGCACCGTAGGCTTCGTGAAAAATCATCTAGTTGGTGGTGAATTGTCGATGCAGGTCCGGACGACGCTCGCGGCCCTCGCGCTGACCGCTCCCCTCGCCCTCGCGGGCTGCGAGGGGAGCGTCGGCCTGTCCGACACCGCGAGCCCCGCCCCCGGCGGCTCGCGGCCCCCGTCCGGCGCGGCCGCGGAGGCCCGCCGCGACCTGTCCGCCCTCCCCGTCAGGGCCGAGGGCGACGGCGGCGGCTACGAGCGCGGCAGGTTCGGGACGCGCTGGAAGGACACCGACCGCAACGGCTGCGACCAGCGCAACGACGTCCTCGCCCGCGACCTCGCCGACGTCGCCAAGCGCGGGAACTGCGTCGTCGTCTCCGGACGCCTGAGCGACCCCTACAGCGGCAAGACCATCACGTTCAGCAAGTCCGACGCCGCCGAGGTCCAGATCGACCACGTCTACCCGCTCGCCCTCGCCTGGCGCATGGGCGCGTCCCGCTGGAGCGAGGACCGGCGGGAGCGCTTCGCCAACGACCACGCCAACCTGCTCGCCGTCTGGGGGGTCCCGAACCGGCAGAAGAGCGACTCCGGCCCGGGCGAGTGGAAACCGCAGAAGTCCTTCCAGTGCGCCTACGCCGTCAAGTACATCGCGGTCGCCGACGAGTACGACCTCGCCGTGACCTCCGGCGACAAGGCCGCCCTGCAGACCTTCCTCGGGCGCTGCTAGCCGAGCGAGGACCGGACGACGCCGGCGAGGCGCTCGGCCACCCCCTGCGCCTGGACGTGGGACGCCGCCTCGACCATCACGCGGACCATCGGCTCCGTGCCGCTCGGCCGGATCAGGACGCGGCCGGTGTCGCCGAGCTCCGCCTCCGCCTCCGCCACGGCCGCCGCGAGCTCCGGCGACGACTTCGCGCGCGACTTGTCGACGCCCTTCACGTTGATGAGGACCTGCGGAAGCCGCGTCATCGCCTTCGCCAGCTCGTCCAGCGAACAGCCCCGCCGGACGATCGCCGCGAGCAGGTGCAGACCGGTCAGCACGCCGTCACCGGTGGTCGCGTGGTCCAGCATGATCACGTGGCCGGACTGCTCGCCGCCGAAGCCGAACCCGCCCTCCTTCATCGCCTCCAGGACGTACCGGTCGCCCACCGCGGTCTCCACCACGGTGATCCCGGCCTCCTGCATGGCGAGCTTGAACCCCAGGTTCGACATCACGGTCGCCACCACCGTGTCGGCGGCCAGCGCGCCCGCCTCCTTCAGCTCCAGCGCCAGGACCGCCATGATCTGGTCGCCGTCCACGACCTCGCCCGACCCCGTCACCGCCAGGCAGCGGTCGGCGTCGCCGTCGTTCGCGATGCCCGCGTCCGCGCCGTGCTCCCGGACCGCCGCGACCAGCGCGTCCAGATGCGTCGAACCGCAGCCCGCGTTGATGTTCAGCCCGTCCGGCGCCGTCCCGATCGAGATGACCTCCGCGCCCGCGCGGCGCAGCGCCTCCGGCGCCACCTCCGCCGACGCGCCGTTCGCGCAGTCCACGACGACGCGCAGCCCGTCCAGCGACACCGGCAGCGTCGACAGCAGATGCGCCACGTACTGCTCGACGGCGCCGTGCGCCTCCCGGACCCGGCCGACGCCCGCGCCCGTCGGCGGCTCCCACGCCTCCCCCAGCCGCGCCTCGATCCGGTCCTCGATCTCGTCCGGCAGCTTGTACCCGCTGCGGTCGAAGAACTTGATCCCGTTGTCGGGGGCCGGGTTGTGCGACGCCGACAGCATCGCGCCGAGGTCGGCGTCCAGCGTGTGCGTGAGGTACGCGACCGCCGGGGTCGGCAGCACCCCGAGCCGTAGGACGTCCACGCCCGCGCTCGCGAGGCCCGCCACGACCGCCGCCTCCAGGAACTCCCCGGACGCCCGCGGGTCGCGGCCCACCACCGCCAGCGGACGGTGCCCCTTGAACGCGCCCTCCTCGGCCAGGACCCGCGCCGCCGCGACCGACAGGTCCATGGCGAGCGGAGCGGTCAGATCGCGGTTGGCGAGCCCGCGCACGCCATCGGTCCCGAACAGACGTCCCACAGTTCAACTCCTGGAAAACGACGAAGACCGCAGAGGGGCGGGTCCCTGCGCGTGGCGCGGGCCGTCCCGTGCGGTCGAATCTAGTGGGCGCGCGTGCCGCGCCCCAGGGTCTCGCGCCCCCGGCCGCCCGTCCCCGCGGGACACGTGCCCCGCGAACGAAGGGACCGGTGTCCCGGAAACGCGGACGAGCCGCCGCCCCCGCGCCGAGGCGGGGTGCGGCGGCTCGTGCCGACGATCAACGCTTGCTGTACTGCGGCGCCTTGCGGGCCTTCTTGAGGCCGGCCTTCTTGCGCTCGGGCACCCGCGCGTCGCGGGTGAGGAACCCGGCCTTCTTCAGCGCGGGGCGGTGCTCGATGTTCGCGAACTGCAGCGCGCGGGAGATGCCGAGGCGCAGCGCACCGGCCTGGCCGGTGGTGCCGCCGCCGTTCACGCGCGCGAGCACGTCGAACTGGCCCTCCAGGCCCAGCAGGACGAACGGCTCGTTCACGATCTGCTGGTGGACCTTGTTCGGGAAGTACTGGTCCAGCGTCCGGCCGTTGATCTTCCACTGGCCGGTGCCCGGGACGATCCGGACCCGCGCGATGGCCTGCTTGCGGCGGCCGGTCCCGGCGGCCGGGCCGGTCGCGACCGGCTGGCCCAGGAACGCCTCTCCGGCGGCCTCGGGGGTCTCGGTGGTGTACTCGGACGGCGCGTCCTCGTACGAGTCGGTCTCGACGCCCTCGGCGGGCGTCTCCGTGCCGGTGGACTGGTCCACGGTTCTCCTCATCGGTCTTCTGGCCAGGGCGGCCGACCCGATCCCTCGGGTGCCCCGGCGGCCACTACTTCGGGTTCCCGCTCCGCGCCGCGGCGGTGCGGGACGCGTGCGTCACCGCACGCGCGAGGTCACTTCTTGATCTGGCTGATCTGGGTGATCTCGAAGGGGACGGGCTTCTGCGCCTGGTGCGGGTGCTCCGGGCCGCGGTAGACCTTCACCTTGCCGAACATCTTCCGGCCGAGGGAGTTCTTGGGCAGCATGCCCTTGATCGCCTTCTCGACGGCCCGCTCGGGGTTCTTCGCCAGCAGGTCACCGTAGGCCACCGAGCGCAGACCGCCCGGGTAGCCGGAGTGACGGTAGGCCTTCTTCTGCTCCAGCTTGCTGCCGGACAGCGCCACCTTGTCGGCGTTCACGATGACGACGAAGTCACCGGTGTCGAGGTGCGGCGCGTAGATCGGCTTGTGCTTACCCCGGAGCAGCTGCGCGACCTGACTGGCGAGACGGCCCAGCACGACATCGGTCGCGTCGATGACGTACCACTGACGCTGTACGTCAGCGGGCTTAGGGGTGTACGTGCGCACGGTCGTGGCCTTCGTTTCTCGTCGACTTCTCAGCGGATATCCCGCTCGCGCCGATCGATGTTCACAATCCGACCTGGCGCTCCGGGAGGCCGGGGCCCGAGCGTGCGAGAGCACAGCGGACGCGCCGACACGTCGTTGTCATGCGTCCCCACCCGCGTGCGCGGGCATGCGGACATACAACAAACCCGCAGGATACCCATCCGCGCGGGCACGGGTCAAAACAGAACGCTGTGCGGAACGCGCGGCAGACTCCCGGCCACCGTCCAGTATGCAGCATCGCCCCTCGTGCGCCGTCCGCCGGGAGGCGGCGGGGGCCTCCGGTGGCACGGAAGGATCATTTATGGGATCTTCCGTCTCGGCCGCCCGCAGCGGTATATGGTGCGGCCGACCGGTCCACGCCGGCTCCGCCGGCCCGCACCCGGGAGCCCCCACTGTCTTCCCCCCGCAGATCCGGCCACCAGGCCGACCGCCCCGATCCCCGGCACGGCGCCCCGCGCGACGGCGCGCCCCGCCGGCCCGCCGACCCCCGATCCGGCCCGCGCCGGGCCGCGCCCCCGCGCCGGGCCGCGCCCCCGCGACGGAAGGCGGGGAAGGGCCGGCTGCGGTCCGCCACCGCCGTCGGCGCCGCGGTCGCCGCGTCCGTCCTCGCGATCGGCACGGGCGTCGCGCTCGACCGGCTCGTGCTGCCCGAACTGCGCTCCGAGCCCGCCTCCGCGGCCGGTCCCGACGCGCGCCCCGTCGGCCTCGACCCGACCGGCCCGGACGCCCTGCCCACGGGTGGGGACGGCACGGACGGCGGCGCCCCCGGCGACGGCAAGCGGGGCGCGAAGCCCCGGGGCGTCACGGCGACCTCCGTCACCGACGCCCCGACGCCGCCGCTGAAGACGATGCGGGCGCCGTCGAGGCCGACGCCGACCCCCTCGAAGAGCTCCTCCGCCCCGTCCGGCGGCGGCGGCGCGCCCGCCCCGTCCACGCCCGCGGGCGGCGGCGGCATGTCCGCGGCCGAGGCCGCCGTCGTGTCGCTGACCAACGCCGAGCGGGCCAAGGAGGGCTGCCCGGCGCTGCGCGCGGACGCGCGGCTCACCACGGCGGCGCGCAGGCACTCCGCCGACATGGCCGCCAACAACTACTTCGACCACACGTCGCAGAACGGCGACAGCCCGTGGAAGCGCATGGAGGACGCCGGCTACCCGAGCCCCGGTGCCGAGAACATCGCCAAGGGCTACCCCACCGCAGCCGCGGTCGTGAAGGGCTGGATGAACAGCCCCGGGCACCGCGCCAACATCCTGAACTGCGGCCTGCGCGCGATCGGCGTCGGCAAGGCGGACGGGCCCGGCGGGCCGCTCTGGACGCAGAACTTCGGCTGGAAGTGACCATGCGAAAGGAACGGTAAGGTCCATCGCATGGGTTATCCGGGCGAACAAGGCAAAACCGGCGACTGGCCCGCTCAGCCGCCGTACGAGCCGTACGGCCCCGGAGGACGGACGCCCGAGGCGGCACCGTACGGCGATGACGCGTCCCCCTTCCGGCCGCGCGGCGACGAGCCCGTCGCGGGCGGCGCACACGGCGAGCCCGGCGCCGCCTACGGCGGGGCCGGCAGCGAGCACGTGGGGGCCGGCGCCGCCTACGGCGGGACGGGCGGCGCGTACGGCGGGGCCGATGACGGCCCCTTCGACGCGGACCCCGGCGCCTACCCACCCGACCCCTACGCGGGCGACGGGTTCGGCACGGGGCCGTACGCGCGCCCCGGCGAAGGCCGCGGGAAGCCGGAACGGCGCCGCAACCTGCCGCTCATCATCGGCGCCGCCGCCGTCGCCGGGCTCGTCCTGGTCGGCGGCGGCATCGGGCTGTCCTCCATGCTCGAGGACGACCCGAAGCCGAAGAAGCCCACCGCGCAGAGCCCCAGCCCGTCCGCGAAGCCGACGACCCCCGCGACACCGTCCGTCCCGCCGCTGGAGCCGGTCAAACTCAAGAGCCGCGCCACCGACCCGAAGCCGTTGACGCTCTCGGAGGTCTTCGGCAAGAAGACCTTCAAGGCCGGCAAGCAGAAGTACGTGCGGACGGCCTGGAACGCCAAGCGCGGCTGCACCGGCATCGTCGGCGGCGCCGCGCTCGTCACCGCCCTCAAGAAGGGCTCCTGCTCGCAGGCGCTGCGCGCCACCTACGCGCTGAGCAACGGCAAGCTGATCGGCACCGTCGGCGTCCTCAACCTCAAGACCGAGGCCGCCGCCAAGCAGGCCGTCAAGGCCGCCGCCGCGAAGGACGCCTACCTCCGGGCGCTGCCCGGCACCGGCATCACGAGGACCAACGGCAAGGGCGAGGCGCTCGGCACCTCCGAGGCGCGCGGCCACTACGTCGTGATGACCTGGGTCCAGCGGCCGGACGGCAAGAAGATAGCGTCCTCCTACCACCCTGTCGTCAGCGCGTTCGGCGCGCAGCTCGTCAAGGGCAGCGACCTCGCGTTCGCGCTCGCCTACCGGGAAACCGAAGGCAAGCCCCTCCAGAAGTGATTCGTTGAATACCCTGGCTGCTTATGTCTGGTCCTGAAGAGACCCGGGAGACCGCCCAGCAGGCGGGGACGTCGCCCGCCGCCGCGGCGCCGCCCAGCTTCGGCGGGGCGGAGACCTCGGAGGGCGCGCCGCCCACCGGGCTGCCGACGCTGCCCCCGTTCGGCCTGGAGACCCCGTGGTGGGCGTCCGACGACCCGTCGTCCGACGAGCCGCCCGGCGACATCGCGCAGGCGGCCGACACCGCGCCGCCAGCCGAACCCGCGCCGCCCGCGGAACCGATTCCCGAGCCGGACGCCGAGCAGCCGTCCGAAGCGCCCACCGAGCAGACCAGCGAGCAGCCCGTGCCGACGAGCGAGCAGTCCACCGGAACCGAGCAGGCCGCCTTCGAGCGGGCACGGGAGGCCGAGGGGGCGTCCGCGTCGCTCGCCCCCGTGCTCGTCCCGGACGCGATCCATCCGCCCGGGTTCGTCCCGCCGACCGGCAGTGGACCGCATCCCCAGATGACCCCGGCGCAGCCGGACCCCACGCCCACCGAGGCCGCCCCCGACGCGGGCGGCACGGTGATCGCCCCGGCGTACCACGCCGAGGGCGGCCGGCCGATCGACGTCCCGCCGCCGATCGACGTCCCGCCGCCGACCGGCGGCGCCGGGCGGCCGCCCACCCCGCCGACCGCCCCCGGCACGCCGAAGACCCCCGGGAGCAGACGCCGGCCGCTGCTGATCGGCGCCGGCGCGGCCGTGGTCCTCGCCGCGGCCGGCGCGCTGTTCGCGCTGAACGGATCCGGTGAGGCGAAGGACGACACCGCCCGCCAGGCCGCCGGACGCCCCGCCGGGCAGGCCACATCGGCCGCGCCCGCGAGCCCGTCCGCCTCCGCGCCCGCGCGGCCCGCGATCCCGCCGGCCAAGCCCTCGAAGATCGACAACGAGAAGACCGACAAGAGGGACCTCGCGTTCACCGACGTCTTCCCGAGCGAGGCGTTCCGGCTCGCCGGCCACGCCTACGTCCGCGACCGCTGGTCCATCAACCGGACGTACCGCTACGCGGCGAACGGCGCGATGCTCGAAGCCCTCAAGCGGGAGAAGTGCCGCAAGGTCGTCCGCGCCACCTATATCGACAAGGAACGTTCTATCGCCGTCACGTCCGGCATCGCGGTGCTGCCGACCAGGGCCGCCGCGGTCGCCGTCAGCCAGGCCGGCGACCCCGCGAAGTACGAGTGGTTCCGCGGCATGGCGGGCAAGAACTCCGCCGCCATCGACCGGGCCGGCGGATACGCCAGCTCGACCGTCCGCGGCCGGTACGTGATCTACTCCTACGTCCAGTACGCCAACGGCAAGCAGGCCCAGCCGGGCGACCCCGTCATCAAGCAGGTCGCCCAGCAGTTCCTCGACTACACCGCCAAGCCCATCGACGCCCGCCGCTAGTTTTATTCAGTTCCGGCCCACTGCGCTCGCCTGGCGGCTCGCTTCGTGACCGTTCCTGGGCGAACGCGGCATCGCTTCGCGATCTTCCCGGTGCGGCTCGCCTCCGGCTTCGCCGCACCGGTCAGGTCACGCGTTCGCGCGCGGCGTTGAGGTCCCTGGGGAGCCCCACCCTACGGGGGGGTGCGGCTTCAGAGCCGGGGCTTAGGCAGGCGGAGCCGGGGCCGGGGCCTAGGCGGGTGGGGCCTGGACGGCGGGTGGGGCGGTCGGGCGTAGTGAGCGGACCCTCCGGGTCTCCTTCGCGCGGCGGGCCAGGCTGTCGTCGTCCGGGTAGCGGATCTCTTCCAGCGACAGCCCGTGCGCCGGGGCGACGTTCACCGCGGAGTCCCGGACCCGGGCCGACAGCACCGCGGCGGGCCACTCCACGTCCCGCCGCCCGTCCCCGACCATGAGCAGCGCACCGACCAGCGCCCGCACCATCGAATGGCAGAACGCGTCGGCCTCCACCGTCGCGTACGCCAGGTACGGGTCGCGGTCGTCGCGCGTCCAGTCGTAGCGGAGCAGCTCCCGGATCGTCGTCGCGCCCTCCCGGCGGCGGCAGTACGCGGCGAAGTCGTGCTCGCCGACCATCAGCCGGGTCGCCTCGTTCATCCGCGCCAGGTTCAGCGGACGCGGATGCCACAGCACGTCGTGGCGCCGCAGCGGCTCCACCCCGAACGGGTTGTCGCAAACCCGGTACGCGTAGCGGCGCGACAGGGCGGAGAACCGGGCGTCGAACCCCTCGGGCGCGATCGACACCCGCCACACCCGGACGTCGGGGGGCAGCAGGCCCGCCAGCCGGCGCGGCATCGTCCCGTTGATCGCCGAGTAGGCGACGACGGGCACGACGACGTGCGCGACCTGGCCGCGGGCGTGGACGCCCGCGTCGGTGCGCCCGGCGACCGTGAGCATGGGCGGCGGGTCGAGCCGCAGCATCCGCGCGAGGGCGTCCTCGATGACGCCCTGCACGGTCCGCTGGTTCGGCTGCCGCGCCCAGCCCGCGAAGTCCGACCCGTCGTAGGAGATGTCGAGCCGGAGCCGTACCAGTGCGGTCATGTCAGCGGGGGTGTCCTGTTCCAAAGCCCATCCGTTCCGCCCGATGAAGCCGAATGATCATCGGGCACTCCATCGACACGCTCCCCGGTTGATCGTCGCCCCCCAGACATGGCCATGCGATCAAGTCTGGCAAAGACGAGGCCCGCCGTCCCGGAGCGGGAGCGGCGGGCCTCTTCATCATGTCGGCCGAAACCGTCAACGCTATGGCCAAGGGGATGGACGACCCCGCGTGCGCGGGGAGCGCTTTCGGCCGGCGTCGCCTACTTGGCGTCGCCTGCGGTGTCCTCGGAGGCGGCCTCGGCGGCCGTCGTGTCCTCGGTCTTCGCCGCCTCGTCCTCGGCCGGCGCCTCGGACTTGGCGGGCTTCTCGTCGGCCTTCGGCGCCGCGGCGGTCTTGGCCGCCATCGGCTCGGTGACCAGCTCGATCACCGCCATGGGGGCCGCGTCGCCCTTACGGGGGCCGATCTTGGTGATGCGCGTGTAGCCGCCCGGCCGGGCCTCGAAGGTCGGCGCGATCTCGGTGAAGAGCGTGTGGACGACGCCCTTGTCGCGGATCGTCTGGGCCACGAGGCGACGGTTGTGCAGGTCGCCGCGCTTGGCCTTCGTGATCAGCTTCTCCGCCAGCGGACGGAGCCGGCGGGCCTTCGCCTCGGTGGTGGTGATCCGGCCGTGCTCGAACAGCGCGGTGGCCAGGTTCGCCAGGATCAGCTTCTGGTGCGCCGCGGAGCCGCCGAGGCGGGCGCCCTTGGTGGGCTGAGGCATGCTGCTTCCTTCCTGCACCGGCCGTACCAGGTACCGGTGTCAGCTGGTTCCGGAACGGCCGGGGAACGCGCCCCCGGCCGTCCGGACTCGGGTTTCTAGTACTGCTCGGTCTCGGCGTAGCTCTGGTCGTCGTCGCTGTAGGCGTCGGCCGCCGCGCTCGGGTCGAACCCGGGCGGGGAGTCCTTCAGCGACAGGCCCATGTCGTTGAGCTTCTGCTTGACCTCTTCGATCGACTTCGCGCCGAAGTTGCGGATGTCGAGCAGGTCCTGCTCGCTGCGGGCCACGAGCTCGCCCACGGAGTGGATGCCCTCGCGCTTCAGGCAGTTGTAGGAGCGGACCGTGAGGTTCAGCTCCTCGATCGGCAGAGCCAGGTCCGCGGCGAGCGCGGCGTCCGTCGGGGACGGGCCCATGTCGATGCCCTCGGCCTCGACGTTGAGCTCCCGGGCCAGGCCGAACAGCTCGACGAGGGTCTTGCCGGCGGACGCGACCGCGTCGCGCGGCAGCATCGAGTGCTTGGTCTCGACGTCCACGATCAGGCGGTCGAAGTCGGTGCGCTGCTCGACTCGGGTCGCCTCGACCTTGTACGTGACCTTCAGCACCGGGGAGTAGATGGAGTCGATCGGGATCCGGCCGATCTCCTGCCCCGGCTGCTTGTTCTGGGCGGCGGAGACGTAGCCGCGGCCGCGCTCGACCGTCAGCTCCATCTCCAGCTTGGCCTTGTTGTTCAGCGTGGCGATGCGCAGGTCGGGGTTGTGGACCTCGACACCGGCCGGCGGCGCGATGTCGGCCGCCGTCACCTCGCCCGGGCCCTGCTTGCGCAGGTACATGACCACGGGCTCGTCGTGCTCGGACGAGACGACGAGCTCCTTGAGGTTCAAGATGACGTCGGTGACGTCCTCCTTGACCCCGGGCACGGTGGAGAACTCGTGCAGGACGCCCTCGATCCGGATGCTGGTGACGGCCGAACCGGGGATCGAGGAGAGCAGGGTACGACGCAGCGAGTTGCCGATCGTGTAGCCGAAGCCCGGCTCCAGCGGCTCGATGGTGAACCGGGACCGGTACTCGTCGACCTGCTCTTCGGTGAGAGTCGGACGCTGAGCGATGAGCATGGTTTCGCCTTCTTCCCGCGGTGCCCGCTATTTGACGACCGCGTTCTGGAGTGTTCCCCGTCCCGCCGGGATCCCACGGGAAAGACCCGCGGAATCCCGGCGGACGGGACGAGCCCTACTTGGAGTAGAGCTCGACGATCAGCTGCTCCTGGACGGGAGCGTCGATCTGCTGCCGGACCGGCAGGGAGTGCACGAGGATCCGCATGCGGTCCGCGTCCAGCCCCAGCCACGCCGGGACCGGGCGCTCGCCGGCCTCGGCCTTGGCGACCTGGAACGGCGTCATCTCGAGCGACTTGCTCTTGACGTCGATGATGTCGGCCTCGCTCACCAGGAACGACGGGATGTCGACCTTCTTGCCGTTGACCCGGATGTGGCCGTGGCGGATGAGCTGGCGGGCCATGTCGCGGGACTTCGAGAAGCCCGCGCGGTAGACCACGTTGTCGAGCCGGCGCTCCAGCAGCGTGAGCAGGTTGTCACCCGTCTTGCCCTGCTGGCGGTTCGCCTCGACGTAGTAGTTGCTGAACTGGCGCTCCAGAATGCCGTAGATGCGCTTGGCCTTCTGCTTCTCGCGCAGCTGGAGGAGGTACTCGGTCTCCTTCGGCCGACCGCGACCGTGCTCACCCGGCGGGTAGGGACGGATCTCGATCGGGCACTTCGGGCCCTCGCACTTGCTGCCCTTGAGGAACAGCTTCATCTTCTCGCGGCGGCAGAGCTTGCAGTCCGCACCGGTGTAACGAGCCATTGTTCTGTGATCTCCCCTGCTCAGACGCGCCGGCGCTTCGGCGGACGGCAGCCGTTGTGCGGGACGGGCGTGACGTCCTGGATCGAGCCCACCTCGAGGCCGGTCGCCTGCAGCGAGCGGATGGCGGTCTCGCGGCCCGAGCCCGGGCCCTTCACGAAGACGTCGACCTTGCGCATGCCGTGTTCCATCGCGCGCCGGGCGGCGGCCTCGGCGGCCTGCTGCGCGGCGAACGGGGTCGACTTGCGCGAGCCCTTGAAGCCCACGTGGCCCGAGGAGGCCCAGGAGATCACGTTGCCGTTGGGGTCGGTGATCGAGACGATCGTGTTGTTGAACGTGCTCTTGATGTGGGCGTGCCCGTGAGCGACGTTCTTCTTTTCCTTGCGGCGCACCTTTTTGGCGCCGACACGGCTCTTAGGAGGCATCTGCTCTCTCTATCTTCGAGGTCATCGATCCGGAGGACCGACTCCGGACTACTTCTTGCCGGCCTTCTTCTTGCCGGCCACGGTCTTCTTCTTGCCCTTGCGGGTGCGCGCGTTGGTCTGGGTGCGCTGACCGTGGACGGGGAGCCCGCGGCGGTGCCGGATGCCCTGGTAGCAACCGATCTCGATCTTGCGGCGGATGTCCGCCTGGATCTCGCGGCGCAGGTCACCCTCGATCTTGTAGTTCGCCTCGATCCAGTCGCGCAGCTTGACCAGCTCGTCATCGCCGAGCTGGTGGACCCGCAGGTCCCCGCTGATGCCGGTGCCCGCGAGGGTCTCCAGCGCGCGCGTCCGGCCGATGCCGAAGACGTAGGTGAGAGCGACCTCGAGGCGCTTGTCGCGCGGGAGGTCGACGCCGAGAAGGCGTGCCATGTGGGCAGTTCCCTTCATGTCGCGGAGGTATGGACACATCGCGTCCGCACACACCCTGCCCGGGTGGCGGCCTCGGCCTCCTGCGTTCCGAGGGTGGTCCCTTCACACAGCGGTGCCGTACGTCCCCGGGATCCGGGAAACGTACGGCGACCGTGTGAAGGCTGCGATGCGCTTGCCTGGTAGGGCCGGAATCAGCCCTGACGCTGCTTGTGGCGCGGGTCGGAGCAGATCACCATGACCCGGCCGTGCCGGCGGATGACGCGGCACTTGTTGCAGATCTTCTTGACGCTCGGCTTGACCTTCACTGGGTCTCCTAAGGATCAGGGTCACCCCTGCGCCGCCACGCACAGGGAAGGCAACCCCAGTGGGATTTACTTGTAGCGGTAGACGATGCGACCGCGCGTGAGGTCGTAGGGACTCAGCTCCACAACGACGCGGTCGTCCGGCAGGATCCGGATGTAGTGCATCCTCATCTTGCCGCTGATGTGGGCGAGCACCTTGTGCCCGTTGTCGAGTTCGACCCGGAACATGGCGTTCGGGAGGGACTCGATGACGGTGCCCTCGATCTCGATGGCCCCTTCTTTCTTGGGCATGTCCTCCGCGCTTCGCTATCGACTCACTGGACGAACGGCCCGGCGCTCCCGAAGGAGACACGGCCGCACCCACGTCACGGCGCGATAGCGCTGAGCACAGGGATTCAGGCGGCCGACAACGGACCGACACAGGAGTGTACGCCACCCGGCCACCGAATGCGAAATTGTCGCACGATACGGCTGCGGAGACTGCTCCCGACACAAGCATACCCCGGCGCTCCGTTGTACCTTTCAGTATGAAGCCGGATGCGGGGCCGGCGACGCGGGCGGTCCGACAGCCCGCCGGGAGTGCGGAATTCGAGGGAGGGTCGGCATGCCGGGCTACGATTTCGCGCTGATCCTCAGCCGCCCCTACTACGAGGACGAACTCGACCCCCTGTTCGACCGGACCCACGGAGCGGTCACCGTTTCGATCATCGGCGAGGCGCAACACGCCGAACGCACCGGCAGCGCGACATGTTCCTGGGAGGGCCGCACCCTCGCCGCCGCGATCATGGAGATCGTCGAGCACGTCGAGGCCAGCGCCCCCGGCCTGCACGTCCTCCAGGTCGAGGCCGATCCGCTGATGACGATCCGCGACATCGCCGAGCGCGTCGGCCGCTCGTTCGACTCCGTCCGCCTCGCCATCACCGGCGCCCGCGGCCCGGGCGGCTTCCCCGCGTCCGAGATGTCCACCGCCGGGCACCGCCTGTGGCGCTGGTCGAAGGTGGCCGCCTGGTACGGCCTTGACGACCCGCAGCTCGTCGAGGCCAAGCCGACCGTCCAGGCGATCAACGGCTGGCTGGCCCTGCGCGGCGTGGTCCCCGACGTGGCCCCCGCCGCCGCCGATGTGACCTCCGCCCTGTCCCTCGTGATCCCCCACGTCGCCTGACGCGATAGAACGTCTCAGATCAGGACGAGTCGACAGTTCGGCGGTCCGGCGCGAAGATCGTCTCTGCGCCCGGACCCGCGGGCGGCGTCGACGGCGACCCCGGGATGCCCCGACGCGCGGGTCCGTGATGTGCTTGAGCAAGGGGGAAAGAGATCAATGGCGATCATCGCGCAGCTGAGCGATATCCACCTCGCGGCCGGACGCGACGGTGAGGTGGACGACGCGTCCGGCCCGGTGAGGGCGCTCCGCGCCGCCGTGTCGAGCCTGCTGTCGCTGCCCGCGCGGCCGGACGCGGTGGTGCTCACCGGCGACCTCGCCGACGGGGGCCTGCCCGCGGAGTACGCGCGGCTGCACGCCCTGCTGTCCCCGCTGCCGATGGCGGTCTACCCGATGGCCGGCAACCACGACGACAGGGACGCGCTCCGGGCCGCGTTCAACGACGAGCCCGCGGTGCGGGAGAGCGGGATCGAGCCGCAGGCGCCGCTCCAGTACGCCGTGGACGTGGCGGGCGTCCGGCTGGTCTGCTGCGACACCACCGTCGAGGGCCGGCCGCACGGGCACATGGGCGAGGAGCGGCTGGCCTGGCTGGACGCGACCCTCTCCAACGCCCCCGGGATGCCCACGATCGTCGCCACGCACCACCCGCCGTTCCCCATCGGGATCCGGTTCATCGACGACATGCGGTTCATCGACCCCACCGGGTTCACCGCGGTCCTCGCACAGCACCCGCAGGTCGTCCGGGTGATCTCGGGCCATGTGCACCGGGCCGCGGTCGGATCGCTCGGCGGGACGGTCGGCACCACGTGCCCCAGCACGTACCGGCAGCTGTTCCTCGACCTGACGCGCCCGGGACGCGCCGCCGTCACCGGGGAGCCCGCGGGGTTCGCCGTGCACCTCGTCACCACGGAGGGCGCGGCCACCACCCACTTCATCCCGACCGGGAACTACCGGCCCCTCATGGACGTGGAATAGCGCTCAGTCGCGGCGGCGCGGGCCGAGGACCGTTCCGACGGCCAGGACCGCGCCCCACGGCCCCGCCACCCACAGCCACCACGGGTACAGCCCGCCGCCGGTGACGGCGACGATCGCCCAGATCGTGAAGCAGATCGCGCTGACCGTCGCCCAGGACGCCCACGCGGCCCGCGCGCCGGCCCGGGTCAACTCCCCCGCCGACCGGACGGCCGGCGGCCCCGGCTTCGGCTGGGACGCCGGGACGGGCAGCTGGTACAGGTCCTCTTCGGGCAGGTCGGCGGTGACGCGCTGGAGGTCGCCGAGGGTCTTCGCCGCGTAGACGGCCTCCAGCCGCTCGTCGAGCTCGTCGATCGAGATCCGGCCCTCGCCGCAGTGCTCGCGCAGCGCGGACGCGACGCGGTCGCGGTCGGCGTCCGACGCCCGGAGATCGGGATTCGGCGGCATGTGCGCCCTCCGCTCGCTAGGACTTGCGCTCGCCGTCCGGCTCGGCGAACCACTCCCGGCCCTCGTCGAGGGCCGTGAGCACCCGGGGCCCGTCCTCGGTGACGGCGAAGGTGTGCTCGAAGTGCGCCGAGTGGCGGCCGTCAGTGGTGACAACGGTCCAGCCGTCGTCGAGTTCCAGGCTGTCCTTCGTGCCGAGGTTCACCATCGGCTCGACCGCGAAGCACATCCCGGGCACCAGGACCGGGCCGTGGCCCGGCTCGCCGTGGTTAGGGATCAACGGGTCCATGTGCATCTCCGTGCCGATGCCGTGCCCGCCGTAGCCCTCCACGATGCCGTACGGGCCCTGAGAGCGCACGTAGGACTCGATCGCGTGCGACATGTCGGTGAGCCTGGCCCCGGCCCGTCCGGCCGCGAGACCGCGCCACAGGGCCGCCTCGGTCACGTCCAGGAGCCGCTGGAGCTCCGGGGTGATCTCCCCGACCGGCACGGTCACCGCGGCGTCGCCGTGCCAGCCCTCGACGATCGCGCCGCAGTCGATCGAGATGACGTCGCCGTCCCGCAGCCGCTTGTCCGGCCGCGGAATGCCGTGGACGATCTCCTCGTTGACGGACGCGCAGATCGTCCCGGTGAAACCGTGATAGCCCAGGAAGGACGGGACGCCGCCGTTGTCGCGGATGTGCGCCTCGGCGATCGCGTCGAGCTCCAGCGTGCTGATGCCGGGCTTCACCGCGTCCCGCAGCACCTGCAGGGTCCGGCCGACCAGCAGCCCGGCAGCCCGCATCAGCTCGACCTGCTCGGCCGTCTTCACCTGGATCGCGGGTCTGCGCCGCTTGAACATCTCTCCCCCTGGAAGGCTCCGCCGGAGCCGCCGTCCACCCGGCCCCGGCCGGTGGGCGCGGGGCCGCCGTCGCGCCCCCGCGCCGCCGTCACTTCTCCAGCGGGCGCAGCGCCGACAGGGCGCGCTTCGTCACCTCTTCGACGGGCCCGGTCGCGTCGATGCCGACCAGAATGCCCTCGTCCGCATAGAACTGCACCAGCGGGGCGGTCTGTTCCCCATAGACCTCGAGGCGCCGCCGGACGACGTCCTCCTTGTCGTCGTCGCGCTGGAACAGGTGCCCGCCGCAGTCGTCGCAGATGTCGTCCTTCTTGTCGTCGAAGTCGACGTGCCAGATGCGGCCGCACTTCTTGCAGGTGCGCCGGCCGGACAGCCGCCGGACGACCTCGTCCTCGTCGACCACGAGCTCGAGCACCATGTCGAGCCCGAGGGACCACTCGGTGAGGATCTTCTTGAGCGTCTCCGCCTGGGGAACGTTGCGCGGGAAGCCGTCGAGCAGGAAGCCGTCCTGCGCGTCGTCCTCGCCGAGCCGGTCGCGCACCATCGCGATCGTGACCTCGTCGGGGACGAGCTCGCCGCGGTCCATGTACTGCTTGGCCAGCCGGCCGAGCTCGGTGCCGCCGCTCACGTTGGCGCGGAAGATGTCACCTGTCGAGATCTTCGGGATGGACAGATGCGATGCGATGAACTGGGCCTGCGTCCCCTTGCCCGCTCCAGGGGGGCCCACCAGCACGATACGCACTACCGGAGGAAGCCCTCGTAGTTGCGCTGCTGCAGCTGACTCTCGATCTGCTTCACGGTATCCAGTCCGACGCCGACGACGATGAGGATGCTCGCGCCGCCGAAGGGGAACTCCTGGGTCGCCTTCAGGAGTGCGAAGGCCACCATGGGAACGAGGGACACGAGCCCCAGGTAGAGCGCACCGGGTGTGGTGATCCGGGTCAGCACGTAGTCGAGGTATTCGGCGGTCGGCCGCCCCGGACGGATACCTGGGATGAAACCACCATACTTCTTCATGTTGTCGGCGACTTCAGTGGGGTTGAAGGTGATCGCCACATAGAAGTACGTGAAGAAGATGATCAGGACGAAGTAGATCCCCATGTGCCAGGCGTTGTCCTGCTGGAGATACGGCTGGACCTTCTGCAGCCACTTGGTGTTCGGCCACAGCTGGGTCGCGAGCACCGGCAGGTACAGCAGCGAGGACGCGAAGATGATCGGGATGATGCCGGCCTGGTTGACCTTCAGCGGGATGTACGTCGAGGTCCCGCCGTACATGCGGCGTCCGACCATCCGCTTGGCGTACTGGACGGGGATGCGCCGCTGCGCCTGCTCGACGAACACGACACCGGCCATGATCGCCAGACCCACGAGGATCACGAGCGCGAACACGAACCCGTTCTTCGTCTTGTAGATGCTCCAGAACTGGGCCGGGAACACCGCGACGACCTGGGTGAAGATCAGGATGGACATGCCGTTGCCGACGCCGCGGTCGGTGACCAGCTCGCCCAGCCACATGATGACCGTGGTGCCCGCCACCATCGTGATGACCATCACGATGATCGGGAACAGGCCCTTCTCGTACAGGACCTCGTCCCCGCCCGACACGCCCTGGAAGAGCTGCCCGGTGCTGGCCATGGCCACGATGCCGGTCGCCTGCAGGATCGCCAGCCCGACGGTCAGGTAGCGGGTGTACTGGGTGATCTTCGTCGTGCCGGACTGGCCCTCCTTCTTGAGGGCCTCCAGCCGCGGGATCACCACCGTCAGCAGCTGCAGGATGATACTGGCCGTGATGTACGGCATGATGCCGAGCGCGAAGATCGACAGCTTCAGCAGCGCGCCGCCGCTGAAGAGGTCGACGAGCCCGTAGAGCTGGTTGCTCTCCTTGGCCGCGTCGGCGGTGTCCTTCAGCACCTTCACGTTCACGTTCGGGGTCGGGAACACCGAACCGAGCCGGAACACCAAGATGATGAACAGCGTGAACAACAGCTTTTTACGCAGGTCAGGCGTACGGAAAGCCCGAGCGAACGCGGTCAGCACCATTCCTCCTGCGCGACTGGCGAATACATGGCAGCCGAGGGGCCGGTTACAGATCCAAGAGAGCCGGCGAGACGAACCGTGGGCAATCTCACGGTCACGCCCGCCGGTGTGACTCTAACAGCAGATGACACCGGGGCCGCGCCACCGAGCACGGGGACCTCCCGGCCCCCGGCGCGCGGTGAACACGGCCCCGGCATCGAGATGTACTACTTACAGCTCGTCGGCGGATCCGCCGGCGGCGACGATCTTCTCCTTGGCGGACTTGGAGAAGGCGTGCACCTTCACCTGGACCGCGGCGGAGATCTCACCGGTGCCGAGGATCTTGACCGGACGGCCGCGGCGGACCGCGCCCTTCGCCGCCAGGTCCTCGGCGGTGACCTCGCCACCCGACGGGTAGAGCTCGGCCAGCTTGTCCAGGTTCACGACCTGGAACTCGACCCGGTTCGGGTTCTTGAAGCCCTTGAGCTTCGGAACCCGGCGGATCAGCGGCATCTGCCCGCCCTCGAACCCGACGGGCACGGTGCCGCGGGCCTTCGTGCCCTTGGTGCCGCGGCCCGCGGTCTTGCCCTTGGACGCCTCGCCACGGCCCTTGCGGGTCTTGGCCCGGTTGGCGCCGGGGGCCGGACGCAGGTCGTGCACCTTGAGCGGAGTGCCCTCGGTTCCCGCGCCGCCCTTCTCGAGATCAGTCGCCATGTCAGTCGACCTCCTCGACGGTGACCAGGTGCGCCACCGTCCGGATCATGCCGAGCACCTCGGGGCGGTCCTCCCGGACGACGCTCTGCCCGATCTTCTTCAGGCCGAGGGTGCGCAGCGTGTCACGCTGGTTCTGCTTCTCGCTGATCACGGACTTGATCTGCGTGATCTTCAGGTTGCTCATGAGGAGGCGGCCTCCGCCCTGGGCTCGCTGCCGGCGGCGCGCGCCCGCAGCATGGCGGCCGGGGCGACGTCCTCGATCGGCAGGCCGCGCTTGGCCGCGATCTCCTCCGGACGCTTCAGCGCCTTGAGGCCCGCGATCGTCGCGTGCACGATGTTGATCGCGTTGTCGCTGCCCAGCGACTTGCTCAGCACGTCGTGGATGCCCGCGCACTCCAGGACGGCGCGCACCGGGCCACCGGCGATGACGCCGGTACCGGGGCTCGCCGGGCGCAGCAGGACCTCGCCCGCCGCGTCCCGCTCCTGCACCAGGTGCGGGATGGTGCCCTGGATCCGCGGCACCTTGAAGAAGTGCTTCTTGGCCTCCTCGACGCCCTTGGCGATCGCCGCGGGCACCTCCTTGGCCTTGCCGTAGCCGACGCCGACGGTGCCGTTGCCGTCACCGACGATCACCAGGGCGGTGAAGCTGAAGCGCCGACCACCCTTGACGACCTTGGCGACGCGGTTGATCGCGACGACCTTCTCGATGTACGACTGGCCCTTGTCGGCGCCACCGCGACGGTCATCGCGGCGGCCGTCGCGACGGTCGCCACCCTGACCGCCACCACGCCTCTGCGCTGCCATCAGTGGTTCCTCTCGTTTGCCTTGTAAAGGGCCATCAGAGCTCGAGGCCCCCCTCGCGCGCACCGTCCGCGACAGCGGCGATGCGGCCGTGGTACTTGTTGCCGCCGCGGTCGAACACGACCGCGGAGACACCGGCCTCCTTGGCGCGGCGGGCGACGAGCTCGCCCACCTTGCGGGACTTGGCCGTCTTGTCCGCGGACTCGGCGCGCAGGTCCGCCTCCATCGTCGACGCGTAGGCCAGCGTGTGGCCCTTGTCGTCGTCGATGACCTGGACGAACACGTGCTTGGCGGAGCGGGTCACGACCAGGCGAGGACGCGCGGCGCTGCCGACGACCTTCTTCCGGACCCGCAGGTGCCGGCGCTTGCGGGACTTGGCCCGCGCCGACGTGGCCTTTCCGGCCAGGGTCTTGGTGCCTGCCATGACTACTTACCAGCCTTTCCGACCTTGCGGCGGATCTGCTCGCCTTCGTAGCGCACGCCCTTGCCCTTGTACGGGTCGGGCTTGCGCAGCTTGCGGATGTTCGCGGCGACCTGGCCGACCAGCTGCTTGTCGATGCCCTCGACGATCAGCTGGGTCGGCTTCTCGACCGTGAACTTGATCCCCTCGGGGGCCTTCACGGCGATGGGGTGGCTGTAGCCGAGCGAGAACTCGAGGTCCTGGCCCTTGGCCACCACGCGGTAACCGACGCCCTGGATGACCAGGGTCTTCTTGTAACCCTCGGTGACACCGACCACCATGTTGCTGATCAGCGTGCGGGTGAGACCGTGCAGCGCGCGCACCGTGTTCACGTCGTTCGGCCGGGTCACGGTGACCTTGCCGTCCTCCAGCTGAACCTCGATGGGCTCGGCGACGGTGTGCGACAGCGTGCCCTTCGGCCCCTTGACGGTGACCTCCCGGCCGTCGATGTTCACATCGACGCCACCGGGCACGGCGACGGGGAGACGTCCGATTCGAGACATGGTTAGAGCCCTCCCCTCACCAGACGTAGGCGAGGACTTCGCCGCCCACGCCGCGCTTGCCGGCCTGCCGGTCCGTCATCAGGCCGGAGGACGTCGAGATGATCGCGACGCCCAGTCCGCCCAGGACCTTCGGCAGGTTGTCCTTCTTCGCGTACACGCGCAGACCCGGCTTCGAGACGCGCTTGATGCCGGCGATCGAACGCTCACGGGTCGGACCGAACTTGAGCTCGATGAGGAGCTTCTTGCCGACCTCGGCGTCCTCCACGCTCCAGCCCGAGATGTAGCCCTCCTGCTGGAGGATCTCGGCGATGTGCGCCTTGATCTTCGAGTACGGCATCGCCACGCTGTCGTGGTACGCCGAATTCGCGTTCCGCAGACGCGTCAACATGTCTGCGATCGGGTCGGTCATCGTCATGGCCTGCTGGCCCTCCCTCGCCACGGTTTCCCGGGGCCGCTCGCCCCTGGACCTTTGGCGCGGTCGTGGACACCTTTCGCAAGATGCCCGGTGGTTATTACATGCCGGTGGCGCCGCCCCCCGCGCGCGGGGGGCGGACGGTCACCAGCTGGACTTGGTGATGCCCGGCAGCTCGCCGCGGTGGGCCATCTCCCGGAAGCACACGCGGCACAGGCCGAACTTCCGGTAGACGGAGCGCGGACGCCCGCAGCGCGAGCAACGAGTGTACGCGCGCACGCCGAACTTCGGCTTACGGGCCGCCTTGGCGATCAGCGACTTCTTCGCCATGCTCAGTTCTCCTTGAAGGGGAAGCCCAGGAGCTTGAGCAGCGCCCGGCCCTCGTCGTCGGTCTTCGCCGTCGTCACGATCGTGATGTCCATGCCACGCGACCGGTCGATCTTGTCGGGGTCGACCTCGTGGAACATGACCTGCTCGGTGAGCCCGAACGTGTAGTTGCCGTTGCCGTCGAACTGCTTCGGCGACAGGCCGCGGAAGTCACGGATGCGGGGCAGCGCCGTCGACAGCAGCCGGTCCAGGAACTCCCACATCCGGTCGCCGCGCATGGTCACGTGCGCGCCGATCGGCATGCCCTCGCGCAGCTTGAACTGCGCGATGGACTTGCGGGCCCGGTTCACGGCCGGCTTCTGGCCGGTGATCGCCGACAGGTCGCGGATCGCGCCCTCGATCAGCTTGGCGTCCTTCGCCGCGTCGCCGACGCCCATGTTGACCACGATCTTGGTCAGCCCGGGGATCTGCATGACGTTGGCGTAGCCGAACTGCTCCCGCAGCTGCCCCGCGATCTCCTCGCGGTACCGCAGCTTGAGCCGCGGCTGCGGGACGGGACGCTCGGTGACGGTCTCGGTCATCTCAGATCTCCTTACCGCTACGGCGCGAGATCCGGACCTTCGTGCCGTCGTCGTTGATCTTGACACCGACGCGCACCGGCTTGCCGTCCTCGACGAGCGCGACGTTGCTGACGTGCAGCGGCGCCTCGACCGTCACGCGGCCGGACTCCTTGCCGGCGCGCTGCTGGTCGGCCTTGATGTTCTTGGTGATGAGGTTGACGCCCTCGACGACGACCCGCTCCTCGCGGGGGATGACGCGCAGGACCTTGCCCGTCGCACCCTTGTCCTTGCCGGCGATGACGATGACCTCGTCGCCCTTACGGATGTTCATCAGAGCACCTCCGGCGCGAGCGAGATGATGCGCATGAACTTCTTCTCGCGCAGTTCACGGCCCACCGGGCCGAAGATACGGGTGCCGCGGGGGTCGCCGCCGTCCTTGATCAGAACGGCGGCGTTCTCGTCGAAGCGGATGTAGGAGCCGTCCGGGCGCCGGCGCTCCTTGCGGGTGCGCACGACGACCGCCTTGACGACGTCACCCTTCTTCACGCCCGCGCCGGGAAGGGCGTCCTTCACCGTCGCGACGATGATGTCGCCGACTCCCGCGTAGCGCCGACCCGAGCCGCCGAGAACCCGGATGCAGAGGATCTCCTTCGCACCCGTGTTGTCGGCGACCTTGAGTCGCGACTCCTGCTGGATCACGTCAACTCCTGTTCGTCACACCGGTTCTCCCTGCGAAGTTCGCAGGGAGCCTGGTGGAACCAGTAATTACTTGGCCTTCTCGAGGATCTCCACCACGCGCCAGCGCTTGGTCGCCGACAGCGGGCGGGTCTCCATGAGACGGACGCGGTCGCCGACGCCACACTCGTTGGCCTCGTCGTGCGCCTTGTACTTGGTCGTGCGGCGGATCACCTTGTGGTACTTCGCGTGCTTGACGCGGTCCTCGACGGACACGACCACGGTCTTGTCCATCTTGTCGGACACCACGAGACCCTCGAGGATCTTGCGGGTGTTCCGCTCGGTCTGCTGCTCGGTCATTCGTTGCCCTCCGCGGCGTCCTCGACCGTGACGATGCCGAGCTCGCGCTCCCGCATCACGGTGTAGATGCGGGCGATCTCGCGCTTCACGGTGCGGAGCCGCCCGTGGCTCTCCAGCTGACCGGTGGCACCCTGGAAGCGAAGGTTGAACAGCTCCTCCTTCGCCTCCTTCAGCTTGGTGACCAGGACGTCGTCAGGCTCGGTCCGCAGGTCGTCGGCGGTAAGACCCTTGGCCATCAGGACTCACCCACTTCACGCTTAACGGTCTTGCAGGTCATTGAGCACAGCATCGGCAGCTTGTACATCAGCTCTCACCGACTTCGCGCTTCACGATCTTGCACTTCATCGGCAGCTTGTGGATCGCGCGGGTGAGGGCCTCACGGGCGATCTGCTCGTTCGGGTACGAGATCTCGAACAGCACGCGGCCCGGCTTCACGTTCGCCACCCACCACTCGACCGAGCCCTTACCGGAGCCCATGCGGGTCTCGGCGGGCTTCTTGGTCAGCGGGCGGTCCGGGAAGATGTTGATCCAGACCTTGCCACCACGCTTGATGTGGCGGGTCATCGCGATACGCGCGGCCTCGATCTGCCGGTTGGTGACGTACGCCGGCTCGACGGCCTGGATGCCGTACTCGCCGAACGTCACCTTCGTGCCGCCCTTGGCCATGCCCCTGCGCTTCGGGTGGTGCTGCTTGCGGTGCTTGACCTTGCGAGGGATCAGCATGGGTTACTCAGCTCCCCTCACCCTGCGGAGCAGCCTCGGCCGTCTGCGCCGGCTGCTCGGAACTCTGCTGCTGGCGCGGCGCGCCGCCGCGCTCGCCGCCACGGCCACCGCGGCCGCCACGGCCACCGCCGCCGCCACCGCGGCGCTCGCCACCCCGGCCTGCGCCGCCACCGCGGCGCTCGCCACCGCCGGTGGCGCGCTGCTGCGCGGCCTTGGCCTCGCGCTCGGCGCGCGTCGCCGCGGCCTCGCCCTTGTAGATCCACACCTTCACGCCGATGCGGCCGAACGTCGTCCGGGCCTCGTAGAAGCCGTAGTCGATGTCGGCGCGCAGCGTGTGCAGCGGGACCTGGCCCTCGCGGTAGAACTCCGACCGCGACATCTCGGCGCCGCCGAGACGGCCGCCGCACTGGACCTTGATGCCCTTGGCGCCGGACTTCATCGCGGACTGGATCGCCTTGCGCATTGCGCGGCGGAACGCGACGCGGCTCGACAGCTGCTCGGCCACGCCCTGCGCGACGAGCTGCGCGTCGATCTCGGGGTTCTTCACCTCGAGGATGTTCAGCCGGACCTGCTTGCCGGTCAGCTTCTCCAGGTCGCCGCGCAGGCGCTCGGCCTCCGCGCCGCGGCGGCCGATGACGATGCCCGGCCGGGCCGTGTGGATGTTGACCTCGACACGGTCACGGGTTCGCTCGATCTCCACCTTGGAGATGCCCGCCCGGTCCATGCCCTTCTGCAGCATGCGCCGGATCTGGACGTCTTCCTTGACGTAGTCCTTGTAGAGCTTGTCGGCGAACCACACGGACTTGTGGTCGGTGGTGATGCCGAGCCGGAACCCGTGCGGGTTGATCTTCTGACCCACTACCGGGCCCTCCTCGTCTTCTTACCGCCGGCCGAAGCGACCTCGTCCTTCGGGGCGACGACCACCGTGATGTGGCTCGTGCGCTTGTTGATGCGGTAGGCCCGACCCTGGGCGCGGGGGCGGAAACGCTTCAGCGTCGGCCCCTCGTCGACCCACGCGCTGCTCACGACGAGCGTGTCGGTGTCGAGCTTGAAGTTGTGCTCGGCGTTGGCGATGGCACTCGCCAGCACCTTGCCCACCGGCTCACCGGCCGCCTGGGGGGCGAACCGCAGCACCGCCTGCGCCTCCGCGGCGGGCAGGCCGCGGATGAGGTCCACCACGCGGCGGGCCTTCATGGGCGTGACGCGGATGAACCGCGCCTGGGCCCTGGCTTCCATCGCTTTCCCTCTCTCCTACGAACTGCCTGCTCAGCCGCGACGGCTGCGGCGGTCTTCCTTGACGTGGCTGCGGAAGGTGCGCGTCGGCGCGAACTCGCCGAGCTTGTGCCCCACCATGGCGTCCGTGATGAACACCGGGACGTGCTTGCGCCCGTCGTGCACGGCGATCGTGTGCCCGATCATGTCCGGCACGATCATGGAGCGCCGCGACCACGTCTTGATGACGTTCTTGGTGCCCTTCTCGTTCTGGGCGTCCACCTTCTTGATCAGGTGGTCGTCCACGAAGGGGCCCTTCTTGAGGCTACGTGGCATGACGAGCGACTCCTACCGCTTCTTCTTGCTGCGACGACGGACGATCAGCCGGTCGCTCGACTTGTTCGCCTGGCGAGTGCGGCCTTCCTTCTTACCGTTCGGGTTCACCGGGTGCCGACCACCGGAGGTCTTGCCCTCACCACCACCGTGCGGGTGGTCGATCGGGTTCATGGCCACACCGCGGACGGTCGGGCGCTTGCCCTTCCACCGCATACGGCCGGCCTTGCCCCAGTTGATGTTCGACTGCTCGGCGTTGCCGACCTCGCCGACCGTCGCGCGGCAGCGGACGTCCACCATGCGCATCTCGCCCGAGGGCATGCGCAGCGTGGCGTACTTGCCCTCCTTGGCCAGCAGCTGGACGCCGGCGCCCGCGGAACGGGCGATCTTCGCGCCGCCGCCGGGCTTCAGCTCGATGGCGTGGACGACCGTACCGGTCGGGATGTTGCGCAGCGGCAGGCAGTTGCCCGGCTTGATGTCCGCGCCCGGCCCGTTCTCCACCCGGTCGCCCTGCTTCAGGCCGCGCGGGGCGAGGATGTAGCGCTTCTCGCCGTCCGCGTAGTGCAGCAGCGCGATGCGCGCGGTGCGGTTCGGGTCGTACTCGATGTGCGCGACCTTGGCCGGGACGCCGTCCTTGTCGTGCCGGCGGAAGTCGATCAGCCGGTAGGCGCGCTTGTGCCCGCCGCCCTGGTGCCGGGTGGTGATGCGGCCGTGGTTGTTGCGGCCGCCCTTCTTGGGGAGCGGACGCAGCAGCGACTTCTCCGGCTCGGTGCGCGTGATCTCGACGAAGTCGGCCACGCTGGAGCCGCGACGACCCGGAGTCGTCGGCTTGTAATTACGGATGCCCATCTTATTCGTTCATCCCTTTTCGGTCTTCGGGACGACCTGGCGTGTTACGCCGGGCCGCCGAAGATGTCGATCCGCTCGCCCTCGGCCAGGCTGACGATGGCGCGCTTGCTGTCCTTGCGCTTGCCGTAGCCGAACCGGGTCCGCTTGCGCTTCCCCGACCGGTTGAGCGTGTTCACGTTCGTCACCTTGACGCCGAACACGGCCTCGACGGCCTGCTTGATCTGCGTCTTGTTGGCGTCCGGACGGACGATGAAGGTGTACTTGTTCTCGTCCAGGAGCCCGTAGCTCTTCTCCGAGACGACCGGCGCGAGGATGATGTCGCGGGGGTCGGCGATCTTGTTCATGTGCGACCCTCCTTACTTCTTCGCCGCGCGCGCGATGAACTCGTCGTACGCCTTCTGCGTGAAGACGACGTCGTCGTTCACCAGCACGTCGTAGGTGTTGAGCTGGTCAGAGACGAGCACGTGCACGCTCGGCTCGTTGCGCAGGCTCTTCCAGGTCAGCTCGTCCTCGCGGTCCAGGACCAGGAGGACGCGCTTGGCCTCGGTGACCGTGCGCAGCGCCGCCAGCGCCGTCTTCGTCTTCGGGGTGTCGCCCTCGATGAGCCCGTCGATCACGTGGACCCGGCCGAACCGCGCGCGGTCCGACAGGGCGCCGCGGAGCGCGGCGGCCTTCATCTTCTTCGGGGTCTTCTGCGTGTAGTCCCGCGGCTGCGGGCCGTGCACGATGCCGCCGCCGGCGAACTGGGGCGCGCGGGTCGAGCCCTGGCGGGCGCGGCCGGTGCCCTTCTGGCGGTACGGCTTCTTGCCACCGCCGCGGACCTCGCCGCGGGTCTTGGTGGAGTGCGTGCCCTGACGCGCCGCGGCCAGCTGCGCCACCACGACCTGGTGGATCAGCGGCACGCTGGTCTTCGCGTCGAAGACCTCGGCGGGCAGGTCGATGTCGAGCTTGGAGGTCACTTGCCCGTCCCCTTCACTGCGTCGCGGACCAGGACCACGCCGCCGTTGGGACCGGGAACCGCGCCCTTGATGAGCAGCAGGTTCTTCTCGGCGTCCACGGCGTGGACGGTCAGGTTCTGCACGGTGGTTCGGGCGTTCCCGTGCCGGCCCGCCATGCGGAGGCCCTTGAACACGCGACCGGGGGTCGCGCAGCCGCCGATCGAACCCGGGGAGCGGTGCTTGCGCTGGGTGCCGTGCGAGGCGCCGAGGCCCTTGAAGCCGTGGCGCTTCATGACACCGGCGGTGCCCTTGCCCTTGCTCGTCCCGGTGACGTCGATCCGCTGGCCGGCCTCGAAGACGTCGGCGGTGATCTCCTGGCCGAGTTCGAACTCGGTGGTGTCGTCCGTGCGCAGCTCGACGAGGTAGCGGCGCGGCGTGACGCCGGCCTTCTCGAAGTGACCCGTGCGCGGCTTGTTCACCTTGCGCGGGTCGATCTGCCCGAACCCGATCTGGACGGCGGTGTAGCCGTCCTTCTCCTGGGTGCGGAGCTGCGTGACGACACACGGCCCGGCCTGGACGACGGTCACCGGAACGATCCGGCCCTCATCGTCGAAGACCTGGGTCATGCCGAGCTTCTCGCCCAGGACGCCCTTCCTCTGCGTACTCATCTCTCGGTGCGTCCCTTAGAGCTTGATCTCGATGTCAACGCCGGCCGGCAGGTCGAGTCGCATCAGCGAGTCGACCGTCTTGGGCGTCGGGTCGATGATGTCGATCAACCGCTTGTGCGTGCGCATCTCGAAGTGCTCGCGGCTGTCCTTGTACTTGTGCGGCGAGCGGATGACGCAGTACACGTTCTTCTCGGTCGGCAGCGGCACCGGGCCCGCGACCTTGGCGCCCGTCCGCGTCACCGTCTCAACGATCTTCTTCGCGGAAGTGTCGATGACCTCGTGGTCGTAGGCCTTGAGCCGGATGCGGATCTTCTGTCCCGCCATGGTGGCCTCGGTGTCCTTTGCTGTAGTACCGCTGGGGTTCACCCCCACTCGCGTGGGGAAATCGGCGCCGCCGCCGATCGGCGGTCCGGCCCGTGGGCGGGCCGGACCGCCGCGTGCGACGATCCGTCTTACTTGAGGATCTTGGTGACGCGACCCGCGCCGACCGTCCGGCCACCCTCGCGGATGGCGAACTTGAGGCCCTCCTCCATGGCGATGGGCTGGATCAGCTCGACGCGCATCTCGGTGTTGTCGCCCGGCATGACCATCTCGGTGCCCTCGGGGAGGTTCACCACGCCGGTCACGTCCGTGGTCCGGAAGTAGAACTGCGGGCGGTAGTTGTTGAAGAACGGCGTGTGGCGGCCGCCCTCGTCCTTGGACAGGATGTAGACCTGCGCCTCGAACTCGGTGTGCGGGGTGTTCGTGCCCGGCTTGATGATGCACTGGCCGCGCTCGACGTCCTCGCGCTTGATGCCGCGCAGGAGCAGACCGACGTTGTCACCGGCCTGGCCCTGGTCGAGCAGCTTGCGGAACATCTCGACACCGGTGACGGTGGTCGAGGTGGACTCGGTCTTGATGCCGATGATGTCGACGGTCTCGTTGACGTTCACGACACCGCGCTCGATGCGGCCGGTGACGACCGTGCCGCGGCCGGTGATCGAGAAGACGTCCTCGATCGGCATGAGGAACGGCTTCTCGGTGTCGCGGACCGGCTCCGGCACGTTCTCGTCGACGGCCTTCATGAGCTCGAGGATCGACTCGCCCCACTTGGCGTCGCCCTGCAGCGCCTGGAAGGCGGAGACGCGCACGACCGGGACGTCGTCGCCCGGGAACTCGTACTCGGAGAGCAGCTCGCGGACCTCGAGCTCGACGAGCTCCAGGATCTCCTCGTCGTCCACCATGTCGCACTTGTTCAGCGCGACGACGATGTAGGGGACGCCGACCTGGCGGGCCAGGAGGACGTGCTCCTTGGTCTGCGGCATCGGGCCGTCGGTGGCGGCGACCACCAGGATGGCGCCGTCCATCTGCGCCGCACCGGTGATCATGTTCTTGATGTAGTCCGCGTGACCCGGGCAGTCGACGTGCGCGTAGTGCCGGGACTCGGTCTGGTACTCGACGTGCGCGATCGAGATGGTGATGCCGCGCTCGCGCTCCTCCGGCGCCTTGTCGATGTCCTCGAACGGCGTGAAGGGGTTGATGTCCGGGTACGCGTCGTGAAGCACCTTGGTGATCGCCGCGGTAAGCGTGGTCTTACCGTGGTCGATGTGTCCGATGGTGCCGATGTTCACGTGCGGCTTCGTCCGCTCGAACTTGGCCTTCGCCACTGGTAGCTCCTTGTTGCGATCCTCGGCCGCCTAGACGACCGCTTCGATGTACGTCTGAGTGATCTGTGGGCAGGCTCGGGCTACTCGCCCCGCGCCTTGGCGATGATCTCCTGCGCCACATTGCCGGGAACCTCGGCGTAGGAGTCGAACTGCATGGTGAAGACGGCTCGGCCCTGGGTCTTGCTGCGCAGGTCACCCACGTAACCGAACATCTCGGACAGCGGCACGAGCGCCTTGATGACGCGCATCCCGCTGCGCTCGTCCATGGACTGGACCTGGCCGCGGCGGCTGTTGAGGTCGCCGATCACGTCGCCCATGTTGTCCTCGGGCGTGGTGACCTCGACGGACATCATCGGCTCCAGCAGCGTGGCGGACGCCCTGCGGGCGGCCTCCTTGAACGCCATGGATCCGGCCACCTTGAAGGCCATCTCCGAGGAGTCGACCTCGTGGTACGCGCCGTCCCGGAGGGTGACCTTGACGCCCACCATCGGGTAGCCGGCGAGGACGCCGAACTCCGCGGCCTCCTGGCAGCCCGCGTCGACCGACGGGATGTACTCCCGCGGGATGCGGCCACCGGTGACCTTGTTCTCGAACTCGTAGCCGTCCGACCCGCCGCCGAGCGGCTCCAGGTCGATGATCACGCGGCCGAACTGGCCCGAGCCACCCGTCTGCTTCTTGTGGGTGTACTCGACCTTCTCGACCTTCTTGGTGATCGTCTCGCGGTAGGCGACCTGCGGCCGGCCCACGTTCGCGTCGACCTTGAACTCGCGCTTCATCCGGTCGACGAGGATCTCCAGGTGGAGCTCGCCCATGCCGGAGATGACGGTCTGGCCGGTCTCCTCGTCCGAGCGCACCTGGAAGGACGGGTCCTCCTCGGCGAGCCGCTGGATCGCGGTGCCCAGCTTCTGCTGGTCGGCCTTCGTCTTCGGCTCGATCGCGACGTGGATGACCGGCGCCGGGAAGTTCATCGACTCCAGGACGACCGGGTCCTTGTCGTCGCACAGCGTCTCGCCCGTGGTGGTCTGCTTGAGACCCATCACCGCGACGATGTCGCCGGCGCCCACGCGCTCGATCTCCTCACGCTTGTTCGCGTGCATCCGGTAGATCTTGCCGATGCGCTCCTTGCGCTCCTTGACGGCGTTCAGCACCGTGGAGCCCGACTCCAGCACACCGGAGTAGACGCGGACGAACGTGAGCTTGCCCAGGTGCGGGTCGCTCATGATCTTGAACGCCAGGCCGGCGAACGGCTCGTCCTCGCTCGGCTTGCGGACGATCACCTTCTCCTCGTCGCGGACGGCGTGGCCCTCGATGGCCTCGACGTCCAGCGGCGACGGCAGGTAGCGCACGATCGCGTCCAGCAGCGGCTGCACGCCCTTGTTCTTGAACGCCGTGCCGCACAGCACCGGGGTCAGGGCGGCCGCGACGGTGGCCCGGCGGATCCCGGCGTAGAGCTGCTCGATGGTGGGCTCGGTGCCCTCCAGGAACAGCTCCATGAGCTCGTCGTCGTTCTCGGAGAGCGTCTCGACCAGCTTGTCGTGGTACTCGCGCGCCGCCTCGGCGTGGCTCTCGGGGATGTCGACGATGTCGTACATCTCACCGAGCTTGGCCTCTTCGTTCCAGACCAGGGCCTTCATCGTCACCAGGTCGATGACGCCCTTGAAGTCCGACTCGGCGCCGATCGGCAGCTGCATGACCAGCGGCGTCGCGTTGAGGCGGTTCTCGATCATGTCGACGCAGCGGTGGAACTCGGCGCCGACGCGGTCGAGCTTGTTGACGAAGCAGATGCGGGGCACGCCGTAACGGTCGGCCTGGCGCCACACCGTCTCGGACTGCGGCTCCACGCCCGCCACACCGTCGAACACCGCGACCGCGCCGTCCAGAACCCGCAGCGACCGCTCCACCTCGACGGTGAAGTCGACGTGCCCCGGGGTGTCGATGATGTTGATGGTGTGCTTGACGTCCTCGACGGGCCACTGGCAGGTGGTCGCGGCGGAGGTGATGGTGATCCCCCGCTCCTGCTCCTGCTCCATCCAGTCCATCGTGGCGGCGCCCTCGTGGACCTCGCCGATCTTGTAGCTGATGCCCGTGTAGTACAGGATCCGCTCGGTCGTCGTGGTCTTGCCCGCGTCGATGTGGGCCATGATCCCGATATTGCGGACCTTGGCCAGGTCTACGCCGGTTTTGGTAGCCACTTTCGTCCTCGCGTCGTCTCGTCGTCGATCGGGTGCGCCGCTTTACCAGCGGTAGTGGGCGAAGGCCTTGTTGGACTCCGCCATCTTGTGCGTGTCCTCGCGCTTCTTCACCGATGCGCCGAGGCCGTTGCTCGCGTCGAGCAGCTCGTTCATCAGCCGCTCCATCATGGTCTTCTCGCGCCGCTGCCGCGCGTAGAGCACGAGCCAGCGCAGGGCCAGCGTGGTGCTGCGGGCCGGCCGCACCTCGACGGGGACCTGGTAGGTCGCGCCACCGACGCGGCGGCTGCGGACCTCCAGGGTGGGCTTGACGTTGTCGAGCGCGCGCTTCAGCGTGACGACCGGGTCGTTGCCGGTCTTCTCGCGAGCGCCCTCGAGGGCTTCGTAGACGATGCGCTGGGCGATGGAGCGCTTGCCGTCCAGGAGAACCTTGTTGATGAGCGCGGTGACCAGCGGCGAGTTGTACACCGGGTCAGCGATCAGCTGGCGCTTGCCAGCAGGGCCCTTGCGCGGCATCAGCTCTTCTCCTTCTTCGCGCCGTACTTGCTACGCGCCTGCTTGCGGTTGCGGACGCCCTGGGTGTCGAGGGACCCGCGGATGATCTTGTACCGAACGCCCGGGAGGTCCTTCACTCGGCCGCCGCGCACGAGCACGATCGAGTGCTCCTGCAGGTTGTGACCGACGCCTGGGATGTAGGCCGTGACCTCGATCCCGCTGGTCAGCCGGACACGAGCGACCTTGCGAAGCGCGGAGTTCGGCTTCTTGGGCGTCGTCGTGTAGACGCGCGTGCAGACACCCCGGCGCTGGGGGCTCTCCTTCAGCGCGGGCGTCTTGTTCTTGGTCACCTTGTCCTGGCGGCCCTTGCGGACCAGCTGCTGGATCGTGGGCACCGCGTCTCCGTCTTCCTCGTACCGAGCCGGTAAGTCTTCTGTGCAATCACCACCTCAGGCGAGGCTGTGACCTGCCGGTTTCCCGACCTCTCCGACCCACGCGGTCGGGCGTGTCGCAACTGCACCTTCGTGCACATGCGCAGAACCGACACAGACCGCCCGGCCCCCAAGGGGCCAGATCAAGCCGGGGAGTAGATGCGGCGCCGGGTCCACCACACAGGGCTGCATCCCCGCGCACGCATAGCGACCCACACAAGGCGGGCGCAAGGAGAGAGACTACCGAGCCCCGGGCCGTTGGTCAAAGTGAGCACCGCTCTACCGCCCACACCTCGGGGGGTGCAAGCCCGGCGGCCCGGCGAGCGCGGGTCTCGCGGCGGGAAACGCATGGGCGCCGGCGAGTGTTCCGGCCGTGAAGACCGAGAGAACCTGGTCGGCATTCTGTACCACATGCCTGTCCCGGGGGAAGACGTGTCAGGAGTTTTACCAGGAGAGACCGCTATATACGCGGCAAAAGTGGACGGGCTGGGCGAGTCGCCGCCCAGCCCGTCGACAGCCGTTCGAAGCCGGCCAGGTCACTTGAGGAACCTGCTAGGTCACTTGAGGAACGCGAAGTACACCACGACGAGCAGGACGAGCAGCGCGACCGCGCCGCCGATCCCGATCATCAGGCCCTTGCCGCCCTTGCCCTTGCTCTCGGACGTGCCGCCGCCGTAGGCCGCCTGGTGGCCCGGACCGAAAGCGCCCTGCTGCCCCTGCTGCCCCTGCTGCGGGTACTGGCCGTAGGGTTGCTGCTGCCCGTACGGCTGCTGCTGGCCGAACTGCTGCTGTTCACCCTGCTGCCCCTGCTGACCGTGCTGCCCCTGCTGGCCGAACTGCTGCTGCGCGTACTGCTGCTGGCCGTACGGCTGCTGAGGCTGGCCCTGCTGCTGCGGAGCCTGGCCCTGCTGCTGCGGAGCCTGGCCGAACTGCTGCTGCCCGTACTGCTGCTCGGGCTGCCCGAACTGCTGCGCGCCCTGCTGGCCGAACGGCTCCTGCCCGTACCCCGGCTGCCGGCCGAAGCCCTGCTCGGGCTGCTGCGGGACCTGCGGGCCCGGGGCCTGCCACTGCTGCTGCCCCATGTCGAGACGGGTGGCGTCCCCCGTCGCGGGCGTGGCGCCGCCCGGCTCGGCCGCCGGGCGTCCGGGGTCGAACGCCTGGGTCGGACGGGAGTCCTCGGCCCCGTCCCCGAACGCCGGACGCTCCTCGGCGGGCGCGCTCGCGGCGGCGGGGTCGGGCGGCGGGACCATCATCGTCCGCTCGTGGTCGGCCTGCCGGTCCGCCGACCACGGCTCGGGCGTCGCGGGCGGCGTGGGCGCCTGCCACGGCTCGGCCGGGGCGTCGTGCCTGCGCTCGGGACCGGTCGCGACCGGGATGTCGGTGCCGGGCGACCAGTGCAGCGTCGCCTGGTCGTCGATGGGCTGGCGGGGCTGCTCCGGCTGCGCGCCCGGACCGGGGACGATCACCGTCCGCTCGTTGCCGGCGTCCTGCGGCTCGGGCTGGAACTGCGGCGGCTGCGGCTGGGCGGGCGCCTCCGGCGGCGGGAAGCCCTGCTGCTGCCCGGGGAACGGCTGCCGGCCGTACTCGGGCTGCCCGAACTGCTCCTGCGGCGCTTCGTGCGCCGGCTGCTGCGGGTAGCCCGGCTGCTGCTGCGGGGCCTGGCCGTACGGCTGCTGCCCGTACTGCTGCTGCTCCGGCGGCGGGAAGCCGCCCGGCGCGGGGGCCGGCGGGGCCTGGCCCATCGGACTCTGGCCGTACTGCGGAGGGGGCGGCGGCTGCTGCTCGCCGACCTGCGGCATCGGCTGCTCGATCATCGTGGGCGGCGCCGGGGCCGGGCCGGACGGCTCGTCCGGGCGGGGCTCCTGCGGGGCGGCCTGGCCGCCCAGCTGCGGCGCGCCGAACACCACCGTGCGGTCGCCCATCGGACGCTGCTCCTGGGGCCTGTCCTGCCCCTCGTCGTCCGGCAACGGCCGCTGCGGTCCCTGCGTCCCGTCATTCTCGGTCATCGTCGGGCTCCTTCAGCGCCGTCGTCCCGGGCCGGTGGCTCGAAGCGGGCCTCCGAGCCTCGTACCGTTCCCTCCGCGCGGTCTGGTCACGCGTGGGCGTTCTCGCCCCCAGCCTGCCCCGATCGCCGGTCGTATCGCAAATCACCACACCCTTGGACGCCGCGCGCCCCCGGATCGTTCGGTCCGGGGGCGCCGTCCGTCAGGAGTGCCCGTTGACGGGATGCGGGCGGTAGGGCGCCTCCAGCCGCTCGACCTCCTTGTCGTCCAAGGTCAGGCCCACCGCGGCGACGGCGTCCTCGATGTGCCGCGGCTTGGTCGCGCCGATGATCGGCGCGGTGACGCCGGGCCGGCCGAGCAGCCACGCGAGCGCGACCTGCGCCGGCGGGACGCCCCGCTCCCCCGCGATCTCGCGCACCACGTCCACGATGTCGAAGTCGGCCTCCTGGTAGAGGCCGTCGGAGTAGGTGTCGGTGCTGGCGCGTACGGTGTTGCGCTCGCCGCTCCGTTCCCGGTTGCCCGCCAGGAGGCCTCGGGCGAGCGGGCTCCACGGGATGCACCCGACGCCCTGGTCGAGGCAGAGCGGGATCATCTCCCGCTCCTCCTCCCGGTAGACGAGGTTGTAGTGGTTCTGCATCGTGGCGAACTTCGTCCAGCCGTGCGTTTCCGCGACGTGCTGGGCCTTGGCGAACTGCCACGCGAACATGCTGGACGCACCGATGTAGCGCGCCTTGCCCGCCCGGACGATGTCGTGCAGGGCCTCCATGGTCTCCTCGATGGGCGTCTCGTAGTCCCACCGGTGGATCTGGTAGAGGTCGACGTGGTCGGTCCCGAGCCGCTTCAGCGACGCGTCGATGGACGCCATGATGTGCTTGCGGGAGAGCCCCTGGTCGTTCTGGCCGCTCCCCATCGGGAAGTACACCTTGGTGGCGAGGACGTAGTCGTCCCGCCGGGCGAACATCCGCGACAGCAGCCGTCCGGTGATCTCCTCGCTCACCCCGGCCGAGTACATGTCGGCGGTGTCGAAGAAGGTGATCCCGGAGTCCACCGCGAGGCGCACGATGGGCTCCGCCTGCTCCTCCGGCAGGAACCAGGGCCGCTGCGCGGGATCGCCGTAGCTCATCATCCCCAGGCAGATCCGCGACACCTTGGTCCCCGTGCCGCCGAGTCTGATCTGTTCCATGTCCGTACCTCCTCCCGATCATCATCACCCATCGGCCGGCCGGGTGGGTGACGGTGGCGGGAGCGCCGGCCGCTAGACGATGGGGCGGCCGTGGCGGATGCGGCGGCGGGTGTCCCAGAGGTACATGTTGAAGGGGAAGCGGCGGACGGGGCCCGGCATGGTGCGGTTGATGGCGCCGAAGCGGCGGGTGAAGCGGTCGAAACGGGCCTGGTCGCGGCGCGTCCAGGGGAGGCCGAGCTCGTCCCGGAAGGGCTCGGGGAGGAAGCCGAGGGTCACCATCCGGTGGAACGGGCCGAGGGTCCGCTGGACGGCCGCCGGGAGGAACTTCAGGTCCGTGAGGTTCTGTAGGTAGGTGCGGGTGACATCGTCCATCTTGATCTCGGACATGCCCTTCTGCCAGTACTCCTCGAAGGCGTCCCGGTCGGCGGGCCACATCTCCTCGGGCATCTGGAGGGTGGTGCCGAAGCGCGCCCCGTGCCGGTAGAGGGCGTCGCGGTCGGCCGGGCTCAGCGGGCCGGAGCAGAGCGGGTAGATCATCTCGACGCCGACGTAGAGGCAGGCGGCGACCCAGAGCTGCAGTTCGCGGTCGAAGGCGTTGTAGGAGACGGGCTCCTTGGCGCGGACCTGCCTGTGCTGCCGGTTGACCTCGCGCCGCATCGCGGCGCGTTCCTCCTCGGTGCCCAGCATGGCGACGGCGATGTAGGCGAGGGTGGTCCTGGCCCGCTTCAGGGGGCGCTTGTCCACGCGGCCGCTGTCGACCTTGCTCTCGGCGACCCCGCGTCCGATGGGGAGGCGGGACAGCTGCATGACGACGTTCGCGGCGGCGGCGGTCAGGGCCAGACCGGTAAAGGAGTCGAGGACCACCCTCGGGGGCGCTTCGGCGGCCATCCGAGCCTCACTTTCTGATACATAGAGGCGATGTTCGTCTCACTGTGCCAGTAGTAAGTGAGGACTTGCAAGGGTCAGATCATGTGACCGCGCACACGGGTCGCGAACTCCTTCAGCGCGTCCAGCGCGAGGAGGTAGGGCTGCGGGCCGAACGAGACGCTGAGGGGCCCCGCGCTTTCCGGACAGCTGACTGATGGTGATCTGCGGGCAGATCTACGCTGCTTGCTGCCGGTCCAGGTACTCGGTGTGGACCTCAA
>NZ_JOFJ01000025.1 GCF_000718255.1 Spirillospora albida
GGTGTGCTTTGGGGGCGGTTGCCCCGACACCTCAAGACTCCGGTGACGCAGGGTGATGTTCTGGTTTCGTACGGGTGCGGGACGGTTGCGCCGCCCCCGTTCCCCTCAACTCCCAGAACCGGGCGGCTGAACGTGAGGCTCCACGCTCCCCGCTCCCGGGCTGAGCGGCACGGCGCGGACCTGGTCGCCCTCGCCGTCCGGCCCTGCCGTTCCGTGGCCCGACGGGTCCCCGGGGGGGGGATCAGGAGAGCCGGAGGGTCGGCAGGCAGGTCGGCGCGTCCTCACCGGTGGTGATCTTCTTCTCGGCGGATCGCCTGCTACGCCGACAAGGGATACGTCGGTGCCGGCGGCGCGGGTCAAGCCGACTTGCGAAGGAGTTTCCCATGTCGTCCGGTATCGCGGAGTTGGCCGCCGTCAGTCTCGACTGCCCCGACCCGCCGGTGCTCGCCGCGTTCTACGCCGCCCTGACGGGCGGGAAGATCACCCATGACGGCCCGGACGCGTCCGCGATCGTGCTGCGGGACGGGATGCGCGTCATCTTCCTCCCCCGCCGCCGGTAGTCCCGGCGGACGGCCTCACCACTCCTCGTTCTGCATCGGGGTGCGGTGCCGGGCGGCCGCACCAGCGCCGCGACGGTGGGCCGCTTCTCGAGTTGAGCGGCGTCAGACGGGGGTGGCGGGGGTGTCCAGCCAGACCGTGTGGGCGTCGGGGGTGACGGTCAGGCCGAAGCGGGTGATGTCGGGGCTTCCCCACTTGAGCCACTGGACGTAGGCGTCCTCCACCCGGTCCCAGAGATCTCCGGCCTGCTCCAGCCGGTACGCCTCGTCCCCCGGGACGTAGTCCACGGACGCCCATGCGCCGCCCGGTCCCTGCGCGTCCAAGATCCAGAGCGTGGCCTCGCCGGTCGGCTCGGCGTCCTCGTAGAAGCGCGACACCACACCGGGCACCCGCGCCGCGATCACGAGATCCGCCGCCACGGGTGCGTACCGGATCGACCTGGGATCGAGTCGGGTCTCGGACACGGTGACGTCACCGCCCGCGTCCACCCACGCGCGCGGACGTCCTCCGGCGGGACGCTGCGCGCGCAGCAGCATGTAGTCGGCCGAGCCGTGGAACCGGCCGACGGCCGTCCCATCCGGAAGCACGTCCAACCGGAGCACGGTGCCGAACCCGAAACCGGGCGCGTACGGAGCGACGATCACACCGCCCGGCCGGGTCTGCTCGACCCACGCCCGCGGAACGGACGACACCGCGCAGGTCGCGTGCACCCGGTCATAGGGAGCCCCCTGACGCCATCCTTCCGAGCCGTCCCCGACGACCAGCCGGGGAGCGAACCCGGCGGTCTTCAGCCGCCCGGCGGCCTGGGCCGCCATGTCCGGATCGACCTCGACCGAGGTCACGTGAACCCCGGGGAGCGACGACAGCAGGGCGGCCGTCCAGCCCGACCCGGTGCCGATCTCCAGCACCCGGTCGTGCGGCAGCGGGTCGAGCAGCCGCAGGAACTCGGCCACCATCGTCGGCATCGACAAAGAGGAGGTGGCCAGTCCCTCGCCTTCGGCCCGGCCGTCCTCGAACTGGACGATGAGAGGCCGGTCGAGCGCCACGACCTCGTCCCAGCGGCCGGGGTCGGCGTCGCGGTCGACCCGCGTCCAGGGGCCGGGCCCGAGGTCGGCCCACACCACCGGCGGCGCGAACAGGCTCCGGGGAACCCGCCGGAACACCTCATCCCAGTCGGTCACGACTTCTTCCCGTCGTGCGGGTTGCCCTTCGTGCCGTCACCCTTGCCGCCGTGCCCGCCGCTTTTCTGCCCGTCGCCCCCGCCCGCCTGGTGGGAGCCCCGACACCGGCTGCCATGGCCGCCGCTTGGACCGAACTGACCGCGCGAAATGGCCGGACAGCGCTATCTCCGGCCTCGGCCAGGGCGGCGAACCCGCAACGTGGGATCGCGCCTCGGCCGTAAAGACGTCGTGTGGCCGCCCGCCCGGCCGGACCCGGGCAACCCGAGGCGGGGCCGCACGACCCCGGCCGATCAGGCGCGCTTCTCGATCTCTTCGAAGATGTCGGCGTCGGTCTGTTGCTGCCATCTTGGAAGCGCGTCCCAGTCGGCGACGTAGGACGGTTTCGGGTCGGTGATGTGCTTGTAGATCTGGGCGATCCAGCACAGCGCAACGAAACGGCCCTTTTGGTCCCGAGTGAGCTTGGATGTGCTCCCGTCGGACACAGCGATGAAATCCGCGACCTGCCGGTAGACCGCGGCCGCGGCTTGCCGCTCCCATTCTGGGGTATCGGCCCACGGGGCAACGTATCCAGGCTTGGGATCTCCTGGATAGTACTTGCGAACTCCGGCGATCCATGCTTCGCGGAAGATACGTCCGTGTTCGCTTTGCCGGGTGTCCGACTGCATATCGTCTCCTCAGAGTTGGGCGATCCGGTCGCTGAGTTGAGCTACCTGGCTATCAGAAATCATCGGGATGAGCCGGGTCCGCAGTCCTTGGAGTTTGCGCCCGACGTACCCCGACGATTTGGTTTTTTCCGCCAGGTCGACGGCCTGCACGCCGTATTCGACAATCTGGTCCAGGTCTTTGCCGTGAATACCCAGGGCGGCCAGGTCGACCAGGATGCTTCCGCGCCGACGTGGCGATGTTGTGGCGGCGAGGGCCTCGTTCAGCGCATCCGAAGCGAGGTCGACCCTTCCCAGAGCGGCATAACAAGTGCCGCGTTCTTCAGCCAATCGCGAGCCGTCGAAACGGAGCCAACCGCCCGGCATCGCGGGGCCGCTCAACGACTTCACTCGCTCGGCCTCGTCCAAGGCACGCCGGCAATCATCGAGCTTCCCCAGTCCGGCATACGCCTCCGCCTGCACGGCGGCGACCCAATGCCGACTGGACAATTGACCGTCACCACGTCGGGCGACCCGCGCGGCTCCCTTCAAGATCGGCGTCACGTCCTGGAATCGGCGTTCGTACATAACGAGATAGGCGTGCCGGGTGAGGGCGCATGCCCATAGGTCGAACGCGTCACCTTCTCTGCCGGCGTCGGCCGCGAGCTTGTAGCAGTGCGCGGCATCGGTGTACCGGTCGGCGTCGAAGAGGATCTCTCCTGCGAGTTGGAGAAGGTCGGCGGTCGCGACGCAGAGGCGCTTGTGCGCGACTGAGGAATGCGCACGGCGGAGGCTACTGACGAGCAGGTCGAGTTGCTGCCGTACGACGGGGTAGACGGTCCATTTGGACTCAGCCAGGGCGTACACCCGCCACAGGTGAGAGTTCAGCTGTTCGTAGTGGCTGATCCGTTCGGGATCGGCGGTGTGCGCATCGGCGTCGATATCGGGGACCGTGACCAGCGTTCCCGCGATGCTCAGCAGGCGAAGCAACTCCCGGCGGTTCATGTCCTCCAGTTCATCAGAGTCGAGACCGGATGTGATCACCGTGGGGTCGATGACACGGCCGCGGAGTACCCGCACGGGGTCGGCTGACGGGTGGATCTGCGTCCCCAGCGCGGCGACCAACAGCAGCTCGTCCAGCTCGTCCGGACGGATCTGAAGGAGTTCGCAGAGCTTCGAGCGATGGTGGGGCTGGGGATCGCATTGACCGCGTTCCCAGCGGGCGACCGTGGACCGGTCGGCGCCCAAGGCACCGGCAAGGGATTCCTGAGTGAACCCGAGCGTTCTCCGGCGCTTGGCCAGCCGGGGCCGTCTCCTTGCCGTCATCGATGGTCCTCCGGAAGGAACCCACTCGCCACCGTCGCGTTCGCCGAGGTCAGCGTAATGCGTGATTCGGCGGTGCGACGTCAATGCACCAGGGATGCACCACGAATGCACCGTCATCGCGTCGTGGATGCCCTGGGACGAGGCATCCACCGGAGCTTTCCTTGAAGGAGAACCAAGCGACCGACCCTCATTGAGCAGAAAGGCGATCAGAGATGGCCCCGTACGGGCTGACACATCAGGTGTACCTTGACCCGGCGTACACCGCACCGATTCCCGGGATCGTGTACGACCCGCAGCGGCAACTCTCGACCGTGGGCGGTAACCCCCTGGTCGAGCAGCCAGACCTCATGCGGCAGTTCACCGTCACGTGGGGCACGACCGACCGCGACAACAAGACCGACAACGGGGGCTGACCCTTGAGCGGCACGGTGCTCATCATCACCGACGCGACCGACTACACCGCGGATCTGATCGTCGCGGATCTGCAGGCACGCGGCGTAGGCGTCACCCGTCTGGACCCGGGATCGGGCCCGGTTCACCTGGCAGCGACGTTGGCGCGTGGAAGATGGCGTAACGGGCTGGGAGACGAGCACCGTGCCGTCGACCTGGGAGAAGTGGTTTCGGTGCTGTGGCGCTGGCCCACCCCGGCGCCCGGCCATCCCTCCATCGAAAGGCCCGCCCGGCGAGCCTGGGCTGCTCGCGAGGACGCGGCCGGTATTTTCGGTGTCCTCAAGGCACTTCCGGTCCTCTGGATCAACCACCCCGATCTGGCGGCGGCGGCCAACTCCAAGCCGGGTCAGCTCGTCACTGCCACCGAATGTGGCCTGAACGTGCCGGACACGATCGTGACAACCTCCGGGGAGGCTGTCCGCGCCTGGGCGTGTGGCCGTGACGTGCTGTTCAAGGCGTTCCATGCGCAGGGCGCCGACGACGACGCCATGGTGACGGCGAGTCGTGTGGACCCCGATGAGCTACCGGACGAACTGGGCGCGGCGTCCCTCTTTCAAGAGATCGTCTCCGGCGTGCCCGTGCGGCTGACCATGGTCGGCACGCAGCCGTTCGCCGTGACCATCACGGGCACCGCCGACCTTGATTGGCGGCCCGTCCAACACAGGCTGACCTTCGCTCGGATCGACGTTCCGCCGGACGTGTTGAGGGCAGTGCACAGGTTCATGCTGCGTTACCGCCTGGAGTACGGGGCGTTCGACTTCATCGCGACCGACGACGCATGGACGTTCCTGGAGATCAACCCGACCGGCATGTACGGCTTCGTAGAGATCCGATCGGGGCTGCGGATCACGGCGGCGATCTGCGACCGGCTGTGCGAAGCGATGCAATCGCCGGTCTCGTCCGACGCCGGGGTGGGAAGGTGAAGGGCATGACCACCGCGACGACGGCGTTCCTGATCCAGCCGACCGACGACACGGCCCTGCGTGCCTCGTTCCTGGATGCCATGGCCGAACACGAACGCGTCGACGGCGGCCCCGACGCGGACGGCCTCACCATGGCCGACCTGACCGGCCGGACCTGCATCACGCATTACACCGAGGGCTTGCGGGACGGTACCGCCCTGCGGCCCGGCACCGAACCCATGAAACAGACCGTGTGGTGGTTCGTGCGGGACGACGCCGACAGGAGGACCTACCTGGGGCGGATCTCGCTCCGCCACCACCCCGTCACGTCCGCCCTGGGCGAACCCGGTAGCCAACTCTGGATCACCGTGCGTCCGACGATGCGCCGCAAAGGTCTGGGACGGGCATTGCTGACGGCGGCCCTTCCGTTCGCACGGGCCAACGGCATCACCCAGGCCGTGGTCGAGGTCTCCCATGGCAACGCGGCAGCCCGACGACTACTCCAGGCGGCGGGAGCGACCCCGGTCGAGCATCGACCCGCCGAACGAGCAGGACGCCGCCGCTATCACCTCCCGACCGGCTGAGCTGAACGATTCGTCCCGGACTCGCACAACGAAGATCGGTGTGCACGCGTGGCGTTCCCACGGGAACGACATCCGCCCGAGTGGCGGGCCGCGGTGATCCGGCGCCCTGGGCCACCTATGGGCGGACACGGCCGAAGGCGGCGGGGCCGCCGACCGGCTCATCCACCACCTGACCGAGCTGCCGCTCCTTCTGGCCGACTTGGTGCGCGCAGAGCACGGCACGAGCGTGCGAGGCGGGCGCTCCCCCGCGGAATCGCCGGGCGCTGGTCAGAAGTTCAGCTCGTCCCGCTTGATGCGGGTAATGAGGTCGGCGAAGCTCTCGTGGGACAGGATCAGGTGTCCCGCCTCGGGGAGTCTCGAATCACGGACGCCGATCGCCGGGGGGAGTCGAGCCAGCTCAACGCAGTTCTCCTGGCCGGTGTCGGCGCTGCGTCCGGATTTTCTCCACTGGGTCACTGGCGGGCCTCGATCATCTCTCGGAGTCTGGCGCGGGTGATCTCTGGGGAGAGTGCGCGCCCGCTGGTTCGATCAAATGCGACGGTGAGTCTACGCAAGTCGCTCATCTCGGTCACCAGGCTCCCGCGGGCGGGAGTCTCAACAAATCCGACCTCTCGCTCGTGCGTAGCGAACAGGTGAAAGGCCCCCTCAAGCCCCACCTGCGGACCGACATCGATCGGAACCAGTCGAAGCGTGACGTTCGGCAGATCCGCGATCTCTGCAAGTCTCGCGACCTGCCCCGGCCGGATGGCGCACGGAATGAGCAGCAGCGCCACCTCCGACAGCAGGATCGAGACGTAGGGCGGATCGGCTCGAGTGAGGACTCCTTGCCGCTCCATTCGCTGCTTGACCTGGCCATCCACGTCCGAGACGCCGGCCAGGGTGAACGCCTCCCGCGCGTACTCGGGAGTCTGGAGCAGTCCCGGGATGAAGGCGACCCCGTTGATGCGGATCACGGTGGCCAGGGCCTCGTACTCGGCGAAGGCAAGGAACTGCGCTGGGGCCTGCATGGTGGTGGCGTAGTGGTGAAGGGCTTCCAGCAGCCCTCCCGTTCCCCATTCGGCATCGAGAGTCCGGAGGGCGTCGACGGGCGGGTGGTTCCGCCCTGCCTCCCAATTCGAGACTGTCTTGTGGTCGGCCGCCACGATCTTCCCGACCGCAGCTTGGGAGAGGCGGTGCTGCTTACGGAGTCTCCGCAGCGTATAGGCCAGAAGACACCAGAGACCGGCCATCGGGTCTACCGACTCAGCGGTGGTCGCCATTGACCCTCCGTAACTCTCGTTCCTCTCGCGAGACAACGCCAGGGTAGCGCCGGGTGTGTGAGCCTGTGCGCGGAGCAACGAACTTCGTACACAAGGGCGATGCCACGATGACAACGACCGCACTCGATATCACCTGCCTCGCCGCCCGGACCGCCGCCGGTCAGGTGCGGATGCTGATCGAACTCAGGCTTGCCGAGTGGGGGCTGAGCGGCATTGCCGATGACATGTGCCTCATCGCGGGCGAACTCGTGGCGAACGCGGTGAAATGCACACCTGATGACAAGATCCGTGTGAGGCTGACCCGCGAGTCGTGCGCGGTCCTGCTCGGGGTTTGGGACTCGTCGGACAGGTCACCCGTCGCGAACCGGCTCACCGAGGTGTCCCTGGAGGACATCACCCCCGATCCCGCCGCCTTGGACCCCGGCCATGAGGACGGCACGGGCGGACGCGGCTTGTCCATCGTCGAGGCGCTCTCGTCACAATGCGGCGTGGACAGGACCGACCCTCACGGTAAATGGGTCTGGTCACGCGTCGGCTTCTAAATACCGCCAGCGGGGTCAGCCGCTGCCGCCAATGGACGCCGCCGGGTGCCGGCCAGGTATCTGCGCCAGTCGAAGGGATGTCGTCGATCCCCGCCTTGGGGTCTGGGGCGGGAGCCCCAGGGGGTCCTGTCCGAGCGCCAGCGAGGGCCTTCGCCATGGCGTGGCCGGTTTCTGGGCGGGCGGGCCGCCGCCCGGGCGTCACTCTTTCCGGGTGCGGTTCTTTACCGCCGACCAGATGAGTTCGCTGATCGTCAGAGCGGTCAGTCCGGCGCCGAACCATGCGATGGCGCCGAGGTGGTCGCCTGCCAGGAGGGGGTAACCGTCGGTCATTCTGAGGACGCTCAGGACGGCCGCGTAGGCGGCGAAGATATAGAGCCTTTCGCGGACTCTCTTCACGGTCGTTCCCCTCAGGCGGCGACGCGGTGGAGGCCGGCGGCGGAGCCCTTCGACTTCAGGGTCATGATGAAGGCGAGGACCTTGGCGACGGCGCCGTACATTTCCGGGGGGATCTCCTGGCCGATGTCGCAGGCCTTGTGGAGGGCTCGGGCCAGGGGGACGTCCTGGACCATCGGGATGCGGTGCTCGGCGGCGGCCTCACGGATCTTGGCGGCCACGGCGCCGGCGCCCTTGGCGATGACGCGGGGGGCTCCCTTGGCGGGGTCGTAGCGGATCGCGACGGCGACGTGGGTGGGGTTGACCAGGACGACGTCGGCCTGGGGGAGTTCCGCCATCATCCGGTTGCGGCTCATCTCCTGCTGGATGGCGCGGCGGTGGCCCTTGACGTGCGGGTCGCCCTCGCTGCGCTTGTACTCCTCCTTGACCTCCTGCTTGGTCATGCGGATCTGCTTGCCGGTGCGGCGGCGCGCCATGGCGTAGTCGCCTGCGGCGAGGGCGACGCCGGTGGCGCCGGCCCAGCGCATCAGCTCCATGAGGGAGTCGGCGACGGTGGCGAGGAGGGAGCCGAGGGGGAGGGACCCGGACGCCATGAGCAGCGGGATCAGGTCCTTCAGCGACAGGTAGGCCACGATCGCCAGGACGATCGTCTTCAGCAGCGCCTTCGTCGCCTCCCACAGGGACTGGGGGCCGAACATGCGCTTGAGGCCGCTGAACGGGTTGACGCGCTTGAACTGGGGCTTGAGCAGCTTCGTGGCGGGGTGCATGCCCTGCGCGGCGCCGGCCGCGATGGGGACGAACACGGCGAGGGCGGCGAGCGGCAGCAGCGCCATCGCGCCGTCCATGAGGCCGTCGCCGAGGAGGCGCAGCGCGAGGGCCGGCTCGGGGTTCTCGATGATGTGCCCGACCTCGTTCATGATGCCGCGTCCGGCCTCGGTGGCCTTGCGCATCGTGATCGGCAGGACGAGCCCCGCGGCGAGGATCATCGCCCACGCGCCGAAGTCGGGGGTGCGGGCTACGGTTCCGTCCTTGCGGGCCTTCTTCTTCTTCTGCGCTGTGGGCTGTTCTGTCTTCTCACCGCTCATGAGCCCGCGGCCTCCATCACGAATCGGACGGCCTTGTCGACGACGCCGTCCAGGACGCCGGGCAGGACGGCGACCGCCGTCCCGGCCAGGGAGAGGGTCAGCATGATCTTCAGGGGGAAGCCGAGCGAGAACGCGTTGAGGGCGGGGGCGGCGCGGCTCAGCAGGCCGAGGGCGACGTCGGCGCAGAACAGGACGGCGATGATCGGCCCGGCGATCTGGAGCGCGGCGAGGAACATGTCGGTCATGCCGGTGGTGAGCAGTTCGCTGAGGGTGCCGAGCGCGAGGGTTCCGTCCAGGGGGAGGAGCTCGAACGTCTCGGTGAAGCCGCGGATGACGAGCTGGTAGCCGCCGGACGCCAGCAGCAGCGTGGTCGCGGTCAGGTTGTAGAACCGGCCGAACACGGACGTGGGGGTCTGCGACACGGGGTCGAACGCGGTGGCGAGGCTGAACCCGCCGAACAGGTCGATGAGGTCGCCGGCGGCCTGGATGGCGGCGAAGACGAGGGAGGTGATGAAGCCGAGCGCCATGCCCGCGACGACCTGCTCCACGGCCGCGGTGACGACGGCCGCGCCGGTGAAGTCGGGGACCTGCTGCGACAGCCGCGGCGCCATCGGCAGCGCGATGGCGACGGACAGCAGCGCCTTGACCGGCATCGGGATGAGCCGCGTGTTGAACGGGGGGCACACCATCAGCCAGGCCGCCGCGCGGATCGAGCCGAGCAGCACGGCGAGGAGGGTCGCGGACGACAGCGTCACGGCTCAGCCCCCGTTGAGGAGCTGCGGCACCTTCTCGAAGAGCGCCGTCGTGAAGCTCATCATCTCGTGCAGCGCCCAGTTGCCCGACATCATCAGGGCGACGGCGACGCCGACGGCCTTCGGGACGAAGGACAGCGTGACCTCCTGGATCTGGGTCACCGACTGGAACAGCGAGATCGCGAAGCCGATGATCAGCGAGGTCAGCAGGATCGGGGCGGACAGCTTGGCGGCGACGATCATCGCCTGCAGGGCGATGTGCAGGACTTCGGTGTCGCTCATGGGACGTCCTTAACGGGTCGGCCGGACGGGCGGGGCGGGGTAGGCGGGACGCGGCCTGGGGCGGCGGCCCGCCGCGTCATCGGTAACTGGAGATCAGTGCAGTGATGATCAGGCCCCAGCCGTTGACCAGGACGAACAGCAGCAGCTTGAACGGCAGCGCGACGGTGACCGGCGGCAGCATCATCATGCCCAGCGACATCAGGGCGGCCGAGACGACCATGTCGATGATCAGGAAGGGGATGAAGATGACGAAGCCGATGATGAACGCGGCGCGCAGCTCGGAGATCACGAACGCGGGGACCAGCGTGGTCATCGGGACCGACTCGGCGTTGGCCGGCTTCTGCTTGTCGGCGACCTTGGTGAACAGCGCGAGGTCTTCCTTGCGGGTCTGCTTGACCATGAACTCCCGCAGCGGCGGGGTGCCGGTCTCGATGGCCTGCGAGACGGTCTTGTCGCCCTTGAGGTAGGGCTGGACGGCGTCCTTGTTGATCTCGGACGCGACCGGGCTCATCAGGAACAGGCTGATGAACAGGGCGAGGCCGGCGAGCACCTGGTTGGGCGGGACGTTGGCGAGGCCGAGGGCGTTGCGGGTGATGCTCAGCACCACGAAGATCTTGGTGAAGCTGGTGCAGAGCAGCAGGATGGCGGGGGCGACCGACAGGACGGTCAGCCCGAGCATGATGACGATCGACTGGCTGGGCTTGCCGTTGACGCCGTTGAGGTCCACGGTGACCTGGCCGCCGGGGTTCCCGGCGGGGTTTCCGGTGGGGCCCTGCGGGCCGGCGGGCCCGTTCGTCCCGTTCCGGGTGGCGGGGTCGGCGGGCGGCGTCGGGACGGCGAGGACCCGTTCCGCCGCGGCCGGCCGGAGCTGCGGGGTGGTGGCGGCGTCGGCGGCGGTGGACGCGCCGAACAGCAGTCCGAGGACGGCCGCGGCGGCGAGCAGCGCCAGGCCGAGGACACGAGTGATCACTTTCGGGCCGTCCGTTCGCGGAGGAGGTCGAGGGCGGTGGCCCAGGTCCGGGGCGACAGCGCCGAGCCGGCGAGGGCCGCGCCGGACGGCGCGTGGGGCCGGTCCGCCGCGGCGGGGGCGTCCAGGTCGACCGGGCTGCGCTGCTCGATCTCCTGCCTGCGCTGCTCGATGGCGGCCGGGTCGACCTCGCCGAGGAGGGTGATCTGGCCTTCGGTGACGCCGAGCACGAGCGCCCGGTCGGTCACCTGGACGACGGTGACGGAGGAGTTCCGGCTGAGCTGCTGGCGGGCGAGGACGTTCACCACGTCCCCGCCGCGGGCGGCGAGAGGCCGCCGGGCGACCTTGGCCAGCACCCACATGAGGGCCAGGACGACGGTGAGCGAGAGGGCGATCCGGAGGACCGTCTCGATCATCACAAGCGACTCCTACTGGCTGGCGGGCGGGACGATCTCGGTCAGGCGGATGCCGAAGTTCTCGTCGATGACGACGACCTCGCCGCGGGCGATCAGCCGGCCGTTGACGAGCAGGTCGGCGGAGGACCCGGCGGCCCGGTCGAGTTCGACGACCGCGCCGGGCGACAGCGAGAGCAGTTCCCGGACGGTCATCCGGGTGCGGCCCAGCTCGGCGGTGACCTCCATCTCCACGTCGTGGAGGAGGTCGAGGCGCGGCGGGGTGGCGTGGGTCTCGGGCTGCGCCGCCTCCACCGGCTCGGCGGGCGCCGGCCACGGCGTCACGACCAGCGCGAGGACGGCGCGGACGGTGTCGCCCTCCAGGAACGGGACGTACAGGGCCTCACCGCGGGCGGCGAGGGAGCCGAGCCCGACCTCGGGGTCGGCGGCCTGGCCGGGGTCGACGACGACCGGGCCGAGGATCTTGGCGGCGGCCTCCAGGGCGGGCTGGACGGCCTGGGCCAGGTCCAGCTCGCCGAGGGGGCTCTGCTGCAGGGCGTCCACCAGGTCCTGGCCGACGGCGACGGCGACCTCGCCGGTCGCGGCGCCGGAGAACCGGGCGCAGACGACCTGGCCCTCGGGGGTCTGCACGGGCCGCTCGGGGGTCGGCGCGCCGATCTCCAGCGGCGCCCCGATCGGCAGCGTGGTGATCATGGCCTGGGCGGCGGTGTGCGCGAGGTCCACGCGGGCGGTGTCGGTCAGTGCGGTCATGGCTGGATGTCCTTGCTGGTCAGCGACGTGGTCATCGGCGTGGTGAGCTGCTGCGCGCCCTTGGGCGGGGCGGGCACGACGAGGCAGGCGAGCCGGGGCCCGTGGCTGCCGGGCACGGCGTGCGCGAAGGTGATGTCCGCGGACGTCACCGACAGCGGGGCGGTGACGGCGTGGCCGAGGGGGAGCACGTCCCCGGGCTGCAGCCCGATGATCTGCTCGGACCGCATTCGGATCGGGTCGAACCGGACGGCCACCTCGATCGGGGCGGCGCCGAGCGCGGCGGCCACGTTGCGGTGGGCCTCCTCGCGGGCGTGCCGCTGCGCCGGGGTCAGCGTGACGTCGCTGGCGTCCCCCTGGAGCTTCGGGAAGATCGAGGTGAACGGCAGGCAGATCGTCGCGAGGCACTCGTGCTCGCCGACCTTCATCTCGAACGAGGCGACGATGACCGCGTCGGAGGCCGAGCACGCCTGCACGAACTGCGGGTTGTACTCCAGCGCCTCGAGCTTCGGCCTGACGGCGACCAGGGTGTCGAAGGCGTAGCGGAACTCGTCCAGCGCCCGGTTCAGCAGGTTCCGCAGCAGCGGCGCCTCCATGTCCGACAGCGGACGCTCCGGCTGCGGTCCGCCGGGCCCGCCGAGCAGGTGGTCGACCGAGGCCATCGCGGTCTCCAGCGAGAACTCGATGATCGCCGTACCGGGCAGCGGCTCCAGCGTGAACGTGGCGAGCATGGTCGGGGTGGAGAGCGACCCGATGTACTCGTCGTAGGTCTGCTGCTGGATCGACACCAGGGAGACCTGCGACACCACGCGCAGGCTCGACGTCAGCAGCGTCGAGTGCTGGCGGGCGAAGGTCTCGTAGGCGATCTGCAGCGTGCGGATGTGCTCACGCGACAGCTTGATGGGGCGCCGGAAGTCGTAGGGCTGCGGTTCCGCGGACTTGCCGCGGCGGGAAAGGCGCCCGGCCATGCGCGGCGCGGCGGCCGAAGACGTTGACTGGCTCACGATTCCACCCATCGGCGGGTCCCGGGACCGCCTGAGGGAAACGCCGCCGGCCGGGTTCGCGGGGACGCGAACCCGGTGCGCGGTGAACGGCCGGCGGAGCCGGCGGGAACGCCCTGGGGGAGGGGCCTGGGGGGCTACTGCATGACGAACTCGGTGAAGTAGACGTCCATGACGTCGTGGTGGTACGCCTCTTCGATCTTCTTCAGGAGTTCCTTCTTGGCCTGCTCCCGGGCCTTGTTGGTGGACAGCTCCGCCACGGACCGGTTGCTGAACTGCTGGATCGCGAGGTCGAGGGCCTTGCTGCCCTCCGGCGGCTCGTGCGCGTCCGCGGTGGCCTGGAGGGCGAGCGCGAGCTTGAGGTAGTGGCCGTCGTCGAGGTTGATCGTGATGGGCTCCAGCGGGGCGACGACGCCCGGCTTCGGTGCCGCCTTCTCCTCGCCTCCGCCGGCGAACAGCATGAAGTAGGCGGCCGCCGCGGCGGCGACCAGCCCCACGGCGGCGCCGATGATCAGCAGCTTCTTGGACTTCTTCTTGTCACCGGCCGCCTCCTCGGCGTCCGGCGCGGCCTTGAGCTTGGCGTCGGCCATGATCTCTCCAGGGGTGATCGGTGATCGGTCAATGCGAGGTGGACGAGGTGGTCGTTGCGGTCGAGGTGGACGTGCCGGACGAGGCCGCCTGACCGGCCGCCGACGGCAGCAGCGCCCGCACCTCGGCCGGCAGGTCCGACAGCACGGCGATCTCCACCCGCCGGTTCAGCCGCAGCGACCGCGAGTCGCTCACCGGGTACAGCGGGCGCTGCTCGGCGTAGCCGGCGGCGCTCAGCCGCCCGGCCGGCAGCCGCCCGGCCTGCATCAGGCGCCGGACGACCGTGGACGCGCGGGCCGTGGACAGCTCCCAGTTCGACGGGTACAGCCCCGACACCATCGGCAGGTGGTTGGTGTGGCCGTCCACCTGGATCCGGTTCGTCTTGGTCTTGAGGGGCGGCGCGATGGCGTCCACGATGCGGCGGCCCTTGGCCTGCAGCTCCGCCGAGGCGTTCCCGAACACCACCTCGTCGGTGACGACGGTCACCACGAGGCCGCGCTCATCGATACGGAACTTGACCGCGTCCTGGGCGTTGTTGCGCTTCAGGGCCTCCTCGATCGCCTTCTGGAGCTTCTCGAAGCTCTCCACCTCGGCCTCGGCCTTCTGGGCGCGCTCGGACGCGCGCCTCCGGTCGGCGTCGGCGACGGCCTTGCGGGCCTTCTCCTTCTCCGCGTCGGTCGGCGGCTCCCCGACCGTCGGCTGCATCTCCGCGGGGTCCGGCGCGTTGGACGCGGCCTCGCCCGCGAGGGCCTTGCCCTGCGCCTCGAACGCCACCGACTCCTGCCCGAGCGCGCCCGCCAGGCTGGCCCGCAGCTTCTCGAACTTCGTCTGGTCGACCTGGCTGATCGCGAACATCACGATGAACAGGGCCATCAGCACCGTGAGCATGTCGGCGTAGGTCACGAGCCACCGTTCGTGGTTCTCGTGCTCCTCCTCATGTCCGCCGCGTTTGCGGCGGCCCCCTCCGCTGCTCATCAGGCGGCCTTCTTGTCCTTCTCGCCCTCACCGGGCGGGAGCAGGCTCTTGAGCTTGCGCGACACCAGGCGCGGGTTGGTGCCCGCCTGGATGTTCGCGATGCCCTCGATCGTCAGTTCCATCTGGGCGCACTCCACCTCGCTGATCCGCTTGAGCCGGTTGCCGAGCGGCAGCCAGAACACGTTCGCGGACAGCACGCCCCACAGCGTCGCGACGAACGCGGCGCCGATCATGTGGCCGAGCTCCTCGGGCTTGTCGAGGTTCTCCAGGACGTGCACGAGGCTGATGACCGTCCCGATGATGCCGATCGTGGGCGCGTACCCGCCCATGTCGGTGAAGATCTTCGAGCCGGACTTGTCGGCCCTGCGCTTGGCGTCGACCTCCGCCTCGAGGATCTCGCGGAGCTCCTCGGGGTCGGTGCCGTCGATCGCGAGTTCGAGGCCCCGTCGCAGGAAGGGGTCCTCCACCTCCTTGATCGCGTCCTCCAGCGCCAGCAGGCCCTCGCGCCGGGCGCGCTCGGCCAGCTTCACGATGGAGTCGACCAGGTCGCCGCTCGGGGTGGTCTTGGCGGTGAAGGCGCGGACGAACTGGGCGCCGATGCCCGTGGTGTCGCGCAGGATGCCGCCCGCCATGGCGGCGCCGAACGTCCCGAAGAACACCAGGATCAGCGGCGGCAGCAGCATGATCGACATCGGGCTGCCGCCCTCGAGGATCATCGCCACCATGATCGCGGCCAGCGCGATGACGATCCCGACTATGGTCGCGAGGTCCATCAGCGCTCCTTCTTGGGCGTCAGATGGACGATCCGGGCCTGGTCCTCGGCGTCGAGCGCGCCCACCGCGGCGGCGCGGCGGCCCCCGGACGAGATGAGGATCTCCGCGTCCGCGATCAGTTCCGCCCGGTACCGGCGCACCAGCGTGACGAAATCGGCCAGGGACTCCTCGATGAGGTACTTCGTCCCGTCGACCAGGGTGATGACCGTGTCAGGGGTCTGGTCGGCCCGCTCGATCAGGTCCGGGTTCAACGCGAAGGCCGGGCCGTTGAGGCGAGTCAGAAGTATCACTGGGTCCGTCCCTGGAGATCGTCAAGACAACATGGCCCGTCCGTGGGCCGGCACCCGACCCATCGGCCGCACCCGGCCCCGGCTGAGGAAACACCCGTTGTGCGGTGCGGCTCAGCGCGGACGGCAGAGCGTCCACCCGAATCGGTGAACACCCGCTTCGAGCACCATCGGCCGCCCGGCGCCCGGCTTTACCCCCTCGCCCGAACAACCGGGACCGGCCCGTCCCCGGGAGGCCGCGGGAACGGCCGGGGACGGGCCGGATCAGAGCGTGAGGCGGGGCCAGCCGGCGGTGTCGCGCAGCAGCCGCCGGTCGTGCGTGGCGAGGACGACCGCGGCGCCGGTCGCGTCCAGGGCCTCGGTCAGCTCGTCCACCAGCGCGGGCGACAGATGGTTGGTCGGCTCGTCCAGCAGGAGGACCTGCGGCCGCGCCGCCAGCAGGACGGCCAGGTCGAGGCGCCGCCGCTGGCCGATCGACAGCTCCCCGACCGGCCGGTGGAGGGCCTCCGGCGGCAGCAGTCCCAGCCCGCCGAGCCCCCCGGCCTCGGCCTCCGCGAGGTCTCCGGCGGCGACGAGCCGCCCCACGGCGGCGGCGTGGGCCTCGAAGGCCGTGCCGGGCTCCGGCGGCGCCGACTCCTGCGCCAGCAGCCGGACGCGCGTCCCCCGCCCGACCCGGACCGTCCCGGCGTCCGGCGGCACGGCCCCCGCGAGGAGCGCGAGCAGGCTCGATTTGCCCGCTCCGTTCGGCCCGGTCACGACCAGGCGGTCACCGCCGCGCAGGAGGACCGAGCGGGGCGCCGGCATCCGGCCGGGGAGCATCACGTCGTCGGCCTGGAGCAGGACGGCGCCGGGCGGCGCGTCCAGGGGCGGCATCGCGAACCGCAGCGGAGGCTCCGGGACGTCCACGCGATGGGCCGCGAGGTCCTCCCGCCGCCGGCGCACCGCACGTACGAGCGCCGGGGCCCGGGTCGCGCGGGTGTGCTTGCCGGTGCCCTTGTCCGGCCGCCATCCCGTGACGAGCCGGTCCCGCGCGGCCGCGAGATCGCCCTCAAGGCGGCGCCGCCGGTCCTCCTGATCGCGGTAGGCGGTCTCCCAGCGGGCCCGCTCGGCGTCCCGCCCCTCCCGGTAGGCCGCGTACCCGCCGCCGTAGAGGCGGGGCCGCCCGTCGGCGGACGGGTCGAGGTCCAGGATCGCGGTGGCGACGTCCGCCAGCAGCGCCCGGTCGTGGCTGACCAGCACCACGGCCCCCGGATGCTCACGCAGCCGCGCCGTCAGGTGGTCGAGGCCGCCGGCGTCGAGGTGGTTGGTGGGCTCGTCGAGCAGCAGCAGATCGTGCCGGGCGCCCAGCAGGCACGCCAGCCGCACCCGGTACCGCTGCCCGACCGACAGGTCCGCCAGCGGGCGCGCCCGGTCCGTCACCGCGCCCAGCGCGGTCAGGGACACCTCGACCCGCCGGTCGGCGCCCCACGCGTCGATCGCGGTCGCGCCGGCGAGCGCCTCGGCGTAGGACTCCTCCGCGCCGGGACGCCCCTCCGCGAGCGCGGCGGCCGCCGCGTCGAACGCCCGCAGCACCGCCCGCACCCGCGCGAGCTCGACGTCGATGAGCTCGCCGGCCGTCCCGCCGGCCGGGATCTCCTGATCGGCGACGCCGAGCGTCCCCGCCCGGTGCACGGCCCCCTCGTCCGGGACGAGCGTCCCGGCGAGCACCTGCAGCAGCGTGGTCTTCCCGCGCCCGTTCTCCCCGACGACGCCCAGCCGGTCGCCGGCGGACACGGTGAGGTCCACTCCGCTCAGGACGGGCCGCCCGCCGCGCGAGACGCGCAGGTCGACGGCGTTGAGATGGGCGCGTGCACGAGTGCGCACAGACATGACTTCCTCCGAAGGCGGGCTCCCGCGCGCCCCGGAGGGGGCCGGAGAACCCGAAGTGAGAGACGACGTCGGAACCGCGGGCCGCACCCGGCGGCCGAGCGGGCGTCGCTCTCAGAGGAAGAAGTGGTAGTGCACGATCTCAAGCTACCAAGGGCGCCATCCGCCCCCCAGTGGTTTTCTCCCCGCCCCATGCGGGGCCGGCGACCGGTCAGTGGGAGGTCATGGCCTCGGAGCGCAGGTCGAAGACGGAGGTGGCCGGGGGAAGGGTGAAGCTGATGCGGGTGCCCTGGCCGGCGGGGTTGTCGCGGGCGGTGATGGTGCCGCCGTGCCGCTCCACGATGCGCTTGCAGATCGCGAGGCCCAGGCCGGTACCGCCCCGGCCGGCGCCGCGGTGGGCGCGGTGGAAGTTGCCGAAGACGGCCTCGTGCTGGCCGGGGGGGATCCCGATGCCGTTGTCGGTGACGTCCACGCGGATCAGGCCGTCGTCCGTCGTCGAGCACTCCACCGTCAGATGCAGCGGGACGCCCGGCCGCGAGTACTTGACCGCGTTGCCGATGATGTTGTCGAGGAGCTGGCGGAGCAGCACCGGGTCGGCGTGGACGGCGGGCAGGGCGCCGACCTCGAAGCGAGGCCGCGGGCCGCCGGCGGAGGCCGCCTGGTCGAGGCGGGCGGCGACGATGTCGCCGACGATGTCGCCGAGGCGGACGTCGGCGGGGGCCAGCGTGGCGTCCCGGGACGTGGTGTAGGCGAGCAGGTCGTTGATCAGGTGGCGCATGCGGGCGGCGGCGCGGCGGATCCGGACGAGGCCGTCGCCGACCTCGGTCCCGGCGGGCTGGTCCTCCATCGCGTCCTCCAGCATCTCCGCCCAGCCGTCGATGGTGGTGAGGGGGTTGAGGAGGTCGTGGGCGACGACGCCGGCGAACGCCGCGAGCTCGTCGCGGTGGCGGCGCTCGGCGGTGACGTCGCGGAACACGATGACCGCCTGCTGTTCACCGGTCTCGTCGTCCGGCGGCATCAGGGTGGAGTTGACATTGATGACGCGGCCGTCCGGGATGGCCGGGTTGCGCACCACGAGGTCCATGTTGTCGACCTCGTGGCCCTGCATCGCCAGGAGGTGCGGCATCTCCTCCGGCCCCACGCGGGTGCCGTCCGGGTGGAACAGGCCGTAGAAGTCCGGAGTGCGGATGACGCCGGTCTGGTTGGTGAGGCCCAGGATCCCGGCGGTCGCGGAGTTGCGCAGGACGAACCGGCCCTGTGAGTCGACGACGCCGACGCCCTCCCGCATGGAGTCCAGGATCGCGCCCAGCGTCCGCGCCTGCGCGACGGCCTCGCGGCGGGCCTCGGTGGCCCGGACGGTCAGTTCCTCGCGCTCGGCGCGGCTCAGCGTGACGATCATGCCGACGACGCTGACCATGATGACGAACGCCTGCACGACGAGGGCGCGGGCGGCGTTGGACTCGATGCCGATGAAGGGGCCGCTGCCGTTGAGGGTGAACAGGACGGCCAGCGCGCCGACGCCGAGGCTGTGCAGGGTGACGAACATGACGCCGCAGCGCATCGCCACCCACACCGTCATCGCGAGCAGGGAGAACGAGATGGGCAGGTGGTCGCTGCCGAAGACGATCCAGTAGGCCGCGACGGACACGACGGCGATGGCGGCGCGCTCGGAGAGCCCCCGGCGGTCGACCATGATCGTCCGGCAGCGCCGGATCAGGCACAGCCCCGCTGAGCCGACCAGGATGATGCCGGCCGCGTTGCGGGCGAGCCAGACGGCAACGGCGGGCCAGGGCAGTGGATCGGCGAGCAGCCAGGTCCCGGCGGTGCCGAGGGCGGCGCTGAGGGCGGCGGCCGTCACGGCGGCGATCAGGAAGCAGCGCAGGTCCGCGAGGTGCTCCAGGGATGTGCGGCGCGCGTCGGGACACATGCGTTCGAACACACGCACGAACAGCACCGCCTGGACGATGTTGACGCCGGCGTACATGAGGGCGAGCTGCACCGGCGCTCCGGTGGCGTAGTTGACGAGCCCCCCGGCCACGCCGATCGCGGCCATGTCCATGACCGGCCAGCGGCCGGGGCTGGACGCCAGCCACAGCACGGCGACGCCGGCGGCGGGCCACACCATGCTGAGGTTGGTCTCGTCCAGGATGGTGAGCCGGCCCGCCCATGCCGCCGCCACGTACAGCACGGTGAAGACGGCCGTGCGCAGCGTGTACGCGAGGGGTGCCGTCATCGTTCCCCCTGCCCCCCGTCCGGCGGCAGGATCAACCGGAGCGCCCCGTGCAGGTCGTGCCGGCTGAACGGCTTCGGCAGGTGGCGGCAGCCGGTGGCGCGGATCCGGGCGATCACGTCGCCGGTCCACATCACGGTCACGAACACCGCCGGCAGGGTGGGGCGCACGGCCCGCAGCCGCTCAAGCAGCTGGACGCCGTCCATGTCGGGCAGGTCGTAGTCGATCACCGCCGCGTCCGGCAGGCCGTGGTACTCGACCGCGGTGAGCGCCTCGCCGGCGCTGCCGGCGGCCATGACGTGATGCCCGTCCTGGCGGACATGCCGGACGAGGAGCTCGCGCACGTCGCCTTCATCCTCGACCACGAGCAACCGGGCCACCGCACACCTCCTTCGTCCGGGACCTTCGGTGCGGCGCACCGCCTCAGAACCGGATCGTCCACCAGAGGACGCTGTCGCGATCGCTCCAGGAGGACGAGCCGATGACGCGCAGGCGCCACGTCCCCGAAGCGGGCTTCGTACCCTTTCGCACGGTGTACCTCACTGTCCGTGATCTGCCCCCGGGTACGTGGACCGAACCCAAGGCCGTCGCGGATCCGTCCGGGGCGACCAGGCGGAACCGCACCTTCGTGCCGCGCCAGGGCCGCACCCGGATCTCCACCGAGATGTCGCGGGTGGGGTGGCCCACCTGGCCCGTCACCGTCGTCCGGCCCGTCGCGGAGGGGGCCCGGCGGGTCAGGGTGAGCCGGGACGACCCGCGGTAGGTGCGGGGCGCGACGTAGCCGAGGCCGCCGCTGAACAGCAGCCGGTTCGCCGACCCGGTCCCCGCCGACTTCACGGCGCCGGACGTCGCCGCCCCGACGAGCGCGCCGCGGACCGTCGCGGGGGACGCGTACGGATGCGCCTTCAGGTACAGCGCCGCCGCGCCCGCCGCATGCGGCGCGGCCATGGACGTCCCGCTCATCGCCGCCGTCGCGGTGGTGGAGCCGTACCCGGCGGACGCGATGTCCACCCCGGGGGCGAAGAGGTCGAGGCAGGGGCCGGTGTTGGAGAACGGGGCGCGCCGGTCGTCGCGGTCGGACGCGCCGACCGTGATGGCCTCCGGCGTCCGCGCGGGCGAGACCTCGCAGGCGTCGATGTCCTCGTTCCCGGCCGCGACGGTGTAGACGATCCCGGCCCGGATGGACCGGCGGACCGCGTCGTCCAGCACGGCGGACGCCTCGGACCCCAGGCTCATGTTCGCCACGGCGGGACGCTTCGCGTGCGCGGTGACCCAGTCGATCCCCGCGATCACATCCGACAGCAGCCCCGACCCGTCGCATCCCAGGACCCGCACCGAGTACAGCCGGACGGACTTGGCCACGCCCCAGCGGGTGCCGCCGACCGTCCCGGCGACATGGGTGCCGTGGCCGTTGCAGTCCTGCCCCTGCCACCCGTCGCCCACGGCGTCGAACCCGACCCGGGCGCGACCGCCGAAATCGGTGTGGGAGGTGCGGATGCCGGTGTCCAGGATGTACGCGGACACGCCCGACCCCTGCGACGCGTAGCCGTAGGACCTGTCGACGGGCAGGGTCCGCTGGTCCATCCGGTCGAGCCCCCACCCCGGCGAGGTCTGCGTGTCGGCGAGGCGCACACGGGCGTCCCGCTCCACATAGGCCACGGACGGGTCGGACGCCAGGGCCCGCGCCTGCGCGGCCGACGCCCGCACCGCGAACCCGGGCAGCGCCGACGAGAACACCCGCTCGGCCTGCCCGCCGCGCCGCCGCGTGACCGCCAGCGCCTGCTCCTCGGCCGCGGCGGCCGTCGGCGCCACGGCGTCCTTGAGGACCACGACGTACCGCCCGGGGACGGGCTCCGACGCGGACGCGGCCGCATCCGGCACGCCGGAGGCGGCCTCCGCCACCGGAACACCTGCCACGGCGGCCGCGGCGGCCAGTACCGCGGCCGCCGTCGCCACCCGCCCGAACCCGCCGATCACGATCACCGCCGCCTTCCCATGGCCTCTGAAGGGAGGTCCCTCCGATCGGCCCGGCGGGCGGAAACCTGAGCGGAACGCTACACAGCCCGGCGGATCCGCCGATGGGAGACGGTGACGACCGTCAACGGGACGAACAGGGGGACCGGCCATGGATCCGCAGACCGCGCACGACACCGATCGTCTTCGCGCCCTCGCCGCCGAGTTCACCGACTGGCGGGTCGGCCACGGCGGCTCCGGCCTGTGGTGGGCCGTCCGGCACAACGACCTGGTCCGGGAGCCGACCCCCGAGATCCTCCGCGACCGCCTCCGCGAGCTCGCGACCTGATCGCGGGCGCCCGAAGCCCGTCCGCCGGTTCACGGCGGACGGGCTTTTCCCCTGCCCGCGCCGGCAGGGCCTTTCGGCGCCCCGGGTCAGGGCGCCGGCCGGCGGCGGCGTGCCGTCCGGCGGACGGTGACGGCGACCGGCGGGACCACCGCCGCGCCGGCGAGCATCGCCAGGACGAGCGGGGCCACCGCGGCCGGCTCGGGCGCCTCCGCGTCCGCCAGGATCGGCCGAGGTTCCGGGGCCGCCTCCTCCAGGGGTTCCTCAGCGGCCGTACCGGGTGCCTCCGCCGCGCGCAGCCCGAACGCGGGCGGCCGCAGCGGGACCGGGAGGCCGGTGATGGGGCGCGGCTCAGGGGCCATGGGCCAGTCCATCAGCGGGATGGACGGGTCCGGGCAGCGCCGCGCGGCGCCGGACCGGCCCGCGACCGTGCCGTGGCGGGTCCCGGACGCGCCGTCCGGCACCCTGATCCGGACGGCGCGCGCCCAGGGCTCCCCGGCCGGGCATGCCGGGGCGGCGGCCGGAGCGGCCGCGGCGTGCGAGGCCGCCGAGGCGTGCGAGGGTGCGAGGGCGGGCAGCAGGGCCGCTGCGATCAGCAAGGGTGCTAGGGCTGGACGTGTCATGACCTTGGTGTGGGACGGGGAAAGTCGAGCCCTCATCCCACCGGGTGCGGCGCCGCCGCGATACCGGGACACGGCCGATTTGGCGCAATCATTGCCCGCGCGAGAGAGAAGGCGCCGTCTCCCTGGGAAGGGGGACGGCGCCTTCGTGCGGCCGCGCTCAACCCGCGAGCGACAGCCAGAACCGGCCGGTGCCGTACCCGCCGATCTCGACCGAGAGGTCGAGGCGGGCGCCCAGCGCGAGGAGCCGGGCGGTGGCGTCCTGCGGCGGGACCTCACCGGGCATGAAGGTCTGGTGGAGCTTCAGGTGCGGCAGGTCCAGGTTGTTGAGCGTGCTGGCGAAGATGTTCAGCACCTCGCGGACGTTGTCCGCGAGCATCGGGCTCAGCTCGCCGTCCTCGACCGCCGCCTCGGCCCCGCCCTTGGGGATGAGGCCGATGGCGGCGCCCGCGAAGGCGGCGAGCGGCAGGTCGAGACCGGCCACCGCCGTCAGCTGCTTGGCGTTGTCGACGTACAGGGCGACGACGGCGAGACGGAGGTCGTCGGCCACGCACGGGTCGGTGACGCCGACCGTGACCGGCCGTCCGAGGAGGTCCTCGAACAGGTCCCTGATGTTTTTGGGAACGGGAATGGACGACATGGCTTGCCTCACCCCAGGATCGGGCTCAGGACGTCGGAGAACGTCTCGGCCGTGAACGGCTTGGTGATCAGGAAGAGTGCGCCGGCGTCCTCCGCCATCTTGCGCATCTCGTCGGTGCCCTCGGAGGTGACGAAGCCGAACGGCACGTTCACCCCGCCGGCGCGAAGCGCCCGCAGGCACTCGATACCGGTCATCTCAGGCATGTTCCAGTCCGACAGGACGAGGTCGGGCTTCTCGTCCGCGACCATGTCGTGGGCCTGCCGGCCGTCGGCGGCCTCGACCAGGTCGTGGCCGTCGAAGCCGGCCTGGCGGAGCGTGCGGGTGACGATCTGCCGCATGACCCGGCTGTCGTCGGCGATGAGGATCTTCATCGAATCAGGTCCTTTCCTACGCGGCTTTGCTCGCCCAGACGCTCACGGCGATGGGCTCCGATTGCCAGACGCCCTGAAGTCGGCAGACCTCGACGGCGGAGGGGTACTTGCTGGATTGCGGCTGTCCGCCGGTGATGACGTGCGGGAGGGAGAGCAGGCAGCCGTCCGGCAGCAGGCTCTTGACGTTCCCGCCGATCACGTTGACGAGCTCGCCGACGGCGTCGGCGACGTCGTCGCCGGTGACCTCGCCGGCCTCGATGCCCAGCAGGGCGGAGGCGGCCTGGCGGGACGCCTCGTGCGAGCAGGTGATGACGACGTGGCCGTCCCACGGGCCGCTGACGGAGATCGACGCGGCGACGTCGCTGGGAAGGGCGTCCTCGGGCACCGTGAGGAGCGGGTTGAGGCCCTCCGGGTCGAGGTAGGACTGCCACACCTGTTCGGTGATGGTCTGCAGGTCTTCGAGGGTGGGTGAGGTCATGAGGTGGTTCCACTCGGGACGAGGCCCATCAGGGCCAGCTTCTCGGTGATGGCATCGGGCGTGAACGGCTTGATGACGTACTCGTGGGCGCCGGCGGCGAGGGCCCGGACGATCTGCCCGTGCTCACTCTCCGTGGTGACCATCATCAGCGTCATCTGCCGGAAGCGCTCGTCCGCACGGACGGCGGTGACGAACTCCAGGCCGTTCATCTCCGGCATGTTCCAGTCGATGAGGGCCACTTTCGGCACCTCGTCAAGTGATTCCAGGGTCTCCATGGCCTCTCTGCCGTTTCCGGCTTCGTGGACCTCGAACCCCAGCTGCGTGACGATTCGGCGCAGGATCAGACGCATCGCGCGAGAATCGTCGATCACCATGGCGTGCACCGCGTCACCCCCTTCCCATTGCGTTCACGGGCGCGCCGGCCGCGGCGCGCGGACGGTACGCGGACGCGCGCCCGGCCACGACGCGGTCGAACCCGTCGTCGATTCCGATGGTGGTCTCGGCCGCTCCGAGGAACAGCCAGCCGTCGGGCCGCATGAGGCGACGAATGCCCCGCAGCACCGCACGCTTTGTCTCGATGTCGAAGTAGATAAGGACGTTCCGGAGGAACACGACATCGAACGGTTGGGCCGACGGCAGCGGTGCCGCCAGGTTCAGCTTCTGGAAGGTGATCTTGCGGCGCAGCGCCTCGGACACCTCCCATTCGGTGCCCGCCCGGTGGAAGTACTTCACCAGCAGCGGGACGGGCAGCCCTCGGTTGACCTCGAGCTGCGAGTACCTGCCCGCCTTGGCGCGTTCCAACATCTCGGACGAGATGTCCGTGGCGTGGATCTCGTACGGCATCCCCGCGTCCTCCAGCAGCATCGAGAGCCCGTAGGGCTCCTGGCCGCTGGAGCACGCCGCCGACCACACCCGCAGCCGGTGCGCGGGCGACCGCTGCGCCCGCATCTCCGGCAGCACGACGTCGGTGAGCGCGGTGAACGGCTCCCGGTCCCGCATCCACGACGTCTCGTTGGTGGTCAGCGCGTCCACGATCTGCTCGGCGAGCGCGCGCTCCCGCTGCGCCCGCGCGACGAACGCCGACACGCTGTCGGTGCCCGCGCGCCGCGACAGCGGCAGCAGCCGCGCCTCGACCAGGTACTCCTTACCGGTGTCGAGGACGATCGCCGCCTCTCGTCTGACGAGTCCGCTGACGAACGCGAACTCCTGGGTCGTCAGGGCCATCGCATCATCCTCGAGGTAGTGCCGTGCGGCGTCCTGCCACACGGGTCAGCAAGTGGTTGGAAATCTCGTTGAGCGGCAGGACCGCGTCCGCCAGCCCCGCCTGGGTCACCGCGCCGGGCATCCCCCAGACCACCGAGGTCGCCTCGTCCTGCGCGACGATCTCGGCACCCTTTCTGCGCAGCGCATCCGCTCCGCGCTTGCCGTCCTGGCCCATCCCGGTGAGGATCACGCCGAGCACGACGCCCGCCGGGTAGGCGGCGGCGACGGAGCGGAACAGCACGTCCACCGCCGGACGGCAGAAGTTCTCCGGCGGCCCCTGGTGGAGCCGCGTGTACACATCGGTCCTGCGGCGCTCCAGCTCCATGTGGTAGTCGCCGGGCGCGATGTAGACCGTGCCGGGGCGCAGCGCCATGCCGGCCGTCGCCTCCACCACGGTCAGCGCCGCCGTCCGGTCGAGCCGGTCGGCGAACATCTTGGTGAAGACCTGCGGCATGTGCTGCACCACCACGATCGGCACCGGGAACGACGCCGGCAGCGCCTTCACCACGGCCGTCAGGGCCTCCGGCCCGCCGGTCGAGCAGCCGACCGCGATGACCTCGGGGGTCCCGGTGCCGCCGCCCGGCGCGGCCGGACGCGCCGCCGCCGGCGGCGGACGCCGTATCGGCGCCGGCGGCCGCGCGGGCCGCACCGACCCGGTCAGCGCGTGGATCCGGGGAATGATCTGCTCCCGGACGCTCCTGATCGACTCGGTGACGCTGCCGACGTTCGCGGGCTTGGTGACGTAGTCGCTCGCGCCCGCCGACAGCGCCTCCAGCGTCGCCGAGGCGCCTGACGCGGTCAGCGTGCTGAACATGATCACCGGGAGCCGCGGATGCACCTTGCGGAGCTCGCGCAGCGTCGTCAGCCCGTCCATCACCGGCATCTCGATGTCGAGGGTGATGATGTCGGGCTTCAGCGCACCGATCTTCGACAGCGCGATCTGGCCGTTCGGCGCCGTGCCGACGACCTGGATCCCCGGATCCGAGCTCAGCGCGTCGACGATCAGACGCCGGACGACGACCGAGTCGTCGACCACGAGAACTGATACCACGCGAGGCCCTCCTGTGCCGTGGGGCGACCGACCCCGCACCCGGGGGCGGCCGCCTAGCTGTCCGGGCTCCTAATCGACAGCCCGCGCCCCGGCATAAGGATTCGTCCGCCCGCGTCGGAACCCCCGCTTCCCCCGAGGACCGTTGCCATACGATTCCCGGGCCGGTGCCATACGCGGCTGGTAGGATCGGGGGCATGGCTGAGAGTCCGAAGGTCACCGTGCGGCTCCCGCAGGACGTGAAGGACGCCGTCGAGGCCGCCACCGCGGGCACGGGGCAGAGCGTCACCGGCTACGTCACCGAGGCCGTCCTGCAGCGGGTCGACCGCGAGCGCCGCGCCCGCACGGCCCTGGACGCCCTGGGCCCGTTCACGCCCGAGGAACTGGAGTTCGCCGGCGAGCTCCTCGACGGTGGGCACCGCGTCGAGCCGGGGGGATTCCGCACCGCCTCATGACCTCCCCCCGACCGTCCGTCCCGGCGGGCCTTTCCGGCCGGGTCCTGGACACCCCCGCCATCGTCGACCTGGCGACCGGCCGCAGCCGGTACATGCGGGCCGTCGCCTACATCGCCGCGTCCCGCGGGGAGACCCTGGCCGTCCCCGCGGTCGTGCTCGCCGAGGCGTCCGCGGCCGTCGCCGACGAGGCCGCCCGGGACCTGCTCCGCCGCGCCGTCGACAGCGAGATCATCCTGGTCATGTCGCTGACCGCGGCCGACGCGATCAGCGCCGGGGAACTCGGCGGCAAGCTGCGCCTCTCACTGCCGGCCGCGCACGTCGCCCTGGCCGCCGCCGCCCGCCGCTGGCCGATCATCACCCGCGCCGAGGACGCCGAGACCTGGCGCAACCTCGGCTACGCCGTGGACGTCCTGCCCTGAGCCCGGGGCGTCAGCCGCCTATGTCGCCGCCGGCCGTGGGCTCCAGGACGCCCAGCCCGATGAGCACCAGCAGCACGGTGCCGAGGGCGACGCGGTAGCAGACGAACGGCAGGAAGCTCCGGGTGCTGATGAACCGCATGAACCACGCGATGACCGTGTAGCCGACCACCCCGGCCACCAGCGTCGCCACCAGGGTCGGCCCCCAGGAGACGTGACCGCCGTGTTCGCCGATGTCGGTCAGCTCGTACAGGCCGGAGGCCAGCACGGCCGGGATCGCCAGCAGGAAGGAGTAGCGGGCCGCCGCGGCGCGGCTGTAGCCGAGGAACAGCCCGCCGGTGATCGTCGCCCCCGATCGGGAGACGCCCGGGATCAGGGCCATGGCCTGGCATAGGCCGTAGATCAGGCCGTCGCGGACGCTGAGGTTCTCCAGTTCCTTGGGCCGGCGGACGCCGCGGTGCCGTCCGCCGCCCGTGCCCGGGCCCGTGGACGAGGCGTGCTCGGCGGCGCGGGCGGCCAGCCGGTCGGCCACGGCCAGCACGATCCCGAGCGTGATCAGGGTGAAGGCGATGAGCCGCAGGTCCCGGAACGGCCCGGTGATGTAGTCCTTGAGCGTCACCCCCAGCACCCCGATCGGCAGCGAGCCGATGATCACCAGCCAGCCCATGCGGGCGTCGGGGTCCTTGCGGGCGTCGGCGTCCACCAGGGACCGCGCCCACGCGCGGAGGATGCGCATGATGTCGGCGCGGAAGTAGATGAGCACGGCCGTCTCGGTGCCGATCTGCGTGACCGCGGTGAACGCGGCCCCGGGGTCGGGCCAGCCCGCCGCCACGGCGGTCAGCCGCAGGTGGGCCGAGGAGGAGATCGGCAGGAATTCGGTGAGCCCCTGCACCACGCCGAGGATGAGGGCTTCGATCCAGGACATCAGAGATTCGTCGTTTCGTTGTCGAGGGGGGTCGGTCGCGCCGCCGGGTCGCCGGATCCCGCGACGATCATCGCCGCGCCGGACATCGGGATGATAGTGCGCGTTCCGGATCAGATGATCGGGGAGCGGATGCCGTCCGGCGCCGGGGTGTCAGGCCAGGCTGCCGCGATCATCGCGGGTGAGCGGCCCGTCCGCCATGGGGGGGCGGTCCATCGGGAGGGGGTCGCCGGGAGCCCGGCACCGGTCGTCGATCGTCTGCGGCACACCGGCATCGTTCACCGTCCAGGTGAATGGCAGGTGAACGATCAGACGGTCAGCGGGTCTGGAGCAGGGTGGTGGTGGGCTCAGCCGGTTTTGGGACGGGCGGCTGGTTCTCCCGCAGGCGGGTGAACGTCCGGACGCTCAGGCAGAACTTGTAGATGAGGGCGAGCTCGAAGGTCAGGAGCATCGCGCCGGCGGCCGCGGTGACGGGGAGGATCAGGCCGGTCAGCGGTGCCACGATGAACACGGCCATCTGGAACTCGATGCCGCTGACCAGGTGGGTGCGGATGCGGTGGCGCAGCAGCGCGTCCCGGACCCGGATGTAGAGCGGAAAGCGGGACCGGAACTCCCGCTGCAGGTCGACGGCCTCCTCGTCGGGCTTCTCCTCGACGGCCTCCGCCGGGGCGGGTTCGCCCAGTTCGGCGAGCATGTGGCGGCGGACCTTGGCCATCTGCGGGCCGTTGACGTACCGGAACATGTCCAGCGCCAGGACGCCGAACGCCAGCCACAGGTAGCGGACCTGGCCCGTCACGGCGAACAGCCCGTTGGCGAGGGCGACCGCGCAGATGCCGTCTCGGACGCGGTCCAGCATGAAGTCGAGCCAGACGCCGAACAGGGAGCCGCTGCCCTTCAGTCGCGCGATCTTGCCGTCCACGCAGTCGAGGACGAACCCGAGGTGGTACAGCAGGGCGCCGATCATGAGCCAGCCGGAGGTGCCCTGCCAGAACGCGGCGGCCGCGCCGAGACCGAGACCGAACGCGGCGACGGTGATCTGGTTGGGGGTGGCGCGCGTCCAGTTCGCCAGCAGCCAGGCGACCCGGACGGCGACGGGGTCGACCAGCAGCACCGTCCACCAGGCGTCCTTGTCCTTGCGGGTCGCGCGCACGTCGTCCAGTGAGAACCTCGCCATGCACCCAGCATGGTGGCGCCGCGTGACCGGCGTGGCGCGCATCGCGACGATATGCGCAGCCTTGACCTTCCGTTTGCGCGATGGCCTCAACCGGGGCGGGCCCCCGCCGATGGTGCGGGGGAGAACCGCCTGGAAGGGGACGCTTTGACCGACGGCATCGCCGCGATCACCGCACGGATCGCCGAACTTCGCACGCGGCTCGGACAGGCCGCCCCGGCCGCGTCCACGAGCGCCTCGGGCGCCGCGTTCGCGGCGAAACTGGAGTCCGCCCGCGCCGCGACCTCGGCGGCACCGGCGACCGCGCCGGCGTCCACGACCCACGCGCACGAGTCGTCGCCCGTCACGGGCCGGTCCAAGCTGACCGGGCGGATGCGCGGCCTCATCAACGAGGTCGACCAGAGGTTCGGCCCGTTCCCCACGATCGGCGGCTGGCGCTCGGACGGCGGCATCGCCGGCGGCGGGGAGCACCCGCTGGGCCGCGCGGCCGACTTCATGCTCAGCTCCGGCGGCGCGATGCCGAGCGCCGCCCAGCGCGCCAAGGGCCGCGAGATCGCCGAATGGATCACGGACAACGCCGACCGACTCGGCGTCAAGTACGTGATCTACGACCAGAAGATCTGGAACCCCTCCCGCGCCGCCGAGGGCTGGCGCCCGATGGAGAACCGCGGCAGCGTGACCCAGAACCACTACGACCACATCCACGTCTCCGTGAACTGACGCCGGCCGACTTCGAAGACGGCTTTTGGTAGATTTCATCTATGTAGTAGAGATCTACTGTGGTCCTGGACGAGGTGCCGTGGCTGGCCGAGCAGGACGAGATTCTGACGCTGGGTCCGCTGAACGTGGCGGAGGTCGGGCGGGCCCTGGGGCTGGGGCCGGCGGACGCGATCGACGCCCATCTGGTGAGCGGCGGGCTGCCCGGCATCCTGCGGACGTGGCCGCACGGCATGCCCGTTTTTGTACCGGGTCGCCGATAGCAACCTGCGGCTGTATCTGGGGATACTGCGCGCCGTGCAGGAACAGGCACGGCGGGGACGTCCCGAGGCCGGGTTCCGGGCGGTGGAGCGGCGCTGGAGCAGCTGGCGCGGGCGGGCCGTGGAGCCGCTGGTCCGCGAGTCACTCGAGCTGGCCGCGCTGGACGGGGCGCTGCCCTGGCCGGATGCTGAAACGGTCGGTGGCTGGTGGAACCGGCGATTCGACCCGGAGGTCGATCTCGTGGGTGCCGACCAGGGGCCCGTCGCCGGGTCCGTGTTCTTCGCGGGGTCGGTGAAATGGCTCGGGGGAGCCTTCGACGGGCGCGACATGGCCGCGTTGCGGGAGGCGGCGGGCGCCGTGCCCGGGTTCGTGCCGGGAGAGTCCGGGCTCGTCGCCGCGTCCCTCGGCGGGGTGACGGCCGACGGGCTGGACCTGGCATGGGGGCCCGGGGATGTGGTGGGGGCCTGGCGGGTCTGATCAGCGGCGGACGAGGCGGTCTATCGCCTGGATGCCGAAGTGGGCGCCGAAGGTGCCGGCGGCGGCCTGCGCCGTGAAGGCGAGCAGGGGGGCGAAGCCGCCGCCGGTGAGGCGGTCGAAGAGGAACGCGGCCAGGGGGGCGGCGTTGGTGAGCACGGTGAGCTGGTTCATCGGGGGTCCTCCCAGGCGGCGACGTCCGTCCAGGGTGGTGTCCGGGGGTGCGGCCGGGCGGTGCGGCGGGGGTGCGGACGGGTTGCCGAGACCACACAAGAATTTTTCGGTTTCCGTTCCGGTGTTTTTCTCAGGGCCGGACGGGTGCGGCCGATGGACAGGCTGCATCAGTGTCGGGCTCTGAAGGAGAACCACCCATGAAACCGAGCATCAGCAAGGCCGCGGTCGTCCTGGTCGCCGGTGCGATGGCGATGGGCGTGCCGGCCGCGGCGGAGGCCGCACCCAAGGCCAAGGACGCCAAGTCCAAGACCGTCAAGGTCAAGAAGGCGAAGAAGCCCAAGAAGGCGACGCCGGTCACGGCCGTCGGCGGGGTCACCGTCGTGGACGGGGACGCGAAGACGTTCACGTTCCGCGTGAAGGCGGGCCACAAGTCGCTGCGCGGCGACGACGTCGTGGTGACGGTGACGTCCACCACCAAGATCGTCAAGGACGGGGCGAAGCGGGAGTTCGGCGTGCTCTCCGCCGGCGACGTGGTGACCGTCAAGGGCCTCAAGAAGGACGGCGGCCTGGCCGCCTCCCGCGTCTCGGTCCACGAGGTGGAGACCGAGCCCGCCGAGTGACCTGACGGCTTCCCGTCCGGGCTTCGGCGTACCCACAGCCGGACACCGTCAGTTACAGATCCCTCACCTGTGGTCATCACGGATGATCCGATCGTCATGGAGGACGAGTCATGCTTCTTCTCTACACGCACCTTCAGACCCTCCTCGCCGCTCGGCACGCGGCCGTGGCGGAGGACCGGGAGCGCGGCGCCACCGCCGTCGAGTACGGACTCATGGTCGCGCTGATCGCGGCCGTGATCGTCGGCACCGTGATCCTGCTCGGCCAGGGCCTGGACGTGAAGTTCAACGAGGTCCTCGACCGGATCGGCTGATCACGGCCGGCCCGGTGGGCGCGGGCGCGTCCACCGGGCCGGTGCGCGGGGAGGGGGCTGTCCGTTGGCCGGAGTGCGGAGACGGGACGACCGGGGCGCCGCGGCCGTGGAGACGGCGCTGATGCTGCCGGTGATCCTCTTCCTGCTGTTCGCGATCATCGATTTCGGGCGCATGTTCAACGCGCAGCTGACGGTGACGCAGGCCGCGCGGGAGGGCGCCAGGGCCGCGGCCCTCGGGCAGGCCGCCCAGCCGCGGGTCGCGTCCGCGGCGGGCGGCACCGCCCCCGTGTCCGCGACGGTCACCGCCTGCCCCATGGACGGCGGGGACGACGACGCCGTCGTGACGGTGACGCATCCGTTCACGTTCGTCACGCCGGTCGCCGGGCTCGCCGCCCTGTTCGGCGGGGGGCTCGACCGGCCGGTCACCCTGACGGGCAAGGGGGTCATGCCGTGCAGCGGCTGAGGGGCGGGGTCCGGCGCGGCGACGGCGGGGGCATCGCCGTGCTGGCCGTCGTGATGCTGGCCGGAGGCGTCCTGCTCGGGATGGCGGCGCTCACGCTCGACGTGGGCCAGATCTACGCCGAGCGGGAGGAGCTGCAGAGCGGCGCGGACGCGGCGGCCGTCGCGGTCGCCGAGCGGTGCGCGCTGCGGCCCGACACGTGCGGGCCGTCCCCGGCCGGGACGGCGGAGCGGTACGCCGACGCCAACGCCGCGGACGGGGCGTCCGCGGTGGAGGCGGTGTGCGGGGCCGGGCCGGGTCCGCTGCCCGCCTGCCCGCCGCCGGCGGAGAACTTGACGGCGTGCCTCGGCGACCCGCCGGCGACCGGCGGGTACGCGGAGGTCCGCACCCGCACCCGGCGGCCGGACGGGTCGACGCTGCTGCCGCCGATCCTCGCCGGGACCCTCCTCGGCGAGGAGGACCACGCGGGCGCGGTCGTGCGGGCCTGCGCGCGCGCCGCGTGGGGGCCGCCGCGGCGCGCCCGTGGCCTCGGCCTGACGGTGTCGCTGTGCGAATGGCGGGACGCCACGTCCGGCGGGACGGTGTTCGGGCCGCCGCCGCCGGGCGTCCCGGACGCGTCCGCCGAGGTCGTGCTGCGCCTGCACACGACGACGGCGGGCCGCTGCCCGGCCGGGCCGTCCGGTGGCGACACGCCGGGCGGTTTCGGCTGGCTGGACGACCCCGACGGCGGCTGCACCGCGCTCGTCGACACCGACGGCACCTACGGCGGCGACCCCGGCGTGGCGGTCTCGCGGGCCTGCGGGGACGCGTTCGCCGACCTCCGGGACGGCAGGCGGCCGGCGTTCCTGCCGATCTACGAGTCCGTCACCGGGACGGGCCAGAACACCCGGTACGCGATCGCCGGTTTCGCGCCGTTCGTCATCACCGGCTACGGGCTGCCGGGTCTGGAGCAGCCGTCCCGGCTGACGAGGCGGGCGCACTGCTCGGGGTCGGACAAGTGCGTGTACGGCTACTTCGTCCGCGCCCTCATGCCCGGCAAGGGCCGGATCGCCGGCCCCGACCTCGGCGCCGCCATCGTGACCCTGATCGGCTGACCTCCCGGAAAGGACCCTCCCTGTGAAGAGCCGCGTTCTGCTGTTCGTGGCCGCGCTGGCGCTGGCCGGCCTCGGCGCCGCCGCGATCATGGCGTACGTGTCCGGCGCGGACGAGCGGGCGGTCGCCGGGAAGCGCGCCGTGGAGGTCCTGGTGGCGGCGAAGGCGATCCCGGCCGGGACGAGCGGGGAGCGGCTCCGGTCCGGCGGCTACACCGAGCGGGTCCGGATGCCCGTCGGCACCGTGCCCGCCGACGCGCTCGGCGCCCTGAACGCCGAGACCGACGCGCTCGCCGCGACCGCCGAGATCAAGCCCCGGCAGCTGCTGCTGCGCGGGATGCTGGGCCGCCCGCAGCGCACCACCGGCGGCCTGGCCGTGCCGGACGGGAAGCTCGCCGTGACGGTCGAGGTGACCGCCGCCGCCGGGGTCGCCGGATATGTCCGGCCCGGTGCGCAGGTCGCCGTGTTCGACACCTTCAACGTGCTGAAGGGGCGTCCGGGCGTGCCGTCCGGTGACCGGCTCGCCGAGGGCGCCGAGAACAACCGGGCGACGCGGGTGCTGCTGCCGCGCGTCCAGGTGCTGGCCGTGGGCCCCCGCCCCGCCGCCGCGGCCGAGGAGAAGGGCGCCGAAGCGGAGGCCGGGCGGACCCTGCCGGTCACCGTCGCCGTCAACCAGGACGAGGCCGAGCGCCTCGTCCACGCCGCCCAGACCGGGACGCTCTACCTCGGCCTGCTGACCGACTCCGCCGACGTCCGTCCCGGGCCCGGCGTCGACAATCCCACGCTGTTCCGCTGACCCGGGAGGAGAACGCGCGATGACGGTGCTCTACGAGCCGCGACCGGACGCCGCCCGGGGCCTCGCCGCCCTGCTCGGCGGCGCCCTGTGGGCGGGCGACGCGGTGCGGGCCGCCGCGACGGCGGACGAGGTCGCGGCGCGGCTCGCCGCCGACCCGCGCGAGCCGCTCATCGTGGCGGGACCCGGCGCGCCGGCCGCGGACGCGCTGCGGATCGCCGCCGAGCTGCGGACCGCCCGGCCCTGGACGGGCGTGGTCCTGCTGTGCGCGGACGCCGACGCCGACCTGCTGCGGGACGCCCTGCGCGCCGGGATCCGGGAGATCGCCGACCCGCGCGACCCCGCCGGCGTCCGGGACGCGTGCACGCGGGCGCTGGAGGTGGCGCGGCACCTGGCGCCCCCGGCCGTCCCGGTCGGTGACACCGCCCCCGCCGGGGACGGGAAGATCGTCACGGTCGTGGGGACGAAGGGCGGCTGCGGCCGCACCACCCTCGCCACGAACCTCGCCGTGACCCTCGCGGCGGGCGGCGGGCGGGGCGTCCTCATCGTCGACCTGGACGTCCAGATGGGCGATGTCGCGGTCGCGCTCCAGCTGCACCCCGAACGCGGCATCGGCGACGCCGTCACCATGGCGGACCGCCTCGACGAGACCGGCCTGCGGTCCCTGCTCACGCACGCCCGGCCCGGCCTGGACGCGCTGCTCGCACCCGTCCGGCCCACCGACGGGGAGCACGTCGGCGGCGCGCTCGCCGGCGAGGTGCTGCGCCTGGCCCGCGGCATGTTCGACCACGTCGTCGTCGACACCCCCGCGCACTTCTCCGACCCGCTGCTCGCCGCGCTGGAGATCACCGACCACACCCTGCTGATGGCGGCACCGGACGTCCTGACCCTGAAGAACACCCGGGTGGCGCTGGAGACCCTCGACCTGCTGGGGCATCCGGCCGGGCGGCGGACCGTGGTGCTGAACCGGTCCGGGTCGCCGGTGGGACTGACGATGGACGACGTCGAGCACATCCTGCGGGTGCCGATCGGGGCGCACATCCCCTCCAGCGCGGACGTCCCCGCGTCCCTGAACAAGGGCGTGCCGCTGACCGCCGCGCAGCCCCGGCACGCGGTGAGCCGCGCCATCTCCGACCTCGCCGTCCGGCACCTGAACGCGGTGCCCGCCCCGGCCGCGTCCGGGCGCGGAAGGCGGCGGGGCCTGCGACGCAAGGAAGGTTCGTAGACCATGGGACTCAACGACTACCTCGCCGGCCGGCGCGGCCCCGAGCCCTCGCGCCCCGAACCCGACGGCCCCGCCCCGGACGCCCCGGCGCCCGCGCCCCGGCACGTCCGGCCCGAGCCCGCGGAACGGCCCGCCGACGCCCTCTCCGCCGTCCGGCGGCGCGTCCACCGGTCGCTGCTGGAGGTGCTCGGCCCGCAGCTGTACGCGGACGTCGGCGGCGACGACGATCTGCGGCGCCGCGTCACCGAGACCGTCGAGGACGTCCTGACCTGGGAGGAGACCCCGCTCACCGCCGCCGACCGGACCCGGGTCGTCGCGGACGTCACCGACGAGATCCTCGGCCACGGCCCCCTCGAGCCGCTGCTGCGCGACCCCGACGTCACCGAGATCATGGTCAACGGCCCCGATCTGATCTTCATCGAGCGCGGCGGGCGGCTGACGGAGGTCGACGCCCACTTCCACGACGACGCCCACCTGCGGCGCGTCATCGACCGGATCGTGTCCCGCGTCGGCCGGCACGTCGACGAGGCCAGCCCGATGGTGGACGCCCGCCTGCCCGACGGCAGCCGCGTGAACGCCGTCGTCGGCCCGATCGCGCTGGACGGGTCGCTCCTCACCATCCGGAAGTTCGCGAAGGACCCCTACACCGTCGACGACCTGATCTCGTTCGGCACCATCACCGCGCCCGTCGCGGAACTCCTGGACGCCTGCGTCCGTGGCCGCCTCGACATGGTCATCAGCGGCGGCACCGGCTCGGGGAAGACGACCACGCTGAACGTGCTGTCGGGGTTCATCCCGCCCGGCGACCGGGTCGTCACGATCGAGGACGCCGCCGAACTGCAGCTGCGGCAGCGGCACGTCCTGCGGCTGGAGTCGCGGCCCCGCAACACCGAGGGGCGCGGCGAGGTCACCATCCGGGACCTGGTCCGCAACGCCCTGCGCATGCGGCCCGACCGGATCGTCGTCGGCGAGGTCCGCGACGGCGCCGCCCTCGACATGCTCCAGGCCATGAACACCGGCCACGACGGCTCCCTCACCACCGTCCACGCCAACACGCCCCGCGACGCCCTCGCCCGCCTGGAGACGATGGTGCTGATGGCGGGCGTCGACCTGCCCGCCCGCGCGATCCGCGAGCAGATCGCCTCCGCCATCGACGTGATCATCCAGGTGTCCCGGATGAAGGACGGCGTCCGCCGCATCACCCACGTCAGCGAGGTCACCGGCATGGAGGGCGACATCGTCACCCTCCAGGACATCTTCGTCTTCGACTACCGCGCCGGCATGGACGAGACCGGCCGCTACCGGGGGACCCTCGTCCCGACCGGCCTCCGCCCGGCGTTCCTGGAGGAGATCGCCAAGGCGGGCGTGACCGTCCCACCGGGCCTCTTCGGACATACCGCGCCATGGTGACGCTCCGGGCCGCCGCCTGGGCCGTCGCGCTGACGCTGGCGGTGTGCGTTCCGTCCCCGGGGGCGCTGGCCGCGCCGTCCGGGGAGGGATCCCTCGACGTCGGCGCGGTGCGGGCCGTGCCCGGGTCCGCGCAGTTCTACCTGAGCGCGCGGGGCCTGCCCGAGGGCGTCACGCTGGACGAGGCGCGGATCACCGCGTCCGCCGGCGGCCGGGCGCTGCCCGCCACCGTCGAGGCGACCTCGTCCGGCCGCGCGGACGTCACCCGCACCGTGGTCATGGTGATCGACACCAGCGGCTCGATGAAGGGGCGCCCCCTCGCCGAGGCGCAGGACGCGGCCCGCCGCTACGCCGCCGCCGTCCCCGCGTCCCTCCGGATCGGGCTCGTCACCGCCGGGCTGCCCGCCCGCACCGTCCTCGCCCCCACCACCGACCGGGCCGCGTTCACCGCCGCCGCCGGGAACCTGCGCGCCGGGGCGAGGACCGCCCTCTACGACGGCGTCGCCGCAGGCGTCGCGCTGCTGGCGGCCCAGCCGGCGGGGGAGCGGCGGCTGCTCGTCCTGTCGGACGGCGCCGACACCGCGTCCGCGACCTCCCTTCCGCTCCTCGCCCGGCGGCTCGACCGGCAGGACGGCTCCGTCGACGTCGTCGCGTTCGGCACCGGCACCGACCCCGCCGCGCTCCGGCGGATCGCCGACGCGGGGCGCGGCACCCTCCACCACGCCGCGCAGAGCGGCACCCTCGCCGGCGTGTTCCTGGACGCCGCCGCCGCGTTCACCGCCCCCGTCCGCGTCACCGTCGAGGTCCCGGCGGCCCTCGCCGCCCGCACCGCCCGGCTGTCGATCACCGCGGCGGCCGGGGGCCGCACGCTCGGCACCGGCGTCACCGTCGCGTTCGCCGCCGACCCCCGCGCCGCCACCGCCGGCGCGCCCCGCGCCGTGACCGCGTCCCCGGGGCCGCCGCCCTGGCTGTACTGGACGGGCGGCGCGGCCATGCTCGCCGCCGTCCTGCTCGGCGCCGCCACGATCGCCCCCGCCCGCCGCGGCCTCGGCCGCCGCCGCCTCGCCGAACTGGAGGGCCTCACCGCCGGGCGCGCCGCCCCGCCCGGCGCCGCCTCCCGCGCCCTGCCGGACATGGCGCTCGCGCTCAGCGACAGGGTCGTCCGGGCGCGGGGCCTGCACGACCGGCTCGCCGTCCAGCTGGAACAGGCCGGGATGCGGCTGCTGCCCCGCGAATGGCTGCTGCTGCGGGTCGGGACCGCCGCCGCGGCGCTGCTGGTCCTGGCCGTCCTGCTGTCGCCGCTGCTCGGGATCCTCCTCGGCCCGGCCGCCGCCTGGGCCGGGACGGCGGCCTACCGGCGGCGCCGCGCGTCCCGCCGCACCCGCCGGTTCGCCGAGCAGCTTCCGGACGCCCTCCAGCTCGTCGTCGGGTCGCTCCGCTCCGGGTTCTCCCTCGGGCAGGCCCTCGCGGCCCTCGTCCGGGAGTCCGCCGACCCCGTCGGCACCGAGTTCGGCCGCGCCCTCGCCGAGACCCGCATCGGCGTCGACCTGGAGGACGCCCTGGAGCGCACCGCCGAACGGACCGCCTGCCGCGACCTGTCCTGGCTGGTCATGGCGATCCGGATCCAGCGGGAGGTCGGCGGCAACCTCGCCGAGATCATGGAGACGGCCGTGGAGACCATGCGGGAGCGCGCCCGGCTCCGCCGCCATGTCCACGCCCTCACCGCCGAGGGGCGCCTGTCCGCCTATGTGCTGATCGCGCTGCCGATCTGCGTCGGCGGCTGGATGTTCCTGATGCGCGGCGAGTACGTCCGCGTCCTCTACACCGAGCCGATCGGCATCGCGATGCTGGCCGGCGCCGTCCTGTTCGTCGCCGCCGGGTCGTTCTGGATGAGCCGCCTGATCAAGGTGGAGGTCTGATGCTGCTGCTCGCCGGGCTCGCCGCCCTCTACGGCGGCATCGCCCTCGCCCTGCTGGCGGGACGCCGGTCGCGGCGCGTCCCGGAGCGGCGCCTGGCGTCCCTCCGGCACGTCTACGGCCCGCCCGAGCCCGCCGCCGAACCCGAGGCGGAGCCGTTCGGCGACCGCGTCCTCGCGCCCCTGGCCGCCCGCCTCGGCCGGATCGGCCGCCGCCTGACGCCCGCCGGCCTCATCGCCCGCCTGCACCGTTCCCTCGCCCTGGCCGGGAACCCCCCGTCCTGGACGGTCGAGCGCGTCATGCAGGCCAAGGGCGCCGCCCTCGGCGCGGGCGTGCTCCTCGGCGTCCTGTTCGGCGCGGGCCTCGGCGGCCCCGTGGCCTTCGTGCTCTGCGTCGCGCTGGGGGCGTCCGGCGGCTTCCTGCTCCCCGACCTGCTGATCCACAACCTCGGCACCCGCCGCCAGCTGGAGATCGCCAAGACGCTCCCGGACGTCCTGGACATGCTCACCATCGGTGTCGAGGCGGGCCTCGGGTTCGACGCCGCCATGGCCCAGGTGCGGCAGAACGCCGAGGGGCCCCTCGCCGGCGAGTTCGCCCGCGTCCTGCAGGAGATGCGGATCGGCCTGCCCCGCGCCGACGCCCTCCGCGCCATGGCGGGCCGCACGACCGTCGCCGAGCTCCGCGGTTTCGCCACCGCCGTCGTCCAGGCGGGTGAGCTGGGCATCCCGATCGCGGGCGTCCTGCGCGAGCAGGCCCGCGAGATGCGGCTGCGCCGCCGCCAGCGCGCCGAGGAGGCCGCCCAGAAGGTCCCCATCAAGATCCTCTTCCCGCTCCTGCTCTGCCTCTTCCCGGCCCTCTTCGTGATCATCATCGGCCCGGGCGCCCTGCGGATCGTCCAGCTCTTCGGCACCTGACGTTTCTCAAGCGCCCGACATTTCACCCAATCTCCTGCATCTGGAAATGGTCCGCAACCGGCCCCAGCTCGTCCCCCTGATCCTGCGGACCGTCTTCGCTCTGGAGATGCCCGGCGAGGACGACCAGATCACCCTCGCCTCCGAGTCCTACGCCGCCGCCGACCCCATCGAGCTGCGCTGCGACTCGACCGTCCTGCTCGGATTCCCGGACACCCCGACCACGGGATCGTCGTGGAATCGCAGATGAGGTTCGACCCGGACAAGGAGTACAGCTGGCCCGCGTACCTCACGCTGTTGCGCCTGCGCCGCAAGTGCGACGTCACGCTCCTGGTCTTCTGCCCCAACGAATCCGTCGCTCGCAAATGCGGTAAACCAATCAAACTGGGGCATCCCAAGTTCTGCCTGGAGCCCCTGACGGTCCACCCCGGCCTTCTGCCGCCCATCACGGATCCGGCGAAGGCCCGCGAGATGCCGGAGCTCACCATCATGAGCGCCCCGGCCCATGCCGACGGCCCGACGGGCACGGAGGTCATCCAGAGCACCTCCGTCGCCCTCGAAGTGGTCCCGGACCACCTCAGGCTGCTCTGTCATGATTACCTGCAGGCACACCTGTCCGAAGCCGCCCGGGAGAACCTGGAGAAGGAAGTGCAGACCAAGGGTTACGAGTGGCAGTCCGAGTTCGCCCGCACCCACCGCGCCGAGGGACGCGCCGAGGGACGCGCCGAAGGTGAGGCCCTCGGCGAGGCGAGGGCGATACTCCTCGTCCTGGCGACGCGCAAACTCCGCGTCCCCACCGACGTCCGCGAGCGCGTGACCTCCTGCACCGATGTCGAGCAGCTCGAACGCTGGCTTCAGCGCGCCGTCGTCGTCGACCACGCGCAGGACATCTTCGCCTGATCCGCTCGTCCACGCCTCCCGTCCCTTGTCACCTGGGATGGGAGGCGCGGATCCGGCCTCGGGCGCGCTCGTGCCCGCTCGGTCGCGTCCTCGCGCCGACCGTTGCGGGCGGCCTCGGCAGGCGGACGGACCACGGCGATCGCCTTATCTCCCCTGCCCCGGCTCTCCGGCAGCAGGGCCGCGGCCGTTCCAGCGCACGGAATTCGCCGCCTCGTACCGCAGTGGACCCGCCCCGGGGCCACCCCCGTCGAGCCCCTCGGCCGACACGGCCCCTACCCCTGACGGGGTCGGCCGGGCCGGGGGGGGCGGTTCGGCGGCGGAACCGCCCGCCGAGCGGGACGGTTGATGATCGGGAAGTTCTCGGTTCCTTTTTCGGTGTTTTTCTCAGGCCCGTCCCGGGGCGGCCGATGGGGATGGTGCAACGGCACGGCGGACGCGGGGGCGTCGCCGAGCCGGACCAGATCAAGGGACGTGGTGGACGCGGGGGGCGTCGCCGCATTCCGGACGGAGGGGCGTGGTCGACGCGGGGGCGTCATCACATCCCGGCACGATCGCCGCGGGGGCGGCATCGTGGACAACGCAGGCCGGCACGGTGACCTTGGGGGGATCACCGCGCCGGCCTTCGTCATGCCAGGCCAGGCCGTGCCCGGCAGCGGTGAATTCCGTCCCGGGTCGCGAACCCCTCGGCCGGACCGGCCCCTGCCGCTGAAGCGCCGGTCATGGGCGGTTCACGTGTTCGTACAGGCAGCGGGTGAGTGGGCGAGGCGGAGGTGCGGTCGCGGGGTCGACGGGTACGTGACCCTGCGTGTTCCGCCCATAGTGCGAGAGGTCCCACCATGAGTGCCGATTCCGTGCCCATCGCCCGCAGTACGCGTTCCGGGACGTCCCGGTGAGTGTGCGGGAGGGGCCCGCCGGGCAGCACCGGGTGGAGCATCCGGTCAGCCCGAGGGAACTCGACCAGTACCGCGACCGGCTCTCCCGAGGTGGAGACGCGGTCGACCTGGAGAAATGGTCGGGGTCGCTGCCCGCCGCGTCCGGGATCGCGCCCCGGATCCGCGTCGGCCGTAACAAATGGTTCAACCTGCTGTGGCTCGTCCCGATCGGGTGGGCGCTGCTCCTCGTCGCCGTCGCGGTCGCGCAGGAGCTCCGGGAGCACATGGCGGGCTTCATCGAGCGGCACCCCGGCACCCTTCCGGTGTCCGCCGCCGCCGAGCCCGGCATGCCGTGGTGGGCGGCGGTGCAGCATTTCGTGAACCTCGTGTTCATGCTCTTCATCATCCGGTCGGGCATCCAGATCCTCGCCGACCACGCCCGGCTGTACTGGACGCGCCATTCCACGCCCGGCAAGGACTGGTTCCGTTTCCAGAAGCCCGTGCCCGAGGATCCGCTATGGACCGCCAAGCAGGACTCGGTCACCCTGCCCAAGCACTTCGGGCTCCCCGGCCTGCGGCACTCCATCGGCCTCGCCCGCTGGTGGCACCTCGGCCTGGACGTGCTGTGGCTGGTCAACGGGATCGTGTTCTACGTGCTGCTGTTCTCGACCGGGCACTGGCGCCGGATCGTCCCGACGAGCTGGGAGGTGTTCCCGAGCGCCGTCTCGGTGCTGATCCAGTACATGTCGCTGGACTGGCCGGTCGAGAGCGGCTGGACGGCCTTCAACTCGCTGCAGATGCTGGCCTACTTCGTCACCGTCTTCATCGCCGCGCCGCTGGCCCTCATCACCGGCCTCGGCATGTCGCCGGCGCTGTCGACGCGCATCAAGCCGGTGTCGCGGGTGCTGAGCATCCAGGTGGCGCGGTCGCTGCACTTCCTGGTGATGGTCTGGTTCGTGCTCTTCATCGTCGTCCACGTCACGCTCGTGTTCACGACCGGGCTGCGCCGCAACCTCAACCACATCTACGCCGGACGCGACGACACCAGCTGGATCGGGCTGGCGGTGTTCGCGGTCGTCCTGGCGCTGCTCATCGCCGCGTGGGTCGCCGCGACACCGTTCACGCTGAAGTACCCGCGCCTCGTGCAGCGCGTGGGATCCGCTCTGGTGAGGCCGATCCAGCGGCTCTTCCAGCATGTGGACGCAACCCCGGGCCAGTACACCGAGAAGGACATCTCCCCGTACTTCTGGCACAACGGCGCCTTCCCGCGCACGCCGGAGTACAAGGCGATGTTCGATGAGGGGTTCGCGTCATGGCGGCTGAAGGTCCACGGCCTGGTGGAGCACCCGGTCGAGCTCAGCCTGTCCGATCTGCGGGCGCTGCCGCGCCATGAGCAGATCACCCAGCACTTCTGCGTCCAGGGCTGGTCCGGCATCGCGAAATGGGGCGGGGTGTCGATGTCGACGATCCTGGACCTCGTCCAGCCGCATCCCGAGGCGAAATGGGTGGTCTTCTACTCGCTCGGTGACGGCCCGAGCGGCGGCCTGTACTACGACGTCCACCCGATCGAGCAGATGCGGTACCGGCTGACGATGCTCGCCTACGACATGAACGACGAGCCGCTGACGTACGGGCACGGCGCGCCGCTGCGGCTGCGCAACGAGATCCAGCACGGGTTCAAGCAGGTCAAGTGGATCGCCGGGATCGACTTCGTGGCCAGCTTCGCCGATGTCGCGGGCGGGTACGGCGGCTACAACGCCGACCACGAGTTCTTCGGCTACGTCCACACCATCTGATCCCGCTTCGGGGCGTCCACGTCAGGTGTCGCACGCGACCCCGTCGCCGTCGCGGTCGAGGTCGTAGACGTCCGAGCCGATCACCCGGACCGGCCCCGTCACGTACGCCGGCCCGTTGCCGCTCCCTCCGGCGCAGTCGACATCGTCGGCGATCGGGACGCAGCCGCTGTAGTTGGGATCGCACCGCCGCGCGGCCTTGGTGCCGACGGCGATGATCCGGTCGACGGGCCTCCTGGCGACCGCCTGGCGGATGAGCTCCTTCCCCGTCTGCACGCCGCCGGTGAGGGTCACCCGGTAGGTGAGGGTCTTGATCCCCGCCCTCCCTTGCCTGCGCACCTTGGTGGTGCCCTTGGCCAGACCCGCGTCGCTCACCTTGCGCGTCCGGTACGGGATCCTCTGGCGCTCGGTGACCGTGCGCACCTCGCTCGACGGCGTGGCGGTGGGCGTGGCCGTCTTACTGGCCGCGCTGGTGGACGGCGTCGCGCTGACCGCTTGCGGTACCGGGGTCTCCGACTCACAGCCGGTGGTCACGAGCAGGCCGCCGACAACCAGCGCGACCGTGACAGCACGTCTCATCTCCACGCTCCCCGTCTCGAGGGCGTCCGCGTTCACGGAAGGCAGGACGCGCCCTTGTTCACCGACGATCACTGGGAGCAACCAACAGGATACTACGCCTCAATGGGGTAATTCTCAGAAACCCAGACGACCCGCCCTCGGACGGCTCAACCCGGCCGTCGCTCGCTCAGAGTGCTCTGAGAGCTTCGGCGAAGCGCCGAAAATCCTTTCGGCCCACAATGATCTTGGGCCCTTCGGGATCCTTGCTGTCGCGTACAGCCACGCCACCCGAGATGGATGCCACCTCGATGCAGGCATCTCCAGATTCATTGCTCCGGGACGATTTCCGCCACACCGCGATACCTATGCCCATCTTTCTCCGATGACCTTTCTGATCCGTTCCCGAGTGTCGTGCACGTTGAGCGCTTCGGCCTGCAACACCGTCATGGTCTCGTTCACCAAGGCGAGCTCGTCCGGACGGCTTGAGGTCTCCCCGCCGTACGCCTTGGCCGTGTAGACGACCTGCCGCTGGTCCGGCAAGGTGGCGATGACGAAGGTGGCCCACACGTTCCGTATGTATCGGATCGGCGCGATCTGGATGTTCACCCTCTCCCGCTTCGAGAGTTCCAATAGGAACTCAAGCTGCTCCCTCATCACCTCCTTCCCGCCGACCTCTCGATAAAGAACGCTTTCGTCCATGACGACCGTCACCACCGGACAGGGAACCCGGTACAGGATCTCCTGACGCCGCATCCTGTTCTTGACGGCGTCTTCGTCCTGCAGAAGGAATCGAGCGTAACGCTCGGTCTGAAACAGACCATGAACGATTCTTTCTTCATAGGCACGGAGCATTATGGCCGTCTGCTCGGCCTTGGGAAAGTTGGCGAAGAACTCGGGGTACTTGTCGGACTTGATCGATTCTAGTAGCTCGTCCCATGCCTCGACGAGGGTCGTTCCGGACTTCAGGCCCCGATCGAGCCTGAGGGCGAAGTCGCGGCGGCAGCGGGCTTTGCCCGACTCGATCTGCGTGATGTAACTGCGGGTCACATTGACCAGGTCAGCGAGTTCCTGCTGAGTGAGTCCGGCCGCCTTGCGGAGCCGCCGGACCTCCGCACCGTAGCTCAGGAATTCCGGCTTGATGTTCTTCAGGACGGTCACAGCGCTCCCGGGGGCTTGGTGAGCGGATGCGGTAGGGGAAGTGAGCTTTTGGTGACTGCTTCAGCGGTACCCAGGCATCGTACTTAAGCGCGTGACTGGATGGTGGTTGTTCGACAACACAGAGTGATTGCGCATGGAATCTCCCGGTTTGTAATGAGAGCCCGTCCGCGATCAGCCGCCACCGTCCATGTTGGAGGGTCCCCATGCCACCCATCGCTCTCGCTCCCGAGGCGCCGGCGCTCGTGCTGGAGCCGAACGACCGGGCGCCCGGTCACGCCCGCCGGTTCCTGGTGGAGCGGTTCCGCGAACTCGGTATCGAGGACGACTTCGTCGGGCGGCTCGTGGTCACCGAGCTCGTCACGAACGCCTTCAAGCACGTCGGATTCGGGCACATCGTCGTCCGGATCTTCCCTGACGGACGCGACGACCTGGTCACGATCGAGGTGTGGAACCAGGGGACGGGACACCCTGTCGTCCGACCCGAGGACGCGGACGCCATCTGCGGGCGCGGGCTGGCGATGATGACGCGGCTCGTCCACGACTGGGGTGTCCGCCCGCTGGCCGAGGGCGGCAAGATCGTCTGGGCGCGCTGCCCCCGCTGATCACCCGCGCGGCCCGCCAGCACCGCCGGCCCCGCGCCGCCCGTACGCGTCTCGCGGCGGTCGGCCGGCGTCGGCGATCAGGAGACACGCCGCCAGATCGCCTCGTGTTGCGACCACTGCCCCGGTTTCGGGGCCGGTCGCCGGGCGCTCACCACGCGCCGAACCAGGACGGGCTCCATCCCTGCGAGCAGTTCCTCGAGCTCCCCACCATCAAAGAAATGGATCAGCAGCCCGGCTTTCGGTCCCGCCAGGTAGCGCAGCGTTAGACCGGCGCCCTTCGGGTCTGCCTCCACCACCTCGTGATCGGGCCACAGGTCGGTGCGGGTGGAGTTCACGCGGACGGCGAGCAGCCCGCCCGGGCGCACCAGCCGCTGAGCGTGGCGGATCCGGCTGTGCGCGGCGGCACGGTCTCCATGCTGGAAGACCTGGATGCCCACCACCAGGTCGTACGTCGCGCCGGCCGGAAGTGCCGAGAGATCTCCGTGAACCAGCCGGTCCCGACGTTCCGGCATCCGCCGCGAGAGCTGCTCGACCGCCACCGGCGAGATGTCCAAGCCGACCAGATCCAGGCCCGCTTCGACGAGGGGGACGTAGTTGCGTCCGTTACCGCATCCGATGTACAGGCCGCGGCCGCACGCGGAGGCCTTGGCGGCGGTGATGATGTCGCCGATGAACGGGACCGGTGGTTCGTCCAGGTAGCGTCCCTTGGCGTACTCGGCGTCCCAAGCCGCCGCAGCCGATTGCGTGACCCTCACCACCCCTTCACCCCCATATGTTGGGCTTCTCCCTTGCCCAGATCCCACAAGTTGAGGTCAGGACGGTAGCGGATGGGAGGCGCTCGGCGCCGGGGGATCGCCGGAGCGCTCGGCCGTCCGATGTCGACCTGCGGCGGCCGGACCGGTGGCCTCCTGCGTCGGCTTCTCACCCCCCCCCGCGCCCGCCTGCTGCCTCGACTCGCCCGAGAGCGCGACGGCGAAGCGGATCGCCGAGGCGTTCTTCTCGAAGGAAATGTGGCAGTCCGTAACGGTCATCTGCCTCATTGTGAGCATGTGATTACGGATCGGTCACTACATTGGCCACAAACGGGATAAACGGCGCAATCATGTTGATACTTCCGGTTACCTTGACTCGCGATCTCACACCTTGTCGAACATGGAGGATGCATGCGCCGTTCCGTCACCGCGACGATCATCTCCGGCGCTCTGGCCGCCGGTCTGCTCGTCTCGGCCCCCGCTGCCCAAGCGGACACCCGGTCGAAGGTCCAGCCGTCCGCGGCTCAGGACGACTTCGGCAAGGAGGTGACCGTCACGCGCACCGGGGCGATCTCCGCGGAGGCCCTCCTCGCCGAGGCCAAGCGCGCGGGCAAGCCGTACAGCGCCAAGGAGACCGCGGCCATCAGGGCCGCCGAGCGGTGCGGATGGTACGAGCGCACCCGTGGCCGCAAGTCCGCCAAGGGCCGCTGGCTGATCATGGTCACCAACCGGCTCAACTGGTGCTGGGACGGCAGTTACGTCCGCTCCTACCGGGCGGACTTCCGCGCCTACACCTACAACAAGCACGTGTGGCAGTGGCGCGGCTGGGCCAAGAGGAAGGCGACCCACCCCGCGAGCTGGAGTTCGGTGACTGCCCGGGTGCGGGGCAAGTTCTACTACACCGGCAACGGCCGGACCTACAAGCCGTGGGTCGCGGTGACGGGCTACAACAACGGCGCGTACCGCTCGCGGGCCGGCGGCTGATCCTGCGCAAGCCCCAGCGCGGTTCTACCGTGAGCCGCCGTGAACCGCCGTGAACCGCCGTGAACCGCCGCTGGCGAGCATCGTCGACGAAGGCCGACGTGCACACCAAGACCCCGCCGTCCTCAAGCACTCGCGGCGGGGTCTTGTCGCATCCTGCACTCTCACCGGCTCCGGCGCTCTCGGCCGCCCGCGGATCCGACGGGAGACGGCGCCCCGCACCACCGCGTCCGACTCGGCCCGGCCATCGGAGCGGTGGCCCTCACTCCCTGCACGCGCCTTGCCTTGAGACGGATCTGCGTGGGCGCCGACCGAATTCACACGGCGAACAGAAGGGCGGCGCTCACGAGGACCGCCACGGCGGTGGCGAAGTGGACCCCGAACGCCGTGGCCTTGGTGCCGCCGTTGCGCAGGACGATCAGGGTGTCGCCGAGCGGGTTCAGAGCCACGACCAGCATGAACCAGGCCGCCGCGTGGGAGCCGGCGAAAGCCAGCAGGGCCAGGCCGAGGATGCCGTAGCCGCCGTCACGGACTCCCTTGATCGTCAGGTAGGCACTGGCCGGGGACGGCACGCCGTAGCCGGCCGCCGCGGGCACCGGCTTCAGCAGGAACTGCACGCCGACGTACAGGACGAGGACGTCGAGCACGATGGCCAGGCCGTACGCGATGGGGGTCAGCATCGAATCTCCAATTGCTAGCAACGCTAGGAACAAGTGCGACGCTAACATAGCTTCAGCAAACCCCGCTAGCGCCGCTAGAATTCACTCATGTCGATTCAGGCCCGCCGGGAGCGGGAGCGAGCGGAGCGGGAGCGGCTGATCGTCACGGCGGCCCGCGAGCTGGCCGAGGCCGAGGGGTGGGAGGCGGTGACGACCCGTCGGCTGGCCGAACGCGTCGAATACAGCCAGCCGGTGCTCTACAGCCACTTCGCGGGCAAGAACGCGATCATGACGGCGGTCGCGCTCGAGGGGTTCGCCGACCTCGCCGCCGAGCTGCGCGCCGCCCGCGGGGCGGCTCGCGACGCGCGGCAGGTCCTCGCCGACGTCGCCGCGGCCTACACCGCGTTCGGTGAGCGACGCCCGGCGCTCTACGACGCGATGTTCAACCAGGCCGTGAACCTGCCGTTCGCCACCCCGGAGGCACCGGCCGCCCTGCACGCCGGCTTCGACGAGCTGCGTCAGGCCGTCCGGCCCGTCGCCGGGGACGACGATGTGGACATGCTCACCGAGGTGCTGTGGAGCGGGCTGCACGGGCTCGTGACGCTGACGCGCGTCGGCCGGCTCCCGCGCGAGCACCACGAGCACCGTCTTGCCCTGCTGCTCCAGCGACTCTCGACCCGGACGAGCAGACCTTGAGCGGACCGTGGGACCTGATCCGCGCCCCTCTGCGGTGAGGAGACCATCGGCCGCCATCCCTGCGCGGGCTGGCGGTCTACTTGACCATGCGGAAGCGCGGGTGCTGCAACCACGCGGCGAGGAAATCGGCGTCGCCCATGTGGTTCACCCAGGGCGTTTCCCTCGCCGTCTGGTAGCGGAGTTCGTCCAGGGTGCCGGGGAGTGCACGGGCTCCGGAGCTGATGGACGCGAGCAGCAGTTCGCTTTGCTCGGTGTCCGGTTCGCCGTACGGAACACCGGGCGGGAGGGCGTCCGGTATGAGCGCGCCTCCGAAGTCGACGAGGGCCTCGAAGCGGCGACCTCTCTGCGCTGAGCGTCGAAGCGGTCGCGCGCCGGGCGCGCTACTCGTCAGCCGCTCTTCAAGCGCTGACGAGATGTTGCAGGTCTGTGGCGGCTTTCGCGGCCACTTGGCGGCCGTGCTGCAGTTCGTCCAGCAGCGCCTGCCCGAGCCCCTTGTCCGCCACCGCCTGCTCCGACACCGGAGCACCGGAACGGACCCTTCCGCCGATGGCCAGCACTCCCATCAGCGGACGTCCCTGGAAGGCACGGTCGACCCCATCGATCAGTTCCCGGCCCGTCAGACGCCGGAGGGTCTCTGCCCCCTGGTCGGAGACCTGGACGTACACCCAGACGTTCCCTTCCATGGCGTGACCGTCCACGCAGTCGAAGAGGTACAGCCGGGAGCCCTGCCGTATCAGGCCGGTGGTCGGGAAGTTGAACCTGTCGAACTCGGCGATGGCCACAGCGTCCTCAGAGGGCAGCCACGGCCGAGCACCGATCGTGACCTCAATGAGCTCGGTCATACCTTGCCCTCCTTCCACTTGAACTGCGCCCCTTCGAGGCAGCGTTTGAACGCGGCCACCTCATCATCCGCCCAATCCGCGCGTTCGTCCATGGTCGCCACCGAAGCGTGATGGGGATTGAAGGCCGTTGGCGTGGGCCATACCCGGAAGCCTGCGGCACGCAACCTACCTGCAAGGACGTACCGTACAGCGTCTCCGGCGGTGGCTCCTGCCGTCTTTCTTCGGTTTACCGAAGATGCCGCTTCGTCGACGGATGCTTTGCCGCGTATGAATGACAACTCCGTTTGGCCGCCTGTAGGCCGATTTTTGAATGGTTCGCCGTCGATGAGTTGGGCGAAGCTGCCGTACTGGCTGAGCCACTCATCATCCCCGATCTCTCCAGTCGCACTGGAGTCACTGGTCATGTGCGCGTGGGCCTCCGCTTCCCTGCGGCTTCAACGGTGTTCAGACTGGACCGCACCACGATCCTCGCGCAGTGGAACCGGCCGGTAACTTTTAGTTATGGCCAACGGTGGCCATCTGGTCGATATAAGGCCGACCACCAGGCAGTGCTGGTGCTTCCATGCCGGCACCGCCCGCACCAGCGCTCACCGTGCCCGAAGGCACCGGACGACTCATCCCCCGCGTGGTCTCCTGCTCATGCTGTGCGGTCTGGAGCGAGGGCCTTGCCCGTCCTGGTTGGTGGCGGACTCCGGGGCCGTATGTGATTAGGGAGGCGGGCATGGGCAGGGCCCATCGGTATGAGGTGGACGTCGTCTGGACCGGCGACCTCGGGAGCGGGACGAGTGGCTACCGGGACTACGCGCGTGCGCATGAGGTGTCGGGGGAGGGGAAGCCGGTCATTCTCGGGTCGTCCGACCCCGCTTTCCGGGGGGATCCGGGGCGGTGGAATCCCGAGGAGCTGCTGGTGGCCTCGCTGGCGCAGTGCCACATGCTGTGGTTCCTGCACCTGTGCTCGGCGGACGGGGTGATCGTCACCGGGTACGCCGACCGGCCGCGCGGGACGATGGTCGAGACGCCGGACGGCGGTGGCCGGTTCGAGGAGGTCGTGTTGCGGCCGAAGGTCATCGTGGCGATGGAGGAGCAGGCCGCGCGGACGGGCGCGCTGCACGAGCGGGCGCACGAGCTGTGCTTCATCGCGAACTCGGTCGACTTCCCGGTGCGGCATGAGGCGGTCGTCCAGGTCGCCTGACCGGCGTCTTCAGGACAGTGCGGCCTTGGCCAGGTGGGTCAGGGCCGCGGTGATCCGGTCGGGGGTCAGGCCCCGGTCGCGCTGGTAGGTGTAGAGGTCGGGGGCCAGGGGGGCCAGGAGGGTGTCGGCCAGGGCGTCGGGGGCGGGGGTTCCGGCGGCGGTCACCAGGGCGTGGACGTGGGCGCGCCAGAAGCCGTAGGCGCCGGTCTCGAAGCGCGAGCGGCCGGTCTCGGCGCCGAGGACGAGGTGGGCGTGGTCCTCCAGGAGTTCCACCATGGCGGAGTAGAAGGCGGCCAGGCGTTCGGCGGGGGGCGCGCCGGGGCCGAGCGGGGGTTCGCCGCGCAGCAGTTTCTCCTGCAGGACGCGCTCGTGCTCGTCCAGGAGGGCCAGGGCGATCGAGGCGCGGTCGGGGTAGCGGCGGTAGAGGGTGCCGCGGCCCACGCCCGCCGCGCGGGCGATGTCGTCCATGGTCACGTTCGGGGCGCCCTCGGCGGCGAACAGCGCGGCCGCCGCCTCGAGGATCCGGGCCCTGTTGCGGGCCGCGTCCGCTCTCTCCATGCCCGGAGTCTACAAGTGGACAGAGCGTCCGGTTGTTCGTAGAGTGCAAGCGGACACGGTGTCCACTTATGGGAGGCAGAGATGAGCCGGCTGTTGCACCTGGACGCGAGCGCCCGCCGCTCCTCGATCTCGCGGGAGCTGTCGGGGGAGTACGCCCGGACGTGGCGCGCCGCGCACCCCGGCGGCGGCTACACCTACCGTGACCTCGCGGCCGATCCCGTCCCGCACATCGGGGAAGCGTGGACGGAGCTGTGCGACCACGTCCTGGAACACGGGATCACCGACATCGCGCGCTACCGCGAGGCCGCCCGGACGCCCGCGCAGAAGGAGGCGTGGGGGATCGTCGAGCCGCTCCTGGACGAGCTCGTGGCCGCCGACACGGTCCTGATCGGCACGCCGATGTACAACTTCTCGATCCCGTCGGCGCTCAAGGCGTGGATCGACCAGGTCACGTTCCCCCGGATGTCCCTGGCGGGGCGGCGGTTCGTGGTGACCGGCGCGCGGGGCGGCGCGTACGGGCCGGGCACGCCGCGCGAGCCCGTCGACCACCAGGAGCGGTACCTCCGCGACTTCTTCCGGGGGCATTTCGGCGTCGAGGACGTGACGTTCGTCCACGCCGAGCTGACCAACGCGCTCGTCGACCCGGCGCTGGCGCACCTGCGCGGCGCGCAGGCGGACTCGCGCGCGGCGGCCCGGACGCGGGTCCGGGAGGTGGCGCAGCGATGAGCTGGGCGGTGCTGGTGCTCGCCGGTCTGGTGGAGATCGCCTGGTCGCAGAGCATCAAGCCGACGGAGAACCTCACCCGGCCGCTGCCGACCCTGCTGTGCCTCGCGCTGGCCGCCGCCGCGATCCGGCTGCTCAGCAAGGCGATGGACGGGGTCCCGGTCGGCACCGCCTACGCCGTGTTCACCGGCATCGGCGCCGCCGGCGCGGTCACCCTCGGGGTCGTGGCGGGCGACGACCCCGTCAGCGCCGGACGCGTCGCCGCGCTGGCGATGATCATCGGTGGGGTGGTCCTCGCCAAGCTCGCCTGAACGGCGCCGGTACATGGGACCGCCGCCCGGGAGTGGCCGGGCGGCGGGTACCGCGGTGCAAGGAGGAGTCCGGGCCGGGCTGGCCGAGCCGGGCGGGACGAACGTTCCCCGCGTTCCGGTCGTCGGGTGTGCCCCTCCCTCGCCGTCCTCGTGATTCCCCGAGAGCCGCCCGGGTCACGTCCGGACGGTAAAGGTTCGGCAAGTCGCGGGGCCGGGCGGGAAATCCTCAGGCCGCGCGCGGGTGCGCCGATGGGGGAGTTCAGCCAGGACGGCGACCCAGGGTTCACGGAGCGGACCGGCAGACCTCTCAGGAAGCGGAGGACACCGCGTTGCCGAAAGCAATGCGCCAGCTGGCCGTCCCGTTCGGCGTCATTCTGATCATCATCATGATGGTCGTGCCGCTGCCGACCGTGCTGCTCGACCTGCTGATCGCCGCGAACATCACCATCGCGCTCGTCGTGCTGCTCGTCGCGATGAACGTCAAGCGGCCCCTCGAGTTCTCCTCGTTCCCCGGCCTGCTGCTGATCCTCACGCTGTTCCGCCTCGCCCTGAACATCAGCGCGACGCGGCTCGTCCTGCTGAACGGCGACGCCGGCAAGGTCATCGAGGCGTTCGGGCACTTCGTGGTCGGCGGCTCGCTGATCGTCGGCCTGGTCATCTTCGCGATCCTGGTGATCATCCAGTTCGTCGTGATCACCAAGGGCGCCGAGCGCGTCGCCGAGGTCGGGGCGCGGTTCACCCTGGACGCCCTGCCCGGCAAGCAGATGGCCATCGACGCCGACCTGAACGCCGGCCTGATCAACGAGGCCGAGGCCCGCCAGCGGCGCGCCGACGTCACCGCCGAGGCCGACTTCTACGGCGCGATGGACGGCGGCTCCAAGTTCGTCAAGGGCGACGCGATCGCCGCCATCATCATCACGATCATCAACCTGGTCGGCGGGTTCGCCGTCGGGGTGATGCAGCACAAGATGGCGCCCGGCGAGGCGATGCACACCTACAGCCTGCTGAGCATCGGCGACGGCCTCGTCTCCCAGATCCCCGCGCTGCTGCTGTCGGTCGCGACCGGCCTGATCGTCACCCGGTCCAGCGGCGACGGCGACATGAGCAGCACCGTCACCCGCCAGCTCGGCCAGCAGAAGCGGGCCCTGCAGGTCGGCGGCGGCGCCGCGCTGGCGCTCGTCCTGATCCCCGGGCTGCCGAAGCTGCCCTTCATGATCATCGGCGGGATCGCCCTGCTCATCGCGCAGCGGGTCAAGGAGGAGCCGGCGGAGGCCGCGCAGGACGAGGCCATGGAGCTGGACGCCCCCTCGCCCGACTCGCCCGAGGCGCTGCTCGGCGAGATCCGGGTCGACCCGCTGGAGCTGGCGCTCTCGCCCGACCTGGTCGACCTCGTGGACGCCGCGGGCGGCGACCTGCTGGAGCGGGTCCGCGCGCTGCGCCGGAAGATCGCGATGGAGATCGGCGTGATCATGCCGCCGGTGCACACCCGCGACGACCTGGACCTGCCGCTGTCCACCTACGTCATCCGCATCAACGGCGTGGAGGTCGCCCGGGGGCAGGCGCCGCCCGGGACCGTCCTCGCCATCGGCGACGACCTCGGCGGACTGCCGGGCCGCGCCGGGCAGGAGCCGGTGTTCGGCCTGCCGGGCAAGTGGGTGCCCGCCGAGCTGCGGCACCAGGCCGAGCTCACCGGCGCCACCGTCGTCGACCGCGCGTCCGTCATCATCACCCACCTCGCCGAGGTGGTCCGGGCGGGTGCCGCGCGGCTCCTCGGCCGCGAGGACGTCCGGGCGCTCACCGAGTCCGTCCGCCGCAGCCACCCGGTGGTGGTGGAGGAGCTCACCCCGTCGTTGCTCAGCCTGGGCCAGGTCCAGCTCGTCCTGCAGTCGCTGCTGGACGAGGGCGTGTCCGTCCGGGACCTCGTGCGGATCTTCGAGTCGCTGTCACTGGCGGCGAAGGCCTCCACCGACCCCGAGTCGCTCACCGAGGCCGCGCGGGCCGCGCTCGGTCCCGCCATCGCGGCGCAGTACGCGGTCGGCGGCCGGCTGCCGGTCCTGACCCTGGACCCGCGCCTGGAGCAGGGCCTGCTGGAGTCGCTGCGGCCCACCGAGCAGGGCCTTCAGCTGCTGCTGGACGGGGCGCGCGCCGAGCTGCTGCTCGGCCGGGTCGCGCTGCTCGCCGAGGCCGCCGAGCAGCAGGGCGTCACCGCCGTGCTGGTCTGCTCCCCGCAGCTGCGGATGCCGCTGCGCCGCCTGCTGAAGATGACCACGCCGCGCCTGCCGCTGCTGTCGTACACCGAGATCGCCGAATGCCAGTCCGAAGTCGAGACCGTGGGGGTTGTGACCGATGCCGAAGCGCTTGCTGCTTGAGGGAACCGACATCGAGAAACTGCTGACGCAGGTCCGTGAGGAGCACGGCCCGCAGGTCTCGATCGTGTCCGCCGACCGCGTCCGCAGTGGCGGTTTCGCCGGTTTCTTCGCCCGCCAGCACTACGAGCTCACCGTCGAGGTCGGCGGCGACGACGAGACGGTGAAGGAGCCCGCGCGCGGCGTCCCGGCCAAGGACGACGCGGCGGACGTCGACCCCGTCGCGGCGCTGCTCGCCCGGACCGAGGAGCGGGAGCGCGTCCTTTCCGCCCCCACCGCCCCGGCTCAGGCCCCGGCTCCCTCCACCACGCCGGTCGTGCCGCCCGGGTTCACCCCCGCCGGCGGCGACACCGCGTTCGCCCAGGTGTTCGCCCAGGCCGCCGCGCAGGTGCCGGGCGCGTTCGCCCGGACGGCCGACGCCGCGACCGCTGCCGTCCCGGCCCCGGTCGCCGCGCAGGCCCCGGCGCAGGCGCAGGCCCCGGCCGTCGTCGACCGGGCCTTCGCCGACGTGCTCGCCGCCGAGCGGCTGGACACCGCGGGCACCTACCGTCCCGCCGCCGCGACCGCCGCCCAGGCGTTCCAGGCCCCGGTCGTCGAGGCGGACCGGCCGCACGAGGAGTGGCTGCGCGGGCTCGGCATGCCCGAGCACTACGCGCGCCGCGCCACCGGCGCCGACCGGTACCGGGCGGTCACCCGGGCGCTGGCCGCGATGCCGGAGGCGCCCCCGGTCCCGTCCCGTCCCGGCGACGTCCTGGTCATCGTGGGCACGCCGGGCACCGCCGTGCCGCTCGCGCAGACCGTCGCGAAGATGCTGAACCTCGGCCCGTCGCAGGTCCTGCTGGCCGCGCGGAGCACCGCGGGGACCGGTATCCACTCGGCCCGCCGGGTGTCCGGCCCGGCCGCCGCGGTCCGCCGCGCCCGCAAGATGCACCGCGCCGACCTGCCGTGGATCGTCGTCGTCGACGCCACCGTGGAGGAGGGCAACGGCGAGTGGGCCCGCGAGGTCGCCGACGCGCTCGGCGCGTCCGCCGTCTGGGCGGTCGCGGACGCGACCCGCAAGACCGCCGACACCGCCGCGTTCCTCGGCACCCTCGGCCCCGTGCACGGCCTCGCCGTCACCGCGGTGGCCGCGACCGCCGACCCCGCGAGCGTCCTCGGCCTCGGTTTCCCGATCGCGTACCTGGAGGACCGTCCCTGCACGCCGCAGGGCTGGGCGGCGCTCTTGTGCGAGCGCTTGGAGGACGAGGAATGACATCGATGGACATGCCGGGGATCAACTCGCTGGTCGAGCTGGTCCTGCCGGACGGGCGGGTCTACCCGTCCCGCATCGAGGACTCCGACGGCGGCCGGCAGATCACCGTCGCGGCGCCCCGCGGCATCGGCGACCTGGACATCCCGCGGATCGGCGCGGCCGTCGAGCTGCGCTGGACGGGCATGCGCGGCCTCTACAGCGCGCCCGGCACCCTGACCGAGCAGCGGCACGGCATCGTCAGCCTGTGGAAACTGGAGACCGACGGGAAGGTGAGCGTCGGCAACCGGCGCAGCGCCGCCCGCGCGCCCGTCGACGACCCGCTCCTGCTCGTCGACCCCGAGGAGGGCGGCGAGGTCTTCACCGGACGGCTCATCGACATCTCCGAGCACGGCGCGCGCTGCACGGGCGACGGCCCCGGCCTGGCCGCCGGGCAGAGCGTGGTGGCCAAACTGGTCCTGGAGGAGCGGATGCTCAACGTTCCCGGCAGCGTCCTGACGATCGGGCGCGGCGCCGAGGGCGCCGTCAACGCCGTGGTGGTCTTCGAGCCGGCGGAGCCGGACGCGGAGGTCATCCGGCGGCACGTCCTGCGCGCGCAGATCAAGGCCCGGAAGGCGGCCGCCGGTGGCTAGCACGTCCGCGCTGCTCCTCGGCCTCGTCCTGGCCGGACCGGCGCTGTGGCACGCGTTCGTGGTGGGCGACCTGGAGGTCACGACCGCCCTGGTCCGCTACCTGATCGCCGTCGCGATCAGCGCCGTCATGCTCGGCCTGCTGCGGCGCCTCGGCGCCGCCTACGCCCGTCCCCCCGCCCCGCCGGACGGGCCGGACGGATCGAACGTGACGGTCACGGCCCAGGTGGTGAACCCGCCCTACGGCCGCCGCACCACCGATCCGCAGCCCGGACCGGCGCCCGGCGCCGCCGAGCCGGCGACGGCGGAACTGCCCGCGGCGCCGTCGCCGTCCTGACCCGCCGCTCAGCCCGCCGAACGGCTCAGATCACCGCCGCGTCCGCCGATGGACAGAGCACCTGTCATGTCACATGTTCCGGCACGCCAAGGCGTCGGCCGGCTCAGCAAAGGACACAACGTTGACCGTCCACTCCACCGATACGACTCTCCCTGAGAGTGCCGACGCCGCCACCGGTGCGGCGGGACGGCGCAACCCTCTCCTGGGCTGGTTCGCCGACCGCCGGGTGAACACCAAGATCCTCGTTGCGGTACTGATCGTCGCGGTCGTCGCCGCGGGCATCGGCACCGTGTCGCTCAGCCGCATGGCGATGCTGAACGACAACCTGCACGAGATGAAGTCCAGCAACGTCGACCGCCTCGCCCTGCTGAGCGAGACCCGCGGCCGGATCGGCGACATGCACTCGACCGCGACCGCCTTCGTCGCCGTCCAGGACCCGACGATCAAGACGTCCCTGAAGCAGGCCACCCTTCAGGCCACCGACGCCGTCACCGCGGCCTTCGAGGCGTACAAGAAGCACCTCGGCTCGGCCTCGGACGCGACGCAGAAGAACGTGGCGCAGTTCGATGAGGCGTGGGCGAAGTACCAGGAGATGCGCAACGCGATCCTCCTGAACGCCCCCGCTCGGCCGGTCACCACGCCCACGGCCGCCTCCGCTGCCGAGACCCAGAAGATCCTGGACGAGTTCTCGAAGAACGGCGAGCAGCTCAAGGTCTCCATGGAGAACCTGGCGAAGGCGGAGCAGGCCAACGCCAACGCGGTCGCCGACGAGAGCCAGGACAGCTACAGCGGCGCCCGCACCACGATCCTCGCGCTGCTGATCATCGGCCTCGCGCTCGCGGTCGGGCTCGCGCTGATGGTCTCCCGGATGATCGTCCGGCCGCTGACCTCGATGTCGCGCGCCCTGGACGGCCTGGCCAACGGCGACCTGACCGGGTCCGCCGACGTCACGTCCAACGACGAGGTCGGCAAGATGGCGGTCGCGTTCAACCAGGCCAGCGAGTCGATCCGGCAGGCCGTCGGGGCGCTCGGCTCCAGCGCCGACACCCTGGCGTGCAGTTCCGACTCGCTGACCCAGGTCAGCGACCAGATCGCCACCAGCGCGGCCGAGGCCAGCGAGCAGGCCGACAACGTCGCCCGCGCCGCCGGCCAGGTGTCGACGAACGTCCAGACGGTCGCGGCGGGCTCCGAGCAGATGGGCACGTCCATCCGCGAGATCGCGCAGTCGGCGAGCGAGGCGGCCAAGGTCGCCGCGCAGGCCGTCACCGTGGCCGCCGCGACCAACGACACCGTCGGCAAGCTCGGCACCTCCTCCGCCGAGATCGGCGACGTCATCAAGACCATCACCTCCATCGCCGAGCAGACCAACCTGCTGGCCCTCAACGCCACCATCGAGGCGGCGCGTGCGGGTGACGCGGGCAAGGGCTTCGCGGTCGTCGCCGGCGAGGTCAAGGACCTCGCGCAGGAGACCGCCAAGGCCACCGAGGACATCTCCAAGCGCGTCGAGGCCATCCAGGCCGACACCGACAGCGCCGTCGCCGCCATCGGCGAGATCAGCGAGATCATCGCGCGGATCAACGACTACCAGCTCACCATCGCCTCCGCCGTGGAGGAGCAGACCGCCACCACCAACGAGATGAACCGCAACGTCGCGGACGCCGCGACCGGCAGCACCAGCATCGCCGACAACCTGTCGGCGCTCGCCGGCGCCGCCCGCGCCACCACGGAGGGCATCACCGAGAACCAGAAGGCCGCCGCCGCCCTGGCGGACCTGTCCGGGCAGCTGCGCAGCCTGGTCAGCCGGTTCGAGTACTGATCCCTTCGGGGACCGGGCGCCGCCCGCGCAGGGGTCACCCCCTTCGCGGGCGGCGCTGTTCTATGAGGTATTTCACCAGGTAATGCACGGTTTTGGTGACGGTATGCGCAATGTCGAGAACACACGGTGAAAGTTCCCCTAAAAGCTTGATCAAAATGGGCATTTCACTAAAACGCGATGCACACTGTGGCCATGTATTCCCTGGTCAGCGCCCCCGTGCTCGGTTTCGACCTCACCCGCCTGGACGGCGGCGCGGCGACGGCCGAGACCCTCTCGCGCGCACTCAGCCTCGTCCCGGCCGACCTCGACGTCCTCGCCCGCCACCTCCCCGGCGACGACGTCCGCGACCTCCTCTGGCGGGACGTCGACGCCGCCACCATGCTCCGCCCCACCATCGCGGGCCTCGCCGGCCAGGAACCCGCCGGCGCCCTCGCCCAGCTGGAGCGCGCCCCCATCGGCACCGCCGACACCCTCCTGCGCTGCGTGCGCCAGGACATCCTCGACTGGACGTGGAACAAGACCGGCTCCGCCTGGACCCAGGACGCCACCGCCGTCCGCGCCACCGCCGTGGTCTGCGACGCCGTCATGGCCACCTACCTGCGCGAACTCCTCCCCGCCGACACCCGCCGCCGGCTCGCCGTCGGCTGGCTCATGGCGACCCGCGAGCTCCCGGTCCGCCCCCTGGACCTCGGCCCCCAGCACGTCGCCGTCACCGCCCTCTGCCGCGGCCTGGAGACCATCGGCGCCACCGGCCTCGACCGCCTCCGCACCGCCGCCGACCGCGTCCGCCCCGGCACCACGTCCTGGTCACACGCCGTCCACACCGTCTCCTGGGCCGTCCACACCGCCGACCGCGTCCGCGCCTCCGCCGCCGCGCAGCTCCGGCTCGTCCAGGCCGTCGACGCCGCCGGCATCCCCATGGCCGACCGCGCCGCCGGCGTCTGGAACCTGCTCAGCGGCGCCGTCCACGCCCTGACGGTCTCCGACCTGATCGAGGACGCCCTCCTGGAACGCCTCCTGGACCCCTGCCTGACCGCCCTCGGCCTCCCCGTCTTCGGCACCGCCGACTAACCCTCGGCGGGCGGGAACGGCGGGCGCGAGGTGCTCTCGGCGATCACCCGGCGGACCACCGCGGTCTCGGCGCGGATCTCCGCCACGAGCGGGGCCACGGCCTCCGCGCGGCCCGCGCGGATCTCCGCCTGCACGCGCCTGCACAGGTCCGCGAGCGCCTCGGCCCCCATGTTCCCGGCCGACCCCTCCAGGCTGTGGGCGGACATGCGGACCGCTTCGGCGTCCCGGCGCCCCGCCGCCTCCTCCAGCTCCTCGACGGCCGAGCCGACCTTTTCCACGAACGAGTCGACGAGGCGGCCCACCAGCGTGAACTCGTCCGGCGACGGGTCCGGGCCGAGAAGGTCGGCGAGGCGTTCGCCGATGGCGGCGGCACGGCCGTCGACGCCGTTCCCGCGGTCCTGCGCGCTCCCCGCGACGGCCCGCTCCGGCTCCAGGCCGGTCTGCTCCGGCTCGGCGGCGGTCTCCGGGGCGGTCCGCCTGGCGGCCGGCAGCTTGGCGAGGACGGCGGCGAGATCGGGCGCCCGGACGGGTTTCGCCAGGTAGTGCTGCATCCCGGCCTCCCGGCACGCGGCCCGGTCCTCCGGCAGCGCGCTCGCCGTCATCGCGATGATGGGCGGCTGCCGGTCGGGCGGCAGCTCGGCGCGGATCCGGCGGGTCGCCGCCAGCCCGTCCAGAACGGGCATCTGCACGTCCATCAATACGGCGTCGTAGCGGACGCGGCGCAGCGCGTGGAACGCCTCCACGCCGTTGCCCACGGTGTCGACCCGGTGGCCGAGTCTGTCCAGCATCAGCTGGGCGACGCGCTGGTTGACGGGGTTGTCCTCGGCCAGCAGGAGCCGGAGCGGCGCCGATCCGGGCACGTCCCGCCGCGCGCCGTCCACCGGGGCGGCCACTCCGGCCTCCCGGCCGAGGACCCCGGCCAGGGTCGTCTGCAGCGCGGCCGCACGGGCCGGTTTCGTCAGCACCGCGGCGAAGCACGCCTGCTCCCGGGGCTCCAGCCGCAAATGGACGCTGCTGAGCAGGACGAGCGGCAGCTCCCGCCCGGCGGGAAGATCTCGTAGCGCGGCGGCGAGCTGGACACCGTCGAGTTCGGGCATGTGCATGTCCAGCACGGCGACGTCGAAGACGGAACCCGACGCCACCAGCTCCAGGGCCTCCTGCGGGGTCTCCGCGGCGGTGCCCCGCATCCCCCAGCCGGTCAGCTGCGCGCACAGGACGCGCCTGTTCGTGGCGTTGTCGTCCACGATCAGCACCGAGCGGCCCCGCAAAACCTCTACGGCGAACACGGGCGCGGGGCCGGGCTCCAGCCCCAGGACGGCGGTCAGGGTGAACACCGACCCGGCGCCGGGCTCGCTCTCCACGGTGAGGTCGCCGCCCATCGCCCGGGCGAGGCGGCGGCTGATGGCCAGGCCCAGGCCGGTACCGCCGTAGACGCGGGTGGTGGACGAGTCGACCTGGCTGAAGGAGCGGAACAGCCGGTCCATGCGGTCGGGGGGGATGCCGATGCCGGTGTCGGTGACGGTGATCCGCAGCCGCACCCGGTCGTCCGGCAGGGGCTCGCCCGACGCACGGACCACCACCTCGCCCTGCTCGGTGAACTTCACCGCGTTGCTGAGCAGGTTCACGATGATCTGCCGCAGCCGGGTCAGGTCCCCGCGCAGATGCCGCGGGCAGCCCTCCTCCACGCTCCCGACGAGCTCCAGCCTCTTGGCGTCCGCCGGGACGGCGACCAGGGCCAGCGCGCTGTCCAGGCATTCCTGCAGGTCGAACGGGGCCTCCTCCAGCTCCAGCCCCCCCGTCTCGATCTTGGAGAAGTCCAGGATGTCGTTGATGATGACCAGCAGCGCCTCGCCGCTGTCGCGCACCGTCTGGACGAACTCACGCTGCTCGTCGGTCAGGTCCGTGTCCAGCAGCAGGCCCGTCATCCCGATGACCGCGTTCATCGGCGTGCGGATCTCATGGCTCATCGTCGCCAGGAACGCCGACTTCGCCGCCGTCGCCGCGACCGCCTCGTCCCGCGCCTCCAGGATCGTCCGCATGGACGTGTTGACCGCCGCGGCCATCTCCGCGACCTCCGCCGGCCCCGACACCTCCGCCCGCTCGCTCAGGTCCCCGGCCGCGACCCGCTGCGCGGCCCGCGTCACCCGCCCCACCGAGCGCGTGACGGTCCGCGTCGACCAGTACGCGCATCCCGCTCCCAGAGCGATGACCAGCGCCGATCCCGCCAGGATGATGCGCCGCGTCTCGGTCGCCCGCGCGGCGCTGTCCCGCTGCCGGGCCGCGAGCAGCCGCTGCTCCTCCCGCCGCATCCGGTCGAGCAGTGTTTGGATGCGGGTCATCTCGCGGGCGCCGCGATCGGTCCGCACGACCTTCTGCGCGGCCGCGAACCCCTCGGCGTAACGGAGGTGGATGGTCTCGGCCAGCTCCCCGAGCTTGGCGTCCACCGGGCCGCGCAACGCGGCGAGGGACCCCCACTGGCTGGGAGTGCCACGGGTCAGGTCCTCGAGCCGGGCCATGTGGAGCTTGATATCGGCCAGCGCGCGGTCGTACGGCTCCAGGTAGAGGTCATCTCCTGTGATCAGGTAGCCGCGCTGGCCCTGCTCGGCGTGCATCAGGTTGATGCGCAGCTGCGCGACCCGGTCCAGCACCTCGTAGGAGTTCTCGACCGGCGCCCTGGCCTCCAGCAGGGCCCCGATGCGCAGGTAGGAACTGCCCGCGATGACCATCAGGGCGGCCAGCAGGACCAGATAGGACACCGACAGCAGCCACCGCAGCGTCCACCGCGGCCTCGCCCCCCGACGCTCCGGCGACGCCCCGTCCCCCGCGGGGGACTCGCTCGAGACCACGCCCCTCCCTCGTCGACACGACGGCCTCACACCCCATGGTCCGGCCCGTCCGGTGAAGGGACCGCCACTCGGGCGTCCCCTTCCCCCCGCGCCGTCCCGGCCGCAGTGACCTGGGCATACCCGCCTCCGCCGCGGACACCGCATCCCCGGGCGCATTCCCGTCCACGCGCGGATCTCCCGAACGTCCATCACTCTATGCATCTATACGATAACGGCATGTTCGCGCCGTCCGTCCGGAGGCGGCGGAGGGATCAGCGGCGGAACTGCCCGGCCAGGGCGTTGAGCCCCTGCGCCAGGGACGCGAGCTCACCGGCGGCCGACTCGGTCTGCTCGGCGCCGTCCCGGGTCGTCCGGGTCGCCTCGGCCACGTTCCGGATCGAGTCGGTGATGTCGCTGGACGACCGGGACACCACCTCGATCCCGGACCCGATCGACCGGGTCGCCTCGCTCTGCACCTCGATCGCCGACACGATCGACCGCTGGATCTCGTCGATCCGGTCGATCACGGCGCTGATCCGGCCGATGGCGTCGATGGCGTTCTCGGTGTCGCCCTGCATCGCCGCCACCTTGGTCTCGATGTCCTCGGTGGCCTTCGCCGTCTCCTGGGACAGGTCCTTCACCTCGCCCGCCACGACCGCGAACCCCTTGCCCTGCTCGCCGGCGCGGGCCGCCTCGATGGTCGCGTTGAGGGCGAGCAGGTTGGTCTGCTGCGCGATCGACGTGATCATGTTGACGACGGCGCTGACCTCGCCGCTGGACGCGCGGAGCCGCTCGATGGTCCGGTTGGTGGCCACGGCCAGCTCGACCGCCTCGCCCGCGACCTGCTCGGCCTCGGTGACCGCGCCGTTGATGTCCTGGATGGAGTTCTGGAGCTCATGCGCGGCCTCCGTCGTCGACTCCACGCTGTGCGTCACCTGCGTCACGTTCGAGGTGGCGCTCTGCGCCTGGTCGGCGGCGGTCTGCGCCCCGTCCGCCAGATGCCGGCTGGTGTCCGACAGCCGCCCGGACGCGGTGATCAGAGCGGCGGCATGGTCCGCGATCTCGCCGATCGCGCCGTCCACCGTCTCGGTGACCCCGTTGAGGGCCTCGGCCAGCTCCGTCAGCTCGTCGCCGCCGCCGACGTCCAGCCTGGCGCCGAGGTCCTTGTCCGCGAGCGCCTTCATCGCCCGGACGCAGACGGCGATCCGGCGCGAGATCCGGTTCGCCAGCAGCACCGCCGCCGCGCCCAGCACCACGGCCGCCAGCCCGGCCGTGCCGAGCGTGAGGCGCTTCGCGCCGGTGGCGGCCGAGGCCGCCTCCCCGGTGGTGTCGGCGGTCCGCTGGGCGATCAGCTTCTCCAGCTCCGGCAGCGCCCGGTCGAACTCGCCGTAGTGCGCCTCGAAGTCCGGGCGGCTGCGCTGCGCGCCGACCCGTCCCGGGTCACTGATCACCCGGCTCGCGAGCGTCACGATCCGCTGCCCGGACGCGATCATCTTGTCGGCGGTCTCACCGAGCCGCTGCGCCTGCGGCCGCAGCTCCGGCTCGTCGCGGATCACCAGTCCGACGGCCGTGCGCAGCTCGGTGACGCGCTCCCCCAGCCGGTCCAGCACCTCCTGCCGCTCCTTGCTGTCGGCGGTCGTCAGCGCGTTGAGCACCTCGGCGCGGAAACCGACACGGGCGGTGTCCGCCTGCCCCACCGCACGGAGCGCGGCGGTGGACGCGGCCACCTCGTCCTGGGCGTCCTCCAGCTGGGAGGTGCCCCGGAACCCGATGAGGCCGGCCACGGTCACCAGCAGGAAGCCCGCGGCCGCGAGGCCGAGGATCTGACGTCGGATGGTGAGTCTCATTAGTGCCCTCGCAGGTCGATTGCCCTGTAAGTCGGCGGTGACAAGTCAGAGCTGAGTCCTTAGATCGGACGTATTCGGGCCGATCCTTTGATCCCAACCACCGGGCGCTGCCCGGGTGACCCGAAGGATGGCCCCATGCGCTCACTGCGGTGGCTGGCAGCCCTGACCGCCGGCCTCGTCCTGACCGGATGCGCCGCGGACGAGCCGCGCACGGCCGGCACACGGGCGGCGGCCCACATCACCGTCCCCGAGCAGATCCGCGCGAAGGGCACCCTGGTCGTCGGCTCGGACGCCACGTACGCCCCCATGGAGTTCATGCAGAACGGGGAGCTCGCCGGATTCGACTACGAGCTCGCCGGAGCCCTCGCCGCGCGCCTGGGCCTGAAGCTGGACTTCCGGCAGACCCCCTGGGCCGAACTCCTCGACGGGATCGCGGGCGGCCGCGTCGACGCCGTGCTGTCCTCGGTCACCGACACCGCCAAGCGGCAGGCCAAGGTCGACTTCGTCGACTACCTCAACGTCGGCTCATCCATCGTCGTCACCGGGGCCGTCAAGGGCGACGGCATGGCGGCGCTGTGCGGGTACCGCCTCGCGGTCGCCAAGGGCACCATCTACGTCGACCTGGCCGCCGCCCAGAACAAGCGCTGCCCCGCCGGCAAGAAGATCACCATGGTGGAGGTGGACGGCCCGTCGGACTCCCGTCCCATCGTCGAGGCCGGCAAGGCCGACGCCTACCTGGACGACTTCCCGCCCGCCGCGCTCGCCACGGAGCAGAACCCCGGCCTCCGCCTGGCCGGCCCGCAGATCGAGGCGGCCCCCTACGGCATCGTCCTGGCCAAGGGCTCCCACCTCACCGAGCCGATCCAGCAGGCGCTGTACCAGGTCATCGACGACGGCACCTACGACAAGCTCCTCGACAAGTGGAAGATCACCGAGGGCGCCCTGCGCACCGGCGCCGTCAACGGCGGCGCCTGACCCCGCCCGCCGGGACGTCATCCATACGAGCGCACTCCTCCAGGGGGCGGCTCAGCGTGCCGGGTCTTTCCTCCAAGAGCTGACCGCGAGTTTCCCGGTGGTTCCGAGGTCCAGTTCCGGAGTGACCATGACGGGCGGGGCCCCGGGCTTGGCCTTGACCCTGACATAGGGGACATTGACCGCTGTACCGCCGGCGTCGGTGGTATTGCGCCACATCAGGCCGGCACGGGCGGTCTGGCCCGGCTCCAGGACCACCGGCCGGGCCGGGGCGTCGAAGCCGGCCACGGTGGCGATGCCGCCGCCGCCCTTGACGACCTTGACCGCGGGCGCCGGTTTCCTGTTCTCGTCCAGAAGTTCCAGCAGCGGGAAGCCGTTGAGGCGGTAGGCGCGGGTCCCGCAATTGGTCAGACGGAGCCCGACGACGCGCAGCCCCATGGCGGCATCGCCGTCATCGGCCGTCAGCCGCACCCCGGAAGGCGGGCACGGGCCGCTCTCGGCCGGAGCCTCGGCGGCGGGGACCCGCCGGACCTCGGCGATGCGCACGCGTCCTCTGCCGTCCGGCGAGGAGCCGACCAGGCGGACGGTGCGTCCGACCGTCCGGCCCGGCCCGACCTCGGGAACCGTCTGCTTGGTGTTCTCCACGACCTCGCCATGACCGGAGAGCCCATCGAAGGTGATGGTGTACGTGAACGGTTCGCTCTCGCGGTTGGTCACCTCGAACTCGGCGGAGATCACCGGGGGCGTCTCCTGACGGGACCAACCGGTCATGCCGGTGATCCTCACCCCGTCCCGCGCCAGGTCGTCCGGGTCACCGGGAAGAGCCGAGCCCTCGGATACGGCCGCTTTCCCGCCGCCCGCCCCGTCCTGCGTGCCGCACCCGGTCGCGAACACGGCGCAGGTGAGCACGACGGACAGCGCAGGGAACACGGCGGCACGCATCCAGCCATCCCACCACACGCGGATACACGCGCTGGAGATCCTGCGCGACCTCGTCATCTCGTGCACCAACGGGCGGGACATCGCCCAAACGTTCCTCGGCAGTCTCGACCCCCACGACGAACACGCTCTGGAATACTATGAACACGCGTTCTGCCTGGCCTCACCGCCCGTACAACGCCTACTGGAGGAACTGATGGCCTCAACGACCTGGCCTGTCCACAGCCCCTTCGCCAAGGAGCACTTCGGCCGCGGCAAGAAGGAGGGCCTGATCGAAGGCGAGGCAAGGGGCGAGGCGAGGGGCGAGGCGAGGGGCGAGGCGAGGGGCGAGGCGAGGTCGGTGCTGCTCGTCCTGGCGGCGCGCGGCCTCCACGTCCCCGACGATGTCCGCGCGCGCATCACCGGCTGCGCCGACATCGGGCAGCTCGAGCAGTGGGTTCAGCGCGCCGCCGTCGTCCAGGATGTTGAAGAGCTGTTCGCTTAACGCACGTGACGCCACTGGAGCCCGGCCCCGTGGGGGCCGGGCTCCAGTGCGTAGGCCCGGCCTTGTGAGGGCCGGGCTCCAGTGCGTAGGCCCGGCCTTGTGAGGGCCGGGCTCATGGTGAAGGGCCGGCCGCCGGAGGCTCGGGGAGGAGACTCCGGCGGCCGGGCCCTTGCCCCGGCCGCGTCCGTCCGTGAGTCGGGCGGGCCGGGGTTCGGGGTGCGCACGGCGGACCGTGCCGGGGCACCCCGGTCGGTTAGTCGATGCGGAACCGGGTGACGAGGTCGTTCAGTTCGGCGGACATGCGGGCCAGGGCCTCGGACGCGTGCCGGGAGCCGGCGACGCCCTGGTTGGTCTGGTCCGCGGCGGCCGCGACGGCGGTGACGTTCTCGGCGATGTCGTCGACACCGCCGGCGGCGGCGGCGACGCTGCGGCTGATCTCCTGGGTCGTGGCGGTCTGCTCCTCGACGGCCGCGGCGATGGTCGTCTGGTAGTTGCTGATCCGGCCGATGATGTCGGAGATCTGGTCGATGGCGTCGACGGCGGCCGAGGTGTCGGCCTGGATCGCGTCGATGCGGTGCGCGATGTCCTCGGTGGCCTTCGCGGTCTCCTGGGCGAGCTCCTTGACCTCGCCGGCGACGACCGCGAAGCCCTTGCCGGCGTCGCCGGCGCGCGCGGCCTCGATGGTCGCGTTCAGCGCCAGGAGGTTCGTCTGCTCGGCGATCGAGGTGATCACCTTGAGGATGTTGCCGATCTCGGCGGACGACTCGCCGAGCCGGCCGACGACCGCGGTGGTGTCGCGAGCGGAGGTCACGGCCTCGACGGCGACGCCGGCCGCGTCGGACGCGTTCGTGGCGATCTCCCGGATGGAGGCGCCCATCTCCTCGGACGCCGCCGACAGCGTCCGGACGCTGACGGAGACCTCCTGCGCGGCGGCGCTGGCGCCGGTCGCGCGGGACGCGGTGGCGTCGGCGGTGCCGGACAGCTCGTCGCTGACCCCGGCGAGCTCCGTCGAGGACGCGTTGAGGGAGACGGCGTTGCCGCGGATCACGGCGATGGTCTCGCGCATGCCCTCGGTGGCGCGGTTGAGGGCCGCGGCCATCCGTCCGACCTCGTCCCTCTGGTCGAGGTCGGCGCGCTGGGTGAGGTCGCCGCGGGCGACGCCGTCCAGGACGGACGTGACCTTGCGCAGCGGACGGACGATGCCGCGGGAGACGAGCCAGGCGAGGCCGAGGCCGAGCAGCAGGCCGAGGGCACCGACGATGGAGACGACGGTGATGATCTGGTTCATCATGTCGCGGGCGTCGACCGCGTTCTGGCCGGACGCCTTGGCCTGTGCGGCCTGGATCTGCTCGAACGAGGCGTCGATGCTCTGGTTGAGCTCCTCGATCTGGTTGATGCCGTCCCAGTAGGCCTGCTCGGCGTTCTTGTCGGCGGCGGGCAGGATGACCTCGTCGCGGATCTTCTTGAAGGCGACCCACTGCGCGTACAGCTTGTCGGCCGCGGCGGGGTCGGCTGACACCGGGGCGTAGACGGCGGCCTTCTTCTCCACCTCCGCGTCCAGCTTCTGCATGGCCGCCTTGTGCTTGGCGCGGTACTCAGAGTCGGAAAGGTAGTACTTCGAGAGGTAGATCTGGACCTTCAGGACGTCCGCGTGCAGCGACGCCAGCGTCTGGACGGGCACCACGCCCTCGTTGTAGATCGCGGCGCCCTTCTCGTCGGCCTTCTTGAGACCGGCGATGCTGACCCCGATCACGATGAGGCAGGTGAGGGCGACGGCACCGACCGCGGCGACGAGCTTCGCGGTGATCGGCAGGTCACCGACACGTGCGGCCATCCCGCGTCGGCGCGGGGTGACGGGAGCTGGCGTGGGCATCAAGGGCCTCCGTGGGCACAAAGGGAAGTTCCGGCTGTTACATCGGGCACGGGGAATCCTCCCTGAGTGATTTCTGGAGGCCTCCGGGTCAAGCGGTGAGGTCGGCGCGGAGCCGTTTGCGGGCGCGGTGCAGCCGGGACATAACGGTCCCGATCGGGACGTCCATGTACGCGGCGATCTCCTTGTAGGAGTAGCCCTCGACGTCCGCGAGGTAGATGACGGTGCGGAAGTCCTCGGGGAGGGCGCGCACGGCCGCCTTCAGGTGCGAGTCGCTGATGCGGTCCAGGACCTCGGACTCGGCGGAGCGGAGCGTGATCGCCGGCGTGGTGTCGGCGAGCGTCGCATCCCATTCCACCCGGTGCGGGAGGTACTGGGCGCGGTTCTTCTCCCGCCGGTACGACGTGATGTACAGGTTCGTGAGGATCCGGTACAGCCACGCCTTCATGTTGGTGCCCGGCGTGAAGCGGTGGAACGAGCGGAACGCGTTGGCGTAGGCGTCCTGCAGGAGGTCCTCGGCGTCCGCCGTGTTCCGCGTCATGCGCAGGGCGGCCTGCATGAGCTGCGCCCGGTACTGCATCGTCTCCTGGACGAAGCGTTCGGCCGCCTCGCGCTCGGCGCGCTCGCGCCGCAGGTCCTCAAGGGCGGTGTCGGTCACGGGGCGCTCCTCTCAGGCGGCGCAGTCGACGTACGCGGGACGGGGTCCGCCGTCGTCGCCGTTTCCGACGAACCGCCCGGCGACCGCCGCCTGCCGGCGGTTGGCGGTGAGGGCGATGGCGAGGGCCTGCGCTGCCGCGAGCTGGCGGGTCAGGATCGCGTCCGCGCGGGGCCGCAGGTCCAGCGGCAGGGGGCCGAGGCCCTCCGGCGGCGCCCACGGGTCCGCGACCGGGGTGTCGGTGAGCTGGTGGCCTTCGGCGATCAGCCGTTCGACCTTGACGACGTCCAGTTCGAGGGCGTCCAGGGCGGCGCTCCAGGCCACCCGCCACGCTCCCGACCCGCCCATCTGGCCGCCTCCGGCGTCCCTGCCTTTCTGGCCGCCTCCGGCGTCCGGGGCGCCCATCCCTAGCCGACCCTGGCGGCGGCCGGCGCCACCGACTCGGCCGCGGCGGTCGCCCAGGCGTCCCGCAGCGGTTCGACGAGGGCGCGGCAGGACGCGGCCAGCGCGGCGTCCGCCCGGACGTTCGCCTGGATCAGCTGGGTGAGCAGGAACCCGTACAGCTCGGAGAGCCCGCGGGCGCCCTCCCACGCGTCCACGTCCAGGGTGGTGCGCAGCTCGATGACGATCTCCTGGGCGTGCTGCAGCCTCTCGGACGCGGCCTCCCGGTCGGCGGCGAGCAGCGCCTCCTCGGCCTTGACCAGGTCGAGGACGAGCCGGTCGTACAACATCACCAGCAGCTTGGCGGGGGACGCGGTGCTGACCGAGTCCGACAGGTACCGGTTGAGCATGGGATTGTTCATGGCTCTACTCACTTGCTGCTAGTGGTGGGGAGGTTGGCGAGCTGGCCGGACAGCCAGGACGATTGCTGCTGGAGCTTCCCGAGGGCGACCTCGAGCCCGGCGAACTGCTTCTGCAGTGCCGCGCGGCGCAGTTCGAGCCGGACGTCCCAGCCGTCGATCTGCTTGTTGAGGTCCTTGATACGGCTGTCGCCGTTCTGGATGGCGGTGGTGATGCTCTGGTTGGCGAAGTTGCCCATGACCAGGAGCTTCTCGGCCAGTCCCATCAGCGGCGTCGCCTTGGTCTTCTCGACGGCGGCGCCGTCGGCGTCGACCAGGCCCTCCATCGCCGGGTCGGTGGCGGACACCGCGGCCTTGACCTTGGCGGGATCGGCGGCGTAGGCCTCCAGGAACGCCTCGCGGTCGAAGGTCAGCTTGCCGGTGCGGTCCAGCTCGACGCCGAACTGGGAGAAGCTGCCGTAGCCGGTCTGGCCGGTGGCGACCCCGCTCAGGACGGTCTGCGCGATCTGCCGGACGCCGAAGTTGCCGCTGAGCGCCCCCTTGGCCTTGGACGCGGCGTCGTAGACCGTCTTGGCGGTGATCTCGCTCAGCAGGGAGTTCGCCGCGTCGACGAGGGTCTTCATCTTGTCGGCGATGGCCGCGGTGTCCCCGGCGACCGCGACGCTCACGCCGGACTCGACCTTGCTGACGCCGATCGTGACGCCCTGCATCAGGTTCGAGAAGGAGTTCGTGCCGCTGGTGACCGTGTAGCCGCCGGAGGCGAGGGCACCGACCTGGATCTTGGCGTCCTGGGCGGTGACGGCGACGGTGGTGGCCCCCGTGAGGCCCGTCCGCGTGGCGGTGGTGGGGGACGCGAGGCCGGTGACGGCGAGGGTCTCGGGCGCGCCGTCCTTGCTGTGCGTGACGGTCAGGACGGACTGGCCGTCGACGGTGGCGACCTTCGCGGTGACGCCGGCGATGCCGGCCGCGTTGATCGCGTCCGCGACGCCCTGGGGGGTGTTGTCGGTGACGGCGACGTCGACGACGGCGCCGCCGCCGACCTGGATGCCGACGCCGGTCGCGCCGTCCGCGAGGGCCGGGGCGGCGGCGGACGCGTAGGACGCGGTGGCGCGGGCGAGGCCGGGGATGTCGAAGGCGGCCGCGGTGCCCGTCTTGGTGGACGTGAGCTGCAGCACCGTGCCCTGGTCGGTGGTGAGGACGGCGGCCCGCACGTCCAGCCCCTTGGCGTTGATCGCGTCGGCGACGCCCTGCGGGGTGTTCACGGTGACCGCGATGTCGACCGGGTCCGCCGTGCCGATCCTGAGGCTGATCGCGGAGACGCCGGCCGCCAGGGCCGGGTCGGTCGCGGAGCCGAAGGCGGTGGTGCGCACCTGGGCGCGGGCGAGGTTGAGGACGTCGAAGGTGACGTTCGCCGCCGGGGCGCCGGACGTGGCCGTCGCCGTGACGGAGGTGGAGGTGGAGGTGGCCTTGGCGGCGCCCCAGTTGCTCTCCGCGTTCATGGCCTCGGCGGCGGTCTTGAGCCCCGCCACCTTGGAGTTGAGCGTCTGGTAGGCGGTCTTGATCTTCTCCTGGGCGGTGACCTTGGTCCGCAGGGCCGTCTGCGGTGCCGACTCCACCTGCATGAGCTGAGATATCAGGCCGCTGGTGCTGAGCCCGCTGACGAGGCCGTCGATGCTGCTGGTCACGTGCGTCCCTCTCTTCGCCTACCGCCCCGTCGGGCGGGCCATCCGCGCCGCCCCGTCGGGCGGACACGCCGTACAGATCAGGAAGGGCGGCCGGCGGTCATGCCGGCCGCCCTTCCGTCGAGATGCCTCACTTCTCGGGCGGTGTCTTAGCCGAGGAGCTTGAGGACCGACTGGGGTCCCTGGTTGGCCTGGGCCAGCATGGAGGTGCCGGCCTGGGACAGGATC
>NZ_JOFJ01000026.1 GCF_000718255.1 Spirillospora albida
CACACGGTGTCGTTCTCGTTCGACATGTCGTGGGAAGAGCTGCTGTGGCTGGTCGAGGGCCATGAGGTCCACGTCCTGGACGAGGAACTGCGCCGCGACCCGGACGACCTCGTCCGGTACTGCCGCGACCACGGGATCGACGTCATCAACGTCACCCCGTCCTACGCCGGTGAGCTGGTCGACCGCGGCCTGCTCGCCGACCCCCGGCCGCCGCTCGTGCTGCTCGGCGGCGAGGCCGTTCCGGAAGCGCTGTGGACGGCGCTGCGCGAGACCGAGGGCGTTCTCGGCTACAACCTGTACGGGCCGACCGAGTACACGATCAACACGCTCGGCGGCGGCACCACCGACAGCGCCACCTCCACGGTCCGCGGCCCTGACCGCCGAACGGTTCGTCGCCAACCCCTTCGGCGAGCCCGGCGAGCGCCGCCTGGTCGCCTATCTCGTGCCCGCCGGGGACGCGGGCATCGACACCGCCGCCGTCCGCGCCGCGCTGGCCGTCCGGCTGCCGCGCCACATGGTGCCCGGCGCGTACGCCGTCCTGCCGCGCCTGCCGCTGACGGTCAACGGCAAGCTCGACCGGCGCGCCCTGCCCGACCCCGAGCCCGTCGCCGCGTCCCGGCCTCCGCGGACGCCCCTGGAGGCGTCGCTGTGCGGCGTCTTCGCGGACGTCCTCGGCGTCCCCGAGGTGGGCGCCGACGACGACTTCTTCGCGCTCGGCGGCCACTCGCTGCTGGCGATGCGCCTGGTCGGCCGGATCCGGACCGTGCTCGGCGTCCGGGTCGCCGTCGCCGACGTCCTCGCCGCCCCCACGGTGGCCGCCCTCGCGCCCGTCGTCGACGACGCGCCCGCCGACGCCGGGACCGGCACCGGCCCGTTCGACCCGGTGCTCGTGCTGCGTCCCGGCGACGGGACGCCGGTGTTCTGCCTGCCCGCCACGACCGGCCTGAGCTGGAACTACGCCGGGCTGGCCGAGCACCTGCCGGCGGACGTGCCGCTGTACGGGCTCCAGTCGCCGCGCCTCGGCGGCGCCGGCGTCCCCGCGGCGTCGGTCGCCGAACTCGGCCGCCGGTACGCCGCCCGGATCCGGGCCGTCCAGCCCGACGGCCCGTACCGCCTGCTCGGCTGGTCCTATGGCGGGCAGCTCGCCCACGCCGTCGCGACCGCGCTGCAGGCGGACGGCCGGGAGGTCGCCCTGCTCGCCCTGCTGGACGCCTACCCGCGGGACGACACCGACCCCGCCGACGTCACCGAGGCCGACGCGGCGCGGTTCCTGCTCCGGCTCGCCGGCCACGCCGGAGCCCCCGCCGCGTCCCTGGCGGACGCCGTCGCGGTCATCGCGGCGGGGGAGGGGCCGATGTCCGCGTTCGACGCCGCGACCCTGCGCCGGATCGCCGACACCGTGCACGAGTCCGTGACCCTGCCGCTCGACTTCGGCGTGTTCGACGGCGACGCCGTCTGCTTCACCGCCGCCGCCGAGTCCGCCGAAGGCGCCGACGCGGCGCTCAGCCCCTCCCTGTGGGCGCCCCACCTGACCGGAGCGGTCCGCGAACACCCGATCGACTGCCTGCACGACGACATGCTCGCCCCCGCGCCCCTGCGCGAGATCGGGGCCGTCGTCGCCGACCTTCTCGGAGGAGACCGATGAGCAACCCGTTCGACGACGCCGACGGCGTCTTCCTCGTCCTCGTCAACGACGAGGGCCAGCACTCGCTGTGGCCGTCGTTCGCCGAGGTCCCGGCCGGGTGGACCGCCGTGCACGGGCCGTCCGGCCGGGAGGACTGCCTCGACCACGTCCAGCGCTCCTGGACGGACCTGCGCCCGCTGAGCCTCCAGCAGGGACGGACGTGACCTCCGCACTCCTCCGTTCCTGCGTCCGCGACCAGTGGCGGCCGGTGTCGGCCGCCACGGCGGGCGGCCTCGTCCGGCAGGCGACGCTCCTCGCCGTCCCGTGGTGCGTCCAGCACGCCCTGGACGACGGCATCGTCGCCCGCGACACCGGTGCCGTCGCGGTGTGGGCGGGGGCCGCCGCCGCGCTCGCCGCCGTCCAGTTCCTCGCCCTCGCCCTCTGGCAGTGGCAGGCCCGCATGGCCGAGGCGCGGACCGGCGCGTCCCTCCGCGACCGGCTCACCGCCCACCTCGCCGGGCTCGACCGGGCCGCCCTCGCCGGATACGGGCACGGCGACCTCGCGATGCGCGCGACCCGCGACGTCGACCAGGTCCGCATGTGGGTCTACGGGCTCCCGGTGTGGGTCGTCATCGGCACGACCTTCGCGATCGTGCTGCCCGCCGTGGCCGCCCTCGACCTCGTGCTGCTCGCCGTCACGCTGCTGATGGTGCCGCTGCTCGCCGCCGTCAACCTCGCCTTCCCCGGCCCGTACGAGCGCGCCGGCGACCGGCTCTCCGACGCGCACGCCGCGCGCGCCGACGCCGTCGAGGACCTGCTGTCGTCCGGCGCCGCCGTGCGCGGCATCGGCGGCGCGCCCGTGCTGCTGGAGCGGCACCACGCCCACAGCGCCGAGGTCGAGAGGCTGACCTGGAACGTGGCGCGGATCCAGTCGGCGTGGGCGGCGCTCGCCCCCGCGGTCCCGCGCCTCGCGATCGCCGCCGGTGTCGGATTCGGGGGCTTCGCGGCCCTGGACGGCCGGATCACCGTCGGCGGGCTCGTCGCCTTCACCGTCTGGATGGGCACCTTCACCCTCGCCGTCACCGTCCTGGTCGACCGGCTCGTGGACCGCGGGAACGCGGCCGTCGCGGCCCGCCGCCTGGAGGAGATCCTGGCGCTGAGCCCGTCCGTCGCCGAGCCGGAGAACCCCGAGCCCGCCGCCGCGCGCGGCGTGCTCGCCGCGTCCGGGGTGGTGGTCCGGCACGAGGACCGCGACGTCCTCGGCCCGCTCGACCTCGAGGTGGCGCCCGGCGAGTTCGTCGCGGTGTCCGGCGCCACCGGCTCCGGCAAATCGTCGCTGCTGCGCCTGCTCGGCCGCCTCGACGACCCCGCCGAGGGCACTGTGACCTGGGCGGGCACCGACGTGCGCCGCCTGCACCTGGACGGCCTGCGCGCCGCGATCGTGCCGGTCCCGCAGCGGCCCGTCGTCCTGTCCGGGACGGTCGCCGACAACCTGCGCCTCGGCCGCGACATCCCCCAGGACGAGCTGGAGCGCGCCTGCCGGGACGCCTGCGTCCACGACGAGGTCGCCGCGCTCCCCGACGGCTACGGCACCGAACTCGGCGAGGGCGGCTCCACGCTGTCCGGCGGGCAGGTGCAGAGGCTCGCGCTCGCCCGCGCGCTGCTGCGGCCCGCCGCCGTCCTGCTGCTGGACGACGTGACGTCCGCGCTGGACCCGGGCACCGAGCGGCGGGTCCTCGACCGCCTCGCCGCCCGCGCCCCCGGCACGTCGATCGTGTTCGTCACGCACCGCGCCGCGGTGCTCGAGGCCGCCGACCGGGTCGTCGACCTGACCCCGGCCCGCGCCGGATCCGGAGGCGACCGTGGCTGAGACCGTGATGCTCGCCGAACGGGCACCGGAGAAGCGGATCTTCCGGCGCGCCCTGCCCTACCTGCGGCCGCACCGCGCCGCCCTCGCCGGGACGCTCCTCATCGTCCTCGCCTACGCCGGCGCCGTCGCCGCGATGCCGCCGCTGGTCGGCCTCGCCGCGGACGCCATCGTCGACGGGGACCGCGACCTCCTCACCGTCGCCGTCGCCGTCCTCGCCGCCGTCGTCGCCGCCCAGACCGTCCTCGCCCGGTACAGCGAGCTGCTGCTCATGCGCGCCGGCGAACGCGTCGTCCGGGACCTGCGGGAGAAGGCCGTGCACCGGCTCGCCCACGCCCCGCTGAGGTTCCTGGAGGCGCACCGGACCGGCGACCTGCTGCGCCGCACCACCGGCGAGGTCGCCGAGCTCGCCCAGTTCGTCCGGCGCGACCTGCCCAACCTCGTCGTCATCTCCGCGACGCTGCTGCTCACCACCGCGACGCTGATCGCCTACTCCTGGCTCCTCACACTGATCATCGCCGTGGTGTTCGTGCCGCCCGCCCTGCTCGCGATGCGGACGTTCCAGCGCGGCGCCGAGGAGGCGTTCGGCGGGCAGGCCGCCGCCGAGGCGACCGTCGCGGCCACCCTCGGCGAGACCCTCACCGCCCGGGAGCTGCTGCGGACCGGCGGCGCCCTGCCGTCCTGGCTCGGACGCGTCCGCGAGGAGAACCGCGACGTCGTCACCGCCGCCCGCAGGACCGCGCGGGTCGAGGTGAGCATCGAGACGGTCGGCCTCATCGAGGGCGTCACGCTCGCCGTCCTGCTCGGCCTCGGCGCGTGGCTCGCCACCGAGGACCGCATGAGCGTCGGCGCCGTCGTCGTGTTCGTCCTGGCCAGCCGCGCCCTCTTCGAAGGGCTCGGCGACGGCTCCCAGCTCATCGGCGAGCTCCAGGTCGCCCGGACGGGCCTCGCCCGCCTCCTCGACCTCCTCGAATCGCCCGGCGCCCGCGACATCCGCGGCGACGCCGGCGCGGACGACCTGCCCGCGCGCGGGGAGCTGCGCGTCGAGGGCGCGGCGTTCGGCTACCGCGAGGGGGAGACCGCCCTGGCCGACATCGACCTGCGGTTCCCGCCCGGCGACCGCGTCGCCGTCGTCGGCGTCACCGGATCCGGGAAGACCACCCTCGGCAAGCTGCTCTGCGGCCTCTACCCGCCGGACGCCGGACGCGTCACCTACTGCGGCACCGACCTGCGGGAGCTGTCCGGCACCGCGCTCAGCCGGCGCATCGCGCTGGTGCCGCAGGAGGTCCACATCGTCACCGGCACCGTCGCCGAGAACCTCGCCCTCGTGCCCGGCCCGCCCGGCCGCGACGAGATCGCGTCCGTGCTCGACCGGCTCGGGCTCCGTGCCTGGGCCGACGGCCTGCCCGACGGCCTCGACACCCGGGTCGGCGTCCGCGGCGAGCGGCTGTCGGCGGGCGAGCGCCAGCTCATCGGCCTCGCCCGCGCCGGCCTCATCGACCCGGCCGTCCTCGTCCTCGACGAGGCCACCGCCGACATCGACCCCGTCACCGCCGCATGGGCGGAGCGCGCCCTGGGCGAGCTCTGCGCGGAGCGCACCCTCATCGTCATCGCGCACCGGCCCGCGACGGTCGAACTGCTCGCGCGCACCGTCCGCGTCGCGGACGGCCGCATCGTCGAGGACTCCGCCCTCACCTCCCCCCGACAGGAAAGGTCCCTCCCGTGACGCTCGAAGACCGGCGGGTCCGCATCGTGGACCATCCCCTCGCCGCCCGCCTCACCGAGGTCGCGCGGGTCGAGCGGCTCACCCCCGCCATGGTCAGGGTCACCCTCTCCGGCCCCTCCCTGGAAGGGTTCCGCGAGGCCGCGCCCGCCGACCACGTGAAGCTGTACTTCGCGCAGGGCGACGACCCGGTCCCCGTCGCGCCGATCGTCAGGGACGACGGCCTGGACGACCCGCCTCCCGGCGCCCCCCGCCCGATCCTGCGCGACTACACGATCCGGTACTTCCGGCCGGACGTCCTCGAGCTCGACATCGACATGGTGCTGCACGGCGACGGCCCCGGCTCGTCCTTCGCCGCGAACGCGAAGCCCGGCGACCTCGTCGGCGTGCTCGGCCCGCGCGGCTCCGTGCTCGTCCCGTTCGCGTTCGACTGGTACATCCTCGGCTGCGACGAGACGGGGCTGCCCGCCCTCGGGCGCTGGCTGGAGGCGCTGCCCGCCGGATCCCGCGCGTTCGCCTACTGCGAGGTCGCCGACGCGTCCGAGGAGCAGGAGCTGCGCTCCGACGCCGGCGTGACCGTCACCTGGGTGCACCGCGACGGCGTCCCCGCCGGACGCTGCGACGCCTTGGAGAAGGCCGTCCGCGCGTTCACCCCGCCCGCCGGGGACGGGTTCGCCTGGTTCGGCGCCGAGGCCACGACCCTCAAGCCGATCCGCCGATTCCTCCGCAACGAGCTCGGCCTGCCCAAGGACCACGTGGACGTCGACGGCTACTGGAAGGCCGGGAAGGCCGACCACGACCACCACGACGGCCGGGACTGATGCCCGCGCCCCCCTCCGCGCGCTTCACCCGTCCGGTCACCGTGCTCGTCCTGATCGCGCTGCTCGCCGCCGTGGCCGTGCTGAGCCTCGCGGTCGGCGCCAAGTCGATCGCGCCGGGCGAGGTGTGGCGCGTCCTGCTGGACAACGACGGCTCCGACGACGCCGTCGTGATCTGGGACCGCCGCGTGCCGCGCACCCTGCTCGGCATCGCGGCGGGCGCAGCGCTCGGCCTCAGCGGCGCCCTCATGCAGGCGCTCAGCCGCAACCCGCTCGCCGACCCCGGCCTGCTCGGCGTCAACGCGGGCGCCGCGGCAGCCGTCGTCACCGCCGGGACGCTGATCCCCGCGGCCGGAGAAGGCACGACGATCTTGTTCGCGTGCGCCGGAGCGGGCCTCGCCACCGCGATCGTCTACACGATCGGCCGCGGCGGCGGACGCCGGGCCACCCCCGTCCGGCTCGTCCTGGCGGGGATGGCGACGTCCGCCGTGCTCGCCTCGTTCACCGCCGCGCTCACCCTCATCGACAACGACTCGGCCGACCGGCTGCGCTTCTGGATGGTCGGCTCCCTCGCCGCCGCCAAGGGCGACGAGGTCGTCCTCGTCGCACCGGTCATCGCACTGGCCGCCGCCGTGGGGATCGCGCTCGGCGCCCGCCTCAACGCCCTCGCCCTCGGCGACGAGGCCGGCCGGGCCCTCGGCGTCGACCCCGGCCGCGTCCGCCTCGTCACCCTCGTCGTCGTGACGGTGCTGTGCGGCGCGGCGACCGCCGCGATCGGCCCGATCACGTTCGTGGGCCTCATGGTGCCGCACGCCGTCCGCCTGTTCACCGGCCCCGACCAGCGCCGGCTCCTGCCGCTGTCGACGCTGCTCGCGCCGATCGTCCTGCTCGGCTGCGACGTCATCGGCCGGGTCGCCGCCCGCCCCGGCGAACTGGAGGCCGGCGTGGTGACGGCGTTCGTCGGCGCACCCCTGTTCATCCTTCTCGTCCGTCGGCGGAAGGTGGCCGACCTTTGACCGCCACCGCGCCGCCGAAGGCCCCGCGCCGCCGCAGGATCCGGCCGCGCGGCGTCACCGTCACGGCCGCGCTCGCCCTGCTGCTCGGCGCCGTGGTCGTCGTCGCGCTCGGCGTCGGCGACTACCCCCTCGCCCCCGGCGACGTCGTCGCCACCCTCCTCGGCGGCGGGCCGCCCGGCGCCGAGTTCATCGTCATGGAGCTGCGGCTGCCCCGCGTCCTGCTCGGCTGCGCCGTGGGCGCCGCGTTCGCGATGAGCGGCGCCGTCTTCCAGAGCCTCACCCGCAACCCGCTCGGCAGCCCCGACATCATCGGGTTCACGGTCGGCTCCGCGTCCGGCGGCATCGCCGTCATCATGGTGTTCGGCGGCGGCGCCGCGCAGATCGCCACCGGTGCCATCGGCGGCGGGCTGCTCACCGGCCTCGCCATGTACCTGCTCGCCTACCGGGGCGGCGTGCACGGCATCCGGCTCGTCCTCGTCGGCATCGGCATCAGCGCCATGCTCGAGGCCCTGAACGCCTTCCTGCTCAGCCGGGCCGAGGTGAACAAGGCGCAGAGCGCGTCGGCGTGGCTCGTCGGCAGCCTGAACGGGCGCGGCTGGGAGCACCTCCGCCCCCTCACGGCGGCGCTGGTCGTGCTCGTCCCGTGCGCGGCGCTCCTCGCCCGGAACCTGCGGATGCTGGAACTCGGCGACACCACCGCCACCGCGCTCGGCATCCCCGTCGAGAGGTCCCGGCTCGCCCTCATGACCGTCGGTGTCGGCCTCACCGCCGTCGCCACCGCCACCGCCGGCCCGGTCGCGTTCATCGCCCTGGCCGCCCCGCAGCTCGCCAAGCGCCTCACCCGCGCGCCCGGCCCGAACCTGCCCGCCGCCGCCCTCATGGGCGCGGTGCTCCTGTCCGTCAGCGACGTGGCCGCGCAGCGGCTGCTCGCCCCCACCCAGCTGCCCGTGGGCGTCATGACCGGTGTGGTCGGCGGCCTCTACCTGGGCTGGCTCATGCTCACCGAATGGAGGGCCGGACGTGCCTGAGCCCGAGAACCGCCTCGCGGCCCGCGGCCTCACCGTCGGCTACGACCGCCGCACCGTCATCGAGGACCTGGACCTCGACATCCCGGACGGGTCGATCACCGTCATCGTCGGCCCCAACGGGTGCGGCAAGTCGACGCTGCTGCACACCCTGGCCCGCGTCCTGAAGCCGCGGAGCGGGAGCGTCCTCCTCGACGGTGAGGACATCGCGCGCCTGCCGTCCAAGGAGGTGGCCCGCCGCCTCGGCCTGCTCACCCAGCAGCCCGTCACCCCCGACGCGATCACGGTCGGCGATCTGGTGTCCCGGGGCCGCCACCCGCACCGCCGGCTCCTGCGCGGCTGGTCCGCCGAGGACGAGGAGGCCGTGAACCGCGCCCTGGCCGCCACCGACACGGAGGACCTGGCCGACCGGGCCGTGGACGAGCTGTCCGGCGGCCAGCGCCAGCGCGTCTGGCTCGCGATGCTCCTCGCCCAGGACACCCCCATCATGCTCCTGGACGAGCCCACGACCTTCCTCGACATCGCCCACCAGATCGACATGCTCGACCTGTGCGCCACCCTCCACCGCGACCGGACGCGCACCCTGGTCATGGTGCTCCACGACCTGAACCACGCCTGCCGCTACGCCACCCACCTGATAGCCCTGAAGGACGGCGCGGTCGTCGCCCAGGGCCCCCCGGGAGAGATCGTCACCCCCGCCCTCATCGAGGACGTCTTCGGCCTGCCCTGCCAGGTCATCCCCGACCCCGTCACCGCGACCCCCTTGATCGTCCCCCTGTCCCGCTCCCACGACACGACCCCCACCGCCTGAGGCGCGACGGGCGGCTCCGTCCCGTGCCCGCCCGTCGCCGCCCCGCGGCCGATGGCCGCCGGGCGGAGTCGTTACGATCGGAAACACGATCATCTGGGGAGGAAGAGCATGTCCGAGAAGTACGAGGCCGTGTTCGCCCGGTTCGACACCGACGGCGACGGGCGGCTCGATGTGGACGAGGTGACCGCCGCGATCGCCGGTATGTTCCCGGCGGCCGAGGTGGACGACCTGTCGCCGCTCGTCGCGAAGCTGTTCGCCGAGTACGACGCCAACGGCGACGGTCTGCTGTCGGCCGCCGAGTTCGTGCCGCTGGCGGAGAACCTGCCCGAGCTCGGCGCCGACGACTGACACCTGAGGGGGGCGCCGTGCCGCCGCTGGTCACGTTCGGGCACGGGACCGCCGGACGTGAGGAGCTGGCCGCCCTGCTCCGCGGCGCCGGCGTCGCGTCCGTCGTGGACGTGCGGACGGCGCCCGGCAGCCGCCGCAACCCCGACGTCCACCGCGACGTCCTGGCGGAGTGGCTTCCCGCCGCGGGCATCGCCTACCGCTGGGAGAAGCGCCTCGGAGGGTTCCGCAGGCCCGCGCCGGACTCCCCGGACACGTTCTGGCGCAACGACTCCTTCCGCGGCTACGCCGGATACACCCGCGACCCCGCCTTCCTGAGCGCCATGGACGAACTGCTGGCCGAGGCCGAGGCGACGTCCACGGCGGTCATGTGCAGCGAGTCGGTGTGGTGGCGGTGCCATCGCCGGATCATCGCCGACTTCGCCGTGCTCATCCGGGGACGGCCCGCGCTGCATCTCGCCCATGACGGGCGCCTCGCGGAGCATCCGCCCACGTCAGGGGCGCGGGTCCAGGACGGGCTGCTGGTCTACGACGGCGATTGAGCCGCCTCGGGCCTGCCGATGGCGCGGTGCAGGGCGGTGAACGCGGCCGTCATCAGGCGGTCCGGGACGGCCGCGCTCATGCGCATCGGCGTCTCGCGCTGCATCAGCGTCTGCGGGCCGGTGAGGGCCAGGGCCCGGCTCGCGAACCGGGACGCGCGGACGGCGCGGCGGCGGCGCGCGCGGCTGTAGGCGCGCACGGCCGTCGCGGGGTCGTCCGCAAGGGCGTCGCGCAGCGCCCGCACGTCCTCCAGGGCCTGGTTGGCGCCCAGGCCGAGGACGGGCGGCATCGCGTGGGCCGCGTCGCCCAGCAGGACGGTCCTCCTCCGGCCCCATTCGCGCGGTATCCGGTGGCGGTGGTGCGGGTACGCGCGCACCTCCGCGGAGGCGAGGGCGTCGAGGAGCTCCGGGATCGGGGAGGCGAACCCGCCGTACCGCTCCTTCAGCATGATCACGGGGTCGGCCGCGGGGTCGGCGAGCGGCCAGGGGACGTCCAGGAACCACTGGGTGAGCCCGCCGCTGGCGGGGCTCAGGCCGGCGTAGCCGGAGGCGCCCACGATCAGGACGCCCCGGGCGCCGAGGTCGACCGGGGCGTGGACCAGGCCCTGGAAGCTGGCGACGCCCGTGAACGGCTCCGGCTCCGCGCCGAACAGGGCGGCGCGGATCGCCGAATGCACCCCGTCGGCGCCGATGAGCAGGTCGGCGGTGTGCTCGCCGCCGTCGCCCGTCCAGACCCGGACGTGGTCGCGGTGCTCCTCGAAGCGGGTGACGCCCGCCGCGAAGCGGAGCGTCCCCGCGGGCAGGCCGGCGGTGAGGACGTCCAGCAGCCGGTCCCTCGTGATCTGGACGAGGGCGCCGCCCCGCTCCACGTCGACCGTCATCACGAGTCGTCCCGAGGCCGTCCTGGTCTCCACGGCGGTCAGCCGGTGACCCGCACCCGCGACGTCGACGCCGAGGCCGGCGAGGACGGCGAGGCCGTTGCTCCAGAGCGAGACCGAGCCCCCGCCCCGGCGCGGAGCGGGCGCCTTCTCCAGCACCGTCACCTCGTGGCCGGCGCCGAGCATCGCCCGCGCCGCCGCCAGGCCGCCGATCCCCGCACCCGCGATGAGCACCCGCATCCGGACTCCCCACGACGTCGTGTAGTACTACAAGTTGTAGTACATGAGGGAGGCGGTGGGAAGGCCCGTCTCCGGCACGATCCTCAGTGGGGGGTGCCTCGCCCGGTCACGTGGATGCCGGTGCGGTCGCCCAGGCGGAGCCGGACCTCGCCGCTCACGCGGATGTCGACCGGGGCGTCCAGGCCGTCGACGGCGACGGTCACCATGGCGTCGTGGCCGTAGTAGCGGACGTCGGTGACCGTGCCGGCGGGACCCGCCTCACCGGGGTCGGTGAGGCGCAGCTGCTCGGGGCGCAGGATCACCGTGCCGGCGGGGGACGCGGCGGGCTTGCTCAGCTCGATCGTGCCGAGGGGCGTCTCGGCCGTCCCGTTCGCGGCCGACGCCGGGAGCAGGACGGCGTCGCCCACGAAGCCCGCGACCCACGGGTCGGCGGGACGGCCGTAGACGTCCTGCGGGGTGCCGCACTGGGCGATCCGGCCGTCGCGGACGACGGCGACGAGGTCGGCGGTCGACAGCGCCTCCTGCTGGTCGTGCGTGACGAGGAGCGCCGTGGCGCCGATGGCGCGGAGGGCGGCGCGGACGTCGGCGCGCACCCCCGCCCGAAGCGCGCTGTCCAGGGCGTTGAACGGCTCGTCGAGCAGAACGAGCGCGGGCTCGGGGGCGAGCGCGCGGGCCAGCGCGATCCGCTGCTGCTGCCCGCCGGACAGCTCGTGCGGCATCCGGTCGCCGTATCCGGACAGCCCGACGAGGTCGAGCATCTCCTCGGCGCGGCGGCGCCGGGTGGAGCGGTCCGTCAGGCCGAACGCGACGTTTCGGGCGACGCTGAGGTGCGGGAACAGCGCGCCCTCCTGGGGCACGATGCCGACCCGGCGGCGCTCCGGCGGGACGTGCGTCCCGGGCCCGGTGAGGACGCGCCCGCCCACGGTGACGGTCCCGGCGTCGGCGCGCAGGAACCCCGCGACGACGCGCAGCAGGGTGGTCTTCCCGCAGCCGGACGGGCCGAGCACGGCGGCCAGGGAGCCGCTGGGGACGGTGAGGTCCAGCCCGTCGAGGACGGTCGCGTCCGGGCCGTACGCCTTGGTGAGGCCCTCGATCCGCAGGTCGGTCATCAGCGCTTCCTCCCGAGGAGGTACGAGGGGACGGCCGCGAGCAGGATCAGCGCGGCCGCGTACGGGGCGGCGTCGGCGTAGGACGCGACGCCGGTCTCGGTCCACAGGCGGGTGGCGAGGGTGTCCATGCCGGTGGGCCGCAGCAGGAGGGTGGCGGGGAGCTCCTTCATGCAGACGACGAACGTCAGGGCGGCGCCCGCCGCGACGCCGGGGGCGGCGAGCGGCACCGTGACGGTCCGCAGGACGTTGAGCGGGCCGCGGCCGAGGGAGCGGGCGACGTCCTCCAGGACGGGCGGCGACTGCAGGACGGCCGCGCGGGTGGCGGCGACGGCGAGCGGCAGGAACAGCACCGCGTACGCGCAGACCAGCAGGGGCAGCTCCTGGTAGAGCGGGGTGGCGTAGCGGACGGCGAAGAACACCATCGACAGCGCGACGGTGATGCCGGGCAGGGCGTGCCCCGCGTAGGCGGCCTGCTCGAGGAGGCCGGCGGCGCGGCCCCGGTGGCGGGCGGCGACCACCCCGACGGGCAGGGCGAGGACGGTGGTCAGCGCGGCTCCGGCGGCGGCGACGCCGAGGGTGGTCAGCGCGGTGCCGAAGAGCCCGGCGGGGTCCCATGTGGAGCGGTTGCCGGTCGCGAGCCAGTAGCCGAGCGTGCCGAGGGGGAAGGCGACGGCGGCCGCGAAGACCGCCGCGGCCCAGGCCAGGGCGGGGGCCGTCCAGCGGCCGAGCCGCGCGGGCACGGCGGGGCGGGCGGTGCCGGTGCCCGTACGGGCGTGGCCGCGCCGCCCGCGCGTCCGAGTCTCCAGCGCGACGAGCCCGACGGTCATCGCCACGAGGACGACGCTGAGCGCGGCGGCCGGCGTGCGGTCGAAACTCGCCTGGTAGGACGTGTAGATGCCGCGTGTGAACGTGTCGTACCGCATCAGCGACACCGCGCCGAAGTCCGACAGGACGTACAGCGCGACGAGCAGCGCCCCGCCCGCCGCCGCCGGGCGGAGCTGGGGGAGGACGACGCGCAGGAACGTCCGGGACGGGCCCACCCCCAGGGACCGGGACGCCTCCTCCTGCGCGGGGTCGATCCCGCGCAGCGCGGCGGCGACCGGCAGGTAGACGTACGGGTAGCTGACCAGGGTGAGCGCGACCGCCGATCCGGTGAACCCGGAGAGGCCCGGGACCGCCGACAGCCACGCGAACGCGGCGACGTAGCTGGGCACGGCCAGCGGCAGGGTGACCGCCACCGACCAGGCGCGCCCGCCGGGCAGGGCGGTGCGGACGGTGAGCCAGGCGAGCGAGATCCCGAGGACGAGGCAGGCCGCCACCACGGCGGCGGCGAGCGCGAGGCTGCGCCCGAGGAGCTGGGCGGTGCCCTCGGTCGTCATGACGCTCCAGGCGAAGCCGGGCCCCCGCTCCAGCGCGCGCACGGCGAGGTAGCCGAGCGGCAGCAGGGCGAGGGCCCCGGCCAGGCACGCCGGTCCGAGCAGGATCCGGGGCGCGCGGGTCGTGGCTGTGGCCATCCGGGGTCAGACCATCCCGGCTTCCCGCAGCATCGCCAGCGTCTGCTCCAGCGACTCCAGCCTGCCGAGGTCGATCTCGGGGGACTTCAGCGAGTCCAGCGGGGGCAGGCCGGGGACGGTGCTGGTGACGCCGGAGGCGAGCGGGTACTCCTTCGTCTCGTCGCTGAAGTACGTCTGGGCCTCCTCGGCGAGGAGGTAGTCGACGGCCTTGAGCGCCGCCGCGTGGTGCTTCGCGCCCTTGAGGACGCCCACGCCCGCCACGTTGATCAGAGCCCCGGGGTCGGCGCCGGGCAGGTAGTGCAGCTTCGCGGTGACCTTGGCCTCGCCCTTCTCGGCGACCCGCTCGTACCAGTAGTAGTGGTTGATCAGCCCGAGCCCGACCTCGCCCTTGTCCACGGCGTCGAGGACGGCGATGTTGTTGTCGTACGCCTTCACGCCGTTGGCCTTGAGGCCCTTGAGCCAGGCGCGGGTGGCGGCGTCGCCGTCGAGGACGCGCATGCCGGTGACGAACGCCTGGAAGGACGCGTTGGTCGGCGCGTAGCCGATCTTGCCCTTCCACTCCGGCCTGACGAGGTCCCGGACGCTGTTCGGCGGCTTGGGGACCGAGGCCGGGTGGTAGGCCAGCACGCGGACGCGGCCGGAGACGCCGACCCAGTCGCCGCCGCCGCCGCGGAACTTCGCGTCCACCTTGTCCAGGGTCGGCTGCGGCAGTTTGTCGAGGCGGCCCTTGCCGGCGAGGGCCCCGAGCGCGCCGGCGTCCTGGGAGAGGAACAGGTCCGCCTTGGTCTTGGAGCCCTCCTCCAGCAGCTGCGCGGACAGTTCGGCGCTGGTGCCGTACCGGACCTCGACGTCGGTGCCGAGGTGCTTCTCGAGCTTCTCGAGGATCGGCTTGACGAGGCCCTCGTTGCGGCCGGAGTAGATGACGAGCCCGGCGTCGGACCCGAAGCCGCAGGCCGCGGCGAGGGGGAGGACCAAAGCCGCCGAGGCGAGGACGGAGGTGATACGGCGCAAGGGGTGTCGCATGGGTTCCTCGTGACGCGGGTTTTGAGGTGCTTTTGGTTGATAGGTTAGCCTTACTTAATATATAGGCGTGAGCAACCCCCACCCAAGCCCGCGGGCCGTTCCGTTCGCCCGTGACCTGGCCGGACACGCCGACCGGACGGCGGTCGTCACCGCCTCCGGCGCGCTGACCTACCGGGAGCTGGCCGCCCGGGTCGCGTCGGCCGCCCGGCGCCTCGGCCCCGAGCGGCGGCTGGTCCTGCTCGCGGCGGGCAACACGGTCGACGCGCTCGTCGTCTACCTGGCTGCGCTGGCGGGGGGCCATCCCGTTCTCCTCGGCCCCGCCGACCGCCCCGAGGCGCTGCGGTCGCTGGCCGCCGCCTACGACCCCGACGTCGTGGCGGGCCCGGACGGCACGCTCGACGAGCGGCGCGACGTCTCCGCTCACACCCTGCACCCCGATCTGGCGCTGCTGCTGAGCACGTCCGGGACCACCGGTGCCCCGAAGCTCGTCCGGCTGTCGCACGAGAACCTGCAGGCGAACGCCGCGTCCATCGCCGAGTACCTGGGAATCGGGGACGGCGACCGCGCCGCCACGACCCTGCCGATGTCGTACTGCTACGGGCTGTCGGTGATCAACAGTCACCTGCTGCGCGGGGCGGCGCTCGTCCTGACCGACCTCTCGGTGACCGACGACCGCTTCTGGACCCTGTTCCGCGACGCGCGGGCCACGACCCTGGCGGGCGTCCCTTACACGTTCGACCTGCTGGACCGGGTGGGCTTCGCCGACATGCGGCTCCCGCACCTGCGCTACGTCACGCAGGCCGGCGGCCGGCTCGGCGCCGACCGGGTGGCGCGCTACGCGGCGCTCGGGCGGCGGCGCGGCTGGGACCTGGTCGTCATGTACGGCCAGACCGAGGCGACCGCCCGGATGGCGTACCTGCCGCCCGACCTCGCCGAGGCGCATCCGCAGGCGATCGGCGTCCCGGTCCCGGGCGGGTCCTTCCGGCTCGAGCCGCTGCCCGACCGGCCCGGCCAGGACACCGGGGAACTCGTCTACTCGGGGCCGAACGTCATGCTGGGCTACGCCGAGGCCCCCGCCGACCTGGCCCTCGGCCGGACCGTCGAGGAACTGCGCACCGGCGACGTCGCGCGGCTCCTGCCGGGCGGCCTGTACGAGATCGTCGGGCGGCGCGGCCGGTTCGTGAAGCTGTTCGGCCTGCGGATCGACCCCGAGCGCGTCGAGGCGATGCTCGGCGAGCACGGCCTGGACGCCTGCTGCGCCGGCGACGACCAGGGCCTCGTCGTGGCCGTGGCGGGGGAGGGAGCCGACGCCGGGCGCGTCCGGCGGCTCGTCGCGGCCGAGTGCGGCCTGCCCGCCCGAGTGATCGCCGTCAGCACGCCGCCCGAGCTGCCCCGGCTGCCCACGGGCAAGCCCGACTATCGGGCCGTCCTGCGGTCGGGGCGGCCCGCGCACGCGTCCACGACCGACCTCTGCCGGCTGTACGCGGAGATCCTGGACCGCTCGGACGTCACGGAGGACAGCAGCTTCGTCGGCCTGGGCGGCGACTCCCTGTCCTACGTGGAGATGTCGATCAAGCTGGAGGAGGCGCTCGGGCCGCTCCCCCCGGACTGGCACACGCGTCCCATCCGCGACCTGCGCCGCCCGGCGCCGCGCGCCCGGCGGCGGACCCTGGAGACGGGCATCGCCCTGCGCGCCGCCGCGATCGTCCTCGTCGTCGGATCGCACATCGGCGTCTTCCAGCTGCGGGGCGGCGCGCACGTCCTGCTCGCGGTGGCGGGCTACAACTTCGCCCGCTTCCACCTCACGCCCGCCGGACGCCCCGAACGCCGCGCGCACGTCCTGAGCGCCCTGGCGAGGATCGCCGTGCCGAGCGTCGCGTGGATCGCCGTGGCGGCGCTTTTCACCGCCGACTACCACCTCGTGGACGCCCTCCTGCTCAAGAGCGCGACCGGGCACGACAGCAACTACTGGTTCATCGAGGCCATCGTCTACATCCTGCTCGCCATGGCCGCGTGGCTGAGCGTCCCCGCGCTGGACCGGGCGGAGCGCCGGGCTCCCTTCCGCTTCGCCTGCGGCCTCCTGCTCGCGGGCCTGCTCGTCCGGTACGACTTCGGCGGGCTCACCGCCCTGCCGGACGCGATCACCGCGTTCTGGATGTTCCCCCTCGGCTGGGCGGCGGCCAAGGCGGAGGGCGCCGCCGGGCGGCTGCTGGTGACCGGCGCGGCGCTCGCCAGCGTCCCCGGCTACTTCGGCGGGGGCGAGCTGGCGCGGGAGGTCCTCGTCATCGCCGCCCTGGCGCTGCTGGTCTGGGTCCCGGCGCTGCCGAGCGCGCGCCCGCTCAACCGGCTCGCCGGCGTGCTGGCCGGCGCCTCCCTCTACATCTACCTCGTCCACTGGCAGATCTACCCGCTGCTGGAGGACCGCTCGGAAACCCTGGCGCTGCCGGCGTCCCTGGCGGGCGGCGTCCTGTACGCCGCCGTCTACGCGGCCGCGGCCGCCAGGGCCGCGCGCTGGGCGGCCTCCGGGCCTCTCACCGCGGCGCGCTCCCGCTCGTCCCCGGCGACAGGCGCGTGAAAGGCGCCCTCCCGATAGAACCGCGCGACACCGCTGGACGGCCGGGGTCAGGTCCGGATCGCGCTGGAGACGGAGTTCAACTTCGTGCTGGAGGCGCGGCCCTGAACGCCGGAGCGGACCGGGGCGCGCTCACCCTCGCCCGTTCCCTGGTGGCGAGCCTCTGAGCGCGGCGAGGAGGCCGGTCATCACGGCGGTCTCCTTGCGCTGGTCGGAGATCATGAGGGTGGCGGTCGCCCGGACGTGGGGGACCGCGGCGCGGGCGACGGCGGCGGCCGCCATGGGGATCGCGCCCTCATGGTGGCGGATCATCAGCTCCAGGAACCGGATGTCGAGGCGCCTCCCCGTGGCCTCGCCCAGGGACGCGATCTCCTGCTGCGAGGCCATGCCCGGCATCTCCCCGTTCCCGTGCCCGTGGTGGCCGTCCCTCATCCAGGTCATCGGCGGGCCGGACGGGACCTGCGGCGCCCTCCACAGCGCCAGCCAGCCCTGCATGTGCCCGATCTCCCGGGTCTGGTTCAGCTCGATCGACAGGGCGAGCTGCGCCACTTGCGGGCTCGTCCGGCCCCGCACCGCCTGCGCCATCGTGACCGCCTGCTGATGGTGGACGACCATGTCCTGCGCGAACCCGATGTCGGCGGGGGAGGGCGACGCCGCCGCCGACGCCGGGGCGGGCCGGTCGTCGGGCAGCAGCATCACCGTCCCCCCGCCGAGCACGAGGAACGCGACGGCGGACAGGACGCGTCCGGCGCGTGGCCGCTCGGTCACCGCAGCGGGTAGGCGCCGTTGCGGAACCTCAGCAGCAGCGCGCCGTTGTCGTCGCACGACACCCACAGCCTGTCGCGGTCGAAGCGGGGCGGCGACATGCACCAGTCGGCGGTCATGTCCATGGGGCCGGTGTAGATGGGCTGGTCCGCGCCGTTCGCGATGTCGGAGAACGATGCCCCGAACGGGACGAACGCGTGCGCCGAGTTCACGAGCCGCTTCTGCCGCCCGACCTGCCCGCCCGGGTTGAAGTAGGCGATCTCGCGGGGCCGCTTCAGGTCCCGGACGTCGAAGACGCGGATCCCCGACTGCACCCAGCCGCAGGCGAGGGCCGTGGGATCGGTGTCGCGGTCGAGGGTGCAGTAGTGCGAGTCGTAGCCGAAGATCCCGTTCCTCGCGGTGTCCGGCGCGCGCACCTTCACGTTCTCCGGGCGGTTGATCTCCAGCTTGAGCTGCCGGACGACCTTCGGGCGCCGCTCGTCGGAGACGTCGACGATGCGGGCGCCGCCGGAACCGAGCTCGTCGACCACGACGAGGTAGGGCCGGCCCCGGTCGGTGAACGGGATCGCGTGCTGGGTGGCGAGTCCGTCCGGCCAGGTGAGCTCGCTGATCCGGCGCAGTTGCGGCCTGGCCTTGCGGCGCTGGACGTCGGTGGCGTCGAACGTGATGATGCCGTTGGGCATGTTCGCGACGTAGATCCGGTTCCCGTCGCGGCTGACGCCGAAGCCGTGGTTCACCAGGCCGGTCGTCCCGTTGTAGAGGACGCGGGGCTTCGCCGGGTCGGTCATGTCGAGGGCGGCGATGGTGCCGCCGACGGTCCCGGTCGTCCAGTAGGTGCGGCCGTCGGGGGACCAGCCCGCCTCGTGGCCGGGGAACAGGCCCGGCACGGTCAGCTGCGTGCCCCGCACCGCGTTGAGCAGGCGGGGGCGCGCGCAGTCGGTCTTCACGTCGTACACCGAGACGAAGAACCCGCCGCTCAGGGCGCCGACCGACACGGCCGCGAGCAGCCCGCGGCCCTCGTGGACCTTGAGCGTCTCCCACGTCCCGCCGACGGTCGCGGGGCTGACGAGGGAGCCGGCCAGGCGGGGGCGGCGCGGGTCCTCGAAGTCGATGACGTTGACGCCCTTGTTCGTCGCGGTCAGCGCGCTCGGCAGGATCGTCCCGAGGTACTGGCAGGTGCCGTAGGACGCGCCGACCGTGCCCTGGCCCTGCCCCTGGTACCGGCCGACCAGCTCCAGGTTGCAGCTGTAGGCGCGCCGGCTGCGCCCGCTCTGCCGGTCGGCGAGGGGGACCTGCCCCTGCAGGCCGGTCTCCGGCGCGGAACCGGGGCCGCACACGGCGCGGTCCACGCGGCTGTCGAGGGGGGCGGCCGCGGCGGCGTCGGCGACGGGCGCGGACAGCAGCGCGGCGGACAGCACCGCCGCCCCCGCGAGCCGAGGTCCGGTCGCCTTGCTCGGTCGGGTCATGACGGCTCCTGGGGGGTGGGGCGTCAGCAAGTGCCTTCTGACTAAAACAGGACTCTAGAAGTGGATTCAATAGCCGGTTAGTCAGCCGGATGAGCGATCGTGGACCGATCTTGTGGGTCCGCGGCACAAGACGTGCGCGGGCGATGACGGTACGTCAGGACGGCCCGTCCAGCGGGGGCGCCTGCAACCGCCCCAGGAGCATCTGCAGGAGCTCCTCGATGACCTCGTCGAGCGTGGCGTCGACCCAGCCGACGGACCAGTCGTGCATGAGGCCGTTGACGGAGCCGATGAACGCGGCGGCCGTGACGCGGAAGTCCCGGGCGGCGATCTCCCCGCGCGCGGCGGCGGCGTCCAGCTCCCCGCACAGGAACGAGATCCACCGTGACCGGCGTTCCAGGCGCTGCCGGTCGAGCCGCGGGCTCACCCCGATGATCTCGACGAACGCGATCCGGGTGTGCCGCGGGTCGCCGGTCGCGCCCCGCGCGTAGGCGCGGAACAGGTGGGCGCAGCGGTCGACGGGGTCGAGGTCCGCCGCGCCGGGGAGGGCGGCCAGGACCGTCCCCTCGGCGGCGTCGTTCACCCGCAGGTGCAGCGCGGCGAGGACGTCCTCCAGCGTCTGGAACTCCTCGTAGAACTGGCGGGTCGACAGCCCGGCCGCCCGGCTCAGATCGGTGACCTTCGTGGCGCGGTAGCCGGGCCCGGCGCCGAACAGCTCCAGGCCGGCGGCGAGGAACCGCTCGCGGCGCTCGGCGCGGCGCTCGGCCGCGGGGCGTCCGCCGTACCGGCCCGCCGCCGGTGTGATCCTGCCCGCCACGTTCCTCCCTCGTCCGGTGGTCTCCGATTTTCCCCTGGATGGGTCTTGTGGCGGTGCGGTTGTTGTCCTACCGTCCAGTAGCCCGAGGTTTGAATATTGGCGTATTCAAACCAGCCGCGGTCTTTCCGCCCATCCCCCCACCCCTGGAGGAAGGCCATGCGCCCGAACCCCTTACGGCGCCTCCCGCTCCGCTCGCGGCGGCTCGCCGCCCTGGCCGTGCCCGCCCTCGCCGCCGCCGCGGTGGTCGCCGCACCCGCCGCTCCCGCGAACGCCGCCGCGCCGCTCCGGCAGGTGATGTTCGTCGGCAACAACTGGGACGGCACCGCCGACGTGATCGAGGCGAGCGGTACGTTCGCCAAGATCGGCCGCGTCAACGTCGTCCCCGACAAGGACGAGCGCCTCCGCGAGATCTACACCAACCCCGTCAAGCTGGTCTACTTCCTGGGCGTCCGGGAGACCGCGGGCGAGGGCCACGACCAGTTCGTGGACGACATGTACTCCACGCCCGACGGCACCGCGATGGTCGTCTCCCGGCCGAGCTTCGCCGACGTCGTGTCGATCGACCTGGCCACCGGTCGGATCAAGTGGCGGTTCCCCGTCTCCGGGTACCGCGCCGACCACATGGCGATCTCCCCGGACGGCACCCGCGTCGCCGTCTCGGCGTCCACGTCCAACACCGTCCACGTCCTCGACATCACCACCGGCCGCCAGGTCGGCTCCTTCGCCACCGGCGACAAGCCGCACGAGAACGTCTTCACCTCCGACGGCAAGCTGTGGAACATGTCGATCGGCGAGGTCAACAACGACCTCGACGCCCCCTGGCTCGACTTCGCCAAGGGCGACCGACGCATCACCGTCGTCGACGCCGCGACGTTCCAGCAGTCGAGGATCATCGACATGCGCCAGCGGCTGGACGCGTTCGGCCGCAAGGACCTGTCGGACTCGGTGCGTCCCGTCGCGTTCACCCCGGACGAGAAGAAGCTGTACTTCCAGGTGTCGTTCTTCAACGGGTTCCTGGAGTACGACGTCCCCTCCGACAAGATCACCCGGCTGAAGGAGCTGCCGAAGAACCCCGCCACCGACGACGAGCGGACCACGTTCGTCAACGACTCCCGGCACCACGGCATGTCGATGAGCCCCGACGGCGCGAAGCTCTGCGTCGCCGGGACCATGGACGACTACGCCACCGTCGTGGACCGCGCCACCCTGCAGCAGGGCCCGCTCGTGACCGCGTCCAAGCCGTACTGGGCGACGGTCAGCGGCGACGGCCGCTCCTGCGTCATCTCCGAGAGCGGCACGGACCGGGTCACCGCGATCAGCTTCGCCACCGGCCAGAAGATCGTCTCGGTGCCGGTCGGCGACCACCCGCAGCGCGTGCGCCTCGCCCGCGTCCCCGCCGGCTGGACCTCCCCGTCCGGCGGCTGACGCCCGGACCCCGGTACCGGGGCACCCCCCTGCCCCGGTACCGGCCTCCGTCCCCGGTCACGCGGCGGCGGGCGCCAGGATCCGCCCCGTCACCTGGCGGCACCCGATGCGGATGAACGCGTCCCGCCGTCCGGGCGCCCACGGCCCCGGCAGCAGCCGCATCAGCCGGTCGATCTCGGCCTCCTGCGTCACCGCCCTGGCCGGGCCGACAACGGTGACGGACCAGCCCGCCCGGGTGGCCGGATCGATCTCATCGATCTCGAACGCGACGATCGCGCCGCGCAGCGCCGCGTTCAGCTTCGAGCCGGGCGCCGTACGGATGACGAGCGCGCGGTCGCCGTCCATCGCGTAGTTGACGGGCTGGATCGCGGGCAGCGCCTGGTCGGTGTACACGACGCGGCCGACCGCGGCCGTCCGCAGCAGTTCCAGGCACTCGGCACCGCCGAGGGTCAGCGGGTCGATCGCATCGGGAGTCATACGTCCAGGGTCGGCCGCGGCGCCGCCGCCGGGCAGAGGCGAACGTCCCCGGCGCGCCCCTCGCCGCCCGCCCGGACGTCCCGCCGCGGATGGGCCCTTGGACCCACGCGCCCGCCACCTGGGCATTCCAGGGCACCGGCCCCGGTCGGGCGGGACAACCGGGTCGATACCGTACGCGCCGGGAACCCGCCGGCGACGCGGCGCGTCGGAGCAGGCGGCTCCCACCGAACACGAGGGGGGTCCCATGTCACGGTCGGCCGGTGCGAAGGCGGAGAGAACGAGCCCGACGGGCCTCATCGTCATGATGGCGATGTGGCTGGCTGTCGGCCTCCTGCCCATCGGGTTCTCCGTCGGCGACGTGCGCCTGGCGTTCGGCCTGACCGGCGAGCCGGGCAGGGCCACCGTCGAGCTGTGCGTCGAGACCGGCGGCGGCAAGGGCTCCGGCACCGACTGCCGGGGCACGTTCCGGCCGGACGCCCCCGGCGCCGCCCCCGTGGGGAACGTCCACCTCCCGCCCGAGTCCGACGAGGGCGAGACCTTCACGGCCCGCCTCCGCCCGGACGGCGAGCACGCCGTCCCCACCGGCCTCAAGGGGCGGCTGGCGTCCCTCGCGCTGCCCGCGCTGGGCTTGTTCTTCCTGCTGCCGATGCCGATCGCCCTGCGCTACCTGATCTCCGACCGGCGGGCCGGCCGCGTGTCCCTGTACGCCCTGGTCGCCTCGATGGCCGGGGCGGCCGTCCTGTGCATCACGGGACTGGTCGCCTCCGGCCTCTGACCGCCGCGCCCGTCAGCGCTCCCGCGCGACGAGCCGGGACGCGGCCTCGGTCCACGAGCGCTCGAGGTCGCCGTCGCTGCGGGGGGCCAGCCGGACGTCGCGTCCGGACGCCAGCCGGATCGCGATGCGGTCCTCGATGTCCGACGGCTTGCCCCCGGAGTGCCCGTTGATGAGGATCGAGAAGATCAGCCTGCGGCCGCGCGCGTCGGTGACGTACCCGGACAGCGCCGTCACGCCGTTGATCGTCCCGGTCTTGGCCCGGACGTTCCCGGCCGCGGCGGTGCCCCGCATCCGGCCCGCCAGGGTGCCGCCCGTCAGGCCGGGGCGCCCGGCGACCGGGAACGAGCTGCGCCACGCACCGAACCACGGCTCCCTGCGGGCGTTCCGCAGCAGGGTGGCGAGCTGCGCGGCCGACGTCCGGTTCCCGTGCGATAGGCCCGACCCGTCCGTCATCCGGACGCCGACGCCGAGCCGCCGCAGGTACCTCGTCGCGGCCGGAAGGCCGGCCTCCCACGAGCCCCGCCCGCGGACCTTCCGCCCGATCGCCTTGATGAGCGTCTCCGACATGACGTTGTTGCTCAGCTTCATCAGCGGCACCACGAGCTGCGACAGCGGCATCGACGTCCGCGTCGCCAGCAGGCGGGCGCCCCCCGGCGTGGAGCCGTGCCGCGGCCGCCCGCCCACCTGGACGCCCCTGTCGCGCAGCGCCCGCTGGAACACGTCCGCCGCGTACAGCGCCGGGTCCTGCACCGAGCGCAGCACCTGCACGCCCACCCGCCCGGCGGGCAGCGACCCGCGGATTACGAGCACGTTCCCGGGACGCCGCTCCACCGCCAGCGTGCGCGCCGACCCGGGCCGCCCGGTGACGGCCCGGTTCCGGATCTTCATCACGCCCGTGCGGGGCGTCAGCCGGACCCGGACCCTCTCCCCCCGCCCGCGCGGCGTCACCGACACGCGCACCGCCCCCGCGTTGAGCATCGGGTCCGGCGCCACCGTGAGCGCCGACGTCTCCGAGCCGAAGTGGTACTGCAGGTCGGCCGCGAACCAGTCGGAGGGGATCCGCCTCCGGTCGAACCAGGTGTCGTCGGCGACGAGCCCGGTCACGCTCCGCACCCCGGTCTTCGCGACCTGCGCGGCGAGCCACCGGTACTCCTGGACGCGCATCGTGGTGTCGCCCGTCCCCTCGAGGTAGAGGCGCCCGCCCGCCTCGTACACCCGCGTCCGGAACCGGTAGTCGGGCCCGAGCAGCCCGAGGGCGGCCGCCGTCGTCTGCATTTTGTTGTTGGACGCGGGCTTCAGCCGCCGTCCCGCGTTCCGGCTGTAGAGCGTCCGGCCCGACCGGACGTCGCGCACGACGACCCCGACCTGCGCCCCCCGGAGCCGCGAATCCCGAAGGACCCGATCCAGATCCCCCCGCAGCCCTCCCGGAGCCTCGTCGGCCAGGGCGGCACTCACACCCCCCTGAGCCGCTGTCAGCACACCGACCAGGGACACGACACCGATGACACGAAGCATGGGACCGGATACTAAGAGTGACGTCCTGTGCGCGTAGCCTCCCACGCCGCACAGCCCGAAATCACCCGCCGCAGCCGCCGCTGGTGCACCGCACCCGCGTCTACGGTCTCGGCCGCATCATGAGGGGACCGATCGGCCATGTGGCGATACGGATCGTGCCCATTCAGGGGGTCAGCGTTCGGCGGCGAGCTTGACGCCCAGGCCGATGAACACGGTTCCGGTCGCGGCGTCGATACGGCGGCGCACCGCGCGGCGGGCGCGCAGGACGGTGCCGATGCGCCCGGCCAGCACGCCGACCGTCCCGTCCGCCACGAACTCCAGGACGATCAGGATGCCGCCCAGGATGGCGAACTGCAGCCAGACCGGTCCCGCGGCCGGATCGACGAACTGGGGCAGGAAGGCGACCATGAAGGTGAACGTCTGCGGGTTGGCCATGGCGGACACCACCCCGTTGAGGTAGGCGCGCCGCCCCGTCATCCCGCCGCCGGCGGCATCGTCGGCCCGGGCGTCGTCGCGGTTCCGGATCATCTGGACGCCGAGGTAGATCAGGTAGGCGGCGCCGGCGATCCGGATCATCGTGAACACGATCGGGAACGCCGTCAGCAGCACGGCGAGCCCGGCGGCCGCCGCGGCGATGAACAGCGCGTCACCCGTGATCACGCCCACGGTGGCCAGCAGCCCGGCGCGGGCACCGCCCCGCACGCCGCATCCGAGCACGAACAGCATGTCGGGGCCGGGAGTGATGAGGGCGATGATCGTGGTCACGGTGAACACGGCGAGCACGTGCGCGTCGATCGGCATCCGAAGATCGTTGCACCGGTCGGCTCCGGTGCGCCATCGGTTAAGGAGCCGGCCGTCAGCATCGGGTCGTCGATGCCGGCGACCACCCGGCCCGTCCGGTGGGGCGTTCCGTCATAGTCTGAGTCCGGGCGCGAAAGGGGAGGTCGAGGTGGCCGAGATGACGCTGGCCGAGGTGATGGCCGAGCTGGCCGCGCTCGAGGATCCCAAGGTCCGCGCGGTGAACGAGAGGCACGGCGACGATCATGGCGTGAACCTCGGCGGGCTGCGCGCGCTGGCGAAACGGCTGAAGACCCGGCACGAACTCGCGCAGCGGCTCTGGCGGACGGGTGACACCGCGGCGCGGCTCCTGGCGCTCCTGATCTGCCGCCCGAAGGCGTTCGAGCGCGACGAGCTGGACGCGATGATGCGCGAGGCGCGCGCACCCAAGGTGCACGACTGGCTCGTCAACTACGTGGTGAAGAGGAACCCGCACGCGGAGGAGCTGCGCCTGGCCTGGTCGTCCGATCCGGACCCGGTGGTCGCGAGCGCGGGCTGGGCGCTGACCGCCGAACGCGTGGTGAAGAGGCCCGAGGGCCTCGATCTCGCGGGGCTCCTCGACGTCATCGAGGCGCGGATGCAGGACGCCCCCGATCGCCTGCAGTGGGCGATGAACACCTGCCTGGCCCACATCGGCATCGAGCACGCCGAGCACCGCGCCCGCGCCATCGACATAGGTGAGCGCCTGGAGGTGCTCAAGGACCATCCGACGTCCCCGGGCTGCACCTCTCCGTTCGCACCCATCTGGATCACCGAAATGGTCCGCCGCCGACACGAGAAGTAAGGGACTCCTACAGGGCCGTATCGCGCTCTCCCTCGCCGCGGCACAGCAGAGGGCGGGGCTTGCTGAGACCGAGGGATTGGGGCCGAAGGTCCCGGTACAGCCGTAGATCATCGATGTACGCTGAAGCGTAGTTTTTACATTTGCGATCGTATTTATTCGAGGAGGCGCGATGGTGCGGCGCAAGGACCTGCCGCTCGTCTACTCCTGTTCCGGGTGTTCGAGCGCGGCGCAGATGACCAACTGGATCGCCGTCCAGCTCGACCGCAGGGGCGTCGCGGAGATGTCCTGCATCGCGGGCGTCGGCGGGGACGTGCCGAGCCTCGTCCGCAAGGCGACCAGTGGACGCCCCGTCATCGCCATCGACGGGTGCGTCCTGACCTGCGCCAAGAGCTGCCTCGCCCGGCACGACGTGACGCCGGCCGTCCACCATCTGCTCAGTGAGGACGGCGTCCGCAAGCGGCTGGGGGAGGACTTCGACCCCGAGCAGGCCGAGGAGGTCCTCGCCGGCATCCTCGACCGCGTCGCGGCCGAGCTCGGAGACGGTTCCGATGGTGCAGACCGCGCGGCCGCCGGCGTCTGAGAGGCGCCGCGCGCCGTCCGGACGCAGGCGCCGGTGGGTCCCGCCGCAGCACGGGGCCTGGGCGATGCTGCTCGTCCCCTACCTGGCGGGGCTCCTCATCGTGGGCTTCTCCTGGCCCGCCCTGCCGCTGCTCGTCGCCTGGATCGCCGGATACCTCCTGTCGTACTACGCGCTCCTCGCCGTCAAGGTCCGCCGGTTCGGCAGGTTCCGTCCGCAGATCCTCGCGTACGGGACGGCGGTGCCGGCCGCCGGGACGACGGTGCTCGCGGCCCGCCCGGAGGTCCTGCTCTTCGCGCCGGTCTTCGGGGCGGTGCTCCTGGTCAACGGCGCGTTCGCGGCCCGGCACGACGACCGGGCCCTGCTGAACGGGCTGGTGTCGGCGGCCGCCGCGACCGCCGTCCTGCCCGTGGTCGCCGTGGTCGCGGGGGAGTCGCCCCGGCGCACCGGCGAGGCGGTCCTGGTGACGTTCCTCTACTTCGCCGGGACGGTGCTGTTCGTCAAGACGTGCATCCGCGAGCGCGACAACACGGCGCTGTTCGCGGTGTCGGCCGGTTTCCACGCCGCCGCGCTCGCCGTGGTCACCTGGCTGAGCTGGGTGTACACCGGCCCGTTCGCCTGGTACCTGGTCCGGGCGGTGGTGCTGCGCCGGCGCGGCCTCCCGGCGAAGAAGATCGGGATGATCGAGGTCGCGTCGTCGATCGTCCTGCTCGTCGCCCTCGCCATCGCGGCCTGAGCGGTTTCACCGGACGCCCGGTCAGCGGCCCTTGGGGGGCAGGAGGCGGAGCAGTTCGGTGGCGGCTTGCCGGGCCTTGCCGGCGACGTCCGCCTCCTTGCCCGGTGCGCGGTAGGTGACCTGGACGACGAGGAGCCCGTCGCGGACGAGGATGCGCGCCTCGGTATCGTCCGCCCTCTTCCGGACGACCATCGTGCTGGTCTCGCCGAGCCCCGCCGAGCTCAGCGTGCCGTCGGAGGACGTCGGCCGCCGGGCGTCGTAGAACTGCCGGAGGTCCTCGGCCTCCTTCCCGGGCGTGAGCGCGCCGGTGGGGCGGTAGGCGCTCAGGCTGAGCGTGGTGCGCTCGTCGGCGCTGCTCCAGTCGCACTGCATCTCGCCGTAGAAGATGGCCTGCGACCTGGGCTTGCGCGCGTCGGGAACCAGCTCCGCGGCCAGGGGGCGGGGGAACCAGATGCACAGGTCGACCAGCGGGGTCCGCCGCGGGACGTACTCGCCGCGGTCGGTGCCCAGGGCGGTCTTGAGCCAGAGGAACGGCGCCCACAAGGCTGCCGACATCAGCAGCATGCCCACCAGCAGCCCGGTCTCGCGCCCGTTCAGTCTCATGCCCGCCCCGCCAGGTTCGCCGTGACCGCGCGGAGCACGTCGCCGGCCGCGCGTTCGGCGTCCCGCGCGGACGCCGTCCGCCTGCTGTGCAGCGCGACCATCACCAGGTAGCCCTTCACGTGGGCCCTGCCGTGCGCGGTGAACCCCCACGCGTCCCGCCAGGCCACGGTGTAGGCGTCCCCGTCACGGAAGAAGCGCGGCGCGCGTCCGGCGGCACGCACCGCCCCCAGCGTCTCCCGGTAGGACCGCTCGGCGTCGAGCGGTGCCCAGGAGGTGACGTGGAAGTCGATCCAGGTGCCGTTCTCGGCGGGCGTCGCGGTGCTCCACCGGCAGGCCGCCTGGTTGCCGTATCCCTGGACGGCTCCGTCCGGCAGCACCCGGGCGGCCGCCTGCCGGGGAACCAGGTCGCACGCGGTGACGGCGTCGGGGGCGGTCATCGCCCTGCTGTTCGTGACCAGCCATGTCACCAGCCCGATCGCGCTGACGACGGGGAGAACCGCCGCCAGCACCCGCACCGGTACGCGCACCCTGCGCCATGGAAGCGGAACCCGGTCGACCCTCGGCAGCGTTCCGTCGCAGGCGGCCAGGTGCCGCCACCGCATCAGCTCGACGGCATTCTGCACCGCCCGGTCGCCCCGGCGGCCGGAGGGATGCCGGAGGACGACCCGGCTCCCGTCCGTGAGATGGAGCACGACGAAGGAGCGAAGCCCTCGCTGCCGCGCATCGACCGACGCGATCGCCGTCCAGGGGATGAACTCCCGCCGCAACACGGGTACCGCCGCCACCGGGTGGCAGCGGATCCCGTCCGGGGTCACCCCGGTCGGCGGGAGCACCCGCCCGCTGAGCCCGGCGATCATCACCGGGGCGAGCGGAAGCACGGGCAGCAGCGCGATCAGGGCGCTCCTCGGCACGAGGAGGGCCGTCGCCGTCACGCCGCCGAGCAGCAGGACGGAGAAGACCGCCCATGCCCCGCGCCGCGCCGCCCCCGGCCCGTACTCGGCCGTCTCCGGCCAGGCCGTCACCTCGTCCCCCTGCATGATCCGGCATTATCGGCCACCCGACCCACCCGCCGCGACCCCGCGTCACGTGCGAAGAGCTTCTCGCGCGTGCGCTGGACCATTTTCCATCGCCGCGCCTTTTTGCTGCGACGCGCGGACCACTGGAACTCCGTTGGCCACTTCCGTCACACGAAACGCAGTATTTCGAGGCGGCGGCCGGTCATGGCCGAAATATTTTATGGCGTCACCGTCGGCAGTCTGTCAGCATCTCTTGCAGATGCCGGGTGACCCGAGGTGAGCGGATGCCGAGTCTCCACGAACCAACGCCCCTGGGATACGCGGAGGCCGCCAAGGAACTGCGGGCGGTCGCCGCGCCCCTGCTGACCGCGGCGGCGCTGGCCCTGGCCGGAGTGGTGGCCGGTACCGATAACAAGGATAATTTCCGCTGGCCGGGGCTGACTCTCCTGATCCTCGTGGTCTCTTCATTGCTTTTCATAGCCAGTCTTCAGCTGCACTACAACGCTCGCCGGTATCTCTATTCATATGCCGAGATAGAGAACTGGTACGGTTCGGACATCGCCGAACGGCAGCCCCACATCTTCGCTGCTCTGTGCGCTCAGCAGCGCAGGGATTTTCGGACTTGGGAGATGTACGGCAACAACTCGACCCATAGCTTCAACGTGGGATCGCTGTTGCTCATGGGGGGAGTGGCCCTTGCGCTCATCCCACAAGACGGGAAAGAGATGGCGTGGCGATGGGGCGCCGTCGTGGTGATCGCGATCTGTGCCGCGGCGGACCTGGTGTGGACGGTTCTCCTGTACCGCGGTGGAGCCAAGGAAGAGACACAACGCAACGCTCGAATGAAGGATGTTCCCATTCATATCGAATCGGACAAGGGAGGCGGCAATGAATGCCGATGTGACGACGCTTCCGGGCTTTCCGGCGACGCCGGGAAGTAGGGTGCGCTGCGAGGGAGACTACTGCGGCGTTAAGATCGTCAAGCCGCTCGGCGGGGACACGGTCGGATCGTGGCAGTCGACTCTCAAGCGCGGCCGGGACGCGGTGGTGGCGTACCTGGAGACGTACAACTCCGGGGTCGGCCACAGGACCGACTGCAGATTCCGCAATCTTCCGCCCTCGGTACACCACCAGGCCCGAACCTACGACGACATCGACCGAGAGGCGCGGCACCTGCAGAGCATGGGCTACGACCTGCCCTAGCCCGCGGCTGATCGACCGATCCGTCATGAGGAGCCGTCGGTCCCGTCCGATGACGACTGGCCGTGGTCGTACGGGAGGTTCACAGGATGGCCGGCGAGGGCATCTGAGATACGTCGAAAGAGGGCCCATTCCTCCTCGCGCCCCGGCAACCGATAGTGCAACGCCCGGACGAGGTCGAAGCGGTGGAGGTCGTAGACCACGTGCATGAGCCGGGCGTACGCCTGCGCGGCCGTCACCGCCCCCTTGTACGCCACGGTCGCGGCGCAGAGTGAGGCGGTGGGGAGCCACCACATTTCGGGCTCGTCGTACACGGCGGCGGCCGAGGCGACCGCGCATGCGAGGAAGCTGTAGCAAAGGTTGACGGAGGAGTCCAAGGTGTCGCGGGCGGATTCCAGTGCCCCGGCCAGAGGGCGGGAGACCTGCGGGTAGATGCGCGGCCAGGACGCGAGCGTCGTCACGCCGTAGCGTTCGCCGGCGCCGAGTTCTCCCGCGCGCAGGGCGTTGCCGAGGGCTGTGGGGAGCAGGACGTCGACCGGCGGGAGCGCCGCCAGCCGGTGGGACGCGTCGGCGCGCGTCCGATCCCGGGCGGAGACCAGATCATGTGTCTCCTCGGGACCGCCGGTCCCACTCTCACGGTTCCGCTCCCGGCCGCCGCGGGCGATCGCGTCGGTGGCCCGCCACCTCCGTCGCTGATACGCCATGAGGAGGTCGGCGAGGCGGGCGGTGGGCGTCCACCGGTCCCAATAGCCCTCGAGCATGCGGACGGCCCGGACTTGAAACGGGTGGAGGAGCAGGCCGAGGACCGCGGCGCAGCCGCAGACACCGAGCACGGTACCCGCGACCCCGGCCGGAGTGCGCGGGACGCTGTCCGCCCACTGGCCGGGGCCGGAGAAGGCGTTCGCCCGGACCAATCCCCAGAGGCCGGCGACGAAGATCACGTGGGGGGCGAATCCCACGGACAGCATCCGTCGCACGAACACCTTCCTTCCCTGCGGTCACAGCGAAGACAAGTATGGCCACGGGTGATCACCCCGCAAGAGCGCGTTCCGGAAGGGTGGCCGCCATGGCCGTCTTCGCCGTTGGTGGTGCGGCGGCGGATCGGCGACGGCGTTCACGGGGGTTCTCGCGATTTGGGGCAAGACCGGCGGATCGCGGTGTTCTCCCGGAAGGATGGGCGTCATGACCCCCGAGGAGACCGAGGACAAGGAAGAGCTGGAGTCGCGCGTCCACCGATGCCTGCGGGACAGGCGGCTCGCACCCTATGTCGCGCGGAGCCTCGTGTTTCCGGACGAGGTCGCCGACGCGGTCAGGACGCGCGGTGTCTTCGACTCCGCGAAGGAGCTCGATTCCTACGGCCGGTACACCGATTCCCGGACCCTCACCGAGGACGCCCGGCGGGAGGTCAGAGGGCTGTGGGACGAGCGCGTCATCAACGTGCGCACCGTGACGATCGCCCTTCTGGTGGTCGCGACCGCGGTGATGCTCATCGAGGGCATCGTCTTTTCTCCGCAAGAGGACGATGACGTCGCGTATTCCCTCGCGCTGGTTCCGGCGGCGCTGTTCACGATTATCGGCGGCGGCCTGCTCTGGGCCGCCGCGGCCGGACGGATTTCGCGGCTGCATCTCCTTTCCGGTGTGCTCCTCACCGCTGTCGGCGCGGTCCCTTTGCTGACCCCGGTCGAGCGGCTGCTCGGGTGGGATAGCCAGCCCGCCCAGGCTCCTGTGGTGTTCATCGCCTCTTTCGTCGCCGGCCTCGGCCTGGGAAGGCCGGAGACGATCCGGCAGTTCGTCGACGCGCGCGACGTCCTCAACCGGCTGATTGATGCGCCGTGGACCGAGCGGACCTGGACTGATCTCAGGCGGGCGTGGCTGAGGGACGCCGAGGAGAAGGTCCTGATGCCGGTGGTCACCCTGGTGGTCAACGACTTCCTGGGAGAGGACTCCGACAAGCTGCTGGTCGAGCAGGACTCCGAGGGCCTGAAGCGGCTCCACGATCTGGGGCTGGCCATTCCGACCCGTTCGGAGAAACGCGTCCTCGGGACGATGGACCGGGTCGACGGCGGGAGCATCGCGATCGCGGGCCCGCGCGGCGCCGGGAAGTCCACTCTTCTCCGGGTCATCTGCGGGGGCCGCGACACCGACGCCTCGGAGACGGGACTCACCGTGTACGCGAGCGCGCCCGCCGAATACGTTCCGCGCGATTTCCTCATCGAGCTGTTCCAGCGGGTCTGCGAGACCTACATCACTGAGCAGGGCCATTCCGTCGACCGGAGCGCCGCACAGCGGTACGTGCTGCGCAAGAGGACCGCCTGGGTGATCCGGGACGGGCTCTGGACGCTGTCCCGCTTCGCGCTCTCCCTGGCATTGCTGGCATTGGCCGCATGGACTCTCCGGGACGGCGTGGCCGGGCTGATCGAACCCGTCCGGCAGGAGATCAGCGCGGATCTGGACGAATTCGGAAGGGAAGTGGAGGACGTCTGGAACGACTACCGCTGGGCATTCCAGCTGGCGCTGGTCGCCGCCGCCGCTCTGGTGTGGCCACGGCCCCGCGTGTGGCGGGCACTGCGCTGGCACATCGAACCCTCCCTGGTGACCCGGGCCCGCGAGCATCTGCTGCGCCTCCAGGTGGAGCGCACCACCACCTGGGGCCTCACCGCCAACCTGCCCGGGGTCCGCGGCGTCACGATGGGCCTCACCAAGGGAGGGTCGCTGAAGTACCTGCCCTGGTCCTATCCCGAACTCGTCGGCAATTTCCGCGATTTCATGACGGCGATCGCCAGGGAGGCCGGGCAGGGCGGCGGCCGGGTCGTCGTCGCCATCGACGAGGTCGACCGCATCGGGTCGGTGGAGAAGGCCGAGCGCTTCATCAGCGAGATCAAGGCCGTCTTCGGGATCCAGAACTGCTTCTACATCGTCTCCGTCGCCGAGGACGTCGGATCGGTCTTCGCGCGCCGGGCGGTCATCGGCCGCTCCGTCTTCGAGAACGCCTTCGACGACGTCGTGGTCATCGAGCCGCTCCTGCTCACCGAATCCCGCGACCTCCTGCTGCGCCGCGTGCCCGGGTTCACCGATTCGTTCGCGTTCCTCGTCCATTCCCTTTCCGGTGGAGTTCCCAGGGAACTACTCCGGGTGACGCGTCGCCTGGTCGAGATCAACCTCGAGGAGAGCCGGAACACCTGGCCGCACCCCCAGCTGGCCGATCTCGCGGCGGCTCTCGTCAAAGAGGAGATGACCGAGACCCTGACCGGCACCAGGACACAACTGCCGCCGACGCCCGAGGGAGTCGACCTCGGCGACATCTTCGACTCCATGCGCGGACTGCTCGGCATCATGCGGAGCACGGAGCCGTCCAATATGATCCCGGCGCTCCCGCATCTGGAGGAATTCGCGCGCCTCGACGTGGCCCCGCTCCCGCCCGAGATGCCGGAGCTGGCGCCCGTCCGCGCCACCCTCGTCCAGCTCTCGGCCTTCGCCCTTTTCTGCCTCACGGTCGTGGAGGTGTTCGACGAGAACGTCTTCACTTTCGAGCGCGCCGCCGAGTGGAGTTTCGGATCCTTCCACGCCCCCTTTCCCGGCTCCTTCGAGGAACTGGCCGCCGCGCGGCGAGAACTGAGCGTCTCCCCGTCCAGTTGCCGCGCCGCCCTCACCCGCTTCCGCGCGGCCTGGGACCTCCCGCCCCTGTGATCAGAGGCAGGCGGCGGCGGTGGTGATGTTCGCGCTCATGTTGAGCTCCATCATGCGGAGGGTCGCGTCGCGGAGGTCGGGGTGGATGTGGGCCACCGCGTCCCGGGGCACGGTGACACGGAAGTCGCGGACGTAGGCGTCCAGGGCGCTGTAGAGGACGCACTGCTCGGTGACCTGGCCGGTGATGACGACCTCGTCGATGCCGGCGGCGGTGAGCAGGTACTCCAGGGGCGTGCCGTAGAAGGCGCTGTGCCTGACCTTGGGGAGGAACGCGCAGTCGTCCGGCGGGACGACGGGCTCGACCAGATCGGGGCGCCGTCCGGCGAGGGCGCGGGTGACGAGGTCGTCGCGGGACGCGGCGAAGTCGCCGTGGTTGTCGTTGACGTAGAGCATCCGCACGTCGTCGCGGCGGGAGGCCGCGTCGAGCAGGGAGCGCAGCGGCTCGATCATCTGCTCGACGCCGGCGGTGAGCCGGTCGGCGTCCTTGTGGTCGTACGGGTTCAGCATGTCGACGACGATGAGTGCGCGGATGCTCATGAGGCGCCTGTGCCCGCCGTCACCGACCGTACACGAGGGAGGTGGGACGGGCTCTTCGTCGGAGCGGATCCGGTGCGGTCCGCGGGCGGATCGCCGGAATGCGCCGCTGAAGGGCGATGACCGATCTATGTTGGTGGTGTCGCACGATCCAGAGCGGTTCCTTCAGGAAGGGACACCCCCCATGGCCGAGTCCAACGCCATCGACACCTCCGTCCCGCACGCGGCGCGGATGTGGAACTACTGGATGGGCGGCAAGGACAACTACGAGTCCGACCGGGCCGCCGGCGAGGCCGTCGCGGACGTGTACCCGCACATCGTCACGATGGCGCGGCAGTCGCGGCGGTTCCTGATCCGGATCGTGCGGCACCTGGCCGCCGACGCCGGCATCCGGCAGTTCATCGACGTCGGGACGGGCCTGCCGACGATGCAGAACACCCACGAGGTCGCCCAGTCCATCGCCCCCGAGTCCAAGATCGTGTACGTGGACAACGATCCGCTGGTGCTGGCGCACGCGCGGGCGCTGCTGGGCAGCCTCACGTCCGAGGGCGCGACCCGGTACGTGCACGCCGACTACCACGACCCGGAGAAGATCATCGAGGCCGCCCGCGAGGTCCTCGACTTCCGCGAGCCGATCGCGGTCATGTTCATGGGCGTCCTCGGCTACGAACCGGACCTCAAGGTCGTCCGGTCGATCGTGGAGCGGATGATGGAGCCCACCGTGCCCGGCAGCCACCTCGTGCTGTGGGACGGCACCAACACCGACCCCGCCGTGGTCGAGGGCGCGGAGAAGCTCGTCGAGAGCGGCGGCGTCCCCTACATCCTGCGCAGCCCCGACGAGCTCGCCGGGTGCTTCGAGGGCCTCGATCTGCTCCCGCCCGGCCTCGTCCGGATCACCGAATGGCGCCCGGACGGCGACACCGTGCCGATCGACGCCTATGGCGCCGTCGCCCGCAAGCCCTGAACCGGCCTACGGACGGACGGCCTCGAGGAACGCCGCCCATTCCTGACGGGTGAACCGCAGGACGGGGCCGCCGGCTCCCGCCTTGGAATCGCGCACGCCGATCATGCGGTCGGGAGAGCCGCCGACCTCGACGCAGTCGCCGTTGGGGGCGCTGTGGCTGGATTTCCGCCAGCGTTCGAATCGGGCCATCATGCTGACGATTCTGTCAGGTCGTCCAGTTCCCGGGCAGCCTCTTCCAGGAGCGACAGGCTCCTGACGGAGGAAAGGGAGGCTTCTCGAAGCCTTTTGTACAGTTCGATGTACCGGCCGACCTCGGCTTCTTTCGTATGGACGATGTCGCTGTTCACCGTGTCGGCAATGGCCATGGGCGGATCCTGTGGATGGGGGAAGCTGTAGATCGCGAACGTCGACCGGGCCAGGAAGCCCCCTTTGATCCTGGCGTCGATGGGCAGGACGTGGATCGTCAAGCGGGGTTCCGACACCGCCGTTTCTACAAGATGCAGAAGCTGCCTGCTCATGACGGCGGGAGCGACCGACAGGCGGCGCAGGACGAACTCGTCCAGGATGAGTTCGTACTTCAGGCGTCCCGCGCCGAAGGTGGTCTCCCGACGCAGTCGCCTGGCCTCCAGCATGCGATCCGGCTCATAGGTGAGCGGCCCGTCCGCCTTGTCCAGTTCGACCAGTGCGAGGGAGAACTCGGGAGTCTGCAGGATGCCGGGTACACCGAACTGGTTGTACCCGCAGATGGAGTCGGCGCCGGACTCGATGTCGGCGTACAGGCGCTGCCGAGGCCCCATGGCGTCGCCGAAGGAGTCCCACCATCCGTAGTCGGCGGCTTCTCGGGCGATGGCGATGATCTCCTGGTATCTGTCGGGCGGGACGTCCAGGGCGTCCAGGATGTTCATGACCACGCCGATGTTGGGGCGGCAGCGGGCGTTCTCCAGTTTCGAGATCGACATGCGGGAGCGGTACACGCGCTGGGACAGCTCGTCGGCGGTGAGGCCGCGTTCCTCCCGGAGTGCGCGGATTTCGGCGCCGAGGCGTCGGCGGCGGACGAAGGGGCTGGTCACCGGGGACCTCCCGGGGGATGGAGGACGGCGCCGATCCGGTCGGCCTGTCCACTCTGTGTTAGCACGCGGACTCCGAGGGTGTCCGGCGGATCGGTGGCACGGTCGAACGTGCGGCCGAATGATTCCGGCTCCCGCGGTAGCGTTCGCGCGGCGAACGCGTCGGTGGCTTTACGTAAAGCGCGGTGAGCGCGAATCCCGGGACCGTGCGGACCGCCGGGACCGGGTGCCGGAGAGGGGACGCGAGGCATCCGGGACGGCACGCACCGTGACGATGGAACGGCTCGAAGGCACAGGTTCCGACTCGTGAGGTGATCGATGCTGCTCGCCGTCCCCGCCCCCGCCGAAGCCGACGCGCCCATGTTCTGGCGCCGCGCGTTCCCCGGGCGGACCGATCAGGTGCGGGTCGTCCGCGCCTTCGCCGCGCACCTCCTCGCGGGCTTCCCGCACCTGGACGACGTCCTGCTCGTCCTGGACGAGCTCGCCGTGAACGCGCTCACGCACACCCGCTCGGGATGGGACGGCGGCCGGTTCACCGTCGACGTCCGCATGGACGTGGCGGGCGTCATCGTCCGGGTGATGGACGAGGGCGGCGCCGGCGAACCCTGCCTCGGGGACGCCGACGAACTGGCGGAGAACGGCCGAGGTCTCCTCACCGTCGCGGCCCTGGCCGCCACCTGGTCCTGGAAGGGCGACACCCGCGGCCGCACCGTCCGCGCCACCTTCCCCACCCCGACCTGACCGCGGCGTCGCCTCAGTGGGTGAACGGCTCCAGGCAGGTGCCTTCCCTCGTCGTTCCCTCGACTTCTATGAGGAGCCTGCTGGGACGGATGTCGCCGTGCACGCAAGCGCGGGTTCCGACGAGTACCACGAACACGACCCCTGGCGCGGGAGCGGTCCCCGATGCACCGGTGCGGAAGGACTGCACCTGGACGCGGTCACGTGCGTATCCCAGACCGAGCAGGGTCCGCTCAACGGACGTGACGGCGAAGTCGTGCCTCTCACGTAGCCGGGACAGTGCCGGACGGACCTTGGCCTCTGCGGCGCGCCCCAGACGCTCGTCCTCGGCGGAGAGAGGGGCGCGGTTCTTCCAGGCGTTGTTCTCCCCTTGGTGGGGAGCCGAATCCCCTCCATTGCGGGTCGCCTCGTCGTAGGGCGACCGCGCCGGGACGGCGGAGGCCGGCTCGCCGCCCGAGCCGGCCGCCTCCGTGCCGCAGCCGCAGGCCAGGATCGCGAGCGCGGCGGCAAGGCTCGCTCGGCGCGGAAGTCTCATCGACCGATTGTCGCAGCCGGATCCGTGCGGGACACGCCCCGGGCTCAGCGTCGCGCACGCCTGAGCGGAGACGCCGGGAGTGATGCAATTAAGAACGCAGGTGGCGGCTCCGAGTCCTTGTGGCCGTACGGGTCCAGCACGTCGATCACTATCAGCACCCCGTCCCACAACCCTGACGGTGATCAGGGGCGCCCGGCGCCGGGGGCCGGGGCCGGGAAGGCCACGACCTGTCCCGTCGGTTCCGTGGCCTGCGCGTCGCCGTACTCCTGTCCGACGACGTACAGGTGCGGGTAGTCATCGCGGCTCAGCGCGCAGGCGAAGGCTCCGCGATCCAGCTTCACCGTGTCGAGGACCTCGCCGCCCTCCCGTACCCGGACGCAGTGGCGCTCGCCCACGTCGGCGTACCAGACGGCGCCGTCGGAGTCGGCGCAGATGCCGTCGGGGTGGCCGTCTCCGAGGTCCGCCCATGTCCTCCGGTCGCCGAGGGAACCGTCGGGACCGATGGGGAAGGCGGTGAGCCGGCCGCCATGGGACTCGGCGACGATCAGCGTGGTGCCGTCCGCGGTGATGGCCATGCCGTTGGGGAAGGCGAGATCTCCGGCGACCGGTCGGGCCGTTCCGTCCGGCGTGACGAGCGCGACGATGCCCGGGGCCGGCTCTCCGCCGGGGAAGTCGAAGCCGATGTTGTTGACGTAGGCGTTGCCGCGCGCGTCGACCACGATGTCGTTCCACGGCTTACCGGAGATGGCGGCCAGATCGGCATGGGCGACCATCGACCCATCGGGGTCGCGGCGCAGCAGCCGCCGCCGCGCCGAGTCCACGACGAGCAGGCGCCCGTCCGGCAGGAAGTCGATGCACATCGGGAACGACGGGACGCTGACCACCACCTCGTGGCCGCCCGCGGGGCCGAGCGCGATCACCTGGCCGGCTCCCCAGTCGGAGAACCAGAGCCGTCCGTCGTGCCAGCGCGGGGACTCGCCGAACACGATCCCGTCCATCAGTACCGTCATGAGAAGGCGGACTCCGCGCCGCCCCGAGACTCATCGGTGTGCGCGACACCGGCGGCGTGGAGGTCGAGGAAGCGGATCTTCGGCGGATGGGGGCCGCCGACGATCCGAACAGTCCCGGAGTGCTGCGGCCGATTCGACCAGGCCGGCCCGTTCGAGGGCATCGAGTATGGCGGCATAGGTCTTGGGTGGCCGGGTTCGGCTGACCGCGATCTGGTGAACACAATCTCGGACGATGTTCTCGTCGAGGTGGAGCTGGTCGAGGACGAAGTCGTCAGGACCTTTCGCTTCGACACCGAACCCCGAGAGCGCGTCGGTGGGAAAGTCCTTGAGGTTCGAGGTGACGATGACCTCGGCGCCGGCCCTGATCGCGGCGGCCAGGACGTGACGGTCGTCGGCGTCGGGGAGTTTGAGTCCTTCGAAGTTCTCGACCAACGCGCCTGGAATCGCGGCGTTCATGCGTTCGCGGAGCCGCGAGAGCTTGTCCGAGGAGATATCGGGCTGATTGGCGGTGAGGTTCCGGCACACTTCGTCGAGGATCCGGTTCGTCCAGCGCGCTTGCACCAGGCCGGACATGGCGAGTCGTATCACCAGGTCGCGGACCTCGTTGCCGTACAGCACGTTCGCGTCATGGACCACGACGAATGGTATTAGTACAGGTCCAGTTCCTCGCTGAGTGCCACGAGATCGTCGGCGGCCTTGCGGCTGGCGGCGTCGCTCCGTTCCTTGTAGGCCATGAGGTCTTCGAACAGGATGCGCCGGTGACGCCCCACGAGGCGGCAGGGAATTTCGCCGGCATCGATCAGGCCGATGAGATAGGGCCTGGAAACATTCAGGATGTCGGCGGCCTGCCGTGTGGTCAGCTCGGCATGGTTGGGCATCGCCGTCACTCCACGGCCCTCGGCGAGCTGGGTGAGCATGTAGGCGAGCATGGTGACGACGTCACGTGGCAGGACCAGTGCTCCGTCGCCTGTCAGTTCGCCGGTGACGCGAATGTCATCAGCGCCGGGGTGTGCTGCGAGGTAGTCCTTGATCCGTCGTAGGGCGCGGGCTGCCTCTTGGGCGTTCACTTGCCCCGGTTCCAGGGACTTCGGGGTACGCGCGGTCATGGCAGCTCCTCCTACATGCAGTATGTGCAGTAGAAGCAATTAAAGCAACTGGATCCTGCAGTGTTCGGCGGCTCAGTCCTCGCGGCGGAGGAGGTAGGTGTCCATGATCCAGCCCTTGCGGGCTCGGGCGTCGGCGCGGGCGGCGCGGATGTCGTCGGCGACCTCCGAGACCGGGCCGGAGATCAGGATCTCGTCGGGGGTGCCCAGGTAGGCGCCCCAGTAGATGTGGTGGCCGGGCGCCGCGCCGGCGAACGAGTTGTGGGCGTCCAGCATGACGAGGACGTCGTCGGCGGTGGGGCCCTCGGCGGCGAGGCGGCGGCCCGTCGTGATGTGGACGGGGCGTCCGACGCGGGTCAGGCCGACGCGGTGGCGGGCCGTGAGCGCCGCGATGCTCGTGATGCCGGGGATCACCTCGTGCTCGAACTCGGCGTCGATCTCGGCGAGGGCGGCGAGGGTGCTGTCGTAGACGCCCGGGTCGCCCCAGACGAGCAGGGCGCCGGTCTCGCCGTCGGCCAGCTCGTCCCGGACGAACCGCTCGTAGATCTCGGCGCGGCGGGACCGCCACGTCTCGACGGCGGCCGTGTAGGCGGGGGTGGTGCGGTCGCGTTCGGGGTCGTCCTCCTCGACGATCCGGTACGGGGGGGTGCCGTGCGCGGCGATCATGTCGTGCCGCAGGCGGGACAGGTCGCTCTTCGCCGTGCCCTTGTCCACCAGCAGGAACGCGTCGGCGGCGGCGATGGCCTTCGCGGCCTGGAACGTCAGGTGGTCGGGGTCGCCCGCGCCGATGCCGATGATCAGAAGCCGCTTCACCCGGAGGATTCTGCCAGAAGGGCAGGGATAGGGTTGTCGTCGCATTTCACCTGAGGAGGCCCGTGGACGCTCGTGTCATCACCGTCGTGGGGATCGGCGCGGACGGGTGGGACGGGCTCCCGGCCGCCTCGCGCGCGGCGATCGCCGAGGCGGACGTGCTGCTCGGCGGCCGCAGGCAGCTCGATCTTGTGCCGGGCGGCGCGGAGCGCGTCGCGTGGCCGTCGCCGCTGGTGCCCGCACTGCCGGGGCTGATCGAGAAGCATGCGGGGCGCCGGATCGTCGTGCTGGCCAGCGGCGACCCCATGTTCTACGGGATCGGGTCGACGCTGGTGCGGCTGGCCGGCTCCGGGCGGGTGAGGGTCCTGCCGCATCCGTCGTCGGTGTCGCTGGCGTGCGCGCGGCTCGGGTGGCCTTCCGAGGACGTCGATGTCGTGAGCCTGGTCGGGCGTCCGGCGGGAACCCTGAACGCGGTCGTCGCCCCAGGGCGGCGGGTCCTCGTGCTCGGTTCGGGACGCGAGGCCCCCGCGGTCGTCGCGGCGCTGCTGGCCGGACGCGGATTCGGGCCGAGCCGGATGACCGTCCTGTCCGATCTGGGCGCCGGGACCGAGGTGCTGCGGGACGGCGTCGCCGGGGAGTGGACGGACGAGGCGGACTCCGCGCTGAACATCGTCGCCGTCGAGTGCCTGCCCGGCCCCGGCGCGGTGGTCCTTCCCCGGACGCCGGGGCTGCCCGACGACGTGTTCGAGCATGACGGGCAGCTGACCAAGAGCGAGGTCCGCGCGGTGACGCTGTCGCGGCTCGGGCCGCTGCCGGGCGAGCTGCTCTGGGACGTGGGCGCCGGGGCCGGGAGCATCGCGATCGAGTGGGCGCGGGCGCATCCGTCGTGCCGGGCCGTCGCGGTCGAGAGCCACCCCGAGCGCGTGGCGCGGATCGGGTCGAACGCGGCGGCGCTCGGTGTCCCGGCGGCCGTGGAGGTCGTGGCCGGGCGGGCGCCCGGCGCCCTCGGCGGCCTGCCGGAACCCGACGCGGTGTTCATCGGCGGCGGCCTCACCTCGCCCGGCGTCCTGGAGCGCTGCTGGGACGCCCTCAAGCCCGGCGGGCGGCTGGTCGCCGCCGCCGTCACCCTCGAATCCGAGGTGAAGGTCGCGGAGGGCCGCCGGACGCGCGGCGGCGATCTCGTCCGCGTCGGGATCGAGCGCGCCGCGCCGCTCGGCGGGTTCACCGCCTGGCGCCCCGCCATGACCGTCACCCTCTGGACCGTTCGAAAGGACGCCCCTTGACCGTCTTCTTCGTCGGGGCCGGCCCCGGCGCCGCCGACCTCGTCACCGTGCGGGGGCTCCGCGTCCTGGAGGCCGCGCCCGTGTGCCTGTACGCGGGGTCGCTCGTCCCGCGCGAGCTGCTGGACGCCTGCCCGCCCGGCGCCCGCCTGGTCGACACCGCGAACTTGACCCTGGACGAGATCGTCGCCGAGCTCGTCGCGGCGCACGAGGCCGGGCGGGACGTGGCGCGGCTGCACTCGGGAGACCCGTCGGTGTTCAGCGCGGTCGCCGAGCAGATGCGGCGGCTCGACGCGGCGGGCGTCCCGTACGAGGTCGTGCCGGGCGTCCCGGCGTTCGCGGCGGCGGCGGCGTCGCTCGGCCGGGAGCTGACCGTGCCGGGCGTCGGCCAGACCGTGATCCTCACCCGGACGGCCGTGCGCGCCACGCCCATGCCGCCCGGCGAGGACCTCGCGACGCTCGGCGCGAGCGGCGCCACGATGGTGCTGCACCTCGCCGTCCAGCGGATCGGGGAGGTCGCGGCGGAGCTGGTCCCGCGCTACGGCGCCGACTGCCCGGTGGCGGTGGTCGCCCGCGCGAGCCGCCCCGACGAGGTGATCCTGCGCGGGACGCTCGACGACATCGCCGGGCTGGTGGAGGACGCGGGCGTGAAGCGCACCGCTGTGATCGTCGTGGGCCGGGTGCTGACCGCGTCGGCGTTCCCCGACAGCCACCTCTACAGCTCCGACCGGGACCGGCCGTGCGGCGCGTCCTGATCCTCGGCGGGACGGCCGAGGCGCGGGCGCTGGCCGCCCTCCTCGCCGGCGTCCCCGGCCTGCGCGTCGTGTCGTCCCTCGCGGGGCGCGTCACCGACCCGCGCCTGCCCGAGGGAGAGGTGCGCATCGGCGGGTTCGGCGGCGCCGACGGGCTCGCCGCGTGGCTCCGCGAGCACCGCGTCGACCGGTTCGTGGACGCCACCCACCCGTTCGCGGAGCGGATGAGCGCGTCGGCGGCGCGGGCCTCGGCGCTGACCGGCGTGCCGCTCCTCGCATTGCGTCGTCCCGGCTGGGATGCGGACGACGGCTGGCAGAGGGTCTCGTCTCTCCCGGAGGCCGCCGCGTCCCTGCCGCCGGGCGCGCGCGTGTTCCTCACGACCGGACGCCGCAGCATCCCCGTGTTCGCGGAGAGGACCGACGCCTGGTTCCTCGCCCGCTCCGTCGACCCGCCCGAGCCGCCCGTCCCGGGCAACGTGCACGTCCTCCTGGCGCGCGGCCCCTACACGATCGACGGTGAGCGCGCGCTGATCGACGAGCACCGCCTGGACGTCCTGGTCACCAAGGACAGCGGCGGCGCCATGACCCGCGCGAAGCTCACCGCCGCCCGCGAGGACGGGCTGGCCGTCGTCATGGTCGACCGCCCGCCGCTGCCGGACGGCGTCCGGGCGACGGGCGATCCCGCCGAGGCGGCCGCCTGGGCTCAGGGGTAGCGGCGGGGCGTGTAGACCACGCCGCGGTCGGTGACGCGGGTCGCGGACGACCCGACGATGAGCAGGCACCGCATGTCGACCCGCTCGGGGTCGAGGTCGCCGAGCGTCGTCACCGTGACGCTCTCCTCGGGGCCACCGACGTCGCGTCCGATGACGACGGGGGTGTCGGGGGAGCGGTGCTCCAGCAGCAGGTCGCGGGCCGCGGGGAGCTGCCACTTCCGGCGGCTGGACGACGGGTTGTAGAACGCCATGACCAGGTCGGCCTCCGCGGCGGCGGTGATGCGGCGCGCGACCGCCTCCCACGGCTTGAGGATGTCCGACAGCGACAGCACGCAGAAGTCGTGCCCGAGGGGCGCGCCCGCCCTGCTCGCGACGGCCTGCGCGGCGGTCAGGCCGGGGACGACCCGCACCGGGACGTCGGCGAACTCCTCCTCGTCGGCGACCTCGAGGACGGCCGTCGCCATGGCGAACACCCCCGGGTCGCCGGAGGAGACGACCGCGACGCGCGCCCCGTCCCGCGCCAGCTTGAGGGCGTGCCGCGCGCGGTCGGCCTCGACCCGGTTCCCGGACACGTGGCGCCGCTGGCGCGCATTCGGCGGCACCCGGTCCACGTAGGGTCCGTAGCCGACGAGGTCGGTCGCGGCGGCGAGGGCGTCCTGCGCCTCCGGGGTCAGCCAGGGGCGTCCCGCCGGTCCGAGGCCGACGACCGCGACGGAGCCCTCGCCGTCCGGGCGGGCCGGCGCGGGCGCGGTGAACGACGTGCCGGCGGGGCTCGTCAGCAGGGCGAGGGACATGTACGGGACGTCCGCCGGGTCGACCTCGCCCAGCGGCAGCACCCGTTCCGCGTCGGAGGCGGCGCGCTCCACGTAGTGCGCGTCCGCCAGCCGGCCGGCGTCGTCGAGGGCCTGCCTGACCTTGGGGAACGTCCGGCCGAGCTTGAGGACGGCGGCGGCGTCGGTGTCCCGGAGCCGCCGCGCCAGCTCGTCGGCCGGCAGCGTCCCCGGCAGGACGGTCAGGACCTCGTCGCGCTCCACCAGCGGGAGCCCGGCGGCGGCCGACGCCGCGCTCAGCGACGTCACCCCCGGGACGACCTCCGTCGGGTAGTGGGGCGCCAGCCGCTTGTGGAGGTGCATGTACGACCCGTAGAACAGCGGATCGCCCTCGCTCAGCACGACGACCGTGCGGCCCGCGTCCAGGTGCTCGGCGAGGCGGGCGGCGCAGTCGGCGTAGAAGTCGTCCAGCGCGCCCTGGTAGCCGCCGGGATGGCCGGTCGTCTCCGTCGTCACGGGGTAGACGAGCGGTTCCTCGACCTGCCCCTCCCGCAGGTAGGGCGCGGCGATCCGGCGCGCGATGCTGCGGCCGTGGCGGGCGGAGTGGTACGCGACCACGTCCGCCTCCGCGATGAGCCGCGCGGTCTTCACCGTCACCAGTTCGGGGTCGCCGGGCCCGACGCCCACCCCGTACAGCCGTCCCGACATCACTCCGCCTCACTCGCGATGGCGTTGACCGCCGCCGCCGTCATCGCGCTGCCGCCGCGCCGCCCCCGCACCACCAGGTGCGGCAGGTCGCTCGCGGCGAGCGCGTCCTTGGACTCCGCCGCCCCGATGAACCCGACCGGGATCCCGAGCACCGCCGCCGGGCGCGGCGCGCCCGCCTCGACGAGCTCCAGCAGCCGGAACAGCGAGGTCGGCGCGTTCCCGATCGCGACGACGGCGCCGCCGAGGCGGTCCAGCCACCGGTCGAGCGCCGCCGCGCTGCGCGTGGTCCCGAGCCGTTCCGCCAGCTCCGGGACGCCGGGGTCGCCCAGCGTGCACACGATCTCGTTGCCGGCGGGCAGCCGCCCGCGGGTGATGCCGGACGCGACCATCTGCGCGTCGCACAGCACGGGCGCGCCCGCCAGCAGCGCCGCCCGCGCCCGCTCCACCACCCCCGGCGCGTACGCCAGGTCCTTCACCAGGTCCGTCATCCCGCACGCGTGGATCATCCGGACGGCGACGCGCGCCACGTCCGGCGGCAGGCCCGCCAGATCCGTCTCGGCGCGGATGGTGGCGAACGACCGCCGGTAGATCTCGGCGCCGTCCCGCACGTAATCGATCACTGCCGTTCCTCCGTCGCCGTTCCGGCCGTCCGCAGGACGACCGGGCCGCGGGGCGTCCCGCAGCGTCGTTCACAGCCCGCCCAGTGGACGGGGACGTCCGGTGGCCCGTCCAGCCCGGCCACCCAGGCCCGCGCCTCGGCCTGGACGTCGGCCCGCGACCTCGCGCAGCCGGGGCTGCCCGTGCACGCCGACACCCCGACCCACGGCGAGGACGCCTCGGTGGCGAACCCGGCCGCCGCCAGCCGCGCCGCGACGCCTCCCGCCTCGTCCCGCGCCAGGTCGCGCAGGACGACGCTCCGCCACGGGGTGAACCGCACCTCGTCCGCGACGTCCGCGAGGGCCTCCAGCTGCGCGCCCGACATGCGGCCGAGCGGCGGGACGGCCTCCAGCGCGACCCGCCCGTCGCGCTGCTCGATCACGCCGGCGCGCGGGGGCCGGGGGGCTGCGGGCGGGGTCTCCAGGAGGGTGCCGCCGAGGTGCCGGGCGACGCGCCCGGGACCGTCCGGGACCTCCGCGAGGCGCCATTCCGTGCCGCGGACGCCGAGGAACGCCCCGGCCGCCGCGAGCATGGCCGCCACCGGGTCCGGAACCGGCAGGTCCAGGTCCCGGCCCGCGAGCCTCAGCCCCGACGGTGTCGCGGTGACGTCCGCCTCCACCGGGGTGATGTCACCCGTGCCGTCGTCGAAGGCGAACAGGAACCGGCCCGGCAGGGCGGCGAGCGCCGGGTCGGCGCACAGCGCCTCGTCCAGGGCCGTGACCAGGCCGTCCGTGGCCAGGACGCCGTGCTCCCCCCGGCCTCCCAGAGGCGACGCGGCGATGTTGCGCACCCGCTCGTGGGCCGGTGACGGAAGCAGCCCGGCGGCCGCCGCGCGGCGCGCCAGCCCGGCCGGATCCCGCACGCCGCGCAGCTGCACGTTGGCGCGCGACGTGAGTTCGATCACGTCGGTGCCGAGCTCCCGCGCGGCGGCGCCGAGGACCCGCAGCCGCGCGGCGGTCAGCGCGCCGCCCGGGGTGCGGACGCGGGCGAGGGCGCCGTCGGCGGCGGTATGCGTCTGGAGGGTTCCGGGGCAGGCGTCGGCACGCGGCCGTCCCGCCGCGTTGACATTCGGCACGAGGAGGATGTTAACCACAGTTTGCGCCGGGGCCGCGCTGCCGTAGGCTGCTCCCGAGGCGATGGCAAAGGGAGGAAGCCGGTGTGAATCCGGCGCGGTCCCGCCACTGTGACCGGGGAGCGAACCCCGCCGAAGGCCACTGTCCGGCCCGTTGAGGGCACGCGGGAAGGCCGGGGCGAGCGTCGATCCGGGAGCCAGGAGACTCCTGCCGTCGTGACACCCGCGACCGGGGCGAGGACCCCAGGGGAGGACCACCCGTGCCTGCTGACACGCCCGCTCGGACGCGCACCGTTCTGCTGCTCTCGACGTCCGACACCGATCTGCTGAGCGCCCGCGCGTCCGGGGCCGCGTACCGCCTGGGGAACCCCTCCCGCCTCACCGCGGGCGACCTGCCCGCGCTGGCCGAGGGCACCGACCTCGTCGTGGTGCGGCTGCTCGGCGGGCGCCGGGCCTGGGAGGACGGGCTCGACGCGCTCCTCGCCGGGCCGCGCCCCGTGGTGGTGCTCGGCGGCGAGCAGGCCCCGGACGCCGAGCTGATGGAGCTGTCGACCGTCAGCGGGGGCGTCTGCGCCGACGCGCACGCCTACCTCGCGCACGGCGGCCCCGCGAACCTGCGGGAGCTGCACGCGTTCCTGTCCGACACGGTGCTGCTCACCGGGTTCGGCTTCGCGCCGCCCGCGGCCACGCCGACATGGGGCCGGCTGGAGCGGGACGCGCGGCCCGTCCAGGGCCCCGTGATCGGCGTCCTGTACTACCGGGCGCACCACATGGCGGGGAACACCGGCTTCGTCGAGACGCTCTGCGCCGCCGTCGAGGACGCGGGCGGCCGGCCGCTGCCGGTGTTCTGCTCGTCGCTGCGCACCGCCGAGCCCGAGCTGCTCGCGACGCTGCGGGAGTGCGACGCGCTGGTCGTGACCGTCCTCGCGGCGGGCGGGTCGCGGCCGGCCACGGCCGGGGCCGGCGGCGACGACGAGGCGTGGGACGTGGGCGCCCTCGCCGAACTGGACGTCCCGATCCTGCAGGGGCTGTGCCTGACCACGAGCCGGGACGCCTGGGAGGGCAGCGACGACGGGCTGTCCCCCCTGGACGCCGCGTCGCAGGTCGCGATCCCCGAGTTCGACGGGCGCATCATCGCGGTCCCGTTCTCGTTCAAGGAGATCGACGCCGACGGCCTCACCGTCTACGCGGCCGACCCGGAGCGGGCGGCGCGCGTCGCGGGCATCGCCGTCCGGCACGGCCGGCTCCGGCACACCCCGCCCGGGGACCGCCGCGTCGTCGTGATGCTGTCGGCGTACCCGACGAAGCACTCGCGCGTCGGGAACGCGGTCGGGCTCGACACCCCGGCGAGCACGGTGACGCTCCTGTCCCGGCTCGCGGAGGCCGGATACGACCTCGGCGACGGCTTCCCCGGCGTCGCGGAGGGCGACGGCGACGCGCTCATCCACGCGCTCATCGCGGTGGGCGGCCAGGACGAGGACTGGCTCACCGAGGAGCAGCTCGCGGGCAACCCCGTCCGGATCTCCGCCGAGGCGTACGGGCGCTGGTTCGCCACCCTGCCCGCCGACCTGCGCGAGGCGATGGAGCGGCACTGGGGGCCGCCGCCCGGCGAGCTGTTCGTCCAGGACGGCGACATCGTCCTCGCCGCCCTGCGCGCCGGGAACGTGGTCGTCATGGTGCAGCCGCCGCGCGGCTTCGGGCAGAACCCCATAGCGATCTACCACGACCCCGACCTGCCGCCCAGCCACCACTACCTCGCCGCGTACCGGTGGCTGTCGGACGAGTTCGGCGCGCACGCGATCGTGCACGTCGGCAAGCACGGCAACCTCGAGTGGCTGCCCGGCAAGGCGGCGGGCATGTCGGCGTCCTGCGGCACCGACGCGGCGCTCGGCGACGTCCCGCTGATCTACCCGTTCCTCGTCAACGACCCCGGCGAGGGGACGCAGGCGAAGCGGCGCGCGCACGCCGTCCTCGTCGACCACATGGTGCCGCCGATGGCGCGCGCCGAGACCTACGGCGACATCTCCCGGCTGGAGCAGCTCCTCGACGAGCACGCCACGATCGCCGCGATGGACCCGGCGAAGCTGCCCGCGATCCGCGCGCAGATCTGGACGCTGATCCAGGCCGCGAAGCTCGACCACGACCTCGGGCTGGACGACCGTCCGCACGACACCGAGTTCGACGACTTCCTCCTGCACGTCGACGGCTGGCTGTGCGAGGTGAAGGACGCGCAGATCCGCGACGGCCTGCACGTCCTCGGCGCCGCCCCGGAAGGCCGCAACCGCGTCGACCTGGTCCTCGCGATGCTGCGGGCGCGGCAGATGTGGGCCGGCCGGGAGACGCTGCCCGGCCTGCGGGAGGCCCTCGGGCTCCGCGAGGACGGGTCCGCGGCCCTCGGCGAGGTCGACGCCGCCGAGGCCGCCGCGCGCGACCTCGTCCAGGCGATGGAGGACGCGGGCTGGGCGGCGGACGCGGCGGCCCGCGCCGCCCTGCGGGTCCCGGCGGAGCGGCGCGACGCCGTCGAGGCGGTGCTCGCGTTCGCCGCGGCGGAGGTCGTCCCGCGCCTGGCCCGGACGACCGACGAGCTCGACCACGTCCTGCACGCCCTCGGCGGGGGATACGTCCCGGCGGGGCCGAGCGGGTCGCCGCTGCGGGGCCTCATCAACGTCCTGCCGACCGGCCGCAACTTCTACTCCGTGGACCCGCGCGCCGTCCCGAGCCGCCTCGCGTGGGAGACCGGGCAGGCGATGGCGGACTCGCTGCTCGAGCGCTACCGCGCCGACCACGGCGCGTGGCCGCGCTCGGTGGGCCTGTCGGTGTGGGGGACCAGCGCGATGCGCACGGCCGGGGACGACGTCGCGGAGGTCCTCGCGCTGCTCGGCGTCCGGCCCCGCTGGGACGAGGCGTCCCGCCGCGTCACCGCCCTCGACCCGGTCCCGGTCGCGGAGCTTGGCCGCCCCCGCGTCGACGTGACGGTCCGCATCAGCGGCTTCTTCCGGGACGCGTTCCCGCACGTCGTCGCGATGCTGGACGACGCCGTCCGGCTCGTCGCCGGCCTGGACGAACCCGACGAGGACAACTACGTCCGCGCCCACGTCCGGGCCGACGAGGCGCGGCACGGGGACGGGCGGCGCGCCACCCTCCGCGTCTTCGGGTCCGCGCCCGGCGCGTACGGGGCGGGCCTGCTGCCGCTCATCGACAGCCGCAACTGGCGGGACGACGCCGACCTCGCCGAGGTCTACGCCGTCTGGGGCGGCCACGCCTACGGCCGCGACCTCGACGGCGTCCCGGCCCGCGCCGACATGGAGAGCGCCTACCGGCGGATCGCGGTCGCCGCGAAGAACATCGACACCCGCGAGCACGACATCGCCGACTCCGACGACTACTTCCAGTACCACGGCGGGATGGTCGCGACCGTCCGCGCTTTGACCGGGAAGGCGCCCGAGGCGTACGTCGGCGACAGCACCCGGCCGGACGCGGTCCGCACCCGCACGCTCTCGGAGGAGACCTCGCGGATCTTCCGGGCCCGGGTCGTCAACCCGAACTGGCTCGCGGCGATGCGGCGGCACGGCTACAAGGGCGCGTTCGAGCTGGCCGCGACCGTCGACTACCTCTTCGGCTACGACGCCACGACCGGCGTGATGGCCGACTGGATGTACGACAAGCTCACCGAGACCTACGTCCTGGACGAGGAGAACCGCTCCTTCATGGCGAAGTCGAACCCGTGGGCGCTGCACGGCATCGCCGAGCGGCTCCTGGAGGCGGCCGAGCGCGGCATGTGGGAGCACCCCGACCCCGCGGTCCTGCGGGGCCTCCAGGAGGTCTACCTCAAGACGGAGGGCGACCTGGAGGACGACACCAGCCGCTGAGCGGCCTCCGGGTACCCGGCCCAGTGCAGGTGCAGATAGGACGCGGCGACGTGCGCGTCGCCGTACCCGTCGGCGCCGTCCCGCCACCGGAACAGGGGCGGGCCGCCGCCGTCGAGGGCCGTCCGATGGAACTCGTGACCCTGGAATCGTTCGCCCGGACGGGTCAAGGGTGACGAATCGACGGCCACGGCATCCCGGTAGCCGAGGGTGAGGCGGGACGTCATGCGGGCCCGCCCCGGGACCCGCCCGCACATCTTCCGGCCGTCCAGCTCCTCGCAGAGATAGAGGAGCCCCGCGCACTCGGCCGCGATCGGCCCGCCGAACGCCGCGACCTCCGCCCGCAGCCGCTCGTTCGCGGCCAGTTCGGCGGCGTGCACCTCCGGGAACCCGCCGCCGATCACGAGCGCCGCCGCCCCCTCGGGCAGCGCCTCGTCGCGCAGCGGATCGAACACCGCCACGTCGGCCCCCGCCGCCCGCAGCAACTCGACGTGCTCCGCGTAGGAGAAGGTGAACGCAGGCCCCCCGGCGACCGCCACCACAGGCCGGGCGGGCACCGGCGCGGCGTCCTCGGCCCGGCCGTCCCCGATGCCCCGGACGCGCTCGATCTCCGCCGCCGCGTCCCAGGACGGGCCGGGCAGCGGGGGAGCGGTCGACGCGAGGCGCAGCAGGGCGTCCAGGTCGCACGAGCGGGCGATCAGGGCGCCGAGGCGCTCGACGGCCGCGACCGCGTCCGCCTCCCGCTCCGCCGCCGGGATCAGCCCGAGATGCCGCGACGGCGTCACCACCGCGTCGTCGCGGCGCAGCGCCCCCAGCACCGGCACGCCGGTCGCCTCCAGCGCGGACCGGCACAGCTCCTCGTGCCGCTGCGACCCCACCCGGTTCAGGATGACGCCGCCGAGCCGCACGCCCGGCTCGAACGTCGCGAAGCCGTGCACCAGCGCGGCGACCGACCGGCTCTGCCGCGCCGCGTCCACCACCAGCACCACCGGCGCCGCGAGCAGCGCCGCGATGTGCGCGGTGGACGCGAAGCCGGTGTCGCCGCGCCCGTCGAACAGCCCCATCACGCCCTCGACCACGGCGACGTCGCACCCGGCGGCGCCATGCCGGAGCAGCGGCGCGATCCGGTCCTCGCCGGTCAGCCAGGGATCGAGGTTGCGGCCGGGGCGGCCGGCGGCCAGCGCGTGGTAGCCGGGGTCGATGTAGTCGGGCCCGACCTTGTGCGGGGACACGGCCAGGCCGCGCGCCCGCAGCGCGGCGATGAGGCCCGTCGCGACCGTCGTCTTCCCGCAGCCCGACGACGGCGCGGCGACGACGAGGCGGGGGATCACCACTCGATGCCCCGCTGCCCCTTCTGCCCCGCGTCCATCGGGTGCTTCACCTTGCCCATCTCGGTGACCAGGTCGGCGGCCTCGATCAGCCGTCGCGGCGCGTCCCGGCCGGTGACGACGACGTGCTGGGAGCCCGGACGGGACGCCAGCGTCGCGACGACGTCGTCCAGGTCGAGCCATCCCCACTTGATCGGGTAGGTGAACTCGTCCAGCACGTAGAAGCGGTACGTCTCGGCGGCGAGGTCGCGCTTGATCTGCTCCCAGCCCTCGCGGGCGTCGGCGGCGTGGTCCTCCTCGGAACCGGGCCGCTGGATCCACGACCAGCCCTCGCCCATCTTGTGCCAGGCGACCGGGCCGCCCTCGCCGCTCGCGCCGAGGACCCGCAGCGCACGCTCCTCGCCGATGCGCCACTTCGCCGACTTGACGAACTGGAACACGCCGACCGGCCAGCCCTGGTTCCAGGCGCGCAGCGCCATCCCGAACGCGGCGGTCGACTTGCCCTTCCCGGGCCCGGTGTGGACGATCAGCAGCGGCCGGGTGCGGCGCTGCCGGGTGGTCAGGCCGTCGTCGGGGACGGAGACCGGCTGTCCCTGGGGCATGTCAGGCCGCCTTCCGGTGGTCGCGGACGATTCCGTCGAGATCCGTGAGCGGGACGAGCCGGGCGCCGAGCCGGACCGCGAGGTCGCCGGCGAGGCCGAGCCGCACCGGCCCGGACTCGCAGTCGACGACGATCCCGGCCGTCCCGGCGAGCAGCCCGGCGGCACGTCCGACGTCGCCGCCCGCGGTGGCGCGGCCGTCGGTGACGACCACCAGCAGGGGCCGCCGCGCCGGGTCGCGGAGCCGCTCGGCGCGCAGCACCTCGGCCGCCCGCACCAGCCCCGCCGCCAGGGGCGTCCGGCCGCCGGTCGGCAGCGCCCTCAGCCGCGCCGCGCCCGCCTCCACCGACGACGTCGGGGGCAGCACGAGCTCGGCCGTCCGGCCCCGGAACGTGATGAGGCCGACCTTGTCGCGGCGCTGGTAGGCGTCCCGCAGAAGGCTCAGCACGGCGGTCTTCACCGTGGTCATGCGCCGCCGCGCCGCCATCGACCCGCTCGCGTCCACGACGAACAGCACGAGGTTCCCCTCGCGCCCTTCGCGGACCGCCTCCCGCAGGTCGCCCGGCCGCAGCACCAGGCCGGGCCCGGACCGGCCCCGCGCCCCCTGATGCGGGGCCGCGGCGAGCAGCGTCGCCGCCACGTGCGGATCGCGGACCTGCTCGCGGGGTCGCCGCGCGCCCGTGACCCGCCCGCGCGCGGTCCGGGCGCGGGACCGCCGCCCCGCCGCGCCGTCGCCCACGCCGGGCACCTCCAGCCGGGCCACCGCGTACGGCGCGGCGACCCCCGCGACGCTCACCCGCCCGGACCCGTCGCCCGTGCCGGGCTCGTGGCCCGGAGGGCCGTCCCCGCCGGGGGCTCGGCCGTCGCCCGCGCTCTCGTGCCGATCCCGGCCGGCGCGGTCGTCCTGCCCGGCCCCGGCGTCGCCCTCTGCGGGGGTCTGATCACCGGTGTCGGAGCCGCCGTCCGCGCCGCCGTCCGTACCGGCGCCGTCATCCGGTCCGTCGCCGGACGGGGGGCGGGCGCCGCCGCCGTCCGGGGGCGGGTCGTCGTCGGGGGCGGAGTCCCGCAGGAGGTCGTCGAGGAGCGACTCGTCGAGGCCGGGGGCGTCGAACGGGTCGCGGCGGCGGCGGTGCGGGAGCGCCAGGCGGGCGGCGGCGCGGACGTCCTCCGCCGTCACCTCGTCCCGGCCGTGCCAGGCGGCGTGGGCGAGGGCGCCGTTGGCGGTGACGATGTCGGCGCGCAGGCCGTCCACCTCGAAGCCGGCGCACACCGCCGCGATCTGCTCCAGCCGCGCGTCCGGCAGGCGGACGCCCGGGAGGCGGTCGCGGGCCGCTGCGATTCGGTCCGCGAGGACGGCCTCGGCGGCGGTCCACCGGGCGGCGAAGCCGGACGGGTCGGCGTCGAACGCCAGGCGGCGGCGGACGACCTCCGCGCGTTCGCGGGGATCGCGGGACGCGGCGACCTCGACGGTGAGGCCGAACCGGTCGAGGAGCTGCGGGCGCAGCTCCCCCTCCTCCGGGTTCATGGTGCCGACCAGAAGGAAGCGGGCCGCGTGCCGGACCGACAGCGACTCCCGCTCCACGTGGCACACCCCGGACGCCGCCGCGTCCAGCAGCAGGTCGACGAGGTGGTCGTGCAGCAGGTTGACCTCGTCCACGTACAGGACGCCGCGGTGCGCGGCGGCGAGCAGGCCCGGTTCGAACGCCTTCACGCCCTCGGTGAGGGCGCGCTCCACGTCGAGGGAGCCGGCGAGCCGGTCCTCCGACGCGCCGACCGGCAGCTCCACCAGCGCGGCGGGCCGCCGGCCGGCCGGGTCGCCGGGGGCGTGCGGGCCGTCCGGGCACGCGGCGTCGGGCGCGGACGGATCGCAGGCGAACCGGCAGCCCGCCACGGTGTCCACCGCGGGCAGCTGGGCGGCCAGGGCCCGGACGATCGTCGACTTCGCGGTGCCCTTCTCGCCCCGCACCAGCACGCCGCCGACGCGGGGCGACACGGCGTTGAGGAGCAGGGCGAGCTTCAGGTCGTCCAGGCCGACGACGGCGCTGAACGGGTACGCGGCGGTCAAGCGGGGACCCCCCGGGAGCGGCCCGCCGCCCGGTCGCAGGCCCAGCCGAACAGCGTCCCGAACACGGCCCAGAACACCGCCTGCGTGCCGAGGGACGTGAGCCGGAACTCCCACAGCAGCGTGGCGGGGAACCCGTCCGGGACCTCGTCGACGGACGGCAGCAGCACGATCGCGACCGTCACCGGGACCGCGAACGCGAGTGCGGTGGCGGGCCACCGCGCCCACGGCCCGCCGGGAACGCGCCGCCCGGCGGTCACCGCGATCGCGGTGGCGAGCAGCCCGATCCCGATCATGGAGAGGTAGAGGACCGTCCGGTCGTTGATGGTCTCCGGGTCCCCGACGGCCGGGGGATTGGCCGGGTACTTCAGGAACGGGACGAGGATGACGGCGGTGAACGCGGTCGCGGCGGCGGCCAGGGCGAGCGCCCCGTCCGAGCGCGGGCCGACGCGGCCGCGCAGCCCGGCGTAGGCGAGCGCGAACACGCCGCCGACGGCGAGCCCGTAGAGCGCGGTGGCGAGGAACAGCCCGGCCTTCTGCGTGCCGCGGCCCACCTCTTCACCGTGCTCGTGGGCGTTCCCGCCGCCATGGGAGTGGCCGGCCCCGTGGGAGTGCCCGGCCTCGGTGGACGCGGTCGCCTGTTCGAGCGCGATCGCCTTGTCGATGTGGGGCTCGCCGACGACGAACGCGAACGCGCCCGCGGCGAACCCGGCCAGGAGCCCGTACAGCAGGCCCCTGACCAGCAGGGTGCGGATCATGTCGGGGTGCTCAGTGGCAGGGCACGCCGAGCAGGTGCCGGCCGTCGTGCATCAGCTCGTGGAGGTACGCGCCGGTCTGCGAGACGGCCCCGTTGTCCATGAGGACGAGGTAGCCGAGCAGCATGAGCGCGGGAACCGCGAGCAGCGACCAGAGGGCGACCCGGGAGAGGGGGGCCGGCGAGGAAGAAGAGGGAGCGGACAGTGTGCTCACGGTAGTGCCTCCACAGGGGATCTAGCGCGTCCCGGACAATGAGGTCGCGGTTGCCCAAGTGACCTGGCTCCCGGGGACAGGGCCCCGGATACAGTGGCGCGTCCGCACCGGCATCTCACCGGATTTCCCTCGGACAACCGTGAATCACGGGAAACGTACGGTGTCCCCGCAGCCCTGTCAATCCGCGCCGCTTCCGCCACGCCCCGCGACCTCTCCAGAATGGCGTTCGGAACCTCTTGTTGGCACCGTGCCAATTAGGTTATTGTCGGGCCGTCAACAAGCCTCCGGGTCCCCACGTGACCCATGTCCCCCACCGCTCCCCGGCCGACGGGGGCATGACGCGGTACCGGCCGTCCACTCCCACGGGCGCGCGGGTACCGACGGCCGGCGGTCCCGCGCATCGTCTTCGCGCCAGACGCCCGCGGGACCGCCGGCACCTTCACCCCCGAAAGAACGGATCAACGTGTCGTCCATCCCCATCCCCGGCCGCGTGCACGGGCTGCTCGGCGAGATCGGCGAGCTGTTCGTCATCGCGCTGGAGGCGGTCCGGCGGACCTGGGACGTCCGCTCCTGGGCCTGGGAGTTCGCCGAACAGGCGGTGTTCCTCGCCCGCGTCACGAGCCTGCCCGTGATCCTCGTTTCGCTGCCGCTCGGCGCGACCGTCGCGCTCCAGGTCGGCCAGCTCGCCGCGCAGCTCGGCGCCCAGTCCGCCACCGGCGGCGCGGTCGTCGTCGGGCTCGTCCGGGAGGTCGCGCCGATCGCCGCCGCGCTCATCATCGCCGGCGCCGGCGGGTCCGCGATGACGGCCGACATGGGCGCCCGCCGCATCCGCGACGAGCTGTCCGCGATGGAGACGATGGCGGTGAACCCGATCCACCGGCTCGTCACGCCCCGGCTGTGGGCGGCGAGCCTCGTGTCGACGCTGCTCGCCTCCCTCGTCATCGTGTCCGGCGCCGCCGGCGGGTTCGTGTTCAACGTCCTGCTGCAGGACGTGACGCCCGGCGCCTACTTCGACGGCGCCACCTCGCTGCTGCGGACCTCGGACCTGCTCGTGACCCTGCTGAAGTCGTGGCTGTTCGGCGTGATCGCCGCGGTCGTCGCCTGCTACATGGGCATGAACTGCGCGGCCAGCCCCGTGGGGGTGGGGCGCGCCGTGAACCGCGCGATCGTCGTCGCGTTCCTGCTCGTGTTCGCCCTCAACTACGTGATCACGACGGTGTACTTCGTCGCGTTCCCGCCGCGGATCTGATGGGGGGCGTCTGACCATGGCCGGCATCAGCGTGCCGCGCGCCGTCCGGGCCGGGACGGCGACGATCGAGCGCACGAGCGAGTCCGCCAAGTGGCCGGTGTTCGTCTACCGGATCCTGCTCTACACCGTCCGGGACCTGATCCTGCGGCGCAAGTACACCAAGACGATCGCCCGGCACGTCAGCGACGTCGTCGTGGGCGTCGGCGCCAGCGTCGTCGGCGGCGGCATGATCTTCGTCATCTTCACGATGGCGTTCTTCGTGGGGACCGAGGTCGGGCTGCAGGGCTACACCGGCCTGCGGTCGATCGGCGCCCAGTCGTTCATGGGCCTGGTCGGGTCGTTCGCGAACGTCCGGGAGATCACCCCCGTGATCGCGGCGACGGCGCTCGCCGCGCAGTGCGGGTCGGCCTTCACCGCCGAACTCGGCGCGATGCGGATCTCCGAGGAGATCGACGCGCTGGAGGTCATGGGCATCGGGTCGTTCGCGTACCTGGTCTGCACCCGCGTGGTGGCGGCGCTGATCGCGCTCGTCCCGCTCTACCTGATCGCGCTGTTCGCCAGCTTCTTCGCGACCCGCCTGATCAGCACCGGGTTCTTCGATCTGGCGCCCGGCGTCTACGACTACTACTTCCGGCTCTATCTGCCCACCATCGACCTTGTCTACAGCGCCATCAAGGTGGGCGTGTTCGCCTTCGCCGTGATCACCATCCACTGCTACTACGGCTACTACGCCTCCGGCGGGCCGGCGGGGGTGGGCCGCGCGGCGGGCCGCGCGATCCGGCTGTCCATCATCGTGATCGTCACCCTGAACCTGCTGCTGTCGTACGTGTTCTGGGGTGACGGCGAGACCGTGAGGCTCACCGGATGAGCTATGACGAGATGTCCCTGCCGACCCGCCTGCTGATCACCCTGGTCACGCTGACGGTCCTCGCGTCCGGGCTGTACGTGCTGGTCGCCCGCCCGTTCGAGGACGACGGGACGATCCTGACGGCGGAGTTCGGCCGCGCCGGGCAGGGCCTCGGCGAGGGCACGCAGGTGAAGGTGCACGGCGTGACGGTCGGCTCCGTGAAGCGGGTCGAGCTGACCGGCGGCGGCCGGGCACGGCTCGTCCTGGAGGTGGAGCCGGGCACCCGCGTGCCCGACACCGTCACCGCCTCGATCGAACCGGCGTCCGCGTTCGGGCCGAAGTACGTCGACCTGGTCCCCGGCGCGCACGCCTCGTCCGGGCCGTTCCTCGCCTCCGGCGGGCGGATCGTGCGGACTTCCGACCCCCGCGACCTCGCCGACCTGCTCGGCGCCGCCGACGCCGGGCTCGGCGCGATCGACCCCAAGGAGGTCTACACGATCGTGCACACCACGGCCGAGGGGCTGCGGGGCAACGGCGCGCGGCTGCGGGAGACCATCGACCAGACCGGCGTGCTGGTCGGCGTCGCGTACCGGCAGCGCGCCAACGCGCGGCGGTTCGTCGGCGACGCGGCCGACCTGTCGGCGGTGCTCGGCTCCCGGGGCGACGAGCTCGTCGGGATCACCGGGGACACGAACGCGCTCATCGAGACGGCCGCGCGCGGCGACGGCCGGCTGGCCGGCTTCGCGAACGGGTTGTCGGGCCTGTCGTTCCTCGTCGCGCACGGGTTCGGGAAGCGCGGCGGGCAGCTGGGCGCGGCCTTCCGGTCGTCGGAGCGCACCGCCCGGATCATCTACGCGCAGCTCGGCCTGGTCGGCGACGCCGTCCGGACGGGCAACCGACTGCTGCCGCTCTACGCGCAGCTCACCTCGCTGCAAGGGCCCGAAGGCAAGAACTACATCCGCTCCCAGGGACTGCTGCCGACGGATCCGTGCCGGCTGATCCTCGGCCTGTGCGGCCCGTACGAGCTTCCGGCGAAGACGGGGGGACGCTGACATGGCGCGCTCTCTGTCGAAGCAGGCGCGCGCCCGCGCCGGGACCCTCGTCCGGCTCGTCTCGTTCGTCGCGGTGACCGGCCTGCTCACGGTGTTCATCGGCTTGCAGATCGCCCGCGTCGACATCGGCGGCGGCTGGAAGGTGTCGGCGACCTTCGACGACGCCAGCGGCCTCGCCGCCGGCGACGAGGTGAAGATCGCGGGTGCGCCGGTCGGCCGGGTCGACGAGGTGAAGGTCGTGGACGGACGGGCGCGGGTCCGGATGACGGTGGAGGACACCGTCGAGGTTCCCGCCGACAGCGAGGCCGCGATCCGCTGGCGCGACGCCATGGGGCGCCGGGTCGTCTACCTGATCCCCGGCACGGCGCAGCAGAAGATGCGGTCCGGCGCGCACATCGCGCGGACCCGGTCGGTCGTGGACGGCGGCGCCCTGCTCGACCAGCTCGCCCCGCTCGTCCGCAGCATCGACCCGGGGCGCGTCAACGACGTGCTCGTGGCGCTCGCGCAGGCGCTCGACGGCAACGCCGGGAGCATCGACCGGCTGGTCGCCGACGTCGACCGGCTGTCGTCCACGATCGCCGCGCGGCGCGGCACGCTCAAGCAGATGCTGGACGACTACGCCGCCATCACGGCGATCATCGCGCGCCGCGACCGGCAGATCGCGACCGCCGTGGACGACCTCGTCAGCCTCAGCGAGGCGTTCACCGGGAACCGCAGGCTCATCGACGACGCGCTGGTCCAGCTCGCCGCGATGACCCGGACGTCCGACAAGCTCATCGCGGGCAACGCGCGGGAGCTGGAGCGGGTCGTCCAGCGGCTGTCGGTGTTCGCGGCGGGCGTCGACCGGAACCGGGCGGCGGTCCTCGACGTGCTGCGGTCCGCGACGCCGAAACTCCAGAAGATCTTCGCGGCCTCCGACAACGGGCAGTACGTCGAGGCCGCCATCCCGTGCCTCACGCTGACCGCGCCGCCGTGCCCGTATCCGACCCGGCTGCCGGGCCCGCGCGAGCCGAGCGCCCGCGTCGACTCGCCCGGCGAGCTGCAGGACCTGATCGTCGGGGGGAACTGATGGCGCTGAAGTCGTTCCGCGACCGGAACCGGATCACCGTGGGGCTCGTGTCCGCGGCGGCGCTGATGGCGCTCGTCGTCGCCGTGTACCTCGTCGGCACCCGCGGCCTCCTCCAGGACCGCTACACCGTCACCGGGGTGTTCGCCGAGACCGGCAACCTCCGCGCCGGCGACGAGGTGCGGGTCGCGGGCGTCCGGGTCGGCGAGGTCACCGCGGTGGAACCGGACCACCGCCGCGGCCACGTCCTCGTGACGTGGAAGGTCGAGTCCGAGGTCGCGCTCGGCCCCGCCACCCGCGCGGACATCGAGGTCGCGAACGTGCTCGGAGGCCGGTTCCTGCGGCTGTCCGGCACCGTCACCAGACCGCACCTGAAGGACCTGCCGGACGACAGGCGCCGCATACCGATCGAGCGGACCCGGTCCCCGGAGACGATCAACGACGTGCTCGGCACGTCCACCCGCACCGTCGCCAGACTGGACACCCGCGCCATCAACACGATCATCGCGGAGCTGAACGGGGTCGGGAGGAACGACCGGGGGCGGCTCGGTCGCGCCCTCGGCAACCTGGCGAAGCTCGCCGACACCGTGCACGAGTCCGAACCGCAGATCAAGCGGCTCCTCGCGGACGGCGAGAAGGTCGTCGCGCTCGCCCGGTCCAAGAACACCGAGCTGTCGCGGCTGCTGACCAACATCCAGGTGATGCTGGACGAGCTGCAGAAGCGCCGCGACGAGCTGTCGGCGTTCCTCGGCTCCAGCGACCGCACCGTCCAGTCCCTCACCCGGCTCATCGACACCCAGCAGGCGCGGCTGCTGTCGGTCATCGCCGACCTGCGCGGGACCCTCGGCGCGCTCCGCCCCGTGACGGGCGACTTCAACAACCTGCTCGCCTGGGCCGGGCCCACGCTCAGCGGGCTGGCCGGCGCGGGCGGACACGGACCGTGGCTGGAGGTCCTCGGCACCGGCCTCGGCCCCCTGTCGCCGCGGGACCTCGCCGAACTGTCCAGGATCGCGCCGAAGGAGGCACGCAGATGATCAGGCGTCCCGTCGCGGCCGCCGCCGTGCTGGCGCTCACGGCCGCGCTCGGCGGCTGCTCCGCCCTTCCCGGCGGGGACGGCACCTACCGGATGACCCTCTACTTCGCGAAGGCGCCGTCCCTCTACCCGAAGTCGCAGGTGAAGGTCATGGGCGCGGACGCCGGGACCATCGTCGCGGTGAAGGGGGAGCGGGGCCGGGTCCGGGTCGACATCGACGTCCGCGACGACGTGCCCGTCCCGGCCGGCGCGAAGGCCGTGATCACCGCGGCGGACGCGCTCGGGGAGCGGTTCATCGCCCTGCACCCCGTGTGGAGGCCCGGCATGCCGAAGGCGGCGCCCGGTGCGGTGATCCCGCAGGAGCGCACCGAGGTGCCCGTCGAGATCGACGAGGCCCTCGACGCGTTCGCCAAGCTCAACCGGTCCATCGACGCGGGCGCGCTCGGCCCCGCGATCCACCGCGCCGCGAAGGGCGTCGAGGGCCACGGCGACGGGATCAACGCGGCGCTGCACGACACCACCGCGCTCACCCGCGGCCTCGCCGCGCAGGACAAGCGGATCGCGGAGCTGGCGAAGGGCCTGCACGAGCTCGCCGCCGAGCTCAACGCCCGCGACCAGCGGCTCAAGGGCGTGCTCGGGTCGTTCGCCACGACCAGCCGGACGCTCGCGGAGGAGCGCGCGCGGCTGCGGTCGTTCGTGGCGGGCCTCGCCGCCGCGATCCGCAGGAGCGACGTGCTGGTCACCGCGTACCGGGAGACGCTGCCCGACACGGTCGCCGACCTGTCCAACATCGTGCTCAGCCTCAAGGGCAACGCCACCGGCCTCACCCAGGCCATCGACGCGCTCGGCCGGTTCGCGGACGTCGCCGTCCAGGCGTGGGACCGCCGCAACCACGTCGTCACCATCCGCGTCGTCGTCCACGGCATGGTCCGCGAGTGGCTGCAGCCGCTGTTCACCGCCCTCGGCTGGGGCACCGTCCCGTGCCTGCGGGGCAACCCCGCGCTCGACGACTGCGGCGCGCCCCCCGGGGCGCCGCGGGGGAAACCGAAGCAGCCAGGAAAGAAGCCCTGATGATCCGTGTGCTCGCCGCCGTCGCCGCGGCGGTCCTGCTGGCCGGGTGCTCGCTGCAGACGGCCGGTGCGCCGCGCGGCGACATCACCCTCCACGCCGAGTTCGACGACGTGCAGAGCCTCGTCGTCGGGCACAGCGTCCAGGTCGCCGACATCCGGGTCGGCACCGTCACGCGCGTCCGCCTGGCCGGGTACCGCGCCCGCGTCACGATGTCGCTGCTGTCCGACCGGCGGGTGCCGCAGGGGACGACCGCGACCATCGCCCGCTCGTCGCTGCTCGGCGAGAACTACGTCCGGCTCGACCTGCCGCCCGGGGCCCGGCTGGACACCGGCCCGTTCCTGGCGTCCGGCGCGACCCTCTCCCGGACGGGCGTCCAGCCCGACCTGGAGCAGATCAGCGCCAAGGTCGGCCCGCTGCTGGCCGCGCTCGGCGGGCAGGACATCGCGACGATCGGCGACGAGTCCGCCACCGCCCTGCGCGGCAAGGGGACGAAGCTCAACACCCTCGTCAAGCAGGCCGCCGCGGTCGGCGACCAGTACGCCGCCGCCAGCGCCGACCTCGGCCGCGCCCTGGACGCGCTCGCGGGCCTCGGCCGGTCCCTGCGCAAGGGGAGCGGGCAGCTGGACCGGCTGCCCGCCGACGTCGCGCTCGCCACCCAGCGGCTCCAGAAGGACCGCGCGGAGCTGAAGAGGGCGGTCCAGGCGCTGCGGGCCCTCGCGGTCAACGTGAACGGCAGTGTGCAGCAGCGGCACGCGGCCCGGCTGGCCGCCGTCCTCCAGCGCGCCGACGCGCTCCTCGCCGCCGCGCTGCGGGGCCGCGACGACCTCAAGGCCCTCACCGGGACGGTCCTCGGCTTCCTGAAGGGGCCGTCGGTGTCGCACTCCGGCCAGGCCCTCCTGTTCCTCTGGATCAAGGGGTTCCTGCCGTATCCCGGTCCGGTCGACACCACGCCCGGCGGCGCCGCGCCGGTGTCCGCCGGTGCCGGCGACGGCGGCGGCAACCCCCTCGACGGCCTCCTGGAGCCGACCCCATGAGATTCCCCCGCATCGCCGTCAACCTGGTCTTCTTCGCGCTGCTCGGGGTGCTGTTGTCGGTGTGGGCCGTCCGCAGCCTCATCCACATCGACGCCCTGGAGCGGCCGTTCCCCATCACGGCGGACTTCGCGTCCACGCCCGGCCTGCACGGCGACCTGGAGGTCACCCACCTCGGCGTGCGGGTCGGCGAGGTCGGCGACGTCCGGCTCCGCGGGGACCACGTCGCGGTCCGGCTCGACCTGGACCGCGGCGTCAGCGTCCCGAACGACGTCGGCGCGCGGGTGCTGCGCAAGTCCGCGATCGGTGAGCCCTACATCGAGCTGACGCCCGCCGCGACGCCGTCGCGGTCCGCGCCGGCGCTGAGGAAGGGCGACCACATCCCGCTGTCGCGCACCGCCGGGGCGACCGACTACAAGCGGCTGTTCGCCGGGCTCAGCGCGACGCTCGACGCCGTCGACCCGCGCGACACCCGCACCCTCGTGCACGAGCTGGCCACCGGGCTGAACGGCCGCGGCACCGACCTGTCCGACCTCGTCGGCGACACGCACCGGCTGACCGGCACGCTCGCCGCGAACGCCGGCACGCTGGACGGCCTGTCCCGCGAGCTGACCCGGCTCACCGCGACGGTCGCCGGCCACCGGTTCCAGGTCGCGTCCGGCGTGGACGACCTGGCGCTGCTCACGGCGGAGCTGCGCCGCTCCGCCCGCGACCTCGACAGCGTCCTGACCCACGGTCCGGGGGCCTTGCGGAACATGAACCGCCTGCTGGAGGACGCACGCCCCGGCCTGGACTGCCTGCTCAACGCGGCCGCGACGCCCACCGTCCCGCTCCTCACCCCGGAGAACCAGAGAAAGATCAACCATGTGCTGCGGCAGGTGCCGACGCTTCAGGCCCTCGTCGCGGACGTGACGGCGCGCGAGCCGTCCGGGCCGTTCCTGCGGGTGTCGCCCGTCATCACGATCGCCGGCCCCGCCAAGGCCGCCACCCAGTACACCGCGCCGGTGCGGAAGCCGACCGCTCCGCGCCTGACGCTCTGCCGGCCCTGAGTGCCCTGACCATCGGAGGACCCCCGTGAGCAAGACCGACACCGACCCCGAGACCGCCGCCGGAGAGGCCGCGGAGGAGAAGGCCGAGGCCGAAGAGGTCGAGGACGAGAAGGCGGAGCAGGAGCCGGAGACCGCGGAGAAGGCGGAGCCCGGAGACAAGGCCGAGTCGGGAGTCAAGGCCGAGTCCGCGAAGAAGGCCGAGTCCGCGAAGAAGGCGGAGTCCGCGGAGAAGGCGGAGAGCGCGGAGAAGCCCGGAAAGGCGGAGGGGCCGGAGCGGGAGCCCCGGCCGCTCAGGGCCGGTGCCGCCGGGAAGGCGGCGCTGCGCGACCGGGGCGGGCCGCTGCGGATCGTCGTCGCGCTCGTGCTGGTCGCAGCCCTCGTCACGGCCGGTGTGCAGGGCTGGTCCGCGTACCAGGCCGGGAAGAAGGAGGACGAGCGCCGCGAGGTCCGCGCGACCGCCGCGGAGTTCGGGCGGGCGCTGCTCAGCTACGACCACACGAAGCTGCAGGCGGCCCGCGACCGGGTCCTCGCCATGGCCTCCGACGACTTCGCGAAGACCTACGACGAGGCGTTCACCGGCGGGCTGGAGGGCGTCATCACCCGGCTGAAGGCGAACGCGACGGCCACCGTCCGGTCCGTGTACCTCGGGGACATCACCGGCGGCACCGCCAAGGCCGTCGTGGTGATGGACTCGGAGGTCCGCAGCTCCGCCGGGACGCGCCGCGTCCTCGGCTCCTACCTCGACATCCGGATGGCCCGGCACGGCGACGGCTGGCGCGTCACCGACGTCACGTCCGTCGGGTCGGCCAACGAGAGCATGACCGACCCCGAGGGCAAGCAGACCCCCGCGAGCCCGGAGGTCAGCCCGTCCCCGTCGAAGTGAGGACGGGCGCGGCGGCGGTCTCCCGGGCGTAGCGTCCGGGGGTCGTGCCCGTCCAGCGCTTGAACGCGTGCGTGAAGCTGGACGCGCCGGAGAAGCCGAGCGCCGCCGCGACCTGCTCGACCGTCCGCCCGCCGGCCAGCAGCCGGCGGGCCGCCTCGGCGGCGGACGCGTCGGCGAGCGAGCTGTACCCGCTGCCCTCGGCGGCCAGGCCCCGGCGCAGCGACCGCTCGCTCATGTTCAGCCGGGCGGCGAGCCGCCGCTGCGGCAGCGCGCCCTCGCCCGCCGCCCACGCCTGCTCCAGCGCGGCCCGCACCATGCTCGTGAGGGACTCGCCGGCGGGGACGCGGGGCCGGGGCGGCTGCGGCGAGGGGCGGTACCTGGCCCGCTCCAGCCTGCACTGCCGGGCCGCGAGGTCGGCGGTCTCGGGGTCGGCCTGCGGCAGCCGGGACGCCAGCATCCGGCGCGACAGGACCCCGTAGGTGCGGCCTTCCCCGAAGGCCGGCCGCACCCCCAGCACCCGCGTGTAGGGCAGCAGCGACCGCGGCTCGGGGTCGGCGAACACGATGTGGTCGAGGCCGCGCCCCGACCCGGTGACGTCCCGGACGAACGTGACCACCGCCGCCACCTCCCGTTCGGCGAGGAACCGGGCGACGTCGTCGCCGAGCCCCTCCCGGATCGCGTGGTCGTCGAGGAACGTCCGCAGCGCGCCGGTGCCGAGCTGCGTCGTCGGCCGGAACGGCGAGAACATGAAGGTCAGGTCGGAGTACTCGAGGCCGAAGGCGACGGCCTCGCCGAGCGTCCCGCTGGTCAGCGCGGTGATCCCGAGCGTGCCGAACGTGCTGGCCGCCCGGTAGCGCCGCCCGGCCTCCAGGCCGAGCCCCGGATGGCGCGGGCCGAGCTCGGTGACGAGGTTGACGACGGCCCGCAGCTCCTGGGCGGCGGTGACGACGGCCTCCGGGGCGCGGAGCCCGGCCGCGGTCAGCCCGGTGCCGCGCAGGACCCGGGAGGGAGGCATGCCGTGCTCACCGGCAAGCCCGACCAGCAGTGCCGTGCTCGCCGCGCTGCGGGGACGTCCCGCGGCGGCGCCGAGCACCGTGTCCGCATCGCGCATGGTGTTTCTCCGTGGACGTTCGTAGTTTTCGGCGGGCGAGGGCTGCGGCGCGCCCCGGTTCGTGCGGCGCGCCGGCGGAGGGAGGACGGATGGGCGTCTCGGTCGCCATCGTCGGGAGCGGGTTCAGCGGCATCGGCCTGGCCATCAGGCTGCGGACGGCCGGAGTCACCGACGTGACGGTGTTCGAGCGGGCCGGCGACCTCGGCGGTGTCTGGCGGGACAACACCTATCCGGGCGCCGCGTGCGACGCGCCGTCCCACCTGTACTCCTACTCGTTCGAGCCGAACCCGGACTGGTCGCGGCGCTTCGCGCCGCAGCCGGAGATCCTCGCCTATCTGCGGCGCTGCGCCGCCAAGCACGGGATCACCGACGACATCCGGTTCGGCACCGAGATCACCGGCGCGGAGTTCGACGCGGCGGCCGGCCGCTGGACCCTGCGCACCGCCGCGGGGGAGGAGCACACCGCCGACGTGCTGGTCGCGGCGTGCGGGCAGCTGAGCGACCCGTCCCGGCCCGCGATCCCGGGGCTGGACGGCTTCGCCGGGCGGGTGTTCCACTCCGCCGAGTGGGACCACGGCCACGACCTGACCGGACGTGACGTCGCGCTGATCGGGACGGGGGCGAGCGCGGTGCAGATCGTCCCGGAGATCGCGCCCGTCACCGGGTCGCTGCGGATCTTCCAGCGCGAACCGCACTGGATCGGCCAGAAGTGGGACCGGGAGTACCCGGGCTGGCGCCTGCGGCTGAACCGGCGCCTGCCGGTGCTGCCGAAGCTGTCGCGGTTCGGGGTGTTCGCGTGGTTCGAGCTGCTGCTCAACCCGATGCTGGTGTCGCGCCGGTTCCGGACCGCGCTGTCGGCGCACGTCCGCGCGATGTGCCGGACGAACCTGCGGAGGGTGCGGGACGCGGCGACCCGCCGGCGCCTGCTGCCGGACTACGAGCTCGGCTGCAAGCGCGTCCTGGTGTCCAGCGACTTCTACCCGGCGCTCAACCTGCCGGGCGTGGAGCTGGTCACCAGCCCGATCACCGAGGTCACCGCGGACGGGCCGCGCACCGCCGACGGACGCCTGCACCCCGCCGACACGATCGTCCTGGCGACCGGGTTCCGGTCGCACGACTTCGTCGCGCCGATGCGGGTCACCGGCCTGGACGGGCGGGACCTCGGCGACGCGTGGAAGGACGGCGCCCGCGCCTACCTCGGCCTGGCGGTGGCGGGGTTCCCGAACTTCTTCCTGCTGTACGGGCCGAACACCAACGTGGGGTCGGGCTCGATCGTCCACATGCTGGAGAGCCAGTTCGCCTACGTTTTGCAGGCGGTCCGGGCCCTCGCCCAGGACGGGGTGAGGTACATGGACGTGCGGGAGGACGTCCTGGACGACTTCGACCGCCGCACGATGGAGCGCCTGGACGGCACGGTCTGGAACGCGGGCGGCTGCGAGAGCTGGTACGTCCTGGAGGACGGCGGGCGGCGCCGCAACACCAACAACTGGCCCGGCTCCATGCTCGGCTACCGGCTCCGCACGCGCCGCCTGGACCGTGCCGATTTTCGGATCACGGCCGGGTGAACGCCCGACGACCGTAAGCATGTACTTACGATAAACCCTTTTTGGCGCCGCGCCAATAAGGGGGACGCGTGATTTCCGGGGAGGTCAGGCGGTCGGGCTTGCCGGGAGGCCGGTCAGATCCGGCGGCCGGAGACGATCTCGGGCCGGACGCTGATGAACCGGTCCCGCTCGCCGGGCGCCCACGTCCGCAGGCCGAGCGCCTCCAGCGCCGCGCTCTCCTCGGGGGCGGTCACCACGCGGGCGCGGCCCACGACCACGACCGACCAGCCGGTGCGCGCCGCGACGTCGAAGTCGTCGATCTCGAACGCCACCACGGTCCCGGCGGCGCCGGTCGACAGCCGCGACCCCGGCGACGTGCGGATCACGATGGTGCCCTCGTGGAGGGTGAAGTTCACCGGCTGGATCGCGGGCAGCGCCCGGTCGGTGAACACGATCCGCCCGATCTCGGCGGCGCCGAGCAGGGCGAGACACTCCTCCTCGCCCAGGATCTCCAGGCCGCTGTGGTCGACGGCCTTGCCCGCGGCGGCGCTCCGCTCTGCTCCCACGACGGTCATCCGCGCGGTTTCGGGTCGCCGGCCTTCAGTTTCGCGGCGAAGGCGGCCGCCTGCGTGCGGCGGCTCATGCCGAGCTTGCTGAAGATGCTGGAGATGTAGTTCTTCACCGTCTTCTCGGCGAGGAACAGCCGCTCGCCGATCTGCCGGTTCGTCAGGCCCTCCCCGATGAGCTCGAGGATCTTGCGCTCCTGCTCGGTCAGGCCCTTCAGCGGGTCCTGCCGCTCCTGCCGCTCCCGGAGCCGCTCCAGCATGCGGGCCGTGCTGCGCGGATCGAGCAGCGACTGCCCGGACGCGACGGTCCGCACCGCGCCGACCAGGTCGGAGCCGTGGATCTGCTTCAGGACGTACCCGGCCGCGCCCGCCATCACGGCGTCGAACAGGGCGTCCTCGTCGTCGAACGACGTCAGCATCAGGCAGGACAGCTCCGGCATCCTCGACCGCAGCTCGCGGCACACCGACACGCCGTCGCCGTCGGGCAGCCGCACGTCCAGGACGGCCACGTCCGGTTTCGCCGCGGGCACCCGGGCGAGGGCCTCCTCGGCCGTGCCGGCCTCGCCCACGACGTCGATGTCGTCCTCGGCCGACAGCAGCGCGGCCACGCCGCGTCGGACGACCTCGTGGTCGTCCATCAGGAACACGCGGATTGTCATGTACGTCACGCTACCCCGGGCGAGGCGCGCTCCACCAAGCGCGGAGGTCCCGCCCCGTCCGGGACCAAGGTCCCGAACCGGACGATCAGTCCGTGCCGCGCAGCGACACCCGGGTCACGCCCGGCACCGTCCGCGCGAGGACGTCGGCGATGCGCTGCGCGGACTCGTCGGCCGGGCCGCACAGCTCGACGGCGCCGTCATGGACCTCGACGTCCCACACCGTCCCGCCCGGCCCGAACTCGGTGATGGCGGCGAGGACGTCGTCGCGGATCCGGGCGTCACCCCGGGCCAGCACCGCGATGAGGTCGCGGCGGCTGAGAACGCCGACGATCGCGGTGCCGTCCAGCACCGGGACGCTCTTGATCCGGGCCTTCATCATCAGCGCGGCGATCTCCGCGACGTCGCCGGTCGGCCGCGTGGTGTGCACGTCCCGGGTCATGACCTCCGCGACCTCGCGCGGCGCGGGCGCGCCGGCGGGCGCGTGCGGCCGGGCGAACGCCCGCGGGTCGGCCTCGAACTCGCCGCGCAGCAGGTCGGCCTCGCTGACGATGCCGGCGAGCCGCCCGGCGTCGTCGACGACGGGCAGGGCGGTGATGTCGTGCTCGTGCAGGACGCGGATCGCCTGGCGGACCGTCGCGGTCGCCGGGATCGTCACGACGGGGGAGGTCATGGCCTCTCGGACCAGCATGGCGGGTACTCCTTCGCCGGGCAGGACCCCCATACTGACACGCGTCATCGTGATCTTGGTTTCGCCCTCCGGGACCCGGGGAAGTGCTTCGCGTGACCACGATGATCACAATGGGGGACGGTCATGGATGATGCTCCACCCGGACGCCGGGGCGGCGCGACGGCGGCCGTCCTGACCAGGCCGGGCGTCATGCTGGCGATGGCCACCCTCGGGTTCGCGGTGAACTTCTGGGCGTGGGCGCTGCTCAGCCCTCTCGGCCCCCGGTTCCGTGACGCGCTCGACCTCACCTCGTTCCAGCAGGGGGCCACGAGTCGCTCGCGACCCTGCTGATCGGCGGGTTCTTCCTCGGCGTCGCCGGAACCGCGTTCGCGGTCGGCGTCCCGTTCGTCAACGGCTGGTTCCCGCCGGAGCGGCGCGGCCTGGCCATCGGCGTGTTCGGCGCGGGCATGGGCGGCACCGCGATCAGCGCGCTCACCACCGTCCGGCTCGTCGACGCCCGCGGCACCGCGACCCCGTTCGTCATCACCGCCGCCCTGCTCGCGGTCTACGCGGCGGCCGCCTGGTTCGTCCTGCGCGAACCGCCCGGCCGGACCGCGCCCACCGAGCCGCTGTCCAAGCGGCTCGCCGCCACCGCCCGGCTCTCCGTCACCTGGCAGGCGGCCGCGCTGTACGCGGTCGCGTTCGGCGGCTATGTCGCGTTCTCGGTGTACCTGCCGGTCTACCTGAAGAACGAGTACCTCCTGACGCAGGCGGACGCCGCGAACCGGATGGCGGGCTTCGTGCTCGTCGCGGTGCTGATGCGCCCGCTCGGCGGCGCCCTGTCGGACCGGATCGGCGCCGTCCGGGTGCTGGCGGCCGGGCTCGGCGTCGTCGCCGTGTGCGCGGCGGTCCAGTCGACCGCGCCGTCGCTCGCGCCGCTCGGCACGATCGCGTTCCTGGTCATGGCCGCCGCGCTCGGCGCGGGCAGCGGCGCCACGTTCGCGCTGGTCGCCCAGCTCAGCCCGCCGAACAAGGTGGGCGCGGTCACCGGCGTCGTCGGCGCCGCGGGCGGCCTCGGCGGGTTCGTCCCGCCGCTGATCATGGGGACGATCTACAGCTCCCAGAACTCCTACGCGCTCGGGCTTCTCGCGCTCGCGGTGGTCGCGGCCGCCGCGATGTTCTTCACGCTGACCGCGGTGCGCAGCGCCGTGGACGCGCGGAGGGCGACCTCCTAGAAGGGACACCACAGTGACAACGGGTGACGGACACCAGGGCTCCCACGGCGCAGGGGCGGGGAAGGCCGCCATCGACGGCCCGCTGGCGGACGCCCTCGTCGGCACCCGCCGGTTCTTCTCCCGCGCGGAGGTGTCCGACGACGGGCGCACCCTGACGAGGAAGGGCGGGCGGCAGGCCGACGCGTTCTACCGCGACCGCTGGTCGCACGACAAGGTCGTCCGCTCCACCCACGGAGTGAACTGCACCGGGTCGTGCTCCTGGAAGGTGTACGTCAAGGACGGCATCATCACGTGGGAGGCGCAGCAGACGGACTACCCGTCCGTCGGCCCCGACCGGCCCGAGTACGAGCCCCGCGGCTGCCCGCGCGGCGCCGCGTTCTCCTGGTACACCTACTCGCCGACCCGGGTCCGCTACCCGTACGTCCGGGGGGTCCTGCTGGAGATGTACCGGGAGGCGCGCGCCCGCACCGGCGACCCGGTCGCGGCGTGGCGGGAGATCGTCTCCGATCCGGAGCGGTCCGCGCGGTACAAGTCGGCCCGCGGCCGGGGCGGCCTGGTACGGGCGACGTGGGACGAGGCCGCCGAGATCATCGCCGCCGCGCACGTCCACACGATCGCCGAGTACGGGCCCGACCGCGTCGCCGGGTTCTCCCCGATCCCCGCGATGTCGATGGTGTCGCACGCGGCCGGCGCCCGGTTCGTGTCGCTCATCGGCGGCACGATGCTGTCGTTCTACGACTGGTACGCCGACCTGCCCGTCGCGTCCCCGCAGATGTTCGGCGACCAGACCGACGTCCCCGAGTCGGGCGACTGGTGGGACGCCTCCTACCTCGTCATGTGGGGCTCGAACGTCCCGGTGACGCGCACCCCGGACGCGCACTGGATGACGGAGGCCCGCTACCGGGGCCAGAAGGTCGTCGTGGTGTCGCCCGACTACGCCGACAACGTCAAGTTCGCGGACGAGTGGCTCGCCGCGCACCCCGGCACCGACGCCGCCCTCGCGATGGCGATGGGCCACGTCGTCCTCAAGGAGTTCTTCGTCGACCGGCGGACCCCGTACTTCGACGGCTACGTCAAGAAGTACACCGACCTGCCGTTCCTGGTGAAGGTGGAGCGGCGCGGCGACGCCTACGTCCCCGGCAAGTTCCTGACCGCTGCCGACCTGCCGGGCGCGGAGGCGCAGGGCGAGAACGCCGCGTTCAAGACCGTCGTGCTCGACTCCGCGACCGGCCGGCCGCTCGTCCCGAACGGGTCGCTCGGGTTCCGCTTCGGGGAGGCGGGCGCCGGCCGCTGGAACCTCGACCTCGGCGGCGCCGACCCGCTCCTGTCGGCGGAGGGCGGACCCGACGGCGCGGTGGAGGTCGAGCTGCCCCGGTTCGACGGCCCCGGCGGCACACCGGGCGTGATCCGCCGCGGCGTCCCCGTCCGGGACGTGGGCGGCCAGCTCGTCACCACCGTCTACGACCTGCTCCTCGCCCAGTACGGGGTGGGCCGCCCGGACCTGCCCGGAACCTGGCCGTCCGGCTACGGCGACGCCGCCGACCCGTCCACCCCGGCCTGGCAGGAGACCATCACCGGCGTCCCCGCCGAGGCCGCCGCCCGCATCGGCCGGGAGTTCGCCGCGAACGCAGAGGAGTCGCGCGGCCGCTCGATGATCCTCATGGGGGCGGGCACCAACCACTGGTTCCACTCCGACACCATCTACCGGGCGTTCCTGACGCTCACCACCCTGACCGGCTGCCAGGGCGTCAACGGCGGCGGCTGGGCGCACTACGTCGGGCAGGAGAAGTGCCGCCCGGTCACGGGCTGGGCGCAGCTCGCGTTCGGCCTCGACTGGTCCCGGCCGCCCCGGCAGATGATCGGCACCGCGTTCTGGTACGTGAACACCGGCCAGTACCGCTACGACCAGTTCGGCGCTGACACCCTCTCCGCCGCCACGTCCGGCGGGCAGCTCGCCGGCAAGTCCACCGCCGACGTCATCGCGCAGTCGGCGCGGCTCGGCTGGATGCCGTCCTACCCGACGTTCGACCGCAACCCGCTGACGATCGCCGACGAGGCGCAGGCGTCCGGCCGGGCGGCCGGCGAGTACGTGGTCGACGAGCTGAAGGCGGGACGGCTCGAGTTCGCCTGCCAGAACCCGGAGGCGCCGCGGAACTTCCCCCGCGTCCTCACCGTGTGGCGCGCCAACCTGCTCGGGTCGTCCGCGAAGGGCAACGAGTACTTCCTCAAGCACCTGCTGGGCGCCGGCTCCTCGCTGCGCGCGGACGAGACCCCGCCCGACCGGCGGCCACGGGACGTCGAGTGGCCCGAAGAGGCGGCCACCGGCAAGCTCGACCTGCTGCTGTCGCTGGACTTCCGGATGACGAGCACCACCATCTACTCCGACGTCGTCCTGCCGGCCGCGACCTGGTACGAGAAGCACGACCTCAACACCACAGACATGCACCCGTTCGTGCACTCGTTCAACCCGGCGATCGCTCCGCCGTGGCAGACCCGCACCGACTGGGACGCCTTCCACACGATCGCGGGCGCGTTCAGCAGGCTCGCCGCCGACCGGCTGGGCGTCCGCTCGGACATCGTCGCGGTGCCGCTGCAGCACGACACGCCCGACGAGATGGCGACCCCGCACGGGCGCGTCGCCGACTGGGCGGCGGGGGAGTGCGAGCCGGTCCCCGGCGTCACGATGCCGAAGATCGTCACCGTCGAGCGCGACTACGGCGCGATCGCCGCGAAGATGGCCGCGCTCGGGCCGCTCGCCGACGAGCTCGGGGCGACCACCAAGGGCATCACCTACGACCTCAACCGGTCCGTCGAGTACCTGCGGGAGAAGAACGGCGCCGTCCGCGGCGGACCCGCCGCCGGGCGCCCGTCGCTGCGCCGCGACGTGCACGCCTGCGAGACGATCCTCGCGCTGTCCGGCACGACGAACGGGCACCTCGCCACCGAGGGCTTCAAGACGCTGGAGAAGCGGACCGGGACCCGGCTCGCCGACCTCGCCGCCGAGCACGAGGGCAAGCAGATCACCTTCGCCGACACGCAGGCGCGGCCCGTCCCCGTCATCACCTCGCCCGAATGGTCCGGATCGGAGACCGGCGGCCGCCGCTACTCCCCGTTCACCATCAACGTCGAGCGGCTCAAGCCGTGGCACACCCTCACCGGGCGCCAGCACTTCTACCTCGACCACGACTGGATGGCCGAGCTCGGCGAGCAGCTCCCGGTGTTCCGCCCGCCGCTCGACATGAACGCGCTGTTCGGCGAGCCGCGCATCGGGGAGACGGGCGAGCTCGGGCTGACCGTCCGGTACCTCACCCCGCACAACAAGTGGTCGATCCACTCCGAGTACCAGGACAACCTGTTCATGCTGTCGCTGTCGCGGGGCGGCCCCGTGATCTGGATGAGCGACCTGGACGCCGCGAAGATCGGCGTCTCCGACAACGACTGGATCGAGGCCGTCAACCGCAACGGCGTCGTCGTCGCCCGAGCGATCGTGTCGCACCGCATGCCCGAGGGCACCGTCTACATGCACCACGCGCAGGACCGCCTCATCGACGTCCCGCGCGCGGAGACCGGCGGACGGCGCGGCGGCATCCACAACTCGCTCACCCGGCTGCTGATCAAACCGAGCCACCTCATCGGCGGCTACGCGCAGCTCTCGTTCGCGTTCAACTACCTCGGCCCGACCGGTAACCAGCGCGACGAGGTCACCATGATCCGCCGCCGCTCCCAGGAGGTGGAGTACTGATGCGCGTCATGGCACAGATGGCCATGGTGATGAACCTCGACAAGTGCATCGGCTGCCATACCTGTTCGGTCACGTGCAAGCAGGCGTGGACGAACCGCACCGGCGTCGAGTACGTCTGGTTCAACAACGTGGAGACGCGCCCCGGCCAGGGATACCCGCGCCGCTACGAGGACCAGGAGCAGTGGCGCGGCGGCTGGACGCTGAACCGGCGCGGGCGGCTCTCGCTGAAGGCCGGCGGCCGGTTCCGCAAACTGCTGACGATCTTCGCCAACCCCAAGATGCCGGGGATGGACGACTACTACCAGCCCTGGACGTACGACTACGAGACCCTCACGAGCGCGCCGCTCCAGGAGCACACCCCGGTCGCCCGCCCGAAGTCGCTGCTGACCGGCAAGGACATGAAGATCACCTGGTCGGCGAACTGGGACGACGACCTCGGCGGCTCGCCGCAGCACATCGAGAAGGACGTCCTCGTCCGCGACCTGTCCGACAAGGTCAAGGCCGAGTTCGACAAGACGTTCATGTTCTACCTGCCGCGGATCTGCGAGCACTGCCTCAACCCGAGCTGCGCCGCGTCCTGCCCGTCCGGGGCCATCTACAAGCGGACCGAGGACGGCATCGTCCTCGTCGACCAGGACCGCTGCCGCGGCTGGCGCATGTGCGTCACCGGCTGCCCCTACAAGAAGATGTACTTCAACCACCGCACCGGCAAGGCGGAGAAGTGCACGTTCTGCTTCCCGCGCGTCGAGGTCGGCATCCCCACCGTCTGCTCCGAGACGTGCGTGGGGCGGCTCCGCTACATCGGCCTCGTCCTGTACGACGCCGACAAGGTGCTGGAGGCGGCGTCCACCCCGGACGACACCGGCCTGTACGAGGCGCAGCGCGAGGTCTTCCTCGACCCGTCCGACCCGCGCGTGGTCGCGGCGGCGGAGGCCGCCGGCATCCACCGCGACTGGATCGAGGCGGCGCAGCGGTCCCCGGTGTACGCGCTCATCAACACCTACAAGGTGGCGCTGCCGCTGCACCCGGAGTACCGGACGATGCCGATGGTCTGGTACATCCCGCCGCTGTCCCCGGTCGTCGACATCGTCCGCGACACCGGCCACGACGCCGAGAACGCCGGGAACCTGTTCGCCGCGATCGAGACGCTCCGGATCCCCGTCGAGTACCTCGCGGAACTGTTCACCGCCGGAGACACCAAGCCGGTCGAGGCCGTCCTGCGGCGCCTCGCCGCGATGCGCTCCTACATGCGCGACATCAACCTCGGCCGCGACGCCGATGAGTCGATACCCGGCCGGGTCGGGATGACCGGCGAGCTGATGTACGACATGTACCGGCTGCTGGCCCTCGCCAAGTACGAGGAGCGCTACGTCATCCCCACCGCGCACGAGGAGCAGGCCCACAAGCTGGAGGAGCTCGCCACCGAGTGCAGCCTCGACTACGAGGGCGGCCCCGGGATGGGCGGCTCCGGCCCGTTCGGCGAGTCGTCCGGCGGCGCCGCGCCGATCGCGGTGGAGAACTTCCACATGCTGCGGCAGCGGCAGACCTCCGACAGCCCCGTCGACCCCGCCGACAAGCACACCCGCGTCAACCTGCTGAACTGGGACGGCAAGGGCACCCCGTCCGGGCTGTTCCCGCCCGAGCCCGGCGGGCCCACCGGGAACCCGCCCGCCGACTCCGGCGCCGCCGAGACGGAGCCCAAGCCGTGAGGCCGCAGCGGACCGCCCGGCCCGCCGCGGGCCGGGCGGACGGGAAGCGGCCGGCCACCGCGCTGCTCGGCACCGCCTGGCAGGCGGCGTCGCTGCTGCTCGGCTACCCCGACGAGGAGCTCCTCGCCCGGCGGCCGCTGCTGCGCCGCGCCGCGGCCGAGGTCCCGCCGCCGGTGGGCGGGCCGCTGACCGCGTTCCTCGACCACCTCGACGCGACACCGCAGGGCGTCCTCGCCGCCGACTACGTCGCGACGTTCGACCACCGCAAGCGCTGCTGCCTCTACCTCACCTACTACGCGCACGGCGACACCCGCAAGCGCGGCATGGCGCTGCTCGGTTTCAAGGAGACCTACCGCGCGTCCGGGCTCGTCCTGGACGACGGGGAGCTGCCCGACCACCTCTCCGTCGTGCTCGAGTTCGGCGCCGCCGTGCCGGACGAGGGACTGCGGCTGCTCACCGAGCACCGCGCCGGGCTGGAACTGCTGCGCCTCGCCCTCACCGACGCCGGCTCGCCCTGGGCCGCCGTCCTGGACGCCGTCTCGGCGACACTGCCGCCGCTGACCGGCGACACCCGCAAGGCCGTCGCGCGGCTCGCCGCCGAAGGGCCGCCCGAGGAGGAGGTCGGTCTCACGCCCTACGGAGGGCTCACCCCGACCGGGGGAGGCCCCGTCTTCCTGCCCGACCCGGTGATCGGAGCCACCAGATGAAGGAAACGGTGCTGTGGGTGGTGCTGCCCTACGTCACCATCACGATCTTCGTGCTGGGACACGTCTGGCGGTACCGCTACGACAAGTTCGGCTGGACGACCCGCTCCTCCCAGCTCTACGAGAGCCGCCTGCTGCGGATCGGCAGCCCGCTGTTCCACTTCGGCGTGCTGTTCGTCCTGCTCGGCCACATCGGGGGCCTCGCGATCCCCGCGAGCTGGACGGAGGCCGCCGGGATCAGCGAGGACGCGTACCACGTGGTGGCCGTCGTGATCGGCACCCTCGCCGGGTTCTGCACCCTCGCCGGGCTCGCCATCCTCATCTACCGGCGCCGCACCACCGGCCCCGTGTTCTCCGCGACCACCGTCAACGACAAGATGATGTACCTGGTGCTGACGGCCGTCATCGTCATCGGCCTCGCCGCCACCGTCGCCGCCAACGTCGTCGATCACGGCTACAACTACCGCGAGACCGTCTCGCCCTGGTTCCGGTCGGTGTTCTACCTCAACCCCGCCCCCGACCTGATGCGGGACGTCCCGCCCCTGTTCCAGCTCCACGCGCTCAGCGCGCTGCTGCTGTTCTGCATCTGGCCGTTCACCCGGCTCGTCCACATGCTGACCGCGCCCGTCGGCTACCTGACCCGCCCCTACATCGTCTACCGCAGCCGCGACGCGCGGATGGGGGCGCTCCCCCCCCGGAGGGGATGGGAGCGCCCGTGACGCCCGCCCGACGCTACGCGGCGCCGTTCCACAGGTCGGGGCCGAACACCTCGTAGTGGATCCGCTCGGCGGACACGCCCGAGTCGAGCAGGCCGCGCCGCACGTCCCGCAGGAACGGGATCGGGCCGCACATGAACACCCGGGCCTTCGGCGGCAGCGGCAGCTCCGCCACGTCCACCAGGCCCTCGCGGACGTCCGCGCCCGCGGCGCCCTCGGCGTGCTCGTACCAGGTGATGCTGCGCAGGCCCGGCAGCGCCTCGGCGGCCCCCGCGATCTGCTCCCGCAGCGCGTGCGCGGCGGGCCGCCGGTCGGCGTGCACCAGCACGACCTCGCGCGAGGTGTCCTCCGCCGCCAGCCGGTCCACCATCGCGGCCGCCGGCGTGATCCCGATGCCCGCAGTGATCAGCACCACGGGGTCCGGTCCCTCGTCCAGCACGACGTCGCCGAACGGCTCGGACACCTCCAGCACGTCCCCGGCCGCGACGTTCTCGTGGAGGAAGGTCGACACGGCGCCCTCCGGCGCCCCGTCCGCGCCGCGCACCCGGCGCACCGTGATCTGCAGCGTCCGCCCGTCCGCCGCCCGTGACAGCGTGTACTGCCGCGGCTGCCGCAGCCCGTCCGGCAGCGTCACCGCCACCGTGACGTACTGGCCCGGCGCGTGCGGATGCACCACGCCGCCGTCCGCGGGCTCCAGCACGAACGACAGGACGTCCTCGGCCTCCTCCCGGCGCTCCACGACCCGCCACGGCCGGAACAGCGTGTCGGGGTCGCACGCCGCGTCCCGGTACAGCTTCGCCTCCTCCGCGACCAGCAACGTGGCGAACAGCCAGTACACCTCGTCCCACGCCGCCCGGACCTCCGGCGTCACCGCGTCCCCGAGCACCTTCCCGACCGCGTCCAGCAGATGCCGCCCGACGATCGTGTACTGCTCCGGACGGATCCCGAGCGACGCGTGCTTGTGCGCGATCCGCGCCAGCATGTGCTGGAACGGGATGTCGGACTCGTCGCTCACCAGATGCTGCGCGAACGCCGCCACCGACCCCGCGAGCGCCTGCTTCTGCTCGCCGTTCGCCTGGTTCCCCATGTTGAACGTGTTCCGCAGTTCCGGATGGGCGGCGAACATCGCCGAGTAGAACTCGCCGGTGATCGCGACGCCGTTGGCGGCGACGGCGGGAATCGTCGCGCGGACTATCTCGGCGCTGTCGGACGAGAGCATGGTCAACCTTCCTGTAGGGAGAGCGGCCCGGCTGCGGCCGGGGCGCCGCGGGACACCAGCCGGCGTCCTGCCACGGAGCGGAACACGATGCGGATGAACCCGTCCAGCGGTCCGGGGAGCCATGGCCGCAACGGTAGAGCCGCGAGCCGCTCCGCCTCCGGGCCCGCCGTCACCGCCTGCGCCCGGCCGACCGCCGTGACCGTCCAGCCGGTCAGGCCCGCCGGATCGATGGCGTCAGCCTCGAACGCCACGACCGCGCCGCGCAGCGCGGCGTCGAACTTCGACCCGGGCGCGGTCCGGACGACCACCGCCCGGTCGCCGTCCAGGACGAAGGCCACCGGACGGACGGCCGGCAGCGCGCGATCGGTGTACACCACGCGTCCGATCGGCACGGAGCGCAGCAGCATGAGGCATTCGGCGCGGCCGAGCGCCTCCTGGCGCGTTCCATCGTGCTCCATGTGATCAACCAAGCGGGCGGCGGCGGGCCACGGCAGGGCCGAAGGTCCCGTGCCGCCAGAGGTCCCCGTCACACCGGACCTTCGGCCCATGGCCCGCCCCGGCCGCCCGTGCTGCTCTGGAAGCATGAAGGCCACGACGACAGGCACGGCGCCGGCGACCGACATCCGCCGGGCCGTCGAGGACGCGATCTGGGCACCGTCGGTGCACAACACCCAGCCGTGGCGGTTCGGCGTCCGCGGGGCCCGTATCGCCCTGTGCGCCGACGGCGACCGCCGCCTCGACGCCTCCGACCCCGACGGCCGCGAGATGCTCATCAGCTGCGGCGCCGCCCTGCTCAACCTGCGGATCGCGCTGCACGCCCGCGGCCACGACACCACCGTCCGGATCCTCCCGGACCCCGACCGGCCGCACCTCCTCGCCGACGTCGAGGCCACTCCCGGTGCCCTCGCCGACGACGACGCGCTCTTCCTGCACGCGCAGATCCGGCGGCGGCGCAGCCATCGCGGCGGATTCCAGGCCGCCCCCGTCCCGCCCGGCCTGCTCGCCGCGTTCCGCGACGACGCCGGACGCGACGGCGCCCGGCTCATCCAGGCCGTCGACGCGAACGTCCAGGGGGCGCTCGCCGCCCTCACGAACGCCGCCGAGCACAGCCGCCGCCGCTCGCCCGCGCACACCGCCGAGACCGCCCGCTGGGCCCCCGCCCCCGGCACCCGCCGCACCGACGGCGTCCAGCAGGGCGCCTACCCCCGCGAGACCCCCCGCACCGCGCCGCACTTCGCGTCCCGCGACTTCGCCCGCGGCCACGGCTGGGGCCTCGCCGCCGCACCCGCCGAGGCCGCGCCCGGCGCCGTGCTCCTGCTCGTCACCCCGGCCGACGGCCCCGCGCACTGGCTCCGCACCGGGCAGGCCCTCCAGCGCGTCCTCCTGCGGGCCGCCGGCCACGGGCTCGCCGCCGCCTACCACTCGCAGGCCCTCCTCGTCCCGGAACTGCGGGCCTTCATCCGGACGACCTTCTGCGGCAACGCGTACCCGCAGCTCCTGCTGCGCCTGGGCGTCCCCGACGGCGAACCCCTGCAGAGCGTCCGGCGCCCAGTTGAGGAGGTGCTGTTCGACGACCGGTGACCGTGCCGCAGAATGGCAGAGTGCCCCACGAACCACGGTCCGGTGACGACCGCGCACGGCTGCTCCTGCCCCAGCTCCAGTTGGACGACCTGCTGAGCGAACTCCAGAGCAGGCTGGCGACGGCCCGCTCCACCCGCGACCGCGTGCACGCCCTGCTGGAGGCCGTCGTCTCCATCGGCAGCGAACTCGACCTCGACGCCGTCCTGCGGCGGATCACCGAGGCGGCGACCACCCTCGTCGACGCCCGCTACGGCGCCCTCGGCGTCATCGGCGAGGAGGGCGAGCGCCTCGTCCAGTTCTTCACGGTCGGCGTCACGGACGAGGAGATCGCCGCCATGGGGCACTGGCCCCACGGCCATGGCATCCTCGGCCTGCTGATCAAGGACCCCCGCCCGCTGCGCCTCGCCGACCTCGGCGAGCACCCCGAGTCCTACGGCTTCCCCGCGAACCACCCGCCGATGCGGACGTTCCTCGGCGTCCCCATCCGGGTCCGCGACGAAGTCTTCGGCAACCTCTACCTCACCGAGAAGGAGGGCGGCGGCGAGTTCGAGGACGAGGACGAGGCCGTCGTCACCGCGCTCGCCACCGCCGCCGGCGTCGCCATCGAGAACGCCCGCCTCTACGAGGAGGCCCGCCGCCGCGAACGCTGGCTCGAGGCGTCCGCGGAGATCTCCACCGCCCTGCTCTCCGGCGTCGCCCTCCACGACGTCACCACCCTCGTCGCCCGCCGCGCCCACGAGATCGCCGGCGCCGCCTTCGCCGCCGTCGCCCTCGCCGACGACGACCGCGAGGGGTTCGTCGTCGAGGCCGCCGACGGCGAGGACGCCGACCTCCTGACCGGCATCCGGCTCCCCGTCGGCCACTCCATCGCCGGGAAGGCCTACAACGACGGCGTCGCGTTCCGCGTCCCCGACGGCGCCGAGGCCGCCCGCGAGGCGGGCGTGCCCATGGAACTGCGGATCGGTCCCCTCCTCGTCGTCCCCCTCGGCGTCGGCGCGTCCGCCCGCGGCGTCATCGCCGTCGCCAACCCGCCCGGCGGCGCCGCCTTCTCCGATGTCGCCCAGCGCGTCCTCGAGGCGTTCGCCGGCCAGGCCGCCGTCGCCCTCGAACTCGCCGACCGGCGCCGCGACGTCGAGCGCCTCGCCGTCCTCGAAGACCGCGACCGCATCGCCAAGGACCTCCACGACACCGTCATCCAGCGCCTCTTCGCCACCGCCATGACGCTGATGAGCGCCGTCAAGATCACCGAAAAGCGGGACGTCGCCGTCCGCGTCCAGCGCGCCGTCGACGACCTCGACGACACCATCCGCCAGATCCGCTCCTCCATCTTCGCCCTCCAGACCGCCCCCGACGACGAGTCCCTCCGCAGCCGCGTCCACGCCATCGCCGACGCCGCCGCCGAGAACCTCGGCTTCGCCCCCTCCGTCCGCCTCGACGGCCTCCTCGACACCGAGGTCGACGACGCCGGCGGCGAACAGCTCCTCGCCGTCCTCCAGGAAGCCCTCTCCAACGTCGCCCGCCACGCCCGCGCCACCGAGACCACCGTCGTCATCACCGTCGGCGACGACCTCACCCTCCGCGTCGAGGACGACGGCGTCGGCATCCCCGAAGGCGGCCGCCGCAGCGGCCTCCGCAACCTCCGCGAACGCGCCGAGAGCCGCGGCGGCACCTTCAGCACCCGCCCCCGCGAAGGCGGCGGCACGATACTGGTCTGGCGCGTGCCGCTGCGTTGATTGCGTCGCCCTCGGCGTCAGGCGCTGGAGCGCCTTCCTTCCACGGGTGCCGCGGTGCGATCGCTGCATCGCTCCGACGCTCCTGGAGGCTCGCTGCGCGATCGGATCCTTGCTTCGCTCGGATCCGGCTTCGCTCGCGATCGCGACGGTCCGGGTCGTCGACGGTCGGGGCGCCCGTGAGGTTCGTGTTCGCGGTGTGGTGCGTTGGATGCGGCCGCGTCAGGGCACGAACGGGGGATGAGAGTGGTGGTGGTGTCCGACACGCACGCGCCGCGCCGGTGGAAGAGGTGCCCGTCTCGGGTCGCCGAGCATCTGCGGACCGCCGACGTGATCCTCCACGCCGGGGACGTATGCGTGGCGTCCGTCCTGGATGAACTGGCTGAATACGCACCGGTGCACGCTGTGCTGGGCAACAACGACGAACCGGATGTGGCCGCCTGGGGTGCTCCTGAACGGATCCGGCTCGACCTCGGGGGCCTCTCCGTCGCCATGGTCCACGACAGCGGCCAGGCTCAGGGCCGCACCCGCCGCCTGCGCCGCTGGTTCCCCTCCGCCGACCTCGTCGTCTTCGGCCATTCCCACATTCCTCTGGACGAGACCGGCGACGGTGTCCGCATCTTCAATCCGGGTTCCCCGACCGACCGCCGCAGCCAGCCGCACGGCACCCTGGGCCTTTTGGACGTCCGCGACGGCCACCTCGCCGAGGCCCGAATCGTGCCCGTCACCTGAGGGGCGCGCAGGGCAGGCGAGCTGGTTCGCGTATGGCGACCGCCCGGATGGGGCGGCGCGGACGGCCGCGCGCCTCGTCAGGCAGCGAGGAACGTGCCGAAGGGCAGGTTGCGCACCAGCCAGAAGAGCAGCACGACGGCGAGGAGCGCCCAGATCAGCCGTGGATCGCCCGCCCTGGTCCTGGCGGGGCGGTCCGCCGCGCGGGCGGCCGTCCAGCGGAGCCAGAAGAAGACGAGGACCGGCACCATCGCCACGGCGAGCGGGTTCAGCCCCGCCGCCGTGCGCAGCTCTCCGTGCGCGAGCGCGTGGACGGTCCGGAGCGAACCGCATCCGGGGCATTGGTAACCGGTGAGGGAGAGGAACGGGCACGTCGGATAGTGGCCGTCGTCGTTGGGATCGACGGCCGCGACGTACGCGACGGCGGAGGCGGCCAGGACGAGTACGGCCGCCGGCGCCAGCAGGCGGCGCGCCGCCGCAGCCGGGAATCGGCCGCGGGGCGCGTCGAAAGGCCGACCGGACGGTGGTGCGGCGGACCCGCGCTCCCCCCTCATCGGCGGCGACCCGCTCCCACGGCTCAGCTGTTGCCGCTGCTCGCGGCCACCACCGCGATCACGACGTAGACGCCGATGCCCAGCAGGCCGACGACCGCCGACACGATCGCCCACGTCTTGGCGTTCTTGGACGCGCTGATGGCACCCGCGTGGTCACCCGACTGCCACTTGGAGTTGACCTGCGCGGCGAACACGATCGAGACCACACCGGCCGGCAGGCAGCAGAACAGCGTCGTCAGGATCGCCCATACGAGATTGTTGGGCGGTGGCGGCGCGCTGGGGTAACCGCCGGGGCCGCCATGCTGCGGGGGCGGGTAGTAGCTCATGAGAACACCTCCATGCCGTGGGCAGCGTCATGCCCTGGAACGTCTCCAGCATGCCTGGTCCGGCAAGATCGGGTAAGAGGTGGGTGCCTCGTTTCGGCAGGACGCGGCGGGAGCGGCGGGTCCGGTGGGGTGCGGGCGCGGGCACGGGCGGAGTCCGGGTTTGACGACGGTCAGGGGAGTGGGTACAGTATCTCTTCGTCCCATCCGGATGCAGGACGCCCCACGAGCGGCGGCCGGCCGATGGGAACCTCCATCATCAACAAGACACGACCTTTGTCGTGCGCGTTGTGCTGTGGACGGAGTCGGGAAAAGCTCGAATTTGACATTCGAGCCGGATCTGATGAAATAGCTCCACCGCCGGAAAGGAATCGCGCAAGCGGAACCGAACAGCGGATCGGAAGCCCGGAATTGACAATCCAGGCGGAACCGATAAAGTAAATGAATCGCCCCGGGGCGAGACTCGCGGATGCGGGTCGAGCACGGTGGGTGTCCGTTTCTTGAGAACTCAACAGCGTGTTAAAAGCCAGTGCCTTTATCGATCCGGTCTTTTGGGGCCGGGTCGCCCCGTGGCCGGCAGGG
>NZ_JOFJ01000027.1 GCF_000718255.1 Spirillospora albida
GCGGTCAGAAGGGCGTCCAGGTTTGTCTTCACACACTGATCATGGGCGCCCTTCGCCATGCCCGCGGCCGGTTCAGCAAACCCCCATCAACGATCTAGGAGGGGCGGACCTCGGCGGCCTCCCGGGGATGCGCGGCGGCGGCCGCCGCCATCGCCGCGCCCACGATTCCCGCGTTGTTGACGAGCGTCGCCGGGACGATCGGCGCCCGCACCCCCGTGATCAGCGGGACGAACCGGTCGGCCCGCTTGCTCACCCCGCCGCCCAGGATGATCAGCGAGGGGCAGATCAGCGCCTCCAGCCGCGACAGGTACCGGCCGAGCCGCTCCGCCCACTCGTCCCAGCCGAGCTTCTCCTCTTCGCGGATCCGCGCGGCCGCCCGCGTCTCCGCGTCATGGCCGTCGATCTCCAGATGCCCGAACTCGGTGTTCGGGACGATCACACCGTCGGTGAACAGGGCGCTGCCGATGCCCGTCCCGAGGGTCAGCACGACCACCGTGCCGCCCTTCCCGCGTCCCGCGCCGAGCCGCATCTCCGCGAGACCGGCCGCGTCGGCGTCGTTCAGCAGCGTCACGGGGCGCCCGGTCGCCTCCCGGAACAGCGCCGCCGCGTCGAGCCCGATCCACTTCCGGTCGACGTTGGCCGCCGACATCGTCACCCCGCCGACCACCACACCGGGAAACGTCACCCCGACGGGGCCCGTCCAGCCGAAGTGCTCCACGACGTCGCCGAGCACCTTCGCGACCGCGCGCGGGGTCGCCGGCTTCGGCGTCGGGAGCCGGAACCGCTCCCGCGTCAGCGCGCCCTCCGCGGTGTCGACCGGAGCACCCTTGATCCCCGAGCCGCCGATGTCGATCCCGAGTGTTTCCTCGCCCATGACCCGATCCTGCCCGATCTTCGGGGATCCAAGGCGGGCCGGCGCTCAGGACGACCAGAGCAGGGTGGCCAGCTCGGTGTCGATGTCGATGAACTCGGGCTCCCGCCCCGCCGGGACGGCCTGGTACGTCCGGTGCAGGAAATCGGCAAGCGGCGCCAGCGGGACCTCGAACAGGGCGTTGCCGAAAGGCGACGACAGCGCGATGTTCAGCGATCCGTCGTCGGTGCCCGGCCAGACCTCGACGTCCCCGTCCCCGACCTTGCGCACGATGCCGACGGTCAGCAGCTCCCGCGCGAAGATCCACTCGACGGGTTCGTCGTCGCCGACGTAGAAGGCCATCCTGATGGCATAGGGGTCGTCCGCGGCGTACTGCAGCCCGGCGAGCAGGGGCACGGTGGTGCGGTCCGGGACGACGAGACGAAGGCCCAGCTCTGCTGAGATCGTGGTGCTGCTGTTCATGGCCATTCCTTCATACGTCGGTGCCGCTGCGCGCGGGTGCTCCGTTGCTGTGCGGGATCCCTCCACACGGATGTCCCCGCGATCTATGACGCCTAACTGCCGGAACTCCGTTGAACATTCCATCGTGACCGCCTCCTGTGACCCATCTCACTTCCTAAAAATCCCCTCCTGACCTGGGCAAAGACGGATCTTTCCGGCATGCGCCCCCAGCGTCGTGCACTCCGGTACGTCCCGCGGGGCCGGGGTACCGTGTGGTCGTGGGCGACCGCGGCGAACCGACGTCTGCCTTAAGGTGACAAATTGTGGTGACGAAACCCGAACCGAAGCTGCCCCCGGCGAAGGAGCCGGGACCGCTGCAGCGCTTCCGCGAAATGATCCGGAGGCATACCCTCCTCAACACCGCGTGGCAGATCGGCGTCTTCACGGTCGGCATGACCGTCCTCGCCGGCGGCCTCGTCATGATGGTCACGCCCGGCCCCGGCATCGTCGGCATCGTCCTCGGCCTGGCGATCCTCGCCACCGAGTTCGCCTGGGCCCAGCGCGCCCTCCACCGCGCCAAGGCCGCCGCCGAGCGCGCCAAGGAGAAGGCCCTGGACCCCCGCAAGAAACGCCGCAACCTCATCGTCGGCATCACCTGCGGCATCCTCGGCGGCGCCGCCGTCGTGGCCTACCTGGTGGTCTACGACTACACCCTGCCCTGGAACATCGAAGACCCGAAGTTCTGGGACTGACCGCTCGTCGTCCGCGGGCGCCCCCTTCGCCCGCGGTTGCGCGAAGACCCACCGGGATGCGCTAGAGTTTCCGACGTCGGAACGCCCCCGGAGGGCCACACCCGACGCCCGGGGCGATTAGCTCAGTGGGAGAGCGCTTCGTTCACACCGAAGAGGTCACTGGTTCGAACCCAGTATCGCCCACCCCGATCCCATAGACCCTCCCGCGTTCTGCCGGAGGGTCTCAGTGTTCTTCCGGCCGCACGGCTCTCTTGAGGAGCGACGTTGCCGCCGGGGGCTGAGGTGATCTCCGCATGTATGCGTTCGACCAGGGGATGATGACCCCGGCTCGGCCACCAGGGCGGATCGGGGAGGTGTCCGGTGAGCGCTCGTCCTCGGCGTTTTCTGCGCGCCGGTCTCGTGATGGTCATGTCCGTCGTGGTCGCGGGGTGCGGCGACGACGCGGGCGACGGGGGGTCGGCTGAGCCGTCCGGCACACGTTCTGCGGCGCCGTCCGCGACGCCTTCCGCCAGTCCGTCCGTTGCGCCCTCCGATGGCGAGATCGATCCGGGGCATGTTCACGCCCTCGGTGTCGATCCGGCCGATGGGGCGGCCTACTTCGCCGCCCATACCGGGCTGTTCAAGATCGACGGTAAGGGGGGCGCGAGCCGGGTCGCGGGGCATAAGCCGGACATGATGGGCTTCGCCGTCGTGGGGCCGCGGACCTTCCTGGCCAGCGGCCATCCGGCGCCCGCCGACATCGCCGAGGGCGCTCCGCATCACCTTGGGCTGATCCGTTCCCCGGACGCCGGCGCCACCTGGACGACGATCTCCGAGAAGGGCAAGGCCGACTTCCACTCCCTCCAGCAGGCCGGTCCCGTCCTGTACGCGTACGACAGCCAGACGGGGGCCGTCCGGCACAGCAGGGACGGCGGCCGCACGTGGACCATCGGGGCGGTCCTGGGCGTGTACGACCTGGCGGCACACCGGGACCGGCCGGCCCGGGTGTACGCGACCACGCCTGACGGGCTTCAGGTGAGCGACGACTCCGGCGCCGCGTTCACGCCGGTTCGGGGAGCGCCGGAGCTGACCCATGTGGACGCGCTCGACGGGGGCGTCCTGATCGGCGTCGCACCTGGCGGGAGGGTGCGGGTCGGTGAGGGCCGCTCGTGGCGGAGCGCCGGCGCCGTGCCGGGCGGGCGGGTGATCGCCTTCACCGCCGTCGACCGCCGGAGGCTGCTGGCGGCGGGGGAGGACGGCACGGTGTACGAGTCGCGTGACGGCCGTACCTTCGGCGTCGTCTACCGCTGACTCGGCCGCGACGGCAGGGTGAGGATCTCGGCCCCGTCGTCGGTGATCGCGATCGTGTGCTCGCTGTGGGCCGTCCGGCAGCCCGTAGCGCTCCGGAGCGTCCACCCGTCGGCGTCGGTGACGAGCCGGGCGGTGTCGGCCATGACCCACGGCTCCAGCGCGAGCAGCAGCCCGGGACGAAGCTTGTACCCGCGCCGCGGGCGCCCGGTGTTCGGGACGTGCGGATCCTGGTGCATCGTCGATCCGATGCCGTGGCCGCCGAACTCGGTGTTGATCGGATACCCCTCCTCGTGGAGGACGGAGCCGATGGCGTGGGAGATGTCGCCGACGCGGGCGCCGGGCCCGGCCGCGGCGATCCCCGCGCTCAGGGCGCGCTCCGTCGCCCTGATCAACGCGATGCTCTCCGGGGGCTTCGCGTCGCCCACGATGAAGCTGATGGCGGAGTCCGCGGCGACACCGCCCTTGGAGACGGCGAGGTCGAGGGTCAGCAGGTCGCCGTCGGCGAGCGTGCGGTCGTGCGGCCGTCCGTGCAGCACGGCGTCGTTGACGGCCGTGCAGATGTAGTGCCCGAAGGGCCCGCGGCCGAAGGACGGCTCGTAGTCGACGTAGCAGGACTCCGCGCCGGCCTCCACGATCATGGACGCGGTCCACCGGTCGATGTCCAGCAGGTTCGTGCCGACCGTGGTACGGCCCTTCAGCGTGTGCAGGATGTCGGCGACGAGGGCGCCCGTCTCTCGCGCCCGCGCCAGTCCGGCGGCGTCCAGGATCTCGATCACGCGGTTCCCTCTCCTGCGTCCAATAACTATCCCGGCCATATTATGCCGGTATTAGAATCGGGGCATGGTCAGGTTGCCGCTCACCGTCGCGGAGGTCGAGCGCGGGCAGCGCCTCGGCGCCCTGCTGCGCCTCGCCAGGGGAGAGCGCTCGATGCTCGAGGTCGCGCTGGACGCGCGCGTCTCGCCGGAGACGCTCCGGAAGATCGAGACGGGCCGGGTGGCGACCCCCGCCTTCCCGACCATCGCGGCGATCGCCGACGTCCTCGGGCTCTCCCTCGACGCGGTGTGGGCGGAGATCAACCGGCCCGAACTCGACCGGGGCCGAGACGCGCCCGAGCGGCTCGGCTCGTGAGTCCCGCCGGCTGGAACACGTCGGCTCGTCGCGTCCGGATGGCTGTGGGCCGGTCGCGGCGAGCCGGTGTGATCACGCTGGAGCGGTGCGTCCGCGTCAGGCGGGGTGGGCTCCATGCGGGTGTCCTCCGCGGCGCGACTCCCAGTCGCGCGCCGTGCGCGCCAGCCGGGCGGCCAGCCGGTCGGCCGCGATGGCGATCGCCTCGTGGAGGGTGGGGGCCATGGCGTGCGCGTGCAGCGGCCGGCCGTTGACGTCGGCGTGCACCGACACCTCCGCCTGCCCGTCGGGCTTGTGGGAGGGCGCGACCCCGAGCGCGGTCCGGACGAGCAGGACCGGCTCGTGGGAGTGGGCGAGCACCCGCGTGAACACCTCGCGGGCCCGCTGCACTTCCGCGGTCGTGACGTCACCCGACAGCGTGAAGGTCATCGGCTGGGTGAGGGCTTCCACCGTGGGCTCCACGGTGACTCTGGCCTCGTGTCGCATGAGTGCTCCTGGACGGGAGTGGGGCGGTGGGCCGCCGGCGGGGTGCCGGGGCGTCGCTCCGGTTTCGGGTGCGTCACCACACTGGCGCCGATGGCCGCACCCGCCACAGAGACCTTCGTCCCGGCCTGTGGGCCGTTGGACCTGAGCCCCTTTTGGTCCCGGCATGCCGGGACCAAAAGCCCTACGGTACGGCGCCGCCGCACAGTTGGCTGGAGGTGTGAACGAGAGGACCGCGCCTGCTGCAGGGCGCTCGCGGACGGCGGGAGCCGAAATGGACGATCGACGGAAGAGCCGCGGCATCGTGGTGGGTTATGACGGTTCCGCGCAGAGCGAGACCGCGGTGCGGTGGGCCGCCGCGGAGGCGCGGCTGCGGGTGGTTCCCCTGACCGTCTGCCACGCCTGGGAGGTCTACCTCGCGGGCGCCCCGATGGCGGTGCCCGTCGCGGACCTGCACGGAATGGCGCAGGACGTGCTGAACGCGGGAGCCGAGCTCGCCCGCAAGGAGGCGGACGAGGTGCAGGCGGTGCTCGGGCGGGGTGCCGCGGCGTCCGTGCTGATGGAGGCGGCCGAGGACGCGGAGCTCGTGGTGGTGGGCTCGCGTGGGCACGGCGGGTTCGCGGACCTCGTCCTGGGCTCCACGACGGCGGCGCTCGCGGCGCACGCGCCCTGCCCCATCGTCGCCACGCGGGAGGAGACCGGGGCCGGGCGGGACGGCTTCGGCGCAGTCGTGGTGGGCGTCGACGGCTCGCCTGCGTCGCTGGCGGCGCTGGAACTGGCGTTCGCCGAGGCGCATCTGCACCGGGCGGCGGTGCGGGCGGTGCTGGCCTGGCCTGCGTACGCCGAGGCGGGGACGCTGCCGCTGGTCGACATCGAGGGCCTGCGCGGGCTGGCGGGGGAGCGGCTCGCCGCGCTCGTCGCCCCGCTGGAGGAGCGGTACCCCGGTGTGCCGGTGCGGACCGACGTGGTGACGGGTGCGCCGCGGGAGGTCCTGCTGGACGCGGCGGAGGGCGCGGGGCTCCTGGTGGTCGGGACGCGCGGGCTCGGTGGCTTCCGCGGCCTGCTCCTCGGGTCGGTGAGCCACGCGCTGCTGCACCACGCCCCCTGCGCCGTGGCGGTCGCCCACGCGGGTGCCGACGGCGGTGCCTGACCGGGTCACCGCGCCGGCGTCGGAGGAGAGAGAGCCCGAGAGGGCGCAGGAGGGAAGATCCATGCGAGCACCGATCGTCGTCGGAATCGATGGCTCCGCGCACGCCTGGCGGGCCCTGGACTGGGCGGCCGAACACGCCGCCCGGCACCGTCTCCCGCTGCTGCTCGTGCACGGCTCCCGGGCGCTGCTGCCCGACGGGAGCATTCCGGAGGACGCGCTCCGCCGGCTGACCGCCGAACGCGAGGACCTGCTCGCCGAGGCGCGCGAGTACGTGCTGAAGATCCACCCGGGCCTGGACGTCACGACGCGCCTGGTGCCGGCCGACGCGCGGCACGCGCTGGAGGAGGAGGGCGGGCGGGCCTCGCTGGTGGCCGTGGGGTCGCGGGGGCTCGGCGGGTTCGCCGGGCTGCTGCTGGGGTCCGTCGGCGCGTACACGGCGGCGCACGCGCGGTGCCCGGTGCTGGTCGTCTCCCATACCGCGCAGTACCCCACCGACGCGCCCGCGAGGATCGTGGTCGGGATCGAGGGCCGGCACGACGAGAACGCGGTCCTCGAGTGGGCCTTCACCGAGGCGGCGACGCGGGGGGCCGGGATCGTCGCATTGCACGCGGTGGGGGCGGAGTTCGGCGCTCCCCGCCGCCGGATGGCGGAGGACGCGGAGCTGTCGGAGGCCCTGGCGGGGTTCGGGGAGCGCTTCCCCGAGGTCCCGGTGGTGCGCGACATCTCCGACCGCCCTCCGGCGCAGGCCCTGGTGGACGCCTCCGAGGACGCCGCGCTCGTGGTGGTGGGCGCCCACCACGGCCGCGGTCCGGGCGGTATGGCGCTGGGGCGCGTCGACCACGCGGTCCTGCATCACGCGCACTGCCCCGTCGTGGTGGTGCCGCGACGCGACCCCGAGGGCTGATCCCGCTCCGGGCGGCCCCTCGATGCGAAGGCGCCGAACCGTTTCCCGGTTCGGCGCCTTCGCACGTCGCGACGCGGGCCGAAGGTCCCCGATCCGGTGGACCCGCGGCCTCTGGCCCGCGCGGCGGCGCGGGGGGAAGCTGAAGGTGCGAGCCACCGATGAGGAGGGGGTCATGATGATCCGGGTACTGGTGGCCTACGGCTCCGAGCGCGGCGGGACCGCCGAGATCGCCGAGTGGATCGGTGCCGCGCTGATCGAGTCGGGACTGGATCCCGACGTCCGTCCCGCCGGCTCCGTCATGGCGCTGGACGGGTACGACGCCGTCGTCCTCGGCGGCGCCCTCTACGCCGCCCGCTGGCACCGCGACGCGCGCCGCTTCGTCCGGCGGTTCGCCGGCGGGCTGGCGTCCCGGCCGCTGTGGTTGTTCAGCAGCGGCCCGCTCGACGCCACGGCCGGGGAAGGGGACCTGGAGCCGGTGCGGGGAGTGGCGAAGGCCGCCCGCAAGGCCGGCGCCAGGGGCCACGCCACCTTCGGCGGACGCCTGGCGCCCGACGCCGAGGGGTTCCTCGCCTCCGCGGTCGCGAAGAAGTCGAGCGGGGACTACCGTGACCGTGAGCAGGTGCGGGCATGGGCGGCGGGGATCGGCGGCGAGCTGCGGAGGGCGGCCGGGAGAGTCCGGCGGCACTGATGCTTCGGGACCAAGGTCCCGAAGCTGACATCCCGTCCGTTGATCGACATACTTGCGGGCATGGCGCACGCGGCGGGAACCGGCGAGGAACGTACGACACCACTGCTCCCCCAATTGCAGCTGGACGATCTGCTCACCGAGCTGCAGGCGCGGCTGGAGACGGCGCGGGCGACGCGCGACCGGGTGCACGCCCTGCTGGAGGCCGTGGTCTCGATCGGCGGCGAGCTGGAGATCGGTCAGGTGCTGCGGCGCATCACCGAGGCCGCCACGACGCTGGTCGACGCGCGGTACGGCGCGCTGGGCGTCATCGACGAGGACCGCGAACGCCTGGTCGAGTTCATCACCGTCGGGGTCGGTGAGCGGGAGATCGAGGCGATCGGCGGCTGGCCGCACGGGCACGGGATCCTCGGCCTGCTGATCAAGGAGCCGCGCCCGCTGCGGCTGCCCGATCTGGCCGAGCACTCCGAGTCGCACGGCTTCCCGCGGAACCATCCGCCGATGAGCACGTTCCTCGGTGTGCCGATCCGGGTGCGCGACGAGGTGTTCGGAAACCTGTACCTGACCGAGAAGGCCGGCGGGGACTTCGACGAGGAGGACGAGGTCGTCGTGACCGCGCTGGCCACGGCGGCGGGCGTCGCGATCGAGAACGCCCGTCTGTACGAGGAGGCGCGGCGGCGGGAGTGGTGGCTGGAGGCGTCGGCGGAGATCTCCACCGCGCTCCTGTCGGGGGCCGGCCTCGCGGAGGTGACCGCGCTCGTCGCCGCGCGCGCCCGCGAGATCGTCGGCGCGGATCTGGCGACGGTCGCGCTCGTCGACGAGACGAGCGAGTGCCTGCTGGTGGAGGCCGCCGACGGCATGGACGCCGAGCGGCTGCGCGGGATGAGCGTCCCGATCGACCGTTCGGTCGCCGGGCGGGTCTACCGGGAGGGCGCGGCGCTGCGGCTGGCCGACGCCCGGCAGGCCGGTGCGCCGGACCAGGCGGCCGTCGGGCCGCTGCTGGCGGTGCCGCTCGGTCTCGGCGCGTCCGCGCGGGGCGTGATCTCCGTGATGAACGCGCCGGGCGGATCGGTGTTCACGGCGGGGGTGCAGCGGCTGCTGGAGCCCTTCGCCGCGCAGGCGGCGGTGGCCCTGGAACTGGGGGAGCGGCGCCGCGACGGCGAGCGGCTGGCGCTGCTGGAGGACCGCGACCGGATCGCCAAGGACCTGCACGACACGGTGATCCAGCGGCTGTTCGCCACCGCCATGACGCTGATGAGCGGGATCAAGATGGCGCAGAAGCCCGAGGTGGCGTCCCGGATGCAGCGGGCGGTGGACGACCTCGACGACACCATCCGGCGGATCCGCTCGTCGATCTTCGAGCTCCAGGCGACGGACGAGGACGAGTCGCTGCGCAGCCGGCTGCACGCGCTCGTGGACGCGTCCGCCGAGAGCCTCGGATTCGCCCCCTCGGTCCGGCTGGACGGCCTGCTCGACACGGCCGTGGACGACCGGACGGCGGAGCACCTGCTCGCGGTGCTGCAGGAGGCCCTGTCCAACGTGGCCCGGCACGCCCACGCCAACGAGGTCCGGGTGGTGGCGCAGGTGGCCGACGACCTGACGCTGCGGGTCGAGGACGACGGCGTCGGCGTCTCCGACGGAGGCAGGCGCAGCGGCCTGCGCAACATGCAGGACCGGGCCGCCTCCCTGGGCGGCGCGTTCGAGGTGCGGCCGGGTGCCGAGGGCGGCACCGTCCTGCTCTGGAGCGTTCCCCTGAACGACTCCTGAGGACCCGGCGCGGCGGGCCGGACGCCGTCGCGGGACCTTCGGCTCTTACCTCTCGGGCGCCGTCCGTTCAGGCTGGTGGTGAACGGGAAACCACCCATGGGAGGGGTGACCTGATCACAACTCGATCATCGACCTGCCCGGGCCGCGCGACGGCGGCCGCACCAGAAGTGAGCGGTACGGAACGAGGTGGATGACATGACCGGCGATTCCCACGTGCTCGTCGGATACGACGGCACCGAGGAGAGCGCACGGGCGGTGCGCTGGGCGGTGACCGAGGCCCGGATGCGGCGGTTGCCGCTGACCGTCTGCCACGCCTGGCGCTGGCCCTACCCGAGCGACTACCTCGACGTCGAGGGCGTGGCGATCGTCAAGCGGATGGCCGGCCACCTGCTCGACAACGGGGTGGCCCTCGCCCGCGAGGCGGCGCCGGGCCTGGAGGTCCGCAAGGCGCTGATGGAGGGCGGTGCGTTCGCGGCCCTGCTCCAGAGGGAAGGGGGCGCCGAGCCCATCGTGGTGGGTTCCCACGAACCCGACCAGGTCCCCGTCGGGTCGACCGTGCTGCAGCTCCCGGCGCACGCGCACCGTCCGGTGGTCGTCGTCCGGCCGGCTTCGGCGCGCCGCGACCTCATCGTGGTGGGGGTCGACGGCTCGGCCGGAGCGAACGCCGCGCTGGCGTTCGCGTTCGAGGAGGCGGCGTTGCGCGGCTGGCCGCTGCGGGCGGTCTACGGCTGCTGGGAGCCGGGAGCGGCGCCCGACGGCGACCTCTCGCTCTTCGACGACGAGGACAAGCTGCGCCACGTGTGCGGAGCCGTCCTGGAGAAGGCGGTCGCGCCCTGGCTCGTCAAGTACCCCACTGTCGAGGCGCGGACGTCGCTGGTGATGCGCTCGCCGCGCGAGGCCCTCTTCGAGGCGGCCGACGAGGCCGCGCTCGTCGTGGTCGGCACCCGCGGCACGGGCCTCGTCCAGCCGCTGACGCTGGGCGCCACCAGCGGCGCCCTGCTCCAGCACGCGCCGTGCACCGTGGCCCTCGTGCCGCGCGACATGGCGTGACGGCGACGGTCTGACCGGCACGAACGGGCCGGGCGTCCAGGGGACGCCCGGCCCGTCCATGTGCGCGGTCGTTTCTCAGGGAATCGTCTCCTCTCCGACGGGGTCGCGCTCGAGGGGGCAGCTCATGCAGCGGGGGCCGCCGCGCCCCCTGCCGAGCTCGCCGCCCGGGATGGTGATGACCTCGATGCCGTTGTGGCGCAGCATGGTGTTGGTCGTGACGTTGCGCTCGTAGGCGACGACGACACCGGGCTCGACCGCCAGGACGTTGTTGCCGTCGTCCCACTGCTCGCGCTCGGCGGCGCGCACGTCCTGCTCGGCCGTGAGCACGCGCACGCGCGGCAGGCCGAGCGCGCGGGCGATCGCGGGGAACAGCGCCTCGTTCTCGTGGACGACGACCGTCCCGTCGCGGCCGGGCGACAGGGTGTGGGACCGCAGCGGGGGCAGCTCGGGGTAGACGGTGAAGGTGTCCCGGTCGACCATCGTCATGACCGTGTCGAGGTGCATGAACGCGCGGCTGCGGGGGAGCTGCGCGGCGATGACGTGGTGGGCGGCGCCCGCCCCGAACAGCCGCTGCGCGAGCAGCTCGACGGCCTGCGGGGTGGTGCGCTCGCTCATGCCGATCAGGACGAGCCCGCCACCGGCGACGTGGACGTCACCGCCCTCGATCGTGGGCAGCGCGTGGTCGTCGCCCGGGTACCAGACCGGGAAGTCCTGGTCGGCGAACATCGGATGGAACCGGTAGACGGCCGCGAGGTGGGCGGTCTCGCGGCGCCGCGCGGGCTTGGCCATCGGATGGAGGGTGACGCCGCCGCCGATCCACGCCGACGGGTCGCGGGTGAAGAGGTGGTTGGGCAGCGGCGGGAGGACGAAGTCTCCGCCGTCCAGGGAGGCCAGCAGCAGACTGTGCACGGCGAGGCCGAGGTCGTCCTTGGTGAGGCCGCCGATGAGGTGCCGGGCGAGGGTGTGCGGGTCCATGTCGTCCAGGACGGACCGGACGGGGTCCGCGAGCGTCGGGCCGAGGGCGGTCTCGGAGGCGGTGCGGTCCAGGACCCACGCCCGCGCGTCGTCGATCTTGACGGTCTCGGCCAGGAGGTCGGCGAGGTAGTGGACCCGGATGCCGCGCTCGCGGAGGGTGTCGGCGAAGACGTCGTGCTCCTGGCGGGCGCGCTTGGCCCACAGGACCTCGTCGAAGAGCAGCTCGTCCTTGTTGGCGGGGGTGAGGCGGAGGAGTTCGAGGTCGGGGCGGTGCAGCAGGACCTGCCGCAGCCGCCCGGCCTCGGAGGTGACGGTGAACACGGGGGGATCCCTTCTTTTCAGGCGGCCTTGGCGGGCGGTTCGGGTGCGCTGGAGGGCAGTGCCCGGACGGGGGCGTTCTCGGCCCGGTACTTGAGCCAGGCGTAGACCGGCATCCCGGCGAAGATGAGCAGGGTGCCCTTGAAGACGACCTCGTAGCCGGCCCCGGCGATCGCCCAGACGGAGTAGCCGAACGCGAGCAGCGCGATGACGGCGTCGCGGGCGAGGCGCCCGCCGGAGAACGCGGCCCGGTCGGTGGCCAGCAGCACGAGCTCGGCGATGGCGGCGTAGGCGTAGGGGATGACGGTGGTGAGGGTCGCCAGCAGGATGATGAAGGTGAACTGGTCGACCAGCGAGGCGTTGTAGTTCATCACCATCAGCCCGGTGACCAGCACGCTGGAGATGACGAGGCCGACGACGGGGGTGCCGCCGCGCCCGGTGCGCGCGAACACCTTGGGGAACAGCCCGTCGCGGGCGGCGGCCAGCGGCACCTGTCCCTGCAGCAGGATCCAGCCGTTCAGCGCGCCGAACGCGCTGATGGCGGCGCCGGCGGCGACCAGGTCGGCGGCCCAGCCGCCGAACGCGGCGTCCGCGGCGTCCGCGAACGGGGCGGTGGAGGTCGCCAGGGCGGCCGCCGGGACGAGCCCCAGCACCGCGACCGTCGACAGGATGTAGATCAGGGCGGTGACGGCGGTCCCGGCGATGGTGGCGCGGGGAATGGTCTTCTCCGGGTCCTCGACGTCCTCGGCGGGGACGGTCGCCGACTCCAGGCCGATGAACGACCACAGCGTCAGCGCGGCCGCCGCGGTGACCGCCGAGAAGGCGCTGCCGCCGGAGGCGTTGAACTCGCCGAAGTTGGCCGACTTGATGAAGAACAGCCCGCCGACGGCGATCATGAGCAGCGGCACGAGCTTGATGACGGTGGTGACGACCTGCACCGCGCCGCCCTGCCGGACGCCGTAGGCGTTCACTGCGGTCAGCAGCCAGATCGCCGCCAGCCCGACCACCGCCGCGAGGACGTTGTTCTTCCCCAGGCCGGGCCAGAAGTGGGCGAGGTATCCGACGAACGCGACCGCGATGGCCGCGTTGCCGGCCCACACCGCGATCCAGTAGCCCCAGGCGGTCTGGAAGCCGACGAAGTCGCCGAACGCCCGCCGCGCGTACGCGTACGGGCCGCCGGTGCGGGGGTAGGCCCGTGCGAGCCGCGCGAACACCAGTGCCAGCAGGATCGCCCCGGTCGCGGTGAACACCCACGCGACCAGGCTGATCGGCCCGTACTCGGCAAGGGAGCTGGGCAGCAGGAAGACCCCCGACCCGATCATGTTGCCCACCACGAGGGCCGAGGCCATCCACAGCCCCAGCTTCCGGCGGGCCGGATTCGCACTCATCGTTGCCTCCTCACACGGGCGGCGGATGCCGCATGATCAGCTGATCACCGTGCGGTGGGGCGGGGCGCCGGTCGTCCGTCCCCGGAGTGGCGGACGAAGGTCCCCTGCGGAACGCTCCCGGCGATCAGGGACGGGTGTCCCCGGCCCCGGGGGCACGGGGCGCCGGGAGCGTTCCGCGATGAGAGGCGGTGGTCAGCGGGCCGCGAAGAAGACGCCGTCCGAGCCGTCGTCCTCGGGGGCGCCCCACGGGGTCGCCCAGCCGACGCCGAGCATGGTCTTCGTGCCGGGGACGTTCACCATGCGGCCGAAGGCGCCGTCCGTCTCAGGGAGGGTGGGGCGCGGGACGGCGGTCCACGTGCCCGCGCGGTGGTGGACCAGGGTCTCGACCCCGCCCATCACCCAGAACCCGCCGTCGCCGTCGGGCGCGAGGTTCGACAGGTCGAAGCGGTAGTCGGGTGTCGTGACGGTGCGCCACGCGGAACCGTTCCAGTTCAGGACGATCGGGCGGAACTCCTCGTCGTCCCCGACGAGCCGGGTGGTGGCGCCCACCGCCCACACGTTCGTGGGCGAGAGGGCAAGGACGTCGCTGAGCGCGGCGGTCGCGCCCTCGGGAACGGGGATCCGGGGCAGCGCCACGGACTTCCAGGCCGAACCGTTCCAGCGCAGCATCCGGGGGAGCCCGCCGGCGTCGCCGACGGCCCAGCCGCTCCGGGCCGAGGTGAAATGCATCGCGTGCACGTTGTCGGCGGGGGCGGCGACACGCCTCCACGTCCCGCCGTCCCAGCGCCGCAGCGGCTCGGCGCCGCTGCCGCCGCTGACGGCCAGCCACACGTTCGACGGCGACAGGACGTCGGCGTCACGCAGCCATACGTCGCCGCTCTCGACGACCGAGGCGCGCCACGCGGTGCCGTTCCAGCGGAACGCCTTGAGGGCGGGGTTCTCCTGCGCCCGCGTGCCGAACGCCCAGACGTTCGTGTCGGACGAGGCGGCCACGTGGCCGAGGGCCGTGTCCACCTGCGCGGGTACGGGCACCTGCTGCCAGGAGCCGCTCCAGCGGTACAGCAGCGGGCGGTTCTCGGCGCTCCAGGATCCCCCGACGGCCCAGGCGCTCGTCGAACCGGTGGCGGCGAGATCGCTCAGGTACTCGTTCCCGGTGAGGCGTGTCAGCGAGGTGACGCTCCATTCGGCCGGCGCCGGCGGCGCGGCGGCCGCCGTTCCCGCCAGCGCGGTGCTCGCCACCACCGCGGCCCCCATCACGGCCGTCGCCGCTCCCCGAAGCTTCATCGCTCTGCCTTCCAGCCGTCCGAGACGATCTACGTGAAGGGGACGGGCCGGGATGTTCCACGGTTGCCCGGTCCTTTTGTCCACATCCGGACGGCCCCGCCTTACTACGTCAAGGCGGCGGGCCGGTCGGCCGTCCCGGCTCGGGCGGTGGCCACCGCGGCCGGGCCGGCCAGGGACGAGAGGACGGTGCCGGTGGTGAGCGTCACCGCGCAGCGTTCGGCCGCGTAGGTGAGGGCGGACGCGTGGTGCTCGGCGGAGAAGTCGGCGGTGGCGTCGGCGACGAAGAACGGCTCGATGTCGCGCATGAAGGCGTCGCAGGCCGTCATCAGGCAGCCGATGTGGGCGTAGATGCCGGTGATGATGAGCTGGTCCCGGCCGCCGCGCAGGAGCGTGTTCCGCAGCGTGGTGCGCTGGAAGGCGCTGTATCGCCACTTGGTGAGCAGGATGTCGGAGCCCGCCGGGGTGAGCTCGTCGATGATCCGTGAAGCGCGGGCCTCGCCGGGGACGCCGTCGCCCCAGAAGTCCTGCAGGAGGCCGCGCTGCTCCAGGGGCTGCGCGCCGGGCTGGGCGGTGTAGACGACGGGGACGCCGAGGTCGGCGCAGCGGACGCGCAGCTCGTTGATGTTGGCGATGAGCCGGGGGATCGGCTCGGCGTCGCGAGTGAAGGCGTCCACGAAGTGGTTCTGCATGTCGTGGACGAGCAGGACGGCGCGGGCCGGGTCCGGTGTCCAGGAGACCCGGTTGGCCGGCAGTGCGTCCGGCATCGGGTAGGGGGTGATGCGGGGCAGGCCCATGACGACTCCGTAGGGGTTAGGCGGTGGGGGCGAGGCCGGCGGCCAGGGCCCGGCGCAGCTCGCGCTTGCTGATCTTGCCGACCCCGGTGACCGGGAACCGCGCGACGATCTCGACCCGGTCCGGGATCTTGTAGCCGGCGAGGCCGCGGCCGCGCAGGAACGCGCGCAGCTCGGCGGCCGTGGGGGCGTCGCCGCGGGGGACGACGACCGCGCAGGTGCGCTCGCCCAGGAACGCGTCGGGGACGGCGACGACGGCGGCGTCCCGGACGGCCGGATGGGCGAGCAGATGGTTCTCGACCTCCTCGGCGGCGACCTTCTCGCCGCCCCGGTTGATCTGGTCCTTCTCGCGGCCCTCGACGACGAGGTGGCCGGACGGGGTGCGGCGGACGACGTCGCCCGTCCGGTAGAACCCGTCGGGGGTGAACGCGGCGGCGTTGTGCTCGTCGGCCCGGTAGTAGCCGCGGATCGTGTAGGGGCCGCGGGTCAGCAGCTCGCCGGGCGTTCCCGGCGGTACGTCGTCGCCGTGGCGGTCGACGACGCGGATCTCGTCGTCCGCGGAGATCGGACGGCCCTGGGTCGTCAGGCGGTACTCCTCGGGCTCGTCCGCGCGGGTGTAGCAGACGAGCCCCTCGGCCATCCCGTACACCTGCTGGAGGTCACAGCCCAGGACGGGACGCACCCGCGCCGCCGCCTCGTCGCTGAAGCGGGCGCCGCCGACCTGGAGGACCTCCAGGCTGGACAGGTCGTGCCGGGTGGTCCGCGCCGTCTCCATCCACAGCAGCGCGAGCGGGGGGACGAGCCCGGTGAGCGTGACGCGCTCGGCCTCGATCAGCGGGAACGCCGTGCCGGGCGCGGGGTGCGGCGCCATGACGACGCGCCCGCCCGCGTGCAGGACGCCGAAGACGCCGGGGGAGCTCATCGGGAAGTTGTGCGCCACGGGCAGGGCCGCCAGGAAGACGGTCTCGGGCGTCAGCCCGCAGATCTCGGCGCTGGCGCGGATGCTGTAGAGGTAGTCGTCGTGGGTGCGGGGGATCATCTTCGGGGTGCCGGTGGTGCCCCCGGAGAGCTGGAACAGCGCGACGTCGGACGCGTCGGGCTCGGGCCACTCCGGCGTGCCCGCGACCGGGACCGGGACCGAGTCGAACGGCGTGAACTCCGCCGCGTCCCCGTCGGCGACGAGCACGTGCCGGACGCCCGGGACCTCCTCCCGGACGCGGCGCGCCAGCGTCCGGTAGTCGAACCCGTCGTGCGAGGCGGCGACGATGTAGGCGACGGCCTCGGAGTGCCGCGCCAGGTGGACGATCTCGCTGGACCGGTGCGCCGGCAGCGTGAACACCGGGATCGCGCCGAGGCGGAACAGCGCGAACGCGGTCTCCAGGAACACGGCGGTGTTCGGCAGCTGGACGATGACCCGGTCGCGCGGCCGGACGCCCAGGGCGTGCAGCCCGGCGGCGAGCCGGGAGGCGCGTTCATCCAGGTCCCGGTAGGTCCAGCGGTCGCCGCCGGAGACGACGGCGACGCGGCCGGCGTGCTCGGCGGCGAGCCGGGCGAGCAGGGCGCCGAACGTCTCGCCGGTCCAGTGCCCGGCGGCGCGGTAGCGCTCGGCGCACTCGGCGGGCCACGGGGTGCAGTGGTCGAGCATCACGGCTCCCGGTCGATGCCGAGGGCGTGCAGGAACGTGCGGAACTTCGCGGAGGTCTCCGCGAGTTCGGCGGCGGGGTCGGAGCCCGTGACGACGCCGGCGCCCGCGTAGACGCGGATCTGGTCGGGCGTGACGTGGGCGCAGCGCAGCGCGATCGCCCACTCGCCGTCGCCGGAGGAGTCGGTCCAGCCGACGGCGCCGCTGTAGAAGCCCCGGTCGAACGGCTCGATCTCCTGGATGGCCTGCCGCGCGAGCCTGCGGGGCGTCCCGCAGACGGCGGGGGTCGGGTGCAGCGCGGCGGCGAGCTGGAGGGAGGTGACCTCGGGGTCGACGAGCCTGCCCTGGATCCGCGTGGACAGGTGCCACATGGTCGGGGTGCGCGTCAGCGACGGCCGCTCCGGCACCTGGAGGTCCTGGCAGAACGGCCGGAGGCCGTCGGCGACCGCGTCGGCGACGGCGGCGTGCTCCCGCAGGTCCTTCTCCGACCCCAGGAGCGCCTCGGCGGTCCGCGCGTCGGTGTCGGGGTCGGGGTGCCGGGGCGCCGACCCCGCGAGCGGGTTCGCGGTGACGAGCGCGCCGGCCCGCTGGACGAGCAGTTCCGGGCTGGCGCCGAGCAGCGTCCCGCCGGGCGGCAGGTCGACCGCGAAGACGTAGCCGTCCGGGTTGCCGTGGGCGAGGCGGTGGAGCATCGCCGGGACGTCCGCCCTGGTCACGCCCTCCAGGGTCAGCGCCCGTGCGAGGACGACCTTCGTCAGCGGCCCCTCCCGCAGCCGTTGCAGGGCCGCCGCGACGCCGCGTTCGTACTCGGCCGGCGGGGGCGTGTGCCGGAGCGCGCCGAAGGCGACCGGCGGCTCGGCGGGGGCCGCGCCGACCGGTGTCGGGCCGGACCACCGGACGGTGGCCGGGACGGTCAGCCGCGCAGGGGTGCCGGGGTGGAAGGGGAGGGCGCCGACCACGATCGGCCGGGGCTGCCCGGCCGCCTCGGCCGCGGCGAGCGCCTGCGCGACCCGGGGCCCGAGGGTCTCCGCCGGGTTGACGGTGTTGCAGGTCGGGACGGTCGCGGCCGTGCCCTGCGCGTGGAGGGTGTGGCCGGGGGACCGGAAGAAGAACGAGTCGCCCGGCCGGTAGCCGCCCAGCAGGTCGGCATGGCTCTGCGTCAGGATGGTCAAGGGAGTGGCTCCGGGGGGTTCAGGCGCGCAGCGTCGCGCCGCCGTCGACGTACAGCTCGTGCATGGTGATGTGCCGGGCCCGCTCGGACAGCAGGAACAGCACGGCGTCGGCGATGTCGGAGGGCTCGGCGACCCGGCCGAGGGGGATGCCGGTGCGGAAGGCCGCGGCGTCGCCCGCGATGACGTCGCCCGCGCCGAGCGCGCGCAGCATCGGGGTGTCGGTCGAGCCGGGGGAGACGATGTTGCAGCGGACGCCGAGCGGCGCCAGCTCCAGGCCGAGGCAGCGGGTGAGGTGGGCGGCGGCGGCCTTCGACGCGGCGTAGGCGGCCATGCCGGCCCGGGGGATTCCGCCGGCGTTGGAGCCGACGGTCACGACGGCCCCCCGGCCGCGCCCGGCCATCCGGCGCGCGGCGGCGCGGGAGGCGACGAGGACGCCGGTGGTGTTCACGGCGAAGGTCGCGGCCCAGTCGGCGTCGGAGGTCTCCAGGACGGTGCCGGGACGCAGCAGGCCGGCCACGTTCACCAGCCCGGTGACGGGCCCCTGGTCCGCCTCGATCGCGTCGAACGCGGCCTCGATCGCGGCGGTGTCGCACACGTCGGCCTCGTACGTCGCCACGTTCCGGCCGTGCTCGCCCAGGTCGTCCGCGAGGGCGCGGAGGCGGTCGGCGGCGGAGTCGAGTGCGGCGACGGCGTGGCCGTCGCCGGCCAGTGCCGTGACGGTCGCCGCGCCGATGCCGCCGGCGGCGCCGGTCACCACCGTCACACCTTCGCGCATGATCCCCATTCCGATGGGTTAGGGCTACCTAAGTTAGGTAAGCCTGGCCTATGTTTCAGTCGCGATCGGATCACGTCAAGGCGATGTGGATCACGACGGGCCGGACTTGACGGATCATGGACCGTTCCGCGATCTTAGGCAAGCCTAACCTAAAGTGATCTTGTAGAGGAGTGACCCCGATGGAGCGGACGCCGTTCACCGCGGAACGCATCCGCGCCGATGTGGCGGAGGTGCTGAGCCTCGCGCCGCAGGAGGTCGCCGAGGACGTGCAGCTCATGGACCAGGGCCTGGACTCGATCCGGCTGATGACCCTGGTCGAGCGCTGGCGCGCCGACGGCGCCGAGGTCGAGCTGGCGGACCTGGCCGAGCGGCCGACCGTCGCCGAGTGGGCCGAGATGCTCGCCCGCTGACCGATCCCACGACAGGACCACCGCTAGGGGTGGGCGGACGAACCCCCCATTTTTGCTTCATCAGGAGAACCATGACCCACGTCCTGCGCAGATCACGGCTGCTCATCGCGGCCGTCGCCGCCGGCGCCCTCGCCCTCACCGGCTGCGGCTCGTCCGACGACTCCTCCGGCGACTCCGCGTCGCCCGCCACGTCCCGCGTGGTCGAGGCGACCAACGGGAAGGTCACCGTCCCGGCGAACCCGAAGCGGGTCGTCGGCATCAACTACGCCACGGGCGCGCTGCTGGACGTCGGCATCACCCCGGTCGGCACCACCAAGATCGAGGAGCCGCTCGAGCTCACCCCCGAGCAGCGGGCCGTCGGCGCCGAGATCCCGGAGGTCGGCGCGGGCGACCAGGTCAACCTGGAGAAGGTCGCGAGCCTCAAGCCCGACCTGATCATCGTCGAGGGCGCCGACTTCGACTGGCCCATCGACAAGCTCACCGCGATCGCCCCGACCCTCTACTTCGAGGTCACCAAGCCCAGCGAGCTGGTCGGCTCCGCCGAGAAGATCGCCCAGGCGGTCGGCAAGGACGCCGAGCTCAAGAAGCTCAAGGACGCCTACGCGGCCAGGCTCGCCGAGGTCAAGGGCAAGTACCCCGAGGCCCTTGAGAAGAAGTTCACCACGGTCTCCACCTACGGCGAGGGCAAGTTCTACATCGGGACCCGCACCTCGTGGATCGGCCAGGTCCTCAACGGACTCGGCGCCGGCTTCGCCAAGGAGTCGGACAAGACCGACACCCACGAGAACGAGTACTCCCAGGAGAAGATCTCCGTCCTGGGCGACGCCGACGTCGTCCTGATCGGGAACTCCGGCGGCAAGTTCACGGAGCAGACCGAGGAGATGCTCGCGACCGGCCAGTGGAAGCTCCTCAAGGCCGCCAAGGCCGAGCAGGTACACGGCGTCGACTTCAGCTACGCCGACCGCTACACCACGCTGACCGCCGTCCTGACCCAGGTCGAGAAGATCCTCCAGGGTCTCGGCTGACCGTCGCGGTAGAGACCACAGAAGGGCCATGATGTCCGGCGTCACCCCCCTCGTCCTGACGGGCGCCCAGGAAGGGGTCTGGTTCGCGCAGCGCGTCGACCCCGCCCACCCGGGCTACAACGTCGCCCAGTACGTCGAGGTGCGGGGGCCGCTGGACCATCGGGCGTTCCGCGCGGCGGTCGCCGCCGCGCTCGGTGAGGCGGACTCCGTCGGCGTCCGCCTCACCGACACCCCGGACGGGCCGCGCCAGCTCCCCGGAGCGGCGCGGCTCCCCGAGGTCGAGATCACCGACCTGCGGGACGAGGACGACCCGGCCGCCGCCGCGCACGCCCGGATGCGCGCCGACCTGGCCCGCCCGGTCGACCCGGCCGCCGACGGCCTCGCGCGGCAGGTGCTGTTCGTCCTCGGGCCGGAGCGGCACCTGTGGTACCAGCGCTACCACCACCTGCTGATCGACGGATACTCGATCATCCTGCTCGCCCGGCGCGCCGCCGACCTCTACACCGCCGCCGTCGCGGGCGGGGACGCGCGGCCGTCGCCGTTCCGCCCGCTCGCCGACCTCCTGGAGGACGAGGCCGCGTACGCGGAGTCGGACGACCGCGCCGCCGACCGCGCGTTCTGGGCCGCCTACCGCGGCCGGGCCGCGGACCCGGTCGCGTTCTCGGCGGTCCGCCGCCCGCCCGCGCACACGTTCCTGCGCGAGCGCGCCGACGCCCCGGACGCCGTCAACACGGCGGTGAGGGCCGCCGCCGAGGCGACCGGGACGACGTGGGCCGAACTCGTCACCGCGGCGTTCGCCGCCTACGCGCACCGCGTCACCGGCGCCGCCGAGATCGTCCTCGGCATGCCGTTCATGGGCCGCATGGGCGCCCGCGCCGCCCGCGTCCCGGGCATGGCCGTGAACGTCCTGCCCGTGGTGGTCCCCGTCGGGGCCGGCGGCACGCCCGCGGAGCTGGCGAAGGAGGTCGGCCGGCAGATCGCCGCGGTCCGCCCCCACCAGCGGTACCGCAGCGAGGACATCCAGCGCGACCTCGGCCTCTACGGCACGGACCGGCCGCTGCACGGCCCGACCGTCAACCTCAAGCCGTTCGACTACGAGCTGAGGTTCGGCGACGCGCGCGGCACCGCCCGCAACATCGCGGCGGGCCCGGTCGACGACCTGGAGATCAGCGTCTACCACCGCGCCGGCGCCCTCACGCTGGAGTTCGACGCCAACCCCGACGCGCACATCCCCGGGGAGCTGCGCGCGCACCTCGACCGCTTCCTCGCCTTCCTGCACGCCTTCGCCGCCGCGCACGACGCGCCGCTCGGACGGCTGGACGTCGCCCTGCCCGCGGAGCGCGCCCCCCTGACCGGCCCGGACATCGACGTCCCGGAAGAGCCGCTGACCCGGATCTTCGAGCGGCAGGCCGCGCGGACCCCGGACGCCGCCGCGGTCGTCACCGCGGCCGAGACGCTGACCTTCGCCGAGCTGGACGCCCGCGCGAACCGCCTCGCCCGCCTCCTGCGGGCCCGCGGCGCCGGGCCGGAGCGGATCGTCGCCCTCGCCCTCGCGCGGGACGCCGGCCTCGTCGCCGCCCTGCTCGCCGTCCTCAAGTCGGGCGCCGGATACCTGGTGTTCGACGGCGCCCAGCCCGCCGGGCACGTCGCCGCGCAGCTCGCCGAGGCCGGCCCGGTGTGCGTGCTGTCCGACGGCTCGCTGCCGCTGCCCGAAGGGCCCGCCGTCGTCCGGCCGGACGAGGCCGCCGCGTACGACCCGGACCCCCTGCCGGACGCCCCCGCCGCCGACCAGCTCGCCTACGTGCTGTTCACCTCCGGCTCGACCGGGCGCCCCAAGGCCGTCGAGGTCACCCACCGCGGCCTGCTGAACCTGTTCCAGCACCACCTCGCCGAGGTCATCACCGAGGCCGCCCGCCCGGACGGCGTCCCGCTCAGGGTCGCGCACACCTACTCGTTCACGTTCGACTCGTCCTGGGACACGTTCCTGTTCCTGTTCGCCGGGCACGAGCTGCACCTGGCCGGGGACGACGAGCGCCGCGAGCCCCTCGTCCTCGCCCGGCGCGGCTACGACGTCCTCGACGTCACCCCCGCGCTGGCGCTGGAACTCCTCGACGCGGGCCTCCTCGACGACCCCGCGCGGCGGCCGAGGACCCTGCTGTTCGGCGGCGACGCCGCCTCGCCCGCGCTCTGGTCGCGGCTCCGCGCGGTCCCCGGGCTGCGCGCCCACAACTTCTACGGGCCCACCGAGTACACCGTCGACGGGCTCGGCGCCCTCGTCGCCGACCACGACCGCCCGTCCATCGGCGCGCCGATCGCCGGGACGCGCGCGCAGGTGCTCGACGCGGCGCTGCGCCCCGTCCCGCCCGGCGGCGTCGGGGAGCTGTACCTGTCGGGGCCGGGCCTGGCCCGCGGCTACCGGGGCCGGTTCGCGCTGACCGCCGAGCGGTTCGTCGCCGACCCCTCCGGCGTGCCGGGCGAGCGCATGTACCGCACCGGCGACCTGGTCCGCCGAGGCCCCGGCGGGACGCTCGACTTCGTCGGACGCGCCGACCACCAGGTCAAGATCCGCGGGCACCGGGTGGAGCCCGCCGAGGTCGAGGCCGCGCTCACCGCCGAGCCCGGCGTCGAGCAGGCGCTGGTCGTGGCGCGCGACGGCAGGCTCGTCGCGTACGTGACCGGTGAGGCGGCCGGCGCCGACGGGCTGCGCGCCCGGGTGGCGGCGAGGCTGCCGGCGTACCTCGTCCCGGCGGCGGTCGTCGCCCTGGACGCGATGCCGCTGACGCCCGCCGGGAAGATCGACCGGGACGCGCTGCCCGCCCCCGTGTTCGCCGCGACCGGGCGCGCCCCCCGCACCGCCCGCGAGGAGCTGCTGTGCGGCGTCTTCGCGGACGTCCTCGGCCTTCCGTCCGCCGGCGCCGACGACGACTTCTTCGCGCTCGGCGGCGACAGCATCACCGCCATCCAGGCGGCGACCCGCGCCCGCGGGCGGGGCCTGGCCATCGCCGCCCGTGACCTGTTCGACCACCGGACCGCCGCGGCGGTGGCGCTCGTCGCGACCTCGACCGGGGACGGGACCGCCGAGACGGGCGGGGACCCCTCCGGGCCGCTGCCGCTGCTCCCGATGGCGGCGTGGCTGCGGGACCTGGGCGGGCCGATCGGCCGCTACAGCCAGTCCGTCGTCGTTCCCGTCCCGCCCTCCGGCCCCGAGCGGCTGACCGCCGCGCTCCAGGCGCTGCTCGACCACCACGGCGCCCTGCGCCTGAAGGTCGGCGCGGACTGGACGGCGGAGATCCCGCCCCCGGGCTCGATCGAGGCGGCGTCGGTGCTTCGCCGCGTCCCGGCCGCCGCCGACCTCTCCGCGGAACTCGATCGGGCGGCCGGCCGCCTCGACCCCACGCGCGGTGCGGTCGTCCAGGCCGTGTGGGCGGACGCGGGCCCGGACGCCCCCGGCCGGCTCGGCCTGGTGATCCACCACCTCGCGGTGGACGGCGTGTCCTGGCGGATCCTGCTGCCCGACCTGGCCGACGCCTGGGAGCAGGCGGCCGGGGGCGCGGGCATCGAGCTCGCCCCGGAGGGCACGCCGCTGCGCGCCTGGGCCGCCCGGCTCGCCGACCACGACGACCACGACACCGCGTTCTGGACGCGGATGCTCGGCGGCCGCGAACGCCCGCTCGGCGGGCGGCCGCTCGACCCCGCCACCGACATCGCCGGCACGTCCCGCACCGTTCGCCGCTCGCTCCCCGCCGACCTGACCGCGCGCCTGCTCGGGCCGGTCCCCGCCCGGTTCCGCGCCGGGCCGAACGACGTCCTGGTGGCGGGCCTCGGGCTGGCCGTGGCCGCCCGGACCGGCCACGCCGACGTGAGCGTCCAGGTCGAGGGGCACGGGCGCGAGGAGGCGTTCGGCGGTGGCCGCCCGGCCGACCTCGGCCGCACCGCCGGCTGGTTCACGAGCGAGTACCCCGTGCGGCTGGAGCTGGCCGGGCTCGACCCCGCCGCCGCGCTCGCCGGAGGGGCCGACGCGGGGGAGGCGCTCAAGCGCGTCAAGGAGCGGTTCCGGGAGCTGCCCGGCAACGGCCTCGGCTTCGGCGTCGCCCGCCACCTCGACGGCACCGCCGGTCCCGTTCTCGCCGCGCTGCCCGTCCCGCAGATCCTGTTCAACTACCTCGGCAGGTTCGCCGCCGGCGACGGCCCCTGGACACCCGCCGCCGCGGAGGACGCCTTCTCCGTCCGGACCGACCCGGCGATGCCGATGGCGCACCCGCTGGAGATCAACGTCTTCGTGCGGGAGACCCCCGGCGGCCCCGTCCTCGACGCGCACTGGACGTGGGCGCCCGGCGTCCTCGCCGAAGAGGACGTGACCGCGCTCGCCGACGCGTGGCGCGACGCGCTCGACGGCCTCGCCCGGCATGCCGAGACCCCGGAGGCGGGCGGCCTCACCCCGTCCGATGTGTCGCTGTCCGGGCTCGGCCGCGCGGACCTGGACGCGCTCCTCGCCCGCTTCCCGGGCGCGACCGACGTCCTGCCGCTGTCCCCGCTGCAGGAAGGGCTGCTGTTCCACGCCGCCTACGCGCCGGACGCCGCCGACGTCTACACCTCGCTCGTCCACCTCGACCTCGAGGGCGAGCTGGACGCCGCCGCCCTGCGCGCCGCCGTCACCGCCCTGCTCGCCCGCCACGACGGGCTGCGCGCCGCGTTCGTGCACGAGGGGCTCGACCGGCCGCTGCAGCTGGTCCTCGACGCGCCGGAACCGGACTGGCGGGAGACCGACCTCTCCGCGCTCACCGGCGCGGACCTCGCGCAGCGGCTGGCCGCGCTCGCCGACGAGGAGCTGGCGTTCCGGTTCGACCCGGCCCGCCCCCCGCTGCTGCGCTGCCTGCTCGTCCGGACCGGCCCGGACGCGCACCGCCTGCTGCTGACCAGCCACCACCTGATCATGGACGGCTGGTCCACGCCGACGTTCCTGCGCGAGCTGATGGCCCTCTACCGGGGCGAGACGCTCCCGCCCGCCCCCTCCTACCGCCACTACCTGCGGTGGCTCGGCGGCCTCGACACCGCCGCCATGACCGCCGCCTGGCGGGACGCGCTCGCCGGCCTCGACGGCCCGGCGCTGCTCGTCCCCGGCGCCGCCGGCGCGGCCCCCGGCCGGGCCGCCGAACTCGTCTGCCCGCTGCCCGGCGCGCGCCTCACCGCCTACGCGCGCAGGCACGGCCTCACCCTGAACACCGTGATGCAGGGCGTGTGGGCGCTGGTGCTCGGCGGTCTCACCGGCCGCGAGGACGTCGTCTTCGGCGCCACCGTCTCCGGGCGCCCGGCCGAACTGGACGGCGTCACCGAGATGGTCGGCCTGTTCAGCAACACCGTGCCCGTCCGGGTGCGGCTCGACCCGGCCGCCCCCCTGCCCGCCGCGCTGGGCGCGCTCCAGGCCGATCAGGCCGCCCTGATGGACCATTCCTACCTGGGCCTCGCCGAGATCCAGGCGGAGGCGGGACCCGGCGGTGCGCTGTTCGACACGCTCCTCGTCTTCGAGAACTACCCGTCCGAGGACGATGCCGCGGGTCCGGGCGGGCCGCGCGTCGCCGGGGTGGGGAATCGCGGGCACACGCACTATCCCCTCGCGCTCATGGTGCTCCCGGGAGACGACCCCAGGCTCGTCCTGGAGTACCGGCCCGACCTGCTGCCCGAGGACGCCGCCGCGGCGATCGCCGCCCGCGTCGCGTCCGTCGTCGGCCAGGTCCTCGCCGACGATGAGATCACCGCCGCGCGCGTCGACCTCCTGACGCCGGCGGAGCGCCGGGCGAACGCCGAGGCTCGGGCCGAGGCCGCCGAGCCGCCCGCCGCCGTCCCGGACGTGCTGACGGTCTTCCACCGGCAGGTGGACGCGACCCCGGACGCGGTGGCCGTCGTCGCCGGCGACGCGACGCTGACCTTCGCGGAGCTGGACGAGCGCGCCGCCCGGCTCGCGACCGTCCTCGCCGCGCGCGGCGCCGGACCGGAGACGATCGTCGCGCTGGCCCTGCCGCGCACCGCCGGCCTGGTAGTCGCGCTGTTCGCCGTCCTCAAGACGGGTGCCGCCTACCTGCCGCTCGACCTCGACCACCCGGACGAGCGGCTCCGCATGACCCTCGACGACGCCGCGCCCGTCTGCGTCGTGACGTCCGGCGGCCGGGACTTCGCGCCCGTGCCCGTCCTCGCCGTCGACGACCCGGAGGCCGCCACGGCCGAGCCGCACGCCAGGATCGCCCCCGCCCCCGGCGGGCTGGCGTACGTGATCTACACGTCCGGGTCGACGGGACGGCCGAAGGGCGTCCTCGTCCAGCACGGCGGTCTCGGCGTCATGCTCGCCCACCACCGCGACACCGTGTTCGCCCGCGCCGTCGAGGCGGCCGGCGGGCGGCGGCTGCGCGCCGGGCACACCGCGTCGTTCTCGTTCGACTCGTCCTGGGAGCAGCTGCTCTGGCTGATCTGCGGGCACGAGCTGCACGTCCTGGACGACGCGACCCGCCGCGACCCGCAGGCCGTCGTGGCGGCGTGCGCCGAGCACGCGATCGACACCCTCGACGTCACGCCGTCGTTCGCGGCGGAGCTGTTCGCGTGGGGCCTGCTGGAGAAGGCGCCGCCGGTCCTGCTGCTGCTCGGCGGCGAGGCCGTCGGCGAGGCGGTCTGGACCCGGCTTCGCGACGCCGGCGGCGTCCTCGGCCACAACTTCTACGGGCCGACCGAGTACACCGTGGACGCGCTCGGCGCCGACCTCGCCGACTCGCCCGTTCCGCTGGTCGGCGCGCCCATCGCGCGGACCCGCGTCCACATCCTGGACGGACTGCTGCGGCCGGCTCCGGACGGGGTCCCCGGCGAGCTGTACCTCGCGGGCGCGGGCATCGCGCGCGGCTACCTGAACCGGCCGGGGCTGACGGCCGAGCGGTTCGTCGCCGACCCGTCCGGGCCGCCCGGCGCGCGCATGTACCGGACGGGCGACCTCGTGCGGCGGCTGCCCGGCGGGGCCCTGGAGTTCCTCGGCCGCACCGACGACCAGATCAAGATCCGCGGCTTCCGGGTCGAGCCGGGGGAGGTCGAGGCCGCGCTCGCCGCGCTGCCGGACGTCGCCCGCGCCGCCGTCGTCGTCCGCGGCGACCGGCTCATCGGCTACGCCGTCCCGGACCCGGCACCGGACGGCGCCGCGCCGGACGGGGCGGCCCTGCGGCGGGCTCTCGCCGCGACCCTGCCCGGCCACCTCGTCCCCGCCGCGATCGTCGTCCTGCCGGAGCTGCCGCTGAACGTGAACGGCAAGCTCGACAGGGCCGCGCTTCCCGAGCCGCCCGCCGCCGGCGCCCCCGCCGACGGGACGCGGACCGCGCGCGACGTCCGCGAGGAGCTGGTCGCCGGGGCGTTCTCCGACGTCCTTGGCGCCCCCGCCGGGCCGGACTCCGACTTCTTCGAGCTCGGCGGCCACTCCCTGCTCGCCACCCGCCTCGTCGCCCGCGTCCGCGCGCTGCTCGGCGCCGACCTGGCGATCCGCGACCTGTTCGAGGCGCGGACCCCGGCGGCGCTGGTCCGGCGCGCGGGGACGCCGTCGTCCCGGCCCGCGCTCGCGCCCGCCGCCCGGATCCCGGAGCGGACGCCGCTGTCGGCCGCGCAGGCCCGGCTGTGGTTCCTGCACCGCCTGGACGAGTCCGACACCTCCTACACCATCCCGTTCGCCCTCCGAGTCGACGGTGACCTGGACGAGACCGCCCTCCGCGCCGCGTGGGACGACCTCCTCCAGCGGCACGAGATCCTCCGCACCGTCTACCCCGACGTCGACGGCGTCCCGTACCAGAAGGTGCTGCCGTCCGGCCCGCCGCTCGGGATCGCCGACGCCGCGCCGGAGGACGTGCCCGCCCTGATCGCGCAGGCCGAACGGACACCGTTCGCGCTCGCCGCCGAGGCACCCGTCCGGGGCGTCCTCTACCGGCTGGGCGGGTCCTCGCGGCTGCTGTCGGTCGCCGTCCACCACATCGCCGGGGACGAGTGGACGCAGGCCGTCCTGCTCCGCGATCTCGACACCGCCTACCGCGCCCGCGCCGCCGGGAGGGAGCCCGCCTGGGCGCCGCTCCCCGTCACCTACCGCGACTACACCCTCTGGCAGGAGGACACGCTGAACGGGCCCGAGGCCGAGCGGCAGGAGACGTTCTGGCGGGAGCGGCTCGCCGGGCTCCCCGAGGAGATCGCGCTCCCCGCCGACCGGCCCCGCCCGGCGCGGCCCGACTCCTCCGGCGCGGCGGTGCGGGTGGCGCTGCCCGCTGGACTCCACCACGGCGCCGCCCGGCTGGCGCGCGCCACCGGCGCCACCCCGTTCATGGTGTGGCAGGCCCTCGCGGCGGTGCTGCTCCAGCGGCTCGGCGGCGGCCCCGACATCCCCCTGGGCGTGCCGGTCACCGGCCGGTCCGACGCCGCCCTCGACGACCTCGCCGGCCTGTTCGTCAACACGCTCGTCCTGCGCGTCGGCGTGGACGAGGACGCCTCGTTCACCGACCTCGTGTCCCGCGTCCGCGCGGAGCAGCTCGCGCTGCTCGACCACCGGGACCTGCCGTTCGAGCGGCTGGTCGAGATCGCGGCGCACGAGCGCGTCCCCGGACGGCACCCGCTGTTCCAGGTGATGGTCCTGCACCATCGCGACACCGGCGGCCCCGGCGACCTGTTCGGCGCCCGCACCGCCCTGGAGGCCGACACCCACGCCGCCGCCCGGTTCGACCTCGCCTTCGGGTTCCGCGAGGGCGACGACGGCACCGACCTGACGCTCATCCACTCCACCGCCCGATTCGACGAGGCGACCGTCCAGGGCATCGCCGACCGGCTCCAGGCACTGGCCGAGAGGGTGCTGGACGCCCCGGACGCCCCCCTCGCCGCCGCCGACGCCCTCACCGCCGCCGAGCGCGAGCTGATCACCGGTGCGTGGAACGACACCCGCCGCGACGTGCCCGCCCAGACGCTCGCCGAGCGGCTGGAGGCCCAGGCCGCCCGGACACCCGACGCCGTGGCCGTCCTGTTCGAGGACACCTCCCTCACCTACGCCGAGCTGCACGAGCGGGCCGACGCCCTCGCCGCCGAGCTCCGGGCGCGCGGCGCCGGGCCGGACCGCATCGTCGCGGTCGCGCGGCCCCGCTCCCCGCGGCTCATGGTCGCGCTGCTCGCCGTCCTCAAGGCGGGCGCCGCCTACCTCCCGCTCGACCCGGACGACCCGGCCGCACGCCGCGCCGACCTGCTGTCGGACGCCGGCGCGGTCGCGCTGCTCGCCGAGGACCCCGGCGGCCTGCCGTTCACGGCCTGCGGCGTCCCGGGCCTCTTCCTCCCGGAGAACCCGCCCGCCGAGCCCGCGCCGTCCCGGCCCGCCGGGCCGGACGACACCGCGTACGTCATCTTCACCTCCGGCTCCACCGGACGCCCCAAGGGCGTCGCCGTCCCGCACCGCGCGATCGTCAACCGCCTCGCGTGGATGCAGGCCGAGTACGGGCTCGGCCCGGACGACCGGGTCCTGCAGAAGACCCCGGCGACGTTCGACGTGTCGGTCTGGGAGTTCTTCTGGGCGCTGTGCGAGGGCGCGTCGGTCGTCCTCGCCGTGCCCGGCGGCCACCGCGACCCCGCCTACCTCGCCGCCCTGATCCAGGAGCGGGACGTCACCACGCTGCACTTCGTTCCGTCCATGCTGAAGGCGTTCCTCACCGACCCGGACGTGCCGCGCTGCCGCAGCCTGCGCCGCGTGTTCACCAGCGGCGAGGCGCTGCCCGCCGACACGGCCGCCGAACTGCACGCCGCCCTGCCCGTCCCGCTGCACAACCTCTACGGCCCGACCGAGGCGGCCGTGGACGTCACGTACTGGGAGTACCGGCCGGGCGCCGCGACGATCCCGATCGGCGCGCCGGTCTGGAACACGCGCGTGCACGTCCTCGACACCCGGCTGCGCCCGGTGCCCGTCGGGGTGCCGGGCGAGCTGTACCTCGCCGGAGTCCAGCTCGCGCGCGGCTACCTGAACCGCCCCGGCCTGACCGCCGACCGGTTCGTCGCCGACCCGTACGGCGATCCCGGCGCCCGCATGTACCGGACGGGCGACCTCGTCCGCTGGAACGCGGGCGGGCGGCTCGAATACCTCGGACGCACCGACCACCAGGTCAAGCTCCGCGGCCTGCGCATCGAGCCCGGCGAGATCGAGGCTGCGCTGCGCGCCATGCCCGGGATCGCGGACGTCGCCGTCATGGCCCGCCATGACCGTCCCGGCAGCGGGCGCCTCGCCGCCTACCTCGTCCCGGCGGGGGAGGAGCCCGACATCGCGCGGCTGCGGACGGCCCTGGCCGCCGTCCTGCCCGCGCACATGGTGCCGGACGACTTCGTGACCCTGCCCGCGTTCCCGCTGACGTCCAGCGGCAAGCTCGACCGCAAGGCCCTCCCGGCCCCGGCCCGCCCCGGCCGCGCCGCCCGCCGCGCCCCGGCCTCGGCGCCCGCGCCCGCCCCGGCCCCCGCACCCGCGCCGGCCGTGCCGCGACCGGCGGCGCCCGGCGACGGGGCCGCGGTCCTCGCGGGCGTGTTCGCCGAGGTGCTGGCCCTCGAGGAGGTCGAGCACGACCAGGACTTCTTCGCGCTCGGCGGCGACAGCATCCTGTCCATCCAGGTCGTCGCGAAGGCCCGTAAGGCCGGGCTGAAGGTGACGCCGCAGGAGGTGTTCCAGCACCGCACGCCCGCTGCGCTCGCCCTCGTCGCGAAGCGGGAGGCGGGGCCGCGGGCCGGGACGGGCATCGACCCGGTCGGCGGGCTGCCCCCGCTGCCGATCATGCGGTGGTTCGCCGACATCGCGGGCACCGGCGGCCCCATCGGCCGGTTCCACCAGTCGGTGCTGCTCCGCACGCCGATGCGCGCGGACCTCCCGTCGCTCACCCGCGCCGTGCAGAGCCTCGTGGACCACCACGACGCGCTCCGCCTCCGGCTCGACCGGTCCGGCGGCGTCTGGGCGCTTGAGGTCGCCGCCCCCGGAGCCGTCCAGGTCGCGGTGCGCCGCGCCGACGCCGCCGGACGCGACGGCGACGCGCTCGCCGCGCTGGTCGCCGCCGAGTCGGAATCGGCCGCGAACCGGCTCGACCCCGACGCCGGCAACCTCGTCGAGGCGGTCTGGTTCGACACCGGGGCGGGGAGCGCCGGACGGCTCCTGCTGTGCGTCCACCACCTCGCCGTCGACGGCGTCTCGTGGCGGACGCTGCTGCCCGACCTGCGCTCCGCCTGGGAGGCGGCCGTCTCAGGCCGCGTCCCCGACCTGCCCGAGACCGGCACCGCCCTGCGGGCGTGGGCGCACCGGCTGCTCGCCGAGGCGCACGAACAGCACCGCCTCGCCGAACTGCCGTACTGGAAATCCCTGGCCGCCCCGGACGCGCCGCTCACCGCCCGCCGCCCCGACCCGGCCCGCGACACGGCCGCGACCCAGGAGTCACTGGTCGTCACCGTCCCGGAGGATCAGACCGGGGCGCTGCTCACCGACCTCCCGCGCGTCTACCACTGCGGCGCGGAGGACGTCCTGCTCGCCGGACTGGCCGTCGCCGTCGTCCGCTGGCGGGACGCCGGCGACCCGTGGCTGCTCATCGACCTCGAGGGGCACGGCCGCCGGCCGCTCGACGGCACCGACCCGTCCCGGACGGTCGGCTGGTTCACCAGCGTCCACCCGGTCAAGCTCGACCTGACCGGCATCGACCCGGACGCCCCCGCCGGCCTGCTCAAGGCGGTCAAGGAGCAGCTGCGCCGCGCCGGCGACGGCCTCGGCCACGGCCTGCTCGGCCACCTCAACGCCTGGACGGCCCGCGAGCTGGCCGGCGCCGCCCGGCCGCAGATCCTGTTCAACTACCGGGGCCGCCTCGCCACCGGGGATGCGGACGCCACCGGGGAGACGGACGGCGCCGGGGAGCACTGGCCGCACGCCGCGGAGACGGCCGCGCTGTCCACCGCCCCCGATCCCCGTCTGCCCGCCCGCTACGCCCTGGAGATCGACGCCGCCGCCCCGGCCGGAGCGGGCCTGCGCATCGAGCTGACCTGGCCGTCCGGCCTGCTCGACCGCGCCGCCGCCGCCCGCCTCGGCGAGAGCTGGCGGGCCGCCCTGGCCGCGCTGGCCCGGCACGCCGCCGACCCCGCCGCCGGCGGCCGCACCCCGTCCGACCTGACCATGTCGTCGCTGAAGCAGCGGCAGATCGACCGGCTGGAATCCCTGCTGAGGAGCCGTGCCAAGTGACCGATTCGGTACTGGAAGACGTCTACCCGCTCTCGCCGCTGCAGCGCGGCCTGCTGTTCCACGCGCTGTACGACGACGCCGAGCGGGACGTCTACACGGTGCAGGCCCACCTGGACCTCGCCGGGACGGTCGACGTGCCGCGGCTTCGCGGCGCCGCCGCCGAGGTGCTGCGCCGGCACCCGAACCTGCGCGCCGGGTTCTGGTTCGAGGACATGGACGAGCCCGTCCAGTTCATCCCGTCCGGCACCGGTGACGTCCCGTTCACGGCGACGGCAGAGGCCGACCTGGACGCGGTGCTGGAGCGGGAGTGGGCGACGCCGTTCGACGTCAGCGACCCGCCGCTGCTCCGTTTCGCCCTCGCGAGCGCAGCACCGGACCGGCACCGCCTCGTCCTGACCTGCCACCACCTGCTCGTCGACGGCTGGTCGCTGCCCGTGGTGTTCCGCGAGCTGTTCGCCCTCTACGACGGCACCGCGCTGCCGGCCGCCCGGCCGTTTCGCGACTACCTGCTGTGGCTGGGGGAGCGCGACGCCGACAAGTCCGGGCAGGCGTGGTCGGAGGCGCTCCGCGACCTTCCGGGGCCGGTGCTGGTCGACCCCTCCGGCGCGGCCGGTGCGCTGCACGAGGTCCCCGTCGCCCTCCCGGACGGGGTCGCGGCCGGTCTCACCGCCGCCGCCGCGCGTGCGGGCGTCACGCTGAACTCGGTCGTCCAGACGGCGTGGGGGCTGACCGTCGGCGCCCTCACCGGAGTCGGTGACGTGCTCTTCGGCGCCACCGTGTCCGGGCGGCCCGCCGATCTCGACGGCGTCGAGGACATGGTCGGCCTGTTCGTGAACACCGTCCCCGTCCGCGTCCGGACCGCCGGACACGCCGCCGAGACGTTCGCCGACCTTGTGCGGCGCGTGCAGGACGACCAGGTCCGGCTGCTCGACCACCACCATCTCGGTCTCGCGGACGTGCGCCGCCTCGCCGGGATCCCCGGCACCGGGCCGCTGTTCGACACGCTGCTGGCCTTCGAGAACTACCGGGGCGACGCGTCCGCGCTCAGCGCCGGCGGCCTGACGGTCGCCGGTCTCGGCGCCCGCGACGCCACCCACTTCCCGCTCACGCTGACCGTCCAGCCGGGCGACGGCACCCTCGCCCTCACGGTCGCCCACCGCGAGGACGCCGTCGACGGCGCGCTCGCCGGGCTCGTCGCCGGCCGGCTCGCCCGTCTGCTCGCCGGTTTCGCCGCCGGCCATGACCGCCCGGTCCCCGTGCTCCCGGCCCTGCGCGACGCCGGCGCCGCGCCCGCCGTGCCGGTGGCCGACGAGGGTCTCGCGCCCTACCGCGCCCCCGCCGAGGGCATGGAGACGCTGCTCGCAAAGCTGTTCGCCGACGTCCTCGACATCCCGGAGATCGGCGCCGACGACGACTTCTTCACCCTCGGCGGCGACAGCATCGTGTCGATCACCCTGGTCGGCCGGGCCCGCGCCGCCGGGCTGAGGCTGACCGCGCGCCAGGTCTTCGAGCTGCGCACCGTCGCCGCCCTCGCCGCCGCCGTCACCGGCCTGGACGAGGACCCGGAGGAGGCCGCCGGCCGTCCCCTGGTCGAGCCGTCCGAGGACGAGCGCGCCCTGCTCCCGGCGGACGCCGAGGACCTCCTGCCGCTGTCGCCGCTGCAGTCCGGCCTGCTGTTCGAATCGACCTACGACACCACGGGCCGCGACCTCTACATCACCCAGCTCGTCATCGACATCCGCCACCCCCTCGAAGCGGATGTGCTGCGCGCGGCGGGCGACGCCCTCCTCGCCCGGAACGCCAACCTCCGTGCCGGATTCCACCAGGACGGACTGACCCGGCCCGTCCAGGCGGTGGCGCCCGCCATGGCGATGCCCTTCCGCGAGGTCGATCTGCGAGGCCGGGGCCCGGAGGCACTGGACGCGCTCATGGAGGCCGACCGCGACGAGCGGTTCGACCTCGCGAAGCCGCCGCTGATCCGCATGACGGCCGTCCGGCTGGCCGACGACCGGCAGCGGATCATCGTCACGCACCACACCCTCCTCTGGGACGGCTGGTCGTCCGGGCTGGTCGTCCGGGAGCTCCTGGGCCACGCGCGCGACCCGGAGAGCGTGACCCCGGCCGTCCAGTTCCGCCGCCACCTCGAATGGCTGGACGGCCAGGACGCCGCCGAGAGCGTCCGCGCCTGGGCCGGCGCCCTCGACGGCGTCACCGAGCCGACGCTGGTCGCGCCCGGCAACACGCTGCGCGGCGACACGCTGCCCGGCATGGTCCTCACACCGGTGGACGACGACCTCGCCGCCGCCCTCGCCGACCTCGCCCGCCGCCACGGCCTCACGCTGAACACCCTCGTCAGCGGCGCGTGGAGCCTGCTGCTGTCCTTCATGACCGGCCGCGACGACGTCGTGTTCGGCGCGACCGTCTCCGGCCGCCCGCCGGAGATCCCCGGCATCGAGGACACCATCGGCCTGTTCCTCAACACCGTCCCGGTGCGGGTCCGGACCCGCCCGGACGAGCGCCTGATCGACTTCCTCGCCCGGCTCCAGTCCGAGCAGGCCGCGCTGCTGCCGCACCACCACGTCGGCCTCGCCGAGATCCAGCGCGCGGTCGGGATGCCGCAGCTGTTCGACACGCTGCAGGTCGTCCGCAACACGCCCGCCGACATGAGCGCCCGGGAGCGGCTCATCGACCACTTCGGCATCGAGGAGGTCGACACCCTCGACGCCACCCACTTCCCGCTGTCGTTCACCACGAACACCGGCCGGGAGCTGTCGTTCGAGTGGAAGTACCGGCAGGACGTGTACGACCGCGCGGACGTCGAGACCATGTCCGCCCGCGTGATCGGGCTGCTCGAACAGCTCGTCTCCGCCCCCGGCACCCCGCTCGGCTCCCTCGACCTCCTCACGGCCGAGGAGCGCACGACCGTCCTGGAGACGTGGAACGCGACGGGGCGGCCGGTGCCGGGGGTGTCGGTGGCGGATCTGCTCGAGGAGCAGGTGGGTCGGACGCCTGATGCTACGGCGCTGGTGTTCGGT
>NZ_JOFJ01000028.1 GCF_000718255.1 Spirillospora albida
GGCGGCGGCCAGGGCGGCCAGGCCGGCGGAGGTGAGGTCGTCGCGGTTGACGTGCGAGGGAACCCGCATCAGCGTCTCACGGACGATATGCCCGACCAGCGGCAACTGGCTGCGGACGAGGTCCTCGACGTTGCGCTGCTGCTGAGCGGTGGTGATGTCCTGAGTCCTCACGACGACCCTTTCGGCTGACTTCCCTGTGCCGCCCGGTCCGTGGCGACAGGTAAGACAATCCGGCAGCAAAGGGTGAGCAATCGGTCGCAAACGGTTGCAGGGGGGTTGCGCTGCTCAACCCGCTGTAACCAGGGCGATTCGGAGAGTCATAGTCTGCGCGCGCGTAGGGAACTCCTCAGGCGGGGCCGCTCCCTGCCGAGAGTGAGGGGGACGACGGAGGCCCCAACCGGGGGCGCCGAGGACCGGAGGGCAGGGGCGGATGAGCCTGGCCGATCTTTCGAGCACGTTGTGGCGGGTGCGCGAGATGCTGGACCTGCTGCTGTTCAAGCTCGAGGAGGAGCAGCTTCTTCTCGCCGCAGGCAAGACCCGCTGGCTCCCGCACGCCACTCGTGAGGTGGAGATGGTGCTGGAGCAGATCCGTCAGACCGAGGTGCTGCGCGCGGCCCAGGTCGACGCGGTCGCCGCGGAGCTCGGCCTGCACCCGGCACCGAGCCTGTCGCAGCTCGCGGCGGCCGCGGGGGAGCCGTGGGGCGACATCCTCCAGCAGCACCGGGCGGCGTTCCTGACCGCCACTTCCGAGATCACCGCGATGGCGGAGCTGAACCGGGAGCTGCTCACCAGCGGCGCCCGCTCCGTCCACGAGGCCCTGATGACGGTCACCGGACAGGTGTCCACCTACAGTCGCCGCGGCGAGACCGTCGGGACCGGGCGCGCCGCGTCCCACATCGTCAACGAGGCCATGTGATGAGCACCTTCTCCGGAATCTCCACCGCGCTCAGCGCCCTGTACGCGCAGCGCAAGGCCCTGGACGTCACGGGCCAGAACATCGCCAACGCCAACACCGACGGCTACAGCCGGCAGCGTGTCGAGATGAGCTCCGTCGGCGGCTCCATCCGGCCCGCCCTGTACGCGGTCTCGGACGGCCTCGGCAACGGCGTCACCGTCGACCGGATCGCCCGCGTCCGGGACGAGTTCCTGGAGTCCCGCGCCGAGATCGAGCACGCCAGGTCGGCGCAGCTCAACGGGCAGGAGCAGGTCCTCGCCCGGGTCGAGGACCTGTTCGGCGAGCCGTCCGACACGGGCCTGCAGTCGCAGCTGTCGGACTACTGGGCGGCCTGGGGCGACGTGGTCAACCAGCCGCAGGACCTCGCGGCGCGCGCGCAGCTGCTCCAGCGCGGCGGCACCGTGACCGACGCGCTGCGCACCACGCACGCCGGGCTGAGCTCGCTGTGGGACACCACCCGCGACCAGCTCGACACCCTCGCCTCGGAGATCAACACGGCCGCGACGGCCGTCGCCGACCTCAACGAGGCGATCGTCCGCGCGACCGCCGCCGGACTGCCCGCCAACGAGCTCGCCGACAAACGGGACGCGCACGTCCTGCGGCTCGCGGAGCTGGCGGGCGCCACCTCCCAGGCCCAGCCGAACGGCGCGGTGAACGTCACCCTCGCCGGCGGCTCCCTGGTCAGCGGCTCCACCGCGCGGTCCGTGGTCCCCGCGGGGGGCGCCTCGATGACCGCCGTGAAGGCCGACGCGGTCGCGAACAAGGTCATCTTGAGCTGGACCGACAGCGTCCCCGCCGCCGAGATCGGCATCACCTCCGGCGGCGCCGCCTCGACGCTGACGTCCCTCAACGACGTCATGCCCGGCTACGCCAGGCGGCTGGACGACGTCGCGGCGCGGCTCGCGTCCACCGTCAACGGCGCGCACGACGACGGCTACGACCTCAACGGCGACCCCGGCCAGGCGTTCTTCACCGGCACGACCGCCGCCACGATCTCCGTCGCGCTCACCGACCCGGCGCACGTGGCCGCCTCGTCGCAGCCGCCGCGGCCGGACCCGAAGGACTCGACCAAGACCATCCCGAGCCTGGACGCGGGCAACGCCGACGCGCTCGCCGACTTCGCCGGCTCCCCGAACGGCGCCGACCGCCTGTACCGGACGGTCGTCACCGACCTCGGCGTCGACTCGCAGAACGCGCAGCGGCGCGTCGCCATCCAGAACGTGATCACGGGCAACAACGACGCGCAGCGGGCCGGCCAGTCCGGCGTCAGCCTGGACGAGGAGATGGCGAACATGCTCCTCTACCAGCGCGCCTACCAGGCGGCCAGCACCATGGTCTCCACGATCAACTCGACCTTCGACTCTCTCTTCGGCATGATCAGGGGCTGAGCATGACCTATATCCGGTCGACCGAACGTTCGATCTCCACCCGCGTCCTGAACAACCTGCAGGGCAACGTGAACCGGATGGACGACATCCAGCAGCGGCTGTCCAGCGGCAAGCAGCTGTCGCGTCCGTCGGACTCGCCGGCGGGCACCACGTCGGCCCTGCAGCTGCGCGGCGACGTCCGCGTCCAGGAGCAGTACACCCGCAACAGCAGTGACGCGCTCGGCTGGCTCGACACGATCGACACGGCGCTCGGCAGCATGGGCGACCAGCTGATCAGGGCGCGCGACATGGTCCTGCAGGGCATGTCGTCCGGCGCGGGCGGCTCGACCACCGCCCGCAGCGCCCTCGCCGGCGAGATCGAGAACCTGCGCGGCTCCCTGATCGGCCTGGCCAACACCACCTACCTCGGCCGGCCGGTCTTCGGCGGCGCCACGTCCACCCCGCAGGCCTACGACGCCGACGGCGTGTACCTCGGCGACGACCGCGCGGTCGAGCGCTCCATCGGCGACAACACCAAGCTCGCCGTGAACGTCGACGGCGAGAAGGTGTTCGGCGAGGGCGACGACCAGCTGTTCCAGATCCTGGAGGACGTCGTCGACCACCTGAAGAACGACCCGTCCGCGCTCGGCGACGACCTCGGCCGCCTGGACGCCGCCATCAAGACCATCCACACCCAGATCGCCGATGTCGGCGCTCGCACCAACCGGGTGGACCAGATGCGCCAGGTCGCCGTCGACCGGATCCTCACGCTCAAGACCCAGCTGTCCGACATCGAGGACATCGACCTGCCCAAGACCATCGTCGAACTCAACCTTCAGCAGACGGCGTACCAGGCGGCCCTCGCCGCGACCGCGCGCGTCGTTCAGCCCTCCCTGGTGGACTTCCTGAAATGATCTCACTTGACGAACGCACGACGACGGCGACCGAGGAGCAGGGCGTGGACACGGCCGAACTGCCGACGATCGAACTGGTCGCCCCCATGCCGGGGTTCCCGCAGCACCGCACCTTCGTCCTGGTCCGCGCCGACGAGCAGGGCACGCTGTACTCGCTGCGCTCCCTGGAGGACCCCGGCCTGCGCTTCCTGGTGATCGCCCCGGCGCCGTTCTTCCCGGAGTACGCGCCGGAGGTCGACGACGACACCCTCGCGGAGCTGAAGGCGACCGGCCCCGAGCACCTGCTCGTGCTGCTGATCGTCACCGCGACGGGCGCCATCGCCGACGCCACCGCGAACCTGATGGCGCCGATCATCGTCAACACCGACACCCACCGCGCGGCCCAGGTCGTCCTCGCGGGGTCGGACCTGCCGATCCGCGCACCCCTGGTCACGGCCTGACAAATCCCCCCGAATCACGTGTCATCCATCCCGGACGGCGCGTGATTCGGCGTTTCCGAGGGCGCGCCGCGACGTCAGGCGGGTAGGTCTCCCCTAGGCTCGCATGAGCCGGTGAGGAGGCCCGAACGTGCTGGTACTGACCCGTCGTACAGGTGAGAGCGTGATGATCGGCGACGACGTCGTCGTCACCGTCCTCGACGTGCGCGGCGACGTGGTCAGGGTGGGCGTCCGCGCCCCCCGGTCCGTCCCCGTGCACCGCGAGGAGGTGTTCAAGGAACTCCAGGCCGCCAACCGCGAGGCCGCGTCCCCGGGCGAGGACGCCCTCGCCGACCTCCAGCGCCTCCTCGGCCGGCGGCCGGGCAAGGAGTCCTGAACGCGAACGGCCGATGCCGGGCCGGCTTTGAGATCATCGCCGCGGACGTCCATCCGCCCCGGCAAGGAGATCTCCGTGACCGACCGCCGCGCCCCCGCGGGGCATCTGGCCGACGCCCGGCTCATCTGGGACTACCACCTGGTCGGCCATGAGCCGCGGCCCTGCTCGGCGGCCATCGGGCTCGGCAGCCACGACATCGGCGTGGCGACGTTCGCCGCCGAGCTCTACCACGCCGGCATGTTCCCCGTCCTGGTGTTCTCCGGCGCCACCAGCGCCACCACCGAGGCCCGGTTCCCGCGCGGGGAGGCGGTGGAGTTCGCCGAGCACGCCGTGCGGCTCGGCGTCCCCGCGTCCGCGATCATCATCGAGCCGCGCGCCGCCAACACCGGCCAGAACATCGGCTTCTCCCGCGCCGCCCTCGCCGCCGCCGGCGTTGAGGTCACCTCGCTGATGCTGATCTCCAAGCCGTACATGGAGCGCCGCGCCCTGGCCACCGCCCGCAAGGCGTGGCCCGAGGCCGACCTGGTCTGCGCGTCGCAGCCCGTCCCGTTCGAGGACTACCTCGAGGCGATCGGCGACGAGAGGTTCGTCATCGACATGATCGTCGGCGACCTGCAGCGGGTGATCGAGTACCCGTCGCGCGGCTTCGCCGTCCACCAGGACGTCCCCGCCGACGTGCAGGCCGCCTACCGGCGCCTGACCACCGCCGGCTTCACCAGCCGCCTGGCCCCCTGACCCCGGCGGGCGGTGCGCCCGATCGCTTCGCTCGTCCGGGACTCCTAGGTTATTTTCCATGACGACCGCACCCCCGGCCGCACACGCATGGCGCTGGCTCGTCGCCACCGCCGTGCTCTACAACCTCACCCACCATCTCGGCTTCGCGCTCGCCCCGCTCGGCGCCGTCGGCCACACCCGCTGGGCCGACTGGATCGACATCCTCACGCCCTACACCGTCCTGCTCGCCGCGGCCGGCGCCCTCCGCGCCGCCGGCGCGCGCCCCCGCGCCTGGGCGCTTTACCTCATCGGCGCCATCACCTACACCGAAGGCCACGGCATCCACCTGGCCGCCAACTCGGTCCACAACACCGACCCCGGCCCCACCGCCCACCTCTGGGACGAGACCGTCGGCCACTACCTCTGGTACGCCGGGGCCGCCCTCGTCTTCGCCGCCCTGGCGGCGGCCCTCGCCCGCACACCACCGCCGCGCACCCCGCTCCACCTTCCGCTCACCCTCGGCGTCGCCGTCACCTGGACGACCAACTCCATCGAGGGGACCACCGCCTTCATGGGCATCGCCATCGCCGCCGCCTTCACCGCCTACGGCTGGCACACCCGCCACCACCTCGGCCGCATCCTGCTCCCCGCCTTCGCACCCGCCCTCATCATGCTCACCGCCTACGGCATCTGGCATCAGGGCTTCCCCCAGCCGTCCGAACTGGGCTGGATCTGACCTCAGCTGCCCGGATGGTGGGGGAGTGCGACAGGACGCTCAGAACTCGTCCAGGCCGCCGACCTGGCCAACGGTGAAGATGTGGCGGGTGGCCGCGCAGATCGTCTCGAGGGTATGGATGGGCGTGCCCTCCGTGGAGTAGGACGCCCGGAGGACCTGGACGACCCACTCACCAGGATCCAGCTCGAGCGTCTCCGCCTCGAAGCGCGTCGCGGGACGGGCGGTGAGGGTCTCCTCAGCGTGACCGAAGGCGTACCCGAGGGCGGTGATCGCGGCCTGCAGGGACGGCTTGACGAACTCCGGTTCGGCGATGCGCGTCCCTGCGAAAAGGTCGGCCCGGAAGTAGGACGTTGCGATGCGGACCGGGACGTCGTTCGCGGTCATCATCTTGCGCCGCGCGATGATCTCGTCCCCCGGCTGGACGCGCAGGCACACCGCCACGTGATCGTTCGCAGGTTCCACGCCGACATAGAGCATCCGGCGTCCCGGGCGGATGCCCTGGCGCTCGGCTTCAGTGAGGAAGAGGGACGCTGATCCCCGCGTCACGGGGTCGGTCGGAAGCGCCCGCTGCACGATCACCTCGGGTCCCTGGCTGACCGGCGCGGCCGGCGCCTTGGCGACCGGGCCCTTGCGCATCTGGGAAACGCGGCCCGGTGTCACACCCAGCGCCTTGGCGATCTCCTCCAGCGTGTGCCCCGCCTCGCGCGCCTCCGCGATCGCCCCGCGCCGCACACGAGCCGCCTCTTCGGTGATGCCCTGCTGCTCGGTCATCGCCCGGCTGACGGCACGTGCCCGCTCAATCGGATCCACAATGGCCGAAATATCCCGCAATGTCATCAGGTCCACGAGATCAGCACTCCCATCCTTCGCAATGAACTTTAGCCCCCCTATTGCATAGGGTCGCGAGGCGAGTTTATCCTCGCGGAGCAGAGCGACAATAGGCCCCCTAAAGTTCCGGGCTCCGGCGCCATCGCGGGCCGCGGCAGCCTGGTGGGAGGGCCGGTCAAAGAGCCGCCGCGCGGCCGGGGCTGAGATTGGGAGACCTCTCCCGACCGCGCGGCTCTACCTCGCAGGGAGGCACGATGACGATATCCGGTGGCGACGATGCCGTCCGGGACTCGGGCATGTCGGACGAGGACGTGCTGGCCGCGTTGCGGCGGGACTTTCCCGGGCATCGGATCAGCCGAGGCCGACGCAGGGACGGGGCGCTGGGGTGCTGGGTGGCGGCGCTGCGCGACCCGTCCGCCGGTCTCTACCCCACGCTGATCGAGGACACCGCCGAGAAGCTGCGCGACCAGCTCGTCCTGGAGAGCGGGCGCGTTCGGGCCGAGCCCAAGGAGCCCGTCCGGTGGTGGGGGCTGTGACCATCGCACCGATCGGCCCCACCTGGTGGGCCTCCGACATCACCCCCGAACACGTCGCCGCGGTCATCCGGGACGCCTTCCCATGGGTGCGGTCGGTCTACTACGGCCACGCCACCCGCCACTGGTGGGCACTCAGTGGCGACTACATGGTCGAAGCCACCGACCCCGACCAGCTCTACCGGCGAATCAGGAACCAACCTCCGACTGGCACGCGGCCGAGCGCCCCGCCGCCCTGGCCATACATCAGGTCGGACGGACGCGCCACCCCCCCGCCCGTCCTTCCCCGTCTTCGAACCGCAGCCCGGACGCCTGCGCCGGCTTCTCAACGCGTGCCGCAGGTTCGTCGGTTTCGCCGACGACTCGTAGCGCTGAACAAAGGGGCCTGCCCATGTTCGGCCTGGGCAGGCCCAAGGCCCTTGAAAGCAGATGCGCCTGATGGTTCCTGGGAGACCGTTCCGGGGGTGCGGGGCGCAGCCCCGCCTCGGGGGTCTGGGGCGGAGCCCCAGGGAATGAGTCCGAGCGGAGCGAGGGCCTTGCTCTCCCCGGTCAGGGGACGTGTTCGTGGCCGGACCAGACGCCTCGTCCGTGCCACGCCGTGCCGTCCCAGATGTACGGGTGGGCCATCGTCCCGTAGAAGCCGGGCCCGCAGGACGCCGAGCCGCCGTAGTCGAAGACCTCGCTGGGGCCGTAGGGCCCGGGGAACTCGCCGCCCCTCTGGCCGGTCGGGGCGTACTTCCAGTCGGTCCTGCGGCACACCGTCCAGCTGGAGCCGTTCCATTTGAGCACGTCGAGCCTTACGGCCGCGTACCTCGCCTCCTTGGCCAGGCCGGTGCCGCATCCCTGGGTCAGCGCGAAGGCGTCCGCGTACGCGAGGTTGCCCGAGAGAGTGCCGGGACGGCGGTGGTCGATTCCCGCGGTGCCCTGGACGCACAGGCCGGCGCCGTTGTACACGGTGACGTTCCGGGCCCAGGTCCATGCGTGGGCCGGTGATGCCCACGTCGCGAACATCAGTCCGCAGGTTCCGTACAGGATCGGCTTCGCGGCTCGGCGATAGGACGCCATGGCTACTCCATTGATGAGCTGACCGTGGAGCGCCGCGCCCGACCGGGGCCAGGGCCCCATCTCACCCAGAATCGTAACATGGACACGGAGGGTGAGATAGGGCTCTGACCTGGCCTTCCGTGCTCTACCGGGTGGCTCTCTCCCAGGTCTGGAGGTAGGCCTCAGCGCCTTGCGACAGGTCGTCGATCAGCTCCTGGCCGCCCGTGGCGCGCATCGTGGCGAGCCAGTCGGGGACGAGGCCGTAGTTCGCGACGCCGTCGGTGTTGAGGTCCCAGGTGCGCAGGCCGGTGGTGAGCCGGTCGAGCTTGACCGGGGCGAACGGGGAGGTGAACGGGTAGTCCAGGTGGACGCTCTCGGTGGGCCCTGGGAGCGCGCCGAGGCCGTTGGCGTCCAGGCCGTAGCCGTAGCCGAAGGTGTGGCGGGGGTCGCTTGCGCTCTTGTCCCGGCGCCACTTCGCCGCGAACGAGTCGGCGGGGGAGCCGTATGAGGTGATCATGCCGCCGAGGCGGTAGACGCGGCCGGCGTACGCCTCGTCCATCCAGTCGTGGGACGAGATGACGCCGGAGTAGGACGCCCGCTCCAGCAGGTCGAGGGTCTGGCCCGTCGCCTTGGCGCTCATGTGGTCGATCTCGACCAGCATGTGGCGCTGCATCAGTCCCCGCACCATGTGGGCGCCGAGGTCGGTCAGGCCCTTGATGTTGCAGTGCGGTGCCTTCGGATACAGCGGTAGCGTGATCCCCACCTGGCCGAGGAGACGGAGGATGTCCGCGATCTCGTCGCTGGTGACGGGGGCGATGGTGTTGTCGTGGATGTGGCCGGTGCACGTCTCGGCCTGCCAGAACCGCCCGGTGGCGAGGAAGTTGCCCGCGTTGACGACGGCGCCGGTCAGGTCGCCGTCGAAGCGCACCCCGCAAAGCGCGTTGTCGAACTTGTGGCACACGAACATGGACGACACGCCGAGGGCCTTCATCTCGTCCAGGCCGCGGTCGATGGCGGCGCGGGTGCAGGTCGTGCGGCAGCCGAACGGCTCGGACGTCTCGATGCCGAGGACGACGGCGAGCTTCCCGTCGCCGATGACCCGCCGGGCCTCCGCGGGAGTGCGCACGATCCGGAACCAGCCCTTGCCGGGGCCGCCGCTGCGCGTGTCGATGTACGCCTCCATGTCACGCGTCAGCTCCGCCTGCCGGCGGATCGCGGCCATCTCGTCGCAGGGGGTGCGCTTGAGCGGGTACATCTCGCAGAGCTGCCTGTTCGCGACGAGCTGGTTGACGAGGATCCGCTGCCCCGCCCGCCAGGACCGCTCCAGCCACGCGTGGTACGCCTGCTGGTGGGTCCGGGAGTCCCAGGCGGGCCAGTCCTTGAACGTCGGCCAGCCGACGGGGTCGTGGGTGCCGAGCGGGGTGCCGTGCCGGGTGAAGTTCTCGAACCAGGCGAACACGCCGTTCCCGGCGTGGTCGGGGCAGTCGGCCAGGGCCGCCTGGATGCCGCGGGGGTCGAACGGCTTGCCGCACAGCAGCTGCCCGCCGAACGCCTCGTACGACATCAGGTGGCTGTGGGCGTCGATGTAGCCGCGCACCGCGGGCTCGGGTTCCGCCCGCGCGGGGAGAGGGGTGAGCAGGGCCGCCACCAGGGCGAGGACGAGAAGAACGCTGGCGGACACGGAACGCCTGAACAGCATGAGCGCCTCAAAGGGGCCGGGGGAGTCCTTATCCGGGTGATATCACCCCTTTGAGAACGTGAACAGACCTCATATTTGCGCCCGGCGTCGGTTCAGAGCCGGCGGATCACCCGGGCCGGGCCGCCGACGGCGACCACGCCGGACGGGACGTCCCGCGTGACCACGGCTCCGGCGCCGATGACGCTGCCGGCGCCGACGGTCACCCCGGCGAGCACGATGGCGCCGCCGCCGAGCCAGACGTTGTCCTCGATGACGATCGGTTCGGCGGCCTCGAGCTTGGCGCGCCGCTGCTCGGGGTCCAGCGGGTGCGTGGGGGTCAGGAGCTGGACGTTCGGGCCGATCTGCACGTCCCGGCCGATGGTGATGGGCGCGACGTCCAGGGCCGTCAGCCCGTAGTTGGCGAACGTGCCCGCACCGATCGTGATGTGGGTGCCGTAGTCGACGTACAGGGGCGGACGGATCTCCACGTCGGCCGCGACCGACCCGAGCAGCTCCTCCAGCAGCAGGCGGGCCGCCTCCCGGTCGGTGGGATACACCTCCCCGTACCGGTGGGCCAGGGCGAGGGCGCGTCCGGACGCGGCCTCCAGTTCGGGATCGTCGGCGATGTACGGGTCGCCGGCCAGCATGCGCTCACGGTTGGTGCGGGAGTCCCCGGCGAAGAAGTCGTCCACGCCCCCGACCCTAGACACCTCGCGGCCACCGCCCCGACAGGCGCACCGCCCCCCGGGTGCCCGATGGGCTCATTCGCTCAGGCGGTTGGGACGCCTGCCGATGGGTCGGGGGACCTCGGGACGTGTCCGCGTCCTGCCATATCGACCTGGTGCGGTGTCCCCCTCACCGCCTCCGGAGCCGCCCCCGCGGCAGGCCGGGCCGGGTCCGGCGATGGGATTGCCCTTTGACTTTCCGAACTCTGCACCGCCGCTCCGCCCAGACCCTGCTCCTCGGCTTCGCCGGGGCCGCCGGGATCGTCTTCCTCTCGGCCGGCACCGCCGGAGCCACCGAGTACCGGCCGGACGCCGGCCTGGTGGAAGGCGGCGCCGCCGGCACCCGGTCCCCGGAACGGCTGGAGGCGCGGATCGCAGAGCTCGGCCAGAGCGTCACGCCCGCCCGCGCGCGGGGCGCCCTCGCGCAGGCCGCCCGGACGCAGGCGGTGCGGGCCGGAAGCGCGCTCCCCGCCGCCATGGAGATCCCGCTCCCCGCCCGTGCACCGGTCGCGGCCGCGCCCAAGAAGGCGCTGCTCACCGGGACGACCACCGCGTCCTACTTCTGGGACGACGGATCCGGCGTACGGGGCGACACCGGCGCGCCCGCGAGCGGCAAGCCGATGCGCAAGGGCATGTTCGCCAGCCCCAGCTGGCCGATGAACACCAAGGTCCGCGTGTCCTACCGGGGACGCAGCGTCGACGGCTTCGTCGGCGACCGCGGGCCGGGCGCCCCGTCCTGGACCGGGATCATGCTCGACCTCGACACCCACACCTTCCGCCACCTGTACGACGGCGGCACCCCCCGCAGCAGGTACGACGCGGGCGTCCCCGCCGGGCACCTCAAGGGCCTCAGGTACGAGGTCCTGGAATGGGGTTCGGGTCCCGGCGCGAAGGGCGCGCCGCGCCCGTTCGGGTCGCGCTGAGCCCGGCCCTCACAGGGTGCTGGCGAGCGGCCAGGTGGCGTTCGGCGTGATGATCGTGCCCGCGGTCCCGGCGAGGATCTGCTGGCACTGGTCGAGGGCGCCGATCGCGGCCATGTCACCGGTGCGCTCGACGAAGCAGCACGCCGCCTCCACCTTCGGCCCCATGGAGCCGGCCGGGAAGTCCTCCGCCCGCATCTCGTGCGGGGTGGTGTGCCGGATCGGGCGCTGCTGCGGCGTGCCGTAGCCGCGCAGGACCTCCGGCACGTCCGTCAGGATCAAGTACGCGTCGGACTCCAGCGCCTCCGCCAGCATCGCGCCGGTGAGGTCCTTGTCGATGACGGCCTCGATGCCCTCCAGCTGGCCGACGTCGTTGCGGATGACGGGGATGCCGCCGCCGCCCGCGCACACCACCACCGCGCCCGAGGCCATCAGCTGCCGGATCAGCCGTGTCTCCACGACCCGCTGCGGCTGCGGGGACGGCACCACGCGCCGCCAGTGCGGGCCGTCCGGCTTGACCGTCCACCCGAACTCGGCGGCCATCTTCGCCGCCTCGTCCTCGGTGTAGACCTGCCCGACGAACTTGGTGGGGTCGTCGAACGCCGGGTCCACCGCCGAGACGAGCGTCTGGTTGACCAGCGCGACGACCTGGCGGCCGGGCAGGGCGTTCTGGAGGGCCTGCAGCATCCAGTATCCGATCATGCCCTGGGTCTGGGCGCCGAGCGTGTCGAACGGGTACGGGCGGCTGAGGGTCTGGTCGGCGGCGCTCTGCAGCGCCAGCACCCCCACCTGCGGCCCGTTCCCGTGCGTGATGATCAGCTGGTGCTCGGCGGCCAGCGGCGCCAGCGACCGGACGGCCGTCATGACGTTGAGCCGCTGCGCCTCGGCGTCCGGCCGTTCCCCGCGCTTCAGCAGCGCATTGCCGCCGAGTGCCACGACTACCCGCATCGCAAGGTCCCCCCGTTGTCGGTCGCCGGGCTCAGCCCAGCGTCGCCACCATGACCGCCTTGATGGTGTGCATCCGGTTCTCGGCCTCGTCGAAGACGATCGAGGCGTCCGATTCGAAGACCTCCTCGGTGACCTCCAGGGCCTCCATGCCGGTCTTGTCGTAGATGTCCGCGCCGACCGTCGTCTCCCGGTTGTGGAAGGCCGGCAGGCAGTGCATGAACTTGGCCTCGGAGTTGCCCGTGGCCCGCATGACGTCGGCGTTGACCTGGTAGGGACGCAGCAGCTGGATGCGCTCGTCCCACACCTCCTTCGGCTCGCCCATCGACACCCACACGTCGGTGAGGACGAAGTCGGCGCCCTTGACGCCCTCGTCGACCTTCTCGGTGAAGGTGAGGCGGGCGCCGGTCCGCTCGGCGACCTCCCGGGCGGGCTTGACGACCATGTCCTGGTCGGGCCAGAGGCGCTTGGGCGCGACGATGCGCACGTCCATGCCCATCAGGGCGCCCGCCGCGACGTAGGAGTTGCCCATGTTGTTGCGGGCGTCGCCCAGATAGGCGATGGACGTCCGGCTGAGCGGCTTGTCGCCGTGCTCGGTCATCGTCAGCTGGTCGGCGAGCATCTGGGTGGGGTGCCACTCGTCGGTGAGACCGTTCCACACGGGGACGCCGGAGTACTCGGCCAGCTCCTCGACCAGGCGCTGGCTGGACCCGCGGTACTCGATCCCGTCGTACATGCGCCCCAGCACCCGGGCGGTGTCCTTCATCGACTCCTTGTGGCCGATCTGCGATCCGCTCGGGTCGAGGTAGGTGACGTGCGCGCCCTGGTCGTGGGCGCCGACCTCGAACGCGCAGCGGGTGCGGGTCGAGGTCTTCTCGAAGATGAGCGCGATGTTGCGGCCGGTCAGCCGCTGCTGCTCGTTGCCGGAGTACTTGGCCGCCTTCAGGTCGGCGGACAGGTCCAGCAGGAACCGCCATTCCCTGGGCGCGAAGTCGAGTTCCTTGAGAAAGCTGCGGCCGCGCAGGTTGAATGCCATGTCTTCGTCTTCCTCCGTGGAGTCGGGGTCCGGTGGCCGGTCAGGCCTCGCGCTCGATCGGGCAGCTCATGCAGCGGGGGCCGCCCCGGCCGCGGCCGAGCTCGCTGCCGCGGATCGCGAGGACCTCGACGCCGTTCTGCCGCAGGTAGTTGTTGGTGGTGGTGTTGCGCTCGTAGGCGACGACGACGCCCGGTTCGAGGGCCAGGACGTTGCAGCCGTCGTCCCACTGCTCCCGCTCGGCGGCGTGGACGTCCTGGACGGCGGTGAGCACCTTGATGTCGTCCAGGTCCAGGGCCCGCGCGATGGCCCGGTGCATCTCCTCCGGCGGGTGGCCGGTGACCTTCAGCTCCTTCTCGCTGTCGCCCGGCTCGACGGTGTAGGACGGCAGCATGCCCATCCCGGCGAACTTGGTGAAGACACCGTGGTCGACCATGGTCATCACCGTATCGAGATGCATGAACGCGCGGGTCTGCGGCATCGCCAGCGCGACGATCCGCCGGACGGACCCGGCCTTGAACAGCCGGTGGGCGAGGATCTCCACCGCCTGCGGCTGGGTGCGCTCGCTCATCCCGATCAGGACCGCGCCGTTGCCGATGACCAGGACGTCGCCGCCCTCGATCGACGCCGGCTCCAGGGCCGTCCCGGAGTTCCAGACGTTGTACCCGCCGCCGGACTTGTCGCCGTACCCGCCGGCGAACAGCGGATGCCACCGGTAGATCGCCTCGTAGTTGATGGTCTCCCGCCGCCGGGCCCGCTTGCGCATCGCGTTGATCGACACGCCGTCGTAGATCCAGCAGGAGGTGTCGCGGGTGAACAGGTGGTTGGGCAGCGGCGCGAGGATGAAGTCGTCCATGCCGAGCGACCGGGACGCGATGCTCTTGGGCTCCTCGACGTGCTGGAGCGCCTCCCGCTTGGTCATGCCGCCGATCAGCGCGGATCCGAGCTCCTTGGAGTTCATGGAGTCGAAGGTGTTGCGGACGGTCGGCAGCGCCATCGGCCCGTAGACCCGCTCGTCCAGGATGTTGTCGAGGATGTGCTTGCGGGCCTCGGGGATGTCCAGGACGTGGCGGAGCAGGTCGAGCAGGAGGTGCACCTTGATGCCGCGCGACCGCAGGAGCTCCTGGAACGCCTCGTGCTCCTCCCCGGCGCGCTGCACCCACAGGACGTCGTCGAACAGCAGGCTCGCCGCGTTGGACGGCGTCAGCCGCTTCAGCGACAGCTCCGGGCGGTGCAGGATGACCTGCTTGAGCCGGCCGACCTCGGAATCGACGTGGAACGTCATCGGTGGAACCTCCAGGAACCGGGGCGTGCGCCCCCATCGTTGCGGTCAGGCGGGGGTCGTGGTGGTGGCGGTGCCGCGCTCGCCCGGCCCGTACTCACCGCGCCGCGCCTTGATCCAGATGTAGATCGGGACGCCGACCAGCAGCATCAGGACACCGCCCATCACCGAGCTCTCCCCGGCGCCGTAGACGATCCACGCGCCGAACACCAGCGCCAGGCTCGCGAGGACCATGTCCCGGGCGAGGTGCGCCTTGCTCACGGCCCGCTCACCGGTGACCAGCCAGAAGAGCTGCGCGGCGGCCGAGAAGAAGTACGGGATCGCGCTGGTGAACGACGCCAGCAGCAGGATCGTGTTGAAGGCGTTCTCCGAGCCGAGGTAGGCGTAGACGGTCATCGCGGCGGTCAGTGCCGTACCGACGATGATCCCGACGGAGGGGGCGCCGTTGCGGGCGAGGCGGCCGAACACCGGCGGGAACATGCCGTCCCGGGCCGCCGCCATCGGCATCTCGGCGACCAGCATCGTCCAGCCGTTCAGCGCGCCGATGCCCGAGATGATCGCGCAGGCGGCCATGACGCCGCCCCAGCCGCTGCCGCCGAACATGTTGTTGATGGCGTCGGCGAACGGGGCGGAGGAGTCGACGAGGTCCCCGGATGGAACGTTCCCAAAAACGGCGACGGTGGCGAGCAGGTACATCACCGCGCAGGCCAGGACGCCGTAGACGCTGGCGCGGCCGATGTTGCGCTCGGGCCGCTGGATGCGCTCGGCCACGATCGTGACGCTCTCCATCCCGGAGTAGGCGAACAGGATCAGTCCGGCGGCCAGCGAGATCGCGCCCCACAGCGAGTCGCCGCTGGTGTTCCAGTCCGGGAAGTTCGAGGTCGAGATGAAGAACATCCCGACGAGCCCGATGAACAGCAGCGGAATGAACTTCAGGACGGTCGTGACCATCTGGAAGGCGCCGATGTTCTTGGCGCCGCTCAGGTTGATGACGGCGGCCAGCAGCAGCCCGGCGAGCGCGATCGTCACCTTCCCGGCGGTGCTGTCCCACTCGACGAAGTAGTTGACGTAGCCGACCCACGCCACCGCGATACCGGCGTTCCCGAGCCAGGCCGTCAGCCAGAACGACCAGGCCGTCCAGAATCCGACGAACTCACCGAACGCGTGCCGCGAGTAGGCGTAGGGACCACCGCCGGCCGGGATGCGCGAGCCGAGGCGGCCGAACACCAGGGCGAGGGCGATGGCACCGATCGTGATGAGCACCAGCACCAGGATGCTGACCGACCCGATCGCCGCCAGGGACGCCGGGAGCAGGAAGATCCCGGTGCCCACGATATTGCCGATGACCAGCGCGATCGCGGCCGGCAGACCGAGGTCCCGCGCGACCGGCGCCTCACCCGACACTCCGACTTCGCCCGGCGGCCGGCCCGCACTGAGCCCCCCGGTTTCCGGATTCCCCACGGTGATCCCTCACTGACTGGCGTCTCTGGAGTAACAAAGATCACGATCATCAACTGCGTTCCCGGGCCCCCCTCCGGCAAACGTCGCCACCACGGCATCACGATCACGCGGCGGCGCCTTTACCGAACGGAGGAACGGGACGATCATCACCGGGCCACATGTGGGGTAGGTCACGTCTCCCCGGGAAATGATCGAAGACTCGTCATCGATTCGGAATCGGGAGAGGACATGCGGCGCAAGACCCTGGACGCCCTACTGGTCTCGGCCGGCCTCGTCATGGCCGTCATCCTGCTGGTAGGCGGCATCCTGCTCACGTGGGGTTACAACTTCGCCAACAGCAACGTACGGGACCAGCTCAAACAACAAAAGATCTTCTTCCCGCCCAAGGGCAGCCCCGCGCTCGACCCCAAGGAGTACCCCGCACTGCAGAAGTACGCGGGCAAGCAGGTCCTGGACGGCGGGCAGGCCGAGGCCTACGCCAACGGCTACATCAAGCGGCACCTGGAGGAGATGGGCGGCGGTAAGACCTACTCCGAGCTCAGCACGGCGTCCCGGGCGAACCCGAGCGACACCAAGCTCGCCGGGCAGGTCCAGACCGCGTTCCGCGGCGAGACACTGCGCGGGCTCCTGCTCAACGCCTACGCCTTCTGGAAGATCGCCCAGATCGCCCTGTACGGCGCCATCTTCTGCTACGTCGGCGCAGCGGTCATGGCACTGCTCTCCGTTCTCGGATTCCTGCACTGGAAGCGAGTGACGCCCGAAGAACGCGTCGGGCGGGCCGAGGCGACCTGACCCCGCGCCCCGCTCCCAGAACGCCTACGGCCGACGCGTCACGCGTCGGCCGTAGGCGTTCTCGTACGTCCGGCGGTTCCCCTTTCCCCTCAAGTCGCGGAATCTCGGTGCCGATGGGGTGGCGTCCCTTGATCGGCTCCGGAAGGACCCCGCCGCATGGCCCCCCGGTTCGTCCCACCGCCCAAGTGGGCCCCCGCCCTGGCCGCCGGCCTGGCGGCGTTCTCCCTGGCCGGCTGCGTCTCCGCCGCCCCGGCCGCCACCGGAACCGCCGCGGCGGCGCCCGCCCCCGCGACCCCGCGGACGGCCACGACGGAGACGGCGACGGAGACCGCGGCCAAGCCCAACATCGTCTACATCCTCGTCGACGACCTCAGCAACGACCTGCTGCGCTTCATGCCGACCGTGCGCGCCATGCAGAAGCAGGGCACCACCTTCACGAAGTACTTCGTGTCCAACTCGCTGTGCTGCGCCTCCCGCGCCTCCACGCTCACCGGCCAGTACCCCCACTCGTCCGGAGTGTGGGGCAACCTCGGCCCCAACGGCGGCTACCAGGCGTTCGCCGGAAAGGCCGACCGGAACACCTTCGCGACCGAACTGGACGCCGCCGGCTACCGCAACGGCATGATCGGCAAGTACCTCAACGGCTACAAGGCCGGCCCGGAGGGACTCTCACCCGTCGGCCCCGGCTGGGACGAGTGGTACGTCGGCGGCAGCACCGGATACCGCCAGTACGACTGGTACAACAACGAGAACGGGCGCCTCGTCCACTACGGCGACGACGCCTCCGACTACGGCACCGACGTGATGGCGCGGCAGGCCGCCTCCTTCATCGACCGGGCCGCCCCCGGGACGCCGTACATGCTCGAGATCGCGCCCTTCTCCCCACACACCCCCTCCATCCCCGCCCCCCGGCACACCGCCGCGTTCCCCGGCCTGACCGCCCCCCGCACCGGCTCGTTCGGCAAGGCCGTGAAGAACGCGCCGAAATGGCTCCGGCACCGGGGCTCGCCCACCCCGGCGCGCACGAGCGGCTTCGACCGCGCCTACCGGCTGCGCGCCCAGTCCGCGCTCACCCTGGACGACCTCGTCCGCGACGTCCTGACCGCCGTCCAGCGCTCCGGGCGGGCGGACGACACCTACGTCGTGTTCGGCTCCGACAACGGCTACCACCTCGGCGAGCACCGGCTCGCCGCCGGGAAGCGCACCGCGTTCGACCACGACATCAACGTCCCGCTGATCGTCACCGGACCGGGCGTCCGGCGCGGCGCGACGGTGGACGCCCTGACCTCCAACGTCGACATCGCACCCACCTTCACCGCCCTGGCCGGACGCGGCGTCCCGTCCTGGATGCAGGGACGCGACCTGGCGCCGCTCCTGTACGGCCGGGCCCCCGGCCCCTGGCGGACCGCCGTACTCGTCGAGTACCTCGCCGCGAAGGTGTACGCCGAGGACCCCGACACCGAGCAGGACGCCAGGGTCGCCCCCACCCGGTACCGCGCCATCCGCCGCGCGGACCGGCTGTGGGTCGAATACGCCAGCGGCGAGCGCGCGTCCTACGACATGCGCCGGGACCCGCACCAGCTCCACAACACCGCCGGAGGGGTGGACGCCGGCACGCGCGCGCGCCTCCACCGGCAGCTCACCGCGATCAGCGGCTGCACCACGAACGCGTCCTGCCTGGCGGCCGACGGCATCCGCTGGTGATCCCGGGCCGCGCCGCGGGGGAGCGGCCCGGCTTGATTGTCCTCAGGTTCCCGAACACCAATGCCGATGGGAATTCGACTCGTATCTGACGGCTTGGGGGAGCAGATGGCGGCGGCCCTCACCCTCGCGTTCGCGCTGTCGACCGCGGTGTGCGCCCTCATGGCCGTGATCGGCTGGCAACGCCGCCACCGCGCGCCCGCCTTCCGCGTGTACGCCTGGGTCGGCATGACGACCGCGCTGTGGTCGGCCGTCGACATCGCCCTGCTCCACCAGGACACCCCGCGAGGCACGCTGCTGGCGCTGGGCGCCGAGTTCCCGGCCATCTGCGGGGTCGTCGCCGGATTCTTCTGCCTCAGCCTCTCCATCGCGGACCGGGCATGGCGGCTGACGCGCCGCACCACCCTGCTCCTGATGATCGAGCCGGCGCTCGTCATCGCCCTGATCGCCACCAACCCCTGGCACCACTGGTTCTTCACCGGCGTCCACCCCACCGGGATGCAGGGCGCGCCGGTCCCCATCTACGGCCCGGCGTTCTGGGCGCACGCCGTCTACTCCTACGTGCTGCTGGCCGGGGGCACGGCGCGGATCGCCCGCGCCTGGTGGCGGTCCCCGCGCCGGCAGCGGCGGATCTACACGCTCGGCATGCTCGCGACACTGCCGCCGGTCGCCGTCAACGTGCTGTCGCTGATCCTGCACGAGACCAGCATCGACATGACCGGCGTCGGGTACGCCGCGACCGCCGTCATCGGCTACTGGGTACTGGCCCGGCGCGACCTGCCCTCCCAGATCACCGTCGCGAACCGGCACGTCCTGGAGACCATCCTGGACGCCGTCACCGTCGTCGACCTCGACGGCGTGATCCTGGACGCCAATCCCGCCGCCGGGAGGCTGCTGCGGCGGCTGCGGCCGTCCACCCCGTCATCGTCCATGGTGGGGCGCACGCTCACCGAGGCGCTCGGCCGCGATCCCGGGCTGCTCGACGGCGGCGACGGCGGCGAGTACACCCTGATCGACTCCCGGGGCACCGGCATCGACCTGCACATGCGGGTCAGCGGCCTGCGCGACCGGCGCGGCGACCGGATCGGCTGGGTCCTCGTCGCCCGCGACATCACCGAGCTGAACCGGCGCCGCAACGAGGCGGAGGAGGCCAACGCGCAGCTCCGCGAGCAGCTCCGCGTCAACGAGGCGCTGCGCGCCGACCTGGCCGAGCAGGCCGTCCGGGACGCGCTGACCGGGCTGCACAACCGCCGCCACCTCATGAACGTCCTCGCCGCCATGGACGGCCCGTTCAGCCTGGTCCTGCTCGACATCGACCACTTCAAGCGCGTCAACGACACCTACGGGCACGCCGCGGGCGACGACGTCCTCGTCCACGTGTCGCGGATGCTCACCGCGGGCGTCCGCCACGGCGACCTGGTGGCGCGGCACGGCGGCGAGGAGTTCGTCCTCCTGCTGGCGGGCGCCACCGCCGAGGACGCCCGCGTCCGCGTGGACCACCTCCGCGAGCGGATCGCCGCCACCGATACCGACACCGGCGGGCACCTCGTCCGGGTCACGTTCAGCGCCGGGGTCGCGGGCGCGCCCGCCGGACGCGGCCACGACCCCACCGACCTTCTCAGCGCCGCCGACAAGGCGCTCTACTCCGCCAAGCGCCTCGGCCGGAACCGCGTCGAGCTCGCCACCGGCCCCATCGACGGCACCGCCGTCGCCTGATGCGCGCTCTGCCGTGAAACCCTACAGAACTTGAATTCTGCTGGGTTTCGTGACGAAGACCCATCGGACCCCAAAAGTCGATCATGGTGCGGATGGCCGGTGCGGGCGCGGGCCGCGAGGTCGAGGACGGCCGGTGACCGTCAGGCGACGGCGGTGTCCGGGCCGGAGGCGCCGGCCGTGCCGCTGGTCAGGTCCGCGGCCAGGCGGCGGACGATCCGGGCCGACGCGGTGCCGTCTCCGAAGGGGTTGGTGACGGTGGCCATGCGGCGGTAGGCGACATGGTCGTCGAGGAGTTCGGCGGCCATCGTGAGGATGTCGCGGGGACGGGTGCCGACGAGGCGGGCCGCGCCCGCGAGGACGGCCTCGGGCCGTTCGGTGGTGGTGCGCAGCACCAGGACGGGCTTGCCCAGCGTGGGGGCCTCCTCCTGGACGCCGCCGGAGTCGGTCAGCACCAGGTCGCTCGCCCGGAGCGTCGCGGCGAAGTCGAAGTAGTCGAGGGGCTCCACCAGGCGGACGCGGGGCAGCCCGCCGAGGACGGGCAGCAGCGACTCGCGGACGGCCGGGCTCTTGTGCAGCGGCAGGACGATCTCGACGTCGGGGCGGCCCGCCAGTTCGGCCAGGGCACGGGCGATCCCCGCCATGGTGGGGCCCTGGTTCTCGCGGCGGTGCAGGGTGACGAGGACGCGGCGGACGGGCCCCGCGGCCGAAGCGGACGCGGTCGAAGCGGACGCGGCCGTGAAGGCGGACGTGCCGAGGCCCCGGTCGAGGACCCACAGGAGGTTGTCGATGACGGTGTTCCCGGTGACGTGGACGCGTCCGGCGGGGACGCCCTCGGAACGGAGGTTGCCGGCGGCACCGCCCGTGGGGGCGAAATGCCAGCGGGCCATGGGGGCGATCAGCGTGCGGCTGAGCTCCTCGGGGAACGGGTCGTCCATCACACCGGTGCGGAGCCCGGCCTCCACGTGCGCGACGGGGATGCGCTCGTAGAAGGCGGCGAGGGCGCCGGCCATGGCGGTGGTCGTGTCGCCCTGGACGACGACGGCGTCGGGGGCGTCCTCGCGCAGGGCCTCGCCGAGCCCGCCGACGAGCCGGGCGGTCAGCGCGGACAGCGGCTGCCGGTCCCGCATGACGGCGAGGTCGCGGGCGGGATAGACGCCGAGGCGCGGCAGCAGGTCGGCGAGCATCTCGCGGTGCTGCCCGGTGGAGATCACCAGCGGTTCGAACAGGTCGTGCGCGGTGAGGGCGCGCAGTACCGGCGCCAGCTTGATCGCTTCCGGGCGGGTGCCGAGGACGAGCGCGACGCGCTTTCGGGCACGCTTGCGCTGGGGTGGGGTCCCGGGCATCGCTGGCTCCTGGTGGTCGGACGGGTGGTGTTCCCCCATCGGCCGGGTTGGGCGGCGCTTGAGGCCCGTTGACCTGGGCCTGTCACAGCGGGTGCCGACTTTGCCGAACGATTGCAGCACTGGTGACTGTCGGTTACATTTGAGGTGTGTTCGCAGGTCGGGGGCCATCTCCGGTCGACGGGCACATGGGTACGCGATGATCCGGGACGGCCTCACCGGCGCCTAGCGCGCACGTAGGAAAGCGGTCGCCTAGCCGCCCCGGGGAGCCAATGGCGAGACCGAGCCCAGCGTCGGATGACGTCCGCGCCGCGGACGTCACGCAGCGACCAGCTCCCGGGAACCGCCATGCCTGCCCGCCTCACCCGCCTCGTCCACCCCGCCCGTCTCGCCGCCGTCCCGTCCGGCCTCGCCCGGATCGGAGACCGCTGATGTACGCGGGCGGCGCCTACGCGCTCACCGGCCTCGGCACGACCGCCGCGGCGATCACCCTGCCGGACGCGCTCGACGCGTCCGCCGGGGACGCCGCGCGGGTCCTGCTGATGACGACCGGTGCCGGATTCGCGCTGTTCCTGCTGGCCGTCTGCGCGCTGCTCGGCTACGGCTTCGTCATGCGCGGCGTCGACCGGCTCTCCGGCGGGCACGGCCGCCACGGCACCGTGAGCCGGTCATGACCGCCGCGCCGCGGAATGCGGCCGGGCCCGGGGAGGCGCCGTGATCCTGCTCGCGCTGTCCACCGGGCTGATCGTCCTTGGCCTCGGCTACACCTCCGCGATGTTCCTGATGTCGCGCGGCGGGCGGGCGCCGGCCGCGTCCGGCCCGGCGCCGTTCTTCGTGTACCTGCTCGCCTGCCTGAACGAGGAACGGGTGCTGGAGGCGAGCCTGCGGCGGCTCCTCGCGCTGCCGGGGGACTTCGCGGTCTTGGTCGTGGACGACGCGTCCGGCGACGCCACGCCGGGCATCGTGCGCGCGGCCGCCGCGGCCGACCCCCGGGTGCGGCTGCTCCAGCGGGCGCTCCCCAACGCGCGGCGCGGCAAGGGCGCGGCGCTGAACGCCGGGCTCGCCCACCTGCGCACCTCCGATCTGCTCGTCGGACGCGACCCTCGCGACGTCGTCGTCTGCGTCCTGGACGCAGACGGGCGACTCGATCCCGGGGCGCCCGGCGCGGTCGCCCCCTACTTCGCGGATCCGGCGACCGGCGCCGTGCAGATCCGGGTCCGGATGTACAACCGGGCGGCGGGCCTCCTGGCGCGGCTCCAGGACATGGAGTTCGTCGTCTACACCGACGTCTTCCAGAGCGGCCGCCGCCGGATCGGCAGCGTCGGCCTGGGCGGCAACGGCCAGTTCATGCGGCTCGCCGCCCTCAACGACCTCGGTTCGGCGCCGTGGAGCGACTGCCTCACCGAGGACCTCGACCTCGGGCTCCGGCTCCTCACCCTCGGCTGGCGGAACCGGTTCTGCCCGGCCGTGGCCGTCGACCAGCAGGCGGTGCTGTCGGTGCGGCGGCTCGTCCGGCAGCGGTCCCGCTGGTTCCAGGGGCACCTGCAGGCGGGCCGGCTGCTGCCGCGCGTCGCCCGCCGGGCGCCCGCCAAGGCGGCGCCCGACCTCGTCTACCACCTGCTGGGCCCGTGGCTGCTGCTGCTGACGTCGCTGCTGCCGCCCGCGTTCGCGTTGTCCGCCGTCGCGGTCGTCTCCGGGACGCTGCTGACCGGAGGGGGGCTCCCCCATCCGGCGTGGCTCGCGGCCTGGTACCTGCTGTCGTTCGGGATCGCGTTCGTGTACGGCCACGTGTACCACCGCCGGGACCGCGATCTCGGCCGGCTGCGGTCGCTGCTGCTCGGACATGTGTTCGTCCTGTACGGCTACCAGTGGTTCGCCGCCGGATGGTGGGCCGCCGCCCGGGTCGTCTCGGGCCGCCGCACCTGGTTGAAGACGGCACGGACATGACCGGCCGGAAGGGCGGGACGGGAGGGAACCGATGAGGATCCACGTGTTCCGCGTCGTGGTCGTCCTGCTGGCGACGGCGCTGGTCCTGGCCGTCACGCCGCCCGGGACGGTCGCCGCCCCGGCGTCCGCGCCGTCCGCGGCACGCGCCGCGGCGTTCACCGGCGGGCCGCCCGGGACGGGACGGCACACGCTCGTGCTGTACGACACGACCGGACGTTGGGGGTGGCTCGGGGAGCTGTACGCGACCCAGATCGCCAACCTCACCGGGCATTTCGGGCGTTACACCGCGGCGCCCGTGGCGGGCTACCGGCGCGGGCAGATGACCGGCTACACCGCCGTCGTGTACGCGGGGTCGACCTATGACGAGCCCCTCCCCCGCGCCTTCCTGGACGACGTGCGGACGTCGGCGCGTCCCGTCGTCTGGCTGAACCACAACATCTGGCGGCTCGCCGCCGCCGTCCCCACGTTCACGGAGGACTACGGCTGGAAGTGGGCGGGCTACGACACCGCACCCGTCGACGAGGTGCGGTACAAGGGCCGGACGCTGACGCGGGACGTCCGCAACAAGGCCGGGATCATGGACTACGCGTCCCTGGACCCCGCCAAGGCGGCGGTCCTCGCCACCGCCCGCCGGACGGACGGGACGACGCTGCCCTGGGCCGTCCGCTCGAGGAACCTCACCTACATCGGTGAGATGCCCCTGGCCTACACCGCGGCCACCGACCGCTACCTCGCGTTCGCCGACCTGCTGTTCGACGCCCTCGCCCCCGGCACCGCGACCCGGCGGCGGGCCCTGGTCCGGCTGGAGGACGTCGGCCCCGCGTCCGACCCCGCCGACCTGACGGCCGCCGCCCGCCTCCTCGCCGGACGCGGCGTCCCGTTCTCGTTCGGCGTGTTCCCCGTCCACGAGGAGGGGGGCCGCACGGTCCGGCTCGCGCAGCGCCCCCGGGTCGTCGCGGCGATCCGGTACATGCTCGCGCACGGCGGCACCATGATCATGCACGGGTACACGCACCAGTTCGGGACCCTCCGCAACCCCTACAACGGGACGAGCGGCGACGACTTCGAGTTCTACCGCGCCCACGTCGACGCCGGCGACCGCGTCCGCTACGACGGGCCCGTCCCCGGGGACTCCGCCGCGTGGGCGCTGTCCCGGGTGTCGGCGTCCGCCGCCGCGTTCGCCCAGGCCGGGCTGCCGGTCCCCGCGATCTTCGAGTTCCCGCACTACGCGGGCTCCCCGGCCGACTACCGGGCGGTCGGCACCCGGTTCGCCCGCCGGTACGAGCGCGCCCTCTACTTCACCGGCACCCTGTCCGGCCGGGCCCCCGAGTACGGCCACATGGCGGGCCAGTTCTTCCCCTACGCCGTCACCGACGTCTACGGGACGAAGGTCGTCCCCGAGAACCTCGGCAACGTCGTCCCCACCGGCTACAACCAGAACCCGGCGGTGACGCCCGCCGACATCATCGCGGCGGCCCGCGCCAACCTCGTCGTCCGCGACGGCACGGCGAGCTTCTTCTACCACCCCTACCTGGGCGTGGACGGGCTGCACGCCATCGTCGACGGGATCAGGGCGCTCGGCTACCGGTTCTCCTCCCCCGGCGCCTTCTGACCCCCCTGCCCGCCGGCCGGGAGGGTGATCGTGAAGGTGGCCCCGCCGGGCGGGACGCTCCGCACCGCCAGGGCGCCGCCGTGGGCCTCGACGATCGTCTTGGCGATCGTCAGGCCGAGACCGAGGCCCTGGAGGGCCTGCTCCTCGGCGCGGCGCGTCCGGAAGAAGCGGTCGAAGACGTGCGGGATCTCCTCCGGTCCCAGGCCCGGACCGTGGTCGGTGACGGAGATCGACACCGTGCCGTCCCGCCGGTCCGCGCGCACATCGACCCGCGTCCCGGGCGCCGTGATCTGCATCGCGTTCGACATCAGCGACGACACCGCCTTCACCAGATGCTCCCGGTCCCCGTCGACCTCACCGGCGGCGTCGGTCACCTCGACGGCGACCTCGACCGCCTCGGCCTGCTCGACGTCGCGGGCGAGCGCGACGGCCTCGGCGATCACGTCACGGACCGAGACCCGGCCCAGGTTCAGCGTCAGGCCCCCGGTGTCCATCGCGGTGACGGTGAGGAGGTCCTCCACGAGCCGCCGCAGCCGCAGCCCGTTGCGGGTCATGGTCCCCAGGATCCGCCCCTGCGCCGGCGGTACCTCCCCGGCGTCGCCCTCCGCCAGCATCTCCAGATAGGCGAGGATCGTGGTGAGCGGGGTGCGCAGCTCGTGCGACACCAGGGCGATGAAGTCGTTCTTCGCCCGGTCCAGGTCCCGGAGGCGCGCGACGTTCGCCTGCTCGCGCTCGTACGCGCTCCGCAGCGCCCGCTCGGCGCGGCGCCGGTCGGTGACGTCGTGCAGGAACGCGTTGAACACCCACCCGCCGTCCGCGTCGGGGAAGGCCCAGATGGCGAGTTCGATGGGGAACTCGGTGCCGTCCGGGCCCAGCGCCGTGATCTCGAACCGGTGGCCGAGCAGCCGCGCCCGCCCCGTCGCCATGAACCGCGCCATTCCGTGGTGGTGGGCCTCCCGGTAGCGGGGCGGGATGATCGTGTCGGCCAGGACCCGGCCGATCGCCTCGTCCGGGGAGAGGCCGAACATGCGCTCCGCCGCGGCGTTCCAGCCGATGATGCGGCCGTCGCGGTCCATGCCGACGAACGCCTCGACGGACGTCTGGATGACCTGCTCGAGGCGGTTGCGCTCCGCCTCCAGGGCCCGCCGCGCCCGGCGCCGGTCGACGACGCCGCCGAGCAGGTGCCCCAGGCTCGCCATGACCCGCAGGAGCGTCTCGTCCGGCGGCGACGCCCGGTGCGAGAAGAACTCCATCACCGCGGCGACGGAGCCGTCGGACGCCATGACGGGGAACGCGAAGGCGGCTCCGACGCCGAGGTCGACCTCGGAGATCTGCCCGCGGACGAACAGCGGGTCCTCGGCGGCCTCGTGGGACCACAGGGGGGCGCGGGTGGCGACGACCCGCCCCACGATGCTGAGGCCGGGCTCGAACTCCATCCGGGACGTGATCTCGCGCAGCGCCGCGAACTCCTCGGTCGCGCCGACCCACAGGCCGGAGCTGACGAAGACGTCGTCGCGGCCGGACGGCACGCACAGGTGCCCCAGCCGCCAGCCGGACAGCTCGCACACGGCCGCCAGCGTCTCCCCCGCGGCCGTCTCCAGATCCTCGGCGGTGCTGGCCACGCGCGTGACGCGGTCGAGGAGCGCGATGAGCGCCTTCTCCCGATCCACGTCCACCATGGCCCTTCCCATCGACACGGAGATTCCCGTCCCCGCGGCTCCCCCCGAAACGGACCGTTCCCATGACCAGTCTTCCCTGTTCAGCGCCATGACGACAGGATCATCGGGAGGTGGTGCAGGAGACGACGCACGGCCACGTCCGCCAGGCGCGGAAATCGCCCTGCGGGTCGAGGAGGTACATCCCGTCGCCCATCCCGTTCGCCGGGTCGGCGTTGGCGAGCATCGGATGCCGCTGCCCCCAGTGGTACGTCGTGCCCGTCGCCGTCCTCGTGGTCTCCCCGGACCCGATCCGCAGCGTGGCGGTCCCGCCGGGCGGGACGTACGCGCCGCTCGGGAACGTGAACGTGTTGAGGCTCCCGTCGCGCAGCCGCCAGCCCGCCAGGGGCACCCCGGCCGTGCCCTCGTTGGTGACGACGACGTACTCGTCGTTCAGGTTGTCCTCGTCCTGGCCCTGGGCGTCCCAGTGCACGTACAGGCTCAGCCCGGCCCCCTGCGAGGGGCCCGCGCCGCACCAGTCGTCGTCCCAGATCGTGCCCCGCGCGCGGGCGGCGGCGGCCCTGTCCGCCAGGACGTGGTAGAGCCGGTTGTTCTGCCACTCTCTCTTGTCCGGGTGCCACAGGACGTGCCCTTCCTGCAGCATCACCTGCTGCACGTCCATGTATCCGCCGCCCTTGCGGGGCAGGTACAGCGCGCGCAGCGGGCGGTTGCCCTGGCCGTCGCGGCCGGGACTCTGCGAGCGCAGCTGCACGCGCTTGCCGATGAGCAGCGCCCCGAGCCGCTTCTTGGCCTCCCCGCCGTGGCACCACGTCTTCCCGCGCCCGCCGTGGGACGTCTCGGCGGCCTGCACGCCGATCAGCCGCACCCGGTCGGACAGGCGCTTTCCGCCGACGTAGGGGGTGTCGCCGTCCGCGACGGCCCGCACCGTGCCGTAGCCGCGGGAGACCTGCCGCGCGGCGGCGTCCGCGCCGCTCGCGGCGGCGGTCGCCGCCACCCCGGCCAGCGCCGTCACGGCCGTGATCCGCAGGGCGGCGCCCCCGTACCGCGCAGAGAACTTCACGGGTCACTCCTCCTGGTCGTCCTGCACGGCCGATCGGCGGCCGTCCGGCGGAGCTGAGGGCTTTGCCACGGGCACACCCGCGAGTCCTCAGAAGCCGAACCCCTCCGTCGATGAACGGGGGTGTATGGACCATTCGCCGCGCCGCAGGCCGGACGGCGGGATCTAGGAGAGATATTGAAGAGCACGAAAGGGGTCCAGCAGCTGATCGCCGACCGCAAGGTCAGCACGAAGATCCTGCTGGCGGTCCTGGTGGTCGCCGCGGCCGGCGTCCTGACCGGCGTCACCGGCCTGCTGAAGATCGCGGCGCTCGAGGACACGCACAACGACCAGATGAAGCGCTCCGTCCCGCTCATCACCGGCCTTCAGCAGGACGCCCTGGCCGCCAAGGCCGCCGCCAACGACGAGCGCGGGTACCTGCTGACCGGCGACGCCGAGTTCCGCGACTCGGCGCTGAAGCGCTTCGAGGGCATCGAGGCGAGCATCGCGTCCGCGCGTGCCGCCGCCGACACGTCGGCCGGGGCCGCGGGGATCGACGGTCTCAGCGCCAAGCTCGCCGCCTGGCGGAAGGGCCTGGAGACCGAGTTCGCCCTCTACGCGACCGACCGCAAGGGCGCGATCGCGATGTCCCTCGGCGCCAACCGCGACCTGCGCAAGGCACTCGAGGACGAGATGGCCGCCGCCCTCGAGGTGCAGACCTCCGCGCTCTCGACCAGCAAGGAGTTCGGCGAGACGGTCGAGTCCGCCCGGTTCCTGATGCTGGCCGTGCTGATCGCCGGGACCGCGCTCGGTCTCGCGTTCGCGCTGCTGATCTCCCGGATGATCGTCCGCCGGGTGCGGGCCGTCGCGGACGTCCTGGCCCTGGTCGCCGCGGGCGACCTGACCGGCCGCGTCACGGTGGACAGCCGCGACGAGCTCGGGCAGATGGCCGCCCGGCTGAACGAGGCGACGGAGTCCATGCAGGACGCGGTCACCACCATCGACCACTCCGCCGGATCCCTGGCGGGCGCCGCGGAGGAGCTCACCGCCAGCAGCACCCAGATCGTCGCCAGCGCGGAGGAGACCAACCTCCAGGCGGGGATCGTCGCGGAGGCCGCCGACGAGGTGTCGCAGAACGTCGCGACCGTCTCGGCGGGCGCAGAGGAGATGGGCTCCGCGATCCGGGAGATCGCGCAGTCGGCGAGCGAGGCGGCCAAGGTCGCCGCGCAGGCCGTCACGGTCGCCGCGGCGACCAACGACACCGTCGGCAAGCTCGGCACCTCCTCCGCCGAGATCGGCGACGTCATCAAGACGATCACCTCGATCGCCGAGCAGACCAACCTGCTGGCCCTCAACGCCACCATCGAGGCGGCGCGTGCGGGTGACGCGGGCAAGGGGTTCCCGCTTCAGGACCTCCTGAGCGACCAAACAGGAGGAGGCCCCCGCACCCGGTGGCGCATTCGAGGGGTCCTCGCAACACCGGTTGATCAACTGGCTTCGGCCAGGAGCTTAGCGAGACGCTCGGCTGGGATATCCCAGCCGAGCGTCTTTCGTGGTCGGAGTTGCCAATCGTTGCGGGTGCCCTCGGTCCGGTTACGGCGGATCTCCCGGCCGATGGTAGAGCGGTGGCGGCCCAGCTCACCGGCGATCGTGCGCAGCGACGCGCCTTCGCGAACCCGGTCGGCGATGTGGATGCGATCGGCTTCGCCCAGGTGGCGCGAAGAGCCGGAAGGAGACGGCTCCCAGAAGATGGGGGGCGCTGCCTTCTGTCCCTGCGGCCTCCGGCCCTTCCGGATCTCGAAGTTCATCGCATCCCCCGGCAAGGGTGTTGCGACGACCACTAGAAGCGAAGCGTATCGAGCCGGGGGCCTTCTGCGGGGCGCCCGGTGCATGAACGCCAGTACTGTCCCGCTAGAACGCGGCGGCTGCCAGGGCATCGGTTTCACGGCTTGCGCGGAGAATTCCACGCAGCGGCGGAGTCATGGTCCCTGATGGTCGCGATCCGGTGCGCGACCTCATCCCGAGACCATTCGTCGTGGGATGCCTTGCGCACGTACGGGCTGAGACCGGTCACCTCCCGGACTTGGACGAGGAACTCGAACCCGGCCCAACCCCGGACGTCCCATCCGTACACCTCGGCGAACTCGTCCAGCTCACGCCGGTCGTGCCGGCCGAACCGGCGGGCCATGTAGTACGGCTGGACCAGGTCCCACTCACGCGGGCCGCGGGACACGTGGTCCCAGTCCCCGAGCACCACCCCGCCGGCGGCCAGGCGCATCAGGTTGTTGGAGTGCGCGTCGCCGTGGACCAGGCCGACCGGCAGCGTCGGCTGCAGGTCCGTCCAGGACTCCCGCAGCGCGTCGATGCGCGCCATGAGCCAGACTCGATCCTGGTCCGTCATCCCGCCGGGATGGTCCTGGACGGCGGCCGCGACGCTGCCCAGCGGGTCGCGCAGGTCCGGCAGGCCGACGGGCGGCGCCGGGAGGTCGTGGAGTTCGCGCAGGAGCCGCCCGAGGTCGGCGGCCGATCCCGGCTCGTCGGCCTGGACGTCCAGCAGCCGCCATACCGAGACGACCTGCTCGCCGACCACGAGCGGCTCGTCGGCCGCGGGCTCGACGGCCGGGTATCCGCGGTCGGCCAGCCATCGTGTCACGGCCATCGACACCGCGATGCGGTCCAGCTTTCCGCGGCCGGCGATCCGGACGAGCAGCCCGGCCGACGGCAGGGCCACGGCCGCGTTGCTGTGCTGGCGGATCAGATGTGCGTCGTCGACGGGCGCCCCGTAGCGGGCGCGTACCTCGTCGAGCGCGGCGCGGATCTCTGAGGGGAGGTGCGGGGCGGGCATGGCTGCGCAGTCCCCGCTGTCAGGTCCCGCAAGCCTCGAGTACCGGCTGGGCTGCCTCGCGCAGCTCCGCCACGGCGGGCACGCTCTGGTACTCGCGGAGCGCGTCGAGGACCTCGGCGACGCGGATGCACACCCGGCGCGAGGAGATCTGCGAAGCCAGGCCGACCAACTGCCGGCCGACGGCACATGCCTGGTCGATGTCGAGGGCCTGGGCGTGCGCGATCGCCAGCACGCCGAGGCTGAAAGCGCGCGGCCGCAGATCGGTCCGGACGGTCAGGCTGGCCTGGGCGGCGCGGACGGCGTGCTGTCCCATCCCGAGTTGCGCATAGCAGCGGGCCTCCTCGTGCTGCAGGTGCCCCCACCCGTAGGCGCCCATCCATCCCGGCTCCTGGACGCCGTCACCGGCGTGCTCGTAGGAGTCCCAGACCGATCCCAGGGCGCGCTGCGTACGGGCGCGGTCGCCGGTCATCGACCAGGCCAGGGCCTGCTTCGTCGTGAGGAACGCCCGGGACATCGGGGGCGCCACGCGCGCCACTCCGGCAGCGCCTTCGGTGTAGGCGATCGCCTGGTCGATGCACGCCCGCTGCTTGGTCGGTGAGCTGCTGAGAGCGGCCCGGTGCATCTCGTGCTCGCCGCGCCGCGACAGCACCCACGCCGTGAGGCTGGCGTCGTCGGTCTCGGCCGCCATGCTGGAGGCCCGGCCGAGCAGGCTCACCGCCTGGTCGAGGTGGTCGCTGTCCAGATGCATCGCCGAGACCCGCATGGTGAACTCGGTCGCCACGCTGAACATGCTCCGCCGCAAGTGGTCCGGCGCCGGGCCGCGCAGCCGCGGTTCAATGACGTCGGAGAGGTAGTCGCTGGCCTGCTGCCGGATGCGGCGGCCGCCGAACTGCCGGTCCGAGGTCTGGAGCGCGTGCAGCATGGTCCGGATGGCGTCGACGTCGCCCTCTGCCGCCTCCGGCGGCGGCGCCGGCGCCGTGTGGTCTCCGGGCTGGAACAGCTCCTCTTCGGACATGCTCAGGGCCCGCGCGTAGAGGATGCGGTAGCGCTCCTGGATGCGCGTGACCGCGCCGGATTCCCAGCGCTCGATATTGCGGCGCAGGCTGCGGGTCGCGGGCATCGCCCGTGGGTCATTCGCGGCGTTGCGGAGCTGCGGCGCCATCTCCTGTACGTCCCATCCGCGCGCCTTGCGCTCACGGCGCATACGCGCGCGGACGTCCGGGGTTGCCTCATAGGCCATGAGCGTGCACCTCGCTGCTGGCTGATCGGACCTGGACACAGGCAGATGTCGCAGTCTGTCGCTCAGTGTCGTCTAGCGGTGTTGATCACGCCAGCGGTCCACTGGATGTGACCAATTCGCTACCGAAACCGAGCGAGGTCCCCGGTGCAGACCCAACCCAGCACGACCCCGGACGACACCCCGGACAAAGACCGCTTGTCCCGCGAACTCCTGATCCGCGAGATCCACACGCTCGCACCCGGATGGGCCGTCACCTACGACGACGGCTGGCACGCCACCCGGGACGACCTCCCCGGCGCCGCCGGCGCGACCGCCGTTCGGGCGGTGACCGGCGAGCAGCTCCGCGAGGTCCTGGCCGAGATGGACGCCTCCGACGCACGTGTCGCGCTGCGCGCGCTGAAGGTGATGCTGCGCGGTCGGGGCATCGTCGCGAACCTGTACGGGCAGACGCTCTCGGTGGAAGCCGCGCGGCGGTCCGCCACGGTCGCCGTGCACAGGGGGATAGTGCGCTGGACACACGGCGCCGAGATCGGGCCCATGCGCGACCTGGCGGACGTGACCGAGAAGATCGCTAAGGCGTTGCTGTGATCACCGGCCAGGTCCCTGCGGAAGCGGCACGAATCCAGGACCGCTACCACGGCGTCAAGGTCTGGTTCGGGAAGCAGACCCAGAGCTGGTGGGCGTACGTGCCCTACACGCGCCTGCACCAGCCCGGCCTGTACGAGGGCGGCACGACGAAGGCGTTGGACGAGGCGATCCGTGCGGCGCTCGGCTGGCGAGCGCCCACCGAAAAGACGGCCGGTCGCCCACCCGGGATGTGGGGACGGCCATGACCGGCGTGAGCTGGTTGAGCTGTGCGCCGCATTCCGCGTCGCCCCTGGAACACCCCTCGCGCGCCTGCGGCCGGGCGCTCGCGCGTCCGGCCGCAGGAGTGGAGCCGTTCGGGCCTCTCCGGTGAGGAGCGGGAGGCCCGAACCGGCGTTCAGTCGATGACCCAGTCGTCCCCGGGGCCGCCGTCCAGCTCGTCTTCGCCGGGTCCGCCCCGGAGGCGGTCGGCGCCCATGCCGCCGTATCCGGTGTCGTTGTCCTCGCCCATCCAGATCTTGTCGTCGCCCGAGCCGCCGCGGGCGAGGTCCTCGCCCTTGCGGGTGTGGACGTAGTCGTTGCCGCCGCGAGCGAAGACGCGGTCGGCGCCGGTGCCGGTGCGGATGTCGTCCGCGCCGTCGGACCCGCAGACCAGGTCGTCACCGCGGAACGTCTTGATGGTGTGCCCCTCGTGCTTGATGAGGACCACGTCCCGGTCGGCGGTGCCCTCCACGGTCTCGGGCGACTCCTCGGTCACCACGATCGTGGCGTCCTCGTTCTTGCACTGGTCCACCGTCTTGGCCGCCTGGGCCACGGCGGGCGCGGCCAGGACGGCGAGGAGAGGTGCGGCCAGGATGGCGCCGGCCAGCGGGCGTTTGTACATCGATTCGACCTCCACGTTCGGTGACGGGGTGTTTCCCCGAGTCCGGGCATGCCCGGACGCGGGTCAACCTCCACCGAACGGAGATCACGTAGATGTCAAAGGATACGGAGGGAGGCTCAGCGGTAGAGGGCGCTGACGACGCCGCTCGCCCAGCGCATCCGGTCCGCGGCCGTCTCGGGGTGGTCGCCGAACTCCTGCGCGAGGGCCGCGGCGCACCCGTCGGCGCCGCCGTGGTCGGTCATGGCGCGGACGATGGCGTACTCGGCGGCCGCGCGGTCCAGCCGCTCGGCGGCGGACACGGGCGACAGGGCCAGGGCGCCGGCCCGGGTGACGTTGTCCACGAAGTCGTTGCGCATCTCATCTCCTTGGTGGCGGGCCGGCCCCCGCTGCGACCTTCATCGGTCTCCTGCGAACCGCGTTCTCATCAAGTACACGGGCGGACACCGTCAGTGACGGTAGCCCGCCGGTTGCGAAACGGTCGCGCCCGGCGCCGACCCCTCAGATGGGCGCCGGACGCGACCTCGCCGAACTCGCGGAACCTGGTGGGAACCGCCTCAGAAGCGGACGGCCCAGGCGTCCAGAAGGCCGTTGTCCCGCTGCGGGAGCAGCGTGCGGACGCGCAGGCGCCACACCCCGTCCACGGTCCGCCCCGCGACCGGGACGGTGTAGGAGGCCACCAGGTCCGCGCCCCTGTCGCGCGGCTGGGGGCGGCGCAGGAGGAAGACCCGGCGGTCCGGCAGCACGACCTCGACCATGAGGTCGCGGCGGGTGCCGCGGCGGATCGCCACCTCGACGGTGGCGGTCGTCGCGCCCCGCCCGGCCCACCCCGTCACGGTCACCGTGCTGGACGAGCCGTTCCACCACCGCGACAGGGGAACGTCGGTGTCGTTGCGGAAGAGACCCTCACCGGGCTCCGGGGCGGGAGCGGGGGCGGGCTCCGTGCCGCCGTAGGCGAGGCGGTTCGGAGATCCCGATCCCGGGTTCCCGACGATGCCGGGCGTGGCGTTCGCCGTCAGCGCCGCCGCCACCTGCGCGGGCGCGGCGTCCGGACGGGCCGCCAGATACAGCGCGGCGAGCCCGGCGACGTGCGGGGCCGCCATGGACGTGCCGCTGAGCGTCCGGGTCGCGGCGTCGCCGTCGTACCAGGCGGACGTGACGCCCACGCCCGGCGCGAACAGGTCCAGGCAGGGGCCGCGGTTGGAGAACGGGGCCCGGACGTCGTCCCGGCCGGTCGCGCCGACCGTCAGCGCCTCCGGGACCCGCGCGGGAGACGTCGAGCACGCGTCCGAGCCGCTGTTGCCGGCGGCGACGGTGTAGGTCACCCCCGCGGCGATCGAACGCCGCACGGCGTCGTCCAGGGCCGCGCTGGCTCCGCCGCCGAGGCTCATGTTCGCCACCGACGGCCCGGACGCGTGCCGCGTCACCCAGTCGACCCCGGCGATCACGCCGGACAGGGCCCCGGACCCGTCGCAGCCCAGCACCCGCACGGGATGCACCGTGACGCCCTTCGCGACCCCCCATGTCCGGCCGCCGGCGGTCGCGGCGACATGCGTGCCGTGCCCGTCGCAGTCGGCGGTGCCCCGCCCGTCGCCCACGGCGTCGAAGCCCGCGCCGACCCGGCCCGCGAGGTCGGCGTGGGACGCCCGCACCCCCGTGTCCAGCACGTACAGGGCGACGCCCGCCGCCGTGCCCGGATAGGTGTAGGAGCCGTCCAGGGGAACCGTGCGCTGGTCCAGCCGGTCCAGGCCCCAGGCGGGGCCGCTCTGGGTGTCGCTCACGCGCACCCGCGCGTCCTGCTCGACGTAGGCGACCCGCGGATCGGCCGCCAGTCTCCGGGCCTGCTCCTCCGTCGCGCGGACGCTGAAGCCCTTCACCGTCCCCGTGAACGTCCGGGACACCTTTCCGCCGCGCCTGCGGGTCGCGTCCGCCGCGTCCCGCCGCACCTTCACCGCGGAGGACGCCGCGTCCTTGAACACGACGTTGTACCGGTCCTTGATGAGCTGCCCCTGCGGCTTGCGTACGGGAGCGGAGGCGCCGGTGCCCGCGGTGGCGACACCCGACCCCGCCGCCAGCGTCGCCGCGATCGCGCCGGCCGCGACCAGCGTCCGGGAGCGCCCGCGCGGGGGCTCATGGCCGTTACGGCTCATGTGCGTCCTTCCATGGATGCGCCCGGGGCGTGCGCACCCCGCCCCGCGTCCTGCGGAGGCGGGCGGCGGCCGGAGCCGCCGCGGGCGAGAGCTGTGGTGCCGCCATATCGACCGGAGGGGCGCGGACCTGAGGGGAATCCGCCGTGATTTCGCCGACGGCGCCGGGGCGCGGGGCCGTGGGAAACCGATCGCCCCGGACCCTCAAGTGGACGGCCGTTCCGCCGATGGAGTCGATGCAGATCAGGAGGAGGAAACTGTGGAGGAACTGGGCGAGATCATCCAGGAGTTCCTGGTAGAGAGCCATGAGAACCTGGACCAACTGGACCGGGATCTCGTCGCCCTCGAGCAGGACCCCGGATCCCGCGAGATGCTGTCGAGCATTTTCCGCACCATTCACACCATCAAGGGCACGAGCGGGTTCCTTGCGTTCCATCGCCTGGAAACGCTGACCCACGCCGGCGAGTCGCTGCTGTCCCGTCTGCGGGACGGCGCGCAGGAGCTGACGCCGGAGAGCACCGATGCTCTCCTGCGCATGGTCGACACCGTCCGCACGCTCCTGAGCACCATCGAGGAGACGAACGGCGAAGGTGACGTCGATGTGGACTCGGTCATCGCCATGGTGACGGCCTGCATCGAGGACCCCGCCGCCCCCAAGGCGGCCCCGGCCGAGGCGCCCTCAGAGGCGTCCGCGGAGACCGAGCCGGCGTCCGGGAAGCCCGCGCGCAAGCCCGCCGCCAAGCGCACCACCACCCGCGCCGCGACCAAGCGCACCACCAAGGCCGCCGCCGCGAAGGCGGAGCCCGAGCCCGAGCCGGAGAACGCCCAGATGCCCGAGCCCGCACAGGTGGAGACGCCGCCGCTGGAGACCGCCCTGCCGGCGGCCGCCGCGCCCGGCGCGCTCCCCACCGCGGACGAGACCGGCGGCCAGCCCGGCGGTACCCGGCGCAGCATCGCCGAGAGCTCCATCCGCGTGGACGTCGACCTGCTGGACGCGCTGATGCGCCTCGTCGGTGAGCTCGTCCTCACCCGCAACCAGATCATGCGGGGCGTGGGCGGGGGCTCCGATCCGACGCTCGTGCGCACCACCCAGCGGCTCAACCTCATCACCAGCGAGCTGCAGGAGAGCGTCATGAAGACGCGCATGCAGCCGATCGAGCACATCTGGTCCAAGCTCCCCCGCGTCGTCCGCGACCTCAGCAGCACCCTCGGCAAGCAGGTGCGGCTCGTCATGGAGGGCAAGGAGACCGAACTCGACCGCAGCCTGCTGGAGGCGGTCAAGGACCCGCTGACCCACCTCGTCCGCAACGCCGTCGACCACGGCGTCGAGACGCCCGAGGAGCGCGCCGCCGCCGGCAAGTCCGCCGAGGGCACCCTGACGCTCCGCGCCTACCACGAGGGCGGCCACGTCATCGTCGAGATCACCGACGACGGCGCCGGCATCGACCCGACCCAGATCGCGGAGACCGCCCTCACCCGGGGCGTCGCCACGCGGGAGCAGCTCGCCCGCATGGACAACCGGGAGATCTTCGCCCTGCTGTTCCAGCCGGGCTTCTCCACCGCGAAGAAGGTCACCAACGTCTCCGGACGCGGCGTCGGCATGGACGTCGTCAAGACCAACATCGAGCAGATCGGCGGCGCCGTCGACGTCGACTCCGCCGTCGGCAAGGGCACCACCTGGCGGCTCACCATCCCGCTGACCCTCGCGATCATCCAGGCCCTCACCGTCGAATGCGGCGAGGAGACCTACGCGATCCCGCAGGTCGGCGTGGACGAGCTCGTGTTCGTCGACGGCCAGTCCGGCCAGATCGAGCACGTGTCCGGCGCGCCCGTGTACCGGCTCCGCGGCAAGCTGCTGCCCCTCGTCCGCTTGGACGAGACCCTCGGCCTCCCGGCCCGCAACAGCGACCGCGACGTCTACATCGCCGTCCTACAGGCCGACGGCCGCCGCTTCGGCCTCGTCGTCGACCGCGTCCTCAACACCGAGGAGATCGTCGTCAAGCCCCTCACCGGGCGGCTGAAGGACGTCGGCGTCTACGCCGGCGCCACCATCCTCGGTGACGGCAAGGTCGCGCTGATCCTCGACATCCCGTCCCTCGCCCGCCGCTCGCACCTGGCCGCCGAAGCCGTCGAGCGCGCCGAGATGGACCAGGTCGAGACCCGCGCCGCCGAGGGCCGCATCGAGCGGCTCCTCATCGCCGGCATGGGCGATCGCCGCGTCGCGATCCCGCTCGACATGGTCACCCGACTGGAGGAGTTCGCCGTCGACCGCATCGAGCGCGTCGGCGCCCGCGAGGTCGTCCAGTACCGGTCCCAGATCCTGCCGGTGATCCGGCTGGCGTCCCTGCTCGGCGTCTACGACACCGAGCCGGACGGCGACACCGTGCCCGCGGTGGTCTACACCGAGCGCGGCCGCAGCGTCGCCCTGGTCGTCCAGCAGATCGTCGACATCGTCGAGGACCACATCGAGGCGCGCAGCGACCTCGACGACGACGGCCTGACCGGCTCCGCGGTCATCCAGCAGCGCGTCACCGAACTGCTGGACGTGCGGCGCGCGATCCTCGCCGCCGACCCCCGCTTCTACGCCGAGATGCCCGACACCATGGTGGGAGCCTGAGATGCCCAGTCGCCAGTACGCCACCTTCGAGGTGGACGACCAGCTGTTCGGGGTGGACGTGGCCCAGGTGCAGGAGGTCCTGCGCTTCCACGAGTACACCCGCGTCCCGCTCGCCCCCACGTCCGTGGGGGGCCTGTTCAACCTCCGCGGCCAGGTCATCGCCGCGGTGGACCTCCGGGTCCGCCTCGGCCTGCCCGGCCGCGACCTCGCCGAGCCGGCGATGAACGTCATCGTCTCGGTCGAGGACGAGTGGGTCAGCCTGCTCGTCGACCGGATCGGCGAGGTCATCGAACTCGACGACGAGGCGTTCGAGCCGCCGCCGGACACCCTCCACGGCGCCTTCCGCGACCTCATCGTCGGGACGTTCAAGCTGGAGGGCCGGCTGATGCTCGCCCTGGACGCCCGCCGCGCCGTCGAGACCGCCGCCGTGGACACCGACCAGGGCAACCTGGCCCGGACGTCCTGAGCCCCAGGCTCGTCACCGCCTGACCGCACGTTCCGCGCACGGCCCCGGGCCGGACCACCTCAGGTCCCCTGCCCGGGGCCGTGCGGCGTTTCCCGGTTCTGCCAGAACCGGTCGCCGCCCTGCCGGTTCTGACAGAACCACGGAGGAACCCCGGGCCGGACGGTTGCCGCGCGGTAGCGCCTCCCCCGCCCGGCCCGGAACCGCTCAAGGCCCCCTCCGGCATGCCGAACTCGGCTGTGACGGACGTTCCCTCCCGGCTCGGTCCGTCACCGACAGGCGACGCCGGGCGGCGCGGGAGCACCGCCACGGCGGATGGAGAGGATCCCGGTCGTGGCCCGACATACAGGAATGCTGCGCGCTTTCAAGCGGCGGAACTACCGGCTGTGGGCGGCCGCGGACTTCCTGTCCGTCGCGGGGGCCTGGATGCAGGTCCTCGGAGTCAACTGGCTCCTGCTCTCGATCTCCGGCTCGGCCACCAGCCTCGGCCTCGGCCTGTTCCTGCAGTCGGCGCCGACCCTTCTGCTGGCGATGTTCGGCGGCTCGCTCGCCGACCGGCTGCCCGCCCGCCCCCTCGTCATCACCGGCCAGGTCTTCCACGGCCTGCTCGCCGCCGCCCTCGCGGTCATCGCCTTCAACGGCCCCGACCACACCGGCCCCATCTACCTGATCTCCGCTCTCGGCGGCGTCGTGTCGGCCTTCTGCGCCCCCGCCATCGGCCGCTTCGCCGCCGAGATGGTCGAGCGCGAGGACCTCTCCAACGCCCTCGGCCTCGGCTCCGTCATCAGCTCGGCGGCCCGCATCCTCGGCATGGGCGTCGCGGGCGCGCTGATCCCCCTCATCGGCACCGCCGCCCTGTTCGCCGCCAACGCCCTCAGCTTCACCGGCGTCATCGCCGCGGTCCTGCTCATGCGCACCGGCGAGATGCGCATCATGCCCCGCGCCACCCGCGAGGAATCGAAGATCACCGACGGGCTGCGCTACATGCTCCGCACCCCCTGGCTCCTCGTCGTCTTCGGGCTCGCCTTCGCCCTCGGCTCCCTCGGCCGCAACTACCAGCTGACGATGGCCGCGATGTCGCAGGGCCCCCTGGGCGCCGGCGCCGGCGGCTACGGCCTGCTGTCCGTGGTCTTCGCCGTCGGCGCGATCATCGGCGGTCTCGTCGCCGCGTCCCGTCCCCGCCTCGGCTTCCGCGTCCTCCTCGTGGCCGGCGCCTCCATCAGCGTCTTCCAGGCCCTCAGCGGGCTGGCCCCCGGCCTGCCGCTCTTCGCCGCCCTCATGCTCCTCATCGCGGTCGGCGCGGTCGTCGTCGACACCACCGTCGCCGCCCGCATCCAGCTCGGCACCCGCGAGGACATGCGCGGCCGCGTCCTCGCCGCCCAGTCGATGGTCGGCGCCGCCGCCGGCGCCACCGGCGGCCCGCTCCTCGGCGTCCTGTGCGACACGGCCGGCCCCCGCGCCGCCCTCGTCCTCGCCGGCGTCGTCACCACCGCCGCGACGCTCACCGCCGCCGTGCTCCTGGTCCGCATCCTCGGCGTCCGCTTCCCCGTGCTCATGCCGTACCGGCCCGCCGCACTCGTCCAGAGCCACGCTTCCTGACCGTTCCGGACGCCTGAACACTGATCAGCGCCGAAGCCGCTCCGCCGCCCGCTCGGCGGCCTCCACCTCGTCCAGCACATCCCGGGCGGACCGCAGCGCGGCCTCGGCCTCCGCGGAAACACTCAGCCCCCGCTCCACCAGCGCCTCCCGCACCTGGACGACCGTGACGTGCAGGCACGACACCAGCGACCGGCGCTCGCCGCCGCTCCGCGCCGGGGACTCGAGCCTCTCCCCCAGGTCGTCCAGCCACTCCCCCGTCTCCTCGTCCGGGCACAGCTCCGCGCGCATCTCCACCAGCGCCGACGCCGCCGCCCGCACCCGCCGCTCATGCCGGACGAGCCAGTCGCTCATCGTGTCCTCCGCCCGCCGCCGCCCGCGCACGGGAGCCGGATGCCGCAGCGACTCCCCGTCCTCCCGGCCCCGCACACCCCCCTCCAGGCTCAGCGCCCGCTGCTCCGCCCCCTGGCGGTTCCGCAGCCCCAGGCTCTCCCCCAGCGCCGTCCACGTCATCCCGGCGCCCCTCCCCCGCCGGATCTGGGCGAGCTCCTCCCCGTCCAGCGCCGCCCGCAGATACCGGACGATGATCAGCGCGTCCGGCACCTCGGCGCGCAGAACGTCCGCGGACACCCGCGCGTGCGTCCGCAGGTACGGCAGGAGCCCGAAGAGGTCGCCCTCGTCCGGCAGCAACTCGAGATCCGGATCCTCGGCCCGCACCCGCCGGTCGACGATCCGCTCGGCGGCGCCCCGCGCCTCCGTCAACGTGGGCGCCGGACGCGCAGGCCCCGAAGGCCGCCCCCTAGGTGGCATCTCGCTCCCGTCACATCGGTCACCGACGCCCCCGGTTCTCCCAGAACCGCCCCTCCCCCGCAACCCGACGAGCCGCACACCTCGACCACCACCCCTCCTCCGCCCGAGCCACCCGCGCACACCGCACAACCGGTTCTGCCAGAACCGCCCCGAGCGGCCCAACGGTTCTGGCAGAACCAGGAGCCACCCCGGTTCTGCCAGAACCCCTGAAGCAGAGCACAGGCTCTCCAGCTTCGCGGTCCGCGACCCGCACGAGGTGCACCCGAGGCGCCCTAGGTGTATTGATCTTCAGCGTGGTTGACGCGGGTGATGGGTGGGTGTCCGCCCAGCGCTTGTGGCAGCGGTGGAGCCGTTCGCGACGGAGGAGCAGCGGGCCGGGGGAGCTTGCCGAAGAGGGTGGCGACACGGCGCGACAGGGACGAACGCCAAGGCAGGGCCCACGCGCCATCGCGGACGGGGGGCGAAGCCAGGCACAAGGCGATGAGGGGACGGGCAGCGCAGGCGGAACTGGCATGGGCGGCCGGGCAGGCGGGCGGGCAAGCCGCTACGGGGCGGGGCGGAGGAGGCGTGGGGCGCGCGCCTGAAGAGCAGCGGGGGGAAGGTGAGGCGGCGGACTGGGCCGGGGCGCCTGGATCGGGTCGGGCGGCGGGAGGCCGCCGCCTGGCCGGGTTCTGGCAGAACCGGTCAGGCGGCGGGCTTCGCCGGGAAACCGAGGCGGTCGAGGATCGTGTTGAAGGTGCCGACGATCGGGGCGTTCGGATCCCAGTAGGCCAGGGCCTCCTGGGCGTCGTACGCCTCGGGGACGAAAACGGCGCTGCCGACGAGGGGGAGCAGCATGTCCCCGAACTTCTCCTCGGCCTCCTTCTGGATGATCCGGTAGAACTTGCCCTGGCTGTCGTGCTTCTTGGCCTCGTTCATCAGGTAGAACGAGACCTGCGTGGTGACGCCGAAGTCCTGGTACTCGTAGCGGGCCTTCTCGATCTCCGCCGCCAGCGCGGCCGCGCCCCGCATCTCCTTGCGGGTCGGCTTCATGCAGACGATGACGTCGGTCGCCGCCAGGAGCAGCGAGATCGACAGGCGGCCGAGGGAAGCGGGGCAGTCGATGAAGATGAAGTCGTACTGGCCCGCCTCGATCTGGTTCTTGAGCGCGAGCTGCAGCCAGAACACCCCGCGGGGGTCCTGGGTGAGCTCGCTGTCGGCCTGGCTCATCGTCTTGTCACCGCGGACGACGTCCAGCCCCTCGATGTTCAGGAACGAGGAGTCGTCGTCGCCCGCGCCGACCCGGGTGCGGGCCGGGACGGTCGCGTCGGGCAGCTTCGCGCGGCCCAGCATGACGTCGTGGACGGTGGCGACGCCCTCCGGCACGAAGTCGCCGTCCCACCCCGACCAGTACGAGGCGTCCGACTGCAGGTCCGCGTCGATGAGCAGGCACCGGTAGCCGCGGAGGGCGGCCTGCACGCAGACGTTGTACCCCACCGTCGTCTTCCCGACGGAACCGGCGCGGTTCATGCCGGCGAAGACGGGGGGGAGGTGTTCGGCGTAGGCGGGGCTCGACAGCAAGGACATGGCTTCTCCGAGAGGTCTAGCGCGCTGGCTGCTGGGTTGGCGTCGCGGACTGGCTGATGTGCCGCTGCTCCCACGGAGTGGGGCGGTAGCCGGCCGCCTCGACGAGATGCCGGACGTGGGCGACGGTGCGCGCGTCCCACTTGCGGCGGCGGTCCGCCGCCCGCAGCTCGACGTCGGCCAGAGCGACCGAGTAGGCGAGGCGCAGCAGGAGCTTAGCGTCTCCCTGGGCGGAGACGGAGACCGTGAACGAGGCGGCGTCCAGTGACTCGACGCCCGGCACGTCGGTGCCGCTCATCCAGCGGTGAGCGAGCTGCAGGGTGGGCTTGGACGCCTGCGCCAGCGTCGTCGCCGCGATGCGGATCGTGTGCGGGTCCGGGTCGGCCGGGGCGTACTCCGCGATGAGGTACCGGCAGTGCCGGTCCCGCTCGGCGGCGGCACGGATCCGGTCGGGATCGGTGTCCTCCGCGTCCCGGTTCTTGGTCGGTTCTGGCAGAACCGACCCTCCGTTGGGTGAGGGACGCTGCGCCGGGATGGGCGAGGGCGGTTCTGGCAGAACCTCGGCGCCCTCCGCGGGCTCCGCCACCTTCCCCGACCGCACCAGGATCAGGTGCTGCGCCGCTTCCTTGGCGTTGAGCCCCTTCTCCTGCATGACCTCGAACGCGGGGACGACGAGGGATGGGTCGTCGTCCAGGGCGTTGAGGAGGTTGACGGCGGTGTCGACCCCCATCACCTTGTCGAGGATCAGCCGCCGCGCGGCGTCGTCCAGCGTGAGCAGCTTGATCCGCTTGACGATGTGCGACTTGCTGCGCCCCCGCCGGTCGGCGATCTCCTGGTAGCTGTAGCCCATCTCCTCGCGCAGCCGACGGTATCCCTCGCCCTCCTGGAAGGGGGTGAGGTTACGTCGCTTGTCGTTCTCGTCGAGGAAGACCTCATCGAGGACGGGCAGCAGATTGTTCTGCACATCGACCCGCAATTCCCCCATCCCCGCCACCTGCGCCGCGTCGAGACGCCGGTGGCCGGTGATGACGACGTACCGCACGTCCGCTGTGAAGTGCTCCTTGTACTGCGGGTAGAGCTTCAGGAACTCGCCGGTCTCACCGACGACGAGGGCCTGGATGAGGCCCACCGTCCGCAGCGAGACCACCATCTCCTCCCGCTCCTCGTCCGTGCCGAGATCGCTGCCCCGCAGGTTCCGGGGATTCGGCGCGATCTCGTCGATCGGAACGGGAGTTCCCGGGCCTTTCGGCACCGGAGACTGGATGAGAGGACGTTCGCTCAGCCGGATCGGGCCGTCCGGCGTCTTCGGCGCGTGGGGCGAACCGCCGGCCTTTCCCCGAGGCATGGTGTCCTCCTTCTGATCGGGGGTTCTGAGAGCTCGCGAGGGAAAACCCTAGCGGTTCTGGCAGAACCGACGGTGGAGACGCGCGGCTTGCCGGTCGTGTCCTGTTCGAACCTGGCCCGATTCGAGACCCTCCCCATCGGCAGGATCGCGCTCTCCGATTCCGGACGCGTTCGGCGAGCCGCGCCCCGGTGGCACCCGCCTCGGCAGAGTCTGAGTGGGGCGGATGCGTGCTGCGGTTCTCGGAAATCCCCTCACAGCAGGCATTGCAGCCACCCACTGAGCCGGGCGCTCTGGCAATCGCGGTATGGCGGACGGCGGCGATACCTGTGTGGCGCCGTGCCGGAGCAGGACGGTCGGCCGCATCCTCTGATGGGCGCGTCTATCCGAACCATGACGAGCAGTAACGGCGGTTCTGGCAGAACCGAGCGGTTCTGCCAGAACCGCTGCCGTCTCAAGCCGTCACACTCGAACGCCGCATGGACAGGCCACCGGACAGAGCTGTCCTGAGACAGAAGGCGCAATGGCGCAAATCGGAAGAAAGAGAAATGCCACGTCAGGGCGCTGATCGCAGCCCATTCGACGCGCGTCAATTATTTATTGACGACGAGCGGGTCTCGGATCAGGCGCTCGAGCGCAGGTTGCAGATCTGCCGCTCGTAGCGCTGGCGGCGCTGCGCGTTGAAGCTCTCCGGGTCCAGCGCGGCGATGGGCGGGATGCTCGTGACCGGTCCGGCCGTCTTGCCGTTGGTGAGCAGCGGGTGCAGCTGGTACTCGCCGGGCTGGTACGTCACGATCAGGCCCGCGGCGGCGAGCTCCTTGAAGGCGCGGTTGATCGTCGGGAGCACCATGCCCAGGGCGGCGCTCGCCTCCCGCTGGCTGACCCGGACGGTGCCCGTCTCGGGATGCTGGTGCCCCAGGAGATACCAGAGAAGCCGGTACGACCCCGCGTTCAGATCGATCAGCGACATCAGTTCGGCGACGCGTCGGTCGAGACTGATGGGTGCATCGCTCGGGGGTGGCGACACGTATCCGTTCATCGTCCCCCTCCGGTTGTTGCCCGCGGTCCGCGGTTCGGTCCTCATCCGGACGGTACCACCGAGCGGGCCACCTCGGCCGCAGGCATTCCGATCACGACACTCTCCGACGGCTGCGTTCGCGGCTGACCGCGCTGGCCAGGGTCCGCGGATTGGCCGCGATCCCCTTGGCCGCCAGCCATTTCTCGATGCGGGAGAGTTCGACGTCGGCGCCGAGCTCGTCCATCGCCTTCCGGACGCTCCCGGTGACCGATACCCGCGACCGGGCGACCGATACGCGCTGAGCGGTCAGCCCCGCGTCCTCTGCGGCCTCGCTGGAAGGCCCTGTAGCGGCCTCTGGGGCCCGATCCCGGTACCGGAGGACGACAGTCTCCGCCGTCTCGCCGACCTCGGTCTCCAGGGCCTCTGCGGCGCTCTCGGCGTCGAACGGCAGCGTGAACAGCTGCGCGTCCTCGGCCGACTCGACGGCCGACGCGGCGATCTCCTGCCGGCGCTCGTACTCGCGGACCGCGAGCCACTCCTCGGGGTGGTCCCGGCCCGGGATCATGAACTCCTTGGGCCCGTAGATCAGCCAGGACGCCTGGGCCTCCGCCTGCTTGTTGGAGTTGCCGCAGCTCGTCAGCCAGGGGTTGAGGAGGATCAGCGCGCGGCGGGGGCGGTAGATCCAGCCGATCGACTCGAAGTAGTCGAGCGGGTCGCGCAGGCCCGAGCGTGGAACGTTGCAGGTCTCGGAGAGCTCCGCCTGGCTGATGCGCAGCTCCCAGGACGAGTTCTCGTACTCCTGAAGGCTCAGCAGCGCCAGCCACACCCGGAACCAGCGCCGGGGCATGTTGAGCTGGGAGAGGACCCGGAGCATCGCGCGGGCGTCCTGGACGAATCCGCTCACGTTCTCGTGGGCGACGAACTCGTATCCGGCGGCCTGCCGCACGCTCAGGCTGACGCCGCCGCTCTTCGCCGGCCGCAAGACCAGAGCGGTCCCCGGCTGCAAGTTCGGGATCTTCAATACGTCCACGGCGTCACCCCCATTCCGTCCGCGTGGCGAGACTTCCCCTCACTCTCCAGGACGTTAGCACGAGCGATAACAGTTATGACCCACACGCTGGGTCCATTGCAACCTGTGTCGCGAGGATGGGGCGTCCCGGTCATCGCGGGCGTTTGCCCAGGTAAGCGTATAGATGCCCGCGTCTCGGTCCCAGACGAAGTGATCATGCGACCCAAACGGACGCGTCGCCTTGCACCGGCGAGTTGCAACTCGGATTGCAACGGACCCTGCAGGGGGGTCATTGCAACTATTGCAACGGACCCTCCTGGGGGGTCCGTTGCAATCTGCAAAACCGCAGGTCACATGTACTTTCGAGGGCTGGACGTCTTAGGAATAAAGACGCGCGCGCGTGCGATACCAGTCTCTGGCCTACATGTCCAGCACCGAATACAGCGTGTTGCGGTAAACAATCCGTAGTTCGCCTGCCGCAACCTCCGACAACCAGTCACGAACGAGCCTAAGCACCAAGCCTCATCGCGTCAGCTCTGCCGGACCCGGCCCCGCACCCATCAACCGTCGACTCTGCGTTGGTCACCGGCCGACCCGCAGGGGTCACCGCAACCCCGCGCACATCAGGACCACACATGCCGTCGTCACCGTCGTCCCGTCCTTGCGCCGGGCGCTTCCTCGTTCGGGAACAGGACGGTCCCCGGCCCCCGCCCGAAACCCCGCACCAGGCCCCGAGTGACAAGACACCGCCACACGGCGGTTCTCGCAGAACCCCGGGCACTTCTGGTCGCGTTCTTCGCTGGGTTCTGACAGAACCGGCGGACGACCTGCAATCGTCTGCAACAAAACGTTTTTGCAATCGACGCTCCGGCGGTCATGCACCGAGCCTTGCAACTCTCGGGTAGGTCGGCCCAGCGTGCTGCGAGCGCGGTCCTTCGAGGCGCCAGTCGAGGTCAGAGGGGTCGATACCGTCCCCAACCTGCACGAGCGCCGCCCGAGCTGCCGCCGTCCGACGGGTGCAACTCGGCGTGCAATCGCGGATCTGTGTTCACGCTGGGCTCGTCGCAGCGCCTGGTAGACATCGTCTGCGGGACGCGTGGAGTGCCGTGATCACCGCGAGATCGCGCTCGCACGCTGCAACGGAGTAGTCCGTCTGGCAGCCGCGGTTGAGCGCAGCTCCAGACTTGCCCTGGTTTGCCCGACGATCCGAGCCATCCCGGACGGCGACACTGACCGCGCTGGGACCAGGACCTGAAGATCGCGGTTACAGCTGAGGAACTGTGGCCCCGGGGTGCTGAATCAAAGGACTGTCGGTTCTGCCAGAACCAGGCTCTGCCGACGTCGCTCGCGGCTGGAGACGTCTTCCGCAACGTCGAGATGGGCGGGAGCATCGCGACCGCGCCCAACCTCGAGGCGATCATGATCTCGTGGACGTCGAGCGGGGCCCGATTCCCCGCGACGCGCGTCGGAGGCGCTCCCGACGCGACAGGCGCCTCGTCGTCCCTGCAAGCCGTCGTCGTTGAGAGGGCCTTCTTTGCACCGGAGGGGACCGGGCCATGCCTCTCCGTCCTCAGCAGTGCAGAGCCCGCGTGATCCTTCGGATCTTGGAAGCCGCTCTTGCGCTCCATAGGAAGCACCCCGGCCGGCCTTCGGGTCCGCTACCGCTCAACTTCGCGCGTCCCTTACTTTGTCAAGGACGGCGGCGGAGACGTGAGTCAGCCCCGTAACACCTCAAGACCATCTCCCAGGATCATCCGCGGCGGTTCTGCGAGAACCGCTCGGTCCAACCCGTCCGTGGAGTCGGCAGGTCACGGGGAGCCCAAAGCACGCGGCGTCCAGCCGAGCGAAATCGACCCGATATGACCTGCCCAACCCGATTCGTCAGGCAGTCCAAGGCGCCGGGCGTCCAGGTTGTAGTAGCCGAGCGCCAGCTCAGCAGGAAGCGCGCCCTGGCCAGGACGGCTCAAGCGCGGCGGCGAGATCCCCCGGGGACGAGCACACGGCGCTGCACTTCGGCGACCGGGATGGCCGACAGGATCGCCTGCTCGTGGTGGAAACGGCCCGGAGGTGCGGGTGGCAGTGCGGCGGGTGCTGCGTGAGCGGAACGCCGAAAGCTGGGGATCCGGAGAGCGCCTACTCGCCCGGTTTCGGGAGAGTAGCCTGGCAACGCTCGTCGGGCAGACGTCCTGGCTGCCCAGGTCGCCGGGAGCTCGGACAGGCTCGGCGGCCCATAGGGTCAATCTCGCTCGGCTGGATGCCGCATGCTGTTGGGCTCCTCGTGACCTACCGACTCCACGGACGGGTCGGACCGAGCATTCTGGCCTCGGCGCACGAGTGACAGGGGTTCTCGCAGAACCGAGCGAGTGAGCCGTTGGTCAGTGAGACAAGGTCCAGGCGGTGCTGCCGTTCTGGCCGGGGCACCCCTGCGGCGGATCTGCGCCCGGTACCTACGCATTCACGAGCCTGGCGTCGGCTCCCCGTGCTGTGGATGCACCGGGGGCTGTCAATTGCGATCGATAGGTTGGCCGGCCAGCTGGTCTCGCCGATCCGGGCGGATGCGTAGTCGTAGAAGCTGTCGTCGGGTAGGGACCGCTGGTCCATCGGTCGAGTCCCACATCGGCGAGGCGCACCCGGGGTGTCCCCGTGCCACTAAGTCACGGATGTGCGGTCCGGGGTCGATCGGCGGATTCTCAGAAGGTCGCCGGGAGGCGCGACCTCATGCGGCGCCCGGTAGCGGAAGACCCCGCGCGGTGGGCCAGGTGTGGGCGACTCGGTGGCCCAGCACAGCCGGAGTCCTGGCCAGACCAAGCCGGGGCGGGTCGACAGTCCATGTCGGCAGGCCCCAGCCCCGCCCGTCCAGGAGACTGCTCGGTTCGGCTGGACTAGCCAAGCTGGGGCAGGGGATGCCGGGGCTATCGATCGCGATCGATAGCCCCGGATGGCTCTCAATGCCTCGTGGCAGGCGGTTGATGCGACGTCATCTTCGGCGCATGAGTTTGGCGGTTCTCTCAGAACCGAGCGGGTGAGCGGTTGAGTTGAGGCCACGCCACCGTGGGCCGATGGAACGCATCAGTGACGTGCCCACGCTTGGGACGGCCTCCGAATCTGCGCCGCGGTTCTGCCAGAACCGCGGCCGGAAGGTCTCCAGTGGCTCCTCCGTCGCCGTCAGCCGGACCGGTCCGCGGGCTCGGCGGCGGGCTCCACCTGGAAGTCCAGGCCGCCGTCCCCGGCGGTCACCGTGACGTGCCCCCGTCCGCCAGCCGCTTTCCCTGCTCGTCTAGTGATGCCGCCAGTCTGCGGAGGTAGCACGTCCGGGGTTGAGGCTCATGAGATGGCCCGGGGTTCTGGCAGAACCGCCGGGCAGAACCGAAGACACGGCCCGATGTCGGATGCCTCGCCAGTCCGTCCCGACCGGATCACCGGTTCTGGCAGAACCGGACTACACCAGGACTCCAGCGGTTCTGGCAGAACCGGGGACGCTTGGTGGTCACTCAGCTATGCAGGAGAAGGGCGGCGTGTGCCGGTTCTGCCAGAACCCTCATGCCGCCCAGTGCCCAACCTGTCGAGCCTCCGGCGAGGGAGTCGTCATGGTCAGTCCTCTCCTATGTCCTTGAGGGGTAGCGACTTCAGTGTGTCGGGCGGGGCGTTCCACTTCTGGAGGGTCGAGCCGCTGCAAGCGGCCACCACCAGCTTGCTGACCCCCTGGCCGCCGGTGAAGAAGTCGGGCGGGTCGGCCTTCGGGTCGGTGGGCGAGAGGCAGTAGCCGTAGCCGTCGATGATCCGGTAGCCGGTTTCGTAGTTGCCCGTGTTGGTGTGGACGGTCCAGGTGACCTCGCGGGACGCGCTGCTCGGGCACGACACGATCGTGACGTAGTAGCCGGCGGACGGGTTGCCGGGGCTGCGCAGGCAGCGGTTCCCGCTCGGCGGCTTGGTGGTGATCAGTCCGGTGGCGCTGCCGGCGCCGTCCGGGATCGTCGGCAGGGTCCACTTCTGGTTCCAGGCGATGGCGGTGGGGTCGGGGGCCTGCTTGCAGGGCCAGACGATGAGGAAGGCGGCGTTGATCTTCTGGTCGGTGACGTCGATACAGCGGCCGAACTGGCTGAAGTTGACGAGCTGGCCGCTGGCGGCGCCCGCCGCGCCGGCGCCGACGGCCGCCTCGGGGGCGAACGTCTGCTTGGTGTTGTAGTTGACGTAGCAGCCGCCGGACTTGTGGGCGCCGAGGATGACGAGGCTGCCGTCCACGCCGGGGTTCTGCAGGTTGAAGCAGAGCCGGTTGAGGGTGCGGCCGTCGGACGTGCCCTCGAAGTTGGCCGCGTCGTTGACGCTCCACTGCTGCTGCGGCTGGGTGGTGGTCGCGCAGGGCTGGAACCGGACGATCGCGCCCGCCGCGGCGGGGCTTCCGGCGTCCAGGCACAGGCCCAGCGGGAGGGCGTCGGAGCGGGAGCTGACGAGGGTGAGCGTCAGGTTCGGGTTGTAGGAGAAGGTCTGCTTGCCGCTGCCGGGGCTGCAGACCCGCATGTACAGGGGTGTGCCCGGGGACGGGGAGTCGGCTCCGGCGTCCATGCACAGGTCGGTGCCGCCGGACGGCCGGTAGAGGTGGATCGGTCCGCCGGCGATGTTCTGGTTGGTGGTCCGCACGCGGTAGACGCCGCGGAGGGTGCGGGTGGCGCTGGCGCTGGTGCCGCGGGAGCGGAACGACGCGAACTGGGGGGTGCGGAGGGCGCCGCCGCCGCCCGCGCAGGGGATGCGGTTGGCAATGAGCCAGGCGGCGTCCTTGCCCTGGGGGTCGCCGGCGAGGTACTCGATCGTCACCTCGTAGCGGCCGATGCCCGCGGGGCCGCGCACGGGGCCGCAGGGCAGCCGGGTCAGGTCGCCCTCGGTACCGGTGCCGGCGCTGCGGGCGGCGCGGACGTGGCCGAGCGCGACGTCCAGTCCGGTCTGGGCGGCGCGGAGGGCCTGGTCGCGGGCGGCGGTGCGCCGGGTCGTGCTGATCTGGGCGAGCATGACGGGGACCAGGAGGCTGGTCAGCAGGACGCCGACCAGCGTCACCAGAAGGGCGATGGCGAGGGAGCCGCGGTCGTCGCGGGTCATGGGGTGGTCCTCCCCTCGGTGCAGACGGCGCTGGTGTCGGAGTCCGACGAGGTGTTCAGGGCGGCGAACGTGACGTCGATGCTGGCCTTCCCGGTTCCGGCGGTGATTCGCAGTCGGAGGCGCTGGAACGGGAACCTCGTCTCGCTCGGGGTGAGGCCGAACGGCGGGTCCGGCTGCTTCGCGGTGACATCGGACGCGAGGACCGTCCAGGGGCCGGGCGTCTTGCCCTGTTCCCACCTGCGGTACTGGAGGCGCCGGGTGGCGGTGTCGAGGCGCAGCCCGGTGCAGGTGGGGGCGGCCGTGTTGCGCGTCAGGTACTCGACGTGCTGGTTCGCTCCCACGAACGCGGGCTGGCTGATGCCCGCGGCGTAGCGGATCTCGCGGTCGAGGCGCTGGTAGACGGTGGTGATCTGGCTCTGCGCGGACGCGACGGACTGGGTGGCGTTCGCGGCGCGGGTCATGTGCAGGATCGCGCCGGTGAACATGGCCATCAGCACCGACATGATCGTCATGGTGACGGTGAGCTCGATCAGGGTGACGCCGTCGTCGCCCTGGGGGCGGCCGGGGCTCGTCCGGGTCCCGGACGGGTCGGGCAGGGTGCCGAGGCGGAACGGCGCAAGTGGCCTGCGGCGGGACGTGAGCGGCCGGGGTCGGGGCGTCATTGGATCGTCCAGACGAACATGGAGGTGGCGGTTCGGCCGGCGCCGTCGCGGACGGTGAGCTTGACCGTGTGTCGGCCTGGCTCGGTGGGACGTCCGGTGATCTTGCCGGTGGTGGTCATGGTGAGGCCGGTGGGCAGTCCGGTGACGGCCCAGGTGCGGGCGGTGTCGCCGCCGGAGGCGGCGGCGGTGACGCTGACGTCGGCGGTGGTGCCGGACGTCCGGTCCGCGATGGGCGAGGTGACGGCCAGGCCGCCGGTCGCCGCCGTGACCGTCCATACGAAGGTGACGGGGTCGGCGGTGCCCTGCGCGTCGGTCGCGGTGACCGTGACCAGGTAGCGGGTGCCGGCCGTCGGGGTCCCGGTGATCACTCCGGTGCTGGGGGCGATGGCGGTGCCCGGGGGCAGGTTCGCGGCCGTCCAGGTGTAGGGGGCGGTTCCGCCGGTCGCGGAGGGGCGGATCGGCGTGATGGCGGTGCCCGCCCGCCCGTTCTGGTCGGGGACGGTCTGGACGGCCAGGGACGAGACCTTCCAGGTGAAGGTGGCCTTGTCGGCCACGTTGAACTTGTCGGTGACGGTGACGGTCACGGGCTTGGCGGCGGCGGGTGTGGTGGGCTTGCCGGTGACCCGGCCTGTGGAACGGTCCAAGGTGAGGCCGTCGGGCAGGCCGGTGGCGGCCCACGACAGCGGCGCGGTGCCGCCGGCGTGCGCGATCGGCAGCGCGACCTCGTTGCCGACGGGCGTCACCTGGTCGCCGGGGGCCGTGAGGCGCGGGACGTCGTTGATCGTCCAGTCGAAAGCGGCGGTGCCGACGAGCGTGAACGCGTCGGTGGCGATGGCGGTGACCCGTGCGCTGCCCGGCGCGGTGGGGGTGCCGCTGATCACGCCGTCCGACGACATCTTCAGGCCGGCGGGCAGCCCGGTGGCGCTCCAGGTGATCGGCGGGGCGCCGCCGGACGCGGTGATCTGCAGGTCGACCGGGACCGACACCTCGCCGACCTGGTCGCCCGGGTTGCGGGCGGCGGGCGGCGGCGCGGACCTGCGCGGGTTGAAGATCGGGTCGTCGGCGCCGCTGACCAGCAGCGCGTCCGCGTATCCGCAGACGCCGCCGGTGCAGCTCCGGTCCGGCCACGTCACCGCGACCGCGACCCGGAAGAACTCGACGTCGCCGGACGCGGGGGCGGCGTCGCACGCCCCGCCCGCGGGCGACTGCCAGCAGCGGCCCACGTACCAGGACCGCTTGTAGAGGACGTTGTTGACGGTGATGGCCGTGTCCGGCCCTTCCAGCGGGAGCGCCGCGTCCCTGCCGTCGGTGGGGGCGGCTTTGGCGTCCCAGGCCCGCTGCATGTCGGCGAGGAAGGGCGCGGCGACGGCCGCGGGCTCCGTCCACTGCTGGAGCGTCGCGGCCTCGCCGCGCCCGTCCGAGACCGCCCCGCCGCGCAGCGCCCGGACCCGGTCGGTCCCGTCCCCGACGAGTTGCACCGCGACCTGCCGGCCGCGCTGCTCGTTCATTCCGCCGACCGCCCGCGCGAAGAAGGTGCTGAGCGCGGTCATCACGACCCCGATCACGGCGATCGCGACGATGACCTCGGTGATGGTGAACCCGGCGTCGCGTCCGGCGGTGCGTACGCGGCGCGTCGCCCCACGGGCGGCGGGGTGCGCCGCCTGACGCGACGCCGCCGCGCGCGGCGTCGGACGCGTCGCGCCACGGATGGCCGAGTGCGATGCCGACGGTGCCGCCGGGCGCGACATCGACGCCGTCGCGCGACGTGTCGTCATGCGCGCCATGAGGCGTGTCGCGAGGCGGGCGGCCAGGTGCCGGCGGAGCGACATGCCGGGGGTCGGGCGGGTTTCCGAGGACGCCGCCGGGCGCGTCGCGAAACGGACGGCTTGACGCGCCCGGCGTGCCGTCGCCCGCGGCGCCGGACGTGTCGCCGCGTATGTCGCAAGGCGCGTTGCGGCGCGACCCGGCGTCGCGCGTGACGCGGCGGGGTGCGCCGCCGCGCGGGCCGGTGACAGGTGGGAGGCCCGCCGCAGGGTCGCGGACGCGGTGTGCCGGGGGCGCGGGTCGAGCGGGTGCATCGGGCCTCCTTCCAAAGGGTTCGATGGGTCAGTTCGAGGTGGCGACGTGGAAGACCTGGAGGGAGACCGACAGGTCCGCGCGGTCCGACTCGTCGTCCTTGGGGACGACGTTGACGCTCGTGATGAGGACGGCGCGGGGCTGCTCGTTCTGGAGGCGGTCCAGGAAGCGGACCTGGGCGGCGGCGGTGCCGGTCGCGTTCACCACGACGGGGACGGACATCGCCTGCGCGTCGCCGGCGGCGGCGCCCGTCGCGGTGCCGACGGTGACGCCCCCGACGGACATGCCCGTCGCGTCCGCGGCGGCCTCGACGTGGCGCAGGAACTGCGACATGGCGGGCGTCGCGGGGAGGGCGGCGCGCGCGCCGGCGAGGCGCGTCCGGTAGGCGGGGAGCTCGGCGTTCTGCGTGCGCAGCTGGTTGAGGCGGCGCTGCAGGACGTCAGCGCGGTCGCCGGCGGCGGTCGCGGCGGCGCGGACCTCGTCGGTCTCGGCGCGCTGCGGGCCGATGAACAGCAGCCAGCCGAGGGCGAGGAGGGCGGCGGCGACGAGCGCGCCGCCGAGCACCCACAGGCGTTCGCGCGGGCCGGTGGTCGTCGGCATCACTGGGCTCCTCGCGGGGTGGTGTAGCGGCCGCTGAGGGCCGCCTTGACGATGTCCAGCTGAACGGTGAACCGGACGGTCTTCCCCGTCCGGGTGGCGTCGGTGAGGCGGGCGTTGCCGACGCCCTTCACCTCCGTGAGCGCGTCGAGGTAGCCGGCGGCGGCCCGGTTGTCGGGGGCGTTCCCGACGAGGGTGAGGGCGCCGATCGACGTGCCGCCCTGCGCGGGGGCCGTGGCGAGGACGGCGTTGACGCCGGTGACTCGGACACCGGCCGGCGCGGCGGCCCGCAGGTCCGCCAGCAGGCCGGGCCAGCGGACGTCGCGGGCCAGGAGCGCGGCGAGGCGCCCGTCGGTGAGCTGCAGCTCCCGCTGCGCGCCGACGAGTTCGGCGAACGGCTTCTGCTGCTGCTGGAGCCGCTGGACGTTGCGTTCGGCGGCGACCAGGTCGTCCTCGGCCATCGAGGTCTGCGCGGCGACGAGGCCGTAGCAGCCGCCGAGGAGGACGACGTACGCGCCGAGCGCGGTGAGGACGGTCCGCCGGATGCGGCGGCCGCGGCGGGACGCGGTGATCTCCGGCGGGAGGAGGTCCGCTACGAGGTCGGGGACGCGCAGCGCGGAGGCGCCCGGGACGCGCAGCACGGCGGTGTCGTCCGTGAACGGGATCGTCATGAGGTCACTCCCAGCGTGAGGCCGACGGCGATGGCCGCCGCGGGGCCGAACCGGTCGAGGTTCTCCAGGGCGTCCTGGCCGCGGCGGCTCCGGTCGGCGGCGCCGCGGAGCCGGACCGCCGGGTCGGCGTAGCGGACGTCGAGGCGGAGCTGCGCGCCGAGCGTCCGGGCGAGGCCGGGCAGGGCCGCGCCGCCGCCGGCCAGGACGAGCCGTCCGACCTGGACGTTCCGTTCGCCGGCGCTCAGGTACGCGAACGAGCTGTGGATCTCGCGGGCGAGAGGCGTCACGGCGGCCTCGACGGCCTCGGCGGCCGCGGGGTCGGCGGCGTCCAGCCCGGCGCGGCGCTTGAGGTCCTCGGCGTCGGCGGCGGAGATGCCGAGCCGCGCCGCGATCGCCGCGGTGATCTCGGCGCCGCCGCGCGGCAGCGCGCGGACGATCAGCGGCACGCCGTCCTCGTGGACGATCATGCTGGTGATGTGGTCGCCGATGTCGACGATCGCCTCGACCCGCCCGTCCAGCCACGACACGCCGCGCACCAGCGCGAACGCGGCGAGGTCGACGCGCGCGACGTGCAGCCCGGCGCGTTCGGCGGCGTGCACGGCGGTCAGCAGGGTCTGCTTCGGCGCGGCGATGAGCATCCCGCGGACCTGCCGGTCGGCGTCGGGCTCGGCGAGCGGGTGGAAGTCGAGGACGGACTCCTCCAGCGGCAGCGGCAGCGGGTCGCGGACCTGCAGCGGCAGGGCGGCGCGGCGCTGCGCGGCGGGCAGGTCCGGGACGGTCGTGTCGCGGACGACGACCTGGGGGCTGGTCACGCCGAGCACGACCTTGCGGCTGCGGAACCCGGCGGTGGACCACAGATGCCGCAGCGCCTGCGTCACGGCCTTGTCGTCCTGGACGACGCCGCCCCGCACCGCGCCGGGCGGCAGCGGCGCCGCGCCCGACCGGACGAGCGACGGGCCGGAGCGGCCGCGGCCGGTCTCGACGGCGCGCACGGCGGTCGAACCGATGTCCAGTCCGATCAGTGTGGTGGTCGCCATGGGGCTCCTCGGTCAGGGTCCGGCCGGTTCTGTCAGAACCGGCCGTGAGTCGGGTCGTGGGTCCCGGTTCTGCCAGAACCGGGCGGTGGTGCACCGGTTCTGGCAGAACCGTTTTGAGTTGTGCGGCGCCGGTTCTGTCAGAACCGGCGGCGATCGTCAGATCGGCGGGGCGAGCAGGGACGTGTACCAGGACGCGACCGGCGCCGCGGCGAACACGGCGAGGAACGCCCCGGCGAGCATGAACGGGCCGAACGGCAGCGCGGTCTTGCGTCCGGCGCGTCCGGACAGCAGCAGCGCCGACCCGGCCAGGCCGCCGAGCAGGAACCCCGCCAGCACGCCGATCAGCACCGCGGACCAGCCGAGCGGGCCTAGGCACAGGCCGAGGAGCCCGGCGAGCTTCACGTCGCCGAACCCCATCCCGCCCGGATACAGCCAGGCGAGCGCGTAGTACCCCGCCCACACCGCCGCCATCGCGGCGACCGCGCGGGCCGCGTCCGTCCAGCCGCCGGTGACGACCGCCGGGACGAGAAGCACCGCGCAGACCGCGTAGGACGGCAGCACGATCGCGTCCGGCAACCGGTGGACCCGCAGGTCGATGACCGTCAGCGGGACCGCGACCGCCGCGAGGTACAGGTACAGCGGCAGCGTCGCCGACAGCCCGAACCGGGCCGTGACCGCGGCGAACAGCACCGCGGTCGCCAGCTCCACCAGCGGGTACCGGACGGGGATGCGGCACCGGCAGTGCGCGCACCGCCCCCGCAGCAACAGCCAGCCGGCGACCGGGACGTTGTGCCACGGCCGGATCGGGGTGCGGCACTCCCCGCACCGCGACCCGGGCCACAGCAGCGACTCGCCCCGGGGGACCCGGTGGATCACCACGTTGAGGAACGAGCCGACGAGCAGCCCGAACACCCCCGCGATCGCCGCGATCATCGCCGCCGCCCCCGTCCGGGGAACGGCGGGCGAACCGGTGAGCTCAACACGAAACCGCTCCCTTCTTCGGTGACATGGACGAAATCTCTGAACCGGATCGGCCACATGGGTCGTTCTGGTCGCTCGGTGGATCCTGGTGCTCGGTGAGGGCACCCCGCCGGTGCCGAGCGCCCGGGTGGCAGTCGTCGGGTGCCGCGTCCTGGTCACGGATGCCCGTGGGACAGGACGCGGCCCGCGACCGAGCGGTCAGCCACCCATGACCGGTTGCTAGCTGCAGCCGGTGAGGTTGGCGGCCGACTTGACGGACCCGCCCGACGCGCTGTTGTAGACGTAGATCTTCTGGCCGTCGTTGTTCTGGGCACAGATGACGTAAGACGCGGTGTTGTTCTTGACGTACACCTTGTTGCCGGGAGACACCGCGATGGTTCCGCCCGTACCGCTGTTCTTGGCGGCGAGCGAGAGATTGGCGCCCTCGGCGCTAGCCGCCGTGTCCGGGTAGGCGTTGCCGTTCTCGGTGTAGAACTGCTCCACCGCGCTGACGGCGCCGCGGACGTCGGACTCGGCGGACTTGTTGGCCGCGCCCTTGCGGTAGTTCATGTAGACGGGGACCGCGATGGCGACGAGCACGCCGATGATCACGACGACGACCAGCAGCTCGATCAGCGTGAAGCCGCCGTCGCCGTTGTCGCGCCGGGCGTGGGCCCGGTCGAGGATTTCCTTCATGGGTTCTCCTATGAGGGTTTTGTTAGGCCGGCCGGGCGTTCGCCGGACGGAGGGGGGAGCTTGGGGCCGTCCGGGTGGGGACGGGGTTCGGGCTCGTCATTCCAGCCCCTGAATGTGCTGGTAGACGGTGAACATGGGGAGGTAGAGGCAGATGACCATCGCGCCGACGCCGCCGCCCATGAGCAGCACCATCACGGGCTCGATCGCGGCGGTCAGGGACTCGGCCGCGTCGTCGACCTCCCGGTCGTAGAAGTCGGCGACCTTGTCGAGCATCGCGCCGATCTGGCCGCTCTCCTCGCCGACCTGCATCATCTGGGCGACCATCGTCGGGAAGACGGGGTGCCCGGCGAGCGGCGCCGACATGGGGAGGCCGTCGCGGACGGCGTCCTGGATGTCCTGGGCCGCCCGCGCGACGACCGCGTTGCCCGCGGTGCCGGCGACGATGTCGAGCGCCCGCATCACCGGGACGCCCGCGCCGAGCAGCGCGCTGAGGTTGCGGGCGAACCGGCTCACGGCGATCTTGGTGAAGAGGGTGCCGAACACCGGCATCCGCAGCTTCCAGCCGTCGACCCGCAGCCGCAGCACGGGGTCGCGGCGCAGCGCGCGGCGCATCAGCGCCGTGCCGGTCACGCCGACGGCGATGAGCAGCGGCGCCAGCCACACCAGCGAATGGCTGGCCGTCACGATGATCTGGGTGGGGAGCGGAAGCTTCGCCCCCAGGTTCTCGAACATCCTTTCGAACACCGGGACGATGAAGATGAGCACGGCGGTGATCAGCAGCGCGGTGAACGCCAGCACGACCGCCGGGTAGGTGAGCGCGCTGCGGATCTTGCCGCGGAGCGCCGCGTCCTTCTCGAAGTCCGTCGCGAGGCGCTCGAGCGCGCCGTCCAGGAAGCCGCCCGCCTCACCGGCCCGGATCATCGCCACCATCAGCGGCGGGAAGACCCGGTCGTGCTTGCCGAGCGCGGCCGACAGCGGCAGTCCCGCCTCGATGTCGACGCGGACCTGCCCGATGGCGGTCTTCAGCGCGGGCCGGGACGCCTGGTCCTCCAGGACGCCGAGGGCGCGCAGCAGCGGCACGCCCGCCGCGGTCATCGTCGCGAACTGGCGCGCGAACACGGCCAGGTCGCGCAGCGAGACGCGGCCGCTCAGGCCGGGGATGGACAGCTCCCGCTGCAGCAGCGAGTCCGCCGCCCGCAGCTGCAGCGGGGTCAGGCCCCGCTCCCGCAGCTGCTGCGCCGCGGTCTGCGTGTCGGCCGCCTCGACCTGCCCGCTGCTGCGGGCGCCGGCCGTGTCCACGGCCGCGTACGCGAACCTCTTGGTCGTCATGTCAGAGCCGCCTTCCCGGCGAGGCGCCGGAACTCCTCGGGGGAGTGGCACACCTCCAGCGCCCGGTCGAAAGTGATCAGATTCCGCTGGACGCGGTCCGCCAGGTGCCGGTCGAACGCGAGCATCCCGTCGGTCGCGCCGGACTGGATGAACGCCGGGATCTGGTGCGTCTTGCCCTCCCGGATCAGCGCCCGGATGGCCGTGGTCGCGAACATCAGCTCCGTGACGACGACGCGTCCGGCGCCGTCGGCGCGCGGGCACAGCGCCTGCGTCACCACGCCCTGCAGCGTGGACGCCAGCTGCGTGCGGATCTGCTGCTGGTGCGTGGAGGGGAACACGTCGATGATCCGGTCGATGGTCTGCGCCGCGCTCTGCGTGTGCAGCGTCGCGAGCACCAGGTGCCCGGTCTCGGCCGCCGTCAGCGCGGTCGCCGTGGTCTCCAGGTCGCGGAGCTCCCCGATGAGGATGATGTCGGGGTCCTGGCGCAGGGCACGCCGCAGCGCCGTCGCGAACGACTCGGTGTCGTTGCCGACCTCCCGCTGGTTGACCAGGCACCGCTTGTGGCTGTGGAGGTACTCGACGGGGTCCTCGACGGTGACGATGTGGGCCGCGCGCGTCCGGTTCACCCGGTCGACGAGCGCCGCGAGCGTCGTCGTCTTGCCCGACCCGGTCGGTCCGGTGACCAGGACCAGGCCGCGGGGCAGCGCGGCGAGGCGTCCCACCTCGGCGGGCAGGTCCAGCTCGTCCAGGCTCCGGATCTCGTGCGGGACCGCCCGGAACACCGCGCCGCACGATCCGCGCTGCGTGAACAGGTTCACCCGGAACCGCGACAGGCCCGGGACGCTGTAGGCGAAGTCCATCTCCCGGTCGTGCAGGAACCGCCGCCAGCGCTCCTCGCCGGCGGCGGAGCGCGCGAACATCGCGACATGCTGCGCGAGCAGCTCGCCGTACCCGTGCAGGGCTCGCAGGTCCCCGTGGACGCGGGCGGTCGGCGGCGCGCCGGCCGTGAGATGAAGGTCGGACCCGTGCATGCCGACCAGCATCACGAGCATCGCGTCCAGGGACGCGCGGGCGCGCGTCAGCTCGCTCGCCCCCGGCTGCTCGGCCGTCTGCATGCCCTGCCTCCTGAACGGTGAGGTCGCCTCCGTCCATCAGGCGCGACCGGACCGGCCTCCGTCCGTCGTCCCGGCAGAGACCTGCACCGGACCATCGGCACCCCCGCCCCCGCCTTTAGCTCGATGTGAAAGGCGCCGCCCTCGCTGACGCCCGGCCCGCGCACGGCGGGGTTCATCGACCGCGCGGCCGCCCCGCGGGGGAAGGGCTTCGGTGAGCCGGGTGCTGGACGCGGCGGTGGAATCGGGCTGGGCGGGCACATCCACTGAACGACCGGTACACGACAAAGGGGGGATCATGAACAGGGAGAGATACGAGCGCGAGGGGACGAGCGGCGCGCCGGTCACCACGGCCGAGCAGGAGCCGCCCGCGGCCGCTGCGGAGCCTGCCGCCGAGGGGTACCACCCGGACGGGGACATCCAGCGGCTGGAGGACCTCAACCCGGACGACTTCGAGTAGGCCGCGCGCGATTCCCGCGGCCCCGGGCGCGGTCGTCCAGACCCGCCCGGGGGAGGGGGACGGCGCCCGGGGACGACGCCTTCCCGCCAGTTGGCCGCGATTCAGGCGGCGAGGCCGTGGATGTCGGTGTGGGCGAGGCGGGTGTGGAGGGTGCCGGTGGTGGCGATGGTGTTGTAGTAGGTCTGGCGGCGGCGGGCGGC
>NZ_JOFJ01000029.1 GCF_000718255.1 Spirillospora albida
CGCCTCGCCCAGGGCTACCACTTCGCCAAACCCCTCCCGGCAGACGACATCGACGCACTCATCGTCCGGCAAGCCCGGCAGGAACCTCGCTCCGCCTGACCGGACGCGGGGTTGGTGCCGGGGCCTCTCACGGTCAGGTGCCCGGAGCGCCACGGCGGTGCGGGACGCCTGCGCGGCGACGCCCGCGATGCTCGACGTGATGAACGTGCCGCCGCCCGCCAGGTCGCCGACCAGGCCTGCCGGATGCTGCGCCAGCAATTCACCGCCATCGCCGACGACGCCGACCGCGAACAGCTCACCTACGCGACGTCCGTAGCGAAGTGCTGAGGCTAGGACTGTACGGTTTTCGGCTCTGTCGCATATTCGGTGGTGACGCCCTGGGCTCGTGGTATCACGATCGGTCATGCAGAAGATCAACGATCTTGTGGAGTTGGTGTTCTCCGGACTGTCTCCGCTGGTCATCGAGGACGTGGTGGACCAGGGCGAGCTGATCGAGGTGCGGGCCAGGACACCCAACGGTCCGGCGGCATGCCCAGGGTGTGGCACCCAGGCGATGAAGGTGCATGGCTATCAGTGGCGGACGGTCGCCGACGTTCCGATCGATGCCCGCAGGGTCGTGGTCGGGGTCCGAGTACGCCGGCTGGTGTGCCCGATCCGCAGCTGTGTCCAGACCTTCCGTGAACAGCTGCCCGGCGTCCTGGAGCGCTACCAGCGCCGCACGCCCCGGCTGACCTCGCAGATCGGCGCGGTCGTACGAGAGCTGGCCGGCCGCGCCGGCACACGCCTGCTATCGGCGCTGGGCGTGCTGCTGTCCCGGCACACCGCGCTGCGCGTACTGCTGAGGCTTGCGCTGCCGGAGCGGCCGGTGCCGCGGGTGCTTGGCGTGGACGACTTCGCCCTGCGCAAGCGCCGCAGCTAAGCCACCGTGCTGATCGACGCCGAAACCCGGCAGCGCGTCGAGGTGCTGCCCGACCGCAAGGCCGACACCCTGGAGGCGTGGCTGCGCGAGCACCCGGGCGTCCAGGTCGTGTGCCGGGACGGTTCGGGCGCCTATGCCGAGGCGGTCCGCCGTGCCCTTCCCGACGCGCAGCAGGTCGGCGACCGGTGGCACATCTGGCACAACCTGGCCGAAGCAGTGTTGAAGGAGGTCGCGGCGCACAGCGCGTGCTGGGCCAAAGCCGGGCCGCCGCCGCACCAGGGCAAACGCGCCGCCACCACCCGCGAGCGCTGGCAACAGGTGCACGACCTGCTGAACAAAGGTGTCGGGCTCCTGGAGTGCTCCCGCCGCCTGGGACTGGCACTCAACACCGTCAAACGCTACGCGCGCGTTCCCGAGCCCGAACGGCTGGTCCGCGCGCCGCAGTACCGACCCACTCTGGTCGACCCTTACCGCGACCACCTGCGCCGACGCCGCGAGCAGGATCCGGCGGTCCCGGTGCTGCAACTGTTGGAAGAGATCAAGCAGCTCGGCTACACCGGCAGCCAGAACCTGCTCTACCGCTACATCACCCAGGGACGCGTCGAGGCCGACCGTCCCGCGATCTCACCACGCCGCCTCACCCGCGACCTGCTCACCGCCCCCGACCGGCTCAAGAACCACCAGACCGAGCGGCTCGACGCGTGCGTCGCCGGCTGCCCGGAGATGACCTCCCTCGCCGGCCTCGTGCGCTCCTTCGCCGCACTGCTCGCCCCCGCCGATGGCAACGCTGAACACCTGACCGACTGGATCACCCGGGCAAGAGCCGAAGACCTGCCTCACCTGCACGCTTTCACCCGCGGGCTCGACCTGGACCGCGACGCCGTGAACGCCGCCCTGACCCTGCCCTTCCACAACGGCGGCACCGAAGGCGTCAACACCAAGACCAAGATGATCAAACGTCAGATGTACGGACGCGCGGGCTTCTCGCTCCTTCGGCACAGGATCCTGCTCGGCTGACACCACTGTCCGTCACCACCGAATATGCGACAGAGCCGAAAACCGTACAGTCCCCTCCGTTCTGGAACGGGCGTACCTTGATCGATCTTGATCTGCTTCACGAAGGCTGCACAAAGACGAGAATCATCAGGGTTATAAAGCTGATGGTTGCCGTACAGAGCAACCAGAACCGAATTCGGGCCAGCATATCCCGCTTGGGCGTCGAGCTCTTCGACCAGCGGACCCCAGTGGTGACAAGAAGCGGGACGGCCGATAGGAACAGAAGCACGAAAAGCACTTTGTAGGCCCAGTCAAAGAAGGGTGATCCTGTCTCCATCGGCATTTGCGTATCTCATCTCATATAGTGGTATGCATTTATATTTGGCGGGGTGATGCCAGGGCGGGCCGCGCTATTTTGCGTCCCGGCCCGCCCTGGTGTCGTCAGTGACTCACGTCAGGCGTGGATGTAATGGCATTGTTTTGCCCGCTCTTTTCCGACGACATTGAAGTTTGCGCAGGCTTTCCCGTACTTGGGGAAGGTTCCCCTGCCCAGACTGCGACTAGGCTTGTAGGCGCCATCGTTGTGGATTTTGCCGTAGGTGGAGTAGTAGCGGCGCCCACGGTCGTCGTAGTAGGCGAAGTTGATCGACCAGTTCCAGAACTTTGGCCAGAACAGTCCGGCAAGATCCCGGGCGATATATGCCTTTTGTGACGTATAGGTTCGCTTGTCGCCCTCAATGTGATAGCAGAAGGAGAGGCCCGCAGGGATCTTCCAGTCGTGACCGCCATAGCTGAAACCGAATCCCGCCATGGAATCGCACCCTTGTTCATCAAGGCGGGTGTCTCGAGCCGGGGCGCGCTGGTCGCCCGGTTGTTCACCGACCACTACCGGCCCGCGCTGCCGGAGCCGGCACGGCTCCGGCGCGAGGGGCGGCCGCCCGCCCGGGTGCGGAGCGTCTAGTCGGTCCCGCCGCGCCCCCCTTTCTCCACCGGCGCGAGACTTGCGCGCGGATCCCTCAACCCGGGCTCGCGATCACCGATGGGTGCTGTGAGTCGCGTCGACACGAGGAAGCCGTACCCGCCAGTGGACATCAGATCTGCGAAGGCCGCCCGGCTCTGGCGCCAGCCGTCGAGGGAGCTGCCCGGCATCGGCCACGCCGGCCGCATCCTCGGCTTCCTGTTCGCCATGTCCGGCGTGTTCACCATGTTCACGGTGCTGATGCCGACCCCCGCCGGATTCCACCGCGCGGGCGTGCTCGCCGTCGGCCTGCTGGCCCTCGTCCTCGGCGCCGTCGACCTGATGCTGCCGTGGGAGCGGCTGCCGCGATGGCTGGCGCTGGTGCAGATCCCGGTGTCGTACGTCCTGATCGCGGTCCACAACCTGCTCGGCGGCGTCGACCCCTTCCGGTACGGGATGTTCTACGTCGTGGCGTTCATGTGGGTGGGACTGACCCAGCCGCGCGGCCTGTCGCTGCTGTGCGCCCCGCTCGCCGCGGCGACCTACGTCGTCCCGCTGATCATGACCGACGCGCGGCCGTCCGACTACGCCTCCCTCACCTACGCGATCCCGCTCTACATCCTGGTCGGCGAGGTGCTCGCCTACAACGCCTCCAGGCTGCGGTCGATGGAGGTGCGGCTGCGGCACCTCGCCACCCACGACACGCTCACCGGCCTCGCCAACCGGGGGGCCTTCGACGGCGCTCTTGCCGCCTGCTGCGCGTCCGGCACCGACACCGCGGTGATCTTCGTGGACCTGGACGACTTCAAAGCCGTCAACGACCGGTACGGGCACGCCGCCGGCGACCGGCTTCTCATCGACGTGGCCCGGGCGCTGACCGAGACGGCCACCCGCCCCGGCGACATGATCTGCCGCCTGGCCGGGGACGAGTTCGTCGTCCTGGTCACCGAGCCGGACGCCCGCCGGGCCGCCCCCGCGCTGGCCGACCGGATCGCCGCCCGCCTCTCCGGCCTCCGGGGCCCGGACGGCGGCCCCCTGTCGGCGAGCATCGGCGTCGCGATCGGCGCCGGCATGGCGCCGACCGAGCTGCTCGCGTCCGCCGACTCCGCCATGTACGAGGCCAAGCACGGCGGCAAGGGCCGCGTCGTCCGCGCCGCATCCCAGCCGGACGCCGCCTGACGCGGCGGTGGCGCGCAGCCACTCGGTAACCGGCCTCGTTCATCAACCGCGTCCGGACGCGGCGGGTTCCGGTTCGCGTAGCCGCCGGGGGTTGCCGGTGCCCTCGGTGCCCAGGTGGGGGAGCAGCCGCTCCAGGGGGCGGGGCAGCCACCAGTTGGCCTTTCCGAGCAGGGCCATGGTCGCGGGGACCAGCATCATCCGGACGACGGTGGCGTCGAGCAGGATCGCCGTCGACAGGCCCAGGCCCAGCATCTTCACCAGTGGCGAGGGGTGGGCGAGGAAGCCGAGGAACACCACCGTCATGATCAGCGCGGCGGAGGTGATCACACGGCCGGTGCCCGCCATGCCGCGGGCGACCGATTCGGTGGCGTCCCCGGTGGCGTCGTAGTTCTCGCGGATGCGGGAGAGCAGGAACACCTCGTAGTCCATGGACAGCCCGAACAGGACCGCGAAGAAGATCGTGGGCAGCGGGGAGGCGATCACGTACGTCCGGTCCAGGCCGAACAGCTCGGCGCACCATCCCCACTGGAACACCGCGACCACGACGCCGTACGCGGCGCCGATCGAGAGCAGGTTCATCACCGCGGCCTTGAGCGGCACCACGACGGCGCGGAACAGCACCATCAGCAGCAGGAACGACGCGGCCAGGACCGCGGCGACGAAGATCGGGAGGGTCCGGTCGAGCTGCCGGGTGAGGTCGTCGGTCATGGCGGTCATGCCGGAGACGGCGACGTTGCCGGGGACGAGATCGCGGACGCGTTCCAGCGTCCGGGAGGTCTGCGGATCTGAGGGTCCGCCGGTGGGGAGTGCGGGCAGTACGACCGTGTCCCCTTGGGGGGACGTGCGCGGCGGGCCCACCGCGGCGATGCCGGGATCGGCGGCGAGGCGCTCGGACAGCGCCGCGACCGTCCCGGCGTCCACGCCCGGCCGGCGCAGGTCGGCGACGAGCAGCAGCGGGGCGTTGTGGCCGGGGCCGAAGCCCTCGGCGAGCAGGTCGTAGGCCTGGCGGTGGGTGGTGCCCGGCCGGTCGTCGCCCGCGTCGGGGTAGCCGGTCCGCATCGACAGCGCGGGGGCGGCCAGCGTGAGCAGCAGCGCCGCCGCGGCGAGCAGGTACGGCCACGGGCGGGCCGAGACGCGGTGGGCCAGCCGCCACCAGGCCGTGTCCTCGGGCCGGACGGCGGGACGGCTGCGGCGGTCGACGCGCCCGGCGTCGATGCGGTCGCCGAGCAGCGACAGCAGCGCGGGAAGCAGCGTGAGCGCGCTGGCCACGGCGAACAGCACGACCAGCGCGGCACCGACGCCGACCGAGGCCAGCAGGCCCAGCCCGGTCAGCAGCAGGGCCCCCATCGCCACGATGACGGCTCCGCCGGCGAACAGCACCGATGATCCCGCCGCCGCCATGGCGTTCGACAGCGCGACCGGATTGCCCTGGCCGCCCGCCCGGTTCTCGCGGTACCGGACCACGATGAACAGGGCGTAGTCGATGCCGACGCCCAGCCCGATCAGCGCCCCGACGCTCGGCGCGGCGCTCGTGACGTCCATCGCGTGGGCCAGCAGCGCGATGCCGCCCAGCCCGGCGGCCACCGTCACCAGGGCGATCACGATCGGCACCAGCGCGGCGACGACCGTCCCGAACACGACGAGCAGCACGACCAGCGCGGCCAGCAGCCCGGCCGCCTCGGTGCCCGACGTCTCGGTCTCGGCGTTGATGAACGCCGCGTCGCCGCCGACCTCCGCGACCGCACCGGCCGTCCGCACCGGCTCGATGGCGTCGCCGATCGCCGTGATCGGCTCCGGGCCGAGGCCCGCCGACGGCACATCGAAGGTGATCTCGGCGTAGCCGATGCGCCCATCGGGCGACACCGTCCCGGCGGCGAACGGGTCGGCCACCGCGGCCACGTGCTCCACGCCGGCGATCCGGGCCAGGGCCGCCTCGACGGCGGGCCGGTAGCGGTCGAGCCGCTCCCCGTCCGGCGCGGCGAAGACCGCCTTGGCGCTGCCGCCCGCCGCCTGCGGGAAGCGCTCCTCCAGCAGCTCCATCGCCCGTTCGCTCTGGCTGCCCGGGGCGACGAGGTCGTCGGCGAAGTCGCCGCCGGCGGTCCCCGCCAGCCCGGCGACCAGGACGGCGAGGACCGCCCACAGCCCTATCGTCGCCCATGGCCGGCGGGCTGCCGCGTCGCCGATTCGGCGGATGACGCGATGCATGACGTGCTCCTTCGGGGGGTGCGGATCCGGCATCGAACGCGCCGGCCGAGCGTCCCTCCAACCGTGCTCGCCGGACCCCCGCGCGGTCGCCCGCCCCCCGGCGGGAACGGATCTCCCCCGCGGGACGGGCGGTGCGCGGGGCCCTCCCCGTCCCGGTGCGGGCACCGCCTCCGTCTCCAGGGGGATGACCGCGTGCCCGGCACCGCCTACGGTGACCCCGGAGCCCCCGCTGACCTGCGGCGGGCCGCCGCCTCTCGCAGTGGAGCGATGGTGAACCGCACAGCGCCGCCCTCCCCGCCGGCCGGGACCGTCCCCGGCAGGTTCCGGGGCCCGTTCGCCCGCTGGCCCCGCGCCGCGGACGCCGTCCTCGCGGCGGTGGTCGTCCTTGCGCTGGTGCTCGTGACGGACACCCCCCGCGGCGAGCTGGTCCTCCGTCCCCCCGGAGACCTGAAGATCGCCGCCGTGCCGGTCTTCGTCGTGGTCGGCGCGGTGCTGTACCTGCGCCGCCGCGCGCCCCTGGCCGTACTGGGCGTCACCCTGACCGGCTGGGTCCTGATGTTCACGACCCCGGACACGCTCATCGGCATCCCGGTGCTCATCGCCCTGTACAGCACCGGCCGGTACGCGGCCGAGGAGCCGTCCCGCCGCCCGCTCCGGTCTGCCACCTGGCGGGGCCTGGCGGGCGTCGCGGCGGCCGACGTCCTGATCGTCATCGACAGCCGCACCGATCCCGCCACGTGGGGCGAGGTCACCTTCGGCTTCGTGGTCATGTTCGTCGTGTGGTACGTCGGACGGCGCCTGCGGCTGCGCGCCCAGCACGCCGCCCGCCTCCTGGCGGAGCAGGCCGCCGAGGCCCGCCGGATCGTGGCCGAGGAGCGGACCCGCATCGCCCGCGAGCTCCACGACGTGGTCGCCCACCGGGTGAGCGTCATGACGGTGCAGGCGGGGGCCGCCAAGGCGATGGCCGCGCACGCCGCCGACGGCCCGGTGCCGGAACAGGCGCTGCGCGCGATGGGGGCGGTCGAGGAGGAGGGACGCCAGGCGCTGGCCGAGCTGCGCCACCTGCTCGGCGTCCTGCGCCCCGACAACGGCTCCGCCGGTCCCGAGCCCCAGCCCGGCCTCGCCGACATCCCCCGCCTCGCCGACCAGATCCGCGGGACGGGCGTCGCCGTGGACCTGTCGATGAACGGGGTACCGGACGGCCTGCCCGCCCGCGTGGACCTGTTCGCCTACCGCATCGTCCAGGAGGCGCTCACCAACGTCCTCAAGCACGCCGGACCCGGCACCCGCGCCGAGGTGCGGCTCGGCGCCGGCGCCCGGAACGAGATCGTCATCGGCGTCCGCGACGACGGCGGCGGCACCACCGCCCTCCCGGAGCCGTCCGACGCCCAGCACGGCACGAGAGGCCACGGCATCGTGGGGATGCGCGAACGGGCACTACTGTTGGGCGGCACCCTCGACGCCGGGCCCCGCCCGTCCGGCGGGTTCGAAGTCGTCGCCCACCTGCCCACCGGAGGCGAGCCCGCGTGAGCATCCGTGTCGCCATCGTCGACGACCAGGCCCTGGTCCGCGGCGGCTTCGCCATGATCCTTCAGATCCACGACGACATCGAGGTCGTCGCCGAGGCCGGAACCGGCGTCGAGGCGATCGACGCCGCACGCCGGCACCGGCCCGACGTGATCCTCATGGACATCCGGATGCCCGACATGGACGGCCTGGAGGCCACCGCGCGGATCCTCGCCGAATCCGACTGGACCGTCCGGGTCCTGATCCTGACCACCTTCGACCCCGACGAGTACGTCTACCGGGCGATGCACGCCGGTGCCAGCGGCTTCGTCCTCAAGGACATCCCGCCCGACCAGCTCGCCACCGCCGTCCGCACCGTCGCCGACGGCGGCGCCCTGCTGGCCCCCTCCATCACCCGGCGGCTCATCGGCCGGTTCGCCCAGCGCCTCACCGTCAACACCGCCGTCGCGTCCCGCCTGGAACGCCTCACCGACCGGGAACGCGAGGTCATGGCCGCCGTCGCCCGCGGCTCCAGCAACTCCGAGATCGCCGAAGACCTCTTCATCGGCCCCGCGACCGTCAAGTCGCACGTCTCGGGCATCCTCACCAAGCTCGGCCTGCGCGACCGCGCCCAGATCGTCATCTTCGCCTACGAGAGCGGCCTCATCGAAGCCGGCGACCGCGACATCGGCCACTGAGCCCGCCCGTGGCCAACGACCTGCGAGCCGCCGCGGGGATGCGCCGGGCCAGGAACCGATGCGCGCGAAGCCGCGGCAGGGACCATCGCGCCGGCGTGGAGATCATTTGCCCTTGGCCTCGGGGTCCTGCTCTGGGGTCAGAGCCTGTAGCAGTTTGCGGAGAAGGTTGTCGAGGGTGGTCAGTTCCTGGGCTTGGAGGGGTGAGAGCAGGCGGGTGACGTTACCAGGGAATGGCCCAGGCCTGGCCCGGCATGGGCGGCAACCCCTACGCCGACCACGTCAACGACAGGATGACCAAGTACGTCGTCGCGTCCCAGCCGGTCGACACCTCGGCCTGGAACCCGACCGTCGTCATCGACGGCGCCGACCTGGCCGCCCAGGTCGCCGACCTCAAGAAGCAGGACGGCGACGACATCCTGATCTGGGGCAACGGCCGCCTCACCGACGCCCTGGCCGCCAACGGCCTGCTCGACGAGTACCGGATCTGGATCTACCCCGTGCTCGAGGGCGAGGGCAAGCCCCTGTTCCGCCCCGAGAGCACCACCGGCATCGAGCCGGCCGGCGCCACCACCTTCGACTCCGGCGTCACCGTCCTCACATACCGGCCCAACGGCTCCTGACCATCCGTCCCGGACTCCAGGCGCGGCCGGACATCACGCCGTGTCCGGACGCCGTCCGCGGGGAGACACGAGCTCGGCGGGATGTTCCAGCGGATCTCGGCTGGGGACAGGGCCCGTACCTCATTGCGGGGAATCCAATCGGGTCACAGGCGACGATGAGCATGCCGGCCCCCTCCGCAGTCGGGATCCCGGCCCCCGGGACCTCGAGCACGGATCCGACGTCGCCACCAACACTCTCATCCAGCGGACCGTGCCCCCCGAGTTCCTCGGCCGCGTCTTCGGCAGCCTCTACGGCGCGATCGGCGTCGCCGCCGCCCTCTCCTACCTCGGCGGCGCACTGCTTCTGGACCTCACCACCGCACCGGTGGTCTTCATCGCCGCCGGAGCGGGGGGCCTCATCGCCACCCTGGCCACCGCCTGGTCCCTGCACCGAGTCCTCTCCACTGCAGGCACCTAGCGCGTCCGTTCTCTGAGGGCGGTGTACGCCTTGCGCGAGGACGGCAGCAGCGCGCGCCAGAACAGGCGCCAGACGCGGCCGGGCAGGAGGCGGCTGCGTTCCTCCATGGCGACGCGGCCGCGGGGGTGGCTCATCCAGCCTCTCCAGCCGGCCTTGTAGCGGGTGGCGTACTCGATGGCGCACACGTGCTTGACGTTCTTGTAGCCGTAGTGCGCGGGCGCCACCAGCCGCAGCGGCGCTCCGTTGTCGGGGGTGAGCGGGACGCCGCCGAGCGTGTCGGCGAGCAGCACGTCGCCGGTGAGGGCGTCGTCGAGCAGCATCGTGGCGCGGAAGCCGTCCAGGGCGATGAAGGTCACCCACCGCGCGGAGCCTCGGGGCTCCACCTCGCGGGCGATCACCTCGTGGACGGCGCTGAACGGCACGCCGTGCCATTCCAGGCCGACCGCGGTCCAGGTGGTGACGCAGTGCAGGTCGGCGCGCCGGTCGCCGTGCCCGGGCAGCGCGAGCAGTTCGGCGGCGTCGAACTGGGTGGGCCGCCGGACGGCGCCGCCGACCGTCACGCTCGGACGCGCCGGGACGCGCGGGTGCACCGAGGCGAAGGGGGTCAGCCCGAACGGTTCGAGCGGCGCCGGCCGCTGACCGGGCGGCAGCGCGTGCGGCGCGGCGGGTTGGGTGGCGGCAGATCGGGTGGTGGCGGTCTCGTCCAGACGCATGGTTCCTCCACGGATCGCGAGGACGCTGTATTAGAGGATGCTCTCTAATAGAGTTGAGACTATACCCTCGCGTCCATGGGGAGACCATCGCGGTTCGACGAGGACCGGCTGCTGGACGCCGCCGCGGGTCTCGCGGCCGGGAGCGGGCCGCGCGGCGTGACCGTCGCGGCCGTCGCGCGCGCCGCCGGGGCGCCCAGCGGCTCGGTCTACCACCGCTTCCCCGGACTGGCCGCGCTGCTCGCCGCGCTGTGGCTGCGCACGCTCGAACGTTTCCAGGACGGCTGGCTCGCGGCCATGGCCGAGGCCCCGGACGCGGCGGCCCGGTACGTGGTCGCCTGGTCGCGGGCCCATCCGCAGGAGGCGCGCATCCTGCTCCACGGCGCCGCGTCGTTCGATGAGCCGAACTGGCCCGCCGAGGCCCGCCAGCGCCTGACCACCGACAACGCGCGCGTCGCCGCCGCGCTCGCCGACGCGGCCGCCCGGCACACCTCCGGGGACGTGGAACGCCTCACCATGGTCACCGTCGACCTCCCGTACGCCGTCGTCCGGCGGCACCTGCTCGCGACCGGGGAGATCCCCGAGCGCGCGGAGGCGCTCGCCGCCGACGCCGCGGCCACCCTCCTGGCCACCGCCCCGCTCCCCGCTATGCGGCCCTGCGGTCGGCCTTGACGCGGTACATCTCCTCGTCGGCGCGGTGCAGCACCTCGGTGATCGTGAGGTCGGGCTCGGTGACGCCGACGCCTGACACGGCCTCAGTCGGGGAGCAACTCGATCCAGGTGCGGATGTCCTCGGCGGTCTCGACGCCGACGAGATCCGGGTGGTCCGTCGTGATGTGCGCGAGGATCAGGGAGATCACGGCGTCGTCGGTGTCACCGCGGGCGGTGTAGCCGCATTCGCATCGAACCTGACGGGTCATGAGGGCGCTCCTCGGCTGCGGGTAGTCTCCAGGATCAGTGCAGCGGGTCGAGGTGGCAACGTGGCCGGGTCAGCGGAGCCGAAGGACCCCACTCGCGTGCAGCTGTGCGGCGCGTTCGCGGTGGAGCTGCGCGGCCGGCGGGTCGATCACGTCCTGCCGGGCCGGCAGGGGCGGCTGGTGTTCGGCCACCTGGTCCTCTGCCGGTGGCAGCAGGTGTCGCGGGAGGCCCTGGTCGAGGCGCTGTGGGGCGGGTCGCCGCCGCGGGCGGCGGACGCCGCGCTCAACGCGCTGATCTCGAAGGTCCGCGCGGTGGTGGGGCCGGACGTGCTGCGCGGCCGGGGGACGCTGTCGCTGCGGCTGCCCGATCCGGCGTACGTCGACGTCGAGGTGGCGATCTCGGCGCTGCACACGGCCGAGTCCGCGGTCGCGCTGGGAGAGTGGCGGCGGGCCTGGTCATCGTCGCTGGCCACGCAGTTCGTCGCCCGCCGGCCGCTGCTGCCGGAGGCCGACGGCCCGTGGGCGGACTCGTGGCGCCGCCGCCTGGACGACATGCGCGTCCGGTCCCTGGAGTGCTACGCGACGGCGTGCCTGGAGCTGGGCGGTCCGGAGCTGCCGGGGGCGGAGCGGGCGGCGCGGGAGCTGCTGGAGGCGGCGCCGTTGCGGGAGACCGGGCATCTGCTGCTGATGCGCGCGCTCGCGGCCGGGGGAAATGTCGCGGAGGCCCTCGCGGCGTACGAGCGCCTGCGGGTCCTCCTGCGCGAGGAACTGGGCGTCGACCCCTGCCGTGCGGTGCGGGACGCCTACACCGAACTGCTCGGATAGCGGACGCCAAGGTCGCGCCAACCATCGTCCAAGGCCGCCCTCGCAGGATGTGGGGATCGTCCCGGACGGGGGCGCGAGCAGGGAGGCGACATGTTCACGGGAAGGCGAAGGCTCGCCGCGGTCGGCGGCGCGGCCGCCGTCGCGGCGGGATCGGCGGTCGGCGTCCAGGTGTCCACCGCACCGCCGGCCGCGGCGGCGCTCAACGCGCAGGTCTACAGCAGGGACTCGCTGATCAACTCCGAGTCCTACCGGTTCGTGACGGCCCCCTGCCCGGCCGGCACGAAGGTCCTCGGCGGCGGCGGACGGCTCTTCAACGGCGAGAAGAGCGTCGCGCTGCAGTCGCTGTACCCCTTCTCCGGATCCGCCGGTGACGGATACGCCGCGCAGGCGCTGGAGAGCTCCGCCGGATTCGGCGGTGACTGGTACCTGCGCGCCTACGCGGTCTGCGGCGACCGGCCGTCCGGCTGGGAGATCCGCTACTCCGGGGGCACCAGCCTGCCGATCGGCGAGCGCAGGAAGCCGGCCACCGTCCGCTGCTCGGCCGGAAAGGTCGTGCTCGGCACCGGAGGCGTGGTGTCCGATGTCAACCGGGGGGTGACGTTCGAGGCGGTGACCCCGACGGAGGAGGAGGTCAGGGTGATCGGGATCGAGGATCCCACCGACTCCTTCCCCCTCCCGCCGGACTTCGGCGTCGGTGCCTGGGCGGTCTGCGCCGCCGAGCCGGCCGGGCACCAGATCCGGTGGAACTACTCCACCCGCACCTCCGATTCGGGTGTCGGGTCGAGCTCCCCCTGCGAGGGGAGCCGGAAGATCCTCGGGGTGGGTCTCCTCAATGGCAGCAACGGCGCGGCCCACGCCTACAGCATGTGGCCGTACAAGCCGACCACCACCGGTAGCGGCGTCGTGGACACCCGGCTGTGGAAGACCGTCCAGCGCACCTGGACGGTCGGAGCCGCGTCCATCTGCGCCTACTGACCGGGGATGCCGGGCCTGACGCGGCGGTTCGAGCTCGGGGGGCGAACCGCCGCGCCGGGCGCTATGCGGCCCTGCGGTCGGCCTTGACGCGGTACATCTCCTCGTCGGCGCGGTGCAGCACCTCGGTGATCGTGAGGTCGGGCTCGGTGACGCCGACGCCGACCGCGTGGCCGTGGGTGTCGTTGATCGGCTTGAACTCGTTGAGGTCGATGAAGGCGACGGCGAGCTGCTCGGTGCCCGGCCGCAGCTCGTTCAGGGCGGTGGCGAGCCAGCCCTGGATGCCGCCGCGGTTCAGCAGGCCGGTGAGCTGGTCGCGCTCGGCGAGGTCGCGCAGCCGGCCCATCCGCTCCTCGATGGCGGCCATGCGGGCCAGCTCCGCCCTGCGGGCGGCCTCGCTCTCCAGCTGGCCGGCGACGAGGCGGGCGAACATCTCCATGGACGCCACGTGCCGCGGGTCGACCTCCTGCTCCCGGTGGCCCGCGCCGCAGAGCGTGCCGATCACGGAGCCGGTCGAGTCGACCACGGGGACGGTCAGGTAGGTCACGATGCCGAGCATGCGGGCTGCCTGGGAGTCGCCCCAGACCTCGGGGACGTTGGTGGTGAGCGGCCGCCCCTCGTCGAGCGCCCGCCGGCACAGCGTGTCGGACCAGGGGGCGCTGATGCCCTCCGGGATGGTCAGCTCGCCCTCGTTCAGGGCGAAAAGGACGCGCTGCTGGGGCACGTCCCAGTCGACGAGCGAGAGGAAGGCCGAGTCGAGTTGCGTCACCTGCCGGATCAGATGGAGCAGCGGACGCGCCATGCCCTCGAGGTCATGGCCGGCCGCGACGGCGGCGGAGAGCTGGAGGAGGTCCACCTGCCGGGGGGCGGCGGACGCCTCGGGGGCCTCTTCGAGGATCTCGCCGATGTAGCCGCCGACCGCCTGCAGCGTCGCGGCGTCCCGCTCGTTCAGCAGCGCGCCGGACTCCTGGGACAGGCAGCACAGCGTGCCGACCACCTGGCCGCGGGCGCGCAGCGGCACGCCGGCGATGCTGCGGAGGCCCAGCAGGGGGAGGTCAGAACGCGCGGCGAGCACCGCGTCGTCCGCCGTGTCGGGCACCAGCGGCCCCACCTCGCCGGACGCGATCAGATGGCACACCGTCTCCTCGGCCGGCTGGCTCATGCCGACCTCCACCAGCGGGCCCACCGCGTGGGTCACGACGCGCCGCCCGTCACGGAACTCGCCGACGAAGGCGGCCTCCATGTGCAGGGCCTCGACCACCACGTCGAGTGCGCGCGTGATGCGCTCGGACACGGTGCCGCCCGCTGCGCGGAGTAGCGTGATCAGCGCACTCCGCGACCCCGTCAGATCATCGCTCATACCCGCTTATATCGGCCACGGATGAGTGGATTTGAGGAGAATTTTGCCAAAGAGACCCACGTCACCCCGCGGAGACGGCCGGCGGCCTAGGCGCGCTCCGCTTCCTCGCGTCCGGCGCCGGGTGGCGCGTCGATGCGGTAGCCGGCGCCGGGCACGGTGGCGATGATCCAGGGTTCGCCGAGGCGCTTGCGCAGCGCCGAGACGGTGATGCGGACGGCGTTGGTGAACGGGTCGGCGTTCTCGTCCCATGCGCGTTCCAGCAGTTCCTCGGCGCTGACGACCCCGCCTTCGGCGGCGGCGAGGACGTCGAGCACGGCGAACTGCTTCCTGGTCAGCGCGACGTAGCGGCCGTCGCGGTAGACCTCCCGGCGGAACGGGTCCACCCGCAGGCCGGCGATCTCCCGCACGGGCGGCCTGCTGTGGGCGCGTCTGCGGTCGAGGGCTCTGAGCCGCAGGACGAGCTCGCGCAGCTCGAACGGCTTGGTGAGGTAGTCGTCGGCGCCGAGTCCGAACCCGGAGGCCTTGTCGTCCAGACGGTCGGCGGCGGTGAGCATCAGGATCGGCATGCCGCTGCCGGAGGCGACGATGCGCTCGGCGATCTCGTCACCGGACGGGCCGGGGACGTCCCGGTCGAGGACGGCGATGTCGTAGGAGTTGACGCCCAGCAGTTCCAGGGCGGTGTCGCCGTCACCGGCGATGTCGGCCGCGATCGCCTCCAGGCGCAGGCCGTCGCGGACGGCCTCCGCCAGATAGGGCTCGTCCTCGACGATCAGCACGCGCATGCGCTCATGGTAGGAGCCGGCGCATATCGTCCCCGTATCGGAAACCGCATACGCGGCGGCAACGTCACGCCGTCTGTACTGGCGGCATGTCCCGAACACCGCCATCGACGGCCCGGAGCGCGGGCGTCCGCCGGATGATCGGCCGGATGGTCGGCGCCGCCTCGCGGCCGGAGCCCTGGAGGCGCGGCCCGGTCCTCGTGGCGCTCGCGCTGCTGCTGGGCCTGCTCCTGCTGCTGCACGCGTGGATCCCGAACCGGGCGGGGAACCTCGGCAGCCTGGTGGAGACCTTCCTGCCGTGGTTCGGCCTGGGCGTTCCGGTGCTGTTCGCCGGGGCGCTGTGGCGCCGCTCCGCCTCCGCGGTGGCGGCGCTGCTGCTGCCGGTCGTGGTGTGGGCGCACCTTTTCGGCGGGCGGCTCCTCGACAAGTCCGATCCGGGTGCCGGCTTCATCGTGGTGAGCCACAACGTCGGCGCCGACAACGCCGATCCGGCCGGGACCGCCCGCGCCCTGGCCGCCTCCGGCGCGGACGTGCTGGCGCTGGAGGAACTGACCCCCCAGGCGACGGGCGTGTACGAGACGGAACTGGCGAGAACGTATCCGCACCGCACGGTGCTGGGCACGGTCGGGCTGTGGAGCAGGCTGCCGCTGTCGGACGCCCGGCCGATCGACATCATGAACTTCGGGCCGCTGGCGCGGACGATTACGGCCGAGGGGAAGGCCGCCCCGAACCGGGCGCTGCGCGCCACGGTGGCCACCGCCCGCGGGCCGCTGACGGTGTACGTGGCGCACCTGGGTTCCGTGCGGGTGAATCCCAGGGCCGGTTTCTGGACGGCTTCACGCAACATCGGGGTGCGGGCGCTCGGCGAGGCGGTCGCCGCCGAGAGGAACGCGCGGGTGGTGCTGCTCGGCGACCTGAACGGCAGCACCGACGACCGCGCGCTCGGCGGCGTCACCGCAACGATGCGCTCGGCCCAGGACGTCGCCGGCGACGGCTTCGGCTTCACCTGGCCGGTGGAGTTCCCGGTGGTGCGGGCCGATCAGATCCTGGTCCGCGGCGTGAAGGCGGAGAGCGCGTGGGTGCTGCCCGCCACCGGCAGCGACCACCTGCCGGTGGCGGCCGGGATCAGCTGGTGAGCACCCGTCCGGGGCCGGCGTGCGTCAGTCGTGCACGGCGATGAGCAGGTCCGCGCCCTCGGCGGTGTGCACCTCGAGGTCGGTGGTGAACGCGCGAGGCGGGTCGGCGTGCTTCCAGACCTGCCGCCACGCCTCGATGAGGGCCTGCGGCATCGGGCCTCGGGCCTCCACCTTCAGGCAGCGGGCGGCGGGGACGCGTACCGCCACCATGCCTTCGGGCGGGCCCGTGAGTTCGGTGACCTTGACGCCGACGATCTGGGTGTAGGCGCCGCGCTCGTCGCTCTCGTAGTCGGTCAGGACCGCGTAGAGCCGGTCGTCCGCCCGGGACCCGACGCGGTCGAAGGCGCCGGGCGCGCCGGCGCGGGCCCACAGGCCGCCGAGCAGGGCGCGGGACGGGTCGGCCTCGGCTTCGTTGGTCGTGCGGACGGCGATGCCGACGACCTGGAGTTCTTCTCGCTCGACAACGGTCATCGGACCATCCTCCCAGCACATCCGACCGGCCTGGGGGCTCCGGCTCTCATGCTCCTCTCGGCGCATGAGCACGAAGCCGGCACCGGTCGGGCGGTGGGGGCCTCGCCGTGGTCAGACGGCCTGGCGGGTCAGGGGGTCGTCGCCGCTGAGGAGGGCGTCCAGGGCCTCGGCGGGGAGGGGGCGGGCGAACAGGTAGCCCTGGCCCAGGGGGCAGCGGAGGCCGCGGAGGAACTCGTGCTGCTCGGTGGTCTCGATCTGCTCGGCGATCGCGGGCAGCCGCAGGCTCTCGCAGAGGTGCAGGATCGCCTGGACGAACGCGTTCTGGCGGGCGGACGAGGGGTCGAACGCGGTGAACGCGCCGTCGATCTTCACGACGTCCACCGGCAGGTGCATCAGGTAGGCCAGGGACGAGTAGCCGGTGCCGAAGTCGTCGATGGCGACGCGGACGCCGTGCTCCCGCAGCGCCGACAGGGACGCCGTGATGCGGGCCGTCTCCTTGGGGCCGCTGGCGAGCAGGGCCGTCTCGGTGATCTCCAGGATGAGGGCCTCGCCGGGCAGGCCGGAGTCGCGGAGGGCGGCGAGGACGGTCGCGGTGAAGTCGGCGCGGCGGAGCTGGCGGCTGGAGACGTTGACGGTGACGGCGATGCCGTGGTCCTCGTGCCAGCGGCGCGCCTCGTGGCAGGCCCGGCGCAGGACGCGCTCGCCGATCGGGACGATCAGCCCGGTCTCCTCGGCGATGCCGATGAACGCGTCGGGCGGGATGGGGCCGTCTGGGGTGTTCCAGCGAAGGAGGGCCTCGACGGCGCGGATGCGGCCGTCGTCCATGTTCACCACGGGCTGGTAGGCGAGGGTGAGGGAGTCGTCGTCGAGGGCGCGGCGCAGGCCGGCGACGATGCGGGCGTGGTCGAGCTGCTCGACGCGCAGGTCCGGGTGGAAGACGCTGATCTGGTCCTTCCCGGCGGCCTTGGCGGCGTAGAGGGCGAGGTCGGCGTCGCGCATGACGTCTGCGGCCTGGGCGTGGCCGTCCACGAGGTAGAGGCCGACGCTGGTGGTGATCTGCAGGTGGTGGCCCTCGACCGTGAAGGGGACGGCGAGCGCGTCGACGACGCGGGACGCGATGTCTGCGGCCTGGTCGCGGGTGACGTCCTCCAGGAGGATCGCGAACTCGTCGCCGCCGAGGCGGGCGAGGGTGTCGGCCTCGCGGAGCAGGTCGCGCAGGCGGTGCCCGGTCTGGACGAGGAGGGCGTCGCCGACGGGGTGCCCGCGGGTGTCGTTGACGTCCTTGAACCCGTCGAGGTCGAGGAGCAGGACGGCGTGCCCGGCCGGGCCGCGGCGGGCGGTGAGCTGCCCGAGCCGGTCGTTGAACAGGGCCCGGTTGGCGAGGCCGGTCAGCGGGTCGTGCAGGGCCTGGTAGGTGAGCAGCTCCTGGAGCTTCTCCTGTTCGCGCAGGGACGCGGTGAGCGCGGCCGTGCGGCGGTCGAGCTCGCGGGCGCGGCGCACCGCGACGCTGGTCAGGCCGATCAGCCGGACGATCAGGAAGCCGAGCAGGAACATCAGCGGGATCAGCTGGAGGGCGATGTCGACCCGGTCGACCCGGCCCGACCTGAAGGTGATCAGCGCGGTGAGCGGGGTGGCGCAGGTGATCGCCAGGAAGACCGCGCCGCGCAGCAGGGTGACGCGGCCGGTGCCCGCGGCCGGGCCCGTCCGGTTCATGTACGGGTGCAGCGCCGCGGCGCCCATGAGCACGGCCCAGGTCAGCCAGCCCATGTCCTCCAGGGCGTTGCCCTGGCCGAATCCCGTCCCGGCCTGGGTCATGAGGTAGGACGTGTCGGCGGTCATGAGGCCGCAGAAGCCCACGCCGAGCATGAGGTAGACGGGGTTTCGGGAGCCGTGCAGCATCCACAGCCGGGCCGTCATGAAGATGACGAGGGCGTCGAAGGCGAGGTAGAACGCGGCGCCGACGAGGAGGCCGCCGGTGAGGGAGGTCCGGCCGGAGTGGGGGTTGAAGACCAGTGTCCAGCACAGGTAGGCGGCGCTGATCGTGACGAACGCGGCGTCGATGTTGGCGCCGTTCCTGAGCCGCCGGGAGTGGCCGCGGGCGAGCTGGGCGAGGCCGATCGCCATCGAGGGGTAGGCGAGCATGTAGAGCGCGGACGTCCAGAAGGCGTCCGCGCCGGTGGTGACGAGGATGGTCGTCCAGACGATGTCGGAGACGGCCCAGACGGCGAGCCCGGCGGTCATGAGCCACCAGGGGCGGGCGGGGGACGGCCGGTGCCATCGGATCCCGACGATCATGGCGATGACGGCGGAGAGCGGCACCGCCTCCCAGAAGATCCTGCCGACGGGGTCGGGGATGATCACCGCGGCGGCACTGAGGAGGCAGCCGGACAGCAGGAACAGGAGCCACGGCGCGTGCCGCGGTTCCCTCCCGGCGGGGGGACGGTCAACGCCGGACCCGGGGGCGGGGTCCGGCGTGATGGCCGTGTGATCCTGCATGGCTCTCCATGGACCGCGCCGCCGCACCCGGAGGGGGCGCGGCGGCGGGGGGTCAGTTGTACCGGTAGAGGTCGAAGTCCTTCATCAGCTTGATGAGCTTGCCGGGGTACGCCGGGTCGGTGGCGTAGCCGGCCTTCGCGATCTCCTTGGCGAACTGGTCGGCGTTGCTCTTGTACTTGAACGCCGTCTTGTAGCGGGAGTTCAGGGCGAGGAAGCGGCCGTGGTCCTCGAAGGACCCGGTGGGGGAGGCGTAGGCCCGGAACGTCGCGGTGGTCTTGTGGCAGCCCTTGCTGGTGCACTCGGTCGTCGGGTACTTGTGGCAGGCCACCTGGTAGGGGGACTTGACGCTGCTGCACTTGATGCCGAAGTAGTTGTTCGACTTGGTGGCGAGGGCCGACTGGCCGTAGCCGGACTCGAGGATGCCCTGGGCGAGGACGACCGACGCGGGGACGCCCCAGTCGGCCTGGCTGACCTGGGCGGCCTTGGAGGTCTTGGCGAGGAAGGCGACGGCGTTCGAGGGGAGCCGCCTGGCCGTCGCGGAGACCGGCACGATGGCGGGCCGCGGGGCGAGGGGGCCCGTCGACTTCGCCTTGGTCTTGGCCTTGGCCGGCGGGCAGTAGGAGACCGGGCGGGCGCGGTCGACGAGGGTGTCCGGCACGTAGCCGCCGCCCTTGACCCGCACCCACGTGGTGCTGCCCTTGACCTTGGTGCCCTGCGTCCAGCACATGACGGTGACGGTGCTTCGGTTCTTGACGGTCTTGACCTTGCCGGCCTTGGTGGAGGGGGTCTTCCGGACGGCCAGGGTCTTCGCCTTCGCGTCGACCTTCGCCGACGACGAGCTGTAGGTCTTGGGGGTGGCGGAAGCAGCGGAGGCCGTCGCGACGGTGGTCGCCAGGCCGGCCAGGGTGCCACCGGTGAGGATGAGAGTCGCGACGGAGCGCTTGATTTCCCGCATGTCCATAACGTTCGGTTACGGGAGATGCGCTCTCGGTGCGCATGGGTTGCCCGGGGGTTGCGGCGTTTTGGGGTGGTCGCTACCTCCCGAAACCCTCGGTCCCGAGCATCCGACCTGTGTTGATAACTTTTCGTAGAGGGAACGTCACCTAAGGTGATGGAACGCTCCAGCGCAGGGTTCGCGGGCAGCACAGGGGCCAGGGGGAGACGGGACGTGCCGGACAACGGTCAGCGGCCAGGACGGGACGAACCGTCCGGGACCCGCTCCTGCCAGTTCCTCCGCGCCGTCCTCGCGCTGGTCGAGGAACGGCTCAGGACCGGCCTGGACGCGCGCAGCGACGCGATCGTCCCCGCCGGGCTCCGCAGCATGCCGGGTGTGACGGAGGCGGCGCTGCGCCCGGCCGCCGACCCGACCGATCCGGGGGAGCGGACGTGGCCGGCGGGACCGGGCCGCCGGCTCGGCGTCGTCCTGGACGACGACCTCGACGAGTGCGGCGTCCCCGAGGCGCTCGCCTGCCTGGCCGCGCTGCTGGACGCGTCGTCCCGCCCCGACAGCGCCGCCCGCCCCGTCCCCGCCGACGCGGGCCTTGACGCCGAGAAGTCGGAGTTCATCGCGACCGTCGTGCACGACCTCGCCACCCCGCTGACCCCGATCGTCGCGTACGCGGGGCTCCTCGCCGACCCCGACACCGGACCGCTCACCCCGTCCCAGCAGCAGTTCATCGAGGTGATCGAGCGGAACGCGCTGCGGCTGTCGGAGCTGCTCACCGACCTGCCGCTGCTCGCCGACCCCGTCTCGCCGGAGCTGGAGCTGCGGCCGGAGCGGACCGACCCGATGACGATGGTCCGGGACGTCGTGGCGCAGTTCCGCCCCGGCGCGCTGCGGTCGGGGGTGTCGCTGCGCTTCCAGGCCCGCCCCGGCCCCGCGCTGACCTGCGACCCGATCCGGATCCGCCGGATGCTCGACATCCTGCTGACCGGCGCGCTGACCGGGTCGACCCAGGGCGACGCGATCGAGGTGGCGGCCCGCCCCACCGTCGAGGGCTGGTGCATCGAGATGACCCACACCGTCGCCGGCTGCGGGCCCGCCGGCGAGAACGGCGAGGCCGCCTACAGCGACGGCGGGGAGGCCCGCGCGCAGTGGCCCAGCCACACGACCGCCAGGGTGATCGCCGGTATGCACGGCGGCACCCTCAGCATCGACATCGGGGACGGGCGGCGCACCGCACAGGTACGGCTGCCCTGGGAACCACCCCTCGACCCGACCCCCCTCGACCAGGAGGAGAACCCGTGAGCCGCCTGCTCGTCGTCGAAGACGATCCGGACACCCTGACCGTCATCGAGACGCTCCTCGCGCACAGCGGCCATGAGGTCGTCCCCGCGTCCGACGGCCGCACCGGCCTGCGCCTGCTCCACGAGGTCCGCCCCGACGTCCTGATCCTGGACATCGGGCTCCCCATCATGGACGGCTGGGAGGTGCTGGAGCGCGTCCGCGACATCAGCGACCTGCCGATCATGATCCTGACCGGCCGGGGCCAGGAGACCGAGAAGGTCCGGGGCCTGCGCGCGGGCGCCGACGACTACCTGGTCAAGCCGTTCTCCAAGGGGGAGCTGACCGCCCGCGTGGAGGCGCTGCTGCGGCGCGTGGGCACCGCGTCCTGGGCGGAGGACGTCTACGACGACGGCGTGGTGCGGCTGGAGCCCGCGACCCGCGCCGTCCTGGTCCAGGGCAACGAGGTGCAGCTGACCCCGACGGAGTTCCGGCTGCTGAACACCCTCGTCCGGCACGCCGGGCACGTCCTCAGCCCGGTGCAGCTGCTGTCCCTGGTGTGGGACGACCCGACCGGCCTCAGCCCGGACCGGGTGAAGTTCGCGATCCTGCGGCTGCGCCGCCGGATGGGCTTCACCGACGTCGCCGAGTCACCGATCGAGGCCGTCCGCGGCGTCGGCTACCGCTACCGCCCCCCGACGACCCAGACCGGCGCGAAGGGGCGCCTCTCCTCGGGCCGCCGCTGACCCGCAGGGCGGGTCACGCCGTGACGCCGGCCGCGGGCTCCGGCGGCGCCGCGGGGAGGACGCCGTCGCGGTGCAGGTGGGCGCGGGCGTGCGCGATCGCCTCCGGGGTGGTCGCGAACACCAGGCCGTCGCGGCGGAGGTGGTCGGCGACGCCGAGGGCGGCGAGGACCTGGTCGTGGCCCGGTTTCACGCCGGAGATCAGGACGGTGATGCCGCGCTCCTCCAGCCGGGTGATCGCGTCGCCCAGGACGCCCGCGCCCGTCGCGTCCAGCGTCGAGATCCGCGACATCCGCAGGATGACGATGCGGACGTCGCTGACCTCCGACAGCTCCAGCAGGAACCGGTGCGCGGCGGCGAAGAACAGCGGGCCGTCGAAGCGGTAGGCGACGATGTGCTCGTCCAGGAGCCGCTGCTCCTCGGCGGTGTGGTCGCCGCCCCGCAGCGGCACCCGGTCCAGCTGGGCGGTGCGCGCCACCGCGCGCAGCGCCAGGACGACCGCCAGCGCGACACCGACCGCGACCGCCGTGATCAGGTCGAACACCACCGTGACCGCGAACGTGAAGACCAGCACGGCGGCGTCGCCGCGGGTGGCGCGGGCGATCGCGCGCAGCGACCCCACCTCGACCATCCGGACGGTCGTGGCCAGCAGCACCCCCGCCAGCGCGGCCAGCGGGATCCGGCCGACGAGGCCGCCCAGGGCCAGGACGATCACGGCCAGGACGGCGGCGTGCGTCAGCGCCGCCAGCCGCGAGCGGGCCCCGGCCCGCACGTTCACGGCCGTCCGGGCGATCGCGGCGGTGGCGGGCACCCCGCCGAGCATCGGCGCGGCGATGTTCGCGACGCCCTGCCCGAACAGCTCCCGGTCCGGGTCGTGCCGCTCGCCGACGCTCATCCCGTCCGCGACCGTCGCGCACAGCAGGCTCTCCAGCGCCGCCAGGGCGGCCACCGCCAGCGCCGACGGCAGCAGCGCCGCGACGGCGCCCGCGTCCAGGAAGGCCAGGGACGGGGCGGGCAGCCCCTCCGGCAGCGCCCCGATCCGCGCGACGTCCAGCGGCAGGACCTCGGCGGCCAGCGTCGCCAGGACGATCCCGGCCAGCGAGAACGGGATCCCGGGCCGGATCCGCGCGCCCGCCAGCATCAGCGCCGCCACCGCCACCGCCATCACCGGCGCCGCGACGGTCGGCGCGTCCATGAACCGGACGGCCGCGTCGGCCGCGCCCCGCCACACCTTCTCCGCGTGGACGCCGGTCACGCCGAGCGCGGCCGGCACCTGCTGCAGCGCGATCACCACGGCGATCCCGGCGGTGAAGCCCTCGATGACGGGCATCGGCAGCAGCGCCGCGAACCGTCCCGCTCGCAGCGCCGCCATCGCGACCAGGACGATCCCGGCCATCAGCCCGACCATCAGGACGCCGCCCGTGCCGTGCCGCGCCACGATCGGGACGAGCACCACCGTCATCGCGCCCGTCGGCCCCGACACCTGCAGGTTGCTCCCGCCGAACACGGCGGCGAGGGTGCCCGCGACGATCGCGGTGACGAGGCCCGCCTGCGCGCCGAGGCCCGAGCTGACGCCGAACGCCAGCGCCAGTGGCAGCGCCACCACCGCGACGATCAGCCCGGCGGTCAGGTCGCGGACGGGGGAGCGGCGCGCGGGCGCCCAGTCCGCCCGCCGGGGCAGCAGCCGTGCGGCGCTCACGCGTCGGCCGTCAGCTCGGCCAGCAGGACGCCCTGGTCGGCGAGCAGGTCGGTGATGATCCGCCGCGCGGCGCGCATCAGCTCCGAGACGTCCCCGCCCGCGAGCTCGTACACGACGGTCGAGCCCTCGCGGTGCGCGGTGACGATCCCGGCGCGGCGCAGCACCGCCAGCTGCTGGGACAGGTTGGACGCCTCGACCTCGATCGCGGCGAGCAGGTCCCGGACCGGCATCGGCCCGTCGCACAGCAGCTCCAGCACCCGGATCCGCACCGGATGCCCGAGCGTCTTGAACAGCTCCGCCTTCGCCTGGTGCAGGGGGAGGGGCATCAGCGCTCGCCGTCCGCCCGCGGCTCCTCCGCCCCGCCGGCGGCCGGTGCGGGCGCGGCGCCCAGTTCGCGGCGCAGCCGCTCAAGGTCGGTGCCGCCGCCGTCGTACTTCAGCTTCCGCGCGACCTTCGTCTGCTTGGCCTTGGCCCGTCCGCGTCCCATATCGCCCTCCCTCGCCGAAGGATTGCAATACTAGCAAATTGAAGAATTGTTCAAGCCATCAGGGTGATGGCGACCTTGCCGCGGGCGTGCTTGCGCTCGACGTACCGCAGCGCCTCGGGGACGTCGGCGAACGGGTAGGTCCGGTCGATGACGGGCGTGATCGTCCCCGTCTCCATGAGACCGGCCAGATAGCGCAGGTCCCCGGCGTTGGGCTTCCAGCGGACGGTGGTGATGCGGTGGCCGGCGAACCGCGTGGCCAGGGCGCCGCGCAGCACCTGCCCCATGGGGCCGAGCAGGCGCCCGCGCGCGGCGATGCCCCCGACGAGCACGAGCGTCCCGCCGGGGGCGAGCGGGCGGCGGAGCCCGCGCAGCGACCGGTTCCCCACGATGTCCATCAGCAGGTCGTACCGGCCCCGCCGGTCCGTGAAGTCCTCGCGGGTGTAGTCCACGACGTCGTCGGCCCCGAGGGAGCGCACCAGTTCGGCGTTTCGGGCGCTGCACACGGCGGTGACCTCCGCGCCGAGCGCCTTGGCGATCTGGACGGCGAACGTGCCGATGCCGCCGGAGGCCCCGTTGATCAGGACGCGCTGCCCGGGCTGGAGCCGGCCCTCGTCCCGCAGGCCCTGCAGCGCCGTGTGCGCGGCCATCGACACGGCCCCCGCCCGTTCGAAGGGGACGCCGGCGGGCTTGACGGCGAGCCTGTCCTGCGGGACGGCGACGGCCTCGGCGAACGCCCCGAGCGCGACCTCGCCGAAGACCTCGTCGCCGGGGCGGAACCCGGTGACGTCCGCCCCCGCCCGCTCGACGACCCCGGCCAGGTCGGCGCCGAGGATCAGGCCCGCCCTCGGCCGCCGCAGCCCGGCGCTCATCCGCACCAGGTGCGGGTCTGCCCGCAGGTGGCGCCAGTCGTAGGGGTTGACGGAGGCCGCCCGGACCCGGACGAGCACCTCGTCCGGGCCGACGGCGGGCTCCGCGACGTCCTGGAGGGTCAGCACCTCGGGCGGGCCGTACCGGGCCCAGGTCCATGCCTTCATGGCGTCTCCCCTTCGTCGTACGTCGTAAGGTTGTCTTATCGCGTAAGGCTACCGTACGCCGTAAGACTGTCAAGGGCGGGCCGCGCCCGATCGCTCAGCCGGCCGGACGGCCGAACCAGCGGGAGAGGCGGCCGTCCAGGTCCCGCTGGTCGGCGCCGACCCAGGCGACGTGGCCGTCGGGGCGCAGCAGGACGGCCGGGACGTCCAGTGCCGCGGTGGGATCGGCGAGGTGGTCCACCCGGTCCGACCAGCCGCCCGCGGTCAGGCGCCCGGTGCGGTCCAGCAGCAGTCCGCGGCCGCGACGCAGCAGGCCGTAGAGGCGGCCCTGCGCCACGTCGATGTCGCGCATCCGGCGGCCGAGCAGGTCGTGGCCCTCGCCGACGTCGTAGCGGACGCCGATCGCGGTGATCTTCTCGATCAGATGGCGGTTCACCTCGTCGAAGTCCATCAGTTCGGTGAGCAGCCTGCGCACGGCCTGCGGGCCCGCTCCGGGGGACGACAACTCCGTCTGGGCGCGCGTGTTGTCCAGGACGTCGGCGGCGACCGGGCGGCGTTCGGCCTCGTAGGTGTCCAGCAGGCCGTCCGGGGCCCAGCCGCGGATCTGCGCGGCCAGTTTCCCGCGCGATCACCGGCGTCCACGGCGGGGACGACGACGCTGTAGACGCCTTCGCCGAAGGGCCTGAGCCAGAATCGCCTGTCGCCGATCTCGGCCATCCTGGCGGCGATCTCCTCCTGCGGCGCGTCCGCCTTCATCTCGCCCATCAGCCTCTCGTTCCGCGAGGGCTCGCCGGGGAAGCCGACGCCGAGCAGTTTGCGCACGGTGCTGCGCGCACCGTCGCAGCCGACGAGATGGCGCGCGCGCAGCCGCTCCCCGCCGGCCAGTTCGACGGTCACGCCCTCGCCGTCCTGCTGGAGGGCGGTCACCGCGCGACCGCGCCGGACCCGCGCGCCCAAGGCGATCGCGTGCTCTTCGAGCAGGCGCTCGATGACCGGCTGCGGGATGCCCAGCAGATAGGCGTGCGCGGAATCAAGGCCCTTGGGAACGGGCTTGTCGATGGCGGCGAAGAATCCACCGGCCGGACGCTTCCGTCCGTGCTCGAGGATGCGATCCAGCAGTCCGCGCATCGCCATCAGCTCGATACTGCGGATGTGCAGACCGACGATGCGGACGAACGACTTGGGCTCGGTCTCCTTCTCCAGGACGAGTACCCGCACGCCGTGCAGCCGCAGCTCGGCGGCCAGGACCGCGCCGGTCGGCCCGCACCCGGAAATGATGACGTCTTGCACTGGTGTTGCCTTTCGGGAGTGCCTTCATGGAGGCGCTCCCGGCGACACCTGCGTCAGTCGCCGTCCGTGACGCGAAGAAGGAGCACCCACGTCGATACAGCGTTCATGGGTCTCACCTCCTCGGGCGGTGTCACGTTCGACCGGACCCTACAAGCCGGCCATCACCGCGTCCATTTCTTTTCGGGCTTACGAGCCGATGCGGCGCCGTTCCAGTCCGTCGAGGATCAGGTCGAGGCCGAACTCGAACTCGAACCGGTCGTCGCAGAAGCCCAGGGTGCCGTCCGGGTCGTCGTGGGCGATCGCCCCCACCATCCCGGCGAGGTTCGGGAACCGCTCCGCCATCGCGGCGGCGTCCGGCGCCTCGGCCGGGCCCTCCTCGCCGCCGGGCTCGAACAGCTCCTGGCTGAACCCGATGGCCCGGCTGCCCAGGGCGTGCAGCGCGTGGTGGGCCAGGTCGTAGGAGAACCCGCCCGCGCGCAGGATCCCGACCACGCCGTCGTAGTAGGCGATGACCGCGGGGCTCGTGGTGGTGCTCGCCTCCAGCGCCCGCGGCGCCCAGCGGTGGCGCAGCAGGACCTCCCGGGCCGCGAGGACCCGGGCGCGCAGCGCCGCCCGCCAGTCGTCCGCCGGGTCGGGCGCCTCGACCTCCTCCGCCGCCCGGAGGATCTCGCCGAGGACCACTTCGAGGACGCCCTCCACGACCGCCCCCTTGTTGGCGACGTGGTGGTACAGCGACATCGCCTCGACCCCGAGCTCCTGCGCGAGGCCGCGCATCGTGAGCCGGCCGAGGCCGTCGCGGTCGGCGATCTCCACGGCGGCGCGCAGCACCCGCCGCCGGCTCAGCGGGACGCGGGGCTGCTCGGTCGCCTCGTCGTCGTCGATTCGTGGGGCCATGGATCCTCTCCGCCGAACTCTATCCGTACAGGGTAAGGATCATGGCCCGCGCCGGCCGGACGGCCCGGTCAGGTCATGGCGTGTTCCCGGTGGTGCCCGTGGCGGCCGTGCGCCCGGGAGGCGAGCAGGTGGTCGATGCCGAAGCGTCCGGAGCCGAAGACCGCCAGGAGCAGGCTCGCCGCGCCCAGCGTCATGACGAACTCGGCGCCGCCCTGGTCGAGGAACAGGCCGTTGCCCGCGTGGACGAACAGGTAGGCGCCCAGCATGTCGAAGACCAGCAGCAGGCCCGCCACCGGCATCGCCAGGCCCAGGATCAGCGCACCGCCGGCGACCAGCTCGATGAGCGCCGCCGCCCAGGCCGACACGGTCGGCAGCGGCACCCCGGCCTGGTCGAAGAACGCCGCCGTGCCGTCGATGCCGTTGGTGACGAGCTTCTGCCAGCCGTGCGCGGCGAACACCGCGCCGACGCAGATCCGCGCGACGAGCAGCGCCACGTCCCGCGCCATCGTGGCAATCATGACCCCTCCAAACCCGCCGCGATCGCCACCCCTGGTCTACCCGCCGGGCGAGGTTCCCTCCCGGCCGGCGGAGCGTTCAGCCGGCCTCCGCCATCCGCTGCCCGAGCTCCCCGAGCCGCTCCAGACCGGGGACCGTTCGCCGCCGGCGTTGCGCACCATCGTCCGAGACGTCCACGCGCGTCGTCTCACGGGCGCCGGGGCGACGTCAGGCGGGGGCGCCGAGCGGCGGGTGCTCGAGCACGCGCGGCTGGTACTCGAGCATCTGGATGCGGCCGTCGAACGTCCGGTGCTCGATCATCTCGAGGGCGACGTCCGGGTAGCCGTCGTAGATGCGCTCCGCACCCGTGGCCCCGGTGATCACGGGGAACATCCCGACCCGGAACCGGTCGACGAGTCCGGCCCGCAGTAGGGACCGGCACAGGCTGAGGCTGCCGATCGTGCTGAGGATCCCCGAGCCGTCCTTCTTCATGGCGCGGACCGTCTCGACGGCGTCACCGCGCACGAGGGTGGAGTTCGCCCACGTCAGCGGCTCCTCCAGCGAGGAGGAGAACACCACCTTGGGCGCCTGCGTCAGCTGGTCGACGGATGCCTCCTCCTCAGCGCGGAACTCGTCCTGGCCGCCCGGGACCTCACCGGCGGCGAAACCCGACATCAGCCGGTAGGTGTTCGCTCCCATGAGGTAGGTGACCTCGGGCTGCTCGTCCAGCCAGGCGAGGTACTCCGGCCCCTCGAGCCCCCAGAACCCGGGCCAGCCCTCGCCCGACGCGTAACCGTCGAGGGAGGTGATGAAGTCGACGAGAAGCTCCGACATGGCGGCGTCCTTTCCTCAGGTGTCACGAGATAGGACCAGCCGCCCGCCCCGAACTCATCGGGAATCAAGGGCACGCACGGCCCGCACGGCGCATTGGACGCTCTCCGATCAGCCGTGGGGCCGTGTTCAGCGGCATACCTGTCGAGGAAGGCGCCGTCGGGGTCGGACCGAATCAGCTCGTGCCGGACGCGGCGTCCCGTGGCAGGGGCAGGGGGACGATGAGGACGTCGAAAAGCGGGGAGTCGGGGAACGGGCGGGCTTCGCCGATCGGCGTCCAACCCCATCTGTCGTAGGCGCGGCGCGCGGAGGTGTTGTCCTTGCGCACGAGCAGGGTGGCACGCTCCTCACGGCGGCCACCCAGCAGCGCGTCATGGAGTGCGTGCGCGACGCCCCGGCCCTGCCATCGCGGGACGACCATCAGCTCGTTGAACGCGAAGGTCCGCGCCCCGGTCTCGTCGGTGAAGCCGTCCGGGACGGGCGTGGTCAGCGCCGTCCACCACCGCGCCCCGACCGGAAGCGCGTACCCGAACGCCTGCCCGACGGGCCGTCCCTCGAGGTGGGCGATGACGATCTCGAACCCGGGCGCGCGGGCATAGCCGGGGAACCGTTCGGCGAACCGCTCCGCCGAGTAGAACGGCCGGTCGATCACGTCGGCGTGGCTGGCGACGTACAGCGGCACGATGACGTCGTCCAGGATCTCCAAAGCCGCTGACGGCTCATGCCGCGTGAACGAAAGCCCTGCCGGTGTCATGGCCCCACCGTGGTCATGAGCAGCGCGCGGGCCTCCCTGACGCAGGCTCGTCCCGCCAGATCGCGGGGCGTGAGCTTCAGCGACGTCATCGCGCTCCGGTACAGCAATCCGTCCCCGTGCAGGTTGTCCGGCAGGTGCTCCAGAACACCGATCAGGTGCCCGGCCCCTTCCTCTACGTCCCCGGCCTTCATCAAAGCGCCCGCCCGGTGCATCTCGATCTGCGTTCGCGCCTGCCGGTTCCGTGCCGGATACACGGCCAGCGAGTCCTCCTGGGCCCGCATCGCCGATGCGACATCACCGGAGACCGTGTGGACCAGGCTGCTGACGTGGTGGAGCCGCTGATCCGACCATCCCCACTGGGTTCTCCGGTCGGCGCGGACGCTTTCAGGCAGCCGCTCGAACACCCTCCGCAGATCGTCGAGTGCGGCGGTCGCGTCGCGGTCGCGGCCCATCTCGGCGAGCCCCTGGGCGCGCGCAGCGTGGGCGCTGACGACACCGACGCAGGCGGTACCGCGGCCGAGGGCGATCGCCTCGTCCGCCAGCTCGAGCGCCGAGGCCCGGGGTGCCGTCAGGTAGAGGCCGAACACGGCGGCGCGGCCCCGCACGAACGAGGCGATCACAGGGTCACCGGTCTGGTCCGCGGCCCGCGCCGACGTCCGCCACCACCGGCGGGCGCCGCGGGAGTCACCGAGACTGGTCAGCGTGATCGCCATGAGCGCGGCCAGTTGCGCCGCCACATGCACCAGCCGGGTCCTGGCCGGGCCGCGCGCCGCCGGGATCAACGTGATGAGCTCGCCGAAGTCGGTCGACAGCTCGGGGCGCAGCAGCGTGGACGGCGCGAAACCGACCTCATGGGCGTAGTCGTACGCCACGCGCTCCCACTCGTCCGCGTCACGCTCTCCGGCCTCGGCGGCGACGGCCGTCTCGAACGCCCCGCGCAGCGGCTCGAGGTCGCGGCTCAATGATCCGGCGGCCACGCCGGCCGCCATCAGGCCGAGCATTGCTCTGCGGTTCACGTCCTCATTGTCGATGACCGAGGCGGATTCCGCACCGAACAAGGCGCGTTCGTCCGGGAGACCGAAAACCGCGACATAGGCGGCCGCCCAGTCGCGGGGAAAGTGCGCGCCCGCCTCGTAACGGCGGATCTGCCTGGCCAGCGATGCGACCTGACCGGCGGCGGGAGATTGCCCGGCAGCCGTGAACAGATGCCGGGCCAGCGCTGGTTTCGACCAGCCGCGTGCCTCCCGCTCGTCCTGCAGCCGCTCTGCCCATCGGGGGCGTTCTCGCTCGGTCATCGTTGGTGATCCGTTCACTCCGACCGGACGGGCGGACCCTTCGACCGTCCGCCTTCCGCCCCTCAGTGTCCGCCTACCGCGAGACCCGCGCACGCCATTCACTGAACGTGACCGAATCGCCACCGAACCCGGGAGACGGACATGGCTGCGAACAGCCGGCGACCACTCGACGGCCGGACGCGGAACGCGCTCACCGGGGCGTTGCGCGCTCGGCTGGGGGAGGAGTTCGCCGAGTGGTCGCTGTGGGTCAGCGACGAGGGGACTTACTACGCCACCCGGCGGCACCTGCTGTCGGCTGCGGAGCTGTGGAACGGCTGCGCGCAGACCGTCCACGCCGACACCGGCGACGGCCTACGCGACCGGCTGGCCGAGCAGCGCGAACAGGAGCGGCAGGCGCTCGTCCAGGACGCCCGGCAGGCCGGAGGGCCGCGGTGACCCGCTCGGCCCCTGGGCCGAGCGGCTCTTGACGCCTTCTTGGAGGCTTTTCGGGGGTGCGGGGGCGGAGCCCCAGGGATGAGTCCGAGCGGAGCGAGGGCCTTGTTCCATCCCGCGCGGCGGTGGTTCAGGTTTGCGCGAGGTGCCGACTGGGAGCTCGGACGTTCATGCACGCCTCGTGGATGTCACGGGCGATCTGCTCCCAGCCCGCCGTGCCGTCACCGATCTCGTGGAGCGCGGAGCGGACCGTGGCGACGAGCTTCTGCCCGGCCTCGGCGAGGTCGTCGGCCTGTACGCACATGGTGATCAGGATGTCGCCGGTGGCCAGCGTCGCGGTGATGTCGACGTCCTCGATGGCGGGGTCGGAGTCCTCGAGGTTCGCCAGTGCCACCAGGAATTGTTCGACAGGGAACTCCATGTCGTCGACCTCGTCGACGCCGATCTCCAGGTCGGCGGAGAAGATCATCTCGGCTCCTTCGAGTCAGGGGATCTGCTCCACGCGGACGCCGCGGACGGCTCCGTAGGTTTCGGGGGCGGCCGTGACGAGGGGCCAGCGGCGCCAGCGCGCGGACCAGGCGGCCTGGGCGGCGTCCACCGCCAGGTCGGGTGCGGTGGTCGTGAGGAGGCCGGTCTGCCGGGCGATCACGTCGTCCATGTCGTCGACATGCACGACCTGCATGTCCGGCAGTCTCTCCAGCACGGCGCGGCCATGGTCGGGGACGAGCTGCCAGGCGCGGGCGAGGGCGGCGGCGGGGATGACGATGGTGGCGTGCTGGGCGATGGAGGCGCGCAGCCTGGCGCGAACGTAGATGGTCTTGCCCAGGGCCAGGTCTTCCAGAGCGGTCGTGTCGAAGACGTGGCCGAGGATCACGCCACGTCCTGGCCGTGCAGGGTGCCGCCATCGATCATCTGGCCGATGAGGGCCTGCTCGTCCGGGCTCGGGGCGCCGAACATCTCGTCCATGGCGGAGGCGTCCCGGAGATAGGCCAGTTTGAGCCGGGCGCTGTCGGCCAGGAAGCCCGACACCGAAGGGATCTTCTTGGCCTGGGCGAGCTCCTGCAAGGTCTCGGCCAGCTCATCGGGGAGCGTGATGTTGAGTCGCGCCATACGCTCAGAATACACACTCCAAAGCAACAGAATGCGCATCCTGCGGTCACACCTGGGCGGGGTGTTCGTGTTCTTGGCGGGTCGGGTCGGGGGTCTTGGGGCGGCGGTTGCGCAGGGCGCGGGACAGGGGGTCGGTGGCGCGGGCCAGCAGGGGGCCCGCGATCGCCAGGATGAGGACGTACGCGGCGGCCAGGGGGCCCAGGCGGGGGTTGAGGCCCGCGGTCACGGCGAGGCCGGCGATGACGATGTTGAACTCGCCTCGGGGGACCAGCGCCGCGCCGGCGCGGAGGCGGCCGGGGGTGGCGATGCCCGCGCGGCGGGCGGCGAGCCAGCCGGTGGCGGCCTTGGTGGCGATGCCGGTGGCGGCGAGGAGAGCGGCGACGGCCAGGACGGGGGGCAGGTCGGCGGGATCGGTGTTCAGGCCGAAGAAGACGAAGAACACGGCGGCGAACAGGTCCCGCAGCGGGGCCAGGAGTTCGGCGGCGCTGTGCGCGAGGGGGCCGGACAGGGCGATGCCGACGAGGAACGCGCCGACGGCGGCCGACACCTGCAGCTGCTGGGCCAGGCCCGCGACGAGCATGGTGAGGCCGAGCACCTTCAGCAGCAGCACCTCGTCGTTGGGGCTGGACACGAACCGCTCGACGAGCTTGCCGTGCCGCAGCGCGATGAACAGGATCACGGTGATGGTCGCGGCGGCGACGCCCAGCGCCGTCAGGCCCGCCATGAGGGACGCGCCGGCCAGCAGGGTCGTCAGGATCGGCAGGTAGGCGGCCATCGCCAGGTCCTCGAACACCAGGATCGACAGGATCGCGGGGGTCTCCCGGTTGCCGAGCCGGCCGAGGTCGCCGAGGACCTTGGCGGTGATGCCGGACGAGGTGACGTAGGTGATGCCGCCGAGCGCGACGGCGGCGACCGGGCCCCAGCCGAGCAGGAACGCGGCGATCACGCCGGGGGCGGCGTTGAGGACGAGGTCGGCCAACCCGACGGGCGCGGACGTCCGCAGCGTCCCGACCAGCTCACCGGCGGTGTACTCCAGGCCGAGCGTGAACAGCAGGAGGATCACGCCGACCTCGGCGCCGATCGAGACGAAGTCCTCGCTGGCGCCGAACGGCAGGATGCCGCCCGCCCCGAACGCCAGGCCCGCCACCAGGTACAGGGGGATCGCCGAGATGGCGAACCGGACGGCGACCGCGCCGAGGACGCCGAGCGCGAGGATGATCGCGCCGAGTTCGATCAGCTGGAGCGCGGCTTGCGACTGGTCGCCGGACGCGTACAGGGCGGCCGTCGGCATGCGGCCTCAGCCCCGGGTGAGGATGTCGACGACCGCGGCGGTGCCCTCGGCGGTGCCGACGGCGACGACCACGTCGGCCGCGTTGAACACGAAGTCGGGGCGGGGGCTGGCGATCACCTGGCCGGCGCGGACGACGGCGACGATGGACGCGCCGGTCCTGGTCCGGGCCCGGGTGTCGGAGAGGGGGCGCCCCGCGTACGGGGATCCGGGGGCGAGGGGGATCTGCTCGGTCATCAGGCCCTCGACCTCGCGCTGCAGCTCGGCGAGCCGCTCCACCACGCGGCCGGTGTCCAGGAGCTCGGCGAGGGCGCCGGCCTCGTCGCCGTTCAGCGCCACCGCCACCACGCAGCTGTCGGGGTCCTCCTTGTCGTAGATGACCAGGTCCCGGCGGCCGGTGTGGTGCGACACCACGCCGACCTGCCGGCCCCGCTCGGTGGTGAAGACGTGCCGCAGCCCGATCCCCGGCAGCGAAGTCCGCTCGACGTCCATGGCACCGCTCCGTTCAGCTCGTCCGCAACGATCACCTTAATGCGGACATCCCGCAGGTTCATCCGGGCGTCTCCGCCGGTGGCGCGCCGGTCAGGGGAATGCGGATCGTGACGGTGGTCCCCTCGCCCTCGACGGAGTCGAGCTCGAAGGCGCCGGAGTGGTTGGCGACGATGCTGCGGACGATCGACAGGCCGAGCCCGGTACCGGGGATGGAGCGGGCGGTGGCGTTGGACGCGCGGAAGAACCGGTCGGTCATCCGCTGCATCTCCCCGGCGGGGATGCCGATGCCGGTGTCGGAGATCACGAGGGTGGCCGCGTCGCCCCGGGTCCGCACCGTCAGGACGATCCGGCCCTCGGCCGGGGTGAACTTGATCGCGTTGGACACCAGGTTCACCACGGCGCGGTCGATCTGGTTGGCGTCGCCGTCCACGACGACGGGCATGGACGACAGGTCCACGGTCAGCCGGACGTCGTGCTTGGCCGCCACCGGGCGCATCGACTCCACCGCCCCCTCCACGATCGTGCACAGGTCGAGCGGCTGCCGGACGGTCCGGAACGCGCCCGACTCGATCCGCGACAGCGTCAGCAGGTCCTCGATGAGGAGCCGCAGGCGCGTCGTGTTCCGCTCGATGGCGTCGAGCATGCGGTCCTGCGCCGGGTTGACGTCGCCGGCGTCCTCGTCGCGCAGCAGCTCCACATACCCGGCGATGCTGGTCAGCGGCGACCGCAGCTCGTGCGACACCGTCGAGATGAAGTCGGTCTTGGCGACGTCCAGGGCCCGCAGCTCCTCCACCAGCTCCCTCTCCCGCGCGTACAGGCGCGCCTGCTCCAGCCCCCGGCCGAGCTCGCTGCCGACCGACTTGACGGCCGCGATCTCCTCGTCCGTCCACGGGCCGCGCTCGGCGGGGCGCGTCAGCAGCAGCGCCCCCAGCGCCACCGTCCCCGCACCGAACATGATGACCATGAACTCCATGTCGCCGAGCTCCCGGAACGCCTCCACGACGTCCTCGGGCATGTAGTCGGGCGGGTCCAGGGTCCTGCCCGAGGCGACGAACTCGGCGTCGTAGGTCCTCTGGACCTGCTCGGCGTCGATCGAGGGGAACGTCCGCGGCACCGGCGCGAGGGCGCCGTCGCTCCACTCCACCTCCACGGCGCCGACCCGCTCGTCGGTGATCAGCTCGACGTACACGGCGCCCGCGGGGAGCTTGGTGCCGAGCGCGGTCGCGGCCTCCCGGACGACCTGGTCGGTGTCCAGCGTCCGCCGGATCACGGTGGACGCCTCGTACGCCACCCGCGCGAGCCGTGCGCGCTTCTTCTCGGCGCGCCGCATCCGGCTCGCCTCCTCGGCCAGCGTGTTGATCGTCGCCCCCACGGTGCGGATCTCCACCGGCCCGGAGGTCGGCGCGCGGGCGTCGAGGTCGCCGGCGGTGATGCGGCGCAGCGTCCGGTCCATCGCGCGCAGCGGCGGCAGCAGGGCCCGGTAGGTCCGCAGGGCGGTGAACGCCGCCAAGGCCAGTGCCAGCAGCACGGCCGCGATCACCCCGGTCTGGATCCACAGCCGCTGCCGCTGCGCCTGCTCGTCCAGGTCCCGGGCCCGCTCCTCCAGCCGGCCCTCCAGCCCGTCGCTGAACCGCAGGAGCCCCTCGTAGCGCCGCCGCGCCCCGTTGGCGTACTCCAGCGTGCGCCCGCTGCCGCGAGGGATCGCGTTCGCCCGGTCGGCGTAGGCGAAGTACTCCTCGGTGAGGCGGCGCCAGGTGCGGACGTCGTCGTACAGGCCCGGCCTGTCGGCGTAGGACTCCATCCGGTCCAGCTGCGCCCGGTGCCGCGACCGCGCCTGGAGGTACAGGGTGTCGGGCTCGCCGTGGATCAGGTGGTTGCGCAGGCCCCGCGTCGCGTCGCCCATCGTGGAGCGCAGCTGGAGGTTCGTCAGCCGCAGCGGGGTGATGTGCTGCGACAGCTGCCGCAGCGACGTCTGGTACCGCAGCGACTCCGCGATCGCCAGGCCCCCGACCAGCACGACCAGGGACAGCAGCACCGTGAACGTCAGCCGCAGGAGGCCCGCGACGCTGCCGTTCCATCGCCCTCTCACCTCGCGCTGTCCCTCTCGGGCTCGGCCGCGACGGTGGTGCCGGCGTCGGCGGCGGTACCGGTCAGCGGGATCCGGACGGTGACGGTGGTCCCCGCGCCCTCGACGGAGTCCAGCTCGAAGGCGCCGGAGTGGTTGGCGACGATGCTGCGGACGATCGACAGGCCGAGCCCGGTACCGGGAATCGACTGGGCCGTGGCGTTGGACGCGCGGAAGAACCGGTCGTTCATCCGCTGCATGTCCCCGGCCGGGATGCCGATGCCGGTGTCGGAGATCGACAGGACGCACGCCTCGCCCTGGACGCCCAGCTTCACACCGACCCTGCCCCCGGCCGGAGTGAACTTGATCGCGTTGGACACCAGGTTCACCACGGCGCGGTCGATCTGGTTGGCGTCACCGTCCACGATCACCGGCGGCGGGCAGTCGATCGTGAGCTGGACCTCCTTCTTGGCCGCGACCGGGCGCATCGACTCCACCGCCCCCTCCACGATCGTGCACACGTCCAGGGGCTGCCGGACGCTACGGAACGCGCCCGACTCGATCCGCGACAGCGTCAGCAGGTCCTCGATGAGGATCCGCAGGCGCGTCGTGTTCCGCTCGATCGCGTCCAGCATCCGGTCCTGGACGGGGTTCACACCGCCGGCGTCCTCGTCGCGCAGCAGCTCCACATAGCCGGCGATGCTGGTCAGCGGCGACCGCAGCTCATGCGACACCGTCGACATGAAGTCGGTCTTGGCGGCGTCCAGCGCGCGCAGCTCGTCCACCAGCTCCCTCTCCCGCGCGTACAGCCGCGCCTGCTCCAGGCCCCGGCCCACGTCGGCGCCGACCGCCTTGACGACCGCGATCTCCTCTTCCGTCCAGGGGCCGCGGCCGGACGGGCGGGTCAGCATGAGGGTGCCCAGCGACACCGCCGCCGCCCCGAACGGGACGATGAGGAACTGCACGTCGCCCAGCCGCCGCAGCGCCTCCCGGACGAATTCCGGCATGTACTCCGGCGGGTCCATAGCGCTGCCCGCGATGGTCGCGCCGCTCCGGTACAGCTCCCGCTGGATGTCCGCGTGGACCGGCGGGAACGCCGTCGGCTCCGCCACGAGCCCGCCGTCGCACCACTCCACCTCCGCGGGACCGACCTGCTCGTCGATGATCAGCTGGACGTACACGGCGCCCGCCGGAAGCCCGGCGCCGAGCGCCGTCGCGGCCTCCCGGACGACATCGTCGCCGTCCAGCGTCCGCCGGATCCGCGCGGACGCGTCGTAGGCCACCTTCGCCAGCCGCGCGCGCTCCGCGTCCGCGCGCCGCAGCCGCGCGGCCTCCTCCGCCATCGTGTTGATCGCGGTCGCGACCGTGCGGATCTCCACCGGCCCGCTCGTCGGCGCGCGGGCGCCGAGGTCGCCGGCGGTGATGCGGCGCAGCGTCCGGTCCATCGCGCCGAGGGGGCCGAGCAGCACCCGGTAGGTCCGCAGCGCCGTGAACCCCGCCAGCAGCAACCCCAGCAGGACCGCCGCGATGATCTCGACCTGGCCCACCGTCCGCTGCCGCGCGGCCTTGTCGTACAGCTCCTCCACCTGCCGCGCCAGCCGCCTCTCCAGCCCTTCGCTGTACCGCAGGAGCACCTCATAGCGCATCCGCGTCCCGTTGGCGTGCTCCAGCGCGTCCGGACCGCCCGGAGGCCCCTGCATCGCCCGGTCGGCATAGGCGAAGAAGTTCTGGACGTGCCCCCGCCAGGTCCGGACGGCCTCGCGCAGCCGCCGGTTGTCGGCGTAGGACTCCATGTCCTCCAGCAGCGCCCGGTGCCGCGACCGCGCCTCGAGGTAGAGCGCCGCCGAGTCACGGTGGATCAGCCGGTTCCGCACGCCCCGCGTCGCGTCGCCCATCGTGGAGCGCAGCTGGAGGTTCGCCACCCGCATCGGGGTGGTGTGCCGCGTCACCTGCTGCAGCGCCTCCTGCTGCCGCAGCGACTCCGACACCGCCAGCACCCCCATCAGGACGATCAGGCCCAGCAGCACCGTGAACGTCAGCCGCAGCAGGGCGGCGACACTGCCGTTCCACCGCCTCGTCATCGTCCCCCGTCCCCGCCGGCCCCGCCGGGCGTGCTGAACCCCTCCCGCGTCATTACCCCCCAAACGCGGGGTGTACGGCGCAGCGCCGCAGCGATTCCCTGAATCCCCCACCAGGCGTTGAGCTGCCGGTATCCCAGCCCCTCGAGCTGGGACGCCACCGCCGCCACCACCAGATCGCTCCACCGGTGGTAGCGGCGGAACGCGTACTCCTCCACGGCCAGGGCCGTGAACGTCACCAGCACCCCGTATCCGTAGGACGCCAGGACGAACCACACCGCGAACGCCATCCCGACCGCGTCCATCAGCAGCCCCGCCGGCAGGAGCAGCAGGCTCCCGAGCCGCACCACCGGCGCCAGCAGCTCGAACAGCAGCTGATAGGGCAGCGAGAACAGCCCGATCCGCCCGTACCGCGGGTTCCCGATCATCGCGCGGTGCTTCCACATCAGCTCCGCCAGGCCGCGCTGCCACCGGCGCCGCTGCCGCGCCAGCACCCGCACCGTCGACGGCGCCTCCGTCCACGACACCGGACCGGACACGAACACGATCCGGTAGTCGGCGCGCTCCTCCCGCATGCGCCGGTGCAGCCGCAGCACCAGCTCGGCGTCCTCACCGATCGAATCGGGGTCCATCCCGCCGATCCGCACCACCAGGTCCCGCCGGAACAGCCCGAACGCCCCCGAGATCACCAGCAGACCGCCCAGCCGCGACCAGCCCGTCCGGCCCAGCAGGAACGCCCGCAGATACTCGATCACCTGGATCCGGACCAGCCACCGCGACGGCATCCGCACCTCGGTCACCCGGCCCGCGACCACCGTGCAGCCGTTCGCGATCCGGATCGTGCCGCCCACCGCCACCACCCGCCACGGATCGTCGGAGAACGGCCGCGCCACCGCCAGCAGCGCGTCCGGATCCAGCACCGAATCGGCGTCCACGATGCACACCAGCGGATGCCGCGCGAAGTTGACCCCCGCGTTCGTCGCGTCGGCCCGGCCCCCGTTGCGCTTGCGGACCACCACCAGCGGCACCGTCCCCTGGCTCGGGACGTGCACCGACAGGATCTCCCCCCGCACCGGGATGTCGCCCGGCACCACCCGCGGCATCTCCACCAGGTCGTGCTCGGCCCGCAGCCGCTCGAACGTCCCGTCGGTGCACCCGTCGTCCACCACGACGACCTCGAAACCGGGGTAGCGCAGCGCCAGCATCGCCCGGACCGCCTCCGCGATCCCCGCCTCCTCGTTGAACGCCGGCATGATCATGCTGATCGGCGCCACCAGCGGATTCGCGTAGACCGACTCGTCCCCGGAGAACGACTCCCGCCGGTGCTGGTACACCGCGTCCCGCGCGGCCAGGACGATCAGCAGCAGGTAGCTGGTGTTCACGCACAGGAAGTAGGCCAGCAGCGCCACGTTGACCGCGACCAGCACGTCCTGCCCGGCCGCGAACAGCGCGTCCGCGTCGACCCCGCTCAATGCCCCGAGGGCGGCCGGACACGTGCCACGGCGCCGACAGGCGGCCGCACCCCGCGCCGCAACTCCACCACGGCCAGCGCCTCCCGCGCGTGAGCCGCCACCGGCCCCCCGCCCGCAGGCCCCTCCGCATCGGCCGCCGCCACGCGCAGGGCCTCCCACGCGGGCGGGCCCAGCTCCCTGAGGGCCTCCGCCGCACTGTGGGGCACGCGGTAACCGGGCGCCCCCAGAAGATCACGCAGGACCGGAACGGCCTCCACGGCGCCCAGCTCGCCCAGCGCGCGCGCCGCCTCCGCCCGGACGGCCTCCGGATACGCCGGGTCCGTCGCGTCCAGCAGCGGGTCCAGGCACTCCCGCGTGCCCATCTTCCCCAGGGCGCGCGCGGCCCGCGCCCGCACCTCCTCGGCCGGATCGGACGCCACGGCCCGCGCGAGCGCCGGGACCGCCTCCGCCGAGCCCGCGTACCCGCCGGTGAAGCCCAGCACGTCCACCACCACCGCCCGCACCGGCGCCTCGCCGCGCGCGAGCGCCGCCACCAGCGCCGGACGCGCCGGCGGCCCCAGCAGGATCAGCGCCTGCACCACGATGTGCGCCGGCACCTGCCGCGCACCCGACAGGCAGCCGATCAGGTCGGGCGCCGCCACCGGGTCGCCGATCTGCCCCAGCGCCCGCGCCGCCACCGCCCGGACCTGCGGATCGCGGTCGCCCAGCAGCCTGCGCAGCCGCGGGACGGCCTCGATCCGGCCGAGCAGCCCCAGCACGTACGCGGCGTCGGCCCTGGCCACGGCGCCCCGGGCGGACAGGCCCCGCAGCGCGTCCCCGGCGAGGCCGCGCCGGTCGAACAGCAGCGCGAGCGCGTCGTGCCCCTGCCCGCGCACCTGCGCCAGCAGCGTCAGCGCGCTGGGCATGATCGCCCGCCACTCCCGCCGGCCGAGCGCGCTCAGCCGGTCCAGCGGCTCGGCGACGTCGTCGTCCCCGCCGATCAGGGCCAGCAGCCACGGCCGCGCCTGCGCCGCCAGCCGCGCGTCGCGCTCGGCCCGCCACCGGTGCCGCACCCGCCCGGTCACGATGACCAGCCCCAGCAGGCCCAGCCCGTTCAGCAGGACCCCCAGCACCACCTGCGAAAGGTTCCCGAAGATCACGTCCCGGCCCGGGCCAGCACCGTCTCCACCCGCTGCGTGAGATCGCGCGGGCTGAACGGCTTCACGATGTAGTCGTCGGCACCCGCCTGCAGGCCCGTCTGGACATCGCTCTCCTGCGCCCGCGCCGTCAGCATGATGATCGGGATGCGCGCCGTCTCCGGCCGCTCCCGCAGCGCCCGGCACACGTCAAGACCCGACATGCCCGGCATCATCACGTCCAGCAGCGCCACGTCCGGCGTCCGGCCCGCGGCCACCCGCAGCGCCACCTGCCCGTTCTCGGCAGGGAGGACGGTATGCCCCGCCTGCTCCAGCTTGAAGACGATGAGATCGCGAATGTCGGAGTCGTCCTCGGCGACCAGCACGATGGCCATGGTCACCTCCCTCCCTGCAGCAGCTTCACGATGCGCTCGACGTCCGCGCGGCGGAACGGCTTGTGCAGAATGCCGTCGGATTCGATGTCACAGATGTCCTCCATGTCCAGCACCGAGGTGATCACCAGCTTGCAGTGGCTCGTCCGGGGATCGGCGTGCAGCGTGCGGGCCACCTCATGCCCGCCCATATGCGGGAGCCGCACATCGAGGATCACCAGGTCGGGAGGATCGTCACGGGCCAGTTCCAGACCCGACTCTCCGCTGTCGGCCGTGCGGACCGCGCAGTGCAGACCTTCGAGATAGTGCGCGAGCAGGTCGCGGACGTCCCGTTCGTCCTCGATCACCAGCACGCGCGGTTCGGTCACGGTCCCGTCCGATCCGCCACCCGCACCGACCACCTCGGGGGAGGTCGCCGGGCTGCGGCCAACTGTCATTCCAGAATGCTACCAGTCGATCACTCTGAGTATCCACTGAGCTGCCATACCGTTTCCGGACGGTTTCGTCACCACTCTCCGGCCATCCGCAACCGACCCACCACCGGGTGGCAACCGGCCGGGCTCCCCCCGGAGCCGACATTCATAACGCTCGCCCCCGCGGAGGACCCCCGCAAGGCAAAGAGCGCGAATCGCCCCGCCAACGGACTGGCGGGGATGTGATCAACGGACTGAGGAGACGGCGGTGTCCGACTTCAACGCCATAGTGCGGCTGCTGGATCCACGATGGGCGCAGGACCTGCGCAGCTACGCCCTGAAGTACGAGGAGGAGCGGCACGAGATCCGCGCCTCCTGGATACCGTCATCCGAGGACGACGACACCTGGTTCGACCTCTACCAGATGGCGACGACCGTCGAGCAGGACATCGCCCTCATGTAACCCCCCGGGCCGCTCCCCGCGGCCCGGACGATCCCCGAGGGGTTGCCCCGATGACGCACGCGATCCGCCGCTTCACCGGCCGCGTCGACCAGGTCCGGCACGCCCGCCGCTTCGTCGCGGCCGAGATCGGCGACCGCCCCGCCGCCGACATCGCCGTCCTCCTGACGTCCGAACTCGCCGCCAACGCCGTCCTGCACACCCGCAGCGGCCACGGCGGCACCTTCGAGGTCGGCGTGCGCCTGGACGTCGATGTCGTCCGCGTCGAGGTCAGCGACCAGGGCTGCGCGTCCGGCCTCCGCCCCGGCGCCACCGCCCCCGTCGCACCCGCCGACTCCGTCGCCTCCACCCGTTCCGTCGACGACAGGTCGACATCCGGCCGCGGCCTCGCCATCGTCGCGGGCTGCGCCGCCCGCTGGGGACAGGACGGCGGCGCCGCGGGCCGCACCGTCTGGTTCGAACTGGACCTCGCCGACCCGCCCAGGTGATCATCGCCGGCGCTTCACGGGCGCTGCGATGGAATTCGCCGGAATGAGCCGGTCGCTGCGCGACCTGGTCGGCCGATTCCAAATCTGAGCCTGATTTCGGCCGTGTTCCTCAGATGGGGCGGAGGCGCTGCCGATGAGAGTTCACCACCGCCATGTCGGGCTGTGCTTACCTATCGAGGGAAACGCGTCATGTCTCGTTTCGCGAACACCGGCGTCGGCAAGCGCCTCGGGCTGTCCTTCCTGCTCGTCACCCTCCTCATCGCCGCCGCCGTCGGCGTGGGCCAGTGGCAGATCGGCAAGCAGCAGGACCTGAGCACCCGCCTGGACGATCTGGAGCAGGTCGAGGACGACGTCCAGAAGTTCGCGTACACCGTCGCCGACATCACCGGCTGGCAGGGCCTCGTCGTCGCCGACGCGGGCGCGTTCGGCGGCAAGGTCTCCGCCGCCGACGACGCCTACAACCGCAAGGGCGAGCTGAAGTCGAAGGAGTCCCTCTACGCCGCGATCGACGCGATGCACGTCCAGTACCTGACCGCCGCCGAGCGCGAGCAGGTCGCCAAGCTCCGCCCCGCCTGGGACGAGTTCTTCGTCTGGGACGAGAAGGTCATGGAGCTGCTGCGCAAGGACACCCAGGCCGGCCGCGCCGAGGCGATGAACAGCATCAACGGCGGCGAGGCCGCCGACGCCTGGTCCCAGGGCGTCGAGGTCAGCGACGCGCTCACCGCGTCCATCAGCAAGCGGATCGCCTCCCTGCGCAAGGAGATGGCGGACGTCGAGAGCACGAGCCGCTGGATCCTGGGCGCCACCCTCGTCCTGGCCCTCGGCATGGCGGCCGCGATGAGCATCGCCGTCACCCGCTCCGTCGTGCGGCCGCTGGGCACGGTCGTGTCGGCCCTGCACCGCGTGGCCGCCGGCGACCTGACCGTCCGGACGCGCATGAACCGCCGCGACGAACTCGGTCAGCTCGGTGACGCGCTGGACGAGACGACCGAGGCCCTCGCCGGGACGGTCTCGGCGCTCGTCTCCCACAGCGAGACCCTGGCGACGGCGTCCACGCAGCTCTCCGAGGTGGCGGAGCAGATCGCCTCGTCGGCCGAAGAGGCCAGCGCACAGGCGTCGGTCGTGGCGGCCGCCGCGGGAGACGTCTCCCGCAACGTCGAGGTGGTCGCCGCCGGCGGCCAGGAGATGGGCGTGTCGATCAGGGAGATCTCCAACAGCACCTCCGAGGCCGCGACGGTCGCGGGCGAGGCGGTCACGGTCGCCGCCACCACGAACTCGACGATGGCGAAGCTCGGCCAGTCGTCCATCGAGATCGGCAACGTGGTCAAGACGATCACCTCGATCGCCGAGCAGACCAACCTGCTCGCCCTGAACGCCACCATCGAGGCCGCGCGCGCCGGCGACGCCGGCAAGGGCTTCGCCGTGGTCGCGGGCGAGGTCAAGGACCTGGCCCAGGAGACCGCGCGCGCGACCGAGGACATCGCCAACCGCGTGAAGGCGATCCAGGCGGACACCGCCGCGGCGGTCGAGGCGATCGACAAGATCTCCGACATCACCGGCCGGATCAACGACTACCAGGCGACGATCGCCGCCGCGGTGGAGGAGCAGACCGCCACCACCAGCGAGATGAACCGCAACGTCGCGGAGGCGTCCACCGCCAGCGGCGACATCGCGGCCAACATCGCCGGCGTCGCGGACGCCAGCGCCACCACCACCCAGGGCGTGGAGCGCTCTCGCATCGCCGCGATGGAACTGGCCGACATGAGCCAGTCGCTGCGGGACCTGGTCGGGCGATTCCAGGTCTGAGGCACCCGCCTTTACAATGTAGATCAACACCCGTTCCGTGGCCCGGCGCACGCGCGCCGGGCCACGGCCATGTCAGCGGAACCGCGCGGTGACCCAGGTGAAGGGCTGGACGGCGCCGGACGGCGTCCGATGCCGGTCGGTGACGGCCCGCGTGACCGTGAAGCCGCCGCCCAGCCCGGCCGTCAGGCCGTCGGCTTGCCCTACAATATTCCAAAGACTATTGGAGGTTCGGTGACGTCGGCGAAGGCGCAGGTGTACGAGGGGTTCGCGCGGATCGGCAAGGCGCTGTCCAACCCGTCCCGGCTGGAGCTGCTGGACGTCCTCGCCCAGGGCGAGCGGAGCGTGGAGGAACTCGCGGCGGCCACCGGGATGCGGACGTCCAACACGTCCGCCCAGCTCAAGGAGCTGACCCGCGCGGGCCTGGCGGTGTCACGGCGGTCGGGGACCCGGGTGCGCTACCGGCTCGCCGACCCGCGGGTGGCGGTCCTGGTCGAGGACGCGAAGCGGCTCGCGCACGCCCGCCTGCCGGACGTGCGGCAGGCCGCTCGCGACTGGCTGGGCGACCCCGCCGCCCTGGAACCCGTCACCCGCGACGAACTCGCCGCCCGCCTCGCCGACGGCGTGGTGGTACTGGACGTCCGCCCGCCCGCCGAATACGCCGGAGGCCACATCCCCGGCGCCCTGAACATCCCCGCCGACCGGCTCGCCGACCGCCTGACCGAACTGCCGCACGGCACCGACATCGTCGCCTACTGCCGCGGCCGCTTCTGCCTCATGTCGCTGGACGCCGTCCGCCTGCTGCGCGCCCGCGGCCACCGGGCCCGCCCCCTGGACGGCGGCATCCCCGAATGGCGGGCCGCCGGCCACCCCACCACCGTCCCGGCGCCATGAGCCACGGCCACCCTCTCTTCGCCCGCGTCTACGCCCGTACCAGCCGCCTCATGGAACCCGGCCTCGGGGCGCACCGGCGCGCGCTCCTGGACGGCCTGTCCGGCCGCGTGATCGAGGTCGGCGCCGGCAACGGCCTCAACTTCCCGCACTACCCGGAGCCGGTCACCGAGGTCATCGCGGTCGAGCCCGAACCGCACCTGCGCGCCCTCGCCGAAACGTGCGCGGCCGCGGTCCCAGTGCCGATCAAGGTCGTGGACGGCGTGGCCGACGCGCTGCCCGCGGACGACGCCTCGTGCGACGCCGCGGTCGCCTGCCTCGTCCTGTGCACGGTCCCCGACCAGGGGCGCGCGCTCGCCGAGATCCGCCGCGTCCTCAGGCCCGGCGGACGGCTCCGCTTCCTCGAGCACGTCCAGGCCGCCTCCCCTGGACGCCGCCGCGCGCAGAAGGCCCTCGACGCCACCGTCTGGCCGCTCTTCGGCGGTGGCTGCCACTGCGGCCGCGACACCCGGACGGCGATCGAACGGGCCGGCTTCGGCATCGACCGGATCGACCACCTCACCAGCGCCGACACCCGGATCCCCTTCCCGGCGTCCCCCCAGATCCTCGGCACCGCCACCCCCCGGTGACCGTCGATCAGGCGATGACCGAGGCGATGAAGGCGTCCAGGTTCGTCCTGAGGCGCTCGACCCTGTCCGCCAAGGGGACGCCGTCGTCGTGGCCATCGCCCAGCAGCGTCTGCTTCCTGCCCCGCACGTACAGCGAGCAGGCCAGGTCGGCGCACAGATACTGCCCGACGCTGTTGCCCTGCTTGCCGGCTTCGCCGCCGCGCCGCGCGCCCAGCAGCGCGACACCGCCGCCGGTGTGCACGGTCTGGCAGAACGAGCACATGCTGGTCGAGTTGAACCCGCGCGCCCTGCCGGGCGCGGACGCGAACCTCAGCGCGATCCCGATGAGCCCGTCACCCCTCTCGGCGACCAGGTAGGCGCGGTCCGGGGCCTTGGGGTCCCGCCAGCCGAGGAAGTCGAGGTCTTCCCAGGGCGACTCCGCGAAGTCCTTGGGGAGGTTGAGGCGCTTGGCGTCGCCCTTGGAGCAGTTGACGAAGCACGTCCGCAGCTCACCTTCGGTAATCGCGCGCATGGGGCGCAAGCCTAGGTTCGTGCTCGCGGCACAGGCAAAGGGATTTCCCCTTCGGCCCCGCCCCGCCGGGCCTCGGCGAGGCTTTGCCAACTCCTCTACGCCGGACCTGAGTGGGTTTTTCCAGCGCAACCGTTCTGCACCCAGAGTGACCGGGGAACGCAACGTCCGCAGGGCCAAATGGAACCCGTAAGCGAAACTACGGGGGGCGGCTCTCATGTGCGGGATCTTCGGGATGCTTCGGGCACCGCAGGTGGACGACGTGCAGGGGCTGGCGACACTGCGGCTGCTGGGAGAGCTCTCCGAAGGACGCGGACAGGACGCGGCCGGTCTGGCGTTCCTGAGCCGGGAGGCCACACAGGCGGCGCCCGAGGGCGCGTCGGCGCTGGAGGACGTCCGGTTCGGCGGATCCCGGATCGTCAAGCGGACCGGGCTGTTCCGGGAGCTGTGGCAGGACGGGCTCCACGATGACTTCCTGGGGGCCGGCACGGTCCTCGGGCACACCCGGGCCGCGACGCAGGGCGACCCGCGGCGGCTGGTCAACTCCAGCCCGCTGGCCGTCGGGCACCTGGTCGGCACCCACAACGGCGACGTCGAGGCCGACGTCCTGCGGGAGCGGTTCGACGTCCCCCAGGGGGCGGGCGAGACCGACACCGAGGTCGTCTACCAGGCGATCGCGAGCGGCGCCCCCCTGGAGGACGTCCTGGGATCGCTGGTCGGACGCGCCGCGCTGGCGTGGGCCGAGCCGGGGCGCCCCGGGCGGGTCAACCTGGTCCGGGCGGCGATGAGCCCCCTGTCGATCGGGCGGGACGCCGCGGGCACCCTGTACTGGGCGTCGAACCCGGCGTGGCTGCGGGCCGTGGCCGAGCGCACCGACGTCGCGCTGACCGAGATCACGATGGTGCCGGAGGGCACCGCCCTGACGTTCGAGGCCGGGAACCCCGAGCCGGTCGAGCGGATCGACTTCGCCCCCACCGCCCGGGTCAGTGACGTGCCGCTGGGGCACGCGGTGTGGGCCGGCTTCTCCGCCGCGGACCGGGCCGCCGACGAGGCCGCCCTGCGGCACGTCGCGGTCGAGGCCCTGCCGATCGCGCCCGAGGCCCTGCCGATCGCGCCCGAGGCGGCGTGACCCCTCAGATGGACCGGCCGACGGCCGAATGTACCGGTGAACCCCGACGATTCCCTGCTATGGAGGTGGAGCGATGACCATGACGACCGAACGGGTGCGGACGGCCGAGCCGCTGAAGCTCGTTGACCGCTGCGACCGCTGCGGCGCCCAGGCCTTCGTCCGGGTGGAGTTCGGGCTCACCCTGGACCTGCTGTTCTGCGGTCACCACTTCCGCAGGCACGAGAGCGCGCTGCTGACCCACCACCCGGAGATCATCGTCCGGGACGAGCGCGACCGGATCAACCACAGGCCGAGCGTGTCCGCCAACGCCGAATGACTCACCGGTCGGCGTAGATCTGCTCCACGAAGTGCGCCAGCCGCTCGTCGGAAAGGTGGTGAGCAAGATCCGCCTCGCTGATCATGCCGACGAGCCGGTCGTCCTCCAGCACGGGGAGCCGGCGGATCTGGTGGCTCTCCATCTCGGCCAGGACCTCGTCGATGTCGGACGACGCCTGCACGCAGCAGGGTTCGCCCTGGGCGAGCGCGCTCACCTTGGTGGAGCCGATGTCCTGCCCTGACGCCACGCACCGGATGACGATGTCGCGGTCGGTCACGATGCCGCGCAGATGGCCGTCGGTGTCGCAGATCGGCAGCGCTCCGACCTGCTCGTCCCGCATGATCTGGGCGGCGCGCGTCAGTGTCTCGTCCTCGCCGACGCAGTGCACGCCGGTGTTCATCACGTCTCGTGCGGTGGTCACCGGTCCCCCTCGGTCGTGTGGCCTCACCGATACGTTCAGTGAGCTCGATGTGCTGCTGGTCACACAACTACCCCTAGCCTTCTGCTGTATGCCCTGGTCACACGGACACGGGCCAGAAGAGAAACGGTCATGAGCCACACGATCGCCGATGCGCCGGCCGTGACGCGGCCCCGGGAAGGGGCGGCGCGCGGCTGGTCGGCATACCTGGTGGCCGTCGCCGTGGTGGCGATCGCCACCGGCGCGCTCGCGCCGACCGCGATACTCCCGTGGATCCTGGTGCAGAGCGGCGCCGCGCTGGCCGTGCTCACGGGGCTCCGCCGCCACCGCCTGCATCGGATCCGGGCATGGCGGATCCTGACCACCGCCGTCCTGCTGACGTGGGCCGCGACCACCTTCCCGTGGGCCATCGGCTACATCGCGCTGGGGAACCGGGACGCGCTCGACGTCTACGAGATCATGATCATGGTGTCGTACACGCTGGGCGCGGTCGCGATGGTCCTGCTCGTCACGCCGGCCGGGCGGGCCCGCTGGTCCGGCCTCGTGGACGCCGCCATCATCGGCACGTCCGTGGCCATGCCGTACTGGGCCCTGTTCATCGACCCCATGATCGACCGCCTGCAGGAGGTCGACCAGGATCCGCTGTTCTCCCTGATCGTCCCCGTCATGGACCTGTTCCTGCTGGGGATGCTCGTCCGGCTCGCGTTCTACCGGGGGCGGGCGCCCTGGATGCTGCTGTTCATGGGGTCCTATCTGGCCCTCATCGTGGGCGACACCGCCAACCTCGTCGATCAGGCCGCGGGCCGGCCGGCGGGGGCGGTCGCGACGATCGGCTGGATGCTGTGGAGCGGGCTGGCCGGCGCCACGGCGCTGCACCCGAGCGTCCGGCGGGCGGGGGAGCGGCTGCTGCCGCCGATCGCGTCCGTCCGGGCCGGGACGACGTTCTACCTGGTGCTCGCCTTGCTCAGCCCCATCGGCGCCATGGCGGCGCGCGCGCTGCGGGGCGCCCCCGACGACCAGGCGTACGACCCGTTCGTGATCCCGATCCTGACCGTGCTGCTCGCCGTCCTGCTCGTCCTGCGGCTCAGCTCGACGGCGCGGCTCGCCGAGTCCCGCGCCGTCGTCCTCAACCGGCAGGCCGAGCAGCTCGCCGCGCAGGCGGCGGAGCTGAGCGCCACCCTCCAGGAGCAGGAGCAGCTCCAGGAGCAGCTGTCGTACCGGGCGACGCACGACCCGCTGACGGGCCTCGCCAACCGCATCCTGCTCACGGACGCGCTCCAGCGGACGCTGACGGAGAACGACCGGCCGCCGGCGCTGCTGATGCTGGACATGGACGGGTTCAAGGACGTCAACGACACCTTCGGCCACCAGGCCGGGGACGAGCTCCTCACGCAGGTCGCGCAGCGGCTGCGGGAGATCGCCCCGCCGGACGCGACGCTGGCGCGGCTCGGCGGCGACGAGTTCGCGCTGATGCTGCCCCGCGCGGACGCCCCGAGCGCCGTCCGTGTCGCCGACCGGGTCGTGGAGGCGCTGCGCGCCCCGTATCCGACCACCGCCGGGGAGTTCTACCTGACGGTCAGCATGGGCGTCCTCGCCGACAGCCCGGCCGCGAGCGCGTCGGAGGCGCTCCGGGACGCCGACCTCGCCCTGTACGCGGCGAAGAGCGCGGGCAAGGACCAGTTCGTCCGGTTCGAACCGGGGCTGCGGCAGGCGCGTCTCGACCAGACGCGGCTCACGACCGGGCTGCGGCGGGCGCTCACCCATGACGAGTTCACGCTGAACTACCAGCCGGTCGTGGACCTGAACACCGGCGAGGCGCACGCCGTCGAGGCGCTGCTGCGCTGGACGCCGCCCGGCCGGGCCGCCATCCCGCCGGACCGGTTCATCCCGATCGCGGAGGAGTCGGGGCTGATCGTCCCGATCGGCGCGTGGGTGCTCGACCGGGCCTGCGCCGACGTCGGCCGCTGGTACCGCAGGCACGGCGTCTCGGTCACGGTGAACGTGTCCGGGCGGCAGCTGCGCGAACCGGCGTTCAGCGCAACGGTGCTGGACGCGCTGCGCCGGCACCGGCTGCCCGAGCGCGCGCTGATCCTGGAGATCACCGAGAGCATGCTGCTGGCGGGGACGCCCGCCGAGACCCGCCGGGTCGTCGCGACCCTGACCGCGCTGCGCGAGCAGGGCATCCGGATCGCGCTGGACGACTTCGGCACCGGCTACTCGTCCCTCGCCTACCTGCGGGTCCTCCCGGTCGACATCCTGAAGATCGACCGGGCGTTCGCGACCGGCGTCGAGGACAGGGAGCAGCGGGAGGCGCGGGCGTTCACCAAGGCGATCCTGACACTGTCGTCCAGCCTGGACCTGCGCGCCGTCGTCGAAGGCGTCGAGTCCCGGGAGCAGGCCGAGGCGCTGCGGGAGATGGGCTGCCCGCTGGCCCAGGGGTACCTGTTCTCTCGCCCGGTCCCCGCCGACGAGATCGACGCCTTCCTGGACGGGGGCGGCGCCCGCCTCGCGTGACCGGTCAGGCGGTGCGGAGCGTCCGGCGGAAGTCCCGCCAGAAGGTCGCCGTGTCGTTCGCCCAGGGAAAGGGCTCCGGCGGGACGGCCACGTCCAGGAACTCGCACAGGGAGTCCCAGCCGTCCCGGATCCGGTAGACCAGGAGGCGGTCCTCCGCCACGCCCTTCATCACGGCCGCGTTGTGCCGCTCGAAGAAGGCGATGGACGCCTCCCGCGCGAAATCGATGTCGCGGCGGTCGCGGTTGAGGGTCTCCAGCATCCGCACGAACTCCGCCAGCGCGGGCCAGAGCGGCAGCACGAAGCGAAGCCCCGGCCCCGCCACCGGATGCCGCAGCAGCATCGGCAGCCGGAAGATCGTCCGGCGGGCGCTGGCGTACCACTCGTCGGGGTCGCGCAGGGTGAGGATGACCTTGGCCTCGGGGTAGTGGGCGGTGAGTTCGCGCCAGTACGCCGCCGCCGGGAAGTCCACGCAGGCGCGGTATCCGGCGAAGATCTCGTCCCAGCCGGGGGCGTCGCTCTCCGCGCGCCTCGTCCACTGCTCCATCCGCGCGCGGCTGCCGACGACCTCGAACATGTGGTAGCAGGGCGCGAATCCGAGGCGCTCCAGCGCGATCCGCAGGGAACTGGTCCCGGTCCGGCCGAGCCCCGCTCCGATGACCTCGATCATGCCCGCCCCCTTTCCCGGCGCGGCCCGTCCGGAACACCCCCGGCGGAGCTTCATGATCATTTCGCGGGTTCTTAAGGAGTGCTTAGGGCCGCCCGCACTAGCGTCCCGACGGTGATCGCGGCCGCCGCCCCGGCGGCCGTACCGACGTCAGGAAGGCACCCCCATGCGCAGGTCCGTCGCCTACCCCCTCGCCGTCCTCGCGGCCGCCGGGTCGACGGTCGTCGTCGCCGGCCCCGCCTCGGCGCACGGCTACGTCTCGTCCCCCCCGAGCCGCCAGGCGCTGTGCGCGCAGGGCGCCGTCAAGGACTGCGGCCCCATCCAGTTCGAGCCGCAGAGCGTCGAGGGCCCCAAGGGCCTGAAGAGCTGCAACGGCGGCCTGAGCCAGTTCGCCGTGCTCGCCGACGAGAGCCGGGCCTGGCCCGCGAAGTCCGTCGGCACGACCGTCCCGTTCAGCTGGACGTTCACCGCCCGGCACCGCACGAGCAACTGGCAGTACTTCGTCGGCGGCACCCTCGTCGGCACCTTCGACGGCGGCAACCAGCAGCCCGCGTCCGTCGTCACCCACCAGCTCGACCTCAGCAGGTTCCCCGGCAAGCGGACCGTGCTCGCCGTCTGGAACATCGGCGACACGGCCGCGGCGTTCTACAGCTGCATCGACCTGAACATCGGCGGCGGCTCCGGCGGAACCCCGGCCCCGGCACCGACCACCGCGCCGACCACGGCGCCCACCACGGCCCCGAAGCCGACCACCGCTCCCACGGCGAAGCCGACCACCGCGCCGACGGCCAAGCCCACCGCCGGCACCCCCGCGTCCGGCGCGGCCTGGGCGCCCGGCGTCACCTACCGGACCGGCACCGTCGTGACGTACGACGGCGCCAGGTACCGCTGCCGCCAGTCCCACACGGCGATCCGCAGCTGGGAGCCCTCGCCGTACACGCTGGCCCTCTGGCTCCCGCTGTGACCCGCCGCATCCGGGCGATCGCCCTGCTGGCCACCGCTCCGCTGCTGCTCACGGCGGCGTGCGGCGGCGACGGCGAGGCGACGGGCAGCAAGCGTGCCGCGACGGGCGCCCCGTCCGCCGTGACCGGGCCGGGCAGCCACAACGCCACCGACGTCATGTACCTGCAGATGATGATCGCGCATCACCGGCAGGGGCTGCAGATGGCCGGCCTCGCCGCGCGGAAGGCCCCCGGCGCGGACGTCCGCAGGCTCGCCAAGGCCGTCCACCTCACGCAGACCGACGAGGTGAAGCTCATGACGTCCTGGCTGAGGAAGTGGAACAAGCCGCTCACGGTCGACCACGCGCCGAGCGCCCACGCCGACCACGGCGGCCTGCCCGCGACGAGCGCCAAGGAGATCGGCGCGCTCCGGGTCGCGAAGGGCGCCAGGTTCCAGAACGCCTTCCTCAACCTGTTCATCGGGCACCAGTCCGCGGCGGTGGAAATGGCGAAGATGGAGACGGGCAAGGGCGTCAACGGCGAGACGAAGGCGTTCGCGACACGCCTCACCGCGTCCCGCCAGGACCAGATCAAGCAGATGCTGGTCATGCTCAACCGCTGAGCCCGCGGCCCGTCCGCCTTCCCCGCGCACGCGGACGGGAACGCACCGGCGCCCGGCACCGCGAGCGGTGCCGGGCGCCCGGCCTTACCTCCGGTCAGTCGTCGTGGTCGTCCCAGCCGCCCCGGTCCCTCCACAGCCACAGCGAGTAGGAGCGGCCCCAGTTCCGCTCGCAGTAGTAGCGGTCATAGCGGTCGGACCGCCAGACGATGCGACGCCCCGTCCTGTGGCAGGACCAGGACGAGAAGTGCCGCGAGTGGTACTGCCAGCACCCGCTCCAGTTGCCGAACCCGCACCTGGGCCACGGAGCGGCGGCGGTGCTCTGCTCCACCGCGGCCCGGTCCGCGCCGAGGACGGCGGCCTGCGCCGTCCCGGTCATCCCGGTGATGGTGAGTCCGGCGGCGCAGAGCACGGTCCCCGCGGCCAGTTTGCGTACGGAAGTATGAGTCACGATCTTTTCCCCCCGAGAATCGTTCGTCCGTACTTCATGCTCAACGTAATCCCGCGTTCGCCAAGTGCGGACAACCCGGCTTCATAGGCCAGGGAGATTAGTCACCGCCACCACCCTCGTTCGCAAAACCCTTGAAAAATCAGCCATCGCTGGAGCGCCTTCATCACAAGGGCTCCGGGATTTTCCGTTGCGGAGCGGACGATATGGCGGCACCCCGGCACCGCGGGCGGTGCCGGGGGAGGGTGCGCGCTCGTCAGTCGCGGACGGCTGCGGTGGCGCGCATGGCCCAGCTGACGGCCGACAGATAGGAACGCGCCAGGTCCTCCGCCACGACGGGGAGCAGCGCCTCGGCCGGCTCCTCGCCCGTGTCGTACTCGCGGACGGCGGTGACCAGCGAGCCGAGCCGGCCGCCCCCTCCGCTGACGGCGCTCGCCAGCTCGTTGTCCAGGGACAGCCGGGCGACCAGCGACGCGGGCGACACCGCGAGCATGTCCGACAGGCCGGACAGGAGCCCGGCCGTGAACGCCTGCTCGCCGGCCACCCCGGCGCGGTCCGCGAGGGTCTGGCAGAGCCGCGCCCGCACCAGGACCGACACCACGGTCTCGGTGCCGGCGCCGGTCAGGTCGCTGACCGTCATGAGGATCAGCCAGTGCCGCAGCCGGGTCAGGCCCATCAGCATGACGGCCTCGTGGATGGAGGAGACCTTGCGGCGCAGCCCCGCGGACGCGGAGTTCGCGGCCCGCAGCACCCGGTAGGCGAGCGCCGGGTCGGTCTGCACCATGGCGGTGACCTCGTCGATGTCGATGTCGGGCCGCAGGAGCCGGTCGATGAGCTCCAGGTACCGGAGCCTGGACGGGGCCAGGGTCTCCAGGGAGAGCACCTGGGAGCGGCCGAACGCGTACCCCTGGAACAGGTCGAATCCGAGGTCGCGGGTCAGCCGGACGTCCTCGGGGGTCTCCACGCGCTCCGCGAGCAGCTTCAGGTGGGGGTGGCGGCGGCAGGCGTGCACCTGCGCGGCCAGGTCGGTCGGCTCGACCCCGAGGACGTCCAGCTTCACGTAGGACGCCAGTTCCAGCAGGGGCTCGTGGCCGCGGCCGAAGACGAAGTCGTCCAGGGCGATCGTGAAGCCACGCCGCACCAGGTCCCGGACCCCCTCGATCACCTCGTCGGTCACGTCGACGGTCTCGAGGATCTCCAGGACGGTGCCCTCGGGGTCGAACGGCAGCGGCAGCTCGCCGCGCAGGAACTCGCCCGTGAGGTTGATGAACGCGAGGCGGCCGCCGGTCAGCTGGTCCATCCCGAACTCGGAGAAGAGGTTCACCAGGACGCGGCTGGTGGCCTGCGCCCCGGACGCGTCCGCGGCCGACGCCGTCGGGCCGCCCCGGAACAGCAGCTCGTAGCCGACCAGCTCGTACGCCCGGTCGTAGACGGGCTGCCGGCCGACGTGGACCCGGTGTCCCGGAGCGTGTCCCGATCCGTCGAAGGGAGGCTGGGTGTTCATCCGTGCTTCTCGCTTCCAAGGTTCCGGCCGGGCGCCCCGTCCGGGTGCTCCGAGCCGAGGTCGAGATCGAGGTACCCGGCCAGGACGACGCGGTCGCGGCCGGCGTGCTTGGCGGAGTACAACGCCGCGTCGGCGCGGGCGGTGAGCTGCTCGGCGGTCTCCTCGAAGTCCCACATGGCGACCCCGGCGGAGACCGTCTGCCCGTGCGGAACGGCCTTGCGGAGCCGTTCCAGGATCTGGCCGGCCTGCTTCATGCTGGTGTCGGCCAGGAAGAGGATGAACTCCTCACCGCCGTACCGCGCCAGGACGTCCTGCGGCCGCATCTGGGTCTGCCAGGCGGCGACGGCCTGCCGCAGCAGGTCGTCCCCGGCCTGGTGGCCGTAGGTGTCATTGAACCGCTTGAAGTGGTCCAGGTCGATCAGCGCCACGCACAGCGGGTCGCGGCGGCGGGACGCGGTGGCGAGCCCCTCGGTGAGCCGCAGCTCCCAGCCGCGCCGGTTGGCGGCGCCGGTGAGGGGGTCGCGCAGGCTCAGCGCGGTCAGCTCGTGCGCCTGCGTCTCCACCTGCCGGATCAGGCCCAGCATCCGCAGGACGACCAGGACGAACATCAGGGCGGAGGCGACCGCGATGCTGGTCCCGACCCAGGCGTCGACCCCTCCGAGGTGGGACCGGGCCAGCAGGACGATGGGGGCCAGCAGCGCCGCCGACGTGAGGACGCCCAGCCGGGGCCGGCTCAGCCGCGGCACGGGGACCCGGCCCCACCGGGTGAGGTCGGTCATCAGGGGGTGCAGGGCGGCGGCGCCGATCAGCAGGTTGGTGGCGAGGAAGAACTCGTCCACGACGCGGGTGGCGATCATGCCCGCGGTGCCGTTGACGTAGTCCTCCAGGAAGGCGAACACGATGTCGGCGGTCAGCAGCGACACGAAGGCGCCCGCCAGCATGCCGCAGGCGAGGTTGCCGACGGCGAGGCCGCCCCGCCCGGTCAGCAGCCGGACGAGCAGGACCAGCAGGAACAGGTCCAGCAGTGGGTAGGCGAGGCTGACGACGCGTGCGGGCAGGGAGCCGTCCTCCTGCACGGTGGGGACCACCATGAACACCCAGACCATCAGGCCGAGCCCGCCGGCGATGATCGCGGCGTCGATGAGGTCGCCGCGGTCCTTCGCGGCCCGCCGCCGCACCATGATCATCAGTCCGGCCCCGTAGAAGACGTACCCGGCCAGGTAGAGCACGTCGGCGATGGACGGGAACGGGTCGGTCTTCCACAGCCGGAGGTACAGGTCGTACAGCAGGTCGGCGGACAGGCACAGCGTGGCGCCGACGATCACGAACCACCAGGCCCGGGTGGCGTCGGGCCGCCATCGGCGCACGCCGATCACGGCCGTGACCAGGGCGATGGCGCCGATCCCCTGATAGGTGATCGTGCGCCACCAGCCGTCGGGCACGAGCAGGTGCCCGACCGCGAGGATCGAGACGAACGCTCCGTAGCGCTTCAGTGACATGACGTGTCTTTTCGTCGTTCCACCCGGAAGTCCCCTCATCGGCGGGCGGGAGGCCGTCCTGAGGGAATGGTCAGGAAAAGGTCAAGGACGAGGGCGCGCCAGGAGTCGTACACCCGGACCGGTCGGGTCCGGGTGTACGACGACGCCCCGGGCGCCTGGGGCTCCGGGGCGTCGTTCGATGTTGGGCTTAGTACTTGGGGTGGCCGAAGCCGACGATGGTGCCCATGGTGCGGGTGCGGACCATGACCTTGTCGCTGACGTTGCCTTCGACGGTGGTGACGGTGCCGT
>NZ_JOFJ01000030.1 GCF_000718255.1 Spirillospora albida
CCGCCATCTGGCACAACTGGCTCATCGACGCCCCGGTCAAGCGATCCCTGATCGCCTACGACCATTGACCAGCACCAACATTTCCCATCAACGATCTAGTAGCGCCGGATCGGAGCGCGAGTGAGACAGGGCCTCTTCCAGGAGCGGAAGGGGCCTTTTCTCAGCGCACGGCCCCTTATCCCGTGACGTGAACCATTGGTTCTCGAAGTGTCCGCTGGGACGAAACCGGTGCGGAGGGTCGAGCGTGACCCCTACTGATGGCGGTCATTGGAGGGGTGATGCGGGAAAGCGAAGACTTCGACGCGTTCTACGCCGGAACGTCAAGAAAAATCATCAACCCGGCGTACGCGATGGCGGGCGACCTGGCGGAGGCCGAGGACGCGGTGCAGGAGGCGTACGCGCTGGCCTGGCAGCGGTGGCACAGGCTCGGACGGTACGCCGACCCCGAGGGATGGGTCCGTACCGTGGCCTACCGCATTGAGGTGAGCAGCCGGCGGAAGGCGCGCAACCGGCTGCGGGCCCATTTCGACACCTGGCCGGCCACGCCGGCGGACGGCACATCCTCTTCATCAATGAGCCCGCTCCGCGTACAAGGCCGGCGCCGGCGATCTGGCGCAGTGCACGGAGAGGGACGACACCGAAGGGGCCGGCCGCACTCCCCGACGGCGCTCAGTCTCTGCTGCGGGAACCGGCCACTCGCCTGGAAACCTACGGCCGGTAAGGAGCTGAGAGCCCTCCGGGCGCGATCGGTGCCCGTGGCTCCAGCGGCAACGCCAAAGGCCCCTTCCGATTGGAAGGGGCCTTTGAGCCGGTGCACCCGAAGGGATTCGAACCCCTAACCTTCTGATCCGTAGTCAGATGCTCTATCCGTTGAGCTACGGGTGCCTGCCGGGAACACTGTACCGGCTCCCGGGAGCGACTGCGAATCGGGACAGTCGAGACGGATGTGACTGCTGGGGTCTACGCTTCGTCCCGAATTGCGAACCTCTCGAAGGAGTCCCCATGCGCAAGATCGTGTTCGGCGTGCTCGCCGGCGGTGTACTGCTCGGCGCGTCGGCCTGCGGGTCGCTCGACTCGGTGACCGGTGGCGGCGCCAAGGCGTCGGCGTGCAAGAACATCGAGTCGGAGCTGAAGAGCTTCTCGTCCGGCGGTGCGGCGGTGACGCCGGGCGGCGGTGCCGCGTCGAACGCGCAGAAGTTCGCGGACGCGGCGTCGGCGATCCGGTCGGAGGGCCAGAAGGCGGGCGGTGACGTCGAGACGGCCGCGACGAAGTTCGCGCAGGACCTGGACGACACGGCCGCCACGCTCAAGCGGCTCAGCAGTGGCGACATGTCGGGTGGAACGCCCGACTTCACCAAGATGCAGCAGCACGGCAACGAGCTCGGCAAGGCGTGCGGGTACTCCACCTTCCGGATCGGCGGCTGACCTCCCGGCGTGCCGTCCCCGCGGCCCCGGGGCGGTCGTCCACTATGCTCGGGGAATGACTTTGCCGGTTGGCGCGCTCAACCGGTAACCTGTCCTGAGCCTGGAGGATTCGCCTAGTCCGGTCTATGGCGCCGCACTGCTAATGCGGTTTGGGTTTACCGCCCATCCGGGGTTCAAATCCCCGATCCTCCGCCATCACCTGCGGGGTTGCGTCAAGCGACGCAACCCCGCAGGCGTCTTCAGACCCCACGCGCAGTGCCACCTGGCACATTCCTGGCACACGAGGCAGAGCTGTGCACACGTCCGGGCGCACAGGGCCTGCAGACCCCTCCGAACACTATGCAGACAGCTCGGCGTCCCCGTCGTTGTGCGACCACTTCGCGCTGACCGTGTGCGGTACGAAGTTCGCAAGCTTGACTGCCGCGTCCTCGGCCAGTTCTTCCGCGACGACCGCGTAGACGTCGGCGGTGAAACTCTCGTTGGCGTGCCCGAGGATGTCCGAGACGACCTTCATCGAGACGCCGGCGGCGTGGAGCATCGTGGCGGACCCGTGCCGGAGGTCGTGGAGCCGGATGGGCGGCAGCGGCGGCCCCTCCAGCGCGATCCGGACGAGTTCTGGGGTCGTCCGATGACGACGGGCGATGTGGTCCACGTCCCAGCCTTCAACGAAGGCGCGCCGTCGGTAGGAGGCGTACTGCGCAAGCAGCAGGTTGAACCGCTGGGTGACGTAGTCGGGCCGCAGCGGTCGGCCGTCGGGGTAGGTGAAGATGCGTCCGGTTCAGCGAAACGCAAGAACGCGCCGCACTGGAGTGCGGTCCAGACCATCACCTTGTGCGGGATCTTGCCGGTCCGTTCCCACTCTGCGACACGTTCGTCGGTCCACAGCAGCGGCTTGACGCGCCGCTTGCGGCCTCCGCCCTTGGTGCGGAAGATACCGTCAGCAGGGTTGACCAGCAGGATCTTCCAGAGCTTCACCGCATCGTTGAGGGCGCCGGTGGCCACCGCGTGCACGCGCTTGATCCGCGCTTCGCTGATCGGGCGGTTGGAGTAGGGGCGGCCCTCGCGGGCGGCGCGGGCAGTCAGCAGGCGGCGCAGCATCTCGCTCGGCTTGCCGCCCGAGTCGTCCCGGTTGATCAGCCGCATCGCGGCGTACAGCTCATGGAAGTGGTGATCGCGGAGGTCGACCATCTTCAGGTGCCCGAGGCCGGGCTTGAGGTACAGCTCGATCGCTTCGCGATCGGAGGTCAGCGTTGAGCGCTTGAGTCCTTCGCCGGTTTCGGAGTAGGCGAGGCGCCGCTTGTGCCGCTGATCGAGGAAGTCGGCGAACGTGATCTTTCGGTCTTCGATGCGGCCGGTACGTCCGAGCTGGCTGAGGACTTCGGCCAATGCCTGCTCGCACTCGGTCTTGCTGTCGAAGGGGCCGATGCGAGGCTGGCGGCGCTTGCCGTCCGCCGCTGGAGCCTCGTAGCGCGCATACCACTGGCCGTGGTGCCGCTTCTTGAGGTCTGGACAGTTGCGGCCGTACTCGCGGCCGGTTTCGGGGTTGATGCACCAGCAGCGCTTGAAGGGCTTCACGGATCACTCCGGAATGTGCGAGGGGTGTGGGTTCAGAAGGAATGATCGGGGGCGGCGGTGACAGCAAGGGGCTGGTCGTCCAGGTGGCCGAGCACGGAGGGCAGCTCTGGCGGCGTCAGCCCGCGGCTGCGTATTTCGCGGCGGGTCTCGGTGATGATCTCCTCGGCGATGCGTGCGCTTCGCTCTGCCGCTTCGGCTGTCTGGGTCCGCCAGGCGCGCTCGGCCTCTTCGGCGGCTTCGGCCTCCATCGACCGTGCTCCGGCGGCCTTGCGGGTAGCGAACTGCCACTCCGCGACGTACCGGTCGTGGCGGCGGAACAGCGTGAGGGGGGCGGCCGGGTGGTCTGCTTCGGCTTGCGCGGTGGTCGTGGGGGGCGGCGCGGGGAATGCGGCGGTGCCGGCGAACCACTGGGCCGCGTCCCAGGCGGGGACGTGAACGCCGGGGGCGGGGATGGATGTGCCCTGGCCTACCGGACACACCAGCAGGACCGGCGGGATGTCCAGGGCGCGGGCGAGGATGAGGAGTTCGGGGAGGCTGATCGTCGGCCGTCGCCCGCTCTCAAGGTTCGCCAGCGTAGAGCGGGTGAGGGGGAAGCCGAGGGCCGTGCAGGCGTCGGCGAGTTGCTGTGCGCTCCAGCCCAGGCGCTCGCGTTCCACTCGTACCTGGCGTGCCACCCCTTCGGCGACAGCGGAGGGCCAGTCATCGTGTGTCATGACAACACAGTATGCCTCCACATTGACACTTCTCGACACTACTCGGATGATCGTGATGCAACGCAGAGCAACGAGACTGCGTCGTCTGTTAGGCGGCGTCTCTGAGGAACGAGGATTGCGTGACCGAGTTGACCACTAGCGATACGACATGGACGCGTGAGCGCATTGGGGACCTCGGCCCCTCCATCGACGTCCCGACCGCTGCCGAAATCCTCAGGGTCGGCCCGTGGACGCTGTATCGGTTGATCCGTGGCGGGGAGTGGGACAGCACCCGGGTTCTGCGCATGGGACGCACGATCCGCATCCCCACGCAAGACCTGGTGGAACTGCTCTATGGCCTCGGCGCGGCGCAGCCGGTGGCCGCCACGGCGGTGCCGTCGACGTAGGCGCGCCCCGGTGAGACGGTCAGAACCTTCGGCCCTGCTCGGTGTCGATGAGACCTCACATCGACAGACCACCTGCTGGTGCCGATAGAGCGGTGGAATTCGAGGGCCGGGTCCCCGCCACGGTCCGGCTCGGCGCGGACACGGTGACTGCCCGCCATTCTCCCGGCCGGGCGTGGCCGTTGCCACTGCGCGCATACTCGGATGAACCGCTGGCTCAGAGTCAGGCGCGTGTATTTCGTGGCTCTGCTCCCACTCCTCCACGATCGCCAGCTTGTACTCCGGGCTGAACATCCGCCGCTTCGGCCACCTCCCCTGAGTCTGACAGTGAAGGGACGGCCGTCCAGTCCGCCATCGCCGCGCACTGACCGTCCGGCGACAACCGCCCCGGCTCTCCCAGATCCGCTGAATAGCGGCGAGTTGCCCCATCCCCCGATCTGGAATATCCGCCGCATCACACTTCCTGGGCACGGCCTGCACTCACCCACTTGGTCCAGAGGCGACCTCGGCCAAGCGGACGCGGCCGCGCTGAAAGCGCTGAAGCACGCGGTTAGGAGCTTGTGAGGAGGTAGCGGGCGAGGATGACGTCGCCGATGGGACGGGCCTCCTTGAGGGTCATCCGGTTGCCGGGGTGGTGCGGGAACTGCCCCGATCCGACGAAGCGCGGGGCGGCGGAATCGCCGACGAAGAAGGGGGCGATCACGAGCTGGAGCTCGTCGGCCAGTCCGGCGGTGAGGAACTGGGTGTGGACGGTGCCGCCGCCTTCGACCATCAACCGCTGAACCCCTCGGTCAGCAAGGTCGGCAAGCATGGTGTTGAGGTCGACCGGGTCACCTGCGTCCACGACAGTGGCGACGTCCCCGAGGCGCTCACGGCAGCTGGCCACCGCGCTGCTGGAGCAGTACACGATCTTCTCGACGCCGCCGGCGGTAAAGAACTTGGCCCCAGGGTCAAGGTCGCCCCGGGCCGTGAAGGTGACCTTGATCGGGCTCTCGGGTAGGCCGCGGGCGACGCGGGCCTTGCGGCGCTCCTCTGTCCGGACGAGCAGGCGCGGGTTGTCTCGGCGGATGGTGTTGGCGCCAACGAGAATGGCGTCGCAGCCGGCCCGGACTTCGTCAACTCGGTCGAAGTCCTCATCGTTGGACAGCAGAAGCCGTTCGGCGGTGGCGTCGTCGATATAGCCGTCGATCGAGGCCGCGCAGGACAAGAGCACGTAGGGGCGTTCAGTCATTAGCTGCTCCAGGGTCGTTGCTGATCAGTTGTTCGACGATACGTACGAAGTCTTCGCCGGGGTCGGCGCAAGCGTTGAGGGCGGCGTACCGCTCCTCGTCCAGCGAGGCGCGGAGGCGATGGTCGCGGGCCGCTTGGTGGTAGAAGCGGCGGGCGGTTCCTCCGCTGGCCGGGAGCGCGATTACCGGTTTGCCCATCGACAGAGCAAGATCGATTTCTGTCTGGGTTCCGGTCCCGCCGCCGAGGACGATGACGAACTCGGCGTCCTGAATGACATTGCGGTGACCGAAGAGCCCGAGGGCCCGGGAGATGTCGGGAGGACGGTACTGGTCGGCGATGTAGGTCATGACCTCGATGCCCACGCCAACGGGGCCGTGACTGACCTTGTAGCCACGGCTCATGACGAGACGGGCCAGGCACCGGACAGCGGCGTCGATCACGCCGGCGTCGGTGTCGGGGGCTCTGCTGCCGCAGATGGCCACGTGCACAGGTGCTGTGCTGGCCGTCGGCTTCTCAGCGTCACGTAACTGCGCACGTTGCCGGGGGACAGGTGGATTCGGGCTGAAGGCGAAGGAACCGGCTGGGGCGAGGCCGAGCAGGAGCCGGGCTTGATCGGGGAGTTGCAGGCCGTCTGCGATACGGGTGAGCACCTCGATGTCGGAGACGCGGCCCTGGCGAGTACCCCGCACCCAGTTGGAGATGTCAGAGCGATCATGCTGGGTGAGTAGGGCCAGTTGAGTCTGTGTGCACTCGGGGAACTGACCGAGGAAGAGCCGGAAAAGCCGACCGACATCACGGCGGGTGAGGGCGTGCGCGACGTCTTCTCGGCACCAGAACCCCATGGGGACCGATCCGGGATCGAAGTACCTACGCCTGGTCACGTCGCCATTCGTCCTTGACTCGCCGAAGACCCCCTGTCAGAGGGTAGCGGCGCGCAAGCCGCAAGCCATGGCGATCAGCGAGACGCGTCCGTGAGTCGGTTCCACGGGAGCAAACCACGGCTTCGTTCACTGTTCCGATCTCGCCGAGGGACACAAGGTGTAGCCCGACAGCTCCGCCGACCGGAGCGGAGCGGGAAGGGAGATTTCAGTGGACAGCAGCAAGGCAGGCGGCCTGGTGGTGGCCGTGGAGAAGATCGTCGCGGCGCGTGGTCGTGCCACCCAGCCGTCCGACGGCGGGTCCACCGGCAAGTCCGACCTCAACGACGGCTGATCGACGATCATGATCGACTTGATCGTCGAGGTTCTGGGCGGGGACCGGTTCCTCGCCCAGGACCTGGGCCGCACCCACCGGGTCTATCCCGCATCGTCCGCCGACCGAGACCGGTTCGCCGGTCTGCTGGCTTGGGCGGCACTGAACCAACTCCTTGACACTCATCGGCTGGAGCCGCCGCGTCTTCGGCTGTCCGCCGATGGTGCCACCATCCCGGCGTCGGAGTACTGCCAGCGCCGGACGTACCGGCGTATGCCGCCGTGGGAAGCTCCGCAGCCGCATCTCGTCGCCGAGCAGCTCCGCAACGGCGCGACGATGGTCCTGGACGCGATCGAGGAGATGCATCCGCCGATCGGTGCCATGGTGAGCACGCTCGAGCGCCATCTCCGTACGGGCGTGCAGGTCAACGCCTACGCTTCCTGGACGGCGAGAGAAGGCTTCGGCGTCCACTGGGACGACCACGACGTCATCGTCCTCCAGGTATCGGGGGCCAAACGGTGGCGGATCTACGGCCCCACCCGTCCCGCTCCGCTGTATCGAGACGTCGAGTTCGACGACGCACCACCCGAGCACCCGATCGACGAGTTCGTCCTCCGGGCCGGGGACGCCTTGCATGTCCCGCGCGGTTGGTGGCACGCCGCTGCCGCGTCCACCGGACAGCACTCGCTTCACCTGACCTGTGGGCTGGCCACGCACACCGGGGTCGACCTGCTGTCATGGGTGGTGGACGAGCTACGTGCGCAGCCCTCCGTCCGCGCTGACCTCCCGCGCCTGGCCGGCCCGGACGCCCAGGCGGGCTGGCGCCATGAGATGAGAAAGCTGCTGGCCGAACGCCTCAACGACCCTGCGGTGATCGATGCATACTTGGCCGCGCGTGATGCCGCCTCCGGGGCTCGCGGCGGTTTCTCGTTGCCACACGCGGTTCACGAGCGGCTCAAGGACAACCCCGATCTACTTGTCCGGCTCGTGACGCCTCGGACCGTCCTGCACCGCACCGAGCAGACCCTGACCTTGGAGGCGGCCGGTCAACGCTGGACACTCGCGTCCCAAGCGACCCCACTACTGGAGGCGCTTATCTCCGGTCGGCCGGCCACGCTCAGCACTCTGGCCCAGGCGGCGAACGTCACCACTGACCAGGCCGTCGACCTGCTCGACCAGTTGTTGCGCAGCGGGATCATCGCCGCGGGCGAAGCATGATGGCGGTTCTCGGCCTGGGCACCTATCGATGCCGCGACGTGACCGCCGCCGCCCGTGCCGCCATCGCGGCGGGGGTCACCGTCATCGACACCGCGCCTGTCTACGCGCGAGGCAGCGCACATGCTCAATTGGCCGGTCTGCTACCCGACCGACCTGGGCTGCGCATCTCCACGAAGGCGGGCCACATGACCCGACACCAAGCCCAGGCCGCTCGACAGGCGGGCCTCATCACCTCCGAAGAGGCTGCCGCCTGCCACTCCATAGCGCCCGCCTACCTTCGACATCGCATCACCGCCAACATCACCGAGGTGGGCCGCGGCCGACTCGACCTGCTGTACCTGCACAACCCCGAACACGGCGCCCACGGAGACCGAAGCCGACTACTCGAGCGGATCACCCAAGCCTTCACGATCTTCGAGGAAGCCGCCCACCAAGGCGACATCGCGGGCTTCGGCATCGCCACCTGGAGCGGCTTCACCAGCGGCGCCTTCACCGTTCAGGACCTCGTCACCGCAGCGCGACGAGCAGCGGGAAGCACCCGAACCCATCTGCGGGCGATCCAACTACCCGTCAACCTCATCGAACTCACGCCCGTTGCCCAAGCCCTCCACGGTGCCGGTCCCGTGGCGGAGGCCGCCGGGGTCGGTCTGGAGGTGTGGGCCTCTGCCCCACTGAACGGGGGCGAACTCATCGACCTGGTCACCTCCGACCTGGCCGAGTTCATCCGTCCCGGCTCCTCACACGTCGCCGCGCCGCTCGCGGTAGTGGCCTCCACGCCTGGACTCACCGGAGCCCTGCTTTCGGCGTCGACTGCGGCACACTGGCGAGAAGCACTCAACGCCTTCCAGCGTCCAGCCATTCAACTCGCGCATCTCCAGGACATCTGCCATGTTCTTCGAGCCTGACGATCCCGACGTCCGCGCACGGATGCACGCCGCCTTCGCTAGCGCGACGATCCGGATCGACTGCGCACCCACCCACGGCGCAACCGAAACCTGGGGTCATAGCGGAAGGACCATCGGCGCCCCCGTCACGACGTCCTCCGGAAACGCCTGGCTCCGAGTGCTGGAAGCACCAGTCGGCAAGGAGGGCGGAAAGCTGTGGACCGGCACTCAAGAAGCCGCTGCCACTCTTCCGATGGAGATCCCACGCCCCCGGCTGCTGGCTTCAGCCGACTGGGTTGACGAGGGGTATGCCTACCGAGCCGAGCTCAGCACCTACGTAACTGCGCCCGTCTGCTCCCCGACTCCCGACCTCACCGAACACATCACCCTGCCCGACGCATGGTGGTCCCGATTGCACCGGGCTGCGAGCACACTTGTGGCCACACCGGTTCCGGACAACCGCCCACGCGTCATCAGCCAGGCCTACGTACACCGCACCATCCCTCGCTACCTCGGCGAAGCGGGCATCGACACCACCGTCCACCACTGGACCCTCGCCCACGGCGACCTCCACTGGGCCAACCTCACCAGTCCGGAACTGACCATCCTCGACTGGGAAGGCTTCGGCCCCGCCCCCCACGGATTCGACGCCGCCCATCTCTACGCCTACACGCTTCCCGACCCAGAGCTGGCGGCCCGCGTCCGCGACACCTTTTCCGACGTCCTGGCAACAGGCGCTGGGCGGCTCGCCGAACTCACGATCGCGGCCATCCTCCTCCAGGCCGCCGACCGTGACCCCGTCCACGCCCGGCTCGCCCCTCATGTCCGAGCACATGCGCAGCGGCTACTGGAGCACCATCGCGACTCCCGAGTGCCCTGAACGCAGCAGCGCGCGTCGGCACAGGATGGTGGCGCTGCAGCTTGAGGGCCCCCGCATCCCGGCTCCACGAGTACCCGATGATGTCGGCGGCGGGCGGTGTGATGGCGCCTGGGAGTAAGGGCACGGAGTCCTGTCTCGCTCAAGTAGCCCCACCGCCCATGGCCGACGCCTCGGTACGGTCGGGTTATCCCATCTGCAGTTCGAGGCCGTGCTGGCTTCGGCCCGCGCCTCGGCCAACTCCAGTGACTTTGCGCTGGTGGCGATGCTCGCGTCGCCTGGACTGCAGATCTTCGAGGCCACCAGAACCGACATCAACGACCGGGGCGAGGAACACGGCCGCCGAGTCCCCCACATCCGACAGGTGCCCGTATGGTGCTGACGATCGCTGCCGCAGTCGGCGGAGTCATCGACCGCGCCACCGGTGGCCGGACATCTGGGTTAATCATGATCAACGCTTACAAGACCCGCTGCATTGGCACCCCACCACCAGCCGCCCGCGCCAACTCGCAGCCCTATCTCCAGCAGCAAGGTTTCGGGCATTCACAAAACTAGAATTAAGCCGTTCCGGGCATGTACATGGTCGCGATGTGCGATAGAAATCTGGCAAATCATTACTCGGCCGTGGGGGTAAGTGGGTTTGTCCGGACACCGGAACGAAGGTTCTGTTCGCGCATGGTTGATTCGTGGTGGCCGGGACGGCGAGCGCGAGGTCAGGGCACTCAGTGAGGGGCTGGCGATCGCCGGGTGGGCCGAAGCAGGAGACCTCAGCCGTTGCAGGACCTGGGGCGAGCTCACCGAGGCACTGCAGCGGACGTACCCAGAGGCGGGCCGCAATCTTATCGGCAACTGGACGGGCCAGCTCTGGAAGTTCACCACCGAGATACAAGAGGGGGACCTGGTGGTGATGCCGTTGAAGACAAACCAGGGCTTCCTCGCCGTTGGGCGCGTGGCTGGGCCATATGAGTATCGCGGTGATGAACTCGAAGACTTTCGGCAGGTAAGGCGGGTCGACTGGATTAGGCCGGACGTCCCGTGGACAGTGATTAGGCCCGATCTCCGGGCCAGTCTTGGCTCTCTTTTGACCGTCTGCGGTTTGACTCGAAATGACGCTGCGCGTCGCATTGCTCATCTAGCCGTGCAGGGAAACGACCCCGGGATCGCCGGAGAGGAGCAAGCCACAAGTGCCGAAGAGCTTCTTGAAGACGCGGCGTCGCGGGAACCGTCGAACCCCCGCACCTTGACTATCCGCAGTTTGCTGGAGCATTGGGGCTGGGAGCGTCGCACCGCCCCAGTAATTTCAATCATTAAAAAAGACCTCGCCGCGCAAGGCCTGACCACTCGGCCTCCGTTTACAGAAGGCTTTGTGGGAGACGTGGTCGCGCTCGTCCGACTCGGAGCTGAGCCCGGCACAGACACGGAGACCGAAGGGGACACGGCGGACACTGAAGATGTGTCCGAACCAGATCCCATGACACTTCGACTGGGAAGGCTGCCTGCGCGGCTGGTTTCGGTTCCGTCGACCGCAGACCTCACCTTCGCTAAGACCCTGATGGTGATGCGGCAATTTTCCCAAATCGCCGTGGTCGATGAAGACGGCACTTATCACGGCGTCGTCAGTTGGGAATCGATCGGCCGAGCCCATATCGCCTCCGATGATCCCTCACTGGAGAGCGCAACGGCTTCGGCTCTCGTCGTCGACCACGACGCGCCCCTTCTCGATCAGATTAGCGTGATCTACGATCGAGGGTTCATCCTCGTCCGCGATTCCGACCGCTTCCGCGTCACGGGCATCCTTACAGCATCCGACCTCACCCGCCAGTTCGGCACTCTGGCGCGGCCGTTCGTCCTGATCGAAGAGGCCGAAAACAGGCTGCGCCGTGCCGCCGAGGAAGTCTTCACTGTTGACGACTTGAAGGATGTCGTTGCAAACCATCAAAAAGCGAGGGTCACGCGGGCTGCCGACTTGACCTTCGGCAACTACGTCTATCTGCTTCAGAATGAGGATCGCTGGGCCAAGCTTGGCTGGAAGCTGGATCACGACCAGTTCATCGAACTGCTCACCACAGTCCGCAATACCCGCAACGAACTTATGCACTTCACCGAAGACCCGCTGGCCGACGAGCAATACGCAGCTGTCGAAGGGCTTCTAGAACTACTTCGCACCGCTGACCCGCGTCCATAATTTTAAAAGGGCCTCGTTTCGCGGCGGGTCCACATACAGCCCGACCGCGCCGTGGACCTTGTCACCGAACTGGAGGACGGTGGACGACTGGGGCTTGAGGCCGACGCTCGCCATCCTTGACCTGGCGATGCGCCGCCACGGCGTGAGGCTGCTCGAATCACTGTTCGACGACGGGTCGCGGCTCGTTGGTGGGCCTGCGGTCACTCAGCTACCCGCACCCCCGGTCGCGATCGGCGCGGTTGCGGTCCGCACTAGCAGATCCGGCTGCCGCTCAGCCGGCCGGGACATGATGTAACCGGTCCGGCCCCGCCGGTCCACCTCCCGCAGCAACGTCCACCCCTGCACCCGGCAGTAGTAGTCGGCCAGCGCGGAATGGAAAGCACCGCGCCGCACGTGCAGCCGGCCTGTCCGGGCCGCGTGGTGCAACGCCCATCGCGCGATCACGTGCCCGAACCGGTCAGCAGAGGGGAGCGTCCAGGTCGACGCGAGGAACACCGACGGGCTCCTCCCGCTCATGCTGAGTGAACGCCCAAGCAGGACACTCACTCAGCACGGTGGTGCATCCCACCACCGCCTCACCGGCCTCCTACACCCACACCGGCCAATCCGGCTCCCCACCTGCCCGGCCAGGGTCTCCGCGATCCCTTCCGGCGCGCTCAAACCACGCCCACGCAGCCAGGCAACCCTCGCGGTCACCATCGCGCGAACCCCGTCCCGGTGCCTCGCGGGATCCGCAGGAAGCATCAACCGCTCCTCCCCTGCGCGGAGAAATCACCTTACGACCGCGGCCTCCTTGACCACGGCGAACCAGATGCTGTCCCTGGCCCACGTTTCGTCCCGTACTCGGCAGGCTCCAGTCATGCCCCGCGCGCTGCTCGCGCAGGGTGGTAGCCAACCGTCAAGCGTGACCTTCGCTTCGAATTTCAGGACGACGGTTCGCCTGTCGATCGAGGCTGCTTCAGGTCAACGAGGATTTCGACAGCGGCCTGCGTTGCATGCCGCTGAAGGGCAAAGTCTTTCCGGAGGTCCACCTCGTCGTACTCTTCATTGCCGAGCAGGCTGATCACAGGGACCCACTCGCCGCCACCGGTGGCATAATCTCGCCAAGAAGAGCCAATGACAACTTCAAAATGAACAGCATTATTGCGTCGGTCAACGGCCTCTTCGATGAGACGCAGCTCATATTCCCAGAAACTTTCATCGTCGTCACTCAAGAGCCTGCGAACGTCCTTGATCAGTCGACCAGCCGTACTTTTCTCTATATTGAGGTTCGGATCCAAGTGCTTGACGATCTCCCTAAGGACCGACTCTGTCTCTGTGCCCTGAGCCATCACCAGGCCACGAAGTCGATGCATTCCAGCAGCGACGTGATCCTGCGCTGGAGGCCGGTCCCTATAATCGTATGTGCGTGACTCACCCTCACGTTCCATTTGTTCCTGAAGTAGCGTTTGCCAGGACACGATCGCCGGGTTCCGCTCGATGCCGTACCGTCCGCTCATCTAATCAAGTATCAGGGAGCCGGTGCAGCTTTGCATCTGGATATGTCGTCAGACCAGCGGGGCACGCACTCGTACGCAAGACTCGCGCCGGCCCCACCGGCACCCCAGCCAGCCGGACTGCTCGACACGGGGCCAACTTGCTCTCGACCGTGGGCGGCCTGGAGACGAAGGAGACCCGTCTGGCGGACACGCTGAGTGCTCGCATGACGCGTGGCTACCATGGGCGACCTTGGCGGTTGGTGCGCACAGGGTGCGTACGAACTGTAATGGATCACGGGGGATGAGGTGAAACCATGCAAGCCGCTGACCTGCGGAAGTGTGGACTTACGAGGACCGTGAATCACCCCATAACACGCCAAATATGGAAGTGCTAATGCGGTTTGGGTTTACCGCCCATCCGGGGTTCAAATCCCCGATCCTCCGCCATCACCTGCGGGGTTGCGTCAAGCGATGCAACCCCGCAGGTGCGTTTTGAAGATCGTTAAGGGCCGAGTACGCACAAGGTACGCACAAAAGGTCTGAGCGCGTCTGAAGGGTTCTTCCGAGGGCACGAGCCCGGCCTGCGCGGGCGGCGGTCTGACTTCATCGGCCGCATGTCGGGCCCAACCGTCGCGGGCCCGACCGGTCCGCGTCACCGCGCCGGGCGGAGGCCGACTTTGGTCGACGGGCTCTCGCCGATCGGCCGAAGCCACGGCCCGGCCGGCGTCCCTAGCCTGCGGGCATGAGAGGAATCCTCGGCCTGCTGTGCTTCTTGTCGATCACCCAGGGGATCGGCGGTCTCGTCCACCACCTGACCGACGGGCGGATCCATCTGTGGGCCCTGACCAGGAAGGCCGACTTCCTGGAGGGCTACCACGTCGCCGTGGAGATCGCGCTCATCTGCGTGGGCCTCGCCCTGGGGGCGGCGTCGGAGGCGGTCAAGCGCCACGAGGAATCTGCATGAGTGCCACCTCCCGTGACCTTTTCTAGGAGGGCCGTACCGGGCCTCCATCGAGGAGGCCCGGTACGGCGTTCACCGTCCGCGGAGTGAGTTTCGAGAAGCTCGACGGGACCGATGAGAAGGGCATCTCCCGGAAGAGCGGCCCTCTCATCGCCTGGTTCAAGGACCCGGCGGGCGGCTTCCTGTCCGTGCCCCAGGAGTGACCGCGGCGGGCCGCCGGGCGCGGTGCGCGGGGCCGTTCAGCCGAGGACGCCGAGGCGGCGCAGCAGGGTGCGGCCGAGCCGCTCCCGCTGCCCGGCGTCCCGGTCGGTCCTGACGTCCATGGTGAGGGCGAACGCGTGGTGCCGGCCCCGGTGCTCGACCCAGCCGACCCACCAGCCGGTGCCGGGCGTGGTGGCGTCCGTCAGGCCGGTCTTGGCGTGCAGCGAGCGGTCGCCGCCGCGCTCGATCCGGATCAGGTCGCCGACCAGCCGCTGGTTGTCGGCGGAAGCGGGCAGCCGCCGCCCGGCCAGCCGCGCCAGGAACCGCGCCTGCTCGACGGCGGAGATCTCCAGCGGGCCCTGCAGCCAGAACCGGTCGACCGCCGTCCCCACCTGGCGGTCGCCGTAGCCGAGCCGGTCGAGCCACTGCCGCTCCCGCCGCGGCCCGATCCGCCGGGCGATCGTCTGGAACACCGCCACGTTGGACACCCGGATCGCGTCGCCCAGGTTCATGTCCCGCTCCCACGCGGCGACGCGCTGCGGCCTGCCGCCGTACGGGATCAGCTCGCGGGCGTCCCGCACCGCCCCGGTCTCCAGCGCGATCAGTGCGTGCGGGACCTTGAACGTGGACGCGGGGATCATCCTGCGTTCCGCCCGGCGGCGGTCGACCACCGTCATCCGTCCCGTCTCGGCCTCCAGCAGGACGAACGCCCCCTGGACGCCCGCCCGGCGGAACTCCGACCGCAGGTCGTCGCGCACGACCGTGCCGCCGCCGGTCGAGGGCGCCGCCGCCGGCGGCGTCCCGATGCCCCCGCCCGGCGAGGCGTCCGATCCACCGCAGGCGCCGAGCACCGGCACGGCGACGCTCAGCACGGCGACGGCGCGCGTCCCGCGCCGCCCGCGGGACGTGATGGGCGCACGCCCGGCGGTCGGCGCCCGGGAGTCGAAGTCCATGTCGGTGATCCTAGGCGTCCATGCTGCGGCCGCCGGGGTGCCGCTGGGGGCGACCACTTACTACCTGGACGAGCTGGTCGAGGCGGCGCTCACCCACCACGCCGAAGCGCTGTCCGCCTGACGGCGGATGCCGGACCTCGGCTCCGACCCGCACGTGGACGACCGTGGAGGACGCCCCGCCGATGATCGCTGCATTCGTGTCCGCGCTCCCCGGCCTGCCGGCCGCCAAAGACTGCGCGCCACCGCCGCAGCCCGCGCGGTCCTCATGAGCGGTCGATGACCGCGAAGATGACCTTGCCGGTGTTGCCGTCCAGTGCGCGGACGCCCCAGCAGCGGGTGAACTGCTCGACGAGGAAGAGGCCACGGCCCGTCTCTCCGGTCATGTCGATCGCCGGCATGCGGGGGACGTCGCTGACGGCGTCTTGGACCTCCATCCACAGGGCGTCGTCCTCGGTGCGGCTCAACCGCAGGATCACGTCACCGTCCGGCGCGGACGCCGCGTGCTGCAGGGCGTTCGTGACCAGTTCGCTGGCCACCAGGCACGGGACGAAGTCGTCCATGTCCCACTGGCCCGTGACCAGCCGCACGAACCGCCGGACCTCCGCGACCACCCTGAGGTCCTGCTTCACCACCATCTCGTTCTCCGCCGCGCCGCCCATGATCTCTCCTCACCTTGTGTGGCGTACACCACACAGTGAGCCACTTTTCGGCCTACGATTTGGTTGCCGTCGAGAGGTGGCAGATAAAGGAAGATCGCTCCCCGTTCAAGAACTTTTCACCGAGAGGCAGGAGCCATGCCCCCGCGGCGTCCCCGACGTCCGAGTGAATCCCCCGCCCTCATCGCCTTCGGCCGTCAGATGCGCCGACTACGCGAGGCCAAGGGAATCAAGCAGGAGACCATCGCTCACCTGACGCAGGTCAGCGGCCCACAGGTCAGCAAGATCGAGAACGGGAAGAAGCGCGCCACCCGCGCGTTCGTGGAGTTCGTGGACGAGCACCTGGAGGCCGACGGCGCCCGCATCAACCTTTGGGGAGGACCTCAACAAGGACGGTCACCCCGTCCCGATCTGGTTCGACTGGCCCCAGATCGAGGCCGACGCGGTCATGCTGATCTGCTGGCAGCACTCCGTCATCCCTGGGCTCGCTCAGACCCCCGAGTACGCGCTCGCCATCGTGCACGGCAATCAGGAGGCCGCAGACGTCAGAATCAAGCGCCAGTCCATCCTCACCAGAAATGACGAGCGAGGTCCGGCGATCGTCGTCTTCCTGATCGACGAGCAGGTGCTCTACCGCCAGGTCGGGACCGCGGAAACGATGAGGAAGCAGCTGGAGCACCTGATCGAGTTCAGCATGATGCCCAATATCACCGTTCAAGTAGTGTTGGGCAGCGGTGAGCACGACGGCAACATGGGCGCCTTTGTAGTCGCGACCATGGAGGATCGGAGCGAGGTGGCGTATGCCGAGACGGCCATACGCTCGATCACGACGGACGACCCCGCCGACCTATCCGTCATGGCTCGAACATTGGTCGACCTCCGTTCACGTGCACTCACACAAGAGCAGTCACGCGAGCTGATCAGGAAGGTGGCTCAAGAAAGATGGACCTGACGATCGCCAAGTGGCGCAAGAGCAGCTACAGCGGCTCTAACGCCGCCGAGTGCGTCGAACTGGCGGGGGTGGCCGGTGCGGGGGTGGCGGTGCGGGACAGCAAGGATCCGGACGGCCCCATGCTCCTGCTGACCCGCGCGGCCCTGCGCACCGCCGTCCGTTCCGCCGCCGACACGCACTGACCACCCCATCGGCCCGCGGGCGACCCGGGCGACCCAGGCGGAACCGGGCGGCTCAACAGTCGGTGACAGCCGTCGGGGCGGTTCGGGTTGCCGGTCGCATGGTGAGGACGAGGACGACGAGGCCGGCGAAGATGACCGCGGCGATGCCGCCGGTGACGTGCAGGCCGGCGGTGAACGCCTCCCGCGCGCTGCGCAGGAGTTCCGCGCTCTGGTCGGCGGGGAGGTGCCGGCCGGCGGCCACCGCTCCGGCCAGCGAGTCGGAGGTGCCGTCCGTCCGGGTGCGGTAGACCATCGTGGCCACCGCGCCGAGCAGCGCGAAGCCGAGCGAACCGCCGATGTAGTTGCCGGTTTCCGACATGGACGCGGCCGAGCCGGCGCGTTCGGGCCGTACGGACCCGACGACCAGGCCGGTGCCGAGCGCGAACAGCGGGCCGGTGCCGAGCGCCAGTACGGCGATGCCGATGATCACCAGCGGCAGGGTGTTCGCACCGCCGGCGCCGACCAGTAGCAGGCTGCCCAGCGCCGACCCGGCCAGCCCGCCGGCGATCGCGGTGGTGTGCTTCATCCGCCGGGCCAGGGCGGGTGAGGCCATGGTGCCGACCGCCACGCCCAGGCCCATGGGGGCGAACAGGACCGCCGACGCGACCGGCGAATACCCCAGGACGCTCTGGAGGTACTGGGTCACCATCAGGCCCGTACCGGCCATGGCGATGCCCGCGCAGACCAGCGCGACGAGGACGGCGGTGAACGGGCGGCTGCGGAACAGGCGCAGGTCCAGCAATGGCTTCTCCAGCCGCAGCTGGCGGCGCACGAACAGGACTCCGATGGCCGCACCGGCGACGAGGGCCGCCACCGGCACGGCCCGCGTGCTGTGGACGGTCAGCTGTTTGACGCCGTACACCATCAGGAGCACCGCGGTGAGCGACAGCCCGACGCCGGCCGGGTCCAGCCGGCCGGCCTGGTCGCTGCGGAACTCCGGCAGCAGGACGGGGCCGGCGAGCGCCAGCAGCACCATCGGCGGGACGGCGGCCAGGAACACCGATCCCCACCAGAAGTGCTGGAGCAGGAATCCGGCGAGGACGGGTCCGAGGGCGCCGCCGGCGAACTGGCACGTCGCCCAGAGCGCGATGGCCTTTCCGCGCTGGTGCTCGTCGCGGAACATGTTGGTGAGCAAGGCGAGGGTGGACGGCGCGAGGGTCGCGCCGGCGACGCCGAGCAGCGCCCGTACGACGATCAGCGTCAGCGGGTCGGTCGCGAGAGCCGCCACGACCGACAGTGCCGCGAACGCCGCCGCGCCGATGACCAGCAGCCGCCGGCGGCCGATCCGGTCGCCGAGCGTGCCCATCGTGATGACCATGCCGGCCACCAGGAATCCGTAGCCGTCACTGATCCACAACTGCTGGACGGCGGTGGCCCCCAGGTCGGCGCTCAGTTGGGGGAGCGCGAGGAGCAACGCCGTGGTGTCCATCGCCACGAGCAGGGTCGGCAGCATGAGGAGGGCCGCTCCCAGCCACGTCCGGTTGATTCGCATCGGAAGCTCTCATTTCCTTCGGGGTTCGCCGGTCGGTCGGAGCGGCCGTGGGCTTCTTGACATCAGGACGGGAAAGATCCGTGCGCGGGTTCGGCCGGAGGATGTCAAGACGGCGGCGGCGGCTCCGACCGGACGGTGACAGGGCCCGTCCCGGGGCCCGCGAACGACGAGGGGGAGAGATGCAGTTCCTGATCGGCATGTACATCAACCCGGCCGTGCTGGACGCGCTGACCGACGAGGAGAAGGCGGCGATCGGTGCGGGCCACGGCGCGTTCATCGAGGCGCTGAAGGAGTCCGGCGAGCTGATCACCACGCAGGCGCTGGTCGACCCGTCGCAGGCCGCCGTGGTGTCGGTGCGCAACGGCCAGCCCGTGGTGACGGACGGCCCTTTCCTGGAGTCCAAGGAGTACCTGGGCGGCTTCTACCTGGTCGACTGCGAGAACAGGGAGCGGGCGATCGAACTGGCGGCAAGGATCCCGGACGCCGCGATCGAGGGTCTGGCGATCGAGGTCCGGCAGGTGATGTTCGCTGACGGACAATTGGAGGCATGACGATCCCGGCGATCGAGGACCTGCTGCGTGAGCTCACGCCGCAGGTCCTCGGCGCGCTGGTACGCCGGTACGGTCACTTCGAGGAATGTGAGGACGCCGTCCAGGAGGCCGTCCTCGCCGCCGCCGTGCAGTGGCCGGCCGGGGGGATGCCGGACAACCCGCGCGGCTGGCTGGTTACCGTCGCGTCCCGGCGGCTCATCGACCAGATGCGCAGCGACCAGGCGCGCCGTGAACGGGAGTCGGCGACGGCCGCCGAGGCGGCACCCGAGGTGCCCGACGTCGACGACACGGTGGTCCTGCTGTTCCTGTGCTGCCATCCGACGCTGACCCCGGCGTCCCAGACCGCGCTGACGCTGCGTGCGGTCGGCGGCCTGACCACGGCCGAGATCGCCCGCGCGTTCCTGGTGCCGGAGGCCACGATGGCGGCCAGGATCAGTCGGGCCAAGCAGCGCATCAGAGCCGCCGGCGGTTCGTTCGAACCGCCGCGCGGCGCGGAGCGCGAGGAGCGGCTGCGCGTCGTCCTGCATGTGCTCTACCTGATCTTCAATGAGGGCTACACCGCCTCGTCCGGCGCCGCGTTGCACCGCGCGGACCTCGCACACGAGGCGATCCGGCTGACCCGGATGGTGCACGCGCGGCTGCCCGGGGACGGTGAGGTGACCGGGCTGCTCGCGCTCATGCTGCTGACCCATGCCCGCCGTGATGCCCGCACGACGGCCGCCGGTGACCTGGTGCCGCTGGCCGGACAGGACCGCACGAAGTGGGACCGCGGGCTGATCGATGAGGGTGCGGGGCTGGTCAAGGTGGCGCTGGCCGGGCCGGTGCTGGGGCCGTACCTGCTCCAAGCCGCCATCGCCGCCACGCACGCTGACGCGGCCTCGGCCGAGGAGACCAACTGGGCGCAGGTGCACGCCCTCTACCTGATCCTGGAACGGATCGCCCCCAACCCGATGGTCACCCTCAACCGGGCGATCGCGCTGGCCGAAACCGAGGGCCCGTCGGCCGGGCTGGCCCTGCTGTCCACACTGGACGAAGACGGACGCCTGGCGGGCCATCACCGGCTGCTGTCCGTCCGGGCTCATCTGCTGGAGAAGGCCGGCGACGCGGCCGGGGCGTACGCGTACTACCGGCGCGCCGCGAAGGCCACCGCCAGCATCGCCGAACAACGCTACCTGGAGTCCCAGGCCGGCCGGCTGAAGACATGAATCCCCGCGGTCCCCGGCCGGCCGAAGTGGATCTTCACCGCGCGACGGGCTACGGCCCGGCGGGGGTGACCTCCAGCGTCCGCCGTCTCTCGCTCGGCAGGAGCAGGCCGTTCGCGTTGGGCACGTACTGGACGATCAGTTCGCCGGGGGTCGCCGCGAAGGAGATCGCGTAGGAGCCGCCGGGGCCGAGTTCGTCGACGCTTCCGAGGTAGCGAAGGTCGCCGCCGTCGAACGGCCTGATCCACGCCTGGATGACCTCGCCCGGTCCCAGGAACGCCGGCCCACCGGCACCGCCGCGCACCAGCTCCCCCCGGACGGTGACCGTGCTGCCCGCCGGAACGGGGCCGGTGAAGCCGAGCCGAGCCGAGAGCGCCGTGATGGTCTGCTGGACCGTGGCCGGGATCGTCTGCCGGCCTTGGCACACCACGCCCTCCGCGTCGTTGTAGAGCTCGGGCCGTGCCGTCGCGTCGCCCTGCACGGTGAAACGCCCGTCGGCACCGGTCTCGGTGGTCCCCGGCGTCCCCAGGAGCTTCACGGGCAGGCCGTCCGCCGGCTGCGGAGGGGCGTCCCTGGACGTCCGGTAGGAGATGGCGCCGGACGCCGTCACCGTCCGGTGGTCGGCGTCGATCACCGCCGGTGTCGCGGTGACCCCCGAGTAGACCGGTGAATAGCATGCTCGGAAGGTGTTGGCGCCCTCAGCGAGCTTGCGGCCTTCCGCGTCCTCCGCGTAGACGACGGCCCAGTGCTCGCCCGGATGCTCCTCGACGGAGACCGGCAGAGTCCCCTGCCAGGTGCCGTCCTGCGCGGTCCCGCTGATCAGCCGGAGATATCCCAGCGCCGCCCAGCCGCCGCCGAATCGCGAGTCGGCGAACCATGCTCGCACCTGTGCCACCCCTTCACCCCGAACCCGGACCGTGACGGTCACCGGATGCGCGGGATCGTCCCGATCCAGGACGGGGTGGACGTTCACATAGGGCGCCGCGTACGCGGGGGGTGCGGCGGCCACGGCGAGGGGCGCGGAGAGGAGAACGGCGGAGAGCAGGGCGGGAAGTCGTCGCTTCACAGGATCCTCCAGGGCTGCTTACCAACAAGACGTTCTGCGCCACCCGGCGGAGTACGAACGATGACGACTCGGCCATCAAGTACTGACCAGATACCCTAGGGGGTATATTGAGGGTCGGAACCTGTGAGGGTCGCCGGTTCGTGAACCGATTCGAGGGAGGACAGACCATGTGTCAGCGGGCCGTGTGCCGCACGTGCGGACGCGTCACCTACCAGGGCTGCGGCAAGCACGTCGATCAGGTGCTCGCCGGAGTTCCCCGATCGCAGCGCTGCGACTGCGCAGAGAGGGATACCTCCGGAAACGTCTGGACGCGCCTGTTCCGCCGGGGCTGAACCGCGTCAGGGGCGGCGGAGGAGGCGGGGGCGGACCTTGCCGAGGCCCTGGAGGGGGCGGGAACGCAGGCCCGAGACGTCGTAGCCGGTCAGGTTGTCGGCCATGCCGCCGTCGATGAGGACCGTGCCGGGGTGCGCGGTGGCGGTGAGGCGGGCGGCGAGGTTGACGGGGGTGCCGAAGACGTCGCCGAGGCGCTGGACGACCTCGCCGTAGGCCAGGCCGACGCGGACCTTGGGGAAGCCCGGGTCCTCGGTGAAGCGCTCGGCGACGCGCAGGCCGATCTCGGCGGCGGCGCGGGGGTCGGCGGCGACGAAGAGGATCTCGTCGCCGAGCGTCTTGACGACGCGTCCGCCCTCCTCCGCGACGACCTCGGCGCAGGTGGTCTCGAACCCCTCGACGAACGCTGCGAGGGCGTCGCCGTCGAGGCGGCGGCTCAGACGGGTGAACGACACGATGTCCGCGAAGCCGACGGCGAGGTGGGCGACCCCGGCGGCGGGGTCGGTGATCGCGGCGGCGGTGCCGGCGGCGGCGCGCATCCCGGCGGCGGCGAGCTGGCGGCGCCAGCCGTGCAGAAGCAGCCGCTCGAACGCCGGACGCAGTTCCTCGGTGGCGGCGAGGGCGGCGGTGACGATCTCCTCGGTGACGGGTTCGTCCGGCGGGAGCTGCTCGCTGAGGCGCTTCAGCCAGACGTCGCCGAGCCAGCTCGCGAGGCGGCCCATGGTCTGGCCGACGGCGCGAACGAGCTGCAGGACCATCGCCTCGTCCACGAGGTCGTTGCCGAGGAGGTCGGCGATGTCGCGGAGCGCGGCGACGTCGCCTTCGGTGAACGCGATCTCGTCGTCGGGCGGGACGGGGAAGCCGAGCGCCTGCCAGATGCGCCGGGCGAAGTCGTCGGTGACGCCCGCGAGGGTCTCGACCTCCTTGCGCGTGTACCGGACGGTACCGCCGAGGAGGGTCTCCTCAATGTCATGGGGGTCCGCCATCGGGGCCACCTCTATGTGTCATCAGTCGATGTAACAATAGTGCCGAAGTAAGATCACGGCGGTCAAGGTGGACGAGTCCGGCGGGCGGGGCATGGCCGAGTACCGAATCGACGAGCTGGCGCGGTTGTCCGGCAGCACCGTGCGCAACATCCGCGCCTACCAGGACCGGGGCCTGCTGGCGCCGCCCCGGCTGGTCGGCCGCGTCGGCCTCTATGGCGATGATCACCTTGCCCGGCTGCGGCTGATCGGCAACCTGCTCGCCCGCGGCTACACGTTCGCGATCATCAAGGATCTGCTGTCGGCGTGGGAGACGGGCAAGGACGTCGGCGAGGTCCTCGGGCTGGAGAAGGTCCTCACCGACCCGTGGACGGATGAGATCCCCGGCACGGCGACGATCGGCGAGCTGGTCGCCATCTTCGGAACGGGCCTGGACGAGGCGGGCATCGCCGACGTGGTGCGCCGGACGGTCGAGCTCGGCCTGATCGAGCCGGCGGGCGACCATTTCCGGGTGCCGAGCCCGCGGCTGCTGCACGTCGGCGCCGAGCTCGTCGCCGCGGGCATCCCGCTCGACGCGGTCCTCGACATCGCGGGGCAGATCCGCGACGACTGCGACGTGATCGCCGGACGGTTCGTCAACCTGGTGCAGGAGCACGTCTTCCGCAAGCTCGACGCCGGCCCGGTGCCGGACGCCGACGCCATCGCCGACACCGCGGCGCTGGTCAAGCGGATGCGGCCGCTGGTGAAGATGGTCGTCGAGCCGTTCATCGCGCGGGCGATGGAGGCCCGCGTGCAGGACGTGCTGGGCGAGCAGTTCGAGACCATCAAGGAGCATCTCGCGGGGGACTGACGCTCACAGGAGCGTGACGCCCCACACGACGGTCACCTTGTGGAGCGCGCCCTCCGAGTCGGTGAACGTGATCGTTCCCTGGCCGGGGAGACCGACGATGGCGGTCCGCAGCGTGATGGTCAGGTCGATCGAGCCGCCCTTCGGGACGCCGCCCTGCATCTCGGACAGGATCAGCTGGCTCGTGGACGTCATCGCCGTCCACGTCACCGGCCCGCTCTCCGCCTGGAGCGTGACCCGCCCGGTCTTCGTCCCCCAGAGCTCGACCTTCGCGGGCGCGATGACGAGCCGTCCGGGCCGGGGCGGACGGACGAGCGGTGACGAGGGCGGGGAGGAGGGCGGCACCGACGGCCGCGTCGTGGTGCTCGGTGCCGTCGGCGTGCCCTCGGTCTGCGGCCGGGCGGGCGGGACGCCGGACCGTCCGGGGCCGCCCGGCTGCGGTGCCTGCGGGCTGCGGGCGCCGCTGGAGCCGTCGCGGGGCGTGTCGGTGACGGACGGCTGCGGGTGCGTGCGGAACGGCGGCAGCGAGAGTGTCCCGTCCAGGCCGGGCCCGATGATCAACACGGCGACCAGGGCTGCGACGAGCGCGCCGGCCATTCCGCCGCCCGCGAACAGCCAGCGGCGGGTGAACGGGGACGGCACGTCCGGCTGGCTGGGCAGGCCCTCGGGGGTCAGCGACCCGCCGCGCGCGGCGATGTCGGCGCGGTGACCGGCGAGTTCCGGGTCGGTCGCGGTGTGCATGACGCGGTGCCGGAGGGCGGCGGGCAGCACGGGCGCGGGCGCGCTCCGCAGCAGGGCGACGGGGTCGACCCGGACGCGGGACCGGCATTCGGCGCAGTCCGCGATATGCCGGTCGAGCCCGGACGGTTCGGGGGGCGGCAGCTCCCCGCGGCGGTGCAGCGTCGCCCACAGCGCCCCCGACAGCGGCCCATGGTGGCCGGCGTCCCGCTCTCCGGCGACGGGTGCCACGCCCCCGCAGGTGTGGGCGGCCCGCGCGACCTCCGCGCGGAGGGCTTCGGCGAGGCACGACCGCGCCTTCCGGACGCGCAGCGCCGCGCGCCGCGACGACAGGCCGAGGGCGCCGCCGAGCCGGGCCGGGGGCAGCCCGTGCCGGAAGGCGAGCAGCGCCACCTCCTGGTCGAGCGGCTCCAGCCGGACGAGCGCGGCGCGGAGCACCTCGTGCAGCTCCCCGGACGGGGGCCATTCGGACGTGTCGTCGGATGTGCTGAGAAAGGGGTTGGGCGAGAACACGCCGTCGCGGTCCCAGTAGAGGTGCCGGGCGCGGCCGCGGCGCAGGCAGCGGCGGCGGGCCGCGCCGTACAGCCATGAGCTCAGGTGGAGGTGGTCGCGCATGCGCGGCGCGCGGCGTCCGGCGTCGATGAAGGTGTCGTGGACGATCCCCGCGGCGACCTTCTCGTCCCCGCACATCGACAGAACGTAGTCGTAGACGCGCTCCGCGTACTCGTCGTAGAGCGCGGCGAGGGCCGTCTCGTCACCTTCGTTCAGCCCCCTGACCAACTTCCGGTCGGCCGTGTCTTCGATGGGGCACAACCTGGGCATACACGCTCCCGGGACCGGCATGGGTGCGCCCCCGGAGGGGTCGTCCGGACATTCGGCCCACCTTGCATACACCCGTCGGCCCCTTCGGCACCATATGATCTCCCGAAATCGCCAGGAATGGTGACCGCAGGGTGAGACTACGACATCTCTCCGTAGCGCGGCGAGGATGACGGAGCGTCAGAATCGAGTCAGGCGCCGTCCGCTCGGCGGACCCGCAGGTCGCCGTCGGCGTAGCGGCGCCGCAGGACCTTTTTGTCAAACTTGCCGACACTCGTCTTGGGAACCTCGGTGATGAACGTCCAGCGCTCCGGCAGCTGCCATTTCGGGATCCGGTCGCCGAGGAACCTCCGCAGGTCCTCCGGCGTCGCGGCCGCGCCCTCGCGGAGCACGACCGACGCGAGCGGGCGCTCCTGCCACCGCTCGTCCGGGACGCCGACCACCGCCGCCTCCACCACGTCCGGGTGCGCCATGAGGTGGTTCTCCAGCTCCACCGACGAGATCCATTCGCCGCCCGACTTGATGACGTCCTTCGCCCGGTCGGTCAGGACGAGGTAGCCGTCGCGCGACAGCGTGCCGACGTCGCCGGTGCGCAGCCAGCCGTCGTGGAACCGTCCGGGGTCCTCGTCGCGGTAGTACGCACCGGTGATCCACGGCCCGCGGATCTCGACCTCGCCGACCGCCCTCCCGTCGTTCGGCAGGACGGTGTCGCCGTCCCCGACGACGCGGACCTCGAGGCCGGCGAGCACGCGACCCTGGCTGATCCGGGCGCGCCAGGCGTCGTCCGGGGCCGCTCCCGCGGGCGGATGCGCGACGGTCGCGAGCGGCGACGTCTCCGTCATGCCCCACGCCTGGACGATCCGGACACCGATCTCGTCGAACCCCCGCATCAGCGACTCCGGCACCGCCGACCCGCCGCACGGGACGAGCCGCAGCGACGTGAGGTCCGAGCCGTGCTCGCGGGCGTGGCGCAGGACGTCCGACCAGATCGTCGGCACCGCGCCCGCGACCGTCGGACGCTCGGACTCGATCAGCCGGACGAGCGGCTCCGCCTGCAGGAACCGCCCCGGCATGACGAGGTCGGCGCCCGCCATCACGGCCGCGTACGGGAGGCCCCACGCGTTCGCGTGGAACATGGGCACGACGGGCAGCACCGTGTCGGTCGCGCTGAGCGCCATCGCGTTGCCCGTGCACGTCGACAGGGAATGCAGGTACGCGGACCGGTGCGAGTAGACGACGCCCTTCGGGTTCCCGGTCGTGCCGCTGGTGTAGCACATGGCCGCGGCGGCCCGTTCGTCCAGCTCGGGCCAGTCGAAGGCGGGCGGCGCCTCCGCCAGCAGCCGCTCGTAGTCGTGCAGTTCCTTCCCGGCGCCCTCCAGCGGCGCGGTGTCGCCCTCACCGACCACGACGACGTGGCGGACGGTATCGAGCCGCGGCAGCAGCGGCGCGAACAGCGGGATCAGTGACGCGTCGACGAGCACGACCCGGTCCTCGGCGTGGTTCGCGATGTAGACGAGCTGGTCGGCGAACAGCCGCAGGTTGAGCGTGTGCAGCACCGCCCCCATGGACGGGATCGCGAGATACGCCTCGAGGTGCTCGGTGGAGTTCCACATGAACGTGGCGACCCGCTGTTCGCCGTCCACGCCCAGCGCCCGCAGCGCGCCGGCGAGCCGCGCGGCCCGCTCGCCGACCTCCGCGTAGGTGCGCCGCCGCACCCCGTCCCCCGTCCAGGTGGCGACGCCGGCGTCCCCGGCGACCTCCGTCCCGTGCCGCATGATCGACGTGATCGTCAGGGGGAAATCCTGCATGGTGCTCAACACGGCGGCGCCTCCAACGGCAGCGGATCCCAGACCCGGATTCTTGCGAATTCCGTCCGGAGATGTCACCCCTGCCGGCGCTCTGCCGCGTTCCCTTCCCCGGACGTCACCGGAGTTCGCCATTGGCGCTGCGGGGCCTGGGGAAAGTCCTCGCCGAGAACGGCGTCGTCGCGGAGCCGGGCCATCGCCCGCGACACGGTGCTCTTCACCGTGCCGACGGTGACGCCCAGGGCGTGCGCGATCTCGGCCTCCGACATGTCCTCGTAGTAGCGGAGCATCACGGTGAGGCGCTGGCGCTCCGGCAGCCGGCGCAGCGCGCGTCCGAGGACGTCGCGCAGTTCGGTGTGCCGGGTGTGGTCGTCGACCGGACGGTCGGGGACCTCCCCGGTGGGGTAGACCTCCAGCTTGCGGCGCCGCCACCAGGAGATCTGCGTGTTCACCATGGCGCGCCGGACGTAGCCGTCGACGGCGCCGCGGTCGTGGATGCGGTCCCACGCGAGGTAGGTCTTGGCGAGCGCCGCCTGGAGGAGGTCCTCGGCGTCGGCGCGGTCGCCGGTGAGGCGCAGCGCCATCCGCAGCAGCGCGGGGCGGCGGTCGGTGACGTACGCCCGGAACTGCTCGTGCCGCGTCGAGTTCACTTCACCACCCGGCCAGGAGTCGAGGACGATCCCGAACTTGAGCGACGTCGTTCGGCCATCATGACGATCGCATGCGGAGTTCCATTAAGGTCTTACAGCAAATGTAATTTCGGGTCAACCAGAGTAGAATGTTCAACCGAGGTCGATGGAATGTCGCCCGCTGACCGACTTATCGCGACAAATCCGTCGACAGCCGGGGTGCCGAGAGTGAGCCTTGACTCACTGTCCGCACGGCGGTGACCCGCTGTGCGACCCCGAGCCAGGAGTCGACGCCATGCCGTTCCCCCGCCGCCGCGCCGACCGGCGGCGCCGGCACCGCGAAACCGCCCCCGGCCACGGCGCACCGCCCCCCGTCCTGCCGGACCGGGCCGCGCCGCCCCTGCGCATCGTCACCGGAACGCTCCTCGACGCCAGCCCCCACCTCCTCATCGTCGCCACGGCGTCGGGCGAGGAGCGGCTGACGATGACCGAGGCCACCACGGTCTGGCACGGCGGGCGCGGGGGCCCCGCCGCGCTGCGGCCCGGCCGCGAGGTCATCGTCCGGCCCCGCACGGACGGCTTCGGCGCCGACCGCGTCTGGGTCGACATCGGCCGGGTCACCGGCACGATGCTGGCGTGCGGGCGGGACACCGTCGAGGTGGACATGGGGCCCCACCGGGGCCGCGCCCATGTGGCCGTCCCGCCACAGGTCCTCGAGCCCCTGCTGGTCCGGCACCCCCGCATGGAGCCCGGCTACCTCATCGACGTCATCTGCGTCGGCTCTCCCGACGGCCCGCGAGCCGTGCGTCCGGGCACGCCCCAGCCGGGCCACCGCGCCGACGACCTGGCCGCCCCGGATCCGGCGGCCCCCGTCCCGCCCGTCCTGCACGGCACGGTGACCTGGTGGGGCGGCGCCTCCGCCCCCCCGCCGCGCCGAAGGGGGCTCTATGAGGACACCTGGCCCTACACCGCCGACGTCCTCCCGCCCCGCGCGCGCCTCGCACAACTCGCCCCGCCACCCGTCACGGGACGTGAGGCGCACGAGAGCCTGCTCTCCCTGCTCGACACGGGGGACGTGCCCGGTCCCGGGTGGGATGAGCGCGCCGAAGCGGAGGAGTCGCCGACGTGGCGGGAGTTCCCGCTGCTCACGGACGGCGGGGCCGCCTATCCGGCCGTCGACGCCGAGACCGGCGGCGGGTGCGCCGACGCCCCGTCCGGCTGCGTCCCGTTCCCGGCGCTGTCGCTCGGAAGTGAGATCACCGTCCACAACCGGTGCGGTCTTCGTACCGCCACGGCCATCGTCGTCGAGTGCGGCTGCGTCGCCGCGCGCTACTGCGACCGGTGCGTGGAGTGCGGCGTGTCGCCGCGCGGCCGGCTGGCCGAGCTGACGCCCGCCGCGTTCGCCGCGCTCGGCGGTGATCTGGAGACGGGCTGCTTCAACGCCCTGGTCCGCCCGGATGTCGGCGGGTCCCTCATGCGGGGGAGCGCCGTCCGATGGTGACGGCGTTCATGAACGCGCAGGTGCTGCTGCTGGCGGCCGTCCTGCTGGCGGCGTCCCTGGCGAAGCTGACGGTGCGGGAGGCGCCCGCCCCGGACGAGGTGCACGGCGTCCCCGTCCCGGCGGTCCGGCGCACGCGCGAGGCGACCGTCGCACTCGGCCTCGCCGAGGGAGCGCTCGGGCTCGCGCTGCTCCTCACCCCCCACCCGTCGGTGCGGCTGGTGGCGGCGGTGGTCTTCGCGGCGGCGACATGGGTCGTGGGGGAGCTGCGGGTGCGCAGGCCGGACGCCGGGTGCGGCTGCTTCGGCGGACTCAGCGGCGAGCGCGTCGGCCACCGCAGCGTGGTGCGGGCCGCGCTGCTCACCGGCGCGGCGATCGCCGCGCTCGGCGCGCCCCTCGCGGGCATCGACGTCCTCGGCCAGGCGAGATTCCTCGTCGGGCTGATGTTCACGGCGGAGGTCGCGCTGTTCGCGGCGCTGTCCCCGGAACTCTCCGAACTCGTCGGACGCCATCGGCGGCGGCGCGTCCGGCCGTGGGTCCCGTGCGAGCGGCGCCGCGCCCCGCTCACCGAGACGCTCGCGACCCTGCACGCCAGCGCGGCGTGGGCGGCGCTCGAGGGAGCCGTCACCGGTGCCGCGCCGCTGGACGCCTGGCGCGAGGGCTGCTGGCGGTTCGTCGTCTACCCGGCACGTCTCGACGGGACCGACACCGAGGTCGTGTTCGCCGTCTCGACCGCGGAACGCGACCGGACGGTCCGCGCCGTCCATGTCCGCGCCGGCCGAGCGGCCCCGGCCTCTCTGCCGCCCTCTACTTCTGTATTGCGAATTCCCTAGCCAGCCGTATAAAAGCCAAGCGGCGTCAACGGTCGGCGAATCTAAGGTCGTCTAGCGTCATCGCCAGATCCGGCCATACACGGCTAGATCGTTGATGGGAAATGTTGGTGCTGGTCAATGGTCGTAGGCGATCAGTGATCGCTTGACCGGGGCGTCGATGAGCCAGTTGTGCCAGATGGCGGCGTTGAGTGCGCAGATGCGCTGGCACAGGCGTGTC
>NZ_JOFJ01000031.1 GCF_000718255.1 Spirillospora albida
CCCGCCCCCCGGTCCCCGCCCACGGCGCCCCCGCCCCCGGGCCCGACATCCTGGCCCACGGCCTCGGCGGCCGCACCGACCTCCCCCTCGACGCCGTCGCCGCGATCGCCGGCGGCGGCATCGCCGTCGCCGCGTCCTTCCTCGTCCTCACCGCCGCGTGGAAACGGCCCCGCCTGAACCCCGCCGCCGGCCGCCCCCTCCCGCCCCGCCTCGCCCTCCTCCTCGACTCCCCGGCCCTCACCGCCACCGGACGCGCCGCCGCCCTCGCCGCCACGGCCCTCGTCGCCGCCGCCGCGTTCCTCGGACCCGCCACCGACCGCCGCAACCTCGCCCCCTGGGCCCTGTACGTCACGTTCTGGGTCGGGCTCGTCCCCGCCAGCGTCCTCCTCGGCCCCGTCTGGCGGCGCGTCAACCCCCTGCGGACCCTCCACGCCGCCCTGTGCCGCGCCACCCGCACCGACCCCGCCGGGCGCCGCCCCCTCCCGCCCCGCCTCGGATACCTGCCCGCCGCGGCCTGGCTCACCGCGTTCGTCTGGCTCGAGCTCGCCGCCCCGCACCGCTCCGACCCCCGCCTCGTCGGCGCCGCCATCTGCGGCTACACCGCCGTGAACCTCGCCCTCGCGCACCGCTACGGCCGCGACTGGTTCACCCGCGGCGACGGATTCGAGGCCTACTCCTCGCTGCTGGCCCGCCTGTCGCCCCTCGGCCGCCGCCCCGACGGCGCCCTGGTCCTGCGGCCCCCCCTCACCGGCATCGCCTCCGGCACCCCCGAACCCGGCCTCACCGCCCTCGCCTGCGTCCTCATCGGCTCCACCGGCTTCGACGGCATCACCCGCACCACCTACTGGCGCGACCACACCGACCCCGGCAGCGTCACCGCCGCCACCCTCGGCCTCGCCGCCGCGATCGCCGCCGTCACCGCCCTCTACGTCACCGCCCTGCGCGCCTCCGGGCGCCTCGCCGGCACCGGCGCCGCCGCCCAGCCCGCCCGGTTCGCCGCGACCCTCCTACCGATCGCGCTCGGCTACACCATCGCGCACTACTTCTCGTTCCTGCTCCTGGAGGGGCAGATGACGTTCATCCTCGCCGGCGACCCCTTCGGCACCGGACTGGACCTCTTCGGCACCGCCGGCAACCGCGTCGACCACGACCTCGCCGGACCCACCCTCACCGCGCAAGTCCAGGTCAACGCGATCGTCCTCGGCCACATCGCCGGGACGATCGCCGCGCACGACCTCGCCCTGCGCCCCGTCCCCCCGCACGGCCCGCCCCGCCGGCCCCTCCTCGGCCAGCTGCCCGTCGCCGCCGTCATGGTCGCCCTCACCTGCGCCGGCCTGTTCGCGCTGCTGAGCGGCTGACGCCGCCGCGGCCGCCCTGCGGCGCCGCGCCTCCGACACCGCCACCCCCACCGCGACCACCACCGGCATCCACCACTTCACCGTCGCCAGCACCGCCCCCACCCACGGCGGAACCCCCACGTCCGGCAGGTCCGGCAGCGGCAGGTCCGGCCACGGGATCGGCGGCAGATCCGGCCGATCCACCTCCGGCCACGGCACCTCCGGCCAGTCCACCCGCGGGATCAGCACCCGCAGCAACGCCCCCAGGCCCAGCAGCGGCACCAGCACCCGCGCCACCGCCACCACCACATGCCGCGACGCGTACAGCCCCGGATGCGCCGCCGCCCACGCCTCCCGCCGCCCCGCCCGCGACCCCGCCGGCGGCACGAACCCCACCCCCCGCACCTTCTTCCCCATCACACCCATCACACCGGTCGACCCCGCGGCCACATGACCGGCACCCGGCCCCCGAGCCCCATCACCGCCCGCGCCCGCATCGCCCGCGCCCGCATCGCCCGGCGCGTCGTCCTCCCCGCCTCCGGCCGCGGTGCCCTGGGACGGCGGTGTCCCGGGAGGGGGAAGCAGGACGCACCCGGCCGCCTCGCCGTCGAGAAGACCCAGCGGGCCGAACACCACACGGACCGTCCGGTCGCCCCAGCGGAGTCCGGTCCGGGGGAGCGCGATCAGCGGGAACGACCGCTCCCGCACCACCTCACCGTCCACGAACAGGGCGGCGACCCGCCCCCGGCCCTCCCGCCGCGTCTCCACCTCCAGGCGGCGGCCCTCATGGACGAGCGTCCAGCGGCCCCGCCCCGCCCCGTCCCCGGCAACCGCGAATCGTGCGAGTCCCCAACCCATACCGACCGAGTGTCCCGGCGCCGCCCGCCCCGCCCAACCGCCGAAGGGCGACCGCCCGTCGACCAAAGTCGCCCCCGGCGGCCCGATCCGGACACCTTCGGACATCCCATGCTGGCGGCACCGGCTATCCCCCCGCCCCCACCGCCCGCAGCAGGATCGGGAGACCGGCACCCTCCGCACACGTAAGGAGACCCGTCGTGCCCTCCACCACCCGGCCACCCGTCCCGCGCCCCGGCGACGCCTGCGCGTTCCTGTTCGCCGGCACCGGCGCCGCGACCGCCCCCGACCTGCGGGCCCTCACCGCGCTCGGGCCCGCCGCCGGCCGCGCCGCCGCCGACGCCGTCGACGCCGTCCAGGAAGGACTGCCCCGCACCGGATGGCCGTCCCTGCGCACCCTCCTGCTCGACGACCCCGCCGCCTACCCCGCCGCGGCCGCCCGCACCCCCGGCGTCGCTCAGCTGTCGGGATACGCCGCGTCCGTCGCCACCGACCGGGCACTGCGGACCGCCGGGATCCACCCCTCCTACGCCGTCGGTCAGAGCTTCGGGGAACTGGCCGCCCTCGTGTGCGCGGGCGCGTTCGGCGTCCCCGACGGCGCCCGCATGGCCGTCCACCTCGTCGACGTCCTGACCCGCCACGCCGCCGCCGGCGGCATGGGCCTGCTGGAGGCCGGCGAGGACGACACCCTCGCCTGCGTCAAGGACGCCGACGCCCCCGACGTCGTCATCGCCGGCGTGAACGCCCCCGCCGCCACCCTCGTCTCCGGCCCCGTCCCCGCCCTGGAGGACGTCCTGGACACCGCCCGCCGCCGCGGCGTCCGCGCCGTCCGCCTCGCCGTGCCCTACCTGTCGCACCACCCGGCCCTCACCGGCGTCGACGACATCTGGTACCGGCGCGTCCGGGACGTCCCGCAGCGCCCCCTGGAGGTCGAGGTCCACTCCCCGGTGCGGGGCCGCGCCTACCACGACGACGACGACCTGCACCGCGCCCTCGCCGACTGCATCGTCCGGCCCGTCCGGCTCCCCGACGCCCTGCGCGCCGTCCGCGCCGCCGGCGCCACCCTGTTCGCCGAGGCCGGCGCCGGCGCCGCCCTCACCCAGTGCGCCCGCCTCACCCTCCCCGGCGCCCGCACCCTCACCCCCATGCGGCGCCCCCGCACCACCAGGCAGGAGACCCGCCCATGACCGGCGACGACCGCACCGCCCTGATCCGGTTCACCCGCGGCGCCCTCACCGACGACAAGACCCGCGCCCGGATCGACGCCGCCGTCCCCCCGGGCCACGGCACCGTCCCCGGCGGGCTCACCACCGCCGACCGGCACCTCCTCACCTACCGGCGGCTCCGGCACACCGGCCTCGCCGCCCCGCCCGCCGCACGGCTCCTGGACGACCCGCCCGCCCTCTGCCGCCTGCTGGACCGCGCCGCGATCGCCGACCCCGCCCTCTTCCACGTCATGCTGCTGCACTACACCCTCACCCTCGCGCCCATCCTGCGGCTCGGCGGACCGCGGGCACCCCGGGCCGCCCGCACCGCCCTGGAGCGCTTCGACACCTTCGGGACCCTGCTGATGACCGAACTCGGCCGCAGCAACAGCCACCTGTCACCCCGCACCCTCGCCCGCCACGACCCCGCCACCGGCGGATTCACCCTCACCACCCCCGACCCCGGCGCCGCGAAATTCCCCACCAGCACCGGCCACCCCGCCCTGCCCAAGACCGCCGCCGTCTACGCGACCCTCGTCCACGGGCCGGACGGGCACGGCGGCGCCGAGCACGGCGTGTTCGTGTTCATCGTCCCGCTCCGCGACGCCACCGGCCGCCCCGCCGACGGCGTCCGGATCGTCCCCGCCCCCGAGACGAGCGGGCTCCGCGTCGACTACGCCGCCGTCCACCTCGACGGCGTCCGCGTCCCCCGCGAGGCGTGGCTGGCCGACGGCGCGGACCTCACCCCCGCCGGGACGTTCCACGACCCCGCCGGCTCCCCGGCCGCCCGCCTCACCCGCACCATGCGGACCGGCCCGACCGTCTGGCGCGCGATCATCTCGATGGCCGCCGCGATCACCCGCGCGTCCGCCGGGATCCTCACCGCCCACTCCACCGGGCGCACCACCCTCGGCCGCCTCGCGCCCCGCCGCCCCCTCACCGACTACCGCAACCAGCGCGAGGCCGTCCTCGGCGCCCTCGCCGACGCCTACGCCCTCACCGCCGTGGCCGCCCACGTCCAGACCCCCGCCACCCCCGCACCCGGCACCACCCCCGCACCCGCGCAGGGCGACGGGACGGCGGCGTGGGCGCCCTGGTCGGCGGTCGACCGTGACCTCACGCTGCTGAAGGCCGCCGCCACCGCCCAGGCGCAGCGGACCGTGACCGCCTGCCGCGTCCACAGCGGCGCGCCCGGCTTCGCCGCCGACGACCGCCTCAACGCCTACCGGGGCCTCGCCCACGCCTACCAGAGCGCCGGCGGCGACAACGACCTCATCGCCTACGACACCGCCCGCGCCATGGCCGCCCTCGACCGCTACACCCCGCCCGACCCCGGCCCCCCGCCCGGCCGGCCACCCGAGACGATCCTCGACACCCCCGCGGCGTGGCTGTACCTCGCCCGCACCGCCGAACGGCGCCTCCGCGACCGCCTCGCCGCCCGGATCTCGGCCGCCCGGCAGGCGGGCGCCGACCCGTTCACCGCGTGGAACGCGCACCTGCCGCTCGCGGCCCGCGCCGCGACCGCGTACGCCGACCGGGCCGTCCTGGAGATCGTCGCGGCCGCCCTGCCCGCCGGCGAGCCCGCCGAGGGGCCCCTCGGCGGCGTCCTGCGGCTGCACGCGGTGAACCGGCTCGCGCACGCCGCGGCCGTCCTCCTGGACGAGGGGATCGCGGAGCCCGGGTTCCTGGACGCCGCCGCGGCGGCCCGCGGCCGGCTGTGCGACGCCCTCGCCCCGCACACCGCCGCGCTCGCCGCCGGCCTCGACCTGCCGCCCGGCATCGCCGCGCCCGCCGCCGCCCTCGCCCCCTGACCCCGTCCCCGGACGCGCCGGGATCGGCGGGAACCCGGCGCGCCGGACGGCGCGTTTCCCCGCGCGGCGGGTGGAACCAGGGCAGGATGGCTTCCGTTCACGTAACAGAACGCGCGGGTGACCCGCATCCGCGCGCGGACACCGGAGGTAGACACCGTGGGCGTCAGTCTGAGCAAGGGCGGCAACGTCTCGCTGACCAAGGAGGCTCCCGGGCTGACCGCCGTCGTGGTGGGGCTGGGCTGGGACGTGCGGACCACGACCGGGACCGATTTCGACCTCGACGCCAGCGCGCTGCTGTGCACGGCGGAGAACAAGGTCGTGTCCGACCAGCATTTCGTGTTCTTCAACAACCTCAAGAGCCCCGACGGCTCCGTCGAGCACACCGGTGACAACCTCACCGGTGAGGGCGAGGGCGACGACGAGCAGATCAAGGTGAACCTCGCCGGCGTCCCCGCCGAGGTCGCCAAGATCGTGTTCCCGGTGTCGATCTACGACGCCGACGGGCGGCAGCAGAGCTTCGGGCAGGTCCGCAACGCGTTCATCCGCGTGGTGAACCAGGCCGACAACAACGAGATCACCCGCTACGACCTGTCGGAGGACGCCTCCACCGAGACCGCCATGGTGTTCGGGGAGCTGTACCGCAACGGCGCCGAGTGGAAGTTCCGCGCCGTCGGGCAGGGCTACGCGTCGGGCCTGTCGGGCATCGCGTCCGACTTCGGCGTCAACGTCTGAACGGCACCCCCCGGGACCGTCCCGCCCCCGGGTCCCCGGCCCTCCCGGCCGGGGACCCGGGGGCGGCGCCGTTTCAGGGGCCGAGGAGCTCCTCGCGCAGGCGGGTCTTCAGCAGCTTCCCGCCGGGGTTGCGGGGCAGGTCGGTGTCGCGGAACCACACCCGGGAGGGGATCTTGAACGCCGCGATCCGGCCCCGCAGGAACCCCCGCAGATCGTCCGCCGTCGCGTCCGCGCCCGGACGCAGCCGCACCACCGCGCCGACCTCCTCGCCCAGCACCCGGTCCGGGACGCCGATCACCGCGCAGTCGGTCACGTCCGGATGCTCGTACAGGGCCGCCTCGACCTCCGCGCAGTACACGTTCTCCCCGCCGCGGATCAGCATGTCCTTCGCGCGGTCCACGATGTAGACGAACCCGTCGGCGTCGACGCGGGCGAGGTCCCCGGACCGGAACCAGCCGCCGGTGAACGCGGCCGCGGTGTCCCGCGGGCGGTTCCAGTAGCCCTTGATGACGTTCGGCCCCCTGATCCACAGTTCGCCGACCTGCCCGGCCGGGAGCTCCTCCCCGCCGGGGCCGCAGACCCTCACGTCGCAGACCGCGACGGGCGGGCCGACGCTGTCGGGCCGCTCCAGGTAATTCACCCCGCCGTTGTAGGTGGTGACCGACGACGTCTCGGTCAGCCCGTACCCGTTGCCGGGGACCCGGCCCGGCAGCAGCTCCCCGATCCGCTCCACCAGCGCGGGCGGCGCCGGAGCGCCCCCGTAGCTCACCCCCGTCAGGCTGGAGGTGTCGAACTCGGCGAACCGCGGCGACTCCAGCACCTGCCACGCCATCGCCGGGACCCCCCCGAACCCGGTGACCCGCTCCCGCTCGATCAGCTCCAGCGCCCGCTCCGGATCCCACTTGTGCATCAGGACGACCGTGGCGCCCTGCAGCGCGCTGGTCACCAGCACCGAATGGCAGCCGGTCGCGTGGAAGAACGGCACGCTCAGCAGCGTCACCCGCCGCTGCGGCACCGCGAGTTCCGCGGGGTCGCCGCCCGCCCGGACGGCCGCCGACAGCAGCCCGTAGGCGAGGCTGAGGGGGTTCCCGGCGATGTTGCGGTGCGTGCCGAGGGCGCCCTTGGGGCGTCCCGTCGTCCCAGACGTGTAGAAGATCGTCGCGTCGTCCTCCGGGTCCAGCGGCACATCGGGCAGCCCACCCCCGGCGTCGGCGTCCCGGCCGGGCCCCTCGAACGGCTCGGCGCCGGCCGGCAGCGGCGTCCCGCCCGCGCGCGCCACCAGCATCGCCGCGCCGAGCGCGGCGGCGGCCCCGGCGAGCCGCTCCGCGCGCTCGGCGTCGGCGACGACGACCTTCGCGCCGCTGTCGGCCAGCCCGAACTCCAGCTCCGCCGCCGTCCACCACGCGTTCAGCGGCACCACCACCGCGCCCGCCGCCGCGGCGCCGAAGAACGCCACCGACCACTCCGGGTAGTTGCGCATCGCGATCGCGACCCGGTCGCCCTTCACCACCCCGAACCGGCCGGCCAGCACGCGCGCGAACGCCGCCGCCCGCGCGTGGTGCTCGGCGAACCCACCCGGTCGTCGCCGTACACCAGGAACGGCGCGTCACCGTACCCCCGCGACATCTCCAGGATGTCGCGGAGCGTGCCCGGCGCGTGCTTCCACACCCGCGTCCGGACGCCCCGGATGTCGGCCTCGTCCATCTCGAACAGCTCACCCGGCGCGGTCATGACCGCGCGGACCTCCGCGACGCTCCGCACACCCGCACCATATGAACCACATCACACCGCGGTCAACGGCCGGGCCCCCGCCCCGTCCACCCCGGTGATCTTCACCTGCGACAATGGGCCCATGACCGACCGTAAGCCGATCGAGTACTGGTTGTCGGACATGGACGGCGTCCTGGTCCACGAGGGCCGCCCCGTCCCCGGCGCCGACGAGTTCGTCCGCCGGCTCGACGCGTCCGGCAAGCCGTTCCTCGTCCTGACCAACAACTCGATCTACACGCGCCGCGACCTGTCCGCCCGGCTCGCCGCCCTGGGCCTGACCGTCCCGGCCGAGTTCATCTGGACGTCCGCGCTGGCCACCGCCCGGTTCCTCGCCGACCAGCGGCCCGGCGGCACCGCCTACGTGATCGGCGAGGCCGGCCTGACCACCGCGCTGCACGAGGCCGGGTTCATCCTCACCGACCTGAAACCCGAGTACGTCGTGCTGGGGGAGACCCGCACCTACAGCTTCTCCCAGATCACCAACGCGATCCGGTTCATCGAGGGCGGCGCCCGCTTCGTCGCGACCAACCCCGACCCCGTCGGCCCGTCCCCCGAGGGGTCCCTGCCGGCGTGCGGCGCCGTCGCCGCCATGATCACCCGCGCGACCGGGGTCGCGCCCTACTTCGTCGGGAAACCGAACCCGCTGATGATGCGGACCGCGCTGAACGTCGTCGGCGGGCACAGCGAGTGCACCGCGATGATCGGCGACCGGATGGACACCGACATCGTCGCCGGCGTCGAGGCCGGCCTGGAGACGATCCTGGTCCTGACCGGCGTCACCCGCGAAGCCGACGTCGAACGGTTCCCGTACCGGCCGCACCGCGTCATCGGCTCGATCGCCGACCTCATCGACCACATCTGACCCGCCCGCGCCGCATCACCCGGCCCGGCCGGGGAAGGTCCCCGCCCGGTGGACCGCCGCAGGGCGGCCGCGTGCGCGTCCCGGTCCCATACTCGCCACCTGTCCCGGAGCATCGTGCACCCACCACACCAGCCGCCCGCACCCGCCGCCCCCGGACCCCGCCCGCCGGGACGCCGGGGGAGGGGCCGCAGGGCGGCGTGGATCGCCGCCGGCGCCGCCGCGGCCCTCACCGCCGCGACCGCCGCCGCCCTCACCCTCCGCGGCGGCGACCCGGCATCGTCCCCGGGGGCGTCCCCGCCCCGCGCGGGCGCCCCGGCCTCCGCGCCGCGACGGCCCGCCGCCGCCCCCCGCCGTCCCGTCGCGGGCGTCCTGGTGAACGGACGCAGGCAACCGCCCCGCATCCGCTCGCCCCGCGCCGCCGCCGGCCGCTACACCGTCGTCCGCACCACCGCCGCCGCACCCCCCGGGACCCGCGGCGCCATCGTCCGCTACATGGTCGAGGTCGAGCGGGGCCTGCCGATGACCGGCGCCGAGTTCGCCGCGCAGGTCCACCGCGTCCTCAACGACCCGCGCGGCTGGGGCCACGGCGGCCGGATGCGGTTCGTCCGCGTGAGCCGCGGACCCGTCCGGTTCCGCGTCGCGCTGTCCAGCCCCGCCCTCACCGACCGGATGTGCGCCCCCCTCATCACGGGCGGGCAGCTGTCCTGCCGCGCCGGGAGCCGGTCGGTCATCAACGCCCGCCGGTACCTGCAGGGCGCCGCCACCTACGGCCGCGACCTCGCCTCCTACCGCGAATACCTCATCAACCACGAGGTCGGGCACGCCCTCGGCCACGGGCACCGCACCTGCCCCGGACCGGGCCGCGTCGCGCCGGTGATGGTGCAGCAGACCAAGTCCCTGTACGGGTGCCGTCCCGGCCCCTGGCCCCACCCGAAGGGCTGACGCACCCCCGGCCGGACGGGCCGCGAAGCGGGCCGGGGCATCCTCCGGTCCCAGCGGGAGCGGGCCGGGCTCGGCGCATGCAGGCCCGAGGTCCGCTGAACGGCGCCATTACACTCGGGGACGCCATGCGCACCATCAGGACGGGCGGGACCCGCGAACTGGAGATCCGCAAGTCCCGCTTCATCTGCACCCTCGCCCGCACCCCCTCCGAGGCCGACGCCGTCGCGTTCCTCTCCGCGCACCGCCGCGCCCACCGCGACGCCACCCACAACTGCTCCGCCTACGTGGTCGGGGAGCACGGCGAGATCAGCAAGAGCAGCGACGACGGGGAACCGGCCGGGACCGCCGGCATCCCGATGCTGGAGGTCCTGCTGCGCCGCGGCCTCACCGGCACCGCCGCCGTCGTCACCCGCCACTTCGGCGGCGTCAAGCTCGGCGCGGGCGGGCTCGTCCGCGCCTACGCGCAGGCCGTCTCCGACACCGTCGACGCCGTCGGGGTCGTGGAACTGCGGCCCGTGGTCACCGTGACCGTGAGCGTCGCGCACGCCGACGCCGGACGGTTCCTCGCCGCCCTCCACGGCCGCGGCCTCCACCCCGCCGACGTCCGCTACGGCGCCGGCGTCGACGCGGACGTCACCGTCCCCGTCGGCGACCTCGACGCGTTCGGGGCATGGGCGGCCGAGGTCACCGCGGGCCGCGCCGCCCTGATCCACGGCGCCACGGGCCACATCGAAGTCCCCGTCTGAACCGCCCCGCCCCCCGCGCAGGCAGGCCGCGCCCCCGGTCGGCGAAGCGCGGACCGCGTGCGCGGGCCGGATGCGACAGACCCGCCCGTCCCGCAGGGGAGGAGGCCCGCGGTGTGGGCATCCCTCCCCGGAAACGATCTGCAAACCGTCGGAAAAAAGGGGACGCGGAATGGAACCGGAGCCCTCACCCGGGACGACGATGGGCGTTGAGGAGGAATTCCTCCTCGTCGACCCGGTGACCGGCCGGACCGCGCCCGCCGCGGGCGCCGTCCTGCAGCGGGCCGGTGAGCACCGGTGGGCGGGCACCGGCGGCGGATTCCACCCCGAGCTGCCCACCACCCAGGTCGAGGCCGCCACCGGCGTCTGCCGCACCCTGGCCGGACTGCGCGCCCAGCTCCGCCACGGCCGCGCCCGCCTCGCCGGAGCCGCCCGCGCGGAAGGGCTCGCGCTGCTGTCGTCGGGCACCCCGCCGATGGACGGCCCGTCCCCGCCCTTCACCCCCGGCGACCGGTTCGCCCGCATGGCCGCCGCGTACGGCACCCTCCTGGACGGCTACCAGGCGTCCGGCTGCCACGTCCACATCGGCGTCCCGGGCGGGGGAGACCTCGCCGTCGCGGTCGTCGGCCATCTGCGGCCGTGGCTGCCGGCGCTCCTGGCGATCACCGTGAACTCCCCGTTCGCCCGGGGCCGCGACACCGGCCACGCCGCCCACCGCATGCTGGAGATCACCCGCTTTCCCGGCGGGGGCGTCCCGCCGTGGTGCGCGTCCGCCGCCGACCACGACCGCCGCGTCGCCGCGCTCGTCGACGCCGGCGTCCTCGTCGACGCCACGATGACGTTCTGGCTGGCGCGCCCCTCCCCGCACCTGCCGACGGTGGAGGTGCGCGCGGCCGACGCCGCCGCCACCGCCGACGAGGCCGTCCTGCAGGCCGCCCTCACCCGCGGCCTGGTCCGCACCGCGCTCACCTCCCTCGCCGCCGGCCGGGAGGCCGACCCGGCGGACCCGCAGCTGTGCGCGGCGGCCCTGTGGACCGCCGCCCGGCACGGCATGGACGGCCCGGCCCTCGACCCCCGCACCGGCCGCACCCTCCCCGCCTGGGACCTGTTCGGCCTGCTCCTGGAGCTGATCGCGCCCGCCCTGGAGGACACCGGCGACCTCACCGAGGTCCGGGACCTGGCCGCCGCGGTCCGCCGCGCCGGGACCGGCGCCGACCGGCAGCGCCGCGCCGCCCGCGCCGGCCTGCCCGCCGCCGTCGGCGAACTGGCCCGCCACACCGCGGACGGCACCCTCACCGGAACACCAGAGAAACAAGGGGACGATCAGGACGAATGGGGCGCATGTGAACGGGTACCGCAGCCGGACGACACACGCACCACGGAGGAACCATGATCGACGAACGGGAGATCCCGGTGACCGGCCGGGCGGCCGTGCCCGCGCTGCCCGCGCCGCGCGGGGTGCTGTCGCAGGCCGTGGTGCAGACCCTGCGGAGCACCCCGCCCCCCACCGGCCGCCCCCTCCCCGGCGACCGCGACATCACCGCCGCCGACCCCGCCGGCGACGACCTCCAGCTCGCCCTCCACACCTGCCAGGAACTCCACTACCGCGGCTACCGCGACGTCCACCCCGACTGGGAATGGGACCCCGCCCTCCACCGCCTCCGCCACGCCATGGAGGACGCCTACCTCGCCCACCTGCGCGACTCCGTCCCCGGCGGCGACGACGTCACCACCACCCTCGACGACCTCCTCACCGAACACCCCGGCACCCGCGGCCCCACCCACCACCTCCGCGACCACGGCCACCTCTGGCAACTCCGCGAATACGCCGCCCACCGCTCCGTCTACCACCTCAAGGAAGCCGACCCCCACGCCTTCCTCCTGCCCCGCCTCCACGGCCGCGCCAAGACCGCCCTCGCCGCCGTCGAGAACGACGAATACGGCGCCGGACGCCCCGAACGCCTCCACTCCGCCCTCTACGCCGACCTCCTCGACGACCTCGGCCTCGACACCCGCTACGGCGCCTACGTCGACGCCGCCCCCGCCCCCACCCTCGCCACCGTCACGATGATGACCCTGTTCGGCATCCGCCGGACCCTCCGCGGCGCCATGGCCGGCCACTTCGCCGCCGCCGAGATCACCACCGCCCCCGCCGCCCGCCGCATGGCCGCCGCCCTCCACCGCCTCGGCGCAGGCCCCCGCGCCCGCCTCTTCTACACCGAGCACATCGAGGCCGACGCCGTCCACGAACAGGTCCTCCGCCACGACGTCATCGGCGCCCTCCGCACCGACGAACCCCACCTCGACGCAGACATCGTCTTCGGCGTCCAGGCCACCACCCTCCTCGAAGACCGCCTCGCCGCCCACCTCCTCGACCACTGGGACACCGGCCGCACCTCACTGCGCCGCCCCCTCCACCACCCCACCGACCCCCCACCCGAACCCGCCCACGAACCCGTGAGCGACCACGAACCCGTCCGGCTCAGCCCGCAGGCAGGAAGGTGACACCCAGATGCTGCTCCGCCCACCAGGCGTCTACCGGCCCCAGGCCGACACCGCCCTCCTCGCCACCACCGTCCGCGACACCGTCCCACCCGGCGCCCGCGTCCTCGAACTCGGAACCGGAACCGGCGCCCTCGCCGTCACCGCCGCACGAGCCGGCGCCGCCCACGTCACCGCCATCGACGTCGCCGCCCGCGCCGTCCTCACCGCACGCCTCAACGCACGCGCCAACCGCCTGCCCATCCGCGTCCTGCGCGGCGACCTCTTCACCCCCGTCGAAGGCGAGACCTTCGACCTCATCATCGCCAACCCGCCCTACGTCCCCGGCGACCCCGACCCCGCCACCGGCACCGTCCGCGGCGCCGCCCGCGCCTGGGAAGGCGGACCCGACGGCCGCGCCATCCTCGACCGCATCTGCGGCCGCGCCCGCGACTTCCTCACCCCCCACGGCACCCTGCTGCTCGTCCACTCCGCCCTCAACGGCGTCGACGCCACCCTGCTGTCCCTCCACCGCGCCGGAATGCGCGCCACCGTCGTCGCCCGCCACCGCGAACCCTTCGGCCCCGTCATGCGCCGCCGCGCCGCCGCCCTCCGCGCCCGCGGCGTCCTGCGCACCGGCCAGCACTGCGAGGAACTCGTCGCCGTCCGCGCCGACATGACCGCCGCAGGGGAGGAGACCCGCGATGCCCGCCACGCCGCCTGACCCCGCACCCGAACCGGCACACGGCACCGCCCCCGACGACACCACCCGCCCGCCCCGGCGCGTCCGCATCATCCCCGGCGGCCCCCTCCTCATCGAAGGACCCGTCGAGATCGAACTCGACGACGGCCGCACCATCGTGTCCGACCGGTTCCTCGTCGCCCTCTGCCAATGCCGCCGCAGCCGCACCCAGCCCTTCTGCGACACCAGCCACCGCCGCCGCGCCCGCACCACCTGACCCACCCGCCCCGGACAGCGCAGAGCCCGCCGCGGCCCAGCCGCGGCGGGCTCCGCGCACGACAACGCGTCAGCCGCCGAGATTGTCGAGCGCCACATCCAGCCGCTGCGCCAGCAACTCCAGATCCTCATCGTTCGCCCCCGCGTCCAGCTCCGCGATCACGGCACCCCGCGTCGTGACCACCAGGGAATCCTCCGCCCGCTCCCCGGACGACGGCACCACCTCCGCACGGCCCCCCACCACCACCAGCGCGGCGTCCCGGTCCTCAGAGGCCAGCAGGGCATGGAGATGGTCAGCAGTGATCGTCGGCATCGATGACCTCCCAGAAGAATGATCGGTACGCCTCCCCGTTCCCCACCGTCACGGACGCACACCCACCCCCGAACGGAACTCACCCGCCCGCAGCCGACCACCCGCCTCCGCCGCCAACGGCGGCGTCCCGCCCCCCGCACCCGCCCGCAACCCCTCCAGGAACTCCCGCAACGCCGCCTCCGACGTATGCTCCGGCTCCCACCCCAGCACCTCCCGCGCCCGCGACGTGTCCATCACCGGCACCCGCAACGCCAGATCCAGCAACCCCGGCGACGCCGCCACCAGATGCAACCCCCACGCCGCCGCCAGCGCCGCCCGCACCCCCAGCACCGGCACCCGCACCACACGCGCGTCCAGCAACCCCGCCAGCAGCGCCGCGTCCACCACCGGACCCGCCGCCACATTGAACGCCCCCCGCACCCCCTCCACCGCCGCGACCGCCGCCGCGGCGAACGCCCGCCCCGCATCCGCCGAATGCAACGCCTGGAACCGCAGCCCCCGCATGTCCGGCACCACCCGGATCACCCCCGGACGCACCAGCCGCCCCGGCAGCAGCGGACCCGCGAACAACCGCCGCTGCTCCGCCGCCGCCGCCCGCTGGAACACGAACCCCGGCCGCAACCGCACCACCCGCCGCTCCGGCAACTCCGCCTCGAACACATCCAGCAGCCGCTCCACATACGCCTTCTCCCTGCTGTACGCGGCACCCGGCCACCCATGCGTCGGCCACGACTCGTCCACCCCACGATCCTTCGGACCGGGGGAGTACGCCCCCACCGAGGACGCCACCACCACCGCCGGAACCCCCGCCTCCCGCACCGCCGCCAGCACCCGCGAACCACCGATCACGTTCGCGTCCCACGTCACCGCCGGACGATGCGTCGGCTGGAACAGCCACGCCAGATGCACCACCACATCCGCGCCCCGCACCACCGCCACCAGATCCGAATCGGTGACGTCCGCCTCCACCCACTCCACCCTCCCGCCACCGACATCCCCGGCCGCCCCACCCGGACCGCGCCGCGACACCCCCACGATCGACCCCACCCGCGCATCCTCCGCCAGCGCCCCGACGGTACTGGTCCCGATGTTCCCCGTGGCCCCGATCACGACGACCCGCATACCGCGCCCCCTCACCAGCGCACCCCCGCGACCGCCCGAGCGGACGGACGACCGCCCCCTTCCCGCCCCGCACCGATCCATGCCACCCGCCCCCGCACGGCGAACGGGCCGCCCCGGAACCCCCCGGAACGGCCCGACCAGCACGAACACACAGATCAGGGACGCCGATGCCGCCCCACCACACCACCCATCACATCCGGCATCGTCACCGCCGCCTCATCCGCCGGAACCACCGGCGCCCCCGCCACCGGCACCACCCGAGGACCCACCGCACCAGACCCCCGCACCACCGGACGCGCCCCCAGCAGCAGCACACCCACCGGCACACCCCGCAACCAGTCCACCACCGGAGCCGCCACCCGCATCAGCAGCAGCGCCACCACCGGCGCCACCACCACACCCACCACGAACCCCGCCGCCACATCATGCGGGTAATGCACCCCCACGAACACCCGCGACGCCGCCATCAGCAACGCCAGCGGCAGCACCAGCGGCGCCAGAGCCCGCCACGCCACCACGATCCCCGCCGCCGACCCCGCCGCGATCGTCGCGTGATTGCTCGGGAACGACCAGTCGCCCTGCGCCGGGCACGCCGCGATGTTCATCGCCCCCGCCACCGCCCGGCACGGCCGCTCCTCCTCGATGAACGTCTTCGACACCTCGCTCACCAGATACGCCGCCACCATCGCGAACGGCGCCGCCAAAGCCAGACCCATCGCCCGCGCGTCCGCCCCCCGGGCCCGCCACCAGCCCGCCACGAACAGCACGCCGAACAGCAGCAGCCCCGCGTCCGTCCCGACCTCCGCCACCGTGTGCACCCACGACGGCGTCCCATGCGCGAACTCGGTGATCTCCCGATACAGATCGGCGCTGAAACCTGGCGCTCGCATGCTCTCCCTCACGAAATCAAGGCGGCCCGCCCACACCACATCAGACACCGGACGGACCACCGAAGTTCACCCTACGTTCACCACCACCCCCGAGCCTTCCACGTCCCACCCCTCAACCGCCGGAAATCACCCCATCCCGCGCACGCCGCTTCCGAGCGAACCGCACACCCTCCACCACCACCGACACCGTCAACGCCAACCCCAGCCCCACAGCCACCCCCAGCAACGGCCGCTCCTCGAACACCGCCCCGCCCACGAACCCCAGCAACGCCCCGTAAACCGCCCAGGAAACGGCCGCCAGCACAGCGAACAACGAGAACAACCGCAGCGGATACCCCACCGCACCCATCGTCACCGTCACCGCCGTCCGCCCACCCGGCACGTACCGCGCCACCACCAGCACCAGCCCGCCCCGCTCCGCCAGCGCACCCCGCGCCCACCCCACCGCACCGCCCCGCCGCGTCCCCGGCCGCGCACCCGCCACCAGCCGCTGCCCCGGACCCCGCCCCATCATGAACGACACATGATCACCGAGGAACGCGCCCCCCGCCGCCAGCACCACCACCGCCACCAGACTCGGCTCACCCGACGCCGCGTACACCCCACCCGTGATCACCAGGCTCTCGCTCGGCACCACCGGGAAGAACCCGTCCAGCACCGCCACCGCGAACAACGCCAGATAGAACCACGGCGACGAAACCGCCGTGTTCAGCATCTCCAGAACATCCATCCCGCAACCCTAGAAAACCGCGCCCCCGCCCGCATCACCCGGGAGACCCCAAAACACCCCCGACCCAAGTCGGAGCCACCCCAACCCCCGCATCCACCTCAAGGACCAACCGAAAAAACCTCTCGCGCCCACCCTCCCCGTCCACCACACTCAAGACCCTGTGACCCACCTGCACATCTTCGACATGGACGGCACCCTCCTCACCGGCACCACCGCCAACCTCGAAGTCGCCCGCCACCTCGGCACCCTCCCCGAACTCCGCGACCTCGAGAACCGCTTCTCCGCCGGCACCCTCGACACCCGCGGCTTCTCCGCCGAAATCCACCGCCTCTGGCGGCACCTCACCCCCGCCATCGTCGCCACCGCCTACACCACCGGCCCCTGGCTCACCGGCATCGCCGACGTCTGCGCCGACATCCGCGCACGCGGCGAACACTCCGCCGTCATCACCATGTCACCCGACTTCTTCGCCCACCACCTCCTCGACCTCGGCTTCGACCACGTCATCGCCTCCCGCTTCCCCCCGCCCCCCTTCACCGCCCCCCTCGACCCCGCCGGCATCCTCACCCCCGACGACAAGATCCACATCACCGAGGACCTCCTCACCCGCCACGGCCTCACCCGCACCCAATGCACCGCCTACGGCGACTCCATGTCCGACGCCCCCCTCTTCCGCCACCTCACCCGCACCGTCGCCGTCAACGCCGACCACCACCTCACCGACCTCGCCACCCTCACCGACCTCGCCACCCTCACCTACCAGGGCACCGACCTCACCCAGGCCTACGCCCTCGCCCGCACCACCCTCTGAACCCCCGCCCGCGCGACGTGACCAGCCCCGCGCCACATCCAACTGCCCGGACACAACCACCGAACCCGCGAACGCCACCGCTCACGCCCGCGGCGGGGGGAGCAGCGGATGGACCCGCATCGCCGCCTCCAGCTCACCCGGCAGCTCATCCCGGTAACGCCCCAGCGTCGACAGATCCGCGTGCCCCAGCACCCGCCGCACCGCGTCCATGTCCGTCGCCGCCGCGAGCAGATGCGTCGCCGTCGTATGCCGCAGCCCATGCGGGGTCACACCCCGCCGCCGCTCCGGCTCCACCCGCGCCAGCACCCGGTCGATCACACCCTGCACATCACCCCGCGCCAGCCGCCGACCCCGCCACGACAGCAGCAGCGCCTTCGGCTCCCGCCCCCGGTCCAGCAGCCGCCGCCCGTCCCGCAGATACGCGTCCAGCACGTCCGCCACCGGACCCGGCAGCGGCACATCCCGCGTCCGGCCCCCCTTACCGAAGATCCGCCAGTACCGCGTCCCCCCGTTGACGAAGAAGTGCTCCACATCCGCCCGCGTCAGCTCCGACACCCGCGGACCCACCGCCGCCAGCAGCAGCACGATCAGCCCGTCCCGCAGCTCCGTCCGCTGATCCGCCCGACGCCCCGCCACCGCACCCCCTGGCGGACCCGCCGCCAGATCCCGCGCCGCGCCCAGCAGCCCCTCCGCCTGCTCCGCCGTCAGGGCCCGCCGCTCCGCCCGCAGCCCGCCCCTCCGCCGCGGACGCACCGTCACCGCCGCCATCGGATCCAGCTGCACCCACCCCGCCACCACCGCGTACCTGAAGAACGCCGACACCGACCGCCGGAACCGCGCCTGCGACGCCGCGCTCTGCGACGCCACCCCCGCCACCGCCGGCTCCGGCCGGGCGCGCCGCCCGTCCGGCTTGCGCGCGAACCGCAGCAGCACCTCGTCGACGTCCCCGCCCGACAGGTCGTCCAGCACCCGGCCAGGCCCCGCCAGCGCCGCGAACGTCAACGCGTCCCGCGCGTACAGCTCGGCCGACGACGGCGCCAGCGTCCCCGTCACGCTCTTCGCCCGCACCATCTCCACATACCGGTCGACGCTCTCCGCCACCGTGACCCGCTCAACCTCACCCGGACGCACCCGCCGCACGCTACAACCCGCCACCGACAGAATCCGCCACGCCGCACGTGCGGGGGAGCGGGCACCGGGTAGGACCCCGCACCCCGGCGAACAGGAGGCCACCGTGATCAGGATCGGCACGTCCGGATGGCAGTACGCCGACTGGCGCGGCGTGCTCTACCCTCCCGGCCTGCCCCAGCGCTCCTGGCTCGGCCGGTACGCGGAGGCGTTCGGCACCGTCGAGAGCAACAACGCCTTCTACCGGCTGCCCTCCCGCGAGACGTTCGAACGGTGGCGGGACGCCACCCCGCCCGGATTCGTCATGGCGGTCAAGGCCAGCCGGTTCCTCACCCACATGAAACGGCTCCGCGACCCCGCCGAACCCGTCGCCCGCCTCATGGCCGCCGCCGGGGGACTGGGGGACCGGCTCGGACCGGTCCTGCTGCAGCTCCCACCCACCCTCCGCGCCGAGCCCGGACGCCTCGACGCCTGCCTGGAGGCGTTCCCGCGCGAGGTGCGGGTGGCCGTCGAACCCCGGCACCCCTCATGGTGGACCGGTGAGGTCCGCGCGATCCTCGAGCGGCACGACGCGGCCCTGTGCTGGGCGGACCGCCGCTCCCGGCCCATCGCGCCGCTGTGGCGGACGGCCGGATGGCTGTACGTCCGGCTCCACGAGGGCGCCGCGCACCCCTGGCCGGAGTACGGGGACCGGGCTCTGGCGTCCTGGGCACGCCGGATCGGCCCGGACGCCGACGCCTACGTGTACTTCAACAACGACCCGGGCGGCGCGGCCGTCCGCAACGCCCTCCGCTTCCAAACCCTTACAGAGAGCGTCAAAACAGCATAAAATGGTCGAAACCCACCAGAAGCCGGATTCTGTTCTGTATCACGACAGAAGTAATGAAACCACCAGCGGGGCCACTGGCCGTCCATCGGGGCAGAGGGGATGATCTCCCCGTGGCCCCCGCAGACGCTTCCGCGCACCAACCCGACGACCGCGAACGGTACCGGCGGCGCACCGCCCGGGTGCTGCTCGTCGACGGCGCGGGCGGCATCCTGCTGTTCCGCCTGCCCCGCGTGCACGGGAAGCCCGAGCAGGGCCACTGCTGGATCACGCCCGGGGGAGGAGTCGACGAAGGTGAGAGCCTCGCCGAGGCGGCCGCCCGCGAACTGCGCGAGGAGACCGGCCTGACCGTCGACCCCGCCGCTATCGGCGCTCCCGTCGCCGTCACATCCGGCTACGCCGACCTCGGCTGGACGAGGGGCGTGTTCCGCGACGACTTCTTCCTGCACCGCACGACCGTCCGCGACATCGACACCACCGGCTTCACCGCCGCGGAACGCCGCCTGATCGCCGGCCACCGCTGGTGGACGCCGGACGAGTTGCGCGCCGCGCCCGAACCGGTCTACCCGCTGCGTCTGGCGGACCTTCTGGACGACCTCCTCGCCGACGGTCCCACCGCGACGCCTGTCCGACTGCCCTGGCACCACGACGACCCTGCACCGGCCTGACCGCGTCCGCCTACTGCGACCGCGTCCGCCTCGGCGAGCTCATCGCCCAACGGTGCCCCTCTCGCGCCGTTCAGTCGTTGGTCGATAATGCACATTATGTTAAGTAGAGCGGTCGAGCACGGGAGCATCCGCATGGAGCTCCCCTCGTGCAGCCGGAAGCGGCGATGAATCGGCCCCGTCCCGGCACTCGCGCACCGGGACGGTCGCTCTGTGGATCTGCGCGAGCGTGAATGGGGATGCAGCCGTGGGCAGGGGCGGGTTAGGGTCGGGGTATGACGTGGCGACATTGATCTTCTTCTGAGGCGGGGCTCGCGCGGCGGTTGTACGCCTGCGCGTTCCTCGAGGACTTCATCCTTCTGTATCCGGTGTACTCGGTGCTGTTCGCCGACTCCGGGCTCTCCCCCGCCGCGATCTCCTCCCTGTTCGTGATCTGGTCGGTGACGGGCTTCGTGCTCGAGGTGCCGTCGGGCTTGTGGGCGGACGTCTTCTCGCGGCGGCGGTTGCTGGTCGCCGCTCCCCTGCTGTCGGGCGCGGGATTCGCGCTGTGGTCGTTCGCTCCGTCGTATCCGGCGTTCGCGGCGGGGTTCGTGCTGTGGGGCGCGGGGTCGGCGCTGCGGTCGGGCGCGTTGCAGGCGCTGGTGTACGAGGGGCTGCGGGAGGCGGGCGCCGAGGGCGCGTACGCGCGGGTGATGGGGCGCGCCGAGGCGGTGGGGCTCGCCGCGGTGGTGGCGGCGTCGGCGGTGGCGTCGCCGGTGCTCGCGGTGGGCGGTTACGGGGCGCTGGGTGCGGCGTGCGTGCTGTGCGCGGTGGTCGCGGCGGGGTTCCCGGAGACGCGTTCGCCTGGGCGGGCGGGCGATGAGGCGCACTCCCCCGTTGCGGTGCTGCGGGGCGGGTGGGGGCAGGTGCGGTCCGCGGCGGGGGTGCGGGGCGCGGTGGCGCTCGTGGCGGTGATGGGGATGGTCTCGCTGGACGAGTACGTCCCGCTGCAGGTGGCGGGTACGGGTGTGGCGCCTGCGGTGGTGCCGCTGCTGGTGCTGGTGGTGACGGTCGGTGACGCGGTGGGCGGTGCCCTGGCCGGGCGGGGTGAGCGGTGGCTCGCGCCGCTGCTGGGGGCCGGTGCGGTGCTGCTCGCGGTGGGTTCGGCGGGTGCGCGGCCGGTGGGTCTGCTGGGGGTGGCGGTGGCGTTCGGGGTGTTCCGGTGGGCGATGGTGGCGGCGGACGCGCGGTTGCAGGAGCGGGTCGGTGATGGGGCGCGGGCGACGGTGACGTCGCTGGCGGGTGTGGGGCAGGAGGTCGTGGCGGTGTCGGTGTACGGGGGGTGGGCGGTGGGGTCGGCGTGGGCGGGTACGGGAACGTTGATGGCGGTGGGTGCGGTGCCGTTCGTGCTGGTCGCTGTGGTTCTGGGGGTGGTCGGGCGGCGCGCGGGCCGGGGTTGAGGCGGTGGTGGGGTTCGCATGGGCGTGGGGGGTGCGGGTAGGTGGGGGTGGGCTGTGGCTCCGGGGGCGGGGTCCGGCGGAGAGGGGGCGGTGATGGCCGGCCGTGTCGTGGTGGTGACGGGTGCGAGCGCGGGTGTGGGGCGGGCGGTCGCGCGGGCGTTCGGGGCGCGGGGTGACCGGGTGGTGCTGGTAGCGCGGGGTGCCGCGGGGTTGGACGGGGCGGCGCACGATGTGCGGCGGCTGGGCGGGCTGGCGGTGCCGGTGGTGGCGGACGTCGCGGATCCGGAGCAGGTGGAGGAGGCGGCGGCGCTGGCGGAGGCGGAGTTCGGGCCGGTGGAGGTGTGGGTGAACAACGCGTTCTCGACGGCGTTCGGTGAGTGCCTGCAGGTGACGGCGGACGAGTACCGGCGGGTGATGGAGGTGTGCTATCTGGGGGCGGTGCACGGGACGCAGGCGGCGCTGCGGCGGATGGTGCCGCGGGGGCGGGGTGCGGTGGTGCAGGTGGGGTCGGCGCTGGCGTACCGGTCGGTGCCGTTGCAGTCGGCGTACTGTGCGGCGAAGGCGGCGATCCGGGGGTTCACGGAGTCGGTGCGGTGCGAGCTGCTGCATGGGGGCGGTGGTGTGGCGGTGACGATGGTGCAGTTGCCGGCGGTGAACACGCCGCAGTTCGACTGGGTGCTGTCGCGGTTGCGGTGGCGGGCGCGTCCGGTGCCGCCGGTGTACCAGCCGGAGGTGGCGGCGAAGGCGGTGCTGCTGGCGGCGGATCGTCCGCACCGCAAGGAGTACTGGGCGGGGGGTTCGACGGTGGCGACGCTGCTGGCGCAGCGGGTGGCGCCGGCGTTGCTGGATCTGTATCTGGCGCGGACGGGTTATGACGCGCAGCAGACGGGGGCGCCGGAGGATCCGGGGCGGCCGGGGAATCTGTGGCGGCCGTTGGACGATGTGGACGATCGTGGTTCGCATGGTCGGTTCGATCGGGGGGCGAAGTCGCGGAGTGTGCTGCTGGAGGCGCGTTCGCTGCTGGCGGGGCGTCGCCCGTAGGTCCGGATTGGTCCTGTTCGGCGGGCACTGATTGGTCCTTCTGGTGGGGCCACTGGGGCGGCATCGTGGGCGGCATGGGAACAGCGACCGTCGGTGACGGATATGTGCACGGGTACGGGGAGCGGGAGGCGCGCCGGCTGGGCGACCAGGCGGACGCGCTCGCCGGGCTCCTGCATGCGGGGACGGCCTACCCGGCGGGGAGCCGGGTGCTGGAGGCGGGCTGCGGGGTGGGGGCGCAGACCGTTCATCTGGCGGAGTCGAGCCCGGGGGCGCGGATCGTGGCGGTCGACCGGGACGGGGCGTCGCTGGAGCAGGCGCGTGCGAGGGTGGCGGCGCGGGTGCCGGGGGCGGACGTGGAGTGGCGGTGCGCCGATCTGCGGGATCTGCCGTTCGGTGACGGGGAGTTCGATCACGTGTTCGTGTGCTTCGTGCTCGAGCATCTGCGGGATCCGGGGGCGGTGCTGGCGGGGTTGCGGCGGGTGCTGCGGCCGGGTGGGACGCTGACGGTGGTCGAGGGGGATCACGGTTCGGCGTTCTTCCATCCCGACAGCGCGTACGCGCGGGCGGCGGTCGGGCATCAGGTGCGGTTGCAGGCCGCGGCGGGGGGTGACGCGCTGGTGGGGCGGCGGCTGCGGCCGCTGGTCGCGGGCGCGGGGTTCGCGGAGGTGCGGGTGCGTCCGGTGACGGTGTACGCGGACGAGTCGCGTCCGGCGCTGGTGGAGGGGTTCACGCTGGGGACGTTCACGGCGATGGTGGGGGCGGTGCGGGACGAGGCGGTCGCGGCGGGGCTGAGTACGCCGGCCGATTTCGACCGTGGTGTCGCCGATCTGCGTGCGGCGGCGGGTCCGGGCGGGACGTTCCATTACGCGTTCTTCCGCGCGGACGCCGTGCGGCCGTGACCTTCTCCCCCGGCGGGGTCAGTCTGAGGGGCCCCGCGCTTTCCGGACAGCTGACTGATGGTGATCTGCGGGCAGATCTACGCTGCTTGCTGCCGGTCCAGGTACTCGGTGTGGACCTCAAG
>NZ_JOFJ01000032.1 GCF_000718255.1 Spirillospora albida
GCCGCCCGCCGCCGCCAGACCTACTACAACACCATCGCCACCACCGGCACCCTCCACACCCGCCTCGCCCACACCGACATCCACGGCCTCGCCGCCTGAGCGTCCCTCGCGGCACACGCCGACCCGGCGACCCACAAGCCGCGCCGACACCGACCGGACACAGCTGACCCGGCCGAAGGCGCCACCGGCCGGGTCGCCGCCGCGGGGTCGCTTCTGCTCTGGTGCACGGGCCGTCTTATCGCCGGGAAGGAAGCGGCTCAGCGAAGGCCCAGTGCTCTATGAGCCGGCCGTCACGTACCCGGACCATGTCCATCCCGTGGATCTCAAAGCGTTCACCGGTCGGGGCCTGGCCGAAGAAGTCGCCCGTGTGCGTGCCGCGAATGGTGTAACGGTTGGCGACCCACTCGCCGTTCTCCACGCTGTGCTCGACGGTCACCTCCATGTCCGGGCAGCCCGCCCGCATGGCCTCCCATTTGCGCCGCCAGTCCTCCCGGGTGGCCTGTCGGCCCTGATCGATCGAGTCGTGGGCGATGAATTCCAGACTCGCCTCCAAGTCGTCGCTCTGGGTCATGATCATCGCCCTCACGACGGCGGCCGGTCCCATGGTCTCGGTCATGGCAGTCCCTTTTCCTAAAACGGGGACCAGTCCCCGTTTCCTGGAAGGGACGATACGGGGAGCAGTCCCCGGTTGGCAACTAGGATGGGGCCATGCCTTCCCGACCCGCCCGTCGCGCCGACGCCCGGCGCAACTACGAGCGCCTGCTCGCGGCCGCCGAGCCGGTGCTCAACGCCCATGGCGTCAACGCCTCGCTCGACGACATCGCCAAGGCCGCCGGGGTCGCCAACGCCACGCTCTACCGCCACTTCCCCACCAGGCAGGACCTGATCGAGGCGGTCTACGACCAGCAGATCCAGGCACTCTGCGCCGCGGCGACCGACCTCGCGGCCGCACACGAACCCGCCACCGCGCTGCTCGGCTGGCTCCAGGAGATCGTCGACCACATCACCGAGTGCCGAGTCCTCGGCGAGGCGTTCATGGCCGCCCACCAGGGGCCGCCCGACGCCGAGCCGCCGCAGGTCGCGGCCTGGCACGACGCCCTGCGACAAGCCGCCGCTCCCCTGCTCACCGCAGCCCAGAACGCAGGAGCCATACGCGCCGACCTCGGCATCACCGAACTGATGACGCTGACCACCGCCATAGCCCGCGCAGGCGAACCAGCCCAAGCCGGCCACTTCCTCACCATCCTTTTCGAAGGGCTCACCCCACGACCCTGACGAACCTTGAACCGCGCCCACCAGATCCGCCAGCGAGATCACGACTCGCCACTGGAGTCCGGGACGGGTGCCGACCAGGTGATCACCGAAACGACTTTTCCGTCTTCCACCTTCGCCAGCATGCCCGCACCCCCCGCCGGTTCCGCGGTGATGTCGCCGAGGAGGCCGGCATCCTGACCCGGCGTTCGGAGCAGGCCGAACTCGACCGGTATCTGGACGAGCACGCTCCCGAAGGCGACGCCATGCTCCGCGTGTAGCTCATCGCCCGGCCGGACGTCCAGGGGCGACCTGCGGGAGTTCTCAGTTCGATCGGTTCGCGGCCGATGGTTCGAGCTGAGCAACCTGGAGGTTCGCCCATGCTTTCCCAGGCGATGACGCGCCTGTTCCCCACCATCGAGCTGTCGGACGCCGGGTTCGCCGCGCGGCACCGGGTGCTGGGCGCCATCCTGTGGCTGCACCTGCCGGTGATCGCCGTCCTCGGACTGGTGACCGGTGAGGCGCGCGGGCACCACGCGCTCGCGCTGTGGGCCGTGGTCGCCGGCGTGCTGGTGTGCGCTGTGCTGTCAGGTGTGCTGCAGGGCCGCCGGGCGCGCGCCGTCACTGTGGCGGTCGGGCTGATCCTCGCCTGCGACGCGTTCGTGCACGCCGGGGGCGGCCTGGTCGACCTGCATTTCCACTTCTTCGTGGTGCTGGCGCTGATCGGGCTCTACCAGGACTGGGTGCCGTTCGGGCTGTCGGTGCTGCTGGTGGCCGTCCACCATCTGGGCCTCGGGCTGGTCGCCACCGAGATCGTGTTCTCCGACGACAGCGGACGCGGCGACAACCCGCTGCCGTGGGCGCTGCTGCACGCGACGTTCGTCCTGATGATGTGCGCGGCGCAGATGGCGTACTGGCGCTTCACGGCGACCGCGCAGCAGGAGGCGGCCGTCCAGCGCGAGGAGCTCGCCCGGTCCGCCGAGGAGGCGCTGCACCGGGCCGTCGAGGACGCCCTCGCGCGCGAGGCCGACGCCGCCGCCGAGGCGAGCGCCCAGCTCGAGCGCAGCGAGCGGCTGGCAGCGCGGCTCCAGGACGTGCTGAGCCGCGTCGCCGAAGTCGGCGACCGTCTCGGCGCGCAGAGCGACGAGGCCCTGAACGACTTCCAGACCGCGCTGGCCGGAGCCGGCGAGACCGTCGAGCACGCCGGCTCCCGGCTGAAGGGCACGATGGCCACCGCGACCGACGCCGTCGCCGCGATCGAACGGCTGGGCACGGCGGTCACCGACATCTCCGCCATCGCCGGGCTGATCCAGAGCGTGGCGGACCAGACCAACCTCCTCGCCCTCAACGCCACCATCGAGGCCGCCCGCGCCGGTGAGCTCGGCAAGGGGTTCGCCGTCGTCGCGGGCGAGGTCAAGGAGCTGGCCTCGCAGACCGCCGACGCCACCAAGCGGATCGAGGCCACCGTCGCGGACGTCCAGGTCCAGGCCGCCACCGTCGTCACCGCCGTCCGCGGCGTCGCCGACCAGGTCGCCGAGGTCAGCGCCATCCAGGACCAGGTCGGCCAGGTGATGGCGGAGCAGCGCTCCACCACCGCCCAGACCCACGACCTGATCGTGTCCGCCGCGCGGGACGTGGCGTCCTCCGCGACCGCGGCCATGACCGGCTGAACCGGTCCGCAGGCCCCCGGGGCCACCGTCCGTATTCGAAGTCAGGTCCGCCTTTCCTCATCCGGACGCCCGCCGCGTCGACAAGAGAGGGACCATCGCGGCACGGACGCCGCCCAGACAGGAGTACCTACGTGACGATTCTCGCGCGGGTGCCCGAGGCGGCCATTGGACGGCGCCCCGGCATCCTCTCCGCCTTCCGCGCCCCGCTGCGCATGATCCGTGCGCGGCGCGCAGCGACCGCGGTGATCGCGATGCTGACATGCCTTCTGGCGGGCCTGCCGGTGACCGCCACGCCCGTCCGAGCCGATGCGGTGTCAGCCTGCGGGGCGGCCACCGTCACCGTGACCCGTGTCTCGGCCCCGGTGCTCTACCTCGACCTGCGTCCCACCCCGAAGATCAACAGCGCGTACGCCGCCTACACGATCACCAACACCAGCGGATCGGCCCACGCCGACCTGTGGGTGAGCGCCGGGTCGTTCTCCGGCCCGCAGATCTCCCTGGCCGCCAAGGAGACCGGGCTGACGCGTCTGGGCGCGCTGGCCGCCGGAGCGAGCGCGAACGCCTACTTCTACCTCACCGCCGCGGGCGAGAGCGAAGTCCCCGAGACGCACACCATCACCGTGCACACCACCCGCCCGGACCTGGCCGCGGGCCCCCTGTGCGCCACGACGATGACGCTGACGGCCGAGTCCGACATCGACGCCGCCGCGAACAAGGTCACCGGCGCCTCCAGCGCCCCCGCCCCGCCGCAGCTCGGCGGGGACGTCACGGTTCGGCTGACCGGTTCCACCGGGACCATCGGCGCCGCGGGCATCTTCTCCATCACCCCCGCCTCCTACGCCGACTGGCCCGCCAACGCCTACAAGCTGACCGGCGTGCGCATCCAGATGACCGGCGGCACCACCGCGACCTACCGCGACACCCTGTACCTGTCGGGCATGGCGCCCCGCGACACCGACTACACGGCGACCTTCACCTTCCAGGCCGTCGGCGTCACCGGTTCGGCCACCGCCATCACCCCCATGTCGCACATCAGCAGCGGCACCCAGGTCAAGCACACCTCCATCGACGGCACCTACACCGCGCTCCCCCCGCTGATGCCGGCCGACAACCACACCACGCTCGCCCTGACCGCCGGTCCGGCGGCGCTGCCCGCGTCCGGCGGCACGAGCACCTACAGCGCCGAGGTCACCAACAACGGCGCCGTGCCGGTCACCCTGGACGATGTGACCGTCACCCTGCCCGCCGCCCCGGCCGCCCTGACCTACCGGGCCGGCTCGGTCGCCTGGAACGGCGCGGCCGCGCCCGCACCGGTCGCCGTCGGCCGGCAGCGGATCTTCCTCGGGCCGTTCACGGTCCCGGCGGCGACCAGCCGCTCGCTGACCTTCGATCTGGACGCCCCGGCCACCTCCGGCCTGTACGAGACCGAGGCGACCGCCCACGTCACCACCCTTCCGATCGACACCAGCACCCTCACCGGCGACCACCAGCCCGCCCGCGCGCGCCTGGCCGTGGCCGGTCCGCCCCCGGTCGTCACCTCCATCGGCCCGGCGTCCGGCGCCGAGGCGGGCGGCACCGAGGTCCACGTGCACGGGGAGAACTTCATCGGCGTCACCGGCGCGCACTTCGGCGCCGTACCGGCCACCGCCGTCACCGTGCTCGACTCCGAGCACCTGGTGGCGACCGCCCCGGCCGGCACCGGTGTCGTCGAGGTGACCGTCACCACGCCGTCCGGGACCTCGCCCACCGGCACCGCCGATCCGTTCGCCTACACGGTCCCGGTCTCGCCGCCTCCCGCTCCGGGGAACCTGGCGTCCACCGGCGTCGGCACCGCTCTCCAGCAGCGGACGGCCACCATCCCGGCCGGCGGGTCGGTCGCTCTGCTGGACGGCACGACGCCGGTGGTGTCGCTGACCGTCCCGGGTGAGGGGATCTACACCCTCGCCCCTGTCACCGGAGTGATCACTTTCGCTCCGGCGAGTGGTTTCAGCGGTACCGCCACCGGTGTCGTCTACCGGGTCGGCGACGCCCACGGTCAGACCGGCACGGCTACCTACACGCCCACCGTGACCAAGCCCGCCGCCCCGGCGCCGCTCGCGCGGACGTCCACCGGTGTGGGTACCGCCGTGCAGAGCACCATCGTCGTGTTTCCGGCCGGTGGGTCGGTCGCTCTGCTGGACGGCACGACGCCGGTGGTGTCGCTGACCGTCCCGGGTGAGGGCGTCTACACCCTGACCCCTGTCACCGGCATGATCACCTTCGCTCCGGTGAGCGGTTTCAGCGGTACCGCCACCGGTGTCGTCTACCGGATCGGCGACGTCTACGGCCAGACCGGCCAGGCCGCTTACGTGCCCACCGTCACCGCACCGCCCGCCACGCCCATCCCGTCGGTTCCGGTGGCGCCCGAGGTCACCGTCGACGGCGACCGCGTCCAGGTGCCGTGCGTGCTCGGCAGCGGACGGATCAGCCAGTGCGCGGTGACGCTGGAGACCGCCACCGGCAAGCACCAGGTACTCGGCCAGGGCAGCATCGCGTTGGACGCGACGCACGCCAGCACCCGGGTGATGGTCCCCGTCACGCTGAACGCCACGGGCAAGGCCATGACGCGACGGCTGGGAGGCGTGGTGACCCGAGCCAGGGCCACCATCAGGCCCCTCGGGTCCTCGCGCACGGTCACCGCCGTCACTCCGACGCGCCTGACCGCGGCCAGGCAGCCGATCACGCTGCGCCCGGTGTACTTCGACACCGACTCGGCCACCGTCAAGCCCGCCGATGTGCGGTATCTCAAGCGGTTGCGCGCTCACCTCGGGGATGTGCGGGCGGTTCGCTGCGACGGCCACACCGACAGCCGCAGCACCCGCGGCTACAACCGGGACCTGGCCCAGGAGCGGGCCAGGGCGGTGTGCAGGATCCTCGGCGGAGGGACGCGGACGATCGCGGTCTCCTGGGGCGAGACGCGCAAGCGCGCGTCCAACGCCACCGCCGCGGGGCGTGCCGAGAACCGGCGCACCGACATCCGGTTGCTGTACTGACCGGTGCGCCGCGGACCGCCGGTCGAGGGAGCGCGCCTCCCTCGACCGGCGGGTCAGTCCTCGATCGTGATTCCCAGGGCGGACGTCAGGGCGTGGAGCAGTGTGGTGGCGTCGGCGGCGGACACGATGGCGCCCTTGAAGGAGCCGACCCCGGCGACGCCGCTCAGGTCACAGCCGGAGAACCGCACCCGGTTCATGGTGGCGCCGCTGAACCGGGTCGCGGCCAGCTTGCAGTTCTCGAACCGGACGTCGGTGAGCTCGGCGTTCTGGAAGTTCGCCTCGGCGAGGTTGCAGTCGCGGAACACCACGTCCCGGAAATGGCAGAACCGGAAGCTCGCCAGATCCGCGCGGCATCCGTCGAACAGCGTGTCGCGGAGCCCGCTCTCGGTCATCCGCAGACCGGTCATCCGGGAGTTCGTCACCGCCGTGGTGGACAGCCTGGCGTGGTCGAGCCGCAGGTTCGCCAGGTCGCAGCCGGTGAACTCGACGTCCGTGAAACCCGGCCGGACGAGGCCGACGCCGGTGAACCCGGCCCGGACGAAACGGCACCGCTCGAATTCGGCGTCCTCGACGTCCGTCCCCGATACCTGCGCGCCCTCATAGGCCAGCGAAAGGTAGACGCCGTCGTGGACGAACTCGCCATCGGCCTCACCCGCCGCGGCAAGCGCCGCGGGTACCCTGGGCGGCTTCGGCTCTCTCAACGACCGGACGGCCGGAACGGGAGCGGACATGCGGCGACCCTACCGATGGCCCAGGACGTTGACGACACGGCCGTTGGGGTCTCGCACGAAGAATCGGCGCACCCCCCACTCCTCATCCCGCAAAGGGTGCACGATCTCCGCCCCGCATTCCAGGACCGACGCATAGGCCGCGTCCACATCATCGACCTCAACGCTGAGATCGGGTGCGACCGGTGCGGTCTTGTCCCCCGCCATGAAGCTGATCTGCGCCTCCGGCCTGGAACGGGAAGCGAGCGTCATGATCCAGCCATGGTTCATGACCTCCTCGAAGCCCAGCAGGCCGTAAAAGTCCCGGCTTTCCTCCACGGCGTCCGACTGGACATTCGGTACGACACGACGAACACTCATTGACGGCTCCCTCCGATGGCGACGACGTGAGCGACCCTACTGGCCGTCGGAAGATGTGGCCGCAGAGCGCCACGTGCACGTCCGGAATGATCGTGCCCGTGAGGCTGAGGAGGCGGCTCCGGGCCGCCTGGCGGCCAGACCGGTAGCCACTCGGCGCCGTTCGTGCGTCCTTTCCTGAGGAGGGCGAGATGCGCGATGACTGGTGGTTCTTCAAGGTGCTGGTGCCGGCGCTGGCGGTCTTCACCCTCTTCTACGGGCTCCAGGATGTGCGGCCCGCCTATGCCGCTCTGTTCCGCGGCGGCGAGCTGGGGAGCTTCACCGCCAGGAACGAGGAATGCGGGAAGACCTGCTCGTGGCGGGGAGACTTCGTCTCCGACAATGGCGCGACGGTTCGCCGCAATGTGCGGTTGGCCCCCGGTGGGGACGTCGACCACGCGGGCGACCGGGTGAGAGCGCGCGATACCGGAAATCGTGTGGTCGTCTATCCCGCCGCGTGGTCGTGGGATTGGTTGTTCCTGACCATGCTTCTGGCGGTGTCCGTGGTCGTCCTGTCCGTGTGGACGCGATGGGCCTGGCGGCGGCTCAGGCGCCGGGGAGCCGGCCCGGCCCCTCCGGACGGCGACTCATCAACATAATGTTGACAACATGATGTTGATGCTGGAGGGTGGCGGCGTGCGCGATCACGAACATGACCGGGAGCGGGCCGCCGCCGAGCAGGCGGCGCGGCGGCGCCTCATGGACGCCGGTGCCTCCGACCTGCCGCGGGCGCCGTGGCGGCACGAGCGGCAGCCGCCGTCCGCCGCCGAGCTGCTCCGATTCGCCGTATGGCCCGGTCAGGAGCGCACCGACGAGGACGTCCTGGCCGCCCTGACGCTGCTGCCCGCCGCCCGCGCGGAGATGGACCAGCTCGAGGCCGCCGTGCTGTTCACCGCGCGGGCGCAGGGCCTGTCGTGGTCGCGGATCGCCCGCGCGATGGGATTGGGCTCGGCCCAGGCGGCGCTGCAGCGCTTCGACCGGATCACCAGCCGATCGCAGCGGGAGGAGTGACGATGCCGCCCTATGTCTCCGCCGATGACGACCTCGTCCTGCACGGCCCGCGCGTCCTCGGGTTCGCGTCGCCGTCCCGGATCGGCGCCCGTTTCCGGCTCGACACGGCACTGGTCGAGGAACTGCTTCTGGACCATGAAGCGAGAGGATGGGTGAGCGCCACGAGTTTCGCGGGCAGCTCCGGCTGGTCCATCACCGAGAAAGGCCGGACCGAGAACGAGCGGCGACTGTCGATCGAGCTCGACCGGGCGGGAGCCCGCGAGGTCGTGACGGACGCGCACGCCGATTTCCTCCCGCTCAACCGGCGGTTCGGCATCGCCTGCACCAACTGGCAGATCCGTCCGACGCGAGCCGACCCCATGGCCTTCAACGACCACACCGACTGGGCATGGGACGAACGCGTCCTGCGAACGCTGGCGGCGCTCGACAAGGCGTTCCGCGGGGTGTGCGACCGGCTGGCGGAACGCCTCCAGCGCTTCGACGGCTACTCCGACCGCTATTCCGCGGCCCTGGCCAAGGTGGAGGCCGGCCAGAAGCGCTGGGTGGACGCCCCGGACATCGACGCGTGCCATACCGTCTGGATCCAGTTCCACGAAGACCTGCTCGCCACCCTCGGCATCCCCCGAGGCGCCGACACCTGAGTCACCCTCTGCCGGACCCCCGATGGTCCGGGGCCGCCCGTTCGGGTGGGACGGCCCAGTTCGGCGTCCAGGTTCCGGGGGCGTCGTGGGGGGTCGCCGTGGAGGCGAGGTAGGTGCGGAGGGTGGCCAGTGCCGGGTGGGGGTTGTCCCGGTGCCAGAGGAGCGAGTGCGGGTAGACGGGCGTCGGGTCGGTCACCGGGACGCGGCGCAGTCCGTGGCCGGCGGGCCAGATGAGGCGGGTGTGCTCGCCCATGAAGGTGGCGAGGGCCGGGGTGTCGGCGATGGTGTCCAGGAGCGCGTCGGAGCCGAAGTTGGGGCCGGTCGCCTCGATGGTGAGACCGAAGCCGGCGACGAGGTCGTCGTAGTAGGCGGCCCATTCGGAGCCGGGGACGATGCCGGGCATCCAGATCCGGTGCCCGGCCAGCTCGGCGACGGTCACCGACCCGGCGCCCGCCAGCGCGTGGCCGGGGCCGGTGAGGAGCTGGAGCGGCTCGTCCAGCACCCGGACGGACGCGACGTCCTCGGGCAGGGGCGGGCCGGGTGCGGCGACGGCGCGGAAGGACGCGTCGATCGCGCCGGAGCGGATCGCGGTGACGGCCGCCCCGATGTCGAGCAGCATGAGCACGTCGAGGTCGATCCCGGGGTGCGCGCGGTGGAAGCCGCGCAGCAGGCCCGACGCCGCGCCGCGCGAGCTGATCACGTCGACGCGGAGGGGGCGGTGGCCGATGCGCACGGACGCGGCCGCGCGCTCGGCGGCGCGCAGCAGCTCGCGTGCGTGGGGCAGGAACGCCTGCCCGTCGATGGTGAGTTCGGCGCCGTGCGGCGTGCGGGTGAACAGCCGCACGCCGAGGTCGCGCTCCAGCGCGGCGACGCGTTTGGAGACCGCCTGCTGGCTGACCGACAGGTCCACGGCGGCCTTCTGGAACTGCCCGGTCTCCGCGATGACGGAGAAGGTGCGCACTGCTTCGAGATCCACGCGGAGCCACCCTAGTGAACAACCATTGGTTGTGGAGAACGGGCCATATGGTTGTTTGACCTGCCTTTATGTCAGCCGATTAGCTCTCTTCGATCAACAACCGATTGTTCGGGCGGCAGGTCGAGGGGGCAGGGTGGGCAGGAGACGGCTGGGCGGGCGGTTCGGTCTGCTGTGGGCGGCGTACGCGGTGAGCGCGTACGGGTCCGGGCTCGGGTTCGGGGCGCTGCCGCTGATCGCGGTCCTGGTGCTGCACGCCGGCCCCGCCGAGGTGTCGGCGCTGTCGGCGGTGGGGCCCGCGGTCGGCGCGCTGATCGCGGTGCCGCTCGCGCCGTGGGTGGAGTTCCGGCGCAAGCGCCCGGTCATGATCACGATGGACCTGGTCCGCTTCGCGGCCATGGCGACGATCCCGGTCGCCTACGCCTTCGGCCTGCTCGGCTTCGTCCAGCTGCTCGTGGTCTCGGCGGTGGTCGCCGCGTCCAGGATCGCGTTCGGCGCGGCGAGCGGCGCCTACCTCAAGGCCCTCGTCCGGCCGGACGACCTGCTCGTGGCCAACGCCCGGTTCGAGTCGACGAACTGGAGTTCCATCGCGGTCGGGCCGCCGCTGGGCGGGGCGGCGATCGGCCTGTTCGGACCGGTCACCACCGTGGTCGCCGACGCCCTCAGCCACCTGCTCTCCGCGCTGGGCATCGCCGCGATCCGCGGCAGGGAGGAGGCGCTGCGGACGTCCGGGAGGGAGGCGGTCGGGGCGAGCGCGCTGCTGGACGGCTGGCGGCACATCATGGGCCATCCCGGTCTGCGCGCGCTCTACCTCAACAACTTGCTGGTCAGCGGTCTGATCATGGCCACCGAACCGGTTTTGGCCGTGCTCCTCCTCCGCCACCTCGGGTTCCCGCCCTGGCAGTACGCCCTCGCCTTCGCCGCCCCCTGCCTCGGCGGGCTCATCGGCTCCCGGCTGGCCCGGCGGGTCGTGGCGCGCCACGGCCGGCGCAGGGTCTTCCTGATCGTCGGCACCCTGCGCGCCGTCTGGCTGATCGGCCTGGCCTTCGTCGGTCCCGGCGCCGCCGGCCTCGCCACCGTGATCGCCGTCGAGCTGGCGATAGTCATCAACATGAGCCTGTACACGCCGGTGCTCGCCACCTACCGGCTCGAGCAGACCCCCGCGCATCTCGTCGCCCGCACCCTGTCGGCCTGGTCGGTCGGGCAGCAGGCGTCCATCGCCGTCCTCACAGCGCTCGGCGGGCTGCTCGCCGCCGCCACCGGCCCGCGCACCGCCATCGCGGTCGCGGGACTGCTCATCCTGGCGACCCCGCTGCTGCTCCCCCGCCGCGACCACGAGCCGGAACCGCGCTCGACGCGGATCGCCGAAGCCCGCAACTGATCCGCAAAGGAGAACACTCCGCCGCGAGTCGGGCGGAAGAATGGAGGAGTGGCGCGGACGGTGCCACCTCGCGGCGCGGAGTGAGGGGCTGAGGTATGGACACCGCAGAGGGCGTCATCAAGAAGCTGAACAGCAAGGTCGTGTACGAGAACCGCTGGATGACCGTTACGGAGGACCGGGTCGAGCGGCCTGATGGTTCCCCTGGGATTTTCGGCGTCGTCCACAAACCGGACTTCGTCCTCGTCATTCCCGCTGAGAACGACGGCTTCCACATGGTGGAGGAGTTCCGCTACCCGATCGGCAGGCGGACGTGGAACTTCCCGCAGGGAAGCCTTCCGGACAGGCGGGAGGGCGACCCGGAGGAATTGGCCCGTCTCGAACTCGCGCAGGAGACGGGCCTGCGTGCCGGGACGCTGCGGCATCTCGGCTTCCTCAACTGCTCCCATGGCACCAGCGGCCAGGGCTTCGACATCTTCCTCGCGACCGACCTGGAGGAGGGGGAACACGATCGCGAGCCCGAAGAGCAGGACATGCGCCAGTCGTGGGTCTCCCGCGCCGAATTCGGCAGGATGGTGGACGACGGCCGCATCACCGACGACTCCACGCTCGCGGCCTACGCGCTGCTCCTGTTGAAGGGGCTATGACCCGGTCCGGAGCCGGTCTTCTTCCAGCGGTCTGCTGAGTTGGTCGATCCGCTGGATTCGGCCGTCCGCCGCCAGGCGCCCGAACATGTACACCTCGGCGGTGAAGGTCGTGCCCTTCCGCATTCTGGTGCGGAGCGTCCAGCGGGCGGCTATCCGGTCGCCGCGGACCAGCGCCTCGTGGACCTCGACCCCGGGCCGGTCCTCGGCGGCCGCCGCCCGGTCGACGTTCCGGCGGACCGGGCGGACGTGCTCGATCATGCGCTGCCGGTCGATGACCAGGCCGTCGTTGCGGTACTCGAAGTCGGGGACGAAGTAGCGGTCGAGAATGGCGCCGGGCTCTTCGTCCGCGAACGCCATGTCGCGGGTGTAGGTGACGAGGAAATCGACGAGGTCGTGCTCGGACTTGATGGCCACGATGTACCGCCCTTCGTAGGCGTACATCATACACTTAAAGTCTCGCCGCCCAGGGCGGCGGGCCTCCGAATGACAAGAGCGGCGGTCCCGTGATCCGGGGCCGCCGCTCTCGCGGGGATATCAGCGCTTCAGGTTGACGAGGTCGTTGAGGAGCTCGTCGGAGGTGCTGATGACCTTGGTGTTGGCCTGGAAACCGCGCTGGGCGATGATCAGGTTCGTGAACTCCTGGGCGAGGTCGACGTTCGACATCTCCAGGGCGCCGCTCTGGATGAGGCCCGCGCCGCCCTCGCCGGCGGTGCCGACGGTGGCGACGCCGGAGTTGACGGTGGTGCGGTAGGTGGAGTTGCCGGCCTTCTCCAGGCCCGCCGGGTTGACGAAGTCGGCGACGGCGATGCGGGCGACGGCCTCCTTGGTGCCGTCGGCGAGGACGCCGACGATGGTGCCGTCCTGGGAGATGGTGTAGGACTGCAGGTTCGCCGGGAGGGTGATGTCGTCGATCGCCAGGGTGTCGTCGATGGCGCCGCCGGCGGCGGTCCAGCCCTGGATGCGGCTGCCGTCGGCGGAGACGAGGACGCCGGTGGAGTCGAAGTTGAACGAGCCGGCGCGGGTGTAGAGCTGCTCGGTGCCGTTGTTGACGACGAAGAAGCCGTCGCCGCTCAGCATCAGGTCGGTGTTGCGGCCGGTGGTCTGTGCGGCGCCCTGCCCGAAGTTGGTGTCGATGCCGGCGAGGCGGACGCCGAGGCCGATCTGGGCGGGGTTGGTGCCGCCGAGGTTGCCGCCGGGCGCGCCCGCGGCGTTGATCATCTGGCTCAGGGTGTCCTGGAAGTTGGTCTGGGACGTCTTGAAGCCGGTGGTGTTGACGTTGGCGATGTTGTTGCCGGTGACGTCCATCTTCTGCTGGTGGACGCGGAGGCCGCTGATGCCGGAGAACAGGGAGCGGAGCATGGTGTCGGTGTCCTTAGGGGTTAGGCGGTGCGGATTTCCTTGACCGACGACAGCGGAACGTCCGTGTTCCCCACCCGGAGGGTCGGGGTGCTGCCGGTGAACGATGCGGAGGTGACCTGGCCGGAGGCTTCCGTGCCGTCCGGGCCCGTGAAGGAGACGGTCTTGCCGACGAGGTTGCCGGCCGACAGCATGCGCTGCGCGGCGAGCATCTCGGTCTGCGCGGCCGCCAGCTCCTCGAGCCGCTCCACCTGGGTGAAGGTGGCGGTCTGCGACAGGAACTGGGCGGAGTCGGTGGGCTTGCTCGGGTCCTGGTAGCGCATCTGCGCGACGAGGAGCTTCAGGAAGGCGTCCTTGCCCAGCTGGTTGGGGTTGGACGTCTTGGCCGCCGGCGCGGGGGTCGCGGCGGACGCGGCCCCGTTGATGGGGGTGGTCATGCGGGTCCCTCCAGGGTCAGAGTCGGACGTTCAGGCGTGAGCCGGGGCGCGTCACGGGCTGGGGCTGCTCGTCGGGCAACGGGACATCCTCCATCGCGGCGGGTGGCCGCCCGGGTCCGGGAAGGGTGCGGTTCTGGTGCTCCTGGCGGCCGTGCGGCGCCTCGCGGGTCAGGTCGAGGGTGCAGGACGAGAAGCCGCCGTCCTCGAGTTCCTTGCGGAGTTCCGGCAGGGCGGCGCGCAGGGCGTCGTGCGCCCCGTCCTCCATGCCGGACAGCTGCAGGTGGACGGTGCCGTCCCGTACCTCGGCGACGACGCTGACCGGGCCGAGGTCGACCGGGTTGAGGTGGACGGTGAGGCGGTGGACGCCGTCGGGGCCCTCGCGGAGCGGCAGGATCTGCATCGCGACCTGCGTCGCCGGGGGCGGTGCCGGACGGGACGCCGGGGCGGGCGCGTCGGGCGCGTGGACCTCCGTGACGGGGGTCGCCGGTGCCGGGGCGGCGGCGGGGTCGATCATCGGGGCCGCCTTGACGGCCGGTGCCGGCTCGGTGGCCGCGACCGGGGCGTCCGCGGCGGCCTGGGCCTGGACGGCGGGCTCCGCCGCCGGCGCGACGACCGGGGTGTTCAGGATCTGCGGGCGCGGGACCGGGAAGGTCTGCGGCGCCGCCGCCTCCGGCTCGGCGGCCGGGACCGGCGCCTGCGGGACGGCCTGCTCGGTCTCGCCGGACGGGGCGTTCGGCATCGGCTGCGCAGGGACGCCCGCCTCCTCGACGGGGGCCGCCGGGACCGCCGTCTGGACGATCGGCTCCTGGCTCTGGCCGGGAACGACGGGCGGGAGCACGTCGCCCTCCACGGCCGGAGGGAACGCGGGGACGACGGCCGGGGCCGCGTCCAGGATGATCGGGACGGTGCCCGCCGGGGCGGCGGGGACGGCCTCGACCTGCTGCTGCGGGAGGAGGACGCCTCCGGCCGCGAGGGCCATCAGGGCGGCGGTGAACGCGTCGGCGCTCTCCGTGCCGGTCTCGCCGGGGACCTGGCCCGCGGGGCGGGCGGACGCGGCGGTCTTGGCCGGTGCCGTCGGCACCGTCATGGGGATGTTCGTCACGGGAAGTCTCCTCAGCCGCCGTAGGACTTCATGGCGGCCTGCACCTTGCGGACGTAGGCCTGGGTCTCTGCGTAGGGCGGGATGCCGCCGTAGTTGGCGACGGCGCCCTCGCCGGCGTTGTAGCCGGCGAGCGCCAGCGGCAGCGAGTCGAACTTGCCGATCAGCCGCTTCAGCAGCCGGGCGGCGCCGTCCACGGCCTCGGCCGGGTCGGACGGGTCGATGCCGAGGCCGCGGGCGGTGCCGGGCATGAACTGCATGAGGCCGCGGGCGCCGGCGTGGCTGACGACGTCGGGATCGAAGCTCGACTCGGTCTTCGCGACGGCGGCGAGCAGCGCGGCCGGCACGCCGTGCTTGGCGGCGGCGGCCGTGAACAGGTTCGCGTACGGGACGCCCGCCAGCTTGCCCGAGGCCGTGGTTCCGGCCGCGGGGGCCGTTCCGGTGGCGGCCTGGGCGGACCCGGCGGTGGTGTTCTGCACGGAGTTCAGGACCTCCGCGAACTTCGTTCCGGACGCGGCCGCGGACGTCGCCGTCGCGGCGGCCTGCGGGCGGCTCAGCGCCTGGATCTGGGCGATCCGGGCGGCGATCTCCGAGATGGCCGTCATCGGTCGGCCTCCTTCCGGCGGGTGGTCAGGTCGTCGACGGCGCGCTGGTCGGCGGCCTCGTCGGCGCGGCGGACGGCCTCGGCGTGGCGTTCGCCGAGCTTCTCCACCGACCGGCGCCGCGAGGACGCGGCGGACCAGGCGGCGAGGTGCTCGCCGACCATGCCGTGCGCCCGGTCGGCGGCGGCGCGGGCGGCGGACAGGTCGGTGGCGCGGGCGCGCAGCGCGGCGCGGGTCGCGGCGAACGCGAGGGCCGTGGACGTCTCCGGGTGGACGATCCGCGCCTCCAGTTCCTGGTCGAGGAGCCGGGCGTGCTCGTCGGTGGTGACGGCCTCCAGCCGGGCGCGCGCGACGTCGCCCTTGGCGGCGTTCTCCTGGGCGCGGCGGGCCCGCAGGACCGGGGCGAGCTTGAACTTGCGTTTCACGCCGGGGCCTCCGGGAGCAGGTCGGTGAGCATCCGCCAGGCGTCGTCGGACGAGCAGCGCTCGTCCATGTCCTGGCGCAGGAACGCCTCGATGCGCGGCCACAGGGTCCGGGCGAGGTCGGCGTCGGGGTTGGTGCCGGGGACGTAGGCGCCGATCTCGATCAGCTCGCGGACGTCCCGGTGCGCGGCCATCATCCGCCGCAGCGTGGTGGCCATGGTGCGCTGCTCCCGGGACGTGACGGCGCCCGCGACGCGGGACACCGACTCCAGGACGTCGATCGTCGGGAAGTGCCCGGCGGTCGCGAGGCGGCGGTCGAGGACGACGTGGCCGTCCAGGATGGAGCGGGCGGCGTCCGCGATGGGCTCGTTGTGGTCGTCGCCGTCGACGAGGACGGTGTAGAGGCCGGTGATGCTGCCGATGCGGCCGGGGCCGGCGCGCTCCAGCAGCCGGGGCAGCATCGCGAACGTCGACGGCGGGTAGCCGCGGGTGGCGGGCGGCTCGCCGGCGGCGAGGCCGACCTCGCGCTGCGCCATGGCGGCGCGGGTCAGGCTGTCCATCATGAGCAGGACGTCCGAGCCCTGGTCGCGGAACCACTCGGCGATGCGGGTGGCGACGAAGCAGGCGCGCAGCCGCACCATCGGCGGCTGGTCGGACGTGGCGACCACGACGACGGAGCGGGCGAGGCCGCCTGGGCCGAGGTCGCGCTCCAGGAACTCGCGGACCTCGCGGCCGCGCTCCCCCACCAGGCAGATGACGGAGATCTCCGCCTCGGTCCCGCGGGTGATCATGGAGAGCAGGCTGGACTTGCCGACGCCGGAGCCGGCGAAGATGCCGAGGCGCTGCCCGCGCCCGGCGGTGGTCATGGTGTCCAGGGCCCGGACGCCGAGCGGCAGCGACTCGGTGATCAGCTGTCGTTCCAGGGCGTTCGGCGCCTGCGCGTCGACCGGGACGGCCGGCAGGCCGGCGAGGGAGGGGCCGCCGTCCATGGGGCGGCCGAGGCCGTCCAGGACGCGGCCGCGCAGCGCGTCCCCGACGGGGATGCGCAGCGGGACGCCGGTGGAGACGACGGTGGTGCCGGCGCCGATGCCGGTGAGGGGGCCGAGCGGCAGGCAGCTGAGCCGGTCGGCGTCGATCGCGACGATCTCGGCGGGGACCGTGGCCGGCCCCTCGCCGAGGAGCACCAGGTCCCCGACGGTCCCGGGGACGCCGCGGGTGGTGACGGACAGGCCGACGATCCCGTCGACCCGGCCGGTCACCCGCGGGCGGGCGGCCAGTCCGGCGGCGTCGATCCGCGCGTCGATCCGCGTGGTCAGTGCTGAAGTCAAAGGCCCAGTGCCTCCTTGGCCCGCTGGACGGCGGTCTCCAGTCGGGCGTCGATGGCGGTCGCCTCACTGTCGGCCGTGGCGTCCCCGGCCTTCAGATTCGGGTCTGTGACGAGCGTCACAGTGCGGCCGTCGACCTCCAGGGCGCCGGCGCCGTCGGGGTCGAGCGCGGCACGGTCGGCCGGGCTGAGCCGGACGGTGACCGGCAGGCCCGCCGGGGCGAGCCCCAGCGCGCGGGCCAGGGCGTCCCGTCCCGGCTCCGGGGTGTGCGCGAGCTCCCGGCCGAGGATCTCCTCGGCCAGCCGGAACGCGGCGGCCACGATCAGGTCCTCCAGCTCGGTCGCCGCCGGTGCGGTCCGCTGCTCCAGCCGGGCCGCGGCCTGCGCCAGCGCGCCCAGCACCCGGGCGGCCTCGGCCGCCCGCGCGGACTCCGCGAGCGCGGCGGCGGCGGCCAGCTCCCGCGCCTCGGCCGCCGCGGCCAGGCGGCCCTCCTCGCGGCCCTGCGCCCAGCCCGCGGCGTACCCGGTGGCCCGCGCCTGCGCGCGGGCCTCCGCCACCAGCTCCGGCGGCAGGTTGGCCCGGCCGGTGAAGTCGGTGCGGAACGTCGCGGTGCTCAGCGCGCCCGCGCCGGGGCCCCGCAGGACCCCGTCGATCAGGTCAGGCGACGAATTCATCCTCATCCCCACGTCGGATCACGATCTGGCCGGACTCCTCCAGGGCGCGGATCGCGTGCACGACCTTGGCCTGGGACTCCTCGACCTGCCGGATGCGGACGGGGCCGAGCAGCTCGATCTCCTCCAGCAGGTTCTCGGCGGCACGCTCCGACAGGTTCTTGGTGATCTTGTCGAGGGTGCCCTGCCCGACGCCCTTGAGCGCGGTGGCGAGGTCGGCGGTCTCGACCTGCCGGACCACCAGCTGAACGGCGCGGTCGTCCAGGTGGACGATGTCCTCGAACATGAACATGCGGCTGCGGACCTCTTCGGCCAGCTCGGGGCTGCGCCCCTCCAGGCCCTCGAGGATGAGCCGCTCGGTGACCCGGTCGGCGCGGTTGATGATGTCGACCAGCGGCTGGAGGCCGCCCACCGTCGACAGGTCCTGCGGCTGCAGCACCGAAGAGATGCGCCGCTCCAGCTGCGCCTCCACGTTGCGGATGATGTCCGGAGACGTCCGGTCCATCACCGCGATGCGGTGCGCCACGTCCGCCTGCAGGTCCGGGCTGAGGCCCGAGAGGATCTGCGAGGCCAGATGCGCGGGCAGGTGCGCGAGGACCAGCGCGATCAGCTGCGGGTGCTCGTCCTGGAGGAACGACAGCACCTGGCGGGGGTCGGCCCGCTGCAGGAAGCTGAACGGCAGGTCCACGAGGGACGCCGACAGCCGGCTGACGATCTCCCCGGCGCGCTCGCGGCCGAGGGACGCCTCCAGCAGCTCCCGGGCGAAGTCCATGCCGCCCTGACCGGCGTACCGGTAGGCGGTCGCCATGTCGCGGAACTCGGTCAGGACGTCCGTGGCGATGGTCGGGTCGATCGAGCCCAGGCGGACGATCTCCGCGGTGAGTTCCTCGACCTCGGGCTCGCGCAGCTGCGCCAGCACCTTCGCGGAGTCCTCCTTGCCCATCTGGACGAGCAGGACGGCGGCCTTCCGGAGGCCGGACATCGTTTCGGTCGTCATCGCTAGCCCCTCCGGTCCGCGAGCCAGCCGCGCAGCAGCTGGGCGACTTCCTCGGGCTGCCGCTCGACCATGTCGGCGATCTCGCCCTTCAGGGCCTCGCGGTCGGCGCCGGGCTCCGGCTCCTCCGGCTCGCTCTTCCCGGCGGGCAGCGCGTCGCGCAGGTCGCCGGCGAGCTCGCGGTTCTTCGCGGCCTCGAGCGCGGCCTGCATCTCCTCGAGCCTGGCCATCTCCTCCGCGGTGAGCTGGGAGCGGCGCTTGCGGCGCGCCCGCAGCCCGGCGAGGATCGCGAGGGCCAGGATGCCGAGGATGACACCGCCGGTCTTGAGCATCTCGTTGCGCTGCGCGGCCTCCTCCGCCTTCTTCGCGGCGGCGTCCTGCGCGGCGGCGGCCTGGTCGCCGCTCTGGTCGAACGGCAGCTCGGCGACCTGGATCGCGTCGCCGCGGGCCGTGTCGAGTCCGGCGGCGGCGCTGACGATCCGCTGGATCTCGCCCGCCTGGACGCCGGTGGCGGCCTTGCCGTCCACCATGACGGCCACGTTCAGCTTGTTGACCTTGCCGGGGGCGGACTGGCGGGTCTCGGTGACCATGCCGACCGCGTTGTCGCGGGTCTCGGTGGCGGACTTGTAGTCGCCGCCGCCGTTCTGGCCGGCCGGGACCTGGATGTTGTCCGGGCCGAGGACGCCGCCGACCGCGGTGCCGCCGCCGGTGTAGGCCTCTTCCTTGCGGGTCTGCGACAGCGGCGGGGTGTTCGGGTCCGCCACGTACTTCTGGGACTTGGTCTCGGTCTGGTCGTAGTCCAGGTCGGCGGTGACCTTCACGACGGCCTTGTTCCGGCCGAGGACCTGCGTCAGCATCCCCTGGATCGAGTCGCTCATCCGCTGCTCGAACTGCTGCGTCTGCTGGTCGCGCTCGGCGCCGGCGGAGCTCAGGTCGTTCTCGTCCCCGGTGGACAGCACCTTGCCGGTGGAATCGGCGACGGTGACGCTCTTGGGGTCGAGGCCCTCCACGCTGGAACCGACGAGGTTCACCACGGCCTGCACCTGCCCGCGCGCCAGCGAGGCGCCGGGCCGGGTGGTCACCATGACCGACGCGGTCGGCTTGGCGGCGTCGTCGGCGAACACGTCCTTCTGCGGCAGCGCGAGGTGCACGCTGGCGTTGGCGACCCCGTCGATCGACTTGATCGTCCGGGACAGCTCGCCCTCCAGGGCCCGCTGGTAGCCGACGTGCTGCATGAAGTCGGACGTGGTGATGCCCTGCTTGTCGAGCAGGGCGTAGCCGCTGTCCTCCTGGGCCGGCAGGCCCTCGCCGCTCATCTTCAGCCGCAGGTCGTACACCTGCGCCTGCGGGACGAGGATCGTATTGCCGCCGTCCTCCAGCTTGTAGGGGACGCCCTCGCTCGCGAGGTTCTCCACGATCGCGGAGGCGTCGGTGCCGGAGAGGTTGGAGAAAAGGGTGCCGTAGCTCGGCTGGGAAGCCCATCGGGAGAACATCAGCCCACCGACCAGGAGGACGGCCACCACGCTGATCGTGACGGCCTTCTGCCCGGCGCTGAAGGAGCCGAAGGTGTCCCGGGCGCGCTTGGCGAGCGCGAATGCCCGTTCCTGCATCAGGCCTGCATCCTCATGATCTCGGTGAAGGCGGCGACCGCCTTGTCACGGACGGCGGTGGTCAGCTGCGTCGCGAGGGACGCCTGGGTGCTGGCGATCATGTAGTCGTGCACGTCGGTCAGGGAACCGGTGGCGGCCTTCACGGCCAGCCCGTCCGCGTTCGCCTGCGTCGCCTGGAGCTGCTCGACGCCCTGCGCGAGCGTGTCGGCGAAGTCGGCGCCGCCCGCCGCGCCGGACGCCTGGACGCCCGTCGGGCCGAGGGGGCCGGTGGGGCCGGCGATCCGGCCGATGGCTTCGATGTTCACGCGTTCCTCCCGAGCTGCAGGGCCGCCTGGTAGGCGTCGACGGCGCGGCTCGCCACCGACAGGTTCGCCTGGTAGGAGCGCTGCGCCATGATCATCTGGCTCATCTGGCTGCCGAGGTCGATGTCCGGGTACCGGACGTAGCCGCCCGCGTCGGCCAGGGGGTTGTCGGGCTCGTGGACCATGCGGCCCTCGGCGCTGCCGAGCTCGACCCCGGCCACCTGCGCGCCGGCGGGCGTGCCGTAGTCGACGGCCTGGGCCCGGACGTAGCGGGCGCGGAACGCCTCCCCGTTCGTCGGGGACGCGTTGTTGACGTTCGCGATGTTGTCCGCCACCGCGTCGAGCCACTTGCGGTAGACGGTGACGCCGGTGCCGGCGATTCCCAGGGCCCCGAAGATGGTCATGCTCAGACTCCCCCACCCTTGATCGCGGTACGGAGCAGCCCGAACTTGTGGTCCATCGCCTTCAGCAGGGTCTGGTACCGCAGGCCGGTGTCCAGCTGGGACAGCGTCTCGTGGTCGAGGTTGACGTTGTTGCCGTTCTCCCGCGTGGGCTCCAGGGACCGCGCCACCGTGGGCTGGGCGCCCGCCGGGGAGCCGGTGCCCTCGATCCGCTGGCGCAGCGCGTCCTCGAACATGACGCGTCCCGCGAGGAATCCGGGGGTCTCGACGTTCGCGATGTTGTCGGCGATGACTCTCTGGCGCTGCGCGAGGCCCGTGAGGCCCACCCGCAGGGTGCTGGACGTGACGTCCTCGAACACGAACATGCTCCGTTCGATGTCTACGCGCCGATCCATGGCTGCTGACTGAGCGCTCCACGCTCGTGGGTCCTCATCGGATCTCTTGGGCTGCGGATGAGGTTTTCGGGGTTTTCCTCAGGACCTCGTCGGGTGGTGCCGATGGGTCTGCTGACAACGACGAAAGAGCGCGATCCGAAACGCGCCGGCTCAGGCCCC
>NZ_JOFJ01000033.1 GCF_000718255.1 Spirillospora albida
CGCGCCTCGGCCACACCTCACCCATCAACTACGAGAACACCACAGGTAACCTGACCGCCGCCGCATGAAACCGGTGTCCACATCTCGGGGGGAAGCCCCCCAGCCGATACCCGTGATCAACTCTTGCGGGGCGGCAAACTCGTCCATGACTCTCCCCCGTCATCTCCCGGCCTTTGGTGGGGCTCTTCGCGCCGCGACGCTGGCAGCTTAGGTTGGGCGTGCTGGCGTTCTTCTCCCGAACGTGGCCCACGCCACCAACGAGCAGAGCGTGACGGGCCACTCGACATAGTGTCCAAACCCGACTGGTGACCGGGGCGCACGGCCGCCGGACACCCGCCCTGACCAGCCCGGTTTCATTAGACCCGACCGCGCCCGAAGCGGCCCCGCGCGGGCAACGTAAGCCGTGTACGCGCCGTGACCTGCGCAGAGTCCGCCACTTTGGCCCTGGGGTCACGTTCGGAAGAACACCGCCGGGACTGGGGGCCACCTGTAGCGGGACACGACAGCCGGAGTGATGTCGCCGCCCATCCAGCGCTGGCCACGGGATCCGTATCTCACAGAATCAGCATTCTGTGATGGCAATGGTTGATCGACTTACTCGTTCCGTTCCGTTCCGTTATCCGTTCTTCGAACGGATACGATATGCTCGTCGCGTGATGACCATCGACGATCAAGCCGGGGGCTCCGGGGCGGACTCCGGCGGGCTCCCGGACGGCCCGGTCCCCGGCGACGACCTCGGTCCCGCCGCGGTCGCCGCGCGCACCGAGCAGACCGAGGCCGCTGGCCGCCGCCCCTGCGTCCACTGCGGCCGCCCCATTCCGCTTCGCGCCCGCAGCGACGCCCGCTACTGCAGCCCCGGGCACCGCACCGACCACTACAAGGCCCGCGAGCGCCGCGCTTCCCAGGACGCCGCCGCGGCGGGCACGCTGCGCGCCGAGATCGACGCGCTGGCTCCGCTGGTGACCGCGCTGGCCCAGCACACCGGGGCCCTTCAGGCGCGACTGGCCGATGAGGTCGCCAACGCCCTGGCCCGCGAGGCCACCGCCACCGCCGCTGCCGAACAGGCCCGCCGCGACACCGAAGCGGCCGAAGAACGCGCCAAGCTCGCCGCCGGCCGCGCCGCGCAGGCCCGCCAGGACGCCGACCGGGCCGCCCTGGACCGCGACGCCCGGGTGGCCGAGGCCGAGGAACGCCTCCGCCACCAGCGCGCGCTGGCCGACGCCGCCCGCGAGCAGAGCGGCCGGGATCAGCAGGCCCGCGCCACCGCCGAGCAGAACGAGGCCGCCGCACGGCACCTGCTGAAGATCGCCGAGCAGAACGCCGCCGCGGCCCACGACCAGCTGACCACGGCGCACCAGCAGCTGCGCGACGCGCACGCCGAGATCGACCGACTGCACCAGGACCTCGCCCGCCTCACCCGGGAACGCGACACCGCGCGCGCCGACCTGGCCGACCAGCGCGATCGCACCATCGCCGCGGCCGAGCGCGCCGCGCACGCCGACGCCGCCCGCGAGCAGACCGAACACGAGCTCGCCCAGGTGCGGGGCCGACTGGCCGAGGCCGAGACCGAGCGGCAGACAGCACTCACCCAGGCCGCCGCCGCGACCGCCCGCGCCGATGCCCTTGAGACGCGCGTCGACCGCGCGGAGGAACGCGCCGACGCCGCGGCACGGCGCGCCGAACAGGACGCCCGCCGCGCCGACGAGGCCACCACCCGAGCCGACCGTGCTGTCGCCCGCGCCGACCAGGCCGCCGAGGTGATCGAGGAACTACGCGCCGCGCTGGCGGCGCCCCGCACCCAGGCCGGCGAGCAGCCCGCCGCCAGGCGGCCGACCGCAGCGGACGCCGCAGGACCCGTGGCCACGGCCGACGAGGAGAAGGGCCGGTGAGCTCCCGCCCCATCCTGGTACAACCGCCGCCGCTGGGACACAAGCCGTAAGCCAGCCGGAACCAGGCGTTACGCAGCTGGGCCCGGCCGCAGGCCGCCGATCGGTCGGTCGGTCAAGGGCCGTTCGACACCCTCAACCGGCTGCACCAGCAAGGCGATCCGCGCGGGCCATCTCCGAGAAACAGCGCAACCTGGCCCGCGCGGCGATCGTGTTCACCGCCGCCGGCATGGACGCCAGCCTCGGAACCCTGCCGCGCGACGCGCTGCCCGCCCTGCTGGCCGTGGACGGCCCAGCCCACAACGCCTTCAAAGGTCGTTTCCACGCCAAGCACTTGGGCTGCGCGGCGATGCCGTTGACGGCACGAGCCTCGGGCCGCTTGTCGCCGCGTCCTATCCGATCTTGAGAGCCAGTTTCCCGACGTAGTGCTCGTTCAGGGCGCGATGCGCGTCCTTGACTCGCTCCAACGGGAAGGTCCGGGCGACGTGGACCTCGAAGGAGCTCGCTTCGATGATCGCGTTCAGCCGGTCGGTGGCGGTGCGATCCCCGTCGTAGTGGGACACCTTCGCGGCCGGTGACGCCGCGGGATCGGGCACCACACCGTTCGGCCATGCGATCCGCCCCGAGTCCTTGACCGCGCGAAGAGATCGCTCGGCTGTCTCCCCTCCCGCGGTGACCAGAGCCGCGTCGAGTCCGCCTGGCGCGAACTCCGATGCCGCAGCCAGCACATCGACTTTGCGGCCGTCGATGGCGTCGTCGGCGCCCAGCCGCCGGGCCAGGGCGACCCCGTCGTCACCAGAGGCCACGGCCAGCACTCGGATGCCGCTGTGCCGCGCCAGCTGCACGGCCATGTGCCCGACACCCCCGCTGGCCCCGAAGACCATGAGCGTGTCGTCCGGCCGCAGGCCGAGCAGATCCAGGCCGCTCAGCGCGGTCAGGGCGTCCCAGGCCATCGCGCCGGCCTGTTCGGTCGGCATCCGGTCGGGCACGCGCGCCACGAACTCCGCCTCAACGACGCCGTACTCGGCGTAGAAGCCGCCGCGCGGCACCGGCATCGTCGCAGCGTAGACACGCTCGCCCGGCTCGAACCGGGTGACGTTGCGCCCGACCGCGGCCACCGTGCCCGCCGCGTCCCAGCCGAGGACATAGGGGAAGGTCGACGCGACGCCGAAAACGCCGTCGTAGTGCCCCTCCCGCTCGACCGCGTCCCAGGACGCGGCCCCTGCGTACTCCACCCGGATGAGGACGTCGTCGTCGCCGACCTCCGGGAGCGGTATCCGGCGCGACGAGAGTTCGTCGATTCCGCCGAATCGGTCAAGGACGACCGCGTTCATCTGCGGCACCACGCCCGCGCCGCCCGATGCGTCCTGAACTCTGCCGTCCATCGGCCCTCCATGATTTTACTTGAGTGACTCAAGGACCATTGCATCATGGTTGCTTGAGTGAATCAAGCAAATTCTCTAGACTGGGAGCCATGGCGCTGCCGAACAGACCCGGGACCACCTCGTCCGAGGCCGAGGCCGTCTTGTTCGACCTGGTCGACGTCTACGACCGCGCCTACGAGGCGGCCGCGGCCGAGCTGTCGCTCAGCCCGGCGCAGGCATGTGTGCTCGGGCGACTTGATGAGCGGCGCGGCATGGGCGCCCTGGCCGAGGAGCTCGGCTGCGATGCGTCCAACATCACCCAGATCGTCGTGCGTCTCGAAGCGCTCGGCCTCGTGGTCCGCGAGCCGAATCCCCAGGACCGCCGCGCACGGCTCGTCACGCGAACCCCCCGAGGAGACGACGTCAACCAACGGTTCGCGACAGCCTTCACCTTCGCTCGCACGGCGGTCGGACGCCTCTCCCCCGACGAACAGGACCAGTTGACGGCGCTGCTGCGAAAAGCACTGGGCTGACACGCCCCTGCGGCCCGCCCGATCAAGGTGGATCCAACGGCTTCATGGGTGCCGGCGCCGCAGTGTCAGCTTGTTCGCCGTCACGCTGCGGTGCTGCCCTGCACTGCCGCAACGACTGCGATACGTGCCGGGAGACGCGCCGACTTGGCCCCGCCTCTCCCGAACGTGTCCCAGCTTGACCCAGGTCCCGCCAGCAGCTCCTTCACGACTGAACGTTCCTCCCGACCTAGGACGAGTTGAGCGAGAGGATCGGGCGGGCCGCGCTGCCCGATGTCCGCAACTCCCTGGGATCGGCGATCAACACCGGGGCTCGTCCCCGCCGTAGAGCCGGACCGAGAGTCCCAGAGGTGAGCTGTTCCGGGCACGCCTCTCATCACGGCGGCGAAGGAAGCGATTGACAGGCACGGGCGACGGCGAGCACGCCGACACCACCGGTCCTGCGTACCCCGCCCGACAGGCTGGCGAAGGCGGGCACAGCGAGAGCATGGGCAGGAATTTTGTGCCGATTCATTGCTCTGCCCCAGGGAGACGTTGGACGGGGCTGGTGTAGACGTCGGGGACACCGTCGTGGTCGAGGTCGACGGTCTCGGCCTTGTGGATGCGGCGGTAGATCTGGTTGCGGGTGCGAAGCAGGATTCCGGCCAGAATGGTCGCGGTGAGCGACGCGGTGAGGATGGCGATCTTGATCAGGTCGGTGGTCTGGCCGTCGGCGCTGAACGCCAGGTCGCCGATGAGCAGGGAGACGGTGAATCCGATGCCGGCGAGCAGGCCAAGGCCGAGCACGTCGGTCCAGGCCAGGCCGTCGTCGAGTTCGGCGCGGGTGAACCTGGCCATCAGCCAGGTCGCCGCCATGATGCCCAGCGGCTTGCCGACGACGAGCCCGACCAGGACCCCCAGGGCGATCGGATCGCTCAGCGCCTGGCCGAGGCCCGACAGGCCACCGATGGCCACGCCCGCCGACAGCAGCGCGAACACCGGGACCGCGACGGCGGCCGACAGGGGGCGGAACCGGTGTTCGAAATGTTCGGCGAGGCTGTCGCCGGTCTCGGCCTCGCTGCTGGCGCCGAGGACGGGGACGGCGAAGCCGAGCAGGACTCCGGCGACGGTGGCGTGCACGCCCGAGGCGTGCACGAGCGCCCACGTGGCGACCGCGAGCGGCAGCAGCAGCCACCAGGCTCGCACCCGCCGCCGCACAAGCAGCGTGAACGCCGCGAGCGGGACCAGCGCCGCCATCAGCGGCAGTGCGGCCAGGTCGGCGGTGTAGAACAGCGCGATGATGACGATCGCGATGAGGTCGTCCACGACGGCCAGGGTGAGCAGGAAGGTGCGCAGTGCGGTGGGCAGGAAGCGGCCCAGGACGGCCAGGACGGCCAGGGCGAAGGCGATGTCGGTCGCGGTCGGGATCGCCCACCCCCGCCAGGCCCCGGACGTGCCGGCGGTGAGGAGGAGGAGGAACAGCACCGCTGGGACGATCACCCCGCCGCATGCCGCGACGACGGGCACGACCGCGCGCCGTGGATCGCGCAGGTCTCCGGCGATGAACTCGCGTTTGAGTTCCAGGCCGGCGACGAAGAAGAAGATCGCCAGCAGGCCGTCGGCGGCCCAGGTCGCCAGCGTCAGGTCCAGATGCAGCGCGTGCGGGCCGACCGTGATCTCCTGCAGCGAGGTGTAGGAGGACGCCCACGGGGAGTTCGCCCACACCATCGCGATCACCGCACCCGCCAGCAGGAGCGCGCCGCCGACGGTCTCGGTCCGCAGGACCTCGCCGATCCGGCGGGCCTCGGGCCACGTCCCCCGGGGGAACAGCACGCGCCGTTTCGGTGCTCCGGGATGGGCGCCCATGATCAGCCTCCGGTCGGCGAATGGCGGATAGAACGCCGACCAGACTTCCCGGCACACCACTTCCACTTTATCGGTGCAATGGATCACGGCCGCACGTGGGCGGTGTAGGGCCGGCGCCGCCGCTGGACCGCCGATGTCCCGCCGCGGCGGCCCGCGCACGGTGACCGGCTCCGGGACGCGCCGGATCTGCCGCCGACGTGCGGCGCGTCCGCAGTGACGGCCTGGTGCGAAGGCACCGATATCCCGCTAGGGTCATCGATTGGTGTGCCGGGAAGTCTGGTCGGCGATGGTGTTTTCCGTCTCCGAAGAGGTGACCAGCACGCTCATGACGATTCTGCTGACCGCGTTCGCGGGCCTGCTGTTGCTGGCCGTGCTGGTGTCCAGCCTGGCCAATCGGACGATCCTGTCCACCGCCGCGCTGTTCCTGGTCGGCGGGTTCCTGCTCGGTGAGGGTGTCACCGGCGTGGTGTCGCTGGAGCCGGGCGACGGCATGGTGTACACCCTGGCCGAGCTGGCGCTGTTCGCGGTGCTGTTCACCGACGGCATGCACGCCGGCTGGCAGGACCTGCGCGCGGCCTGGCGGCTGCCCGGCCGGGCACTGGGCTGGGGGCTGCCGCTGACGCTGCTGGTGACGGCCGTCCTGGCGCACTACGTCATCGGGCTCAGCTGGATCCAGGCGCTGCTGATCGCGGCGGTCCTCACCCCCACCGACCCGGTGTTCGCCGCCGCGCTGGTCGGCAACGACCGGGTGCCGCCCAGGTTGCGGCACCTGCTGAACGTGGAGTCCGGCGTCAACGACGGGCTGATCCTGCCGTTCGTGGTGGTGTTCCTGGCGATCGCCCAGGGCAGCGAGGACCTGCACGTGGGCGAACTGAGCGCCGAACTGGCGCTCGGCCTGGTCATCGGAGTGGCGGTGCCATGGGCGGCGATCATGCTGGAGCGCACCCGGCTGTTCGCGATCGCGCCCAAGTACGAGCCGCTGAACGCGGTCGCGATCGGGTTGCTGGTCCTGGCCCTCGGCCAGGCCACCCACGGCAACCTGTTCCTGGCCGCTTTCGCCGCCGGCATCACCGTGGCCACCATCGGCGACCAGCACCGGGAGGCGTTCGAGGAGTTCGGGGAACTGGTCGCCGAACTGCTCAAGCTCGCCGCGCTGCTGGTGTTCGGCGCACTGATCTCACCGGCGTTCCTGGGTGATGTCGGCTGGCGCGGCTGGGTGTTCGCGGTACTCGCGCTGGTGCTCGCCCGGCCGCTGGCGATCTGGGTGTCGTTCCTGCGGTCCGGGCTGAGCCCACGCGAGCAGGGCGCGGTGATGTGGTTCGGCCCCAAGGGATTCGCCTCGGTGGTGTACGGGCTGCTGGTGCTGGAGTCGGGCATCCCGGACGCCGAAAAGATCTTCCACCTGGTCGCCGTCACCATCGTCTTGTCGATCCTGGCGCACTCCTCCACCGACGTCGTCGTCGCCCGCGGCTTCGACGACGAACGCGAAGTCCCCTCCTGGCACGGCCCGCTGCGGATCGGCCGGTCCCGGACGAAATCCACCTCCGACACCTCGGAGAACGACACCTCGTGACCGACCGGCTCACCGCGCCGCCGCCATGCCCCCGGGGCACGCCGTCCAGCAAAGGATCACCGATGACTCCATCCGACCCCTCCCCGGACGGGACCGGCTTCAGCCTCGGACGGCGCGGTGGCTGGCCGGTGGTGACGGTCACCGGTGAGGTGGACTTCTCCAACGCCGACGTCCTGGGCGACCGCCTCGCCGAGGCGACCCGCTGGCACACCCCGCCGCACCTGGCCGTGGACCTGTCCGAATTGGAGTTCTGCGACTCCTCCGGCCTGCGCCGGCTCGTCATCGCATGGAAACGGATCAAGGACCTCGGCGGTCGCATGGTGCTGCTGAACCCCGCCCCGCGCATGGCCGGACTGCTGCACATCACCGGGCTGGACACCCAACTGGAGATCCTGGACGCCCTGCCTGACCGGCCCCCGCCGTCACCCTGAACCGAGCCGCGCCCGTGCCCGGCGACCCCGGGGACACGGCCGTTCCCGCCGCCTGCATGCCCTGGTAGGGGGATCCGGCCGGTGTTACGGTCGGTGAAGGTGCGCCGGGAAGTCTGGTCGGCATGGTTCGTCCGTCACGACCCGGGAGACGCCATGCCCGACCATCCCGCCATTCTCACCGAGGCGCTCACCAAGCGCTTCGGTTCCCTGCTGGCCCTGGACCGGCTGGATCTGCGGGTCGCACGCGGGGAGGTGTTCGGTTACCTCGGCCCCAACGGCGCGGGCAAGACCACGACGATCCGGCTGCTGCTGGACTTCCTGCGCCCGACCTCGGGACGCTGCCAGGTGCTGGGCGGCAGCGGCGGCGACCCCGCGGTCCGCGCCGGGATCGGGTACCTGCCCGCCGAGCTGCGCATCGATCCCCGCTACACCACCGGTGACCTGCTGGCCTTCTACGGGAAACTGCACGGCGGCTACGACCGTGCGCACGTGGACGGCCTGCTGGAGCGGTTCGACCTCGACCCGGGCCGGCCGACCGGGCAGCTGTCCACCGGCAACCGCCGCAAGGCCGGCATCGTCGCGGCGTTCGCCCACCGGCCCGACCTGCTGATCCTGGACGAGCCGACCTCCGGCCTGGACCCGTTGCTGCAGCACGAGTTCCAGCGGCTGGTCCGCGAGACCGCCGACGGCGGCGCGACGGTGCTGCTGTCCAGCCACGTCCTGCCCGAGGTGGAACTGCTCGCCGACCGGGTCGCGATCCTGCGCACCGGACGCGTCGTCACCGTCGCGAGCGTCGACGAGCTGCGCCGCCGGGCCCGCCAGCGCATCGACCTGTCGTTCGCGACCCCACCCGACCCCGCCGCTTTCCGCTCCGTCCCCGGCGTCGTGGAGGCCAGCGCCGTCGACACCACCGTGCGCCTGGTCGTCGAGGGCTCGGCCGCACACGTCGTCAGAGCCGCCGCCGCCCACGAGGTGGTGCGGATCACCACGCACGACACCGACCTTGAACAGGTGTTCCTCGGCTACTACAGGGACGCCTCATGATCGTCACGATGCGAGCGGTCACCGACCGCCGCCGCGCCCTGCTCTGGTGGATCATCGGTCTCATCGGGCTGGTCCTGCTGACGGTCTCCCTCTATCCCTCCCTGAAGGACCAGCAGTCGGTCGACGACCTGATGCGCGACCTGCCCGACGCCGTCAAAGGCATGATCGGCTACCAGGAGACCGTCTCGCTCACCTCGCCCGCCGGTTTCCTCAACGCCCGCCTGTACTCCACTGTCGTCCCCGTCATCATGCTGGTGTTCGGCATCGGCACCGGAGCACGCGCCATCGCCGGCGCCGAAGAGGACGGCACCCTGGAACACCTTCTGGCCCAGCCCGTCACCCGCGGCCGCGTCGCCGCCGAGCGCTACCTCGCCGCCGCCGGCATGCTCGCCGTCCTCGTCGCCGGGTTCACCCTCGCGCTCATCGCGCTCGCCCCGCTGTTCGACGCCGCCGCCGGCATCCCGCTCGGCCGCATCCTCACCGCCTCGGCGGCGCTGTACGCGCTCGGCGCGCTGCATCTGACCCTTGCCTACGCCATCGGCGCCGCCACCGGCCGCCGCGGCTCCGCCACCGCTGTCACCGGCTCCTTCGCCGCCGCCGGATACCTCCTGCACAGCCTCATCACCCCCGCCTCGACCGCCGGGCCCCTGCGGGAGGTCAGCCCCTGGCACTGGTACCTCGACCGCAACCCGCTCGCCCAAGGCGTCGCCCCCACCGCCCTCTGGCTGCCCTTCCTGCTCTCGGCGCTGCTGTTCACCGCCGGATGGGTCCTCTTCCAGCGGCGCGACCTACGCTGACCGGCCCGGCGCGACCTCGTCAGCGCCCTGCGTCGCCTGCCCGCGGCACCGCGGCTGGACGGTGCAGTGTGGGCCACGCTGCTGGAAGGACCACGCCGTCGACCTCGCCGACCGCGGGCGGAAGGCCGCAGATGCCGATGTGCGCCTGGCCTCCACGGTGCTCGCCGGCGCGTTGGACGACCTCGCCACCACCCTCGGCCAGCGCTTCCTGCACACCGTCCGCACATCGCAAGAGGTGTTCGCCGCCTACGCCGCCGACCACGGATACGGATGACCCCGGAACGGTGGGCTCAAGCGAGCAGGCGTCAGACAGATACCGGAATACGGTCGCCACGTCCATGTCGGCTGGCGCGCTCGGGCGTTCCTGACTGTGGATGCTCCGTGGCTGGATGTGGTCGGGCGCGGGCCGCTCAGCGCTCGGTGTAGTCGCGGGTGTACCAGTGCTCCGGACGGAAGCGGACCATGACCATCGTGTCGGCGACATCCTGCGTGGACGCCAGGTACCGGGCGGCGTTCTCGGCGCCCAGGTAGCGTTCGGCCATCGTTCTGCGGTCGTCCGGTCGTGCGGGGTCCTGGATCGCCACGACGGGGCCTTCCACCGAGGCGTACCGATAGGGCGGCTCCCCGTCCTGCGCCACCAGGCTCACCCGGCCCGCCTTCCGGACCAGGTCCATCTTGCGGCTGTCCCGGGCGGTGATGAAGGCGATGTCGCCGCCGGGCTCGTACAGGTACCAGACCGGTACGGACAGCGGTGCGCGGCCCGCCTCATCGGCCACGCTCAGGACGCCCACATGGACGCCGGCCAGGAAGGTCTCCCGTTCGTCCGCGCTCATCGCCAGGGTCATCACGACTCCTCTCCCATGACCCACCATGGACGACACCGCGCCGACGGCCAAGAGCACCCGAGTCGGCAGATGATGGACATTAGTGTGCGGCACACACTATAGTGTGATCATGTCGGCTGAGGAACTGGTCCGGGCCCAGGCCCAGGAGCTGCGCCGCGGCACCGTCGTGCTGGCCTGCCTGGCACTGCTCAGGGAGCCGCAGTACGGCTACGCGCTGCTGGAGACGCTCAACGACGCGGGTGTCTCCGTCGACGGCAACACCCTCTACCCGTTGCTGCGCCGGCTGGAGAAGCAAGGGCTGCTCACCAGCGAGTGGAACACCGACGAGTCCCGGCCGCGGAAGTTCTACCGGGTCAGCCCCGAGGGCTCCCGGGTGCGTGCGGGCCTGGTGGACGAATGGCGCGACCTCGTCGCCTCGATCTCCCGACTGACAGAAGAGAAGCCATGAATGCGAACACCCTGACCGAGCGCTACGTTCACGAGGTCGTCCGGCGAATCCCCGCCGACCAGCGCGACGACGTCGCCGAGGAGCTGCGCGCCGTGATCGCCGACACCGTCGAGGCGCGCGGTGCGACCGAACGCGAGGTGGTCACCGAGATGGGCGACCCGATCCGCCTCGCCGCCCGCTACGCCGACCGGCCGCTCGCGCTGATCGGCCCCGGCCTCTACCCGGCGTACGTCCGGACGCTGAAGGTCCTCCTGGGCGGCGTGCTGCCGGTGGTCGTCGCCGCGTCCATGGCGGTCGAGGTCCTCAACGGCGGCGGCGTCGCCTCGGCGATCGGCACCGGCATCGGCGCACTGCTCACCGTCGGTGCCCAGATGATCGCCTGGCTCACCGGGGTCTTCGCCGTGGTGGAGCGCTCCCGCTCCCTCGACCGCCTGTTCCGAGGCACCCAGAGCTGGACGCCCGACGATCTGCCCGACGCCCCGCGGTCCGCGGAGGCGAGCCGCGGCGTCCTCGCCTCCGCCGCGTTGAGCACGGCGCTGCTCGCGCTGATCATCTGGCAGCACGTCGCCGAGCCCTACGACGCGGACGGCGACCGCATGCCGGTCCTCGACCCGGCCCTGTGGTCGGGCTGGATCTGGCCGATCCTCGCCGGTCTGGCGGGCACCGCGCTGTGCGAACTGGTCCGGGTCGCCGTGCACCGCTGGACCGTTCCCCTCGCCGCCGTCTACGCCGCCGCCGAGGCCGTCTTCGCCTTCTCCCTGATCTGGGTCCTCCACCGGCAAGCGCTGTTCAACCCCGACTTCCTCGCCACCGTCAACGACGGCAAGGGCTGGACGGTCCCCGACTCCCTCTACATCAGCACGATCCTAGTCGTCCTCGCCGTCAGCGTGAGCGAAGTGGTCGGCTGCTTCCGCCAGGCCCGCAACTGACGCGGAGCCCCGCCGACCTCTCACCGATCGGACCAGGCTGAGCACCATGACGGCTTCCGCGACCTGGTGTACCGCATGTACCTGATCAATCCTGAACTCGTCATCCGAGGTATCCGACCGCCGTCTTGGGCTCTGTCTTCTCACCGGCAGGTGAACTGACCTCTCCGGCGGGCGTCCGCGGCCCGGCCATCGGGGATCTCCTTGATCCGCCCCTGGGTATCGGTTCCGCCGAGTACCGGGCCCGGGCTTATGGGGTGCGCGCCACGTACACCGTGTTGGTCGCGGTGCCGCCCTGGACGGGGTTGGCGAATTCGACGACGTGGGCGTCCGCCTCGGCGAAGACGTCGGCGAGCAGGGCGGTGAAGTCGTCGTCCGGGGGCTCGTTGGACCAGAGGGCGAAGACGCCGCCGGGGTGGATCTGCGCGGCCAGGACGCTCAGCGGCCCGCGCCGGTAGAAGGACGCGTGGCCCGGGTCGAGGACGTGGCGGGGCGAGTGGTCGATGTCGAGCAGGACGGCGTGGAACCGCTGCGGGCCGAAGCCGGACGGCTCCCCGGCCATGGCGAAGAAGTCGCCGTGGACCAGGCGGCAGCGTTCGTCGGCCGTCAGCCGCTCGCCCAGCGGGACCAGCCGCCTGCGGTGCCACTCGATCACTTCGGCGAGCGCCTCCACCACGATGAGCGAGCGCACCCCGGGCCTGTCCAGGACGGCGCCGGCGGTGTAGCCGAGGCCGAGCCCGCCGACGACGACGTCGAGGCCGGTGCCGTCGAGGGCGTCCAGGCCGAGCCGGGCGAGTTCGATCTCGCCGGCCGTCCAGGCGCTCGACATGAGGAACTCGTCGTCGAGTTTGATCTCGTGGACGTCGACGCCCAGGAGGGGGTCGCGCCGGCGTCTCAGGCTGATGGCGCCCTTGGCGGTCGGGCGCCAGTCGAGCTCCTCGAACAGTGCACCCATCTCGTCCCCCATGGTCCGGTGATCATCATCGACGGCGGTCCGCCGCGTCGAGCCTAGACCGCGGCGGCGCGCCTTCGCCGATCTCCTGCGACACTCGACCCGGAGCCGGCGGCGGGGACCGTCCCGAAGGGACGGGCCCGTGTGAGGGGGAAGCGGTGAGCGCGGTGGTGGGCACGGCGGAGGACGTGGTGGAGCAGGCGGCGCGGCGGCGGACGTTCGCGGTGATCAGCCACCCGGACGCGGGCAAGTCGACGCTGACCGAGGCGCTGGCGCTGCACGCGGCGGCGATCGAGCAGGCCGGGGCGGTGCACGGCAAGGCCGGGCGCCAGGGCGTGCGGTCGGACTGGATGGACATCGAGCGCTCGCGCGGGATCTCCATCACCTCCTCGGTGCTGCGGTTCGAGTACGGGGACGCGCTGCTCAACCTGCTGGACACCCCCGGGCACGCGGACTTCTCCGAGGACACCTACCGGGTGCTGGCGGCCGTGGACGGGGCGATCATGCTGCTCGACTCCGCCAAGGGCCTGGAGGCGCAGACGCTGAAGCTGTTCGACGTGTGCCGGCACCGTGGCATCCCGGTCATCACGTTCGTCAACAAGTGGGACCGGCCGGGCCGCGAGCCGCTGGAGCTGCTGGACGAGGTGGAGCAGCGCATCGGGCTGCGTCCGGCGCCGCTGAACTGGCCGGTCGGGATCGCCGGGGACTTCCGCGGCCTGATCGACCGCGCCGACGGGTCGTTCACCCGGTTCCGCCGCACGCCCGGCGGCGCGACCCGCGCGATCGCCGAGCGGGTCCCCGCCGAGCAGGCCGCCCGCGAAGAGGGCGAGGCGTGGAAGACCGCGAACGAGGAGCTGGCGCTGCTGGACGAGATCGGCGCCACCCTCGACATGGCGGCGTTCACCGCCGGAGTCTGCACGCCGGTGCTGTTCGGGGCCGCGCTGCCGAACTTCGGGGTCGGCGCGCTGCTGGACACGGTCTGCCGGCTGGCGCCCGCGCCGTCCGCGCGCGCCGACGCCTCCGGCGCCGAGCGTCCGGTGTCGGCGCCGTTCTCCGGCCAGGTGTTCAAGGTGCAGGCGGGGATGGACCGGGCGCACCGCGACCGGCTGGCGTTCATCCGGGTCTGCTCGGGGCGCTTCGAGCGCGGCATGACCCTCACCCATGCCTCGACCGGACGGCCCCTGGCGACCAAGTACGCGCAGACGGTCTTCGGGCGCGACCGCTCCACCGTGGACGCGGCCTACCCGGGCGACGTGATCGGCCTGCCGAACACCTCCGGGCTGACCGTGGGCGACACCCTGTACGCGAGGACGCCGGTGGAGTTCCCCCCGATCCCGGCGTTCGCGCCCGAGCACTTCATGGTGGTGCGGGCCAAGGACAACGGCCGGGCCAAGCAGTTCCGGCGCGGCATCGACCAGCTCGACGGCGAGGGGGTCGTGCAGGTTCTGCGCAGCGATCTGCGCGGTGACCAGGCGCCGGTGCTGGCGGCGGTCGGCCCCCTGCAGTTCGAGGTGGTCGCCGCCCGGATGGAGGGCGAGTTCGGCGCCCCCGTCGAGCTGAACCGGCTGGACTACTCGACCGCGCGCCTCACCGACAAGGAGTCGGCGGAGACCCTCAACGGCCGGCGCGGGGTCGAGGTCCTGACCCGCGGCCTGGACGGCTCGCTCGTCGCGGTGTTCGTCGACAAGTGGCGGGTGCAGGCCGTCCAGCGCGAGCACCCCGGCCTGACCCTCACGCCGATGCTCGCCGCGGGCGTCCCGGACTGATTGTGGGTTGAGCCGTCAGGTGGGGCCGTCCCCACCGCACGGCGAGACTCCGCTGTCACGTCGAGCGCCCCTGCACGGCGGTGGTGTCCTGTCGCGCCGGCCCGCCTCGGTCTCGGGCGCAGCGTGAACGGGGAATACCGGGCGGCGGCGAGGGCACAGGGGCGCTGCTCGATGCGACCGCATCGGCCGAGTATCGCCGGCCTCGCCGGGGCGGGAGAGGTGCATGTACGGGTTGGTGTCGCTGCTCGGAGCCGGTCTGGTCATGGCGACCTTGCGTGAGCTGTTCCACACGATCTGGCATCCCACCCGCCGGGGAGGAGCGAGCCGGCTGGTGATGAGCGCGCTGTGGCACGGCTCCCGGCGCGTCCGGGCGCGCGAGCGGATGGCGGCGCTGGTAGGGCCGCTCAGCATGGTGGCGGTCATGGCGCTGTGGGCGTCCGCCATCGTCGCGGGATGGGCCCTCATCTACCTGCCGCACATGCCGGAGGGGTTCACGTTCCAGTCCGCGCTGGAACCGTCCGCGCGCTCGAACCTGCTGGACTCGGTGTACGTCTCGCTCGTCATGGTCGCCACCCTCGGCCTCGGCGACGTCACCCCCAACACCGGCTGGCTCCGCGTCATCACCCCGCTGGAGGCCCTGGTCGGCTTCGTTCTCCTGTCGGCCGTCGTCTCCTGGGTCCTGGGCATCTACCCGGCGCTCGCCCGCCGCAGGGCTCTGGCGCTGCGGCTGGCGCTGCTCCGGGAGGCCGATCCCTCGGCGCGGCGGCTGGACGGCCCGGCGGGGGCCGCGCTGCTGGAAGGGCTGACCGGCGAGGTGATCCGCGTCCGTGTCGACTTCAGCCAGTACGCCGAGGGGTACTTCTTCCACGACGGCGAGCCGCGCACCTCGCTCGCGGCAGGCATCGGCTACGCCGTCGACCTCGCCGACCGCGGGCGGAAGGCCCCGGACGCCGATGTCCGCCTGGCCGCCGCGATGCTCGCCGGCGCGCTGGACGACCTGGCGACCGTCCTCGACCAGCGCTTCCTGCGCACGGGAGGCGCATCGCATGAGGTGTTCGCCGCCTACGCCGCCGATCACGGGTACGGATGACCCCGGCGCGAGGACCGGTTCGCGCGGCGGCGGCGGGCGCCGACGCCTCACGGGGCGTTGGTGAGCCAGTCGTGGAAGCCGGAGGGCCGGTGGACGCCGATGACGCCGTGCTCGTACAGGCCCCACCCTTCGAGCGGCTCCCTGCCCTCTTCGCACCACAGGGCGCGGCCGACGCTGTCGGTCAGGCCGAAGGGGACGCGTCCGGCGATCTGCGGGTCGGTCATGTCGTAGGTGACGCGTTCGCTCCAGCCCTCGCCCCGCCACTGGCCGTGGGTCCAGTCGGAGTCGCCGCCGTATCCGCCGCCGACGTGGATGGCGACGGGCAGCAGCGACTGGAGTTCGACGCGGACGTCGGTGCCGTCGGGCAGGCGGAAGCCGATGGCCCCCGTCAGCGGCGTGCGGGTGCCGGGCCGGTAGTCGGTGGTGACGATGGGCCAGCCGAGCTGCTCGGTCCGCCCGTCCGGCCAGACGCGGCGGCAGTCGTTGAGGACGCGGTTCCCGTCGGGTTCCTCCTGGATGATGATGATCATCGCGAAGTCGTCGAAGGCGATGGGGACGTAGAGCCACCACATCCCGTCGAACGGCGGGGTGCCGGGGGCGCCCGCCGGTTCGCTCTCGCCGACGGGCCGGATGCCCCAGGAGCGGTCCCGGGTGCCGCGCCAGACGTCGGGGGTGACGTCGTACTCCCGGCCGTCGATGACCAGGGCGCCCTCCCAGGACCCGACCTGGGCGAAGCGCTGGGCGTCGAGGGTCGCGCGGTGGCCCTCCGCGCGCATGACGTGGCGCTGCTCGGGGATCGCCGGGAACAGCCCGCGCCAGGTCAGGTCGAGCGCGATGCCCTCGGTCTCCTCGATGACCAGCCGGGACGTCGCGAGCGGTTCGACGACCTCGAGCCGGTAGTTCCCGCAGTGCTGGTTGAGCCGGTCGCTGTCGAGCCGGTCGCCGAAGTGCAGCGCCGTCTGCTCGTCGCCGCGGCGGACGAGGAGGAACGCGTCCTTGGTGCCGAGGTTGGGGTAGTAGCCGATCCCGGTGATCAGCATGATGTCGCCGGTGCGGTCGTGGGCGTTCCAGTACGACCGGTCGTAGAAGTTGCGGTCGCTGCCGACCCACTCGATGGGGGCGGGGATCTGGTGGATGGGGAACTCGTCCAGCGGGAAGACGCCAGGTACCTCGGGCACGGTGAGACCTCCGGTTCGCTTCAGGTGGGGGTGGACGGGGCGGAGGCGGGGTCCAGCAGCGTCACGGTGCCGCGGTCGCCGTCGACCCGGACCCGGTCGCCGGTGCGCAGGACGCGGGTGGCGCCCTGGGTGTTGACCACGCAGGGCAGGCCGTACTCGCGGGCGACGACGGCGCCGTGGGAGACCGAGCTGCCGATGTCGGTGACGAGCGCGGCGATCAGGGTGAAGTAGGGCGTCCAGCCGACGTCCGTCACGGGCGCGACCAGGACCTCGCCGGGCCGCAGGTCCCGCGCCTGCGCGATCGTGGTCGCGACCCGGACGGTCCCCTCGGCGACGCCGCCGCACGCGGGGCGCCCGGCGATGACGCCGTCGCCGGTCCCTTCCGGGGGCTTGGGCCGGGCGGGAACGGGCTTGCCGACGCTGACGTCCGGGAACTCGAGCCGGGCCTGGAACGGGAGCGCCGCCCGCCGCGCCTCCGCGCGGGCGACCAGGTCCCCGGTGCCGCCGGCGCCCAGGAGGGCCGGCAGCTCCGACCGGTCGAAGAAGAACACCAGGTCCGCGTCGGGCAGCCGGCCGGTCGCGGCCAGCCGCTCGCCCAGCCGGCGGTAGCCGCGGCCGAGCCGGTGGGCGACCAGGACCATCCGCGACTTGGTGGCCTCGCGTCCGCGTGCCCCGGCCCGCGCGAGGCGGGCCATCACCCGCACCGCCCGGGGGACGTCCTCGCGCGGCGGCGGGCCCGTCCGGACGGTGCCGCCGGGGAGGAGGCGGGCGCGGAGCATGGCCTGCATGATGGTGCCGAGTCCGCCGGGGTCGTCGCCCCACGACGGGTCGCGCAGGCACAGCTCCCGGTAGCCCCGGTGGCCGTGCCGCCGCAGGAACTCCTCGAAGGCGCGGCCGGTCGGGTCGCCGGCTCCGGCCAGCCGGTCCACGGCCTCGGCGGGGTCCCGCCCGAGGAACGCCTCGGCCTCCGCCGGGTCCGCGGCCAGCCGGGCGACCACGTCGTCCAGGTGCTCCAGCATGACGGCGCTCTCGACATCGCTGGCGCCGGCCATCAGCGCGGCGGCCCGGGAGCGGCCCTCGTCCTCGCTCCGGCCCGCGCGGACCGCCTCGCGCGTCAGCGTCTGCTCCAGGACGTTCGCGGCGACGGCGGAGCGCGCGGAGGACCGGACATGGGTGAGCGTCGCCGCGTTGTAGAGCTCGATGGCCGCGTCGAGCTCGGCGAGCAGCGCCGCCGGATCGTCGGCGGACGGCGCCTGGAAGCGCGCCAGGTCGCGGTCGAGGCGGCGGATCGCGCGTCCCGCCGAGAGCGCGAACGCGGTCAGCCGGACGGTGTTGGCCAGGCGGCGGGCGAACGGCTTGGGCGGTTTCGGGACCAGCTCGTCCACGACCCTGCCCGCGATCGAGAGCGAGTACTGCTCGAGGGAGTTGCCGAGGATCCCCGCGCTCAGGGCGGTGCCCTCGGTCATGTTCAGGAACAGGTGGCCGGAGAAGTAGCCCAGCTGCAGCCAGCGGTCCTCCCGGTAGGAGTCCTGGAAACCGGCGATGACCTGGACCATCTGCATCGCGTACTCGATCGCCCGGCCGCTGACGGACGCCGTGAGCGGGCAGAAGGCGCCGGGCATCATCTCGCCGATGTTGCACCGGGTGTAGACGTGGTCGTCGCCGGCGACGGCGCTGTCCATCTCGTTCAGGTCGCCGGGCAGGGTGGTGATCGGCCGGGCCTGGAGCCAGTGGATCGCACCGGTCCGGTCGATCGCCCATTCGAGGTCGAGGGGCGTCCCCCACCGCTCCTCCGCCGCGCGGGCCGCTGCCGCGACGGCCGTGACCTCGTCGTCGGCGAGCGCCGGGTCCTTCGCGGCCTGGCGGTCGACGATCCGTCCGGCGCGGTCGACCTCGTAGTGGTCGGAGGCCGCGGAGCCGTCGACGAGCGACTCCCCCAGGCCGGGGACGGCGTCGACGACGCAGATGTCGCGCCGTCCGCTCGCCGGGTCCGCGGTGAACACGACACCGGCGGCGCGCGCGTCCACCATCTCCTGGACGACCAGGTGCATCGCGCCGGAGACGCCCGCGGCCGCCCGGTAGGCGGCCGCGCGCTCGGAGGACGCGGAGGCCGCGCAGTGCCGGATCGCGGCGAGGAGCCCGTCGTATCCGCTCACCCCGAGGACCGACTCGTACTGGCCGGCGAAGGAGCTGTCGGCGCCGTCCTCGCCGGAGGCCGAGGAGCGCACCGCGACCTTCGCGCCCGCGGCGGCCATCCGGGCGTGGCGCTCTTCGAGCCCGGCGGGAGGCCCGGCGTCGGCGTTCGCGATGACGAACGCGGGCGGCACGCAGAACCCGGCGGCGGTGAGCCGCGCGAGGCCGAGGGCCTTGCCGCCGTACCGCGCGTCGACGACGTCCGACAACTCGACGAGCTCGCTCCCGGGCTGCTGCACGGCGGTTACGTTACACTCTGCTCGAAATGACCGGAAGACCGCGCGACGCCCGTATCGACGACGCCGTCCTGACCGCCGCCGCCGAGCTGCTGGCGGAGGTCGGCTACGCCGACCTGACCGTGGCCGCCATCGCCGACCGCGCCGGCACGTCCCGGCCCGCGGTGTACCGGCGCTGGCCGAGCAAGGCCCACCTCGTCCACGAGGCGACCTTCCGGGACGCCGCGACCGCCGGCGCGCCCCGGACCGGCTCGTTCGCCGACGACCTGCACGAGCTGGTGAGGCGGACGGCGGAGCTGCTGACCACCCCCCTGGCCCGGATCGCCGTGCCCGGTCTGATCGCCGAGGCCGCGACCGACCCCGTCATCCACCGGCGGCTCCTCGAGCGGTTCTCCGCCGGGGGATGGCGCGGGCTCGACGACACCCTCGCCGCGGCCGTCGAGAGCGGGGAGCTCGACGGCGGCGTGGACACCCTCGTGATGCTGGAGATGGTCATCGGCGCCGCCCTCGCCGCGACGCTGACCAGGGGTCCCGACGGCCTCACCCCGGAGTGGGTCGGCACGACGGCCCGCATCCTCCTCAACGGGGTGCGGCCCGCCGGCGCCGGGACGGCGGGCTGACGGCTCCGGGCCGCTACCGCGAGCCCGCCGGTCCCCGCAGTTCGGTGGCCAGGGCGGCGATCGTCTCCGGCGGATGGGTGGAGCCGGGGAAGTAGGCGCAGACCCGGTCGGCCACGTCGCCGAACCGGCGCTTGATCTCGGCGGCGCACTCGGCCGGTGTCCCGACGACCGCCAGGGTCCGCGTCATCGTGTCGTCGATCAGGCCGATCATCGTCATGATGTCGCCGGCCTTCGACAGCGCGTTCAGTTCGGGCTGCAGGTCCCCCCAGCCCTCGATGTCCAGGACGGGCCGGTACGCCGGGGTCGAGCCGTAGAACGCCAGGAGCCCCTTCACGCCGAACGTCGCGGCCTCGATCTCGGCCGGGGTGTCGCCCATGGCGACGATCGCCTGCGGGTACAGGTCGATCCGCTCGCGTCCCGCCAGCTTCAGGCCCTCCGCCACCGCCGGGAGAGTGCGCTCGCGGAAGTGCGTATGGCTGTGGAACGGCATCACCAGCAGCCCGTCGGCGACCTCCGCCGCGGTCCGGGTCATCACCGGGCCCAGCGCGCCCAGCAGGACCGGCGGCACCCCGTACGGGTTCGGGCCGGGGACGAACGTCGCGGGCATCAGGGTGTGCCTGGTGAACTCGCCGCGGAAGTCGAGCCGCGTGCCGTCCTGCCAGGAGTTCAGGATCGCCTTCACCGCGAGGACCGCCTCGCGCATCCGGGCCGCGGGCCTGCTCCAGGTCGCCCCGTACCGGTTCTCGATGTGCGGCCTGATCTGCGAGCCGAGCCCGAGCCGGAACCGGCCCCCGCTCAGCAGCTGCAGGTCGTAGGCCATGGTGGCCAGGTGCATCGGGCTGCGCGGGATCGCGATCGCGACGTTGGTCATCAGGTCGGCGGGCGGGACGTCCGACGATCCGGCGGCGACGATCAGCGGCAGGAAGACGTCGTGCGGGCCCTCGAACGTGAACAGGCCGTCCACTCCGGCGGCGATCAGCGTGCGGGCGCGCCGCGCCGCCTCGTCCGGCCGTCCGTCCAGTTGCACATCGAGCTTCACAGGCCGATCTCCGTTCCGCGCGTCCGTCGGGCGTCCCGCGAGAGCCTCGCATCCCGAGGGCTCCGGCGGAAGGTTCCGGACATCGGCGGACTTGAGGGGAACGGGTGGCGGTGCAACCGTTCCGCACCTGATTGAAACCAGAACATCACCCTGCGTCACCGGATTCTCGAGGTGTCGGGGCAACCGCCCCGAAAGCACACCAAAGGGACCGGGGGCCACCACGATGCCGAACACGGCGATCACCACCGACACCGAGTTCGACATCGACACCGCCGTCCGCACCCACCTCCCCCTGGTCGGGCATATCGTCCGTGAGACGCTGATGCGGGTTCCCTCGCACGTCAACCGCGACGACCTCACCTCCGCCGGCCTGGCCGCCCTGGCCGCCGCC
>NZ_JOFJ01000034.1 GCF_000718255.1 Spirillospora albida
CTGGTCGGGCATATCGTCCGTGAGACGCTGATGCGGGTTCCCTCGCACGTCAACCGCGACGACCTCACCTCCGCCGGCCTGGCCGCCCTGGCCGCCGCCGCGCAGTCGTTCGACCCCACCCGCGGCATCCCCTTCGGCCGGTTCGCCGCCATGCGCATCCGCGGCGCCCTGGTCGACGAACTACGCGGACTGGACTGGGCCTCCCGCTCGGTCCGCAGCCGCGCCCGCCACCTGGACACCATCCGCCAGGAACTCAGCTCCTCCCTGGGCCGCATGCCCACCACCACCGAACTCGCCCACGCCATGGGCGTCGCCGAAGACGAGATCGGCTCCATCGAAGAAGACGTCCAGCGCGCCGTCGTCCTGTCCCTGCAAGGCTTCGCCCCCGGCACCGCCGAAGACATGGTCGCCGAACGCACCTGCGGCCCCGAAGAGATGCTCCTGCACCGCGAACGCCTCGGATTCCTGCACCAGGCCATCGACGCCCTGCCCGAACGCCTCCGCCTCGTCGTCACCCGCTACTTCCTCCAAGAGCGCATGATGGCCGACATCGCCACCGAACTCGGCGTCACCGAATCCCGCGTCTCCCAACTGCGCGCCGAAGCCCTCACCCTCCTACGCGACGGCATGAACTCCCAACTCGCCCCCGAACTCCTCACCACCCCCCAACGCCCCGACGGCTGCGTCGCCCGCCGCCGCGCCGCCTACTACGCCGACATCGCCGCCGGCGGCACCCTCCGCACGCGTCTCGCCCGCACCGACATCCACGGCCTCGCTGCCTGACGGTGACGATGCGGACGAGCCGTTCCCGCCCTTCCGGGCGGGAACGGCTCGTTGCTACCGGGACGCGCCGGACGCGCCTCAGCGGTAGTCGAGGTTGATCTCGGTGCGGTTGTTGAGGGCGCGGCCGTGGGCGGTGCTGTTGGACGCCCTCGGACGCTGCTCGCCCCAGGAGACGATCCTGGACTTGATCTCGCTGCCGCGGGTCAGGTGCGCGCAGACCGTCCTGGCGCGGGCCCTGGCGAGCCGCTTGTTGGCGCCGGCGCGGCCCGTGCCGTCGGTGTGGCCGACGCACTCCAGCGACCTCACCCCGATCAGGTCCCTGCTCAACGCGTCGAGGTAGCGCACACCGGACGGCTTGAGCGTGGACGACCCGGGCTCGAAGGTCAGCGACCCGCCCGCCACGACCAGGCGCGGACGGACCAGCTTCGTGGTGGCGGCGGCGCGCAGGACCGTCGCCGACCCGACGGGGCGGATCTCGGCGCTGAGCCGCACCGGAGTCCCGCCCGGCCGCTGCGCGAGCCTGCGGCCGATGGCGTTCAGCGTGACCGGGACGGCGACGCCACCGGACGCGGCGCTCCCCGGGAACGTCGCGGTCCCGGTGCCCACGACCACCCGCTCCGGGGCACGGCCGGAGGTCCCCGCACCCCGCACCGCCGCGCGGGAGGCGGTGAGGGTGAGGTCGCACCCGCCGATCCGTCCGGACGACAACCCGCAGCCCACCGTCAGCCCGGTCCCGGACACGCCGGTCACGGCGGCGGGGGCGGTCACCACCGAGGGCCCCGCGGGCGTCTCCGCCGCCGGGCTGTCGGTCACCGTCCATGCGGCGGTCGCGGGTTCGCTGATGTTCCCGGCCGCGTCGACCTGCCGGACCTTCGCGGTATGGGCGCCCTCGGCGAGCCCGGTCACCGCCCATGGGCTCTCGCAGTCGGCGTAGGCGCCGGAGTCGAGGGAGCATTCGAACATCGCGCCCTCCTCCCCGCCGAAGGCGACGGCCCCGCCGGTGGCCGGTGAGTCGTCCGGCCGCCCCACGACCGCGGGCGCGGCGGCGGTGGTGTCGACGGTCCAGGTGGCGACCTTGGCGGGCCCGTGCCGGCCGACCGAGTTCAGCGCCCGGATCCGCAGGGTGTGCCGGCCGTCGGCCAGGTCCGTGACGGAGTAGGGGTATCCGGTCGAGCCGCACGCCTCCCATTCGGCGTCGTCGAGCCTGCACTGGTAGGAGAACACCACCAGCTCGTCGCCGATGCCGGGGAAGAACGTCACGTTCGCGGTGGTGTCCCGCGTGCTGCCGGACGGCAGGCCCGCCACCCTCGGGACGGCCCGCGGGACGGGCGGCGGCGCGAACCGCCAGCCCACCGCGACGGTGACGGGGGCCGCGCTGCTGACGACGCGGTCCCACTGCACCGCCACGCCGTTGTCGACGACGGCCGGTTCGTAGGTGTCGGGCAGGTCCGGCGCCGACACCGAGGTCAGCGGCTCGGTCGCGGTCAGGAAGAAGCCCTCGAAGAAGTGCGTCCAGGGGGTCCTCTCGACGAGGGCGCCCCGGGTGCCGTCGGTCGCGCGCCCGCGCAGCACCCGGGGCGGCCCCGCGTCCAGGGAGCCCGCCCCGGTGTCGGTTCCGATGGCCAGGTCGGCTCCGTGGGACAGGCGGACCGTCGGGGTGCCCTCGCCGCTGTAGGCGAGCGTCCAGGAGATCGTGTACCGGCGGGTCCCGTTGACGTGCGTCACCTTCTGGGTGACGTCCAGCGGCGTGTCGCCCACGTCCCATCCGCTCGTGACCGTCCACGGGTCCGCGGCGGTGCCGGTGCCCGTCAGCGCGGGCGCGCTGCTCTGCTCGAGGCCGGATTCGGCGTTGTAGAGGACGCCGTCCATCCGGATGCTCGTCAGGGAGTAGCCGCTGTCCAGGCCGGGGCCGCAGCAGAACATGCCGTTGGGCGCGTCCGCGAACCGGGCCGAGATCGCGCCGGGCGCCCGGGAGCCGCGCACCCCGATCTTCAGGCCGGTGCCGTCCACGATGCGCCCGTCGGGCAGCGTGTCGTCCCGCGCGGCCGCCGGCGCGGCGACCGGCGCCGCGCCCGCCGCCAGCAGCGTCAGCGTCGCCGCCACCGCCGTGATCCGCCGGAACGCGCGCCGCGGGGGCTTGAGGTCCGCGTGCATTGCACCACTCCCTTCACGCCCGCGGACGTGCGGGGAGGTCCGGTGCGGGAGTCCGCCGGAGCGGCGTTCGGGCAGCGGGCATCCCAGACGCCCGCGGGCCGAGCCGTCTGATCACCCCAGCCCTTGCCGGGAGAGCCATGGCGTAGCCCCACGTCCGGGTCAACAACGCCCTATTCAGCCGGACGAACCGCCCGATCAGGCGGGATCGGGCGGTCCGCCGGCGGGGACGCGGCGGATCAGAAGGAGGGCGATGTCGTCCTCGACCGGCCGGCGCCCGACGAGCGCCGCCATGATGGCGGCGCCCACCGCCTCGGGCGGGCCGGGACGCACGACCTCGCACAGCCGGGCGACGTCGCTGCCGGCCCCGCCGTCCCTGCGCTCCACCAGCCCGTCGGTGTAGAAGCACAGCAGGGCGCCCGGCGGGAACGGGACGGCGACCGTGCGGCGGGGGACGTCCACGTCCAGTCCGATGAGGGCGTCCGGCCTCATGTCCAGTGCCCGCGCCGGACGGCCGGGCATGGCCAGCACGGGGGCGCAGTGGCCGGCCGAGGACACCCGGACGCATTCCAGCGCGGGGTCGTACATCGCGTACAGCACGGTCGCGGTCGCGTCCGGTTCGAAGTGCTGGATCTTCCGGTCGAGCCTGCGCAGGACCTCGGCGGGGTCGTCGCTCTCCAGCGCGTAGGCGCGCAGCGCGCTGCGCATCCGGCCCATCACGACGGCCGCGGCGAGACCGTGTCCCACCACGTCCCCCATGACGATGCCGAACCCGCCGGACGGGAGGGGGAAGACGTCGTACCAGTCCCCGCCGACGTCCGCGCTGCCGGGACGGTAGCGGGTGGCGAGTTCGGCGCCGGGGAGGTGGGGCAGGGCGGTGGGGACGAGGCTCCGCTGCAGTTCGAGGGCTCCGGTGTGCTCCGCGCGGCCGCGCAGGGTCTGCACGGCCATCGCGGCGAGGGAGGCCGCCATCTGCAGGAACCGCGCCTCGTCCGGGGTGAACCGGCGCGGGACGAGGGATCCGACGTGCAGGACGCCCAGCAGCACGCCGCCGGCGAGGAGGGGGACGCCGAGCAGGGAGCGCAGGCCGCGCTGGACGAGCAGCGGGTTGAACACGTCGGTGTCGTGGACGTCCTCGATGAGGACGGGCTGGCGCGAGGCGGCGACGCGCCCGGCGAACCCCTGTCCCACGGGGACGTGGACGCCCTGGTTCACCTCCTCCTCCAGTCCTTGCGCGGCCGACGCGATGAGGAACCGCTCCTGGCGGTCGAGGAGGAGCACGACGGCGGTGTCGGTGTCCAGGATCTTGCGGACGCGTTCGAGGAGGGTGTTCAGGAGTTCGTCCACGTCCATATGGGCGAACGCCTCATCGGTGATCGCCTGGATGACCTCCAGTCTTCGGCCAAGATCCTCCACTTTCCCAACGCTATCCGCGTCTCCTCCCGAATGCGGCGATTGCCGGGTTGAAGTACGGTCACAACCTGGTCCCGGGCAGCACGGCCGCGTCCGCCCGCCGGTCCGTGGTAGGTACATCGGGATGCGCACCGTTCGCCTTGAGGGCGTCAGCTACAACGTCGACCGGGACCCGGACGGGGTCATCGGCGACTTCCTGGGATACGCGCTCTCGCTGAGGAACCTCTCCGGGCGTCCTCCCGCCGAGGAGTTCGCCGACCTCTTCTCCCCCGCCGGGCGGGGGATGCGGCTCCCCGACGTCTTCAGCGCCTACCGGGCCGAGGAACCCGACGACATCCCCGAGGAGTTCGGCGACCGGTACGCGCAGGACGTGGAGACCGGGGAGCTCTGGGTGCTGACACGCCTGCGCTACGGCCACGCGGCCGACTCGGCCGTCGTCGAGGGCCCCGAACTGCGCCGTCTCCTGCGCTCCGCCGGCGCGCAGCGCCGCCTGGTCACCGACGGAGGGGCGCGGTGATCACCGAGGCGGTGCGGCGGGCCGCCGGGCGGCTCGCGGCGGAGGGCGGGCTGCCCGCCTTCGTCCACGACCTGGACGCCCTGCGGGCGCATGCGGCCGGTATCCGGGACGCGCTCGGTGCGGCCGGGGCGCCCGAGATCTTCTACGCGGCCAAGGCCAATCCCGATGCGCGGATCCTGGCGGCCCTCGCGCCGTTCGTGGACGGGATCGAGGTCGCCTCCGGTGGGGAGCTCGCCCATGTGCGGAACGTGCTTCCGGACGCCCGGCTCGCGTTCGGGGGGCCCGGCAAGACCGACGAGGAGCTCGACCTCGCGGTCCGGGAGGCCGAGCGGGTGCATGTGGAGAGCCCCTACGAGCTGTCCCGGCTGGCGGCCCTCGGGCAGGACGTCGACGTCCTGCTGAGGGTCAATCTCGCGGGTGACCGGGAGGGGGTCGCGCTCGCCATGTCGGGGCCGTTCGGCATGGATCCCGAGTCCATCGACGCCTGCCTCGACGTCCTGGGCGGGGCGCCGCGGGTGCGGCTGCGGGGAATCCACGCGCACCTGGCGTCCGGCCTGGACGCGGACGCCATGCTGCGGCAGTCCGCCGAGATCCTCGGCTGGGCGCGGCCCTGGCTGGGCAGGGCCGGCTGCACCGACCCGGAGATCAACCTCGGCGGCGGGATGGCCGTCGACTACGCGGACCCGGCCGCGCGGTTCGACTGGGCGGCGTACGGGCGGGGCGTCGCGGCGATGGCCCGCCCCGGGGAGCGGCTGCGCATCGAGCCCGGCCGGGCCGTCACCGTCTACTGCGGCTGGTACGTGACGCAGGTGCTGGACGTGAAGAAGGCGCACGGCCGCTGGTACGCGGTCCTGCGGGGCGGCACGCACCAGATCCGGACGCCCGTCACCAAGGACCACGACCAGCCGTTCACCGTCATCCCGCACGATGGATCAGGGCCGTCCATGGGCGCGGGGCGCGTCACCCTGGTCGGGCAGCTCTGCACGCCCAAGGACGTGTTCGCCCGGGATGTGCCCGTCGCGCGCCTGGCCGTGGGCGACGTCGTGGCGTTCGCGATGGCCGGGGCCTACGCGTGGAACATCTCCCACCACGACTTCCTGATGCACCCCAAGCCGGGCTTCCACTACCTGGACGGGGCGAAGACCTTGTAGTGGCCTTTGCCGGACTGCTTGACCTCGTAGAGAGCGGTGTCGGCGTCATGGATCAGCGCTTCAGCGCTGACGCGCAGACCGACCGCGATGCCGATGCTGGCGCGTGAATGCACCACCAGCGGATCGGTGTCATCCAGGCGGAACGGCTGCTCCAACGCGGCACAGATCCGGGACGCGACCTGCTCGGCGGCGCCGTCGAGCACGTCCTCGACCAGGATCACGAACTCGTCACCGCCCAGACGCCCCACACTGCCGCCCTCACGCAGCAGCCCACTCAACCGGCCCGCGACCGCACGCAGCAACCTGTCACCCACCGCATGCCCGAGCGTGTCATTGACCTGCTTGAACCCGTCCAGATCCAAGAACATCACCGCAGGCTCACCACCCTCACGACGATGCCGCTCCAACGACTCCTCGATCCGCTCAGTGATCAACGCCCGATTCGGCAACCCCGTCAACGCGTCATGCGACGCCTGCCGCCGCAACTCCTCCGTCCGCCGCTCCACCAGCCGCAACGCCCGCCGCCGGCTCCGCGCCAGCAGCTGGACCAGAACCGTCAGCAGGACGCCGACGGTCAGCGTCCCCCAGAACGTCGCGGCCCCGGAGATCCCCCCGATGGGACGGCCCGTGATCCGGATAGTCCAGGACGTGCCGGCGTCGATGACCGTTTCGTGCACCGTGCTGCCCTGGGGCGCGGTCCCCAGCGCGGTCACGGGGACGGGCGCGGCGTCCATCTTCGTCTGGTGCAGCAGTTCGAGCTTCAGCCCCTTGCGGTCGCCGAGGCCCTCCGCGAGGACCTCCCTGATGTTGAAGGTGCCGACGGCGAGCCCGCGCAGCGCCGCCCGCCGCGCGTTGATGATCACTGGCGGGGTGCCGCTCTCGTAGACCGGCATGGCCATGCCGAGCAGGCCGCTGCGGGAGTCCAGGATGCGCGGGACGATGGTGCCCGCGTCGCCGATCCCGCGGTACAGCTCCGCGGCAGGAAGGGGGTCGAAGCCCGTGATCCCGCTGACGATGTCGGGGCCGCAGTAGTCGTATCCGGCGGGCAGGGCCGCGAAGGGCAGCGCGTCGCCCACCATGACGGCGAGCCGGGCCAGGCAGTAGAAGGGGCGCTTCCCCGACGGCGTGATCGCCACGTCCAGGGACGCGTACGTCACCGGCAGCCGCGGGTCGGCGCGCAGGGTCCGCTGGAACTCGGGCACGCGGGCGGCGGGCACCAGCTGGACGTAGCCGTAGCCGACCCCGCCGGAGTAGCGCCGGGACGCCTCCGTCGTGTTCATCCACTGGGAGAACGTGCGGTTCGTCATGTCAGGGTCGGCGGAGAAGGTGGCGCTCAGCGCGACCATGAAGTCGGTGTTGCGGCGCAGGGTCAGTGTCGTGGACGTCATGATGTCCGCGACCGTCTTGTCGTACCGCTGCCGTTCCAGGGCCGTGACGGTGTCGCGCGCGAACACCGCCGTCCCGGCCGAGCCGGCCAGGCCCGCCACGAGCAGCGCCCACGCGCCGACCGCCGGCCAGTGGAAACGGCCGCCGGGACGGCGGCCGTTTCGTGGCCGCGCGGACGACGCGCGCGCGAAGAGCATGACTTCTCCCGACCAGGACCTCCGAACAGTTCCTTACTGTGACCAATCGGTCACAATAAGGAACGGTTGAGCACTCTCCGTGCTCAGGTGCGGAAGGTCCCCACCAGCGCCTGCAGCTCCGCCGACATGCGGGCCAGGTCCTCGGCGGCGCGCTGCGCCTCCGCCACCCCGGTGCTCGTCATCTGCATGGACATGGCGACCTCGGTGATGGCGCCGGCGATCTCCGACGTCCCGTCCGCCGCCTGCCCGACGCTGCGGTTCATCTCCGTCGCGGTCGCGGTCTGCTCCTCCACCGCGGACGCGATCGTCAGCTGGTAGTCGTTGATCCGCGCGATGATCTCGCCGATCCCGGCGATGGCGGCGACGGCGCTGTCGGTGTCGGCCTGGATGGCCTCGACGCGCTGGGAGATGTCCTGCGTGGCCTTGGCCGTCTCCTGCGCGAGGTCCTTGACCTCGCCCGCGACGACGGCGAAACCCTTGCCCTGCTCCCCCGCCCGCGCCGCCTCGATGGTGGCGTTCAGGGCCAGCAGGTTCGTCTGCTCGGCGATCGAGGTGATCGTCTTGATGACGTCCCCGATCTCCGCCGACGACGCGCCGAGCTTGCCGACCGTCGCGTTCGTCACCTCGGCCGCCTCGACGGCCTCCCCGGCGACCTTCGCGGCCTCGCCCGCGCTGTGCGCGATCTCCCGGATCGCGGCGCCCATCTGCTCCGTGCCGTCCGCGACGGTCCGGACGTCCTCCGACACCCGGGCCGCGGCCGTGGCGACCGCGTCGGACCGGGCGCCGCCCTGCCCCGCCCCCGCGGCGATCTGCGCGCTGGTCGCGGTCAGCTCCTCCGACGCCGACGCCACCCCGTGCGCGGATCCCTCGATCGTCCGGATCACGCTGTGCATGTGCTCGATCGCCTGGTTCAGCGCGGCGGCCATCCGCCCCAGGTCGTCCCGCCCGGGAGACTCGACCCGCTGGGTCAGGTCGCCGTCCGCGACCGCGCTGAGGATCTGCCCGATCCGGCGGACCGGACGGACGATCGACCGGGCCAGCGGGACGCACAGCGCCAGCAGCGCCAGCAGACCGCCGGCCCCGACCAGCAGCGACATCAGCCGGGCGCGCGCCACCATGTCGTCCATGTCGGCCCGCGCCCCGGCGATCATGCCGTCGATGGCCTCGTGCACCGCCTCCAGCTCGTCGTCCACGGCCCCGTTCCGCTCGGCGATCTCCGGCTCCCGGACCCGCACCGACGCGCGGTCGCGCTGGGCGTCCGCGACGAACGCGGTGACGAACGCGCTGAACCCCTCGATGTCCGGGCGCACCTCGTCGAACCTGGCCTGCAGCGAGGCCGGCAGGTGCAGCGCGTCGAGCGCGGCGACGGCGTCGGTGACGGACGCGACGTCGTCCGGAAGGTCCTTCGCGACATCGCTGAGGTCGGCCTCCAGGACGGACCGGTAGGCGTCCACCTTGAGCTCGGCCTCGCGCGTGTCGAGGTGGTTCAGCACGGCCTTGGCCTGCTCCAGCGTCCGCAGCCGTTCGGCCTCGTCCGTCAGTGACCCCTGCGTGTACACGCTGAGTCCGACGACGGCGCCGACGGTCATGGCCGCCGCGATGAAGATGAGGACGAGCCGCTGCGTGACCGTCAGATCGGCCATCGATCGCACCATGGGATTTCCTTCCGGGTTGTCCGCTTCCCATCGGCGGACGACCGGGCGCCCTGAGACGAAGCGCACACCGGAAGCGCGGAACGGGTCCCTATCCGGCGCGGCGGGCGGCGACCGCCGCGCCGACCTCCTGCGCGACCAGGTCGGCGTTGATGTGGCCGCCCGCCAGGGCGCCCGCCGCGGCAGAGGTCCCCACCTGGGCGGACAGGTCGGTCACGTTGCCCGCCGCCCACACTCCCGGCACCTCCGTGCGCCCGGTCGGGTCGGCGGGGATGTGCTCGCCCATCCCGCTCGGGTGCGCGGCGGGGCGCAGGCCGAGGTCGGCGAGGAACGCGGCGCGGGCCACCATCCGGGGCGCCACCGCCAGCGCGTCGCGGGCGACCACGGTGCCGTCGGCCAGCCGGACGCCGGTGAGCCGGTCGCCGGCGACCTCCACGGCCTCCACCTCGCCGGTCACCACGCGGATGCCGCGCGCCTCCAGCGCCTCGGCCTCCTCCCCGGACGGGGTCATCGCGTGCGCCAGGAGCACCACGTCATCGCTGAGCTGCCGGAAGAGCTGCGCCTGGTGCAGCGCCATCGGGCCGGTCGCGAGGACGCCGATGGCCCGGTCGCGGACCTCCCAGCCATGGCAGTAGGGGCAGTGCAGGACGTCGCGTCCCCATCGGTCGCGCAGCCCCTGGACGTCCGGCAGCTCGTCGGCCAGACCGGTCGCGACGAGGATCCGGCGGGCCCGGACGGTGCCGCCGCCGGCCGCGACCGCGAACGCGTCCCCGTCCCGCGCCACGCCCTCGACCTCGCCGGACACGACGCGCCCGCCGTACTTCAGGACGTCCCGCCGGCCGCGCTCCAGCAGCTCGGACGGCGGCGTCCCGTCCAGGGCGAAGAGCCCGTGCACCTCCTGCGCGGGCGCGTTCCGGGGCTCGCCCGCGTCGATCACCAGCACCTTCCGGCGCGACCGTGCCAGCATCAGCGCGCCGCCCAGCCCCGCGGCCCCGCCACCGATCACCACGACATCGTTCATCTCGTTCTCCATGCCGGACACCCTGCGTCCCGCCCCCGCGAGTTCGCAAACATCTTTGCCAATGTGGCAAACTCGGCGCATGGACACGGACGAGGCCCTCGCCGCCGTCGGCCCCCGCCTGCGCGCGCTGCGCCGCGAACGCGGCACCACCCTCGCGGAACTGTCCGCGGCCACGGGCATCTCGGTCAGCACGCTGTCGCGCCTGGAGTCCGGCTCCCGCCGCCCCGCCCTGGAGCAGCTCCTCCCCCTGGCCCGCGCCCACGGCGTCACGCTGGACGAGCTCGTCGGCGCGCCCCCGACCGGCGACCCCCGCGTCCACATGCGCCCCGTCACCCGCCACGGCATGACGATGCTCCCCCTGACGCGCCGCGCCGGCGGCATCCAGGCGTACAAGCTCGTGATCACCGATCCCGGCCACCGGCGGGAGCCCGCCCCGCAGACCCACGAGGGGTACGAGTGGCTCTACGTCCTCAGCGGGCGCCTCCGGGTCGTCCTCGGCGACCACGACCTGATCATGGGCCCGGGCGAGGCGGCCGAGTTCGACACCCGGGTGCCGCACTGGTTCGGCGCCGTGGACGGGCCGGTGGAGATCCTCAGCCTCTTCGGCCCCCAGGGCGAACGAGCCCACCTGCGAGCCCGCCCCAAGCAGAAGGGCGGCGCCGGCGCCCGATGACCGGTGACCAGCGTCTGGTGGCGGGTCAGACGTTTGCCCGCTCTTTGCCGGCCGCGAATGGCGCATCGGGCACCTGCCGACGGGACGCGGGTACACCATTCTTCTGACGGCCTGCGCCAAGGAGGGCCGCACCGGGGGGACGTGATGAGCAGCGGGGTTTCGGCGCCGGACGACAAGGCCGGTCGGGTCCGGGAACTGGACGAGCTGAACGCCCTGGAGAGGCTGCTGGAGCCGGAGTTCCAGGCCATCGCCATCACGGCCGCCCACATCTGCGACACGCCGATCGGCCTGGTCAACCTCATCGGCCGGGACCGCCAGTACGTCAAGGGCCGCGCGGGCACCACCATGACCGGCGAGGATGGGGCGATCCCGTTCTGCCACGACACCGTCGTCGGCCGCAAGCTGCTGGAGGTGCACGACGCGCGAGCCGATCCGCGTTTCCGCGACGATCCGATGGTGACCGGGGAGCCCTATGTGCGGTTCTACGCGGGGATGCCCCTGATCAGCGCCCAGGGGCACGCGCTCGGCACGGTCTGCGTCCTCGACCATCGTCCGCGCCGGCTGGACGACGGGCAGCGCCAGGGCCTGCACACCCTGGCCACCCACGCCGTCACCCTGCTGGAGCTGCACGGCCGGGCGTACCAGGCCGAGGAGGTCATCCGGCGGCTGGAGGCCCTGGACAAACTGAAGGAGCAGTTCCTGCGCAACGTCAACCACGAGCTGCGCACCCCGCTCACCTCGATCCGCAGTTACCTGGAGCTGCTCCAGGAAGAGGACCTGGACGAGGGCACCAAGCAGCGTTTCCTCGACGTCATCCGGCGAAACGGCGACCGCCTGATGCACCTGACCGACATGCTGCTGCTCATGGCCAGCCTGAACGCCCACAGCGCCGGCTACGCCCCCGCCAGTGTCGATCTGGGCGACATCACCCGGCAGGCGGTCGACCAGGCGGCCCCGGCCGCCCGGCTCAAGCACCAGGAGCTGAACCTCCACGGCGCGGAGCACGTGCCCGCCTGGGCCGATCCGGAACAGCTGCAGACCGCCCTCATGGAGGTGCTGGACAACGCGGTCAAGTTCACCCCGCCCGGAGGCGCGATCGATGTGACGGTCACCGCCGACCCCACGCCGAAGGTGGAGGTCCACGACACCGGCATGGGCGTCGAGCCGGAGGATCTCGTGCACGTCTTCGAGGACTTCTACCGCGCCCCGCAGGCCGAGCGGGAAGCCGTCCAGGGCGCCGGTGTGGGCCTGTCCATCGTCGACAAGATCATGACGATGCACGGCGGCACGGTGCGCATGGAGAGCGACCCCGACGAGGGCGCCTGCGTCCACCTGATCCTGCCCGACCAACCCCGCGTCCCGGACACCGCCCCCGTGTGCTGAGAAGCGGCCCGATCCGCCTATATCGGGGCGGCGTGGCGGATGCCTCCCTGGAGGGTGTCGAATAGTTCGCTGGTGTGGCGGAGCAGTTCGCGGGCCAGCCCGGAATTCTCGCTGATCGCGATCTCGAGATGGTCGGGATCGGACTCCATGGGGCGGGCGGCGACGACCAGGGCATCGGTGGGCGAGAGCGCGATCAGGCAGCCCTCCTGGCGGAGCCGGTGTCCGGCGGGCAGTTCGGCGGCGCGGACCTTCCAGCTGTTGTATCGGGTGGCGCCGGGGCCGATGAACAGGATGAGCGGACACCGGGCGAGCATGATCCGGTACAGGACGGTCAGGTCGGGGTCGGGCGGCAGATCCTGGGGCAGGACGAACACGACGACCGGCGGGGTGGGGGCGCGGGCGATCGAGCGGGCCAGAGTGACGGTGAGGATGTTGACGTCGCCCCACGTCAACCCGGACGACAGGTGGGCGCCACCCTCGACGGCGGTGGTGAAGGGCGTGAAGTCGGGGCCCGGTGCGGGCTGATGCATCCGGATCGGGGCCCTGGGCTGCGGCAGCCCGGCGGGCAGCGGGCCGGGATGCCCGTACCGCCACCCCCGCTGGTAGATGCCGCCCAGAATGCGTCCCATCCGGGCCCCGGACTCCTCCTCGACGCCCTCGACGAGCAACTGGGCTCCGGTGCATTCGGCCTCGCCCAGGGCGGCCGACAGGATCGGGCCGGCATCGGAGCGGCCGTGGGTCAGCAGCTGCTGGCTCAACTCGACGACGTCCGGCTCGAGGAGCGGCAGCAGCGCCATACCGGCCGCGGAGAACTCGATGTCGCCGATGGCCACCCCCCAGCCGGCGGCGCGGGCCCGGCGGACGGTCTCCAGCGCCTGGCGGGGATAGCGGGCCATGGCCTCGCCGGACAGGTCGATGAACACCCGCAGGTCGGAGGTCGCCTCCCAGATCGTCGGATGCAGGTCCTCGGGGCACTCGGTGATCAGTGAGTCCTCGGCCACGTTGACGAACAGGGAGATCGCGGGCGGAAGTCCACCGTCGAGCATTTGCCGGAACGCCACCGCGCGGCAAATCCAGTCGAGTTCTCCGGCCCGGCCGACCGCGCGCGCGGCGGCGAACAGGGCGTCCGGCGCCCGCAGCGGCGACCCCTCGGGGCCGCGGCTGAGCGCCTCGAACCCCACCACCTGGTCATGCTCGATGTCCACCACGGGCTGGAACTCCACCTCCACGGCCCGCGAGTCGACGATCTGGTGGATCAGCTCGGCGTGGTCGGTGGTCCCGACGCTCTGCTCCCGCGCCACCGGGGTCGCGACATGGCCGGTCGCCGGCGCGGCCGTGCGCGGGCCGGTCGGTGGCGGGGCAGGCCGGCCCTGGGCCGGGGGACCGGTCCGGGCGGGCGGTCGCCCTTGGGCCGGCGGCGTGGTCCGGGTGGGCGCCCCGGCCCGGCCTTCGGGCTCCTCCCCCGGCCGGCGATACGGGATCTGCTGAGAGGGCTCACGATCCCGATGCCACAAGATCCACCCGGTCGACCCGTCCCCTGCCATAGATGCTCCATCACGTCAGGTAGCGGCGACTACGCCAACCTCATGGCCCAACGGCTGATTCACGTAGAGCATCACCGTTGCGGCGACGGCCATTCCCCCCTGGCCCCTTCTTGACCTCCTCCTTGGCCAAACCTGCCGAAGATCCGACCGATGAGCGAACAGGCCGGCCAGGCCGGAAGAGGTCGTAAACTAGGGATGTTCGTTTACTTGAACTCTTCGTGTTTAGGAAGGTAGGTTCTGCGCCATGAGCGCATCCCCGACTCCGACCGCCGCGCAGGAGCTGCGCGGCGCCGGCCTGCGGGTGACCGCGGCCCGGGTCGCGCTGCTCGAGGCCGTCCGGGAGGGTGACCACCTCGGTGTCGAGGCGCTCGCCTCCGGGGTGCGCGAACGCGTCGGCCACGTGTCGCTGCAGGCGGTGTACGAGGCGCTGCACGCACTGACCGCGGCGGGCCTGGTGCGCCGCATCGAGCCGGCCGGGAGCCCGGCCCGGTTCGAGGGACGTGTGGGGGACAACCACCACCACATCGTGTGCCGCTCCTGCGGGGCCGTCGCCGACGTCGACTGCGCCGTCGGCCACGCGCCCTGCCTGACCGCTTCCGACGACCACGGCTTCTCCATCGACGAGGCCGAAGTCGTGTTCTGGGGCCTATGCCCCGCCTGTTCCCCCGCCCCCAGGGCCTGACCCCCTGATCCGGAAGGAATCCCCGATGACCGAGAACCACGACGCGATCGTCACCGACGCGAAAGCCGAGGAGACGGGCGGTTGCCCTGTCGCGCACACCCGCGCGCCCCACCCGACGCAGGGCGGCGCCAACAGCCGGTGGTGGCCGGAGCGGCTCAACCTGAAGATCCTGGCGAAGAACCCCGCCGTGGCGAACCCGCTCGGCGAGGACTTCGACTACGCCGAGGCCTTTCAGACCCTCGACCTCCCCGCCGTGAAGCGCGACATCGCCGAGGTGCTGACGACGTCGCAGGACTGGTGGCCCGCCGACTACGGCCACTACGGCCCCTTCATGATCCGCATGGCGTGGCACAGCGCCGGCACCTACCGGATCAGCGACGGGCGCGGCGGCGCCGGCGCGGGCCAGCAGCGCTTCGCCCCGCTCAACAGCTGGCCCGACAACGCCAACCTCGACAAGGCGCGCCGCCTGCTGTGGCCGGTGAAGAAGAAGTACGGCAAGGCGCTGTCCTGGGCCGACCTCATGATCCTGGCGGGCAACGTCGCGCTGGAGACCATGGGCTTCACGACGTTCGGCTTCGCCGGCGGCCGCGCGGACGTGTGGGAGCCCGACGAGGACGTCTACTGGGGCCCGGAGACCACGTGGCTCGGCGACGAGCGCTACTCCGGCGACCGCGAGCTGGAGAACCCGCTCGCCGCGGTGCAGATGGGCCTCATCTACGTCAACCCCGAGGGCCCGAACGGCAACCCGGACCCGATCGCGTCCGGCCGCGACATCCGCGAGACGTTCCGCCGGATGGCGATGAACGACGAGGAGACGGTGGCGCTGGTCGCGGGCGGCCACACCTTCGGCAAGACGCACGGCGCCGGCCCCGCCGACAACGTCGGCCCCGACCCCGAGGCCGCCCCGATCGAGCAGCAGGGCCTCGGCTGGAAGAGCACCCACGGCACCGGCAAGGGCGGCGACACGATCACCAGCGGCCTCGAGGGCGCCTGGACGAACACGCCGACCCGGTGGGACAACAGCTTCTTCGAGATCCTGTTCGGCTACGAGTGGGAGCTGACCGAGTCCCCCGCCGGCGCCAAGCAGTGGAAGCCGGTCGGCGCCACCGGTGACGGCACCGTCCCGGACGCGCACGACCCGTCCAAGCGGCACGCGCCGATGATGACGACGGCCGACCTCGCGCTCCGCATGGACCCGATCTACGAGCCGATCTCGCGCCGGTTCAAGGACGACCCGCAGGAGTTCGCGGACGCGTTCGCGCGCGCCTGGTTCAAGCTGACCCACCGCGACATGGGCCCGGTCTCCCGCTACCTCGGCCCGGAGGTCCCGTCCGAAGTGCTGATCTGGCAGGACCCGATCCCCGCGGTGGACCACGAGCTCGTCGACGCCGCGGACATCGTCGACCTGAAGGGCCGCGTCCTCGCGTCCGGCCTGTCGGTGTCGGACCTGGTGTTCACGGCGTGGGCGTCCGCCGCGTCCTTCCGCGGCAGCGACAAGCGGGGCGGCGCCGACGGCGGCCGCATCCGCCTGGAGCCGCAGCGCGGCTGGGAGGCCAACGACCCCGACCGCCTCGCGACGGTGCTGCGCACCCTCGAGGGCGTCCAGGAGGCGTTCAACTCCGCGCAGACCGGCGGCAAGCGGATCTCGCTCGCCGACCTGATCGTGCTGGCCGGTGCAGCGGCGGTCGAGAAGGCGGCCAAGGACGCCGGGTTCGACATCGAGGTGCCGTTCACGCCGGGCCGCGCGGACGCCTCGCAGGAGCAGACGGACGTGGAGTCGTTCGCCGCGCTCGAGCCGACGGCCGACGGGTTCCGCAACTACCTGGGCAAGGGCAACCGCCTCCCGGCCGAGTTCCTGCTGCTGGACAGGGCGAACCTGCTCAACCTGAGCGCGCCGGAGCTGACGGTCCTGGTCGGCGGCCTGCGCGTCCTGGGCGCCAATTACAAGCAGTCGCCGGTCGGCGTCCTCACCGACACGCCCGGCAAGCTGACGAACGACTTCTTCGTCAACCTGCTCGACCTGGACACCACCTGGGTGCCGACGTCCGAGGACGCGAACACGTTCGAGGGGCGCGACGCCTCCGGCAACGTGAAGTGGACGGGCAGCCGCGTCGACCTGGTGTTCGGCGCGAACTCCGAGCTGCGCGCCCTCGCCGAGGTCTACGCCGGCGATGACGCGAAGGAGAAGTTCGCGCGCGACTTCGTCGCCGCATGGGACAAGGTCATGAACCTCGACCGGTTCTGACCCGACCTGATCCCCGGCGCCCAGGCCCGCCCCCGATGGCGGGCCTGGGCGCCGGTCACGTCCCGGCCCTCGGAAGCGGCCCGGTCAGCGGCGGAGGGCGGTCGTGAGGCGCAGGACCATCGCGGCCGCCGCCAGGGCGACGGTGCCGAGCACCGCGACCTCGACCGGGCGGTGGTAGCGGAGCAGCTCGGCCAGCGGCAGGGTGACGGCGGCCACCGCGACGACCAGGGCCATCAGAGTGTGCAGGCGGCCGGACTCGGTGTGCGGCCAGGCGGGCGGGCCGGGGTCGGGCGGGTCGGGGACGGCGCGGCGGTATCCGGCGAGGGCGCGGCTGCGCCACGGCGAGGTGTCGACCTTGCCGAGCCGGTGCAGGCCGGCCGCCCCGCCGATGAGCACCAGCGTGTAGCAGGCGATGAATCCGGGTTCGAACCGCATGTGCCTCTCCCTGGCCGGTGTGCCGGTCAGCTTCCGCGGTGGGTCGTCTCGGGCGGCTCGATGATCTCGGTGAACAGGGTCATCTCCGACTCGCCGGCGGGTTCGGGCACCAGGGCGCCGGCCGTCCCGGCGGTGGGGCCGGTCTGGAGCGGCGCCTTGGTGAGGGCGTGCCTGCCGCGGTGCCGGATGCCGAGGAACGCCAGCCACAGCAGCGGGCCGACGCCGCCGGCGATGAAGACGACGTCGCCGGGCAGCCGCAGCCATTCGAGCACCGTGTTGGTGTCGCTGCTGACGTAGGCGAGGCTGCGGGCGTCGTAGTAGCCGACGTCCACGGCGCGGTGCAGCTGCAGGATGCCGATGGGCAGCAGCGTCACGAACACCATCCAGGCCAGGCCGATGTTCAGCGACCAGAAGCTGATGGAGGCGGCCTTGTCCGACCATTTGTCCTTGGGGACGAGGTAGCGGAGCGCGAAGATCGCGAAGCCGACGGCGAGCATGCCGTAGACGCCCATCATGGCGGCGTGCCCGTGGTTGGCGGTGAGGCCCGTCCCCATCTCGTAGTACGACACGATCGGCAGGTTGATCAGGAAGCCGAAGATGCCGGCGCCGAGGAAGTTCCAGAACCCGACGGCGACGAGGAACAGCACGGCCCAGCGGTGCGGGAACGGCGTCGGGCTCTTGGACTCCTGCCGGGCGCCGAGCCGGATGAACGTCCACGCCTCGACGGTCAGGAACGTCAGCGGGATGACCTCGAACGCGGAGAAGAACGCGCCGAGCGCCATGACGGAGGCCGGGGAGCCGTTGAAGTACCAGTGGTGGGCGGTGCCGATGACGCCGCCGGCGCTGTAGAGGACGATGTCGAGGAACACCACCCGCAGGGCGATCTTCTCGCGGACGACGCCGAGCAGCACGAAGATGTAGGCGACCATCACCGTGGTGAACAGCTCGAGGAAGTCCTCGACCCACAGGTGGACGACCATGAACCGCCAGAAGTCGGTGACGGTGAAGACGTCGTCGTTGTCGGTGAGCAGCCCGGTCGCGTAGACGACGGGGAGCGCGAGCGCGGCGAAGAAGAACAGCCAGGGCAGGTTGGCGTGGCTCTCCCCCGCCAGGCGGCCGCGCATGCCGCGCCACAGGATGACGACCCAGAAGACCATCCCGACCGTCAGCAGCACCTGCCAGAGCTTGCCGAGGTCGAGGTACTCGAACCCCTGCATGCCGAACACGCTCCACAGGTCGCCGAACGCGCCGCGCATCCCTGCGAGCTCGCCGACCAGGGAGCCGACGACCACGATGACCAGGGCGCCCAGCAGCAGGTACGCCAGCAGCGCCTGCCCCTTGGGCTCCCGCCGCCGGGTGATCATCGGGACGAGGAAGATGCCTGCGGCCAGGAAGCTGGTGGAGATCCACAGCAGCGCCAGCTGGACGTGCCAGGTGCGCATCACGTTGTAGGGCAGCCACTTGTCCAGCGGGATGCCGAAGAAGCTGTTGAGGTCGGCGCGGTAGTGCTCGCTGGCCGCGCCGACGAACGTCTGCACCAGGAACAGCGCCGTCATGGCGAAGAAGAACCAGGCGGTGGCGCGCTGACTGGGCGTGAGGCCCACCGTCTGCGGGTCACGGAACCGCAGTTCCTGCTGGTCGCGTCCGTGCCAGCCGAGCCAGTTCCAGCGGCCGAACGCGGCGAACAGCGCGCCGGTCCCGCCGAGCAGCGCGACGAGGCTGATCACGCTCCACACGATCGTGTCGGCGGTGGGGGTGTTCCCGACGAGCGGCTCGGGCGGCCAGTTGTTGGTGTAGCTGTAGTTCTCGCCGGGCCGCTCCGCGGTCGCCACCCAGGCGCTCCAGGCGAAGTAGCTGGTGAGCTGCCGGATCTCGGTGGGGTCGGTGATCGCGCCCGGGCGCAGCCCGGTCTTGCCCTCGGGGGAGGCGAAGAAGTCGGCGTAGTGCTCGGTCAGCTCGGTGAACGCCGCGGCCTGGGCGTCGGAGACGGTGAGCGTCCCGGTGTCCTCGTCGTAGGTGTTGGTGCGGTGGTCGTCGATGGTGCGCCGCGTGGCCGCGCCGGAGTCGGCGCCGCCGTAGGCCCTGTTGACCATCTCGGCGGACCGGTGCAGGTAGTCGGCGGTGAAGTCGGGGCCGAGGTAGGCGCCGTGCCCGAAGATCGAGCCGTACTGCATCAGCCCGTTCTTGAGGAAGACGTCCTGGCCGGCCATGACGTCGTCGCCGGTGTAGACGGTCTGGCCGCTCTGAGAGATGGTGCGTTCGGGGATCGGGGGGCTGTCCATGTAGGTGCGGAACCCCATCAGCACCAGGACGAAGAAGCCGAAGATCGTGATGAGCGCGGCGGCCTGGATCCAGCCGCGCCCGATGAGCCGCTCGCGCCGGCCGGGGGTCGTCGTCGACGACGTCATCCGCATCTCCACGTGGGGTCTCGTACCGGGAGGCTCCCGGTCCTGCGCCTGACCCCCCCATGATCGTTTTTGGGCGTTCAACCGATCGGCAAGGCGCGTCCGGAAGATCGGCAGGTCTTGGCCTGGAAAGCCGCAAGCCCCTCTCGCCGCGGGGGCGAGAGGGGCTTGCGGGGCTCGGCGGGACCGGTCAGGTGCGGAAGCGGTTGACCAGTTCCTGCAGCTCGGTGGACATCTGCGCGAGGCTGGACGCGGCGTGCTGCGCCTTCTCCACGTGCTCGGACGTCCGGCGTGTGGAGTCGGCGACGCTGCCGATGCTCTCGGCGATCCCGCTGCTGCCGTGGGCGGCGTCGGAGACGTTGCGGTTCATCTCCCCGACCGTGGCGGTCTGCTCCTCCACCGCGGAGGCGATGGTGAGCTGGTAGTCGTTGATCCGCGCGATGATCTCGCCGATCTCGCCGATCGCCGCGACCGCGCTCTCGGTGTCGGCCTGGATGGCCTCGACCCGCTTGGAGATGTCCTCGGTCGCCTTGGCGGTCTCCTGCGCGTCTTGATGACGTGGCGTTGTGGGAGATCTCGCGGATGGACGCGCCCATCTCCTCGGCGCCGGCGGCGACCGTCTGGACGTTACCGGACACCTGCGCGGCCGACACGGCGACCGAGTCGGACTGGCCGCTGGCCTCCGCGGCGGTCGCCGCGATCAGGTCGCTGACCGTGGTCAGCTCGCCGGAGGCGTCGGCCAGCGAGGAGGCGGAGCGGTCCATCGTGACGACGTTGGAGCGCATGTTCTCGGTCGCCCGGTTGAGGGCGGCGGCCATGCGGCCCACCTCGTCGGTGCTGCCCACCTCGACGTGCCGGGTGAGGTCGCCGTCGGCCATGCCGGACAGCGCGTCCGACACGCGGGCCAGCGGCCGGACGACGCGCCGCGCCACGGCCAGCGACAGGCCGACCGCGATCAGCAGGCCGAGGACGGTCACCGTGATCAGCATGGTCACCGACGTGTCGTAGTCGTCGTTGACCTCGCCCGTGATGGCCAGGGTGTCGGTCCGCTCGACCTCGGCGAGGTCGTTCATCGCGCCCTTGAACTGCGCGATGACCTTGTTGAACTCGGCGTAGACCGCCGTGAGCTCGGTCGGGATGCTCACCCCGGGCCGCGGCTTCTCGTTCAGGACGAACACGCTCTGCAGGTCCTTGTAGCGGGTCCACGCGCTGTCGAAGCTCGCGACCTTCTCGCTCCAGACGGCGTTGTCCGCGGAGTTGCCGCGGTAGCCGGCGAACGCGGCGTCCATCCGCCCGGTCGCCGCGCGGACCTCGTTCATGGCCTTGGCCTTCTCCGCGGCGGGGACGCCGGCCGAGAAGACGGTGACCATGCTGGAGTTCATGTCCGCCATGGCGGCGCGCATGTCGGCCAGCCCGACGAGGCGCTCGACATTGCCCTTCTGCATTTCGTTCACGTGGTCGTTCAGGTCGGAGATGCGCGCCAGCGCGAGTGCCCCGACGACCGCCGCGACCAGGCCCATCAGCACCACCGCGCTGAGCATCTTGGTCTTGATCCCGCGGTTGTCGAACCACGCGACGGGAGACCGTCGGCCCCCGACCCCTTCCACCGATCCGGGCATCGACGCCCCTCCTTGTCACAGCCTGACGTTGCTTGAGAACGGCATACGCCGCAGTCGGCTCATCGGCCGCGCCGTCCAGAACCTGAGGTCCGCCTTCCCCGGGCACCGAGGGGTTGACTTAGCGACCGATTGGTCTCTAGGTTGCGGGCATGGCTTTCGACACCGTCATCCGCAACGGCCGCTGGTTCGATGGGAGCGGGGCGCCCTCGGCCGTCCGGCATCTGGGACTGCGGGACGGGCGCGTCGCCGCCGTCTCCGCCGCCGAGCTCGACACCACCGGGGCGGAGGTCGTCGACGCCGGCGGCGCCTGGGTGATGCCGGGGTTCATCGACATCCACACCCACTACGACGCCGAGGTCCTGGCCGCGCCGGGGCTCGGCGAGTCCGTCCGGCACGGCGTCACCACCGTGATCTTCGGGTCGTGCTCGCTCGGCACCGTGCACGTGGACCCGCTGGACGCCGCGGACCTGTTCAGCCGGGTCGAGGCCGTCCCCCGCGAGCATGTCATCGCCTCGCTGGAGCGGGAGAAGACGTGGACGTCGGCCGCCGAGTACATCGCGGCGCTGGAGCGGCTGCCGCTCGGCCCGAACGTCACCGCGTTCCTCGGCCACTCCGACCTGCGGGCCGCCGTGATGGGGCTGGGCCGCTCCACCGACAAGCGGATCAAGCCGGCCGAGGCCGAGATCCGGCGCATGGAGCTGCTGCTCGTCGACGCCCTGCGCGCCGGGATGATCGGCATGTCGGAGATGCGCAACCCGTGGGACAAGCTCGACGGCGACCGGTACCGCTCCCGGACGCTCCCCTCGACCTACGCCACCCGCGGCGAGCGGCACCGGCTGTACCGGATCCTGCGCAGCTCCGGGCGCGTCCTGCAGTCGATCCCGAACCTCAACGTCCCGGTCGCGCTGCTGCCCGCCCTGTGGCAGACGGTCGCGCGCGCCGGCAGGCCGCTGAAGTCCAGCTACCTCACGGCCGCCGACGTCAAGGCCAACCCGCTGATCATGCACATCATGGGGCCGCTGGCGAAGGCCGCGAACCGGCTCGGCGGCGACTTCCGCTGGCAGCATCTGCCCGTCCCGTTCCAGGTCCACGCCGACGGGATCGACCTGGTCGTCTTCGAGGAGTTCGGCGCGGGCGCCGCCGCGCTGCACCTGAAGGACGAGGTCGAGCGCAACGCCCTGCTGCGCGACGAGGCGTACCGCCGCCGCTTCCGCCGCGAGTACGAGAACAAGTGGTCGCCCCGCGTCTGGCACCGCGATCTCTACGACGCCCACATCGTGGGATGCCCGGACGAGTCCGTCGTCGGAAAGACGTTCGGGCAGGTCGGCGACGAGCGCGGCCTGCACCCCGTCGACGCGTTCCTCGACCTGGTCGTGGAGCACGGCACGAAGATCCGCTGGCACACGACCATCTCCAACCACCGGCCGGAGGCGCTGAACAAGCTGAGCTCCCTGCCGGAGGTGCAGATGGGCTTCTCCGACGCGGGCGCGCACCTGCGCAACATGGCCTTCTACAATTTCGGTCTCCGCCTGCTCCGCCGCGCACACGAGGACGGGTTCATGACCGTGGAACGGGCCGTCCACCGGCTGACCGGTGAGCTCGGCGCCTGGTACGGCCTCGACGCCGGGTTCCTGCGCGAGGGCGACCGCGCCGACCTCGTCATCGTCGACCCCGCCGGGCTCGACGGCACCCTCGACGAGATCCGCGAGGCGCCGATCGAGGAGTTCGGCGGGCTGCGCCGCATGGTCAACCGGAACGACGCCGCCGTCCTCGCCACCTACGTCGCGGGCAGCCGCGTCTACGGCTCGGGCGAGTTCGCCCCCGCCTTCGGCCGCCGCCGGACGGGCCGCTTCCTGCGCGCCGGCGACGCCCCCGGCACCGTCGACCCCGGCACCCTCCCCGGACGCGAGACCGTCCCCGCGTGAACGAGAACGCCGCGGGCGCTGGAGCCGCGACCGGCGCGGTCGCGGCCCCAGCGTCCGGCGGCCGGCGGACGCAGCGGGAGCGCAAGCGGGCCACCGTCTCCCGGCTGATGGACGCGACGATCTCCGCGATCGCCGAGGTCGGGTACGCCGGCACCTCGATCGGCGAGGTGTGCCGCCGGTCGGGGGTGTCGCGCGGCGGGCTGTTCCGCCACTTCGACTCCCGGCTGGACCTTGTGATCGCCGCCGCCGAGGAGGTGGCCGCACGGCACCTCGCCACGGCTCGCGCATGGCTGGGCGGGCACGGCGGCGGCCTGCGCGAGGCGCTGCCGATGATGCGCGAACGGCACCGCGACGAGATCAACATCGTGTGGTTCGAGCTGGCGGTCGCGGCCCGCTCCGACGCCGGCCTCCGGGACCGCCTGGCGCCCGTCGCCGACCGGTTCTACCGCGCGATCTCCGACCTGGGACGGCACGTGCCGGAGCTCGCCGCCCTGTCCGACCGGGACCGGCACCTGCTGATCTCGACCGTCCGCGACCTGTTCGACGGCGAGACCATCTCCCGCGCCCTCGTCCCCGAACCCGGCGTGGAGGCCGACCGGCTGACCCTGATCGCCGAGTTCGCCGAGTTCTTCATCGCCCGCCGCACCTGACCCGGATACCTCAAGAACCCCTCCCCCGGCGCCGATAGATGAGTGCTCACTGTGGGCACGGCCGCACGGCCGGGGATCTGGGGAAGGCATGGCGATGTTCCTACGGGCCGGGAATCGGGGCTCGGCGCGGACGCGCGCCGACGGGCGCTGGCTGTCCCTCGCCGTGTGGGCCGTCCTGGCGGTGTGCCTGGCAGGGACGGTGGGTGCCGCGGCCGCGCGGCGCTCCAGCGTCCAGGTGCAGGAGCGCAACCGGGCCGACGCGACCATCGCGAGCGTCGCGGCCACCACGACCGTCTTGCTGCAGCGGCACGTCGACTTCATGACGATCCTGCGCGGCACGCTGGGGACCCGTCCGGACATGACGAACCGGGAGTTCGCCCGGTGGGCGTCCGCCACGGAGGCGTTCGGCCGCTACCCCGGCGGCGTCGGGTACGCCCTCATCCAGATGGTGCCGCACGCGAAGCTGGCGGAGTTCCAGCGGGTGCTGCTCGCCGACCCTCCGCTGCCGTCGTCGGCCGCGTCCCGGAACGTCGCGGTGGTGCCGGCGGGCACGCGCGAGGTGTACTGCCTGGCGCGGCTCAGCACGATCCCGCGGGGCGCCGCCGCGATCCCGGGGGGCTACGACATGTGCGCCGGCAAGGCCGCGCCCGGCTTCGACACGGCCGTCATGGCCAAGGACGGCTACCGCCTGCTCGGCGACACCGCGACCATGGGCGGCACCCGCCTGGACTCTCAGACGAACGTGTTCGCGCTGGCCGCGCCCGTCTACACCGGCGACCCCTCCGCCATGACGGTCGCCCAGCGGCGGGCGGCGCTGCGCGGCGTGGTCGCCGGCACCTTCGACGCCGACGAGATCATCGACCAGAGCCTGGGCGGCCGGCGCGACCTGCGCGTGGAGCTGCTGTACCAGCCGGCGCCGGCGCTGGCACCGCTGATCCTGGCGGACGGCGGCGCGGCGCCGCGCGACGGCGCCGCGGTCCGCGAGTTCCCGGCGGGGTCCGGCGGCCAGTGGGCGGTGCGGATCAGCGGAACGCCGGTGCCGCCGGGCATGTCGGCCGACGGCCAGTTCTGGACGGTGATCGGGATGGGCCTGCTCGTCTCGGCGCTCCTGGCCGGGTTCCTGCACATGCTGACGCGGGGACGACACCGCGCACTGCGGCTGGTGGAGAACAAGACGGAGGAACTGCGGTTCCAGGCCGGCCACGACGCCCTCACCGGGCTGCCGAACCGGGCGCAGATCATGGAAATGCTGTCCGCCACCCTGGACCGGGGCGGCGCGATCTCCGTCCTGTTCCTGGACCTGGACGGGTTCAAGGCCGTCAACGACACCCTCGGGCACGCGGTCGGCGACCGGCTGCTGCGCGCGGTCGCGGGCCGGGTGACGAGCGAGTTGCGCGAGGGCGACCGGGCCGGCCGGCTCGGCGGCGACGAGTTCGTGGTGCTGCTGGACGGCGACGCGTACGGCGAGGGCGCGGAGGTGGTCGCGGGACGGCTCGTCCATGTGCTCTCGGAGCCGTTCGCGCTGGAGGGCGCCGACGCCCGCGGTGTGCGGGTCGGCGTCAGCGTCGGCATCGCCGCCGGTCCTCCCGGCACCGCCGAGGAGCTGCTGCGGGACGCCGACCTGGCGCTGTACCAGGCCAAGGAGTCCGGCAAGGGCCGCTACCGGGTGTTCGAGCCGGGGATGAGCAGCCGGCGGCAGCGGGAGCTGGAGCTGGAGGCGGACCTGCGGGACGCCCTCGACGACGGCCAGTTCGTCCTGTACTACCAGCCCATCCTGGACCTGCGGTCCCGCCGGATCACCGGGGCGGAGGCGCTGCTGCGGTGGCGTCACCCGGTCCGCGGCATGGTGTCGCCGGGCGAGTTCATCCCGGTGGCGGAGTCCTCCGGGCTGATCGTCCCGATCGGACGATGGGTGCTGCGGGAGGCGTGCGCGCAGGCGACCCGCTGGCAGGACGCCGGCCGCCCGCTCGGGATCGCGGTCAACATCAGCGCCCGCCAGCTCGACGCGGGCGCCGACTTCGTCGCCGAGGTGCAGGCGGTGCTCGCCGACACGGGGCTGGACCCCGCCGCGCTCACGATCGAGGTCACCGAGACCGCGGTCATCGGGGACGTCGAGGACGCCGGCCTCGTGCTGGAGGTGCTGCGGACGCTGGGCGTCCGGGTCGCCATCGACGACTTCGGCACCGGCTACTCGTCGCTGACGCACCTGCACCGGCTCCCGGTCGACATCCTGAAGATCGACCGGTCGTTCGTCGGCGGGATGACCGAGGACGCGGCGTCGGGCACGCTGGTGCGCAGCCTCGTCCAACTCGGCCGGTCCCTCGGCATCGAGACGGTCGCCGAGGGCATCGAGGACCAGGTCCAGCTGGACATCCTGCTGGACGAGCAGTGCGACAGCGGCCAGGGCTACCTGTTCAACCGCCCGCTCCCGGTCGAGGAGTTCGACGAGCTCACCGACCCGGCCGCCGCCGACGTCGCCTGAGGTGTGCTGCCGCCCTTCCCGGGTATCGCCGGATCGGTCATCACTCGGGAAGGAGCGGCGGCATGGTGAAGGTGGCGGACAGGCGCGATGTGATCGAGGTGCTCACCCACGACCATCGTGAGGTCGAGGACATGTTCCGGGAGCTGACGGCCGCGGTCGACCCGGCCGAGCGGAGGCGGATCGTCGACGACGTCACCATCGAGCTGGTGCGGCACTCGGTGGCGGAGGAGATGCACCTGTACCCGGCCGTCCGCTGGCACGTCCCGGGCGGGGACGCGATGGCCGACAGTGAGATCGACGACCACGGCCGGGTCGAGCGGCTCCTGAAGGACTTGGAGAAGACCGACGCGGGGCACGCCGAGTTCCCCGCGCTGGTGCGGCACCTCGTCCAGGAGGTGTCGGCCCACATCCAGGACGAGGAGACGAACCTGCTGCCCGCCCTGGCGTCCCACGCCACCCGGGACGAGCTCCTGGAACTGGGCGAGAAGGTGCAGGCCGCCAAGCGCACGGCGCCGACCCGCCCGCACCCGATGGCGCCCGACACCCCGCCCCTGAACAAGCTCCTGGCCCCCGGCACCGGCCTGGTCGACCGGGTCCGCGACCACCTCACCGGCCGCGGCGGGCACTGACCGGTCGCATCCCGGCTCACCCGGCGACCGCCGCACGGCGTTCCGCGCGGGCGCGGGCACGTCCCTGCGCGCGGTACCAGGAGACCGCCAGGACGCACGCCAGGGCCAGTTCGACCAGGTCACCGCCGTAGTACATGAGCCGGGCGGCGGCGTGCAGGTCGTCGGCGGCCACCGGCACGCCGGGCGGCGGCGCGGCATACAGGGTCTTGGCGAGGACGGCGTGGCCGGCACCGGCGGCCAGCAGGGTCGCGGCGCGCAGCGGCAGGCCCCACCGGTGCCGCACCGGGTCCAGCCGGCAGATCGAGAAGGCGAACAGGATCCCGGCGGCCACGACATGGACGTGGACGAGGGCGTGCAGGGCGGGCCGGTCATGGGCGGCCGCCAGCAGCGGCGTCCGGTACAGGACCCACAGCCCGCCGACGTCCAGGGCCGCCGCCGCCGGCGGGAACATCGCCCACCGGACGGCCCGGAGCCCGCCCGCGCCGGCCAGGGCGCGCCGGACGCGGCCGGGCCCGAGCACGCGCAGCGCGAGGGTCAGGGGCCGTCCGAGGATCAGCAGCAGCGGCGCGATCATGCCGGCCAGCAGGTGCCCGCCCATGTGCGCGGTGAACGGCCCACCGGGCGGCGCCCCCAGCGCGGCGCAGGCCAGCGCGACGGCACCGGCGGAGAAGGAGGCGTCCCGCGTCCACGGCCAGGCGTCGCCGCGCCGCCGCAACCGCGCGGCGGCCAGAAGGTACACCGCGACCGGCGCGATGAGCGCGACGGCGAGGAGCGTCCCCGCGTCCGGCCCGGTGCCGGCGGAGGGGCCGTGGTGGTCGTGCATCACCGTTCCCGGCGGGACGCGCGGGCGGCCAGGACCCCTCCGGCGGCCAGGAGCAGCAGCGCGGCGGCGTTCCAGGCCAGGTCGTAGGGGAGCAGGTCCGGGACGCCGTAGCGGATCTGGTGGAGGCGGAGCAGCTTGTGGTCGACGACGCCGTCGAAGAGCTGGAACCCGCCGGCGCCGAGCAGGAGCCCCGCCCAGGCGTGCGCAGGCGCCAGCGTCCGGCGGCGCCGCAGATCCGCCCACAGCACGAAGCCCGCCACCAGGCCCAGCAGCTCGGCGGTGTGCAGGAGCCCGTCGGTCAGCAGCCCGACCGCGGGCGTCGACCGGTCGTAGAAGTGGTGCCAGCCCAGCAGCTGATGGAAGACGATCTCGTCCACGGCGGCCATCACCGCGGCCCCGATGAGCGCGGCGGCCGCCATCGACCGTCCCGGCTGCGGGCCCGGCGACCGGCTGATACTCGACGGCGGCATGATCTGGGCGTCCCTTCACCGATGTTCCCCCGACAGCCCCCGAATCGGTAGGCACGCCTACCCGGCGGCAGGGCGATCAATCACCACCGCCCGGGACGGCGCGTGCGGCGCGGCACCATGCCCGGGCCGATCACGGGCGCGGCGACACGCGGCTCCAGCGGCGCTCGCCGCTCCGGTGCCCCATGGCGGCGGCGCACCGCGGGCACACCCGCCGGACCTGGTCGGCGGCGCCTCCCGACTCGGGTAGGACCTCCTTCCACGGCACGTGCGGGAACCGGTTGAGCCGCGCACGACTGAGCTGGACCCCGCACAGCGTCTGGTTCGTCCCCGGCGTCCAGGCGTGGACCTCCCCGTCGGGCATGCGCACCCCGTCCGGGTCCGTCCAGGTACCGGATGCCGCCACCGCCGCCTGTCTCGTTCTGGCCATGCCGGGCATGTGCCCGGAATCGGCGCGTCGTCCCGCGGGCGGCGGGTAGCCGTGACCCATGACCCGCAGACCGCCGGAACCGATCACCGCCTCGCCGCCGCGCCGCATCCGGTTCGCCGCGTCCACCCAGACATGGCGCGACGTCGTCTTCCTGCACTGGCCCTACGATCCCGGCGACCTGGAGCCGCTGGTCCCGCGCGGAGCCCGGCTGGACGTCCGGGACGGGCGCACCTGGCTGGGCGTGGTCGGCCTCCGGTTGACCGGCACCCGGGTCGGCGGCGTGGTCCCGCTGTCCCGCCTCGGTGACTTCGACGAGCTCAACGTGCGGATCTACACCATCGGAGACGATGGCCGCCGCAGCACCGCGTTCCTCGCCATGGAGGCGGGGCGGCTGCCCGTCGTCACCGGTGCGCGCGCCCTGCTGCGCTTGCCCTACTCCTGGTCGCGGGTCGTCCGGCGGCGGCACGGCGACACCGTCGCCTACAGCTCGTCCCGCCGTTTCCCGGGTCCCGTCGGCGCGGGGCTCACCTTCACCGTGCGGACGGGGGCGCTCCACGAGCCCGACGCCACGGCCGAGTTCATCACCGCCCGCTGGGGCACCCACACCGCCTGGTACGGCTTGCCGCTGTACCTGCCGTTCGCCCACGAGCCCTGGCCGCTCCGATCAGCCGAACTGGTGGACTTCACCGACGGGGGTCTCTTCGCCGCACTGGGCGTCCCCCCGCCGCCCGGTCCGCCGACGAGCGTCCTCTACGCCCCCGAGGTCCATCCCCGCAGCGGCCTGCCCCTCCCCATGCTGCCTGACTGACGTCTCATATGAGACATCTATGTCTCATATGAGGTACTCTTGCCTCATGTCGTTGGATCATGACCATGTGCTGCGGTGCGCCGCCGAGCTGCTCTCGCGCAAGGCGACCGCGTCCCAGGACGAGATCGCCAAGGCCGCCGGTATCAGCCGCGCCACCCTGCACCGGCATTTCGCCGGGCGGGACGGCCTCATCCTCGCGCTGGAGGAACTCGGCCTCCGCCAGCTCGAGGAGGTCCTGGACGCGGCGCGGCCCGAGGAGGGGCCCGCCGCCGAGGCGCTGGTCCGCCTGGTCGACGCCAGCCGCCCGGTCGCGGGCTTCCTGGCCTTCCTGTCCACCGAGAACCAGCTCTTCGAGGGCGAGGAGGTCCACGCGGGCTGGGCGCGGATCGACGCCCGGATCACCGCCCTGTTCGCGCGCGGCCGGGAATCGGGCGAGTTCCGCGTCGACCTGTCCCCCGAGTGGCTCACCGAGGCCCTGTACGGCCTGATCGCGTCCGCCGCCTGGGCCATCCGGACCGGCACGTCCGCGCCCCGCGACTACACCGCGATGATCAGCCGGCTCCTGCTGGGCGGCATCGAACGCCCGACCCCCTGAGAACGAGCAGAGCATGACGACCGCGCAACGACCGGCCTCCGAGCGGGACGGCGGGCACCCCGGCCGCTGGGCCGCGCTCGGCGTGCTCGTGCTGGCCGTGCTCCTGGTGGCGGTGGACGCCACCGTCCTGGGGCTGGCCACGCCCTTCATCAGCGAGGACCTGGAGCCGTCCGGCACGCAGCTGCTGTGGATCGGGGACGTCTACTCGTTCGTCCTTGCGGGCCTGCTGGTGTCCATGGGCGGCCTCGGCGACCGCATCGGCCGCAAGAAGCTGCTGCTCACCGGTGCCGCCGCGTTCGGCGCCGCCTCGCTGCTCAACGCCTACGCCCCCAGCGCGGAGCTGATGATCGCGGCGCGTGCCCTGCTCGGCGTGGCGGGCGCGACGCTGATGCCGTCCACGCTCGCGCTGATCCGCAACATCTTCACCGACCCGCGCGAGCGCTCCCTGGCCGTCGGCATCTGGACGTCCGGCGCCTCGGCCGGCGCGGCCCTCGGCCCGGCGGTCGGCGGCGCGCTGCTGGAGCACTTCTGGTGGGGTTCGGTGTTCCTGATCAACCTGCCGGTGATGGTGGCGCTGGTCGTGGCCGGCGCCCGGCTGCTGCCCGAGTCGAAGGACCCGGCGCCCGGACCGTGGGACGTGCCCAGCGTCGCGCTGTCCCTGGTCGGCATGCTCGGCGCGGTGTACGCGATCAAGGAGGCCGCCGCGCACGGCCCGTCGGCCGCGGCCGTCGCGGCGGGCCTGCTCGGGGCCGCCGCCCTGGTCTGGTTCGTCCGGCGGCAGCGGACCCTGGCCTCTCCGCTGATCGACGTCCGGCTGTTCCGTCACCGCGCCTTCTCCGCGGCCGTGGCCGCCGACCTGTTCGCCGTCCTGGGCCTGACCGGCCTGGTGTTCTTCCTGTCCCAGTACCTCCAGCTCGTCCAGGGCCGCTCGCCGCTCCAGGCGGGCCTGGCAGAACTGCCCGCCACGGCGGGCGCGGTGGTCACCGGCCTGCTGGCGGGGCCGGCGGTCCGCCGCACGTCCGTCCGCGCCGTCGTCGCCGGCGGGCTGGCCTGCATCGGTCTGGCCCTGGTCCTGCTGACCGGCCTGAAACGCGACACCGGCTACGGCCTGCTGTTCGCGGCGCTGCTCCTGGTCGGCGTCGGCGCGGGCCTCGCCTTCGCCACCACGTCCGACGTGATCGTCTCGAGCGTGCCCGACAAGCAGGCGGGCGCCGCGTCCGCCGTCGCGGAGACCGCCTACGAGCTGGGCGCAGCCCTCGGCATCGCCCTGCTGGGCTCCATCGTGACCGGCGTCTACCAGGACTTCACGCCGCCGCCCGGCACCCCCGCCGGGATCGCGGACGCTGCGCGCGCCTCCCTCGGCGGCGCGGCCGAGGCGGCCTCGGCGGTCGGCGGTGACCAGGGACGCGCGCTCCTGCTCGCCGCTCAGGACGCCTTCGTCGAGGGCCTCCGCGTCACCACGGCCATCAGCGCCGCCCTCCTGCTGGCGACCGCCGCGGCGGCCTGGTTCCTCCTCAGGCCAGGCCGCGGCACCCCCGCCCTCGTCACCTCGAACCGTCCGGCGCCCGATCCCGTGGAGGCGTCGCTCATCGGCAGCCTCGCCGGGGGCGCCGCGCACGAGGACCGTGGAGCGGAGCCCGTCCAACCGAGGCCGGTGAAGCCGCCCGCTCGACCGTCGTAGCGCCTCTGGCCTCTACCGCCCGGTCCGGTTCCGGCGGGCGCAGGCGCGGGCGGCGCGGGCGCGGTCGCCGCAGCGGACCGAGCACCAGTGCCGCCGGCCGTGCCGCAGCAGGTAACGGTTGCAGGGGATGGAGCCGCAGGCGGTGAGGCGTGCGGCGTCGGGGCCGGTGAGCAGGTCGGCGGCGCCGGCGGCGAGGGTCGCCAGGGCGTGGTCGACGATCTGCGCGGTGGGGTGGGAGGCGGCGCGGTGCAGGCCGAGGCCCGGGTCCCAGCGCAGCAGAGCGGAGGCGGGGGCGCGGGTCAGCGCGTCGTCGACGGCGTCGATGGCGCCCGCGGGCGCGGGACGTCCCTCGATTGGGGCACCGAGACCGCAGGACCTCGCGGCCGCCTTCACCATCGCCGGCCTGGCCGGCCGCCTCCAGCTCACCTGACGATCGGCGCGGCCTGCTCGGCGGCCGGCTGAAGCGGGGGACGAACATCACCGAGGTCCGGCGGGGCCGCCAAGGCTCCCGCTGGGACCGGCCCTCCCCGCGCCCGGTTCTGGGACTTGAGGGGAACCGGGGGCGGCGCAACCGTCCCGCACCCGTACGAAACCAGAACATCACCCTGCGTCACCGGAGTCTTGAGGTGTCGGGGCAACCGCCCCCAAAGCACACC
>NZ_JOFJ01000035.1 GCF_000718255.1 Spirillospora albida
TGGGTGAAATGCCGCCTCTGTCGTGCCAACGACCTTCCCTTCCGGTTCTCCCCAACCCTAGTTGGGGACCTGTCCGGAAGATCCGGGGCGCCTCAGAGATCACCTCTGACACCAACAAGGGTGTGCAGGCCGCCGGTCCGGCGGCGGGCCTTTGCCTGAGGCACCGGCAGATGGTCTGCCGGGAGCTGGCCCGGCACCTGATCGGCACCTGCACCTCCGAGGGCGACCTGGTCGCCGAAGGCTTCACCAGCAGCGAGGCCGCCCTGGTCGGCGCTGCCGACCTAGGCCGACGCGGTATCGCCCTGGTCCCGCACTTCCCGCTTGCCCAGCACATCGGGGCCCGCCTGCGCGCCACCCTGCCGGCGGAGCGGTTGGAGCGGGTGGAGATGCGGCCGGTCCGGCCCGACCAGATGGCACGCGGTTTGGCCGACCGCCTCGGCGAGGTCGGCCTGGTCATCGCCGCGCCACCGCCGTACGAGAGCGGTGGCAACCCACCGCGCAGGAGCACGGAACGCGGATGCCCGGCCTGCCGGGCGGACCTGTGGATGCTCAGCAGCGAACAACTCGGCCTGTTCCTGGCGTCGGCGTGGAAGGTGCTGCGACCGGGCGGCGTCCTTGCGATCATCACCACGGCCCGCCACCAGGTCGGACGCCTCATCGACCCGGCGCCGCGCATCATCCGCCAGGCTCAGGGGCTGGGGTTCCGCTACGTTCAGCACGTCATCGCGCTGCGCGTCCCCATCGACGGTGACACCTTGGCCGTCCAGGCCGGACCGGCCGACCTGGCCCAGCTCCGCCGGACCGGCTGCCACGCGCTGCCGCCGCCGGTGAGTGTTCACGCCGACGTCTGCCTTTTCATCAAACCCTCGGTTCGGCAGGAGAACGGGGGCGCCCGATGAACCAGAACCCTCTTGTCCCAGGGACGGGGTGGGTGTCGGTGCTGGCGACTGGACAGCGACCGTCCCGGTTGCAGCGCCAGGGACGCTACACAGCAGAGTCGATGCGCCACCCCGGCAAGATGCTGCCGGCCATCGCCGCCACCCTCATCGAGGCGTTCACGCTCCCTGGAGATCTGGTGGTCGACCCGATGTGCGGCATCGGCACAACTCTGGTCGAGGCCATTCACCTCGGCCGCAACGCCGCCGGAGTGGAGTACGAGGCCGACTTCGTCCACCTCGCACTGGGCAATCTGAGGCTCGCCCGCTCTCAAGGGGCCACAGGGACTCCGCAGATGGCCTGCGGGGACGCCCGCAGCATCGCCACCATCTACCGGGCGCTGCGCGGGAAGGCAGCGCTGGTGCTCACCTCACCACCGTACGGATCGCACACGCACGGGCACATCCGCTCCGGACGCGACAACGGCGGGGGGAAGATCGACAAGCGCCACCACCGCTACTCCACCGACCGCGGCAACCTCGCCCATCAGCCGCTGCCCGGCCTCCTGGACGGTTTTGGGCGCATCCTCGTCGGCAGCGCCACCTTGCTGCGACCCGGCGGTGTGATCGCGGTGACCGTCCGTCCCATCCGCGTCAAGGGCGAGCTGATCGATCTACCGGGCCAGGTCATCGACACTGCCTGTCAGAACGGTCTGGCGCTGACCGGTCGCCACGCCGCTCTCCTGGCGGGACTGCGAGACGGCCGACTGGTCAACCGGGCCTCCTTCTTCCAGATGCTCGAGACGCGCCGTGCCCGCGACCGAGGCATTCCCGCCTGTGCCACCGCCCACGAGGATCTCCTGCTCTTCCAGCCCGCGACCGACCTGCCGGAGGCGAACCGATGACCGAGAACCGACACAGGAGGCAGGCCGGGCGCCACCGGGGGCTGGAGATGCTGGCCATCCTTCAGACCGGTCTGTGCGGGCGCTGCGGGCGTGCCCGTTACGCCACCCGGCGCACCGCGCGGCAGGCCGTCCGCATCGCGGCCCCTGGTGTCCGGCTGCGCGCTGACCGGTGTGGCGATGCCTGGCACCTGACCAGTCCGCCGGGACGGCCTCAGCACATCACGCCGCCTGTCACCATGCCGCCCGTCAACGCGCAGACCGGTCTGCACTTCCACGGAAGTAGCAAGCGCCACAACCTCGAACGCCGCTGCAGCAAGTGCTGTAACGGCCGCCGCGTCTGCAGCCTTGTTCTTGAGCCTGAAGGTGTGCCGTCATGTGTGGCCCGGCCGCACACGGGCCACGACGTCCCCGCTCCCCGGCGGATGGCGAGCCGGTGAGCGAGCCGGAGAAGCAGAAACAGGCACGTACCGAGCAGCCTCAAATGACCTGGCGGCTGAACCTCGCGGACCCATCGGTCGAGAGTGAACTCGCCCGGGCACAGGCAGGCGCGATCAAGGAGGTGTTGACTTGGTGGGCGAATCACGCAGCCCGATCCCACTCGATGTGTTCACCAAAGGGACCCACAGCAGCCGATCCGCAGGACTGACCGGCCCCGGCGGGGGGTTTCGGCTGGACGGGCCGCTGCGGGTGGCCTTCGCGGGACGGACCTCGACCGAGGACAAGCAGGATCCGACCCTGTCGCTCCCGCGCCAACTCGCCAACAGCCAGACCGCGCTGCACACCGCGCTACCGGGCCAAGCCGTCATCGTCGCGCACTTCTACGACATCGAGTCCGGACGCAAGGATCTCGACGCACGTGGTTTCGGGCGTGGGCACGAGCGGTTCAACATCCCGATTCCGCGGGACGGCGGCATCCAGGACCTGCTGCTGGAGGCTGCCCAACCCGACCGACGGTTCGATGTGGTGATCTGTGAGTCCGTCGACCGGATCGCGCGCCGGACCTACGTCGGAACCCAGATCGAGAACACCCTGGAGAAGCTCGGCATCCCGCTGTGGGCGTCCGACGAACCGATCAGCCTGAACGGGAAACGCTCCTCCCAGGTGCTCACGCGACGGGTGAAGCAGGGGGTGGCCGAGTGGTACGTCCTGGAGATGCTGGAGAAGTCCTGGGGTGGGTTCGAGATCCACACCGAGCAGGGCTTCAACGTCGGGCGACCTCCGTACGGCTATCTGGCCCAGAAGGTCCCTCATCCGGTCGCCGCCCGCCGCGAACAGGGTGCGACCAAGCACGTGCTGATCCCCGATCCAGTGCGTGGGCCGGTCGTCCAGACGATCTTCGAGATCCGCATCGCCGAACGCCTCGGTTATGAGGCGATCGCCGACCGGTTGAACGTCGATCTGGAGCGGTACCCGGCGCCTGTCGCCACGGCGAAGACCCGCACCGTGGGCAGATGGACCTACTCCTCAGTTCGAGACGTCCTGTCCAATCCCAAGTACACCGGCTACATGGTGTGGAACCGAAAGGCGACCTCCTCGGCGGGGGGAAGGAACAACCCGCCCGAGGCGTGGGTGTGGTCCAGCGAACCCACCCACCCAGGTCTCGTCAGCGTCAAGACCTTCGTCGAAGCGCAGCAAGTAGCACTGGTCCGGAGACGGTCTCGCAGCCGTCCCGGCCGAACCGATGCCGAAGACACCGAACACCCGTACGTCCTGCGGTCCTTCATCACCTGTGCCGACTGCGAACGCCGGATGTTCGGCAAGAACGATCGGGGACGGCTGTACTACGTCTGCAGCCCGAAACGCTCTCACCTGCCTGAAGGGCATCCCGCAGTGGTGCGGATCCGTGAAGAGCCTCTCATCGCGGGGCTGAACGACTTCTTCAATCGGGAGATCTTCGGCGCCCATCGCCGGGAGCGTCTTGAGACGCTGCTCGTCCGGCTGGACGATCGACATCTGCGTGAACATGAAGCGCATGTCGCAGCCCTGGAAACCAAGATCGCGGATCTCGGTCGTCGCCGGGCGCGGGTGCTGGATCCGCTTGAACAACTGGATGATCCCAGCCAGGCGTTCGTCCAGAACATCAACGAACGCGCCGCTCAGATCGCCGCCGACCTGGAAGCCGCACAAGCCAAGCTACGGGAAGTCCGGAGTACGGCGCCCCCGCGCCCCTACCCTGAACTGCTGGATCTGCTTCCGGCCGGAGCGATCGATCTGGGGCGGGTTCCGGGGCCGGTGCTGCGGCGGCTGCTGGATGTGTTCCGGCTGCGGATGCGCTACGACCGGAAGACCGGCCGCATGGACTGCGAGGTCACGATCACGTCCGAGATCGTCGGCACCCAACACGACGCGGCGGCTGCGGCGATTGGGGCCGCCGAAACGGGACCGCGCGCCGGTCTACGGCGTACCCCCTACCGGATTCGAACCGGCGCTACCGCCTTGAAAGGGCGGCGTCCTAGGCCGCTAGACGAAGGGGGCCCACGGTGACGGTGGTGACCGTCACTCGACCTGGTCAAGCATAGGGGACAGGGTGGGGCGGCGCGCAAACGGTTACCGGGGTTCCTCCGATCGCGATCCGGACGGGGTCGGGGACGGGCTGGTCGCGGGCCATTCGGTCGGGAACGGGGACGTCGGGGACGGGGCCGGGGACGGCGGCGGCGGCGTGATCGCCCGGTCCGGATGCGGTTCCAGGGTCCGCTCGATCTGGGCGGACGTGAGGCCCAGGCCGCCCAGGCGCAGGTCGTCCCAGCCCTGGAGGCGGTGCGTCGCCCGGCTGAAGTACAGGACCGACAGCTCGATCGGGGTCGGCTCCTCGTGCTCGAGGCCGCGCAGGCCCGCGCCGCCCGTGGAGCCCTGGACGAACAGGCGGCTGCCCGACGGCAGGAGCTTCGTGGAGCGGGTGTGGGTGTGGCCGGCCAGGATCAGCGGCGTCAGGCCGGAGAACGCGGCGGCTTCATTCGGGTCGTGGGCGACGGCGATGTCGGGGACGTTGCCGGTGCCGCGCAGCTTTTCGGCCAGCAGGAGGCCCTGGGCGCGGAGCTGGTCGGCGCCCACGTAGTCGTCCCGGGTGCTCTTGTCCGGGGTGAAGCGGGGGTCGCCGACGCCGTAGATGCGCAGGCCCTTCACTTCGCGGGTCTCGTCGTCCAGGACGATGGCGTTCTTCTGGCGGGCGACGGCCTGCTGGGTGCCCTTGGAGTCGTGGTTGCCCCGGACGTAGACGTAGGGGACGCCCAGTTCGGATATCTCGTCGGCGAAGCGGTCCTCCGGCTTGCTGCCGTGGTCCATGAGGTCGCCGCTGTCGATGATCAGGTCGACCTTGAACTGGGTGCTGACGGACTTGATGATGTTCCACGCCGTGGGGTTGATGTGGATGTCGGACACGTGCAGGACGCGGAGGGTGGACGGGTCGGGCTGGTAGGTGGGGAGCTGCGAGGTCGTCGTGTAGAGCTCGGAGACGTTGCTGACGAGGCGGGCGAGCTGGGTGCGGTACGCGGAGAAGCGCTCGACGACGCCGCGCGCGTCGCCGACGACCTGGGGGGCGTTCGACAGCAGGCCCGTGTAGCGGGGCTCGGCGACGGACTGGGGGTTGAAGCTGAGCCAGGCGACGAGGGTGACGGCGACGAGCCCGACCGCGCCGGACGAGAGACCGAGCACGGCGCGGCGCAGGGAGCGGAACAGAGCGAGGGACCCGAGGAACGACGCGGCCAGCGCGATGAGCCCGGCGCGGATGAGGAGGACCACGACGCCGTGCCAGAGGTCGGCGGCGATGCGGTCGGTGACGTGGTCGATTTCGGTGTCGGACTCGATCAGTTTGCGCGCCTCGTCCGTGCGCAGGTCCGTGACGGTGGCCTCGAGCGCGACGGGCCCCCAGTGGGTGTCGAGTTCGAGGGCGCCGAGGGGCGGCAGTTCGATCCGGGTGCCGCCGGACCAGGCGGGGTGGAGGGTCAGCTGGACTTCGGTGGGGCCGACGGGGGTCTCGGCGCGGCCGCCGAGGACGAGCCCGATATAGCCCGCGCCGAGGCCGACGAGCACCACCAGGGTGAGGCGGGCCCAGCGTCCGGTGGCGGCGGTCCGGAGGGAATGCCCGAGGGGGCGGAGACGGGTGAGAGTTCGCGACAGGGCGGGACGGACGTGAGTCCGTAGCACTGATCCTCCTTTTGTCGAGCAGAATGGCCGGTGTGATCGATATGCCGAGGGAGGCGTTCGAGGACCTGGTCGCGGAGGCCCTCGACAGCGTCCCGCAGGAGCTGACCGCGCACATGCGGAACGTCGTCATCGTGGTCGAGGACGACGCGCCTGAGCCCGGACTGCTCGGTCTTTATCAGGGCATACCCCTCACGGAGCGCGGCGACTGGTACGGGGCCGTGCTGCCCGACCACATCTCGATCTACCGGCGGGAGATCCTGGGCATCTGCGACACCCCGGAGGACGTGGTCGAGGAAGTGCGGATCACTGTCGTCCACGAGATCGCCCACCATTTCGGGATCGATGACCGTCGCCTCCATGAGCTGGGGTACTGAGCCCTGCGGCAAAAGAGTTTCACCAATCAGGCACTGTAGGTCACACGACTGCCACGCTGCGTGAGTTAATAGGAAGGTCGTCGTCCAGGACGGCTGAACTGGAGCGTGCGTGGCGGGAAGGCGGGTCGGCGGCCGGCATCGGCGTCCGCCGGAAGAGCAGGCGACCTACCGCGAGGTGTTCGCGGTAGGCGAGTTCCGTGCCCTCTGGACGGCGCAGGCGCTGTCCTCCGTAGGCGACCAGCTCGCCCAGGTGGCGCTGGCCGTCCTGGTGTTCCAGAAGACGAACTCGGCGCTGCTGACGGCGGTCGCGTACGCCCTCACCTACCTGCCGCCGATCGTCGGCGGGCCGGTGCTGTCCGGCCTCGCCGACCTGTTCCCCCGCCGCACGGTCATGGTCGTCTGCGACGTGCTGCGGGCCGTGCTGGTGGCGGTCATGGCGGTCACGCCGATGCCGTTCGTCCTGCTGTGCGGGCTGGTGTTCCTGACCGTTCTGCTGGGCGCGCCGTTCTCGGCCGCGCGGGCGGCGGTGCTGCCGGACGTCCTGTCCGGCGATCGGTACGTGGCCGGCACGGCGATCAACAACATGACCCATCAGGGCACGCAGATGCTGGGCTTCCTGGCCGGCGGCGCGATCGTCGCGGTCGTCGGCACCCATGAGGCGCTGGCCCTGGACGCGCTGACCTTCGGCCTGTCGGCGCTGCTCCTGATCGGCGGGGTGCGGGCGCGGCCGGCGCCCAGGCGGCGCGAGCGCGAGCCCGCAGGGCTGTGGCGGGGCACGCGGGACGGGGCGCGGCTGGTGTTCGGCGACCGGACGCTGCGGTCGATCGTCGCGTTCGCGTGGCTGTGCGCGTTCTACACGGTCCCCGAAGGGCTGGCGGCCCCGTACGCGGCGACGTTCGACGGCGGCGCCGGCACGGTGGGGCTGCTGATGTCGGCGATGCCCGCGGGCATGGTGACCGGCATGTTCCTGTTCAGCCGGTTTGTCCGTCCGACTGATCGGCTGCGCGCGATGGGCTGGATGTCGATGCTGGCGTCCCTGCCGCTGGTGGTGTCGGCGACTCATCCGCCGCTGTGGGCGGTGGTGGCGCTGTGGGCGATGTCGGGGCTGGGCAGCGCGTACCAGCTCGCGGCGAACGCGGCGTTCGTCGCGGCCGTCCCCGCGGCCGGGCGCGGGCAGGCGTTCGGGCTGGCCCAGTCCGGCATCCTGGCCGGACAGGGCCTCGGCATCCTGGCGGGCGGGGCCGCTGCGCAGTTCCTCGGCCCCGAGGCGGTCGTCGCGCTGGCGGGCGTCCTCGGAGTGTCGGCCGCCGCGATGCTGACGCTGGGCTGGCACCAGATCCGCGGCGGCGTCATCGCCGCCATGCAGGGGGACGCCGAGGCCGTGCCCGTCGACGTCCCGTCCCGCCCGGCGGAGGTGTCCCGCTCGGCGGCCGCCGGCTAGACGGTCGTGCGGGTCTTGTTCAGGCCGTCCTTCGCCTTCTGGACGGTGTCCTGGACGGTCGGGGAATCGCTCGCCTTCCGGATCAGGTCCTCGGCGATCGACGTCGGGGCGCCCTCCTCGGGGATCAGCACCCACGCGATCACGTAGAGGGCGATCCCGGCACCGCCGAACAGGGTGAAGGCGCCGAGGCCGAGGCGGACCATGTTGGGGTCGACGTTCATGTAGCGGCCCACGCCGGAGCAGACGCCCGCGAGGAGGCGACCCTCCCGCGTGCGGCGCAGCTGCTGGGTCGGGGTCGGGGTCGAGGTGCCGGTGATGTTCTTGTCCATGTCCATGACCTCGATCCTGCCCACTCGCCGCCGGTTATGACATCGGGATCGTCCCTGACTCGTCCCTGAGCCCGACCCCGGGACGGCGACGTCATACCCTGGCGACCGAAAGGTCCCGGAGAGAGGATGCCCCCGCATGGACGTGCTGCGCGTCGACGACCGGCTGACGGACGAGGAGCGCCTCGTCCGCGACACGGTACGGGGGTTCGTCGCGGAGAGGATCGCGCCGCATCTGGCCGGCTGGTTCGAGGACGGCACGTTCCCGGCCCGCGAGCTGGCGCCGGAACTCGGCGAGCTGGGGCTGCTGGGCATGCATCTGCGCGGCCACGGCTGCGCCGGGACGAGCGCCGTCGCGTACGGGGTGGCGTGCCGCGAGCTGGAGGCGGCGGATTCGGGGCTGCGCAGCTTCGTGTCCGTCCAGGGGTCCCTGGCGATGGCGGCGATCCACAAGTACGGGTCGGAGGAGCAGAAGCGCGAGTGGCTGCCGCGCATGGCGGCCGGCGAGGCGATCGGCTGCTTCGGGCTGACCGAGCCCGATCGCGGCTCCGACCCGGGCGACATGCGCACGCACGCCCGCCGCGACGGGACCGACTGGGTGCTGAACGGCGCCAAGATGTGGATCACGAACGGCTCGGTCGCCGATGTGGCCGTCGTGTGGGCGCGGACCGACGACGGCATCCGCGGCTTCCTCGTCCCGGCGGGGACGCCGGGGTTCACGGCGAGCGACATCCACCGGAAGCTGTCGCTGCGGGCGTCCGTCACCTCGGAACTGGTGCTGGACGACGTGCGCCTGCCCGCCGACGCGATGCTGCCGGACGTGAAGGGCCTGAAGGGCCCGCTCGGCTGCCTGTCGGAGGCCCGCTACGGCATCCTCTGGGGCGCGGTCGGCGCGGGCCGCTCCTGCTACGAGGCGGCCGTCGACTACGCCAGGACCCGCGAGCAGTTCGGCAAGCCGATCGGCGCGTTCCAGCTCACCCAGGAGAAGCTCGCCTGGATGGAGGTCGCGCTGGGCCAGGCGGGCCTGACCGCCCTGCACATCGGCCGCCTGAAGGATGAGGGCACCGTCACACCGCAGCAGGTCTCGTTCGGCAAGCTCGCGAACGTCCGCGCCGCGATCGACGTGGCCCGCCAGGCCCGGACGATCCTCGGCGCCAACGGCATCACGCTGGAGTATCCGGTGATCCGCCACATGAACAACCTGGAGAGCGTCCTCACCTACGAGGGGACGCAGGAGGTGCACCTCCTGACCCTGGGCAAGGCCATCACCGGTCTGGACGCCTTCCGCTGACACCCGGGACAGAATCTGATAATCAGATATGATGGTGCCATGCGGAATTGGACGGCCACCGAGGCGTCCAGGAGGTTCTCGGAGCTCCTCGACGCGATCGAGCACGGCGAGACCATCACGATCACCCGCGGGAACCGCGCCATCGCCGAGATCGGGCCGGCTCGCCGCCGCACGGGGGCGGACTTGCGCGCGGCGCTCGCCGACGTACCGCCGCCGGACGACCGGTTCGAGGCGGACATCGACGCGGCCCGGCACCTGCTGACCGCGGATGAGGGCGACCCGTGGGCCGACGCCTGATCCTCGACACCAACGTGCTGATCGCCTACGAGCGCGGCACCATCGACCGTCTCGCGCTCGACGGCGACGACCTCGCCGTCGCCGCGGTGACGGTCGCCGAGTACCGGAGCGGGATCGAGCTCGCCGACTCGGCGGAGCGCGCCGCGGCCCGCTCCCGCGCCCTCGCGGCGATCACGTCCGTGATCGAGGTGCTGGACTACACCGCGACCACCGCCGTCCACCACGCCCGGCTGATCGCGGACGTCCGCCGGGCCGGGGCACCGCGCGGCGCGCACGACCTGATCATCGCCGCGCACGCCCTGGAGACGGGACGCGTCGTCCTCAGCCGCGACGCGAAGGCACGCTTCGCCGGACTGTCCGGGGTCGTGGCCGACACACCCGCCTGACGGCCCGCGGTGTGAGGTCCGTTAAGTAGTGCTTCACGGCGGGATGAAGGCATATTGACTGGACGTTGCAACTTCGCCGGGGGCAGACTCGTTGTCCCAGGTCAAGCCATTTACGCGAAGCCATGATCAGAGGAGCGGCATGAGGATCGGGATCGTCGGGGCCACCGGGCAGGTCGGGGGCGTGATGCGCGGCATCCTCGCCGAGCGCGGGTTCCCGGCCGAGGAACTGCGGCTGTTCGCGTCGGCGCGGTCGGCCGGGCGGAGGCTGCCCTGGAACGGCACCGAGGTCTCGGTCGAGGACGCCGCGACCGCCGACTTCCGCGGGCTCGACATCGTGCTGTTCTCGGCGGGCAAGGGCTCGTCCCTCGCGCTCGCGCCGAAGGTCGCCGCCGCCGGGGCCGTCGTGATCGACAACTCGTCGGGCTGGCGGATGGACCCGGACGTCCCGCTCGTCGTCTCCGAGGTCAACCCGCACGCCGCCCGCGTCCGGCCCAAGGGGATCATCGCGAACCCCAACTGCACCACGATGGCCGCGATGCCGGTGCTGCGCCCGCTGCACGAGGAGGCGGGGCTGGCCGCGCTCGTCGTGTCCACCTACCAGGCGGTGTCCGGCAGCGGCCTCGCCGGTGTCGCCGAGCTTCACGAGCAGGCGGGGAAGGTCATCGGGACCGCCGACCGGCTCACCCACGACGGCGCGGCGGTCGAGTTCCCCGACCCGAAGGTCTACGTGCGGCCGATCGCGTTCAACGTCCTGCCGATGGCCGGCTCGATCGTGGACGACGGTCTCGGCGAGACCGACGAGGAGCAGAAGCTCCGCAACGAGAGCCGCAAGATCCTGGAGATCCCGGGGCTGAAGGTCTCCGGCACCTGCGTGCGGGTGCCGGTGTTCACCGGCCACTCCCTGCAGATCAACGCCCGGTTCGACCGGCCGATCTCGCCGGAGCGCGCCGCCGAGCTGCTCGCCGGCGCCCCGGGTGTCGTGCTGTCGGACGTCCCGACGCCGCTGCAGGCCGCCGGGCAGGACCCGACGTACGTGGGCCGCATCCGGCGCGACGAGACCGTCGAGAACGGCCTCGCGCTGTTCTGCTCCGGCGACAACCTCCGCAAGGGCGCGGCGCTCAACGCCGTGCAGATCGCCGAGCTGGTCGCCGCCGAGTAGCGGTCACCTGCTCCCTCTGACCTCAAGGGCGTCGAGGAGCGCGGCCGTGCTGCGCGCCACCTCCTCGACGGCCCGGTCGAACGCCTCCGCGTTGTGGGACGCGGGGGCGCGGAACCCGGAGATCTTCCTGACGTACTGGAGCGCCGCCGCGCGGATGTCGTCGTCGGTGACGTCCTCGGCGAACGGCGGGCGGAGCGTCTTGATGCTGCGGCACATGCCCCCATTGTGACCGGGGCCACCGACAGGGCGCCGGGTCCGGGCCGCCGCGGGATCGGTGGGGAGCCACCGCGGCGGCCCGGAGCGGGGATGGGGCCGGTGGAGCTGGACGCGGATGCGGCCGGACGGGGGACGGCCGCATCCGCGGGCGTGCGAGGCCGTGGGCGTCCGCCCGGCCCGGGTGAGCTGATCAAGAGTGCACCGTGCCGGTGGCGGCCCCGTCAACCGATCCATGCCGGACTGGATTTTCAATGTTGACGAGACAGCCGGTGAAACTCTTGAAACAGCCTTCCGAGCTGGGCGGACGCCCCGGCCGCCGGGTCATCCCGTGATCGTGACGTCGTCCAGGCCGGCCTCGATGAGGCTGCCGGTCCCGGCGTCCGCGGCGTCCACGAGGATGCGGATCGACTGCCCCGCGTAGGCGGAGATGTCGGCGGTCTGGGTCCGCCAGGCCCCGGCCCTGTTCGCCGCCGACCCGGCCTGGTTCAGCACGGTCGCCGTCCCGTTGGGCCCGACGATCCGGACCCGCAGGTAGTCCGTCGAGGACGCGTTGTTCAGGTGGGCGAGGAACCACGCGAACGACAGCGTCCGCGCCCCGGCGGGCACGGCGATCGGCGCGGACTGGATGCTCGTCGTCCCGCCGTCGACGTCGTTCGCCCCCGCGGATGAACCCGCGGAGGCGCCGGTGACCAGGGCGCCGCTTCCGGACGCCGCGGCGATCTGGAGGCTCGTGCCGGAGCTGCTCGTGGGCTGCGGGACGCCCCGCTCGAACCGGCCCGCGGTGGCGGTGTCGGTCCCGGACGGGTTCGCCGTCCAGCCCCGGTCGCCCTCGAGGTCGTCGCTGTAGAGGACGTCGCCGGGCGGCCCGCCCGTCCCGCCGAGGGTCCAGATCGCGTGCGCGATCGCGTCGGAGTTCCGGTCGAGGGCGGTGTCGTTGATGTTGGACGTGGTGTCGCAGGACGAGTGGTAGCAGCGGTCGAACGCGACGCCCGCCGTGCCGCCCCACAGCTGCGCCTGCGCGGTCGTCTTGCGGCCCTCGGCGCCCGTGAACAGGCCGCCTGCGGGGATCCCGACGCGGATGAACGGCCCGTAGTCGGAGCGGCCGTCGAACGCGGTGTCCTGGACGGTGACGCCGATCGAGGTGAAGTGCTGCCGCAGCACCCGCTCGATCTCAGCGGACCCGGCCGGGCCGCCGCTGCCGCTGGACCCGTCGCCGTCGTAGGCGAAGTAGCCCGGGTTCGGGGAGCCGATCATGTCGAAGTTCAGGTAGCCCCCGATCTTCGCGCGTTCGGCGGACGGCAGGTTGTTGACGTAGTGGTTCGAGCCGATCAGGCCGAGCTCCTCGGCGCCCCACCAGGCGAACCGCAGGTGCCGGTCGGGCTGGTAGCCCTCGCGGGCGACGGTGAGCGCGGTCTCCAGGATCGCGGCGGAGCCGGACCCGTTGTCGTTGATCCCGGCGCCGGAGCCGACGCTGTCGAGGTGCGCGCCCGTCATCAGGACGTTGTTCGCGTCGCCGCCCGGCCGGTCGGCGATCAGGTTGTAGCCGGTGGCGCCGTTGTAGGTGAACGACTGGATCACGGTCTGGTAGCCGGCCGCGTCCAGTTTCGCCTTCACGTAGTCGAGGGACGCCCGGTAGCCGGGACGGCCGTGGGCGCGGTTGCCGCCGTTGGCGGTCGCGATGCTCTGCAGCTGCGCCAGGTGCGCCTTGACGTTCGCCAGGGAGATGTCCGGTGCGGCGACGGCCGCCGCCGTGCGGGGCGCGGCGCCCGCGGACGGCGCGAGGGCCGCGAGGGCCAGTACGGCCGCCCCCGCGGCCGCGATGGTGCGCGATCTCATGGTGTTCCTCCAGGGGGCGGCCCGTGGCGGGACGGAGGCCCGCCACGGGCCGGGCAGGGGGTGATGGAGAGGGGGTCAGGCCTGGGTGATGGAGACGTTGTCGATGCCGCCCTCGACGAGGCTGGCGCCGCCGGCGTCCGCGGCGTCGACCACGATGCGGACCGACTGGCCCGCGAACGCGGACAGGTCGAAGCTCGCGGTCTGCCACGACCCGGCCCGGTTGGTGAGCCCGCCGGTCTGGTTGAGGACGGTGCTCGTCCCGTTGGCCCCGACGACGCGGACCCGCAGGTAGTCGGCCGTGGAGCTGTTGTCCAGGTGGGCGAAGTACCACGAGAAGCGCAGCGTCAGCGTCCCGCTGCCGGGCAGCGCGATCGCCGGGGACTGGATGCTCGTCGTCCCGCCGTCGAGGTCGTAGGTCCCCGCGCTGGTTCCGGCGGACGCGCCGGTGACCAGGTCGCGGGTGCCGCCGGCGGCGGCGAGCTGCAGGTTCGTCCCGCTGTAGGTGGTCGGCTGCGGGGCGCCCCGCTCGAAGCCGCCCGCGGTGGCGGTGTCGGTGCCGCCGGGGTCGGCGTCCCAGCCCTTGTCGGTCTCGAAGTCGTCCGAGAAGACGGTGCCGCCCGGCCCGCCGGAGCCGACGGTCAGCGTGTAGGTGGCGGTCCGGTCGACGGACGCGCCGTCACCGAGGACCGTCAGCCGGTACGTGCCGTCCGGGGTGCCGGAGGGGACGTTCACCGTCATCGTCGAGGAGCCGCCGGACGTCACCGACGCGGGCGAGAACGTCGCGGTCGGCCCGGCCGGGCTGCTGGTCGCCGACAGTTGGACGGTCTGCGCGCTCCCACCGGTCGTGGCGGTGCTCACCCCGACGGTCACGGACCCGCCGGGCTGCGCGCTCCCGGACGCCGGGTTCAGCGTCAGCGAGAAGTCGTTCTGCTGCGTGCCGCAGGACGCCTCACCGCTCTGGGCGGGGACGCTCACGGCGCTCCACGCCGCCTTGACCGCGTTGCACTCGGTCGCGGAGCCGGGGAACAGCGCGATCGCCGCGTTGACGGTCTCGAGGCGGGCGCGCGCGTGGCTCCACGCCGTGACCTTGCGGTTCAGGCCGCCCATGAAGATCTGGCCGGCCTTCTGGACGCCGATTCCCGTCACGGTGGAGCCGTTGCAGGTCGGGCTGGCGGGCTGGCCGTTGGTCGGGTTCGATCCCTCGGCGAGCAGGTAGAACCAGTGGTTCTGCGGGCCGGCCGCCGCGTGCACCTCGGTGCTCGGGATGGACGACGAGTAGCAGTTCGGGTCGCCGAGCGCCCCGGGGTTGTACATGTTGCGGATCGGGCCGCTGCCGACCAGGTCGACCTCCTCGCCGATCAGGTAGTCCGGCGGGTCGAGGGAGGACGGCTCGTTCGCGAAGAACTCGGTCAGGGTGCCGAAGATGTCGCCCGCCGACTCGTTCAGGCCGCCCTTCTCGTTGCCGTTGCCGCCGCCGGAACCGCCGGGCGTGTTCTGGAAGATGGCGTGGCCGTTCTCGTGGGCGACGACGTCGGTGGACGTGGCCTGCTTGGTGCCGGCCTGGTTGTGGCCGTAGTTGGTGTAGCTGCCGTTCCAGTAGGCGTTGACCTGGTTGAGGCCGACGCGGGCGGGGAACCCGCCGCCGCTGCCGTTCATGCCGTTGCGGCCGAGCCAGGAGCCGAGCATCTCCCACTGCTTCTGGATGGCGTAGAGGGCGTCGACGCAGGCGGTCTCCAGGTCGGTGCCGCTGCCGTTGCCCCACACGCTGTCGGTGCCGGTGAAGGTGCTGCCGTTCTGGCCGCCGCACCGGACGCCGGAGCGGGTCGGGTGCGCCATGGACGTCGCGGCGGTGGCGAGGTCGACGGTGCCGTGGTAGTTGCTGCGGTCGTCGGCCGCGTGCACGACCTCGTCCCAGGTCTCGGTGACCTTGCCGGTCCGGGCGTCGACGAGGACGTGCAGCTTCGTCTCGGCCTTCTTCTTCATGCCGGTGACGACGGTCTCGTAGACGAGCTTCCCGGTGCCTTCGGCCACGACCATCAGGCGGGGCGCGGAGACGGATTCGGCCTTGTCGACCTTCGCGCGGGCCGTCTTCGCGGCGGCCTCGGCGGAGATCCCCGCCTCGGTCGACACGTCGAGCTTCTGGCGCTGCGCGACGGACGCGTCCAGCACGCCGCCGGTCGCGTTGGTGGTGACGACGAAGTCGCCGCCGTAGACGGGCAGGCCCTTGTACGTCCGCTCGTAGGCGACGTGCTGCAGGCCGCGGAGCCCGGACACGACGCCCCTGCGGACGATCCTGTCCTGGGGGGCCTTCCGGAACACGGAGGGGCGTGCGGTGACCAGCCGGTCGGCGGACGCGGCGGCGACGGCGCGGGGGTCGGGCGCCGGCGCGGCCGCGGCGGTGCCGGGGGTGGCACCTGTGGCGGGGGCGGACATCGCCACGGCGAGGCCGACGGCAAGTGCCGCCGCCCCGAACGCGGTCGTGTGTCTCACGGGGGGCTCCTTCCACGGGCCGGGCGGGCGCGCGGCGGGGAGGTCCTTGTGGGAGCGCTCCGCGCGGCCCGGTCCCGCCCAGCGGGGACTGGGGGGTTGGACGGCTCATCCGGATGAGTCGTCCTGAAGTGCACCCCCATGCGAGAAAGGAGTCAATGAATAAATTTCATATTGGATTTTCAATACGGGGGGAGATGTGAATGGAAACGCCGTGATCAGGGGGCGATGCGCGCCGCCAGCCACGCCAGCGCCATCGGGTACCGGTAGTCGATGCCGCCGTGCGCCGCGTCGAACAGCTCGAACCGGACCCGTCCGGGGTCGGCCCCGGCGTCCAGGACGGCCCGGTGGAACGCCTCCGCGCCCACGTCCAGGAACCACTCGTCGCGCGTCCCGCCGTCGATCCAGATCGCCCGCTGCGACCGCAGGGCCGCGGCGTGCTCTGGAGCCATCCGGACCGGGTCCCAGGCGAGCCACCGCTCCCACACGTCCGGGCGCAGGACGCCCGTGACCGGGTCGAACGGCAGCTCCGGCGCGCCGTCCTCGCGCGCCGAATAGCAGAGCGCCATGCCGAGGATGTTGAGGAGGTCCATGTCCTCCGGCTTGGTGAAGGACGTCCGGGAGGTGAAGTCGTCCCACCATCGCCATATGTCGCCGTCGTAGGCGCGCAGATGCCGGACGCATTTCGGGAATTCCGGCAGGTAGCAGTACTCGAACAGCGCGTCGCCCGCATGGGTCGCGAGCGCGCCGAACAGGTCCGGCCGCAGCATCGGCGTGATCATCGCGCCGTAGCCGCCGCTGGACTTGCCGCTGATCGCCCGGTGCTCCGGCGCGTCCAGCGTCCGGTAGCGGGCGTCGACCCACGGGACGATCTCGTCGCACAGGTAGGAGTGGTAGCGGCCCGTGCCGGGGGAGTCGACGTACTGGCTGCCCCCGTGCGCGGTCCACGCGTCCACGAACACGACGATCGCGGGCGGCGCCTCACCGGACGCGAACACCGCGTCGGCCGTCTCGGGGAACGGCCGCCGGTACGGCGTCCGGTTCCGCCATATCCCGACGTGCCCGGTGAACCCGGTGATCACGTACACGCTCGGGTACCGCCGTCCGGGATCGTCGTCGTACCCGGGCGGGACGTACACCAGCAGGGGCCGCTCGTGCGGATCGCCCAGCGGGTTCCCCCGCAGCAGCTCGCTCTCGACGACGTGCTCGGTCAGCCGTCCCGCGAGATCCGAAGACCACGGCAGCATGGCACCCTCCTTCAGGACGATCGTTCCCTCGACGCTAACCCGCCGCCCGGCGAAGATCGACGGGTCGGCCTCCGGAGATCGGATGTCACGAAGTCCGGCCCCGGACCGTCCCAGGGGGAGACAGAAGGAGAGACCATGACCGATGCCGCACGCCTCCGAGCCCTGCACGTCCCCGGCGATCCGCTGCTCCTGCCCAATGTGTGGGACGCGGGCAGCGCCCAGATCGTCCAGGAGGCGGGATTCCCCGCGCTCGCCACCGCCAGCGCGGCCGTCGCCGCGATGCTCGGATACCCCGACCACGAGGGCGCCCCGGTGGACGAGATGCTCGCCGCCGCCGCCCGCGTGATCGGGGCCGCGTCCGTGCCGGTGACCGTGGACGCCGAGGCGGGCTACGGCCTCGAACCCGCGGACCTGGCCCGCCGCCTCCTCGCGATCGGCGCGTCCGGCTGCAACATCGAGGACACCCGCGGCGGCGCGCCCGTCGACCCGGAGGTCCAGGCGGCCTACATCGCCGGCGTCCGCGCCGCCGCCGGCGACGACCTGGTGATCAACGCCCGCGTCGACACGTTCCTGCGCGGCGGTACGCCGGACGAGGCGGTCGTGCGCGGCCGCCGCTACCTGGAGGCCGGGGCGGACTGCGTCTACCCGATCCTCGCGCCGCGCGAGGCCGTCTCGCACCTGGTGGAGGCGCTTCCCGGCCCCGTCAACGTGTTCAAGGCACCGGACGTCCCGCTGAAGGAGCTGGTGGCCGCCGGGGTGGCCCGCGTGAGGCGCCCCGGATCTTCCGGACAGGTCCCCAACTAGGGTTGGGGAGAACCGGAAGGGAAGGTCGTTGGCACGACAGAGGCGGCATTTCACCCAGGA
>NZ_JOFJ01000036.1 GCF_000718255.1 Spirillospora albida
GGGTGTGTCAAGTTAACGGCTGATCTTGGTTGTTGAGGTGTTCAGTTGGCGGTCGGGGTGAGTCGGCCTTCGAACTCGATCTGGAAGGCGTTGAGAGGCGCCTTCCAGCGCATGGTCCATCGCTTGCGGCCCTTGCCGGTCGGGTCCAGGGACATCAGCGCCATGTAGATGCACTTCATCGCTGCGGCCTCGTTGGGGAAGTGCCCACGGGCGCGGACGGCCTTGCGTATCCGCGCGTTCACGCTCTCGATCGCGTTCGTGCTGCAGACGACCTTGCGGATCTCCACGTCGAAGCGCAAGAAGGGCACGAACTCAGCCCAGGCGTCCGACCAGAGCTTGATGATCGCCGGATATTTGCCGCCCCAGGCCTCCTGGAACTCCAGGAACCGTTCCTCGGCCACGTCCTGGTTCGATGCGGTGTAGATGGGCTTGAGCGCACGCGCGATCTTGTCCCAGTCCTGGCGGGCCGCGTAACGGAAGCTGTTGCGCAGCAGGTGAACGACGCAGGTCTGGACGATCGTGCGAGGCCAGACGGTCTCCACCGCATCGGGCAGGCCCTTCAGCCCGTCGCAGACCAGCATCAGCACGTCCTGGACACCGCGGTTCTTCAGCTCGGTGAACACGTGCAGCCAGTACTTGGCGCCCTCACCGCCATCGCCGGCCCAGATGCCCAGGATGTCGCGGTGGCCCTCCGCGGTCACCGCCATCACCACATAGATCGGCCGGTTGGCGACCTGCCCGTCCCGGATCTTGACATTGATCGCATCCACGAACAGGACCGGATAGACGCGGTCCAGGGGCCGGTTCTGCCATTCGGCCATGCCGTCCATCACCTTGTCGGTGATCGTCGAAATCGTCTGCTTGGACACGTTCGCGCCGTAGACCTCGGCCAGATGCGCGCTGATCTCCCCATGCGTGAGGCCCTTCGCCGACAGCGACAGCACCATCTCATCCACACCGGTCAGCCGCCGCTGCCGCTTGCGCACGATCTGCGGCTCGAAGGTGCCGCCGGTGTCGCGGGGCACCTTGACCTCGACCGGGCCGACATCGGTCAGCACCGTCTTGGCCCGCGTGCCGTTACGGCTGTTGCCACTGCCCCGGCCCGCCGCGTCGTGCTTGTCGTAGCCGACATGGTCGGTGATCTCGCCCTCCAGAGCGGACTCCAGCACCCGCTTGGTCAGCTGCTGCAACAGCCCGCCCTCACCGGTCAACTGCAGCCCCTGGGTCCGAGCACGGTCCACCAGCATCGAGATCAGCTGCTCTTCCGACGCCGCACCCTGCGGCGCCCGGACCGGCTGCTCAACGGACTCGTTCTCGACAATGCTGTCGGTCATCTGGCGTCTCCTTGATCATCGGATCCGCCGTTAATTAGACACTCCCGTCGCCCGGAGCGAAGCCGAATTCGTGCGAGCGCTCCGCGAACTCGGCGTGCTCGTGCGCCCCCGGTACGCCCCCGGCGGCCGCACGGAGGTGGTCGGGTACTCCGTCGCGCTCAAGCCGCGGAACGGTCGGCCGCCGATCTGGTTCGGCGGCGGCCGGCTGCACCGCGAACTCACCCTCACCCAACTCCGCCACAACCACTGGCCACAAGAACAACCCGGCCATGACGGGAAGGAAGCGCCGTCAGCGCGTCTCGCTCAGGACGAAGCCCTGGCCGCGTGGGCCGGGGACGGGCCCGGCAACCTACTTCCCGACGGCTCGTACAACCTCGGGATGTGGAAGAAGACCGCGGTCGTGCTCGCCGAAGTCCGAACCCACCTGATCAACATTCCGGTCGACCAGCCCGAGCCGTGGGCTCTCGCGGCCCGGCAAGCCGCTGGCGTCCTGGCCATGTGGTCGGTTCGCGTAGAGGGCAACCGGCCACGCGCCCTAGCCCGCGCCGCCGACCTCCTTGCCCGCTCCGCCCAGCTCGCCCAAGCCCGCGCCGACGACCTTGCCCACCCAGGACGCGGCGAGCGGCAAGGACGCCGCAGAGATCAGCGCATCGATCTGCGAGGCGTCGCCATGGTCGTCAGCACCGCATCCGCTTCGAGCAGCCCCGACCACGGCCACATCATGCTGCTCCGCCAGATCATCAGGCTGCTAGAAGTGATCAACCAAGCCGACCACGCCCGCGGACAGGCCACCCAGGCCATCCGGCAGGCCGAGGCGACGCACGGGCGACTCCTTCAACTGCAGCAGCACTGGGCGAGCCGCGGCGAAAGCAGCCCCAGGCAGTATCAGCTCCAGATTGCGCCGCCACCTCGCCGCAGCCCGGCCCCCGGCTGGGGAGCGGAGCTATAGCGCAAGCCACCCAACCGGACGCTGTCCCTCTGTCCTACGGCCAACAAGGAGGCCTGGAGGGCGGCGGCAACAGTCCTTGCCGAGGTCCGAGAACAGCCCTTGGTTGTTCCGCTGACGACTACGCGGCATGTGCTGGGATGGCTCGTGAGCTTCGGAGTCGGCTAGATCTCAGGTGTCAGGCGCCCCAGGACGAGTACCGGCAAAAAGCGCTTCGGGTAGTAGCCGTCCTAGCCTTGCCTTGTAACCGCGACACCTTGCCTTCCCAGCTCAGGGGCATGGGCGAGCACCGCCCCTGACATGGAGCCTGTGAAGGCTCTCAGTGCCCGGTTAGGGTCGTTTCATGGCCCAGAATCTCGAAGTTCACGTGACGACCGGCAGCCGTGAGGAAGCAGAGAAGGTAGTACAAGCCGCAGTCGAAGGACGCTTCGCGGCCTGCGCGCAGATCAGCGGCCCGATCTCGTCCACCTACTGGTGGCAGGGCAAGCTGGAGCGCGACGAGGAGTTCTTCATCATCATGAAGACCACCGACGAGCGTCTGGACGCCCTGGTGGGCAACATCAAGGCCAACCACTCCTACGACACTCCGGAGATCGTCGCCGTGCCGATCGTGGGGGGTCTCGGTGACTACCTGACGTGGATCAAAGCAGAGACGGAGGCTCCGTCTTCGGCCGGCTAGCCGCGTATTCCTTACGGAATTGGCTTGCAGTCGGCACCTTGGTACTGGAGAGCTCGTCTACAACCTGGTCAAGGCGGTCCCACCCGAGTGGGGCCGCCATGGCAGTGGTCGCCTCAAGCGACGAACGGGCGTACTTCACGGCCTCGGAGACGTCTCCTAGCCGGATGTGGGCCAGAGCCATGTCCGCTTGGACCACGCAGAGCTTCTTGGTCTCCACGTTCGGGCCCATGAATGCCGCTACGCGACGGCTGGCCTCCAGCGCTCTGTCTTCCTCTCGGACTCTGGAGTACACCGACAGGCACATGGAGGCGAAGCGGGCCGGGTCGAGGAAGCAGGTCCACGGCCTGGCAGTGATGTTGGCTTCGAGGTAGGTGTCTTCGGCCTCTCGGATGGCCTCCAGTGCCGTCTTCCGGTCTCCGAGGAGAGCGGATTCCTCGCCCTTTCTGGCAAGCAGCCATGCTCTGGTCGCAGGATCGTTGTTGCCGAGCCGTTCGAGGGCGCTTGAGGCCAACCTGACGCCGGCGGCATGATTTCCGCCTGTCGACGACGCGTGAATACTGACCCCCAGGCGACGGCCGAATTCTGACCCCCCACTGTCACTGTGGAGGGTGATCAAGGTGGAGGACTGGGCGGAGATCCGCCGGTTGCACCGGGCGGAGGGCATGCCGATCAAGGCGATCGCCCGGCGGATGGGCATCTCGAAGAACACCGTCAAGCGGGCGCTGGCGGCCGATGAGCCGCCGGTGTATCAGCGGGCGGGGAAGGGCTCGATCGTGGACGCGGCCGAGCCGGCGATCCGTCAGTTGTTGGCGGAGTTCCCGGACATGCCCGCGACGGTGATCGCCGAGCGGATCGGCTGGGAGCGGTCGATGACGGTGCTCAAGGACCGGATCCGGCAGTTGCGGCCGCAGTACAAGCCGGCCGACCCTGCGTCGCGGACGGCGTATCAGCCCGGTGAGCTGGCTCAATGCGATCTGTGGTTCCCGCCGGCGAAGGTGCCGGTGGGGGCCGGGCAGCAGACCAGCCCGCCGGTGCTGGTGATGGTGTCGGGGTATTCGCGGTGGATGCTGGCGCGGATGCTGCCCTCGCGGGCGGCCGGGGACCTGTTCGCCGGGATGTGGGCGCTGCTGGGCATGCTGGGCGCGGCGCCCAAGACGCTGGTGTGGGACAACGAGGGCGCGATCGGGCAGTGGCGGGGCGGCTGTCCGGTCCTGACCACCGAGGCCAACGCGTTCCGCGGCACCCTGGGCATCAAGATCGTGCAGTGCCGTCCCGCCGATCCCGAAGCCAAGGGCCTGGTCGAGCGGGCGAACGAGTATCTGGAGACTTCGTTCATGCCGGGCCGGTCGTTCACCGGCCCGGGCGACTTCAACGCCCAGCTGGACCACTGGCTGGCGCATCGCGCCAACGTCCGTCACCACCGGCGGATCGAGTGCCGGCCCGCCGACCGGATCGTCACCGACATGGAGGCGATGGTGCCGCTGCCGCCGGTCGCGCCGGTGGTCGGCTGGCGCACGTCCACGCGGCTGGCCCGCGACCACTACGTCCGGATCGCCTCCAACGACTACTCGGTGCACCCGTCGGTGATCGGGCGGCTGGTCGAGGTCGTCGCCGACCTGGAGCAGGTGAGGGTCACCTGCGGCGGGCAGCAGGTCGCCGCGCACCCGCGCTGCTGGGCGGTCCACCAGACCATCACCGACCCCGCGCACGCCCAGGCGGCCGCGGCGATGCGGCGGCTGCGGCTGCAGACCACCCGCCCGCCGACCGACACCGAGGTCGAGCAGCGGCGGCTGACCGACTACGACACCTTCCTGGGAATCGACAACGACAGCGCCGAGGACATCGGTGCCGCCGGCATCGAGGGGGTGGCGTGATGGCGCCCGCCGCCAAGGCCACCGCAGCGGGCGCCGCAGGGGGCGCCGCGACGAGCACTGGCGGCCGCAATGTCGAGGCCGAGCTGGCCTATCTCACCCGGGTGCTCAAGGCGCCGTCGCTGCACGCCGCCGCTGCTCGTCTGGCCGAACGCGCCCGGCAGGAGTCCTGGACGCACGAGGAGTTCCTGGCCGCCTGCCTGCAACGCGAGGTCGCCGCCCGCGAGGCCCACGGCGGCGAGGCCCGCATCCGCGCCGCCCGCTTCCCCGCCCGCAAAGCCCTGGAGGACTTCGACTTCGACCACCAGCGCTCCGCCAAACGCGAGGTCATCGCCCACCTGGGCACCCTGGACTTCGTCGCCGCCCGCGAGAACGTGGTGTTCCTGGGCCCGCCCGGCACCGGCAAGACCCACCTGTCGATCGGGCTGGGCATCCGTGCCTGCCAGGCCGGACACCGCGTCGCCTTCGCCACCGCCGCCCAGTGGGTCGCGCGGCTGGCCGACGCGCACGCCGCCGGACGGCTGCAAGACGAACTGACCCGGCTCGCCCGCGTCCCGGTCCTGATCGTCGACGAGGTCGGCTACATCCCCTTCGAGGCCGAGGCCGCCAACCTGTTCTTCCAGCTGGTCTCGTCCCGTTACGAGCGGGCCTCGCTGATCGTGACCAGCAACAAGCCGTTCGGCCGCTGGGGCGAGGTGTTCGGCGACGACGTCGTCGCCGCAGCCATGATCGACCGCCTCGTCCACCACGCCGAGGTCATCAGCCTGAAGGGAGACAGCTACCGCCTCAAGAACCGTGACCTGGGCCGCGTCCCCGCGGCCAACACCACCAACGACGAGCAGTAACAACCAGCAACGACCAACAACAGCAGGGGGTCAACTTTCAGACGTCGCCAGGGGGTCAGAATTCGACCGTCGTTGACACCGCCGGTCATGTAGGTCTGGTAGCCGGTCATACATGCCGCGGAGGCGATGTCCTGGGCCTGTTTCGCTGCAACTCCGACGAGACGGGCCTGTTCCCCGGCTCTCTGTCGGTCGCCCAGTTCCCAGGCGAACCATGCGGCAAGGACTGCGGACTCGCCGGCCGCTATCGCGAGGCGAAGGCGCAGCTCGTCGTCCCGATTGGTCTCCAGGAGCGCACTGACCTCGCCGATGTGGGTCATGAGCGCGGGGTAGAGCTTCTTGGCAGGCCAGTGTTCTTCGAGCCGGTGGAAGCCCTTGGTGCGGTCTTCGAGGTGCCTGACGGTCTCGCTGTCGGGGCGGCTGCTTCCGGTGAGCGCTCGGAGCAGGCGTTCTGTGGGTTCGAGGGCGCTGGGACCCGCCGCGGCAACGGCGACGAGCTGGAGCAAACTTCTACGGTCCACGCGCTGGTTGAGCCTTCCTACTGTCCAGGCGAGTACAAGAGGATCGATGTGGGCTTCCGGGCCTGCGGCCGGCGCAGGGCCGACGACTTCGGCGTGGTGAGCGAAGAGACGCCGGTACAGCTCTGCATAGACCGGCCCAACGGGTTCACCGCGCTGGTGAGCCCGTATCCGTCGTGCCATCGACTCGACGCCGGGAAGCTGGGCACGCTCGATGTGGGTCGCAACGTCCCGCATCTCCTTCGCCAGGTGGTTCTGAGACCAGATCTTCCGCTCCAAGAGCAGCCGAATCCTTGTGGCCAGCTCCATCGGAAACTCATCCTGGCTCATCGGATCACTCCGTCCGAACTTCTCACCTGGGCGACGTCCGCTCACATCCGCTCGCGTCCGCCTACATCCTTCAGTTTGGCCTGGTCTCTGCGTCATGTGCAGTGGTTTCTTGCAGGAGACGCGCATCAAACCGGATGCCAATGACGGAACCGCGCACAAGGACAGGCGATGGCACCTGTGACGATCAAACGACCTCACCTGGAGCTGGCTCTCACCGTGGACCCCACCGAGGTGAGCCGAGCCAGACGTGCCGTCAGCCGAGCCCTGGAAGACCTCGGCCACCCCGATCTGGTCGAGGACGCCCAGCAAATCGTCAGCGAACTGGTCACGAACGCTCTTCGGGAGACCACGGAGAAGCTGAGCCATCTGACCCGTGAATACCTGGCGGCCTGTCGGGTGAAGTTCCTCGTCCACGAGAACGACGGTCATCCGACCGTCGAGGTCTGGGACATGTTTCCCGACGAGATCCCGATGCCTCAGCAAGCCGACCTCGACATGGAGTCCGGCCGCGGACTCTTCATCGTCCGGAGCCTGGCCAAGGAGTGGGGATACGTACACCGGTTCGACGCGGAGAGGGTGTGGAAGAGCGTATGGGCCGTGTTGACGTGAGGAAGCCGGAGGAAATGTCGGAGCAGGACGAGGTTTTGACACCGGCACAGTCGGACCTTTTCCGGGCTGCGGAACTGGTGGGAGCCGCCTACCGGGACGCTATGTACGAGTACGGCCTCTTCAAGGGTGCCGTCGCTGAGATTGCGTCCATGGCTGAGGCCGAACTGAAGAAGGTTCTCCAGGACGAGCCCTCTCGCTCGACGTGAAGCCCCTCCGGGCGGGGCTTTCCGACACCCCCGGGGAATCACCCGCCCGGAGGCTGTACGTCCTCCCCTCCCGTGTGGGCAGCACCGGAGGCACTCCCGTGCACAAGACCCGCGCCGGAGGGGAGGACCAATTCCCGCCCCCATAAGAAAGAAGGTGGTCCTTCAACCGAAGCCGACCGAGAGCAAAGGGGTTCTCGAAGGCATGTGCTACGCGATCACTGAAAGCGAGGCCAGCGTGACAATCGAAAACATGACCGACGGATCGAGTCATCGCCCGACACCACGCAACCTGATCGTGGTCACCGGCGTTTGTGGCTTCATCGGCTCCCATGTCGCGGAGGCATTGCTCGGCCGCGACGGAATGGCCGTTCTCGGTGTGGACCGGCGGACGCCGGGAGATGACTCTCGCACCGCCGCGATCCTCGCCGAGCTCCAGTCGCGGCCGGGGTTCGACCTGGTGCTCGCCGATGTCGGGGACGCCGCGGTCGCGGCCGAGCTCAGGAAAGCTTCGGCGGTGGTGCACCTGGCGGCGCCCACCAGCATCGCGGAGTCGTGGGGATCGGGATTCGCTGATCAGGCAGCGTCGCTGCTGAGCTCACACCGGCTGCTGTCGGCCTGCGGGGAGGCGCAGGTGCCTCGCCTGGTAGTCGCCTCGTCCGCCCATGTCTACGGCCCGGTGGACGGGGCCGTAGGCGAGGACGTGCCACCCTCGCCGTCCTCGCCCTATGGAGTGGTGAAGCTGGCGACCGAGCGTCTGGCGGCGGCCCATGCACAGCGGCCCGGCTCGACGATGAGCACCGTGGCGTTGCGGTTCTTCACCGCGTTCGGCCCCCGCGTCAACCCCGACATGGTCGTGGCACGCATGTTCCATTCGGCACGCACCGGCGAGCGGATGCCCCTTTACGGCGACGGGACGGCTCCCCACACCTGGACGCACGTCGATGACCTGGTCGAGGCCGTCCTACGTGCGATCGATCTTCCACTGGCCCCAGGCCAAGCCGAGGTCGTGAACGTGGCCGGCGGGGACGAAGCGTCACTCGTGCAAGTCGGTGAACTCGTCGAGCGGATCGTCGGCACGCCCGTGGTGTGGGAACCCGCCGACCAGCGGCCGGGCGACTCCAACGGAACCGTCGCCGACCTCGCGCATGCCGAGCGAGTCCTGAACTACGTCCCCAAAGTCACGCTGCTCCAGGGTCTGGAGTCGCTGTGGCAGGACCTCCGGCACCAGTACGAAGAATCGCCGTCAGCTCCGCGCTGAACCTCAAGCCGCCTTCTCCGTCGAATCTGGCCAGGACGGCGGCCCCCGCTCATCTTGCCCTGGTGAAAGGCAATCCCTTGATACCGCAGCAGGTCTCACAATCCCCGGCGCGCTTGAACGCCTCGGCGAATGGCCTGTTCGTCGAAGCCTGCGAACGTGTCCTCACCGCCGGCTGCGCCATTGCGCCGCGCGGCCTTCCCACGACAGAGGTCCTTGGTTCCTCCCTGCGGTTGGCCGACCCCCGCAACCGGCTGGTCGATCTCCCGCCCTGCCGAGTGATCAACCCGGCCTTCAACGTCGCGGAGGCGTTGTGGATCCTTTCCGGTTCCGGTGAGCCGTGGATCCACGAGTTCAACTCCTCGCTCGCCGCCTTCGTCGGTGACGGTGCCCCGCACGGCGCCTACGGTCCCCGGCTGCGAGCCTGGACCGGGATCGACCAGTTCGACCGGGTGCGCCGCCTGCTGCTGGAGGACCCCGACACCCGCCGCGCCGTCTTGACCATCTTCGACCCCGCGCGGGACCTGGTCGACGAACGCGACATCCCCTGCACCCTGGGGCACCGCTTCTACCTGCGTGACGGGCTGCTCCACATGGTGACGTCGATGCGAAGCCAGGACGTGTGGCGTGGCCTGCCCTACGACTTGTTCACCGCGACGCTCCTGCTGGAACTCATGGCTGGATGGGTCGGCGCGCAAGTCGGCCACTGGCACCACGAGGTCGACTCTTTGCACCTCTACACGCCCGAACATGAGCCCGCTCGACAGGCCACCTTGCTACACGGAGCGGTATCGGTGCCGATGGAGCCGCTGACCGTCTCATGGGAGTCGTTCGACGACGTTCTCGCCCAGGTGATCGCCGGTCAGCGGATCGGAGTACCCGCCTGGGACGACCTGGCCGATGTGATGAGGGCATTCCGGCTGTGGCGCAGGGGTGACCGCGACGCCGCTCGGGAAATCGCCGGCGAGTCGGGAACGATGTCGAAGGCGCTGACCCGATGGTTCGATCGGCAGACCGCCCGCGCCGCTGCGAAGGCGGCGGCAACATGACTGGCCCCGTACTGGGGTTGTGCTCCTTCACCCACGACTCAGCCGCGGCCTTGGTCATGGACGGAAAGCTCATCGGCCTGGTCGAAGAGGAGCGACTTTCGGGCATCAAACACGACGGCTCCTACCCGAGACGCGGAATCGACTGGCTGCTCGACCAGGCGGGTCTGTACCCCGACGACATCGAGGCCGTCGCCCTGCACTTCCAGCACGACCTCTACCGCAGGACCGCTCCCAAGTCGCTCGCCTACCTGCTCAATCGCAAGACCGCTCGGCGTGCTGTTCCGCGTGCCCGCTCCTTCCGTGCCGTCGCCGGCCGGGAGCAAGGCCGCCTGGATGCCCTGAGGCGCCGGTTCCCCGTCGCGACGATCACTCAGGTACTGCACCACCGCGCCCACGGGCTCACCGCGTTCGCCGCCTCGGGTTTCGAGCACGCAGCGGTCCTGGTCGTCGACAGTCTCGGCGAAACCCAGACGACGACCATCGCCCGAGGCCGTCTCGACGAGGGTGTGCCGTTGTGGGAACTACTTCGGGAACAGACCGACCCCGCCAGCCTCGGCTACGTGTACGGCGCGGTCACCCAACACCTGGGCTGGCGGAAGGCAGACGAGGAAGGCACCGTGATGGCGCTCGCCGCCCTTGGTGACCCGACGCGGTTCCGGAACCTCTTCCGCCAGGCGATCCGGCTGACCACCGACGGGTTCGCCCTGGATCTGCGGCTGTTCCCGCTCCGCGTGATCTCCAGCCGGTGGAGCCGCACATCGCCCGACTTCACTGCCAGGACCTGCTCACCCAGGCGGCCCGACCAGGAGATCACGCAGGTCCACAAGGACCTGGCCGCCGCGCTTCAGGAACGCACTGAGCAGACGATGCTGCACCTGGCCCGGCTCGCCCGCACCATCACGCGCTCCAACCTGCTGTGCATCGGCGGCGGAGTTGCCATGAACTGCGTGGCGATCGGCAAGATCCTCGAATCCGGGCTGTTCGACGAGGTGTTCGTGCCGCCCGCCCCCGGCGATTCAGGGACCGCGCTCGGCGCCGCCCTGGCCGTCCTCGCCGACCAGCGCCAGCCCGTCCCGGACGGGGTACGGGACGCCTGCTACCTGGGCCCGTCCCCACACGACCGTGGCCGCGGCTCGTTGCAGCGTGAAGGTATTACCGGCTCCACCGAACGCTCACCAGCCGAGCGGATGGCCAAGGCCCTCGCCGCCGGCCAGATCGTCGGCGTCTGCGTCGGTCCGCTGGAAGCCGGGCCCCGCGCGCTCGGACACCGGTCGATCCTTGCCTCTCCACTGCTTCCGGACGTGATCGGCAGGCTCAACAGCCGGATCAAGTTCCGAGAACCATTCCGGCCGTTCGCACCCGTCGTCTTGGCCAGCCGTGCCGAGGAGTACTTCCGTCTCGGCGGCCGGTGCTCCCCATTCATGTCGATCGCCGTCCCCGGCACCCCGCAAGGCCGCGAGGTGATCCCCGCGGTGTTCCACGACAACGGGCTCGCTCGTGTCCAGACCGTCGACGGCGACCGCAACCCGCTCCTGGCCGCGACATTGGAAGCCTTCGCAGCTCTGACCGGCGTCCCCGTCCTGATCAACACCTCCCTCAACATCAAGGGCAAACCGATCTGCGGGACCGCTGACATGGCCTTCGAATGCCTCACCGAATCCGGGCTCGATGCGCTGCTCGTCGACGACCGCTGGTACGCCAAGAGCATCCAGGAGACCGGATGAAGATCGGCTACAGCTTCTGGGGATTCCTCGGCGACGGGATCATCGACACCCCCGACGGAGGACGCTCCCACCGCCGCACCCTCATCGACGCACTCATCGCCGACGGCCACGACATCGTCTTCCTCCAAGCCGACCGCGACCAGGACGAAGCAGCCACAGCATTGCCCTACACCTGGGACTCGGACGGACTTCCGGAAATCGACGCGCTGATGCTCGAATGGCGATGGCCGATCGCCGGCCGCAACACGACCCCGTGCGAGACCCCCGGCCACACCTGCGACCTACACCGACAGGCCGACCTACTCAGCCACTACACCCGAGCCGGACTGCCGACGATCCTGTGGGACAAGGACCGGCAGCTCGCCGCCGACGACCCGCTCCGCTCCCAGCCGAACGTGACCGTGTGCGAAGCCGCGCTGCACCCCAGCCCGGACGCGGTATCGCTCCTGTTCCCGGTCGCCGACACCGCTCTCGATCACGCTGACCCGAACGAGCTCGCCGCCGGTGAGCGCCGATGGCTGCTCACCTACGTCGGTAACCAGTACGGCCGAGACGACGGCTTCACCACCTACTTCGCGCCCGCCGCCGACATTCACGTCGACCACCTGGTCGCCGGGAAATGGACCGATACCAAGCAGTGGCCGCACGTCCGGTTCATCGGCCGCATCGCCTTCGCCAAGGTCACCGAGCTATACGGGATGTCGCTGTCAACGATCCTGCTGCTCCCCGAACGGCACCTCAGGTCGGGCCAGATGACACAGCGACTGTTCGAAGCGGTCCTGGCCGGATGCCTGCCGCTGTGCCCGACCGAGTTCCGTTCCGCGCACCGGCTCATCCCCGAGCAGCTCATCTCCTCCAGCGGCGCCGAAGCCGCCACCGTCATCGGCGACCTGGCCGCAGCACCCCACGCAGACCGCGCCGAACTGTTGGCCGGCTGCCTGGACAAGCTCAACCTCATGCGCGTATCCCACCAGGTCACGACCATCAACGAGGTCCTCACGGGGATGGGGAACCAGTGAGAGCGTTCCGTCCCACCAGCACCGGAAGGTCGGTAGCGTTGAACCATGCAGCGGATCGCGATCATGGGATGTGGCGGGTCGGGCAAGACCACCATCGGTCGGCGGCTCGCAGATCAGCTCGGTACGCAGATCACCCACCTGGACGCCGTCTACTACGACGACCAGTGGAACAAGATGGAGCCGGAGAAGTTCGCCGCCGTCCAGGAGCAACTGGTCGCTGCCGATCGCTGGGTCATCGACGGGAACTACGCGGGCACGCTACCCATCCGGCTGCGCCGCGCCGACACGGTCATCTTCCTCGATCTTCCCGCCATCACCTGCCTGTGGGGCATCGCCCAGCGCCGCTGGAAGTACCGGGGCGGGCAGCACGACAACACCGGCGTCTACGACCGGATCACCTGGGGGTTCGTGAAGTACGTCTGGGGCTACCGCAAGGAGATGGCCCCCCGCGTCCGCGAGCTGATCGCCGAACACGCCAAGCACGCCGACGTGCACATCATCACCTCCCGCCGCGCCGCCAACCAACTCCTCTCCGAACTCACCACCGCCACGGCCTGATCCACGAGGTGGCGCAATGAGCCACCCCTTCCACGGCGATGGCGCCCGCACCCTCTACACCAGCGAGGACCGCACCCGACAGCGGAGCGAGGCACTCCTGTCCGCCAAGACCAGCGGACGGAACATCAGCGAAGTCATCTGCGGTTTCGCCGACTCCGTCCGCCTCCCTGAGCGTCCGTCCATCCTGGATGTCGGATGCGGACAAGGCCGAACCACCGTCCGACTTGCCCGCCACTACCCCGACGCATCCCTCACCGCGGTCGACGCTTCACCAGCCATGGTGGCAGCGACGGTCAAGCGGACCGCCGGCCTGAACGTCGAAGCGCTCACCGGCGACTTCCACTCGCTCCCATTCGGAGACTCTTCCTTCGACCTGGCCATCGCGATCATGTGTCTCTACCACTCCCCCACCCCGCATCTGGCCATCAGCGAGATCGGCCGAACCCTCCGCGCCTCAGCGATCCTCGTCACGAAAGCCATCGATAGCTACAGCGAGCTGGCCGCCCTCCTGGAAGTGACCGGTCTCGATCCCAGGGCGACCAGCCGACCCAGCCTGTACGAAGCCGCACACAGCGGAAACCTGCCGGAACTGACGGAGCAGGGCGGCCTGCAAGTAGATCAGGTGGAGCACGAGACCCACACCTTCACCTTCAACGACCTCATGCACACCGCGACCTACCTGGCGACCTGCCCCCAATTCGTGCTTCCTGACCATGTCCGGCAACCCCAGATCCTCGCTGCCGAACTCCGATCACGCATCCCTGACGGCCCCATCACGACCAGCGCCACCATCACATATGTACTCGCCCGCCCCACCGGACGAACCCCATGACCCGCACCTGGTCCAAGACCTTGAGGCGCCCCGGATCTTCCGGACAGGTCCCCAACTAGGGTTGGGGAGAACCGGAAGGGAAGGTCGTTGGCACGACAGAGGCGGCATTTCACCCAGGAG
>NZ_JOFJ01000037.1 GCF_000718255.1 Spirillospora albida
CTGGGTGAAATGCCGCCTCTGTCGTGCCAACGACCTTCCCTTCCGGTTCTCCCCAACCCTAGTTGGGGACCTGTCCGGAAGATCCGGGGCGCCTCAGAGCCAGGCGCTGCGCGGCCTGCCTGCCGAGCTGAGCTCCCCCTTCCCCGATCACGTCCGCACCGTATCGCAGTGACCCGCACACCGGCTCCACAGCCGGCATTCACCCTTCCTTCGCGATCGCAGCGCCAAGCCGGGGAGCGAATTTCTACGAGTCTCACGAACAAGATCCGCACCCGTCCACAAACGTCCTCTGACCTGCCCGGCGGCATCCTCGGCCGCCTGTCGGCCCCACGCGCGTCCATCCTCGTCCAGAGCCGCCGTTAGCAAGCGTGTTAGCGGACCGGCGCCACAGCATCCAAGGCAGAGGGGAACCGGAGCGCAGGGCCGGCCATGGCTTGAACGCCGAAATCCCTGCGGCAGCACCGCAACCTAGGTGACGGAGCGCCTGCACCCCGACGGATTTACAGTCCCCCCGCCGAACCCTCTTGACCTGCTACTACATCCCTGCCCTTCCAATTCTCGGCATGTATTGGGCACAGACCTTCATGGGTGGGATCCCAGCACGACTTCGGCTTCCACTGTCCAGGTCACATCTAGACCCGCCGACGGGATCGGTATAAGCGATCACCTCGATGCGGCACCCAAACCCCAGCCACAACCCGCGTCCACTCGACGTCCGTAAGCCTCCTAAGTACCTGAGGCGTGCGCTTCGCGGCCCCACGTCATCGACCTGACGCTGACATCGTGTTGCCTACTCGGGTCCGACACCGGTCACGTCAGAGGGTGTACCGACCGCCCAGTCTCTTGGGAGACTTGCAGGGGAAGGCGATAGTCGTGGCTCCAACGTGCACAAATACCGAACGCCTCCCTGGGACTGGAGATTAACTTTGGCGACTGCCCTGTCATGCACCGCCATGGTGCTCAGTTTATACGCCTTCATACACAGCCGCAGGAAAGACAAACGAGACCTGTTTTTGCGCATGCACGAGCAACTAGTCAGTCCCGACAAGCAACGAGGTCGGCGTCTGATCTATGACATGGCTGCAACTGGGCGCTCTGTCGATGATCTGACGGCGGATGAGTACGAAGCGATCAATAACGCGCTCGCCTACCTCGACGTTCTCGGTGTCTACTACAATAATCGCTACATTCGCCGTGAAGACGTAATGGAGATGTGGGCTTTGCCCATTGTTCGGCTGATGCAAGCAGCGCGCCCATTTCTTGAGCACCGTGACGAAAATCAAGGGACACCTGTCTGGCCGCGCCTACGCAATCTGGCAGAAGACGCGCAGCGGTATCTCCGTCACAATGACATTCCGGTCCGGCCCGTCACCTCTCTCCGTGGGCCTTCCAATCCGTAGCACGACCAGCGCCGTCAAGGGACGTCCCCACGGTTCTCCCGACCAGCGCGGCACCTCCTGCCTAGCCAAGGCCATCCAACCCCGTTGTGAGCGAGGCCATTAGCACCCCACACGTCCCGAAGGGCGCGCCTGCGCGAACGGCGAGACCGCGTCACAGACAGCTCCCCGCGAGCGCGGCCTCCGGCCGGCGGGGGGACTGTGAGCCGCGAGGCCCCCGCGTCGCGCTCGTCCAACCGATATGCCCTTTTCGGGTGGTACCGCCCGGATGCGAACTATGCGCCCCCAAGGTAAGACCCTCCGCCCGCTGCTCCAACATGTGTTTCCTTACGGCGCGGTGAGTGGTGTACGGCGGTGTTGCTGTACTCGGCTGCTGTACAGCAGCGCTCATGACCAGCGAGAAGAGTCGGCTAGTCCGGTGGCAAGCCGACCCGGACCGCAGGAGCCGCCAGGCTCTGAGGACCGGAAGCGGTGCGGCAGCGATCGCCCCCGACCACCGTCCTACCTCAGCCCCGTCGTGGCGATCGTAGGGCGAGAGTGGGCAGGATGCCGGTATTGCACGTAGTCCGTCCAGCTTGTTGGCAGACTGTCCTACATGTGGCTCACGATCGCGACGGCCGTCCTTTCCGCAGCTGCTGCCCTAGGAGGCGTCGCGCTGACCTCAAGGTTCGCTGCGCGTAACCAGGGTCGCCAATGGGAACACGAAAAGAACCAGAAGTACCGTGAGGCTCGGCTCCTAGCTGCCAACGAGTTCGTGAGTAAGTCCACTCAGATACGAGAAGCGTGTCTCCGCTCGCTCCCTCCTCGTTCTGATGCACTAAACGCTGACGAGCTCAGCGACCTGCACAGAGACATGAGAATGCTCGCCGCACGTCTCCGCCTGACAGCCCTGAAGTTCGATACCGTCCACACTGCGATGCAGATCCTAGATACCAGCGCTGAAATATTGAAGCTCCTCAAGCGCGACCCTGGGCGATCTGAGCACACGATTGCTATCGCCACTCTCCGAATCGCCTCTCTCCGATTGACGGAGGAATCCTTGGTCTCGTACGTGCGCGAAGAACTCGGCCTCGGCGAGCTAGATGGGATGCCGCAATATGATGAGGAATCGATGCTGAAGGCATTCCTGAGCAAAGCGCTTCGCGATCAGGAAGCTGTAGCCAACGTGCTCGCCCAGATCCAGGAGATCCAGAGGACACCCCCAGATTCCAGCTGGCTCGCTAGATAGTCCTGATCTCCAAATAACCTCTTCCCCCGCCCTCCTCTTATCCCAAACTAAGGAGAGCGAGCAGCGCGTCAAAGTTCGGCTTGCCGACCGCGTAGCGGCTTGGCCTTGACGTGGTGGGCGGTCTCCGGGTGCTGACGGATGGGAGGGCCTACCTTTGGCGGATTGAGCCTTCTGTCTGGCTCAGGGCTTGCCAGTGGAGCTGGCCGGCCGCCTGCGGCGGGTCGGCCCGAAGAGGCCGCATGCCCGCCGTGGGCGAGTCGGCCCGGCGGCCCCCTGGGGCCGCCCTTGAAACCGTAGAGAAAGTTCTCATCCGGTGGGGGCCTGGGCCTGTGTCCTGTCCCGGGACATGCTTGACATCTCTGTCCCATCACATGCTTGACGGGTGCCCCGAGAAGATGGACGACCCCTGGCGCTCGCTGCCTGCTGAACCGGTCGGCAGAGCGCCAGGGGCCGTGTGGGTGTCTGGTCTAGCTCAGCTCCGAGTAGCTCTGAACATCGAACCCGGCGGCCACCAACGCGGCACGTACCTCGCTGACGCTGCGGGGGCCGATGTTGCGGACCTCCCTGAGTTCGTGGCGCTTGATGATGCGAATCAGATCACCGATGCTCACACATCCGCTCCGGTCGAAGCGGAGAGCGTTGGTGACCTTGGCTGACAGGCGGAGACATGAGAGCGGGCAGTTGAAGGAGTGCTCACTGTGCGGGGGGAAGTCGCCACGGTGCGGGGGTCCGCTGGTGCGCCACTTCTCCGTCAGAGCGAGGTGACCTGCTGTGGTCAGCAGGCGTAGCAGGTCCTCGACCGTGTAGATCCCCAGGCAGCTAGCGGGGCATTCGAGCGTGACGCCCGTGTGGTACATCGCGTGCTGGGAGTGGGTCATCTCTGCCGCCAGGGCCATGCCGTCGCGTTGATGATCTCCTCGCGTAGTTGTCGAGGGTCGGGTGCTTCGACCAGCCGAAGGCCGTCGTGCATCGGCACCATGGCCCACCAGTTGCGTGTGTGCAGCCCGAACCAGACACGGACTCCGGGGTACTGGTCGGCGAAGCTGCGGGCGGTGGCTTGTACTTCCGAGGTTGTGTCACCCATGGCTGCCGCCCCGCATGGCCGCCTCCAGAGCTACGGCCACCCGTTCCGGGCTCTTGCACCGGAAGGCTTCGCGGGGCTCCCCGCGTTTGACGTAGACCCAATGTCCGAACCAGATCGCAACGACTTCGGCGGGCTGGGCGTCATGCGCTTGGACGTAGAGGACGGGAGGCGACTCCCTGTAGTCACGTCTTGTGCGGCACCCATTGGCCGCCAGGGCGGCGGCGAGGTTGTCGAGATGCCACATGCCTATGCGGTCATCGCGGCGTCGCCGGCCGCGCAATCGTAGGACACGGCCGACCCGCCTCGCCCTGTTTGTCATGGTCGTCCTGGTGATCACCCGCCGTCCACCTCCCTCAGGGAGAGGACGTGGGCGATCCTCTCGGCTGCCTGGCGCGTGTCAGCGAGTGGACACAGCGGTTCAAGCTCCGGCTCGGACGTGCGGGTCTCCCCGGACCAAGCCCAGAACCACCAAAGCGCGCCCTCCTCGGGCGGGTACGGGCGGCACCAGACTTCTTGTCGTAGCCCGACAGCCAGAAGTTGACCTTCAGGGTTGTCGGGCTCAGGCGCACCGTTCGGGTTCATGGCCCTCACGGCTCCGTGACCGCACACCACCGCGTTCAGGCCGCGGGCGTTCAGGTCAGCTACGAGGGCGAGCGCCTCGGTTCGCCATCGGTACTCTCGGTGGGGGCGCGGGCTGGTTGTGCCTGCGCCTCGCATCGGGTCTTCTGATGGAACAGACATCAGGGGTTCCTTTGCGATGGTTCCCGGGGGCGGGGCTAGCGACAGCTTGGCCGGCGGTCCGCCTGACTCCGTCCCTGGGGGCTCTACTGAGCGATGGGGATGACCTGCTCGTTCCGTAGAACGAAGCGGTCACCGCGCATGACGATTTCGGCCGTTTCCACGGCCGTCTGACCGGCGAAATGCGTGCGCTGGATGTGGAACACCGGCACCCCAGCGTTGATCTTGAGGCGATGCGCCTCGTCGGGCGTCGGCATCCTGGTTCGGATGTCCTCTCGGACGTCGGTCACGTGGATCCCGATGGACGCGAAGCGGGTGATGACGTCGGGTTGTCCTCGGTCGCCGCTCGCGGGTGTCTCGATCGGGGTCCCGCCGGTGATGGACAAGGGTTCCCATTGGGAGCTGATCATTACCGTCTCGCCCTCGTGCGTCCACGTGTAGACGGCCTCGCTCACACGCTCACCTTCCTCGATCCCGAGACGCTCGGCGATCCCGGCGGCGACCTCCACCTGACGGCGTTCGGCCTCGACGTCGTAGGCGTAGTTCCCCTGCTCCTCCTCCGTGAGGTTCGGGGGGCGCCCCTGGCCGTACCGTCCGGCGGTGTATCTCAGCAGCTCCCGCGTGGTCTGGACGAACACGCCCTTGCCTTGCTGGGAGTAGATCAGCCCTTCCTTCTCCAGTTGGGCGATGGCGGCCTTCGCCGTCGTGGTCGAGATGTCGAACTCCTCGCGCAACTCCCGCTGACTCGGCAGCAGGTCGCCGGGCTCGTACTCGCCCTTGTTGATCCGGCTCCGGAGGACATCCGCCACTCGCGCATACGCCGGTTGTGTGATCGCCATCACAACCTCCTTCCTTCGCGCTCATAGTAGACGATGCGCACTTAGCGCGTTAACGTGCTTAGTACACCAAGTACTCCAGGAGGGGTTCGAGATGCGCAACATTCCGGTGGACCTGTCGGCGCTGACGTTCGTGTGTGTGGCGCCGCCGCGTCCGAAGCTGGTGAACCAGGACACGGGGGAGGTGAAGGTGGATCGGGCGGGGAACACGGTGTTCACGGTGGGTCTGTCGGCGGCGGACTCCTCGGGTCGGGTGGACCTGGTGAACGTGTCGGTACCCGGTGACCAGGCCGTGGGCGTCGGTCAGATCGTCACGCCGGTCGGTCTGGTGGCCTTCCCGTGGGAGCAGGTGATCGGCGGTGAGAAGCGGTTCGGGGTAGCGTTCCGCGCTGAGCGGGTCGTGGTCGCCGGTCCGGTGGCGGTGCCCTCGCCGGACGCCTCGCCCGCCCCGTCCGCCTCGTCGGCTCGGTCCGCTGCGGCGGACGTGGCCTGAACGGCGGCCCGGTGATGAACGAGTCGATGACGCTGCTCGTCGTCCTGGCCGTCGTGGTGGGCGGGCTGTGGGCCTGGCGCCGGTTGCACCCGGTGTCGTTCTGGTACGGCGTCGTTTTCCCGGCGCGGGCGGTGCTGGTGTACCTGTCCTGGCATCACGTCGCCTCCGGCTGCAAGCTCACCCGCAACCGGCGCCGGTTCCGCCTCACCCTGGACGCCCTCCCGGTCGTCGGCCCGGCGTCCCGCAACGCCGCGACCGTGGTCGAGCACAAGAGGCGGGTGCGGCGGGTCGACGTCGAGCGCGCTCCCCGCCTGGGTGTCCTTCGGCCGACTCGGCTGGGATGGCGGATGCGGCTGCGGCTGCACGACGGACAGGTCCCCGCCGACTACGAACGCGCCGCCGAGGGCATCGCGCACGCCTGGCGCGTCCACTCCGTCCGCGTCGTCGACGTCCGCCCCGGCTACGTCACGCTGTGGGCCACCATGCGTGACCCCCTCGTCGAGGTGACCGCCGAACCTGAAACCGGGGAGCTGCTGACCGTGCGTCCCGGCAAGCTGGAGAACGGCCGTGACTGGGTCATCGACTTCCGCACCATCCCGCACTGGCTCAACGCCGGCGCCACCCAATCAGGAAAGTCCAACCTCGCCAACGCCATCATCAAGGGCCTGGCCCCCCAGCCCATCGCCCTCGTCGGGTTCGACCTCAAGGGCGGGGTGGAGTTCACCCCCTACGCCCCGAGGTTGTCGGCGCTGGCCACCACCCGCAAAGAGTCGGTGGATCTGCTGACCGATCTCGTCGGCGAGGTCGAAACCCGCATGGCCCTGTGCCGCACGCACGGCGCCCGCAACGTGTGGACGCTCCCGGACGACCTGCAGCCGATCCCGATCGTGGTCCTGGTGGACGAGGTCGCCGAGCTGTTCCTGATGGCCGACAAGAGCGAGAAGGACGAGGTGTCGCGAACGGCAACGGCACTGCTGCGGGTCGCGCAACTCGGGCGGGCGTTCGCGGTGCATCTGATCGTGTGCGGTCAGCGCATCGGGTCCGACCTCGGCCCCGGCGTCACCGCCCTGCGCGCACAGCTTTCCGGGCGGGTGTGCCACCGGGTCAACGACCCCGAAACCGCGAACATGACCCTGGGCGACCTGGACCCCGCCGCCCTCGACGCCGCCCGCACCATCCCCGCCGAGACACCCGGCGTGTGCATCGTCGCCGGCCAAGACGGCTCCTGGCACCGCGCCCGGTCGGTGTACGTCCCCGAAACCGCGGCCGAGCAGGCCGCCCGCGACCACGCCCACCTCACCCCCGACTGGCACACCCTCATCGGCTCCGTCTCGGCCGTCCGCCCCGCCGCCTAACCCCCGCGTCCCGCACCGCTCCCGCTCTTCTCTCCCGTCCTCTGCGCCATGTCCCTACCCGACCCATACCTGAAACCGTCTGGAGGCCCCTCGATGACCGCGCGCATCCTCGTCCTTCGTCCCGGCGCCGTCCCCGTCCCGTCCCAGCCGTCCGCCCCCTCGTCCTCGTCCCATCCCTCGTCCTCGATCGTCCCGCCGGTCCGCATCGGCTGGGACGACCTTCGGGGCCTGCACGTGGCGGTGTGCGACCGGTGCACCGACACCTACACCTCCCCCTCGGCAGGAGACGTCGAGGACTGGGCCGACTCCCACCGCTGTGACGCCGAGATGGCCGCGCTCCTGACGCTCGTCACCTCCCGGCGGGCCGCCTGATGCGCCGCTCCGTTGCGGCGCTGGCCGACTCCGGGCCGGTCGTGGTCCTGGCTGCCATCGCGGCGGCCGGGTCGTTCACCCACATCCGCGACACCGCCACCGAACACGGACAAGGCGGCTGGATGGCCTGGGCCGTGGCGGTCTGCATCGACCTCACCTGCGTCATGGCGGCGCGGGAACGTCAGCGCGACCAGCGGACGGGACGGCGGACGGCGCGCCTGTCGTGGCCGACCGGGGTCCTGATCGGCGGCATCCTGCTGTCCCTGGCCGCCAACCTCGCCCAGGCCGACCCGACCGTATGGGGCTGGATCACCGCCGGCACCCCCGCCGCCGCCTTCCTCGTCGCGGTCTCCATGCTCGAACGCCGCACCACCGGCAAGGCGCCGTCCTCGTCCCCGGCCGCCTCGTCCCCCGCCCCGTCCCGGTTCTGTCCTGTTCCGTCCGAGTCGCCCGCCGCCCTATCCAGCGCGGCGCCTGTCTCCTCGCGGTCGTCCTCCGAGCGGTCGGGGCCGTCCTCGCCGTGGGTGCGCTGGGACGAAACCCGCAACCACACGGCGCCGACCGTCCCGCACGCACTACCGGCCGACCTCGACCAGGACGAGCGGGACGACGCCGAGACCGGCGGACAAACCGAGATCCCCGTCCCCGTCCCCGCGTCTGCCTCCTCGTCCGCCTCGCCCTCGTCCGCGCCCTCGTCGTCGCCGGCGGCTGAGCTGGTCGAGTTCGCCCGGCGGGTCGCCACCGAACACCACAACGCGCACGGACGCCCCATCACCCGCGACGCCCTCCGCGCACGCCTCGGGGTCTCCAACCAACTCGCCTCCGACCTGCTGCGCCAGCTCCGCACCGAAACCGCACCCGCCTGACCGAAAGGACCCCCGTCATGCCCGACCCAACCACGCCCCGGCCCGTCCCGATGGTGCCCGGTGACCTGTTCGCCCGCCACCAGACCATCACCGGCCTGCGCGCCCTGGCCGACTTCCTCGAAACCCACCCCGACGTCCCCGTCAACGAATACGGCCAAGACTTCATCGTCCTCGCCCGCACCGGTGACGACACCTCCTCGGCCGCCCTCGTCGACCAGACGGCGGCCGTCCTGGAAGAGCCCGTCACCGACGAACGTGACCAGGGCGGCCACTACAGGGCCTCCCGGATGTTCGGCCGGATCGCCTACAGCATCGTCCACATCCCCGACCGCGCCCGCCGCGCACACCACGCCCGCAACAGCTACGCCCCCAACGTCATCCCCGACCACAACGACACCGGGCACGACGGCGCGGAGCGGGCGGCCTGATGCCCGCCCTCCTGGTCCTCGCCTGCGGGTGGCGGTGCGGGACCTGCGGCGGAGGCGGGATCGCCTCCGACGGCACCACCTGCCCCGACTGCCACGGACACGGCCACCTCTGACCGGAAGGAATCCCCTCGATGTTCCTGCGCCGCTGCGCCTTCATCACCTTCTGGCTCGTGCTCGGCCTGTACGTCCTACGCCACCCCGAAAGCGCCGCCCACACCGTCCACGCCATCACCACCGGCCTCTCCACCATGGCCGAGGCCCTGTCGCGGTTCACCTCCGCCTTCTGAACCCCTCGCCCTGGCGCGGCCGTCGCCCTCGAACCAGGCCGCGCCGGGGCCTGCCCCCCGATCCTGCGCACGGATGAGGAGACCCGTCCACCGTGACCGCCGCCGCCCCGCACATCACCCCGGTAGCCGCACGGGACATGGCCAACCGCTACAACCGCACCGACTTCCACGCCTGGGCCGCCCGCGCCCGCGCAACCGGTGGATGCGCACAACCCGTGCACCTGCGCGGCCGCATCACCCACCTGGACCCCCTCACCGGCGAAATCCTGCGGCACTACACCACCGCCCGCGAACCCGGCGGCGTCCTGCGGGTGGCATGCAAAACCCGCCGCGCCTCCCGCTGCCCGGCCTGCGCCGAGACCTACCGCGCCGACACCTACCAACTCGTCCACGCCGGCCTCGTCGGCGGCAAAGGCGTCCCCACCACCGTCACCCGGCACCCGGCCGCGTTCGTCACCCTCACCGCCCCCTCCTTCGGGCCGGTGCACACCAGACGGACCGGGGCCGGCGGAACGGTGCTGCCGTGCCGACCTCGACGCGACGGCGGCACCTGTGAACACGGACGGCCGGTGTCCTGCACCGCCCGACATGCCACTGATGATCCACGACTCGGCCAACCCATCTGCCCCGGCTGCTTCGACTACACCGGCGCCGTCCTCTGGAACGCCCACGCCCCCGAACTATGGCGGCGCTTCACCCTGGCCTTCCGCCGGTACATCGCCCGGACGGCCGGCCTCAAAGTCGGCGAACTCCGCGACGTGCTCACGGTGTCGTTCGCCAAAGTCGCCGAATACCAACGGCGCGGCCTCGTCCACTTCCACGCGGTGATCCGCCTCGACGGACCCGGCGGCCCGGACAACACTCCCCCCGGCTGGGCAACCGGCGACCTCCTCGCCGCCGCCGTCCACCACGCGGCAGGCGCCGTGACGGCCACCTCCCCAGCCTGCGCCGGCATCCCCGCGCGCACCCTGCGATGGGGAACGCAAGTCGATGTCCGGCCGATCACCACGTCCGGTGAGCTGACCGACAACGCCGTCGCCGGCTACATCGCCAAATACGCCACCAAAGCCGCCGAATGCGTCGGCACCCTCGACCGACGCATACGCCCCACCGACGACCTCGCAGACCTCCCCGTCACCGGCCACGCCCGGCGCCTCATCGCCGCATGCCTCGCCCTCGGAAAGCGGGAAGAGCTCGCCGGGCTCCGGCTCACCGACTGGGCCCACATGCTCGGCTTCCGCGGCCACTTCTCCACCAAATCCCGCCGCTACTCCACCACCCTCGGCGCCCTCCGCCAAGCCCGCATCGACCACAACCACCACCACACCGACGACGTCACCACCGGACGCCTCCCCTTCGACGACGACCAAGTCCTCGTCATCGCCCACTGGCGCTACCTCGGCCAAGGACTCACCCCCGGCGAAGCCCTCCTGACCGCCGCCCTCACCGGCAAACCACTGCCGACTCTCGATGGAACAGACAGGAAGGTCACATGAGCAAGGCAACCAGGCAGGTACTCCCGATCAACCCGGGCGAACGGCTGTTGACCATCGCGGAAGCCGCCGAGTACCTCAACACCTCGGCGCGCTTCCCTCGTCGGCTCGTCGCTGAGCGGCGCATCCGCTTCGTACGTCTCGGTGAGCCGGGCAAGCGCGGTCACATCCGCATCCCTGAGTCCGCACTCCGTGAGTACGTCTCCGCCGGACTGGTCGAGCCGATGACGTCCGCCGACGTCTGGAGGGCTGCCTGATGGCCAATAAGGACGGTCACCGCCGATTCGGGAGCATCCGGAAACTACCCTCCGGCCGGTTTCAGGCACGCTATCCCGGCCCTGACGGACGTATTCGTACCGCGCCGAACACGTTCGCGACCAAGCGGGACGCGGATCGCTATCTGACGCTGGTGGAAGGCCAGATGCTCAGCGGTGATTGGACAGATCCGGAGCGGGCCAAGGTCAAGCTCGGCGACTACGCCGCGAAGTGGGTAGAGCAGCGCCAGAAGCTTCGACCTCGGACACGTGAGCTGTACGGCTGGCTTCTGCGGAAGCACATTGCACCGCACCTCGGCACGGTCGCGCTCGGCCAGCTCAGCACGCCCATGGTCCGCGACTGGCTGTCCACCCTCGCCGATTCCGGCGTCTCATCGACCTCGCGGGCTAAGGCTTACCGCCTCCTGCGGGCCGTGCTCATGACGGCCGTCGACGAAGACAAGATCCTCACCCGGAACCCGTGCCGGGTGCGTGGGGCCGGCACGGAGGACGCTCCCGAGCGACCTACCCTCACCGTCGCTCAGGTCTTCGAGCTGGCGGAACGGGTCGGCGTCCGGCCGGTCGGGAACATCCGGAAACTCGACTCGGGAGACTACCGGCTTCGCTATCGGGTCAAGGACGGTGTGATGCGCCGGTTCCCGCAGACCTTCCCGACCCGAATGGAGGCTGAGCGGGTGCTGTGGAAGATGGCGGAGGACGGACATGCCGACGTCGTCCAGGACGACCGGCTTCGGGCGCTGGTGCTGCTCGCGGCATTCGCGAGCCTGCGGTGGGGTGAGGTGACCGCGCTCCGGCGCTGTGACATCGACACCGTGAACCGGACCGTCCGGGTTCGGGGCGCCTACGTCGAGCGAGCCAACGGGGAAATGATCCTCGGCCCGACAAAGTCCAAGGCGGGCATGCGCACGGTCTCACTCCCGGCCTCGATCGTCCCTCACCTCGTCGCGCACCTGAACAAGTACGTCCGGCCAGACGCCGAGGCCCTTGTTTTCACGGGGATCAAAGGGGGGCCACTGCGGCGCAGCGGCTTCAACAAGCTGACGCGGTGGAGCCACGTGGTCACGGCGCTCGGGGAGCCGAACCTGCACTTTCACGACCTCCGACACACCGGGAACACCCTCGCCGCGGACATGGGCGTCTCGTTGCGCAACCTGATGGCGCGCATGGGGCACGACAACGAGCGGGCAGCCCTCCGGTATCAGCACCGATCGGCCAAGGGAGATCGCGCCATCGCGGACGGGCTTGACGCGCTCGTGCGAGCGGAGCGGGACCAGGACGGAGGCGAGGATGACGACGGGGCGGCCGGCGCGCTGGTGCCGGTGACCTAATGGCACGCTAATGGCACACGAGTACGGATAGGGCTCCATACGAAAGAGGCCCAGGTCTAGGGATCTTGTCCCTGGCCTGGGCCTTCGTGGTGGAGCGGGTGACGGGAATCGAACCCGCGCTGTCAGCTTGGGAAGCTGAAGTTCTACCATTGAACTACACCCGCG
>NZ_JOFJ01000038.1 GCF_000718255.1 Spirillospora albida
GGCGGGGGGCGTGCACGGGGGTCAGCCGACCTGCAGTTCGAGGACGGGGGTGCCGGTGTGGTGGAGTTCGGCCTCGAACACGCCGGGGATGGCGGCGTCGAGGCGGAGGGTGGCGGGGCGGCCGGGGGTGAGGCGCAGGGTGCGGTCGTAGCCGTGGAGGTGGAACTCGTCGGCGGTGTCGCTGGTGACGGTGATCTCGACGGTCGTTCCGGTGCGGACCTTGACGCGGCGCCGCGGGGTGCGGACCGTGCCCGCGGTCACGGTGACCGTGACCCGGGTGAGGGAACTGTCACCGGTCGGCGAGGCGGGCGCCGTGGCCGGCGCGGACGGGCCGGCGGGCGCGGCGGGGGCGGGTTCGCCGCAGCCGGCGAGCGCCACCAGGGCACCGATGGCCGCACCCGCCGCACCGGTCACCGTGCGGGTCCGTCCCGTGCGTCTCGTCATGCCGCTCCTTCACACCGGTGTCCCACACCACAACCGTGACACTGGACAATGACACATTACAAGATGACATACTCCGGTCGGTGATGGTTTGTACCCCGTTCCGGCGGTAAGGGAAGCACGCGTGTTGGATCGAGTGACGAATAACGCAATGGCCGTCGCAGGCGGCGCCCTGGGGGACGCGTCCCGGCTCGCGCCGCGGGCCCCCGAGGAGGCCAAGCCCGCGGGCGGCGCCGCGCTGGACCAGATCCTCATCGCCTCCGGCGGCGCCGCGGCCCTCACCGCGGCGCTGCTGCTGCTCGGCTGGGGCCACCGCACCGGCCGGATCACCCTCCTCACCCGGCTGGCGGCGCTGTCGGAACGCGGCCCCGGCCGCGGCATGCCCGGCTGGGCGGCGCTCCCCTCCCCCGTCGCGCTGGTGTCGCTGCTCGTCGCGCTCCTCGGCATGTACTGGGACATCTCCCTGCACATCTCGCACGGGCGGGACGAGGGGCCGCTGGCGAACCTCGCCCACTACCCCATCCTCATCGGCCTGTTCGGTATCTTCACCGCCGGCGTCCTGGCGGTCGTCCTGCCGCGCGGGGAGCGGCCCGGCCGCGCCTGCGTGCGGATCACCCGCGACTGGCACGCCCCCGCCGGCGGCGTCCTGCTCGCCGGCGCCGGGTTCTACGCGCTCCTGGGGTTCCCCCTCGACGACGTCTGGCACCGCATCTTCGGGCAGGACGTCACGCTGTGGGGCCCCACCCACCTGATGCTGATCGGCGGCGCCGGCCTGTCGCTCGTCGCGATGATGATCCTGGAGCGGGAGGGCCGCGCCGCCGGAGCCGAGCGCGGCGGCGCCGTGAGCGCGCCGCGCGCGCGGTACGTGCGGCGGGTGATGCTGTGCGGCGGGCTGCTGATCGGCCTGTCGGTGTTCCAGGCCGAGTACGACTTCGGCGTCCCCCAGTTCCGGCTCGTCCACCAGCCGCTGCTGATCGCGCTGGCCGCCGGGTGCGCGCTGGTCGCGGCGCGGCTGTGGTGCGGGCGGGGCGGCGCCGTCCTGGCGGTCGTCTTCTACATGCTCGTCCGCGGCGGGGTGTCGGTCCTGGTCGGCCCCGTGATCGGGGAGCTGTGGGCGTCGGTCCCGCTGTACTTCGCCGAGGCGGTCCTGGTCGAGGTCGCCGCGCTCGCGCTGGCGCGCCGCCCCCTCGCGCTCGGCGCCGTCGCGGGAGCCCTGATCGGGACGGCGGGCTTCGCCGCCGAGTACGCCTGGACGCAGGTCGCGTTCCGGCTGCCGTGGACGCCCGACATCGCCGCCGAGGGCGTCCTGATGGCGGTGGCCGGGGGCGTCGCGGGCGGGCTGTGCGGGGCGCTGCTCGCCGAGGGCCTGCAGGGCCGCCTGCCCCGGGCCGCGATCGCGCGGACCCTGTTCGGCGGCGCGGTCCTCGCGGTGTCCGCCGCCGTCGCCAACGGGCTGGTCATCACCGTCCCGGACGGCCCGTCCGCCACCGTCACCCTCACCGGCGTGCGCGGCGACGCCGCGTCCCGCACCGCCCACGCCCGCGTCGCGTTCTCCCCCGCCGGCACCGTCGACGGCCCCGCGTGGGTGGCGATGACGGGCTGGCAGGGCGAGGGCCTGCACGTCGAGTCCCTGATCCACGAGGGCGACGGCGTCTACCGGACGCGGGAGCCGATCCCGCTGCACGGCCAGTGGAAGACCCTCATCCGCGTCCACGACGGCCGCGCCCTCGCCGGCGTCCCCGTCTACCTGCCCGCCGACCCCGCGATCGGCGCGAAGGAGCTGCCCGCGCCGGAGCGGTTCACCCGCGCCGTGCAGAGCGAGCGCTCCATCCTGCAGCGTGAGCTGAAGTCGGACGTGCCCGGCTGGCTGTGGCTGCTGTGCTCGTCGGTGGTGCTGCTGTGCACCCTCGCGCTGGTGGTCTCCCTCGGCTGGGGCACCGCCCGGATCGCGCGCCGCATCCCCGCGCCCGTCCCGGGCGCCGCCCCGGCGGACGCGGACGAGACCGTGAAGGCGGCCCCGTGACACCCTGGGCGGGCGCCGACGCGGGTGCGCTGGCGACGCATCCGCTGATCACGGCGGTGCCGTTCTTCGTGCCGACGTTCATCGTCGCCGCGGTGATCGCGGTCGTGGTGTGGCGCGACCGCCACCGCGGCGACGACCCCGCCGACGAGCCCGGCGGCACCCCCGCGGCCGGGGCCGGCGCGGACACCGGGACCGGCGGCGGGGGTCCCGGGGGTCACTGAGGGGCGTGGCGGGCGGCGATCCCGTCGATCACGGCGGCGAGGTCGAAGTCCCGGACGGTGAGGCCGCCCGCGCTGTGGGTGGACAGCGCGAACGTCACCGTCCGCCAGCGGATGTCGATGTCGGGATGGTGGTCGGCGTCTTCGGCCGCGCGGGCGACTTCCGGGCCCTGATCGATCAGATGCTGCCGCGGGTGGACTTCCCCGAGCTGCTGCTCTGGAGGTGTTCGACCGGACCGGGCTGGCGGCCGACTTCACCCACATCTCCGGCACGGACGCAGCCATGGAGGACTTCGCGGTCAGCCTGTGCGGGCTGCTGGTGGCCGAAGCGTGCAACGTCGGCCTGGTGCCCATCGAGAAGCCGAACGTGCCCGCGCTGACGCGCGCTCGCCTGCAGCAGGTCGATCAGGGCTACGTGCGCCGTCGCGACCCGGTACCCCTCGAACTCCAGGCTGCTGCCCAGGGACTCGCGGACGGCGGGCTCGTCGTCGACGATCAGTATCCGGGCGGCCGCCCCGCCCGGCGTGCCGGACTCCATGCACCCACGGTAGCCACCGCGGCCGGGCGGGCCGCCGCGCGGCGCGGGTTTCTCATCGTCCTCTCAGGAACTCCTGAGCCCGCCCTCACCGCCCGGCCCGCCGGGCATGTCGCGGGACGCCTCGCGGGACGCGGCCGTCCAGGTGGTCTTCAGCACCTCGACGACCATGCCGCGCGACACGTCCCACATCATCTCGCGCAGCGCGTCCTTCATCGCCAGCCGCAGCGCCTCCCGCAGCAGCTCCGCGACGACCAGCTCGATCGCGGCGGCCGTGGCGCGGGCCGCCGCGCGGCCCGCGAGGTCGCGGGCCGTGCGGGCGACGGCGCTGCCCGCGACGCTCGCCGCGGTCGCCGTCACCAGCCCGCCCGCCGCGCGGGCCGCGTCGCCGGCCGCCAGCTCGGCCGCCAGACCCGACGCCGCGCGGGTGTAGGGGGCCAGCTCGGCGGCGCCGGCCGCGTCCCGGGCGGCGTCGCGCGCCCGGTCCCGGACCGTCCCGGCCAGCTCCCGCGCCGCGTCCACCGCCGCATCGCGGACGACCCGCGTGACGAGCGGCCGCGCGACCTGCAGGGCCGCGTCGGCGGCGACCCCGGCGACCGCGTCGGCGACCGCGTCCAGAACCCCGTCGGCCAGGGTGTCGGCGAGCGCGTCCCCGACGGTCCCGGTGACCGCGCGCGTCGCGGCCTGCACCGCGGGCGCCGCCAGGGTCCGGCCGGCCATGTCCAGGACGGCGCGCCGCGCGGCGGCCGCCATCGGATGCCGTGCGGCGTGCCCGGCCAGCTGCTCCGCGACGGTCATCGCGGTCGCCGTCACCTCGAACGCCGTGCCGGTCAGCGGGTGCGCGCCGGCGGCGGCGCGGGCCTCCCGAACGGCGCGTTCGGCGGCCGCGCCGGCGAGGGAGACGGCCGCGTCCCGGGCGGTCTGCTCGATCACCCGCATCGCGGGCGTCCCCGCCAGCCGCGCCACGATCCGGTCCGCGGCGGTGGTCGCCGCGTTCCGGGCGGCGTCGCGGGCCGCGCCCCGCACCGGCGCGGTGGCGGTGCCGAGGCGGGCGGCGGCGGGCGCGAGACCGTCCCACACCTCCTGGAGGGTCCCGGCGGCGGCCCGGTCCAGCCGCGCCGCAAGCCCCTCCTGGTCGTGGTGATCGCGCCGGTCGTCGTCCCGGTGGTCGTCGCCGATGGTCATGCGCCCTGCCCCCTCCGCCGTCCCGTCACCGTGGACCGGCTTCCGTTTCACGATAACCGGCGGTTCGCGGGGACCGGTTCCGCCGGCGGGAGGAGATCAGTCGCGGGACGCGGTCCGCAGGGCGTAGGCGCGGGCCGCGACCGCCATCCCCGCGCCCCACAGCAGGTAGCCGGGGACGGCGACCCAGAAGAACGCCTCCGGCAGGTCCAGGCCGCCCTCGGGCGGGAACGGGTCGCGGCCGTGCAGCCGCTCCCACACCATCTGCGCCAGCACCATCCCGAAGTACACGACCAGGCCGGTGGACAGGCCCGCCGCCGGCCACAGCACCGGGCGGCGCGGGACACCGCGCCCGGCCAGGCCCGGCACCCACCGGGGCCACACCCGCCCGAACCGGTGGACGAGCGCGAGCGGCAGCACGACCCCGGCCAGCACGAACCCCGCCTCGAACAGCACCAGCGACACCCCGCCCGACAGGGGCGTCTCCCCGAACCCGACGGCCGCCTGCGCCGCGATCCGCGCCCCGCACCCCCCGACCGCCGCGTACGCCGCGGCGAACGCCCAGCCCGGCGTCTCGTCCAGGACCCGCCGCACGGCCGGCCCTGTACGGGTGAGGCGCGCGTACCGCCGGGTCGACAGGCCCGCCAGGACGGCCGCGGCGGCGCACCCGGCGCGGCTCAGCGCCCCGGCCGGGTAAACGTCCATTCCCAGGCCGGGCAGCAGCACCCCGACGATGTCGAGGAGCAGCATCGCCGACGCCGCCGCGAGCGCCGCCGTCACCGCCCACCCCGCCGCCTGCAGCACCCGGCGGGCGCCGCGCCCGAGCCGCGCCGCCGCCGGGACGCCGAGCACGGCCAGGACGAGCGCCGCCGCCCCGCACAGGGCGGGCGCGCCCCACCCGGTGAACACCACCAGGTCCGTCCCGATCGGCGACAGCTCCCCGGCGGGCCGGTGCCCGGCCCGCCACGCCACCTGCAGGGCCCCGTACCCGGCGGCCCAGACCGGCGCGGCCCACGGCGGCACGCCGGCCGCCCGGCCCGCCGCCGCAGGGCGCCGCGCCGGGACCGGCGGATGATCAGGGACGGTCACCGCGGCCACGTCACGGGCCGGGACACGGGCTGGGGCGCGGTGGAAGAAGGTGCGAAGTGCTGCCATGGGCCGAGCGTCCCGCCCGGCGGGCACCGGGGACCTCCCCTGCGCGACCGAACCACCTCCCCCGCGAGAAGGAACCCCCGAAAGAACCCGGCGGTTTATTCGGTGGCCCGGGGTGCCGAGTGGGGCTATCCTGGGCGGCGAACCTGATGGGAGGTGAGGTGTATGGCCGTCGTTGCGATGACCGCTGCCCGCGGTATCCGGCCTGACCTCATTTCCCGGGCCTCCGGCTGACGCGCCCTCCTACGAGCGCCGCGCGCCGGAGCCCCCATTCACAAAGGGTTCTGGAGCATTGACTTCCCACATCGGGTCTCTCGCCGCCTACGGCTGGGACGAGACCTTGGAAAGCAGTTTCACCGAACACCGCGCGTCCGGGCTCGTCCCGGCGCGCGTCATCGCCGTCGACCGCGGCCGCTGCGACGCCGCCACCGCCGACGGCGTCGTCCGCGCCACCGTCACCGCCGCCCCCGGCACCACCCGGAGCGGCCGGCCACCGGAGTCCGACGGCCCGGATCCCGCCGCGCCCTGCACGGGCGACTGGGCGGCGCTGCGGCCCGACGGGCCCGACGGCCTCCCGGCCGTGGCGGCGGTCCTGCCGCGCCGCACCGCGATCATCCGCGGGTCGGCCGGGGACGCCGCCCGCCCGCAGGTCCTCGCCGCGAACGTCGACACCGTCGCCGTCATCGTCGCGCTCAGCACCCGGCTCGCCCTCGGACGGGTCGAGCGGCTCGTCGCGCTCGGCTGGGAGAGCGGCGCCCGGCCCGCCGTCATCCTCACGCAGGCCGACCTCCACCCCGACCCCGGCGAGGCCCTCGCGGAGGTCGCGGCCGCCGCACCCGGCATCGACGTCGTCGCGTGCAGCGCCGCGACCGGCGACGGGATCGACACCGTCCGCGCGGTCCTGACCGGCACCGTCGTCCTGATCGGGCCGTCCGGCGCCGGGAAGTCCACCCTCGGGAACGCGCTCCTCGGCGGCGACCCCGCCGCGGGCCCCCTCGCCACCGGCGCCGTCCGCGCCGGCGACGGGAAGGGACGCCACACCACCGTGCGGCGCGAACTGCTGCCCCTGCCCGGCGGCGGCGTCCTCATCGACACCCCGGGACTGCGGGGCGTCGGGCTGTTCGACGCCGCCGACGGGCTCCGCCGCGCGTTCACCGACATCGAGGAACTCGCCGCCGCCTGCCGGTTCGCCGACTGCGGCCACGCCACCGAACCCGGCTGCGCCGTCCTCGCCGCCGTCGACGACGGCACCCTGCCCGCCCGCCGGCTCGACAGCTACCGGCGGCTGCAGCGCGAGAACGACTGGATCGCCTCCCGCGCCGACGCGCGGCTCCGCGCCGAACGCGAGAACCGCTGGAAATCCATCCGCAAGGCGCAGCGGCGCATGTACCGGGAACAGGGGCGCGACCGATGAACTGGACCACCCGCACCGAAACGCCCGGCGACGCGGAGACCGTCCGCCGCATCGTCACCGCCGCGTTCCCGACCCCGGCGGAAGCCGCCCTCGTCGACGCCCTCCGCCGCGACCCGGCCTGGCTCGACCTCGGCGCCCTCGCCGAGACCCCCGGCGGCGACCCCGCCGGATACGCGCTGCTGACCCGCTGCCGGGTCGGCGGCACCCCCGCGGCCGCCCTCGCACCCGTCGCCGTCCTGCCCGAATGGCAGCGGCGGGGCGCCGGGGACGCCGCCGTCCGGGCGGTCCTGGACGCCGCCACCGCACGCGGCGAGAACCTGGTGATCGTCCTCGGCCACGCCGAGTACTACCCCAGGTTCGGGTTCACGCGGGCGTCCCTGTTCGGGATCACCGCGCCGTTCCCCGCCCCGGACGAGGCGTTCATGGCGCTGCCCCTCGGCGGCGCCCCCGTCCCGTCCGGAACCGTGGAGTACCCGCCGCCGTTCGCCGTCTGACCCGAGCCCGCCCCCGTCACACCTCGTGACGGGGGCGGGCACCGCCGGGAGCGGGGAAGTCGCGGCGCTTCAGCTTCGCCATCCGCCCCTCCGGCCCATGCCACACGATCCCCTCGTACGGATGGGCGTGCAGCCACGCCGCGAGACCGTCGAAGTCCAACGGGACATCCCCCAGATCATCGGCGCCGTGCCGCACCAGGGCAGGCTCACCGAACCCCTCCGGATTCCCGTTGACCTTCGGCCCGACCAGCTCGTACGTACCCGGCTCCCACACCCCGCCCCCGACCACCGGACGCAGATGCCGCCAGAACGCCGACCGCTCCGCCGGCTCCCACCCCACCGTCCTACCGGTACCGCCGTCGGCCGACACCGGCACGAACCCCTCCGGCGCGGAACGGCCCGGCCGCACCTCCCGGCGCGCCCACCAGCGCTCCCCGTCGAACCGCACGCACGTGCCGTCGTACTTGCGGGTCGCGCGGCCCTCACCCGCGAACACCCACCCGCAGGACGCGTCGGGCGCCCGCGTGACGTACCGGGGATCACCGTCCCAATCACGGACGAAAACAGTGGGGATCTTACGCACGACGCCTCCCAGGGGAATCGGATGTGAACGTCTCCCCGGCAGGAATCGAACCTGCGGCGCCCGGCTCATGAAACCGGCGCTCTGCCACTGAGCCACGGGGAGGGGACCCCGCCCCCGGGTGACGAGGGGCGGGGCGGAGACGCCGGCGGGACTCGAACCCGCCCGGACGGTCCTGCGGACCACCACCCGACCACCCGGCCACGGCGCCCGGAACGGCACGCCCCCGCACGAGGAGACGTCAGCCCGTTCTCCGTCTCGCAGACCGCACGGCGCGGCATCCGGCCGTCATCACCATGCCGCCCCCTCTCCGCGCACCGGTCTTCACGGTCACGACACTGCCAGCCGCACCCGGCCCCGCTCAACCGGTATTCCGGCCCGCGCCCGCCCCGTATCCTGGCGGCCGACCCGCCGCCGACCAGGGGGAGCGCAGATGGGCCGCGATCCCGACTACCTCGACTTCCTGCGCCGCCGCCTCGCCGCCGAACCCCCCGCCGGCGACGCCCCCCGCAGCATCGCCGACGCCCGCCGCGACCACGCCGACGACCTCGCCCGCTCCCCCCGCGTCCCCGTCGGGCACGTCACCGACCTCACCGTCGACGGACCCGCAGGCCCCCTCCCCGCCCGCCTCTACCTCCCCGCCGGAGCCGCACCCCCTGTCCCCGCCCTCGTCTACCTCCACGGCGGCGGCTGGATCCTCGGCGACGTCGACTCCTACGACCCCGTCGTCCGCGCCCTCACCACCGCCGCCGGCGACGTCGCCTGGCTCTCCCTCGGCTACCGCCGGCCCCCCGAAGACCCCTACCCCGCCGCCGTCGACGACGCCGTCGCCGCCGTCCACTGGACCCTCCGGCACGCCGCCCGCCTCGGCCTCGACCCCACCCGCATCGGGATCGCCGGAGACAGCGCCGGCGGGCAGATCGCCGCGTCCGCCGCCGGACGCCTCCGCGACGCCGGACCCGCACGCCCCGCCCTCCAGGTCCTCCTCTACCCCGCCGTCGACCTCCGCGCCGTCCCACCCGACCCGCCCGACCCCGACGGCCTCACCCTCCCCCGCCCCGGCGTCGAAGCAGCCGTCCGCGCCTACCTGCGCGGCGCCGACCCCGCCGACCCCGGCGTCTCACCCGTCCTCGACCCCGACCCCTCCCGGCTCCCACCCGCGATCATCGCCACCGCCGAACACGACCGCCTCCGCCCCCAGGCCGAACACCACGCCGCCCGCCTCACCGCCGCCGGCGTCCCCGTCACCCTCCTGCACGGCACCGGCCTCGACCACGGCTACCTCGGCTGGGGCTCCTTCGCCCGCCGCCCCGCCGCCGCCATCGCCGAGATCGGCGCCGCCGTCCGCGCCGCCCTCACCCCCCGCTAGCGCGCCTCCGCCGCCAGCCGCACCCCCAGACCCACCAGCACCACACCCGACACCCGCTCCAGCCCCCGCCGCACACCCGGACGGCCCAGCACCCGCCCCGCCGCACCCGCCAGCCACACCACCACCCCGTACCACGCCAGATCGATCAACGCCCACAGCACCGACAACACCAGCAGCACACCCAGAACCGGCCACCCCTCCGGAACGAACTGCGGCAAGAACGACACCGCGAACACCCCCGCCTTCGGATTCGCCGCATTCGTCACCAGCCCCACCCGGAAACACCGCCACCCCGACACCGCCCCACCCCCCGCCCCGGGCCCCTCATCACCACCGCCACCGCCGCGCCGCGCCTCCCACAACGCCCGCACCCCGAACCACACCAGCACCCCCGCCCCCACCACCCGCAACACGTCATACGCCACCTGCGACGCCGCCAGCAGCGCCGACAACCCCACCGCCGCCGCCACCCCCCACAGCAGCACCCCCACCTCATTCCCCAGCACCGCCGCCAACCCCGCACGACGCCCCGACCGCACCGACTCCCGCACGATCACCACCGTGCTCGGACCCGGCACCAACGCGATCAGCACCGCCGCACCCACGAACGCGACCAGACTCTCCACCATCCACCCATACTCCCCGAACCACCCACCCCCGGACTACACCCCACCCCCCGCCGGATCACCATCCGACGGACCCGGCCCCGGAGACGACGGACCCGACGACGGCGAAGGCGACGGCACCGGCTCCGACGGCACCGGCACCAGCGGAGTCGGCTCAGGCGGCAACGGCGGCGGAGCCGACACCTCCGGACGGCACGCGAACAACACCACCAGCAACAACCCCACCACCAGCAGCCCCAGACCCAACGTCACCGTCCCCACCACCAGACCCCGACGCGGCGCCTCCCCCACCACCGGCGCCCCCACCGCACCCCCACCCGCCGCCACCGACCCACCCGAACCAGCCCAATACGGCTGAAAACGAGGGCCATGCCACACCCCGCCCCCCACCCCACCCCCCC
>NZ_JOFJ01000039.1 GCF_000718255.1 Spirillospora albida
CCTGGGTGAAATGCCGCCTCTGTCGTGCCAACGACCTTCCCTTCCGGTTCTCCCCAACCCTAGTTGGGGACCTGTCCGGAAGATCCGGGGCGCCTCAGACGGCAGCGCGCCGAATCAACGGCGCCCGCCGGCCCGCCATGACGACTGCGGCACGCACGATCGACGGGTGGATCTCGAGGGTCGGCACGCCGCGGGGTGCTCCGGCAGGGAGGGTTCCGCCGCACCGGTGCCCCTTGACCCGACCCGTCAGCTCGGGTCGTCCAGTGACAGGGCGTGAGCGGTGGGGGTGTCGGTGATGTGGGCTACCGGCCCCTGGTAGAGGATGCGGCCGCCGTGGCGGCCGGGGCCGGGGCCCAGGTCGATGAGCCAGTCGGCCTGTTTGACGATGCGGAGGTTGTGTTCGATGACGACGACGGTGTGGCCGTGGTCGACGAGGTCGTCCAAGGCGGTGAGCAGGGTGTCGATGTCGTTCAGGTGCAGGCCGGTGGTGGGTTCGTCCAGGACGTAGAGGGCGCGGTCGGGGGCGGTGCGCAGTTCCCTGGCGATTTTGACGCGCTGGCATTCGCCGCCCGACAGGGTGGTGAGGCGCTGGCCGAGTCGGAGGTAGCCGAGGCCGACGCTCTCGAGATGGCGCAGGGCGCGGGCGATCGCAGGGTCGGGCAACCGGTGGACCGCCTCGACGATGGTGAGGTCCTCGACGTCGGCGATGGTCAGACCGTCGACGGTGTGCCGGAGCGCCTCGGGGGTGAAGCGGCGCCCCTGGCAGGTCTCGCAGACGGTCTCCTGGCCGTCCATGAAGGCCAGGTCGGTGTAGAGGGTGCCGGCCCCGCCGCACTGCGGACAGCCCCCGGCGGAGTTGGGGCTGAACAGGCCCGCCGCAACGCCGTTGCGCCGGGCGAAGAGCCTGCGGATCGCCGGGGCGATCCCGGTGTAGGTGACGGGCGTGGAGCGGCGGTTGGTGCTGACCGGCCGCTGATCGATCACGACGGCCTCGTGCTGGTCGACGAGCTCGGCGGCCAGGCTGGACTTGCCCGACCCGGCGACGCCGGTGAGGACGGTCAGCACCCCGGCCGGGATGTCGACCGTCAGATTCTGAAGGTTGTTGCGCCGGGCGCCGACGACGGTGATCTGTCCGCGTGCCGGCCGCGGCCGGGCCTTGGCGGGCCGCCGCCGGGCGAGGGCGCGGGCGGTCGGGGTGTCCGCGCGGGTGAGCTCGGCGAAGGTGCCCTGGAAGACGAGAGAGCCGCCGTGGCCGCCCGCGCCGGGCCCGATCTCGACGATCTGGTCGGCGACGGCCATGACCTCCGGGTCGTGCTCGACGACCAGGACGGTGTTGCCGCGCTCGCGCAGCCGGTGCAGCATCCCGGTCATCGCGGCGACGTCGCGCGGGTGCAGGCCGACGGTCGGCTCGTCGAAGACGTACAGCATCTCGATCAGACTGCTGCCCAGGTGCTTGACGGTCTTGACGCGCTGCGCCTCGCCGCCCGACAGCGTCGGGGTGGGGCGGCCGAGGGCGAGGTAGCCGAGGCCGATCGCGACCAGGGCGTCCAGCCGTTCGCTCAGCGCGGTCACGACCGGCTGCACGCCCGGCTCGTCCACCTGGGGGATCAGCTGGGCCAGTTCCTCGATCTCCATGCGGGCCATCGCGCCGATGGTGCGGCCGAGCACGGTGGCGGTCCGGGCGGCGTGGTTGAGCCGGTCGCCGTGGCAGTCGGGGCAGGTCTGCGCGCGGGTGAAGCGGGCGATGACGTCCTGTTTGCGGTCGGACAGGTCATCAGAGGTGTGCAGGTAGATGCGTTCGAACCGTTCGACGACGCCCTCATAGGACTTCGGAGGCTTGGTGCCCAGGCGGGCGGCGTGCTCTCCGCCGAACAGCAACGCGTCGCGCTCGTCCTGGGTCCAGTCGCGCAGCGGGGTGTCCGCGTCGAAGCTGCCGATGTCGGCGTATTGGGCGTACCAATAGCCGCCGGCGCCGAAGCCGGGCAGCAGGATCGCGCCCTCGCGCAGCGACCGGTCGAGGTCCAGGAAGCGGTCGACGGCGGTGACCACGCGCTCGCCGAGGCCCGAGCAGGCCGGGCACATCCCGGCGGCGTCGTTGAAGGAGAAGTGGTTGGACTCGCCGACGTGCGGGGTGCTGACGCGGGAGAACAGCAGCCGCAGGTAGGTCCAGGCGTCGGTGGCGGTGCCCAGGGTGGAGCGGGCGTTGCCGCCCAGGCGCCGCTGGTCGATCACCACGACCGGCGACAGGCCCTCGATCCGCTCGACGTCGGGCCGCGCCCACTTGGGCAGCCGGTTGCGGGCGAACGGCGGGAAGGTCTCGTTGAGCTGGTGTCCGGCCTCGGCGGCGATCGTGTCGAACACCAGCGACGACTTGCCCGACCCCGACACGCCGGCGAACACGATCATCTGTCCGCGTGGCACGTCGAGGTCCAGGGAGCGCAGATTGTTGGTCCGGGCGCCCCGGATCCGGATCAGCTGGGTCATGAGGGCGACGCTACGAGTAGATGCGGCCGGAAATCGTCCGCGATTGGCGGGAGACTGGGGTCATGGCCGATGTCACGCACAGAGTCCTCGCCCTGCTGGCGGTGTTGCAGACGGGCCGGTTCTTCGGTGGCGACGAACTGGCCGTCCGGTTGGAGGTCAGCGCGCGCACGCTGCGCCGCGACGTCGACCGGCTGCGTGCTTACGGCTATCCGGTCGAGACGCGTCCGGGGCCGGGCGGCTACTACCGTCTGGCGGCCGGGACGACCATGCCCCCGCTGCTGCTGGAGGACGACGAGGCGATCGCGACGCTCTTGGGCCTGGCGGTGCTGGCCTCCTCCGGCGGGGCGCAGGAGGGAAGCCTGGACGAGGCGGCGGCCCGCGCCTACGGCAAGGTCGACCAGTACCTGCCTCGACGGCTGCGGCCGCGGGCGGCGGCATTGCGGGCGGGCCTGGAGACCGAACGCACCCCCGCCCCGCACACCAGCGCCGAGACGATGAGCGTGCTCGCCGACGCCATCCAGCACACACACGTGGTGACGTTCGACTACACGAGCCCCTCCGGAACCGTGACCTCACGGCGTGCCGAGCCGCACCGCCAGATCCACCACCTGCTGCGCTGGTACCTGCTCGCCTGGGACACCGGCCGCCAGGATTGGCGCGTCTTCCGCATCGACCGCATCGCCGACCTGCGCGACACCGGCCGCGCCTTCCCCCCGCGCCCCCTGCCCGCCGACACCGCCCTTGCCTACCTGCGCCAAGGCCTGCACCGCGACCGCCGGCGCGTCGTCCTGACCATCGAGGCCCCTCTCACCACCGTCGCCGACGCCTTCCGTCACCAGGACGCCGCTCTCACCGCCCTGACCCCCACCCGCACCCGAGCCGTCCTGCACCTGGACTCCTGGCCCTGGCTCCTGCTCCATCTGGCCTCCCTCAGCACCGACTTCACCATCGAGGAGCCCGCCGCCTTCCGCGCCGCCTGCCACCAGTTCGCCCACCGTCTATCTCGCGCCTGACGACCTGGCCGCAGCTGAGCCCGTTGGCGCGGGCGACGGCGAACGCGGCGCGGCGATCACGACGGGCGCGATGGGTTCCGGGATATGCGTCACTATCACGGAGACCGCCGCCCACCGGCTGCTGGAACGCACCGAGTCGCACATAGGGCTTCCCCGTTTGGTTGATCGCCGCGGCCGCGCGGCTGCCCGCGCTGCCGCCGCCCGACCTCCGCAGAGCCGCATCCGGGCCCCTCGCTCGCACGCGACGTCTCCCTCCCAATCCTCGGGGCCAACTGCATGAGACAAACACGCGATCAGCACCAGAAGCACTGGGGCTGGGGCCACCTCGGGTGTGAGTAGTTGAGGTACAGGAAATCCCGGTGAGATTGATCTTGCTGCGATTCCACTACTCCTGCCAGGGCTCGGGCGTGCTGGGCTCGGGGGCGGTCTCGCATTCTTCGGGTTCGGGCCGGCGGCCGCAGGGTCCGTGTTCTCCGGGTCCGGTGGCGCCGAGGACGCCGGGGCCCTTTCTACGGTGGGGCGGCGTGGGGATCACTGGTCGTCTCCGTTCCGGGCCTGCGCGAGCAGCTGGGCCACCACGTCGTCGGTGCCGTCCTGAGCCTGGCGGGTGAGGTCGTCCAGCACGGTGCCGCCGTCGATGACCTGGGCAGTGCGCCGTTCCAGCAGCTCCGGGTCGGTGCCGCTGCCGAGGCCGGTGATGCGGGCACGGACCGGGCGGCGGGGCCCGATGATCTGCACGTCGTCCGGTGAGGCGGCTTCCTCGGCCTCAGCGAGCGCCCGGTGCAGCGAGGCGACCGAGGGGTGGCGTCCCGCGTTCTTGCCCGTCTTGAGGGTCAGCCGAGATACGGCCGAAAGGGATAGTGGGGCTTCGCGGAGGTTGTCCGTAAGGGGATCCCCCAACGGACGGCCTCGATCTTGAATGACGGTGTCAGTGTCCGAAGTCGGGTGCACGTGTGACCTGGTAGTTCGGGTGTGGTTGCAGGCGACTTCGGAACATCGGGGTGTCGCGAACCCGCCTGCACTGCGGTGCGTTCCGGCTCGTACCCCAAACCAGCATCGGTATCAGTCGATCACGGCGTGCCGCACCGACGGTGAGGTGCGGACAGAGCCGCACCCGTCGCGCCGAGCTCTGGCAGGAGACGATGGGTGCCGCTCAACGAAGCGGATCATCGCCGCTCCACACCGCTGGCAACGCACTCCAAGTAGCCGATGAGCGGATGCGCAACCGCATGGAGGCAATGGAGGCAGGAGCCGCGGCGGGGCGGCCTCGTCCGCGTGGCTCAGATGTCCTGCGGCCGTGGCTCGGTGGCGCGGTGGTAGCGGTCGGCGAGTGCACGCACGAGTTCGACGAGTTCCGCGGGTTTGGTCACGGTGAAGTCGGCGCCGAGCAGGCCGAGGTGAACGGCGAGCGCCTCGATGCTGTCCGCGCCGGTGTCCAGCAGGCAGCGGGTGTCGTCGACCGGCGTGATCGTGCCGATGGCGGCGTTGATTCGTTCGGCGAGCTGTTCGGCTGGTACGTGCACGACGACCTGGGCCCGGTATCGCCAGGCAGCCGACGACACGCCCCGACGTACCTGGTCGATGGCCTCCTCGGGGAGATCGCGGGGGGTGAATCGGGGACCCGTCGGGGTGCGTGGGTGGAGCCGGTCCACCCGGAACGTCCGCCAGCCGGCCCGCTCGACATCGAACCCGACGAGGTACCACCGTCGTCCCCAGTTGACCAGCCGGTATGGTTCCACCTCGCGCCGGCTCTCGGAGCCGTCGTGGCTTCGGTAGTCGAATCGCAGGCGCTCGTGATCCCGGCAGGCGGCGGCGAGGGCGCTCAGCGTGTCCGCGTCCACCCGTGGGCCCAGGTCGTCCCGCGGTACCGCGACGGCGTACCGCTGGAGGGCGTTGACACGGCGCCGGAGCCGGGTCGGTAGCACCTGCTCCAGTTTGGCCAGCGCGCGCAGCGAGGTCTCCTCGACTCCGGTGATCGTGCCCCCGGCGGCGGTGCGCAGTCCGATCGCCACCGCGACCGCCTCTTCATCGTCGAGCAGCAGCGGCGGCAGCGCGGCCCCGGCACCGAGCCGGTAGCCGCCCACCGCGCCTCGGTTGCCGTGCACCGGATAGCCGAGGTTTCGCAGGCGTTCCACGTCGTTGCGGACGGTGCGGGTGCTGACCGACAGCCGTTCGGCCAGTTCGGCGCCGGTCCACTCGCGGGGCGTCTGGAGCAGCGAGAGCAGGCGCAGCAGCCGCGCCGAGGTTTCCAACATTCCTCGGAGTCTGCCAGAGCATTAGGAACGGATCCTACCTAAATGGATCTTACGCTGACGACCATGACGAACGACAGCACGATCGCCCCGTTCTGGATCGACATCCCCCAGGCCGACCTCGACGATCTCCAGCAGCGGCTGGCGCGGACCCGGTGGGCGGAGGAACTGCCCGCGGGCGAGTCGGCGCCGGCCGGCCCGGTGCCGCCCGGCTGGGAGTACGGCGTCCCGGTGGGCTACGTCAAGCAGCTGGTCGAGCGGTGGCGCACCAGCTACGACTGGCGGGCCTGGGAGGCGAAGCTGAACGCGTACCCGCAGTTCACCACTGAGATCGACGGACAGAACATTCACTTCCTGCACGTGCGGTCGCCGGAGCCGAACGCGACGCCGCTGATCCTGACCCACGGCTGGCCGACCTCGGTGGTCGAGTGGCTGGACGTGATCGGCCCGCTCACCGATCCGCGGGCCCACGGCGGCGACCCGGCGGACGCGTTCCACCTGGTCATTCCGTCGGTGCCGGGCTTCGGCTTCTCCGGGCCGACCCGGGAGCGTGGCTGGGACCGGTACCGGGTGGCCCGGGCCTGGGCCGAGCTGATGCGCCGGCTCGGATACGACCGGTACGGCGCGGCCGGCAACGACGGCGGGTCGCTGATCTCGCCCGAGGTGGGCCGGGTCGACCCCGAGCACGTCTGCGGCGTGCACGTGACGCAGGTCTTCTCGTTCCCGTCGGGTGACCCCGCCGAGCTGGCCGGTCTGTCCGAGGAGGAGCGCGGCAAGCTCGCGTTCGCCGAGTGGTTCACCCAGAACCGGGGCGCGTACGACAAGCTCCAGTCCACCGAGCCGCAGAATCTGGCGCACGCCCTGGCCGACTCCCCGGCCGGCCTGCTGGGCTGGCACGCGCAGCTGCTCGGCGCTTCGCTCGACCCGGATTTCGTACTCACGAACGTGATGATCTACTGGCTGACCAACACGGCCGCCTCAGCCGCCCGGTTCTACTACGAGGACGCGGCGGCGGCCCCCGTACAACAGAAGTCGAACGGCCGGGGCACCTCCGTGCCCGAGCCGACCACCGTGCCCCTCGGCCTGGCCAACTTCGCCTGGGACTTCCAGTCCATCCGGCCGTTCGCTGACCGCGACCACAAGAACATCCTGTCCTGGAACGTCTATGACCGGGGCAGCCACTTCGCCGCGCACGACGCCCCCGACCTGCTCGTCGACGACATCCGGCAGTTCTTCGGCAAGGTGCGCTGATCCGCCGCCGGTTGTCGGCGGACCCCTCAGACCCCCGTGTATTCACACGAAAGGAAATCCCATGTATCTCGTCATCGGTGCCACGGCTCACTTCGGACGTCAGGCGGTAGAGGAGTTGGTCGCCGCGGGTGCCCCGGTGCGGGCGCTGACCCGTACTCCGGAGCGGGCCGGGCTCCCGCAGGAAGTCGACGTCGTCCGGGCCGATCTGACCAAGCCCGAGACGCTGCCGGCGGCGTTGGCCGGCGTCGAGGCCGCCTTCCTGGTTGTGCAGTACGGGATGGATGTCGCTCCGCTGCTGGCGGCCGCGGGCCGGGCCGGGGTGCGTCGGCTGGTGTTCCTGTCCTCGGGGGCGGTCGTCCCGGGCGCCGAGCGGCAGCCCGACGTGATCGCCCAATACCACCGCGACGTCGAGCGGGCCGTCGAGGCGTCCGGAATCGAGTGGACGTTCCTGCGGCTGCTCTTCCCCGCCATCAACTCGTTGACGTTCGCGATGCAGCTCCAGGGCGGTGACGTCATTCGCGCGCCGTACGCCGAAGCGGCCTTCAGCGCCGTGCACGAAAGGGATGTCGCCGAGGTGGCCACGCAGATCCTGATCGGCGGCGGGCACGCGGGGCGGGCCTACGACTTGACCGGCCCCAAGTCGCTGACCCAGACACAGCAGGTCCGCATCCTCGGGGAGACGCTGGGGCGCCCGCTCACCGTCGAGGACCTCGACCCGGAGCCTGTGCTGGAGCAGATGAGCCAGTTCATGGACCCCGAGTTCCTGGCCGCGCTGTTCGCTCTCATGGCGCAGGCGGTCGGCAAGCCCGCGCCGGTCAACGACGTCATCGAGCAGATCACCGGGCACCCCGCGCGGACCTACGCCCGGTGGACCGCGGATCACCGGGCCGACTTCGGCGGCTGATCAACGAGGCAGGGGCGGCATCCGCCGCCCCAGCCGTGTGGACGGAGAGGACGGCACGGTGGCACAGGTGCTGGGGCGACGGGAGTTGGGGAGAGCCCTGCTGGCCCGTCAGTGGCTGCTGGAGCGGGCCGACGCGACCGCCGAGGAGGCGGTCACCTGGCTGGTCGGCATGCAGGCGCAGGCGCCGTACGCGCCCTACTTCGGGCTCTGGAGCAGGTTGCGGAAGTTCGGTACCGCCGACCTGGCGGACGCGCTGACCGAGCGCCGCCTGGTGCGGGTCGCGCTGATGCGTAGCACCGTCCACCTGGTCACCACGGCGGACTACCGCTCGTTGCGGCCATGGGCGCAGCCCGCGCTCGACCGTGAGCTGGACACCGCATTCAAAACGCCCCTCACCGGTCTGGACCGTGTGGCCGTGGCAGAGTCCGGCCGGGCGCTGCTCGACGCACGGCACCTCACCCCCAAGGAGCTCAGGGCGGCGCTGCACAAGCGGTGGCCCGATCACGAGCCCCGCGCGCTCGCCACCGTAGTGCGCAACCTGGTGCCGCTGGTCCAGGTACCGCCACGCGCCGTCTGGGGCGTCGGCGGCACCACCCGGTACGCGACGGCGGCCGGCTGGACCGGAGCCGAGCCCGCCCCCGCCGCCGACTCCGAACACATAGTGCTGCGCTACCTCGCCGCGTTCGGCCCGGCCTCGGTCACCGACGTGCAGACATGGGCCGGCCGAACCCGGCTGCGTCCCGTCCTGGAGAGACTGAGGCCGCAACTGGCGGTCTTCCGCGACGAGCACGGGGTGGAGCTGTTCGACCTGCCGAATGCGCCACGCCCCGGCGCCGACGCCCGCGCGCCGGTTCGCTTCTTGCCCGAATACGACAACCTGCTGGCCTCCCACACCGACCGCACCCGCGTGATCTCGGAGGAGGCCCGCAAACGAGTCATGACAGGCAACGGGATGCGCGCCACCTTCCTGGTGGACGGGCAGGTGACGGGCGTCTGGAAACTCCACCTGGGCAAAGCGTCAGCGACTCTGGAGATCGACCCGTTCCGGCCGCTGACCGCCACTGAGCGCGCCGAGGTCGAGACCGAAGGCACCCGGCTGCTGGAGTTCGCCGCGCCCGGCGCCGGCCACGACCTCCGCAGGGGCACGGCCACGCTCGTCGACCGCGACGACGCGGTGACCGGAGAGGAAAGCGATCGGCAGTGAGCAGGCCCTGCTCATGCGTGCCATCCACAGACGCCCGCTCATGCCGCTGCCCGCGCCCTTCGGAAGGTGACCAAATCCGCCCACCGGCAAGAATTCGTGCAGAGGACCTCGATCATCCGTGCAGTCCACTTCGGAAATCGACACCTCCGATGGTGTCCGTTAGGGGAACGCTCACCGGACGACATCCGTCACGCACAGCTACTTTGCATCTGGTCGCACGGACCCGAGCGGAGGGCCTACGGGGCTGACTCGCCCCGACGACGCCCAGCCGGTGCTCGACGACCCCTGGGCGGTTACGTAGGGCGGCGGCGCTGACCTTCGGGCGTGAAGGTGAAGCTCTTGCCGAAATCACTGCCGCCGACCCGAACGGCCAACAGGACCGGCTCGGTGTAGGCGGGCGGCCATTGCGGTCCGGTGTCTGAGTCAGGTCCGTTCCAGAAGTGGAAGGAGACCATCGGCTCTTCGAGGGCACCGGTCAGGTAGCTGAGGGTCTTTCCGTACAGCGGGTTGTTGCCGCCGAAAAGGATCGAGGGCGGACCCAGAGCAGCCTCTACCTCGGAGAGCTTCCGGTCTTGCGCGGCCCAGGCATCCAGCGTGGCCGTGAGCTCGCGATGCTTCTGGGGTGTCAGTGTTCGGTCTGCTTGGAGCCAGCCCTGGACGCGAGCGAACTCCGAATAGACCGAAGCCACGCCGTACTCATAGTGTCCGGCTACCAGCCCGGCGAACGCTCCGGTGACCCCGGTTGGGGTGAAAGCCCCGCGTTCCTTCCACGCCTGCCGCTCTGCGGACCAGCGTTCCTCGCCACGTTCCACGTAGGCCAGATGATCGAGGAGGATGCGCAGCGCGATTTCGCCGCCGTACATCCCCGGCCGGCGAAGAGCGAGGTTCAGTTCACGTACGAGATGGTCGCGGATCTCTACGGAGGACCGGAGGTCTGGCTGTTCTGACACGAAGATCAGTCTCTCAGGGTGTTGAGAACCGTTCGTTTATCAACACCCGCCCGGTGTGATCGCCAGCGGGCGAGGCACGATAACTTCGGCCACCACGCTCAGGATCCCGGGGCTTCCCCCCGAGATGTGGACACCGGTTTCATGCGGCGGCGGTCAGGTTACCTGTGGTGTTCTCGTAGTTGATGGGTGAGGTGTGGCCGAGGCGCG
>NZ_JOFJ01000040.1 GCF_000718255.1 Spirillospora albida
CACCTCACCGAACCGCTCCGCGAACACCTCCGACTCCACCAACAACCGCCGACCCAACCCCACCCACTGCGACCCCTGACCAGGAAAAACGAACGCGACCTTCCCGACGTGGGCCGCGGTGCCGCGCAGGTCGAGGGTGTCCAGGCCGGCGCGCAGGGCGTCCGGGGCGGAGCCGACGACGACCGCGCGGTCCGGCAGGGCCGCCCGCCCGCCCGCCAGCGCGCGGGCCACGGCACCGGGCGCGGCGCCGTCCGCCAGCACCCCGGCGATCTGCGCGGCCTGGGCCCGGAGCGCGGCCTCGCCGCGCGCCGCGACCACGAGCGCGACCGGACGTTCCGCAGCGGCGGGTTCGGTGACCGGCGCCGGCTCGGCGGCCGGGGCCTCCTCCACGATGAGGTGGGCGTTCGTCCCGCTGATGCCGAACGACGACACCCCCGCCCGGCGGGGCCGTCCGTGGTCGGGCCACGTCACCGCCTCGGTGAGCAGCTCCACTCCGCCCGCCGACCAGTCCACGCGCGTCGTCGGCGTGTCCGCGTGCAGCGTGCGGGGCAGGACGCCGTGCCGCATCCCGAGCACCATCTTGATCAGCCCTGCGACGCCGGCCGCGCCCTGCGTGTGGCCGATGTTGGACTTCACCGAGCCCAGCCGCAGCGGCCGGTCCGCGGGACGGTCCCGGCCGTAGGCGTCGAGCAGCGCGGACGCCTCGATCGGGTCACCGAGACGCGTCCCGGTGCCGTGCGCCTCGACCGCGTCGACGTCCTCGGGCGCGACTCCCGCGGCGGCCAGCGCGGCACGGATCACCCGCCGCTGCGCCGCGCCGCTCGGCGCCGTCAGCCCGTTGCTCGCCCCGTCCTGGTTGACGGCCGAGCCCCGGATCACGCCGAGCACCTCGCGGCCGTTGCGGAGCGCGTCCGGCAGCCGCTCGAGCAGCACCAGCCCGACGCCCTCGCTCCAGCCGGTCCCGTCCGCGCCGTCCCCGAACGCCTTGCAGCGGCCGTCGGGCGACAGCGCGCGCTGCCGGGTCAGCTCGATGAAGATCCCGGGCGTGGACATCACGGTCGCGCCGCCCGCCAGCGCGAGCGTGGCCTCCCCCGCCCGCAGCGCCCGGCAGGCCAGGTGGATCGCCACCAGCGACGCCGAGCACGCCGTGTCCACCGTCACCGCCGGGCCCTCCAGCCCGAGGGTGTAGGCGATGCGGCCGGACGCCACGCTCGGCGTCGTGCCCGTCATGACGTAGCCCTCGGTGCTCGGCCCGCCCTCGTACATGCGGGGGCCGTACTCCTGGTAGGTGGTTCCGACGAACACGCCCGCGGGCTCGCCCGCGAGCGCGTCCGGCGCGATGCCCGCCCGTTCGAGGGTCTCCCACGCGACCTCCAGCAGCAGCCGCTGCTGCGGGTCCATCGCGGCGGCCTCGCGCGGCGAGATCCCGAAGAACTCCGCGTCGAAACCGGCCACATCGCGCAGGAATCCGCCCGCGCGGACGTAGTGCTTGCCGGGCTGAGCGCCGTCCGGGTCGTAGATGCCCTCCAGATCCCAGCCCCGGGCGTCCGGGAACGGGCCGATCACGTCGCGGCCGTCGGCGACGACGTCCCACAGGCCCTCCGGTGAGGCGACGCCGCCGGGGAACCGGCAGCCCATCGCCACGATCGCGATCGGGACGTCGTCGCCGGCGGGGCGTGCCGCCGGCGCGAGCGGCTCCTCGCCGGACTCCTCGCGCAGGAGGTCGAGGACCGCCGTGCCCGTGGGCCGGTCGAAGATGAGCGTGCCGGGCAGCCGGACGCCGAGCGCGTCGCCCAGCCGGTCGGCCAGCTCGACGCCCATGAACGAGCTGAACCCGAGGTCCTTGAACCGGGCTCTCAGATCGACCTCGCGGGGTGAGGCGAGGCCGAGGACGGCCGCGATCTGCTCGGCCAGCACGGTCTCCGGGTCGCGCCCGGCCGGGCCCGGCGCCTCGACGGGTCCCACGGCCGGTTCCGCACCGATCACCGCGCCGGACCTGGCGGCGGTCGGAGCCGGTTCCGCAGCGGCGGGGGCGCCGGGGCGCGGCAGCCAGTACCGGTCACGGCGGAACGCGTAGGTCGGCAGCGGGACGCGGCGTCCGCCCGCGAGGTAGCGGCGCCAGTCGACGGGCACGCCCCGCACGTCCAGTTCCGCCAGCGCCGCCGCCAGCGCCCGCTCCTCCGGACGGTCCGCGCGCGCGACGGGCACGAACGCCCCGCCGCCCGGGGGCAGGCAGTCGCGGACCATGGACAGCAGCACCGCGTCCGGGCCGACCTCCACGAAACGCGTGGCGCCGTGCTCGGCGAGCGTGCGCGCCCCGTCCTGGAACCGGACGGTGGCGCGCACGTGCCGCACCCAGTAGTCCGGTGTGGCGATCTCCGCCGGGTCGGCGACGCCGCCGGTCACGTTCGACACGACCGGGACGTCCGGCGCCGCGTACGCGATCCCCTCCGCGACGCGGCGGAACCCGTCGAGCATCGGTTCCATCCGCGCCGAGTGGAAGGCGTGGCTGACGGCGAGCCTGCGCGTCTTGCGGCCGCGCTCCCGCCAGCGCGCGGCCAGGGCGAGCACGGCGCCGGCGTCCCCGGACACGACCACCGAGTCCGGGCCGTTCACGGCCGCGAGCGCGAGCGTCCCGCCCGCCGCGGCCAGCTCGGCGGACACCTCGTCCTCGGTCGCCTGGATCGCCGCCATCGCGCCGCCGTCCGGCAGCTCCTGCATGAGCCGGCCCCGCGCGGCGACCAGCGCGGACGCGTCCGCCGGCCCGAAGACGCCGGCGACGTGCGCGGCGGCGAGCTCCCCGACCGAGTGCCCGAGCAGCAGGTCGGGGCGGACGCCGTAGTGCTCCAGCAGCCGGAACGCGGCGACCTCGTAGGCGAACAGCGCGGCCTGCGTGACGGCCGTCCGCGCCAGCGCCGCCGCGTCGCCGCCGAACATCAGCTCCTTCAGCGGGAGGCCGAGCGCGTCCTCCAGCGGCGCGGCGACCTCGTCCAGCGCGGCGGCGAACACCGGCTGCGCGGCGGCGAGGTCCCGGCCCATGCCCGGACGCTGGCTGCCCTGCCCGGTGAACAGGAAGGCGGTGCGGCCCCCGTCCGGCGTCCCCCGGACCGCGCGCGTCCCGGCGCCGTCCGCCAGCGCCGCCAGGTCCGCGAGCAGCTCCGCCCGGTCGTCCGCGAGCAGCACCGCGCGGTCGTGCAGGCGGGCACGGGCCGTGGCGAGCGTGTACGCGGCGTCGAGCGGATCCACGTCCGGGTGCCGCCGCAGGTGGTCGTGCAGCCGCGCCGCCTGCGCGGCGAGCGCGCCCCCGTCCCGCCCCGACACGAGGACGGGGGTCGGGACGGGACGAGGGCGCGGGCCGGACCCCCCGGAGGCGGGGAGGTCGGGCGCGGAGGTGACGACCAGATGGCAGTTGGTGCCGCTCATGCCGAACGAGCTGACGCCGGCCGTCACCGGGCCGCCGCCGAGCGGCAGCGGCGCCGTCTGGACCCGCAGCCGCAGCGCGTCCAGGTCGATCGCCGGTGCCGGCGAGGTGAAGTTCAGGCTCGGCGCGAGCACCCGCTCGCGCACGCACAGCACCGCCTTGATCAGCCCGGCGATCCCGGCGGCGCCCTCCAGGTGCCCGATGTTCGTCTTGACGGATCCGACGCGCAGCGGCTCGGTGCGGCCCGGCCCGAACACCTCGCCGAGCGCCGCCGCCTCGACCGGGTCGCCGACCGGCGTGCCCGTGCCGTGCAGCTCCACGAACCGGACGGTCGACGGGGCGACCCCCGCGTCGGCGTAGGCGGCGCGCAGCACCCGCGCCTGGGCGACGGCGTCCGGCGTGGTGAGCGTCGCCCCGCCGCCGTCGTTGCCCACCGCGCCCCCGGCGATGACGGCGTGGATCCGGTCGCCGTCGCGGACCGCTCGCTCCAGCGGCTTCAGCACCACCAGGCCGCCGCCCTCACCGCGGACGTACCCTTCGGCGCGGGCGTCGAAGGTGTGCGCCCGGCCGCCGGGGGCCAGCGCGCCGAAGGCGTGCGCGGCGGCGAACCCCTCCGGTGCGAGGTTGAGGTCGACGCCGCCCGCGAGGGCCGCGTCCGCCTCTCCGTCGCGCAGCGCGCGGCACGCGACCTGCACGGCGACCAGGGACGACGACTGGCCCGCGTCGATCACCATGCTCGGGCCGCGCAGCCCGAGCGTGTACGACAGCCGCCCGGCGAGCACGCCGCGGCTCTGCCCGGTGAGCGTGTGCGGGGTGGCGGCGGCGCCGTACCGCCGGGCCAGCATCGCGTAGTCGTCGGACATCGCCCCGACGTGCACCGCGACGGAACCGCCGGAGCCGGGCGCGATCCCGGCGTCCTCCAGGGCCTCCCAGCCGAGTTCCAGCAGCAGCCGCTGCTGCGGGTCCATCGCGGCGGCCTCGCGGGGCGAGATCCCGAAGAGGCCGGCGTCGAAGGCGTCCACGTCCGGCAGGAAGCCGCCCCGCGGGACGGGCACGCCCTCGAGCGGCTCGGGGCGGTCCGCCGGGACGTCCCCGACGGCCTCGACGCCGTCGCGGAGCAGGTTCCAGAAGGCGTCCGGCCCGGCGGCGCCGGGGAACCGGCAGGCGACGCCGACGACGGCGATGGGCTGGGCGGCGGTCATGGTCGTCCTCTCCGACGGGGCACGGCGGCCGGTCACGTGTAGGCGTAGAAGCCGCGCCCGGACTTGCGTCCGAGCAGGCCGCATTCGACCATCCGGCTGAGCAGTGGCGGCGGCGAGTACAGCGGCTCGCGGAACTCGGCGTACAGCGCCTCCGCGATGGCGGCGACGCTGTCGAGCCCGATGAGGTCGGCGAGTTTCAGGGGGCCCTGCGGATGGGCGCAGCCGAGCACCATCGCGCGGTCGACCACCTCGGGGGTCGCCGCCCCCGACTCCACCATCCGGACGGCGGCCAGCAGGTACGGGATGAGCAGGGTGTTGACGACGAAGCCGGTGCGGTCGGCGCAGCGGATCGGCTCCTTGCCGAGCGTCCCGGCGACGAACGCGGTGGCGCGTTCGGTGGCGTCGCCGTCGGTGGCCAGCGAGGGCACCAGTTCGACCAGGCGCATCGCGGGCACCGGGTTGAAGAAGTGCATCCCGACGACGCGTTCCGGACGGCTCGTCGCCCGGCCCAGCCTCATGATCGGGATGGCGGACGTGGTGGAGGCGAGGACCGCGTCGTCCGCCTCCACGATCTTGTCGAGCCGGCCGAAGACCTCCTGCTTGATCCGCTCGTCCTCGGACACGGCCTCGATCACCAGCGTCCGGTCCGCGAGGTCGTCCGGGTCGGTGGTGAACCTGATGCGGCCGAGGATCTCCGCGCGCTCCTCCGCGGTGCGCCGGCCCCGGTCCACGGCCCGGTCGAGGGATCCGCGCAGCAGCCCGAGGCCCCTGTCGCGGGAGGCGGGACGCGACACCGCGGCGAGCACGTCCAGCCCGGCCGCCGCGACGACCTCCGCGATGCCCGACCCCATGAGCCCGCACCCGACGATGCCGACGCGCTCGGCGGCGGCCGGCGGCCGCGGCGCGCCGTCCGGGAGGGCGGTCACGCGCCCACCCCCCAGTGGACGACGGTCGCGCCGACGGCCATGCCGCCGCCGAATCCGGCGATGAGCACCAGGTCGCCCGGGGCCAGGTCCGGGGCGGCCTCGGCGAGCGTCACCGCGACCGACGCGCTGCCCATGTTCCCGTAGCGCTCCACGGTGCGGTGGGTGCGCGCACGGCTCAGCCCGGCGGCCTCGGAGAGCCGCCCGAGCAGCACCCCGTTCGGCTGGTGCGGGACGAAGTGGTCGACGTCGCTCAGCTCCACCCCGGCGCGGCGGGCGACCCGCTCCAGCACGGCCGGGACCTCGGCGAGCACGAATTCGGTGACGCCGCGCCCGTCCATCGAGACGGTGTGGGCGCGGTCCCGCACCGTCTCGTGCGAGGCGGGGCGGCGGCTGCCGCCGCCCTCCACGCGGATCAGTTCATGCGCGTCACCGCGGCTCACCAGGTCCACCGCGAGGACCCCGTGCGGTGCCTCCACCGCGCCGATCACGGCCGCGCCGGCGCCGTCGCCGAGCAGCACGCAGGTGCGGCGGTCGGAGAAGTCGGCGAAGCGCGAGTACACCTCGGCGGCGATGACGAGCGCGATCCCGTCCGGCCGGTCCAGCAGCAGCGCGCGGGCCAGCTCGATGCCGTACACGAAGCCGCTGCACGCGACGCTGATGTCGAAGCACGCGGCGTCGCGGGCGCCGATGCCGTCCTGGACGAGGTAGGACGTCGGCGGCTGCGGCGAGTCGCCGGTGCCGGTGGACACGATGAGGTAGTCCACCTCACCGGCGGCCACCCCGGCCGCCTCCAGGGCGCGCAGCCCCGCCTGGACGGCCAGGTCGGACGCGGCCTCGTCCGGGGCCGCCCAGCGGCGCCCGGTGATCTGCGTCCGGTCCGCGATCCACTGCGGATCGACGCCGACCCGCGCGGCGACCTCCTCGTTCGTGACCTCCTGCTTGGGGACGTAGGACCCGGTCGCGAGGATCCCGGTGGGCCGTGCGGCGCCGTCCCGCGTCATGCCGTCACCTCGCGCATGGGGTTGAGGCGCTGCGCGCCGATGCGCGCGCGCCGGTCCGGGTCGGTTACGCCGAGTCCCTCCCGCGGGGCCATGCAGAGCACCCCGACCTTGCCGACGTGCCCGTTCTCCTGGACGAGGCGCGCCGCCTCACCGACCTCCGACAGCGGGTAGACCCGCGACAGCACCGGCACGATGCGGCCCATCCGGAAGAGCCGGTCGCACTCGGCGGACTCCTGGTAGTTGGCGGAGTGGCTGCCGATGATGCGCTTGACGTTCATCCACAGGTAGCGGTTGTCGTACAGGTGCTCGTAGCCGGTGCTGGAGCCGCACGTCACGACGGTCCCGCCGCGCCGCACCACGAACACCGAGATCCCGAACGTGGCGCGGCCGACGCAGTCGAACGCGACGTGCGGGTCCTCGCCGAGCTCGCGGCGGATGATGCGGCCGAGGCGCTTGCCCGCGTCGATCGCGTCCGCGTGCCGGGCGTCGGGCCCGGCCATGCCGATGTCCGCGCGGTCGACGACGACCTCCGCGCCGAGCCGGCGCGCGATCTCCGCCTTCTCGGGCGAGCTCACCACCCCGACCGGGATGCCGCCCGCAGCGCGGACGAGCTGCACCGCGTAGCCGCCGAGCCCGCCGGCCGCGCCCCACACGAGGACGATGTCGCCCTGCTTGATGTGCGCGCCGCGCGGGCTGATCAGCATCCGGTAGGACGTCGCCGCGCAGAGCGGGTTCGCGGCGGCCTCCTCCCAGGTGAGGTGCGCCGGCTTCGGGAGGATCTGGCTCGCGCGCACGACGGTGTAGTGGGCGAGGCCGCCGAAGTTCGTCTCATAGCCCCAGATGCGCTGCTCGGCACCGAGCATCCCGTCGCCGTGCGTGTCGGGTTCCTGCTCGTCGACGTAGGTGCAGGCGACGGTGACGTGGTCGCCGGTCTTCCAGTGGCGGACGCCCGCACCCGTGCGGACGATCACACCGGCCGCGTCCGACCCCAGCACATGGAACGGCTGGTCATGCCG
>NZ_JOFJ01000041.1 GCF_000718255.1 Spirillospora albida
CAAGCCGCCATCGCCACCTCCATCGCCCAAATCGCCCACGCCCTCAACCTCACCACCGTCGCCGAAGGCGTCGAAACCGCCCCCCAAGCCCACCGCCTCCACCAAATGGGCTACCGCCTCGCCCAGGGCTACCACTTCGCCAAACCCCTCCCGGCAGACGACATCGACGCACTCATCGTCCGGCAAGCCCGGCAGGAACCTCGCTCCGCCTGACGGCCGCGTTGCCGCGCTGCCGCTCCTCGAGCACGTGGTCGATGAGGCCGTACTCCAGGGCCGCCTTGGCGGTGAAGACGCGGTCGCGGTCGGTGTCGGTGCGCAGCGTCGCGGTGTCCTGCCCGGTGTGCCGGGACAGGATCCGCTCGATGTCCGCGCGGACGCGGACGACCTCGTCCGCCTGGAGGATGAGGTCGGGGATCGCTCCGCGGCCCTGCCCCGTCGGCTGGTGCAGGACGACGCGGGTGTGGGGGAGCGCGGCGCGCTTGCCGGGGGTGCCCGCGGCGAGGAGGACGGCGCCGACGGCGACCGCCTGCCCCACGCATGTCGTCGCGACCTGCGGGCGGATGTAGCGCAGCGTGTCGTACACGGCGAGCATCGCGCTCGGGTCGCCGCCCTCGCAGTTGATGTAGAGCTGGATGTCGCTGTCGGGGGTGTCGGCCTCCAGGTGGAGCAGCTGCGCGACGAGGGCGTTCGCGACGCCCGCGTCGATGGCGGTGCCGAGGTAGATGATGCGTTCGGTCAGCAGGTGCGAGTAGACGTCCATGATGCGCTCACCGCGGGGGTGCTGCGCGATGACGTTCGGGATCGTGTAGGTGCTCATCGGGCACCGAGCCCGACGGGGTGGGGGGCGGGCGCGATCTCGTCGAAACCGCTGACGATCGTGTCGATGAACCCGTACTCGAGTGCCTCCCGCGCGGTGTACCAGCGGTCGTGCAGCGAGTCCTCGAAGATCCGGTCAATGGGCTGGCCGGTGTCGTCGGCGATGAGGCCGAGCACCGTGTCGCGGGTGTGCCGCAGGTCGTTGGCCTGTAGTTCGATGTCGACGGCGGCGCCGGCGATGCCGGCGGAGCCCTGGTGCATCAGTACGCGGGCGTGCGGCAGGGCGCGGCGCTTGCCGCGGGTTCCTGCCGACAGCAGAAACTGCCCGGCGCTGTAGGCGATGCCGAGCACGACCGTGGCGACGTCGCAGGGGAGCAGGCGCATGACGTCGCGGATCGCGAGCATCGACGGCACCGACCCGCCGGGGGAATGGATCCACAGGGTGATGTCGGACGAATTCTGCCGGGCCAGGCTGATCAGCTGCGCCGCCAGAAGAGTGCCATTGTCGTCGTCCAGCGGGCCATCGAGCACGAGAACGCGCTGCTGGTAGAGCTCGCGCCGCATTCTCTCGTTGAACAACGGGATTCTCTGTTCCTCGCTCATGCCATTCACTCTGCGCCAGAGCGCGCCCGGGTCACAGGCATATCCGCCCACGGCGGATCCGCTCAGAGCAGCGCGGCTCATTCGGCGAGCGCGTCGAGGAACGCCTTGGCGGCCGGAGACGGGTGGTTCCAGACGAGGTGCTCCACACGGGCCGGGGCGTCGCTCAGCCGGACGGTCGGCAGGCCCAGGCCGGCCGCGAAGGCGGCGGGCAGCATCCCGATGCCGAGGCCCTGCCGGATCAGGCGGGTCATGAAGTCGGGCGTGGTGATCTCGAAGGCGACCTCGCGCCGGACGCCCGCCGCGGTGAAGGCGGCGTCCGACTGGGCGCGCGCGGCGGTGCCCGCCGGGAAGTCGACGAACGGCTCGTCCGCCAGGAGGCTCAGCTCGGCGTGGGACCTTCCGGCGAGGGGGTGGTCGGGCGCCACCAGGGCGACGAGGTCGCCGCGGGCCAGCTCGCGGCCCTGGACGCCCACCGGCCGGACGCCCAGCGGGAGCCCCAGGAAGGCGGCGTCCAGGACGCCCTCCCGCACCTGGTCGGTCAGCTCCTCGCTGCCGCCCGAGCGCAGGGTGATCCGCACCTGCGGATGCCGCAGGTGGAAGCGGTGCAGCGCGGTTGCCAGGTCGACGGCCGTGACGGTGGGGATGGCGCCGACGGCGAGCCGGCCCCGGATCTCGCCGGCGGCGGCCGCCACCTCGGCGCGGGCGCGCTCGGCGGCGTCCAGCGCCTGGCGGGCGGCGGGGAGGAACGCCTCGCCGGCGGGGGTCAGCCGGACGCGGCGGCTGGTGCGCTCGAACAGCCGGGCGCCCAGCTCGCGCTCGAGCCGGGCGATCTGGTGGCTCAGCGCCGACTGGACGACACGGCACCGCTCGGCGGCGCGGGTGAAGTTGCTGGTCTCCGCGACGGCGACGACGTAGCGCATCTGCTGGAGCTCCATGTATCGATCGTGGATCACGATCGCTCGGATGACAAATATGCGTTGGACTCATTGATCGTCCGTCGTCGAGGGTGGGAGGCATGAAGAGAGGTCTCCTCCTGCTCATGTCGACGGCGGCCGGGCTGACGGTCGCGGGGAACTACTTCGCGCAGCCGCTGCTCGACCTGATCGGCCGCGAACTCGGGCTCGGGCCGACCCTGGCGGCGCTGACGGTGACGGCCGCGCAGGTCGGGTACGCGGTGGGCCTGATCCTGCTGGTGCCGCTCGGCGACCTGGTCGACCGGCGGCGGCTCACCGTGGCCCTCTACGCGGCGACCTCGGTGTTCCTGCTGGTGTCGGCGACCGCCGGCAGCGGCACGATGCTCCTGGCCGGGACGGCCCTGGCCGCGGTGACCTCGGTGGGCGCGCAGGTCGTGGTGCCGTTCGCGGCGGCGCTGGCGGACCCGGCCGAGCGCGGGAAGGTCGTCGGCACGGTGATGACCGGGCTGCTGCTCGGCGTGCTGCTGGCGCGCACCGCGTCCGGCGCCCTGTCCGAACTGGGCGGATGGCGGACGGTCTACTGGGTGCACGCGGCCCTGATGGCGCTGATGGCCGTGCTGCTGCACGTCTTCCTGCCGCGGATCGCCGCGGACGGCCCCCGCCTGTCCTACCCGCGGCTGCTGCGCTCGACGATGGCGATGTTCCGGGACGAGCCGCTGCTGCGGTGGCGGGCGGGGATCTGCGCGCTGAGCCTGGCGTCGTTCACCTCTCTGTGGACGGCGCTGACGTTCCTGCTGGCGCGGTCGCCGTACGGCTGGTCGGAGTCGTCCATCGGGCTCTTCGGCCTGGTCGGCGTCGTGGGCGCGCTGACCGCGACGGTGGCGGGACGGCTGGCCGACCGCGGCCGCGCCCAGGCGGTCACCGGGGTGGGGACGGTGCTGCTCGTGCTCTCCTGGCCGGCCATCGCCGCCGGGGCCGGTTCGCTCGGCTGGCTGATCGCCGGGGTGCTCCTGCTGGACCTTGCGCATCAGGCGGTGGTCAACAGCAGCCAGAACGTCCTCTACGCGCTGCGGCCGGAGGTGCGCAACCGGATCAACTCCGCCTTCATGACCGCCTTCTTCGTCGGCGGCGCGGCGGGCTCCGCGCTGACCTCGGTCGTCTGGGCTCGCGGCGGCTGGACGGCCGTGTGCGCCGTGGGCGCCGCCCTCTCCGCCGGAACCGGGGTGCTCTGGGTCCTGGAGCGCCTCACCCTCGCCAGGACGCCGAAGGCGCCGCAGGCCCCGGCCGTGGCCACGACGGCCTGCTGACGGCCGGGCCGGGGTTCAGCGGTCGAGGATCACGTCGCCGGCGCGGATCAGGACCTCGAGCCGGGTGCGGCCCCCGTGGTCGGCGGCGAGGAAATGGTGCCCCATCGCCACGCAGAACGCGATCAGGCTGCGGGCCTCGACCTCGTCGGGGTCGGAGCAGAAGGTGCCGATCATCTCGCGGAGCAGGGCCATGCGCACCCCGTCGACCCGCCGCAGGCGCGCGGCGACCGCCTCGTCGCGCCGGGCCCAGTCGCGGACGGCCAGGTCGATGGGGAGCAGCCGGTCGCCGGAGAAGGTGAGGATGCCCGCGCGCTCGATCTTGGTCTTCGGATCGCCGCCCTCCCGCTCGACCTGGGCGATCACCTCGTCGGTGCTCTCCCGCTCCCAGAGGTCCAGCATGGCCTCCAGCAGCGCGCCGCGGTCGGCGAAGTAGCCGTAGAAGCCGCCCTTGGTGACGCCGAGCCGCTTGGCGAGGGCCTCGATCCGGACGGCGTCGGGGCCGCCCTCGGCCAGGGCACGCAGGCCCTCCTCGATCCACTTCTCGCGCGGTGTGCGCGCAGCGCCCACGATGTGCCCCACCTCACTCGTCCCGGGATATACGCCACCGTATATCCACGTCTAGGCTCGCGTTATACGCAAGCGTACAGAACGGGATGCGCGGCGGTCCCGGGAAAGGCACCCATGAGACTCCCCCGAACGGCCCACACCGGGCACCCGTGGCGGATCCACGAGTTCGCCCGGGACTTCCGGGTCGAGGACGTGTGGTCCTACCGCACCCCCGGCGCCGGGCCGGACGACTTCCCGCTGATGCTGGCGGCACTGGCGGCGGGCGCGGGGATCGACGCCCAGCCCCTTCCGGTCCGGTTCCTGTTCGCGGTGCGCTGGAAGCTCGGCGCCCTGTTCGGCTGGGACCGCGACCGGGAGAGCCTCGGGGGGCGGGTGCGGCCCCTGCGCGAACGGCTGCCGGACGACCTGCGGGCCACCGCGGACCCCTCCTGCGGCGAGGTCGCCCCGTTCACCCCGGTCTACGAGCTTGGGGACGAGTGCGTCCGCGAGCTGGCGAACAAGACCGTCCACACCCTCATGCACCTGGGCTGGGCACCCTCGCACGACGGCGGCCACGAGCTGCGGATGGCGGTGCTGGTCAAGCCCAACGGACGGCTCGGACGGCTCTACATGGCCCTCATCGCGCCGTTCCGGTACCTCATCGTCTATCCCGCGCTGACCCGCGACGTGGAGCGCGCCTGGCGGAACCGCGCGCGGCTGGTCCCCGGAGGCGCCGCCCTCCGGAGCTGAACCCCGCCCGCGCACGGTCTCAGGTCCGCGGGACGGCCGCCGATGGGAACCGGCGATGTCCTCGGAAGAAGCGACCGTCACGCCGGACGGGGGCGCGGAGCGGGCGGGGGCCCCACGCGCCCTCCTCCGGCATGCCCCGCTCCTGCTGATCGCCGCTCTCACCGTCTTCGCCGGGGTGTGGTTCGTCCGGACGGCCGACGGCATGCCGCTGCCCCTCGTCGCCTGGATCCCGCCCGTCCTGGCCACGGCGACCGCCGCGTACACGTGCCTGCGGACCGCCCACGACATGCGCGGGCCGGCGCGGCTGTTCTGGGGACGGCTCGGCGTGGCGGTCGGCCTGGTCGCCATCGGAAGCGCGATCGACGCCGCCGACTCGCTCATCGGACCGGACGCGCTCGGCTCCCACGTCAGCCCCGCCGCCATGGGCATGTACGGGATCGGCAGCCTCATGTTCGTCTGGGCGCTGCTGATGATCCCGATCCCCCGGCGGTCCGCGGGCGAATGGCTGACGCTGGGGCTGGACGCGGGCGTCCTCATCCTGGGCGGCGGACTGTACCTCTGGTACTACCTCGCCCTGCGGGGAGACCTGCCGACAGCGGCGGACGGGGTCGAGGGCTCCGCGCTCACCATGATCGTGCTGGGTCTGGCGATCGGGCTGGTCGCCATCAAGCTGGCGCTCACCGGCGCCGGGCCGCTGGACCGCCGCGCCCTGTGGGCGCTCGGCGCCGCGGTCCTGCTCGCCTGCGTCATCGGCGCGCTCATCGGCTACTTCGCGGAAAGCCGGCCCCACCTGTCCGCCACCCACCTCGGCCTTCCGGTCGCGAGCCTGCTGGCCGCCCTCGGCACCGGCATCCAGCGCCGGGCGGCGGCGCAGCCGACCCTGCCGCGGCGCCGCCGCCCCTACAGCAGGCTGCCCTACGCCGCGGTCGGCGGCGCCTACGCGCTGCTCCTGATCTCACTGCGGTCGGCCGAGGGCCCCAGCGGGGTCATCGTCGGCGGCGTGATCCTGCTGACCGGCCTGGTGGTGCTGCGGCAGATCATCGCGTTCCACGACATCGGGAGCCTGCTGGACCGCCTGGACGCGAGCATGGGCGAGCTGGCCCGCTGGTCATGGCGGACCATGTCGCGAAGCTGCTGGCCGACCCGGGCGGCACGTACACCTGCCAGGTCCGCATGCGCCACGGCGACGGGTCATGGCGGCTGGCGGAGCTGTACGCCACCAACTCCATCGACGATCCCAACGTCGGTGGCATCGTCAGCAATCTGCGGGACGTCACCGAGATTCATCGTGTGCAGGAGGAACTGGCGTATCAGGCGGGTCATGACGCGCTGACCGGGCTGGCGAACCGGGCGCTGCTGGTCGAGCACACCCAGCACGCCCTGGCAGGTCCGGGCGGCCACCGGGTCGCCCTGGCCCTGATCGACCTGGACGACTTCAAAGCCATCAACGACCGCCTCGGCCACGCCGTCGGCGACGCGTTGCTCGTGGCGATCGCAGGCCGCCTGCGCAACTGCGTCCGCCCCCACGACCTGGTCGCCCGTCTGGGCGGCGACGAATTCGCCGTCCTCCTACGAGACGTCTCCCCCGACGAGATCGACGCCGTCCTGGACCGGATCTCCGCCGCCCTGAGCGGGATCGTCAACGCGCTCGGCCACGACCTGCTGGTGCACGCCAGCATCGGGCTGGCCAGCAAGGCTTCACCCGCGGCGAACTGTTCCTGGTCTACCCCGTCGCCGAACGCAACGGCACCATCGTCCAGATCGGCGCCTGGGTACTGCGCCAAGCCTGCCGCCAGATGGTCCAC
>NZ_JOFJ01000042.1 GCF_000718255.1 Spirillospora albida
AATGCTGAGCCCGATGGACTACGAGGAACGACACCGAACCTCGAGCCCGACCACCTGACCCATCTCACCCCAGCTGTCCGTGCTACGGGGGGAACCTCACCACTCTTGTCGTGAGGGCCATGACCGACGACGAGAAACTCAACCTGATGGCAGGTGATGATCTGGTCGGTCCGCTGCGTGCAGCCGACGACCCGGCGTTCCGGGCTGGAACAGTCCACGGCGTCGCCCGGCTCGGCATTCCCGATCTGCACCTGGTGGACGCTGGGTCGATGGGACTCAAGCAGGGCCCCAACACCGCACTGGCTGCGGGATTGTCGTTGGCCGCCACCTTCGACACGCGCGCCGCCGCCACCGCCGCCGGTGTGGTGGCCGACGAGGCCGCTCGGCGCGGCAATGACATCATTTTGGGCCCGGCGACCGACCTTATGCGCGTGCCGCAGGGCGGCCGCACTTTCGAGTCCTACGGCGAGGACCCACTGCTGGCCGCGCGCATGGGCGTCTCCTGGATCCGAACCGTGCAGAATGCCGGATTGATGGCGCAGGTCAAGCACTTCCCCGCTAACAACCAGGAGGCCAACCGCTACGGCGTCAACGCAGTGATCTCTCAGCGTGCGCTGCGCGAGATCTACCTACCGCCGTTCGAGGCCGCCGTCCGGGAGGCCAAGGTCGCCACCGTGATGTGCGGCTACAACCTGGTCAACGGGCAGCCGAGCTGCTCCAACACCGCATTGCTGAGCACCGTACTACGCAAGCAGTGGGGCTTTGACGGGTTCGTCGTCAGCGACTGGCTGGCAGCGGTGAAGAACACCGACGGCTCGCTGAAGGCTGGGCTGGATCTGGAGATGCCGGTCGGCGCCTTCTACACACCTCCCCTGCTGCGCGCCTCCCTGAACAAAGGCACGGTCACATGGTCCGATATCGATCGGACGCTGACCGTTCGGCTGCGGACAATGTTCTCCTACGGAATGTTCGACCGGCCACAGCGCGCGAACACCGGGAGTATCGACTACCGGGCACACGCCGTCACTGCGCAGAAACTCGCTGAGCAGGGAATCACCCTGTTGAAGAACAACGGCAATGTGCTGCCGCTCAGGTCCGGGACCAAGGTCGCTGTCATTGGTAAGGCCGCCGACCAGTTTCGTAGCGGCATCGGCTCGATGTACGTTAAGCCCGTCTCCACTATCACCCCGCGCCAGGGCATCGCCGCCCGCGGCGGCGCCGGAGCGGTCACCTACCAGGACGGCCAGAACCTAGCCGCTGCAGTGCGAACCGCGCGTAACGCACAGGTCGCCGTGGTGGTCGTGGCCGACGCCCGCGCCGAGGACGCCGACATCACTTGCTTGACCCTGAAGTGCGCTGGCGCCAAGGACAAGACCTTAGGCGACCAGGAAAAACTCATCACCGAGGTCGCCAAAGCCAACCCGAACACCATCGTGGTCCTGCAAACCGGCGGGCCGGTCCTCACTCCCTGGGCCGCCAAGGTCCGTGGCATCGTCCAGGCCTGGTACGCCGGTGGCCACGGCGGCGCCGCCATCGCCCGCGTCCTGTACGGCGACGTCGATCCTGGCGGACGCCTACCGGTCAGCTTCCCTGCCCGCGCCACCGATGCCCCTGCCGCCGGAAACCCCGCTCACTACCCCGGCACCGACGACAAGGCCGTCTACGCCGAAGGCATATTTGTCGGTTACCGCCATTACGACACCCGCAACCTCACCCCGGCATTTCCGTTCGGCCACGGCCTGTCCTACACCACCTTCAAACTGTCGAATCTGAAGGCCACTCGCACGACCGTCACAGCCACCGTCACCAACACCGGCAAACGTCCTGGCTATGCCGTCCCGCAGCTGTACCTGGGCCTGAGAGCCGCCGTCGGCGCCCCCCAGCCGCCCCGTCAGCTCAAGGGCTTCAGTAAAATGCTTCTTGTCCCGGGCCAATCGGCCAAGGTGACATTCTCGCTGGATGCCCGGGCACTGTCTTACTGGGACCAGTCCACCCAGTTATGGAAAAAGGCGCCCGGCTGCACTAAAGCCGTGGTCGGCACCTCATCCCGGGACGCAGCCCTTAGCGCAACAATCTGCTAATCTGGCCAGATTGGACGGATTCGATTTCTGTGGCGTCTGCCGCGCTGGCCGGAACGGGAATCCGGTGTCTCGTTCCGGCCCGCTGCGATCTCGTCCCGGACGCGTTACGGCGCGAGCCGGGTTTCACACGACCGGGTAGGTGTTCGGATACCGGATCACGCGAGACCCGAACGGCCAGACGAGTTCCTCCGCCGGGACGGCGAGGCGCAGCGCTGGCAGCCAGCGCTGCACTCACCGTTTCCTCCAGTCGTCGGCGCACCAGCCCGACTCGGCCTTCTCCATGACCGTCATCGTGGTCTGGAGAGCGACCTGGACCAGAAGCGCCAACTCCAACCCGACGCCCTTGCCCAATATCACCCGCGACGCCGCCTTCCCGATCAGAGTCGCCGAAGGACAGGCCCCGAACTATCGCACCCGGTAGGGATTCGATCAAGAGGGGCGCACACGTCGTAGAAGCTTCGCAACGCAGGTGAGACGCTGCTCGATGCACAGACCCTCCACCGACACGCTGCCCTTCTAAGTCGTCAGGGAGATGTCCCTGTCCCCGGTGTCCCCACTGTCCCTGCCTCGGCCCGATCAAGGCTCTGACCTGCATGGGCAATGTCTGCAGGTGCTGTCCCCGCGGTGTCCCTGAGGCTGTCCCCGCGGACGCGTCGAGGTTGCTGTGGCCGGTGGTCACGGTCGCCGGGGAACTGAACATCGGGACCGCTGCCGCATTCGGCGCGCACCTCACCCAGGCCATCGATTTTCGTAGCCCACCCCGCGTCGAGGTGGACCTGGCCGCTGTGGCGTTCTGCGACTCCTCCGGCCTGCGTGAACTCATCAGCGCGTGGAAGTGAATCCACGCCGCGGGCGGCCGCCTGGTGCTGCTGAACCCCGCCCGCCGGATGGCGCGGATGCTGAGGCTGACCGGCGTGGACACCCGGCTGGAGGTCCGGACCGCACTGCCCGTCCGGCGGGCCGCGCCCGGCTGGACAGCGGCGGCCCCGTCCGGCCTGCTGCTCTTTCGAGTCGCCGGGGACATGTCCCTGTCCCCGGTGTCCCTGCTGTCCCCGTTCGGCCCGATCAAGGCTTTGACCTGCATGGGCAATGTCCCCGGGGACTGTCCCCGCGGTGTCCCTGAGGCTGTCCCCGGCGGGCGCGTCGAAGTTGTTGTGGCCGGTGGTCATGGTCGCCGGGAGCTGGATGCTTGGACCGCCGCTGCGTTCGGTGTGTGCCTCGCCCAGGCCATCGGTATGCGCGCCTGGCCGCACGTCGCGGTGGACCTGGCCGCGCTGCGGTTCTGCGGCTCCTCCGGTCTGCGCGAACTCATCATCGTGTGGAAGTGGATCAACGGCGAGGGCGACGGCCTGGTGCCGCTGAACCCCGCCGGCCGGATGGCGCCTGCTGAACCTGACCGGCGTGCACACCCGGCTGGAGATCCGCGCCGCACTGCCCGTCCCGCGGGCCGCGCCCGGCTGAACAAGCGGCAGTCCCGTCCGGCTCGCTGCTCTTTCGAGTCGCCGGGGACATGTCCCTGTCCCCGGTGTCCCTGCTGTCCCCGCTGCGGCCCGATCAAGGCTCTGACCTGCATGGGCAATGTCTGCAGGGACTGTCCCCGCGGTGTCCCCGAGGCTGTCCCCGCGGACGCGTCGAGGTTGCTCTGGCCGGTGGCCATGGTCGCCGGGAAGCTGAACATCCGGACCGCCGCCGCGTTCGGTGCGCACCTCGCCCAGGCCATCGGCCTGCGCACGCCGCTGCACGTCGCGGTGGACCTGGCCGCGCCGTCGGCCTCGTCCGGCTGAACGGGCGGCGGCCCTCGTTCCGAACCGGTTTGGGAACTTGGGTTCCTTGGCATCCGATGCGGAGGACGTGGAGCCCAGTGTCGCTGGCCAGGTGAAGCCCCGCCGGTCCGGCTCCCGAGCAATCCACTGCGACCTGCTCTCAAGCGTTCCCGTCTGATGCGAATTTTTCGCATCTGATGCGAGTGCCGGTGAAGCCCCCGAGGCCGGATCGTTGTCGTCGACTGCCTGGTTCTCGCCCTGCTCAGGCCGTCTCCTGGTCGGCCCGGCTCAGGGTTGGGATGCCGTGCGTGTCGGGTGCGCGTCTGGGCGGGAATCTGTCGACGACGCGTGAAGACTGGATCAGGCACACTTTCCGTGATCGGGCCGTCGAGTAGGTCACGGTTTGGGTGTTCTGGCCGGTAGCGCGCTTGTTGATCACGAGCATCTGCAGCGTGTCGATCAAGGAGTTGCTGGCTGGCCTGTTTCCTCATCTCGCGCGTGTGTGCGTTGACCAGGTGATCTGTTCCGGCGCGACGATCCGGCTGCGGGCCAGGACCGGCACCACCGAGGCGGCGTGTCCGGGGTGTGGAGTGCGGTCCCGGCGGCTGCACAGCCACTACGAGCGGCGGTTGTCCGATACCGCTGTCGGTGGCCAGGAGCTACTGATCCACCTGCGAGTTCACCGGTTCTTGTGCCGCAACGACTCCTGCGCCAAGAAGACGTTCGTCGAGCAGGTCCCGGGGTTGACGGTCCGTTATGGCCGGCGCAGTCTCGGAGCCTCGGCGGCGTTGCAGGCGATCTCGCTGGCCCTGGGCGGCCGTGCCGGTGCCCGGCTGGCCGGGCACTTGGCGGCCTCGGTGAGCCGGATGACGCTGATCAGGATGCTTCGCCGGCTGCCCGACCCGGTAGTCGAGGCTGAGGGGCCCCGCGCTTTCCGGACAGCTGACTGATGGTGATCTGCGGGCAGATCTACGCTGCTTGCTGCCGGTCCAGGTACTCGGTGTGGACCTCAA
>NZ_JOFJ01000043.1 GCF_000718255.1 Spirillospora albida
CTTGAGGTCCACACCGAGTACCTGGACCGGCAGCAAGCAGCGTAGATCTGCCCGCAGATCACCATCAGTCAGCTGTCCGGAAAGCGCGGGGCCCCTCAAGGAACAGGAACGCGAGATCCGGGAACTGCGCATGGAGATCGAGTTCCTGAAAAAAGCGGCGGCGTACTTCGCGAAGGAGCAACGGTGACCTCGAAGTACGAGTTCATCGATGCGGAGTACGCCAACCCGTCCGTGCTCGTCGAGGGCAAGAGCCCGACGATCGTGCGCATGTGCGCATGGCTGGGGGTTTCCCGGTCCGGCTTCTATGAATGGCGCACCCGCCCGGAGTCGGCGACCGCTCGCCGCCGCGAGGGACTCACAGTCTTGGTCCGGCACTACTTCGAGGCCTCCGACGGCACCTACGGGTACCGGCGGATCCATGCCGACCTGGCCGACGCAGGTGTGCCCGCCGGCCCGGAACTGGTCCGCGCCATCATGCGCGAGCTGGGCCTGGTGCCCTGCCAGCCCGGGCCCTGGCGGGCGGCCCTGACCGAACAGGACGGTACCGCCGGGCACCTGCCCGACCTGGTGGCCCGCGACTTCACCGCCGCCGCCCCCGGACACAAACTCGTCGGCGACGTCACCTATATCCCAACGTGGGAAGGATGGATCTATCTCGCCACCGTCATCGACTGCTACACCAAGGCGGTCATCGGCTGGGCGATCGACGACCATTACAAGACCCCGCTCATCGAGAAGGCCATCGAGATGGCCGCCCGCAACCACAAGCTCGCCGACCAGGCGATCTTCCACAGCGACCGCGGCAGTAATTACACCTCCGCCAAGTTCGCCGCCACGCTACGCCGGCTCGGGCTCCGCCAATCGGCCGGTCGGACGGGAATCTGCTACGACAACGCAATGGCCGAATCCTTCTTCGCTGCGCTGAAGAACGAACGCGTCCATCGCACACAGTATCCGACCCGGAAACATGCGCGCCGTGACATCGCGAGATACATCGAGCTCTGGTACAATTCCCGCAGACGTCATTCAGGACTCGGATACAAAACTCCGAACCAGGCGTACGCCGAGTATCAGGACCTACAGCTCACAGCGTGAAGCAACCGCAAACAGAGCTGTCCGGAATCTTCGGGGCGGACCACGGCAAGGGCAACACCAGCTTCGTCTACACCGCCGACGGCGACCGGCTCATCCGCCGCGACCCCACCGGCACCACCCTCTACCTGCCCGGCACCGAGGTGAAACTCGCCAAGGGCGCCACCACCCCCACCGGCACCCGCTACTACACCCACACCGGCGAAACCATCGCCACACGCACCACCACCGGCGTCACCTACCTGCCCGCCGACCACCAAGGCACCACCCAGGCCACCATCGACGCCGCCGACCCCACCAAGACCGCCCGACGCCGCTACACCCCCTTCGGCCAACCCCGCGGCACCAACGGCACCTGGCCCACCCCCCTGGACAAGGGCTTCGTCGGCGGCACCAACGACACCACCGCCCTCACCCACCTCGGCGCCCGCGAATACAACCCCAACACCGGACGCTTCACCGCGGTCGACCCCATCTTCGACCCCGCAGACCCCCAATCCTGGAACGGCTACGCCTACAGCGCCAACAGCCCCATCACCAAGAGCGACCCCTCCGGCCTGATGGCCTGCGCAACCCCCGCCGAATGCAAGAACACCACCCCCCGCGTCACCGACGACACCCCACGCAACAACTGGGTCGAAAACAATCACCCGGGCCACACCACCCACGGCCAGCAGCTTGCAGCGAAGCAGCTCGCCCCGAAACCACCCGTCCAGAAGAGCACCCCTAAGCCGCCCCCCACGTTCGCAGATATTCCTAATTTGCACGTGGCTGGGGACCTCATTCTCGCCCCCTCTTGGGATGCATTGAACGCGGCAATGCAAGACGCCTGCGAAATGGGTCCAGCGGAATGCGACAACCAAATCGGACACGGTAATGAAGATCTGGAATACCAGGTCCATGAGGGCATCTGCACGAAGCATCCAGACTGGTGTGGTGGCGCCGAACCGCGCATTCTGACGGCCAACATGGGTGCGATCTTCAGGGTTCTTGCAAGGGGACTGCCGGCTGGACTCAGAGCAGGCGCCAATGCCCGAAAAAACTACCATGTCTACCAAGGATTCAAGGGCAGTGACGACGTCTATGTCGGTATCACCAACAGCCTGACGAGGCGACAGGCCCAGCATGGTGAACGGTTCATCTTGAGGGCGATGACAGAGAAGCCAGTCACCCGCGGTGAAGCGCGTGCGATCGAACAAGCGATGATCAACCGGAATCCCCAGTATCTTAACAAGATCAACAGTATCAGCCCGAAGCGAGGGGAGTACTACCGCCGGGCGGTAGAATGGGGAGAGGCATGGCTCAGAGTGCGTGGCTTTTAGGAGGTCCTGCTTCAAATGCCGAATATGGAGATAATTAGCCCTTCTCGACGCAAGCAGAAGGTCGGAGACATCTTCACCTTCAAAGTTCCGGCTGTGGACCAGTACCTCTTTGGGAGAGTCATCAGGATTGACATCCCACTGGGGGATGCCCCGATGCCCGGTTGCCTGCTTATCTACGTCTACGATGTACGCTCGAAGTCCAAGGCGCCGGTCCCGGATGGACTCACTCCCGATCGCCTGCTTATTGCACCGGCGTTTATCAATCGCCAGCCATGGCAAAAAGGATATTTCGAGACCATCGAAAACCGTCCAGTCGAATCACAGGATAAGCTGCCTGTCCACTGCTTCCACGACCCCGTTAAGAAGCAATACGTGACCGACACGCAAGAAGTCCTGAAAGGCTGCGTTGAACCATGCGGCAGTTACGGTCTTCATAGTTATCTCACTATCGACGATGAAATCAGTAAAGCCCTCGGGGTGCCGTTGTCTGACGATTAAATATGCTCGGCGTGGATGGCCCGGATCCTGGCGGCGAGCGCGGCGTGGGCCACCCGCGCGGCGGCCCACGTCGCGCTCGCCGGGTAGAAACTGGAGCGGGCCATTTGAAGGACCCGGCACAACCGCTCATCCCCGAAGACGCCCACGTGGTCGTCAACGAACTGAAGCGGTTCACCAGTTCGTCTCCGCGGCGAAATACTTCGCCGCCTTGCGCAGGATGGCGCGCTCTGGCTCCAACTCCCGGATTTCGGGCCTTGAGCTGCTGATTCTCTCCTCAAGCACGTCAGGCAGCCTACGTCGGGCTGAGAGCGAGACGGCAGTGCCGACGCGGGTCCGGCCGGGGCGGTGCCGTTTGCCTGGGCGTCGCGCACCCACTGCCGCAGCGTCGCCCGGTTGATCCCCAAATCCGGCGACCTGCCGGTAGGCCTTGCCCGGATCCGACAGGTACAACGCGACTGCGTCGGCGTTGAACTCCTCCGGATAGCGCTTCAGCGCCATCGATGACATCTCTCCCCTAAACCTCAAAATCAAAGTTTCCAAGGTCCTCATGCAAAGGGGGAAGACCCAGCGGTCCGTAGGGCTGCTGAGGTCCGTGCCGGCTATCCCAGGGAGTGGTCGGTGATGAAGGCGTCGCGGTCAAGTTGGGCGTCAAACACCCTGAGACGGTGCGCAGTAGGGTGCACCGGGTCGAGGTCGACGCCGGCGCCTTGACCGGGGAACACGACCCAGGAGTTGGCAGAGCTGAAGAGGCTCAAGCGCAAGAACGCAGAGTTACGGGCGCACCCCTGCTGAAAAAGGCTCCTTGGACTGGTCGAACGCAAAAGGAAGCCGTGGTCGCCCATGATCTGCTTACCCCGCTCACCGCGATCGACGGGTGGATCGAGCTCGTGGCCGGAGACGTCGACCGGCACCGTGACGGCACCGCCACCCCCGACGGCCTGATGCGGATCCGCCGCGCCGCCACCCGTATGCACCACCTGATCAACGATCTGCTCGCCCACAGCACCGCCGGGACGCGCCCTCGCTCCCGCCAACATCCAGCTCGGCACCTGGTCACCGGCCAGCATGCGGTTCGGTGCTGCCCGGACCGGCGTGCGCGCCCTCGTCACCGACGCCGCCCTGGGACCGGCCCGGCCGCGTGTCCTGCTGGACATAGGCGATGAGGTGACTGATCGTCAGGAGAATCGGGCCGCCGGCGGAACGCGTCGGCTCGGCCATCGGCGGCGCACGGACAGGGAGGCGATGTCCTCGTGACGCTGATTGAGGGGCCCCGCGCTTTCCGGACAGCTGACTGATGGTGATCTGCGGGCAGATCTACGCTGCTTGCTGCCGGTCCAGGTACTCGGTGTGGACCTCAAG
>NZ_JOFJ01000044.1 GCF_000718255.1 Spirillospora albida
CCCTTCGCCAAAGCCACCGAACGCCTCAACGCACCACCCCCCGCGAGGGGTGGGCAAACTCGGCGTTCCAAGCAGTCAGCTCAGAAAATATGTTGTTGTTGTAGCGGGTTCCCGGTTTGTTTTCTGGGAACCACACAGGGACGCGAACATTTCTTGCAGCGATTCGGTTTGAACGTTCAGTGTGTTCAAGCCACTCGGCCTATTAGTACCGGTCGGGCCTTACCCCACACGAATGCGGGAGGGAGAACTCATCTCGAGGAAGGCTTCCCGCTTAGATGCTTTCAGCGGTTATCCCTGCCGAACGTAGCCAACCAGCCGTGCCCCTGGCGGGACAACTGGCACACCAGAGGTTCGTCCGTCCCGGTCCTCTCGTACTAGGGACAGATCCTCTCAATTCTCCTACGCGCGCAGCGGATAGGGACCGAACTGTCTCGCGACGTTCTAAACCCAGCTCGCGTGCCGCTTTAATGGGCGAACAGCCCAACCCTTGGGACCTACTCCAGCCCCAGGATGCGACGAGCCGACATCGAGGTGCCAAACCATCCCGTCGATATGGACTCTTGGGGAAGATCAGCCTGTTATCCCCGGGGTACCTTTTAGCCGTTGAGCGACACCACTTCCACACGTCGGTGCCGGATCACTAGGCCCTGCTTTCGCACCTGCTCGACACGTCCGTCTCACAGTCAAGCTCCCTTGTGCCCTTGCACTCACCACCTGATTGCCAACCAGGCTGAGGGAACCTTTGGGCGCCTCCGTTACTCTTTGGGAGGCAACCGCCCCAGTTAAACTACCCACCAGGCACTGTCCCCCACCCGGATCCACGGGTGCGGGTTAGACGCTCAAAACGACCAGAGTGGTATTTCACCAATGACTCCACCGACACTGGCGTGCCGGCTTCACAGTCTCCCACCTATCCTACACAAGACGCTCCAAACGCCAATGCCAAGCTGTAGTGAAGGTCCCGGGGTCTTTCCGTCCTGCTGCGCGAAACGAGCATCTTTACTCGTACTGCAATTTCGCCGGGCCTGTGGTTGAGACAGCGGGGAAGTCGTTACGCCATTCGTGCAGGTCGGAACTTACCCGACAAGGAATTTCGCTACCTTAGGATGGTTATAGTTACCACCGCCGTTTACCGGCGCTTAGATTCTCAGCTTCGACCCAAGGGCCTAACCGGTCCTCTTAACGTTCCGGCACCGGGCAGGCGTCAGTCCGTATACAGCGTCTTACGACTTCGCACGGACCTGTGTTTTTAGTAAACAGTCGCTTCCCCCTGGCCTCTGCGACCACCCCCAGCTCCCGCCGCGAAGGCGTTCACCGGACATGGTCCCCCTTCTCCCAAAGTTACGGGGGCAATTTGCCGAGTTCCTTAACCACAGTTCACCCGATCGCCTTGGTATTCTCTACCTGACCACCTGAGTCGGTTTGGGGTACGGGCCGCCGGTACACTCACTAGAGGCTTTTCTCGGCAGCATGGGATCACTCACTTCACCTAAAACGGCTCGGCATCACATCTCACCCTCACAGACCGCGGATTTGCCTACGGCCCGGGCTACATGCTTACCCCAGGACAACCATCGCCTGGGCTGAGCTACCCTCCTGCGTCACCCCATCGCTCACCTACTACCCCCTCGGGCCGACCGCTACGCCCAGAAGAAGCCCGAAGGCCCCCACCAGGTTTCAGGGTCTTAGCATCAGAGGGTTCAGCGTTGGCGCATACCAGCGGGTACGGGAATATCAACCCGTTGTCCATCGACTACGCCTGTCGGCCTCGCCTTAGGTCCCGACTTACCCTGGGCGGATTAGCCTGCCCCAGGAACCCTTGGTCATCCGGCGCACACGTTTCTCACGTGTGATTCGCTACTCATGCCTGCATTCTCACTCCTGCAGCCTCCACCACTCGATCACTCGGCGGCTTCACCGGCTGCAGGACGCTCCCCTACCCATCCCAAACAAGTTGGAATGCCACGGCTTCGGCGGTGTGCTTGAGCCCCGCTACATTGTCGGCGCGGAATCACTTGACCAGTGAGCTATTACGCACTCTTTCAAGGATGGCTGCTTCTAAGCCAACCTCCTGGTTGTCACGGCAACTCCACATCCTTTCCCACTTAGCACACGCTTAGGGGCCTTAGCCGATGATCTGGGCTGTTTCCCTCTCGACTACGAAGCTTATCCCCCGCAGTCTCACTGCCACGCTCTCACTTACCGGCATTCGGAGTTTGGCTGACGTCAGTAACCTTGTCGGGCCCATCGGCCATCCAGTAGCTCTACCTCCGGCAAGAAACACGCGACGCTGCACCTAAATGCATTTCGGGGAGAACCAGCTATCACGGAGTTTGATTGGCCTTTCACCCCTAACCACAGGTCATCCCCCAGGTTTTCAACCCTGGTGGGTTCGGGCCTCCACACCGTCTTACCGGCGCTTCACCCTGCCCATGGCTAGATCACCCCGCTTCGGGTCTACAGCATGCGACTAAAACGCCCTATTCAGACTCGCTTTCGCTACGGCTACCCGCCACCGGTTAACCTCGCCACACACCATAACTCGCAGGCTCATTCTTCAAAAGGCACGCCATCACGAACAACACCCGAAGGCATTGAGGACGCTCTGACGGCTTGTAGGCACACGGTTTCAGGTACTATTTCACGACCCCTCACCGGGGCACTTTTCACCTTTCCCTCACGGTACTTGTCCGCTATCGGTCATCAGGAAGTATTCAGCCTTACCACGTGGTCGTGGCAGATTCACACGGGATTTCACGGGCCCCGTGCTACTCGGGAACACACCCAAGAGACATCGCAGTTTCGTCTACCGGACTCTCACCGTCTACGGTCGGCCTTCCCATGCCATTCGACTACCACGATATTTTGTAACTCTTCGGTCCAGCGGCAGCTGAACCAGGATGGTCCCACAACCCCGCACACGCAACACCTGCCGGCTATCACACGCGCACGGTTTAGGCTAATCCGCTTTCGCTCACCACTACTCACGGAATCACTATTGTTTTCTCTTCCTGCGGGTACTGAGATGTTTCACTTCCCCGCGTTCCCACCAACCGCCCTATACATTCAGACGGCGGCGACACCCCATGACGGGTGCCAGGTTTCCCCATTCGGAAATCCCCGGATCAAAGTCTGGTTGCCGACTCCCCGAGGCATATCGCAGGCTCCCACGTCCTTCATCGGCTCCTGATGCCAAGGCATCCACCGTATGCCCTTAAAAACTTGAACACACAAAACGATCAAAACAAATCGCAGATAAACGAACAAAACACCAGAAAGAACACACCCCGAAAGATGCGCCCACCGGCATCTCATCCGTCTACCAGAGATGCTCGCGTCCACTGTGCAGTTCTCAAAAAACAACCGGGCCCACCAGAACCGCCCCACCCATAGCAGGTGAAGCGGTATCCGGTCCCGCGATCCGAGGGATCAGGCTCAACGCCCGTTTCCTCAGGACCCAACAGCGTGTCCAACCCGCCACCCACCCGACACCGACGTTCCCACTCCCCCCGGCCGGTCCGAAGACCTTCAAAACGGGCCAGTTGGTGCTCCTTAGAAAGGAGGTGATCCAGCCGCACCTTCCGGTACGGCTACCTTGTTACGACTTCGTCCCAATCGCCGGCCCCACCTTCGACCTGTGTACAAGGCCCGGGAACGTATTCACCGCAGCGTTGCTGATCTGCGATTACTAGCGACTCCGACTTCATGGGGTCGAGTTGCAGACCCCAATCCGAACTGAGACCGGCTTTAAGGGATTCGCTCCACCTCGCGGTATCGCAGCCCTCTGTACCGGCCATTGTAGCATGTTTGCAGCCCAAGACATAAGGGGCATGATGACTTGACGTCATCCCCACCTTCCTCCGAGTTGACCCCGGCGGTCTCCCATGAGTCCCCACCATTACGTGCTGGCAACATGGAACGAGGGTTGCGCTCGTTGCGGGACTTAACCCAACATCTCACGACACGAGCTGACGACAGCCATGCACCACCTGTCACCGGCCCAAAAAGGACCCCGCATCTCTGCGGGTTTTCCGGCGATGTCAAGCCTTGGTAAGGTTCTTCGCGTTGCGTCGAATTAAGCAACATGCTCCGCCGCTTGTGCGGGCCCCCGTCAATTCCTTTGAGTTTTAGCCTTGCGGCCGTACTCCCCAGGCGGGGCGCTTAATGCGTTAGCTACGGCGCGGAATCCGTGGAAGGACCCCACACCTAGCGCCCAACGTTTACGGCGTGGACTACCAGGGTATCTAATCCTGTTCGCTCCCCACGCTTTCGCTCCTCAGCGTCAGTACAGGCCCAGAGAACCGCCTTCGCCACCGGTGTTCCTCCCGATATCTGCGCATTTCACCGCTACACCGGGAATTCCGTTCTCCCCTACCTGCCTCTAGTCTGCCCGTATCCACCGCAGACCCACAGTTAAGCTGTGGGCTTTCACGACGGACGCGACAAACCGCCTACGAGCTCTTTACGCCCAATAATTCCGGACAACGCTTGCGCCCTACGTATTACCGCGGCTGCTGGCACGTAGTTAGCCGGCGCTTCTTCTGCAGGTACCGTCACTTCCGCTTCGTCCCTGCTGAAAGGGGTTTACAACCCGAAGGCCGTCATCCCCCACGCGGCGTCGCTGCGTCAGGCTTCCGCCCATTGCGCAATATTCCCCACTGCTGCCTCCCGTAGGAGTCTGGGCCGTGTCTCAGTCCCAGTGTGACCGGTCGCCCTCTCAGGCCGGTTACCCGTCGTCGCCTTGGTAGGCCATCACCCCACCAACAAGCTGATAGGCCGCGAGCCCATCCCCAACCGAAAAACTTTCCACGAACATCCCATGCGGGAGCACGTCATATCCGGTATTAGACCCGGTTTCCCAGGCTTATCCCAGAGTCAGGGGCAGGTTGCTCACGTGTTACTCACCCGTTCGCCGCTCGAGTACCCCCGAAGGGGCCTTTCCGCTCGACTTGCATGTGTTAAGCACGCCGCCAGCGTTCGTCCTGAGCCAGGATCAAACTCTCCATTAAGG
>NZ_JOFJ01000045.1 GCF_000718255.1 Spirillospora albida
CACCTCACCGAACCGCTCCGCGAACACCTCCGACTCCACCAACAACCGCCGACCCAACCCCACCCACTGCGACCCCTGACCAGGAAAAACGAACGCGACGCGGCCGGGATCACGGAGCGTCCGGACGGGGAGGTCACCCGCCGCGACGGCGTGCAGCGCGGCGGCGGCGCCGGCGTGGTCGGCGGCCACGACGGCGGCGCGGTCGGCCGGGGCCGCGCGGTGCCGGGCGAGCGTCCGGGCCACGGCGGGCAGCGGCCACTGCGGGTGGGCGTCCAGCGCGCCGGCCAGGTCGGCGGCGCGGGCGCGCAGCGCGGCATCGCCCCGGGCGGACAGGGGCAGGACGACCGGCCCGGTGACGGACTCGGGCGCTTCGGGGTCCTCGGCGGCGGGTTCTTCGAGGATGAGGTGGGCGTTGGTGCCGCTGACGCCGAACGCGGAGATCCCGGCCCGGCGGGGACGCTCGCCACGCGGCCATTTCACCGGCTCGGTCAGCAGCTCCACCCCGCCCGCCGACCAGTCCACCGCCGACGTCGGAGCGTCCACGTGCAGCGTGCGCGGCAGCAGACCGTGCCGCATCGCCAGCACCATCTTGATCAGCCCCGCGACACCTGCGGCGGGGCCCGTGTGCCCGACGTTGGACTTGAGGGACCCCAGCCAGAGGGGGGCGTCGGCGGAATGGGCGGTCCCGTAGACGTCGAGGAGGGCGGATGCCTCGATCGGGTCGCCCAGCGGCGTGCCCGTGCCGTGCGCCTCCACCGCGTCCACCTCGGCCGCGCTAACACCCAGGCCAGGTGGATCGCCACCAGCGACGACGAGCACGCCGTGTCCACCGTCACCGCCGGGCCCTCCAGCCCGAGGGTGTACGCGACCCGGCCCGACAGGACGCTGCCCGCCACGCCCGTCATGCGGTGCGCCTCGACGTCGTCGTCCGTCCGGTCGAGCAGCGCGGCGTACTCGCTGCCCGCCACCCCCGCGTAGACGCCGGTGGCGGTGCCGCGCAGCGACGCCGGATCGATCCCAGCCCGCTCGATCGTCTCCCACGCCACCTCCAGCAGCAGCCGCTGCTGCGGATCCATCGCCAACGCCTCACGCGGCGAGATCCCGGGTCGTCCGGGGACGCCACACCACCCGGGAAACGGCAGCCCATCGCCACCACCGCGATCGGCTCGCGGGCGCGGTCCCGCTCGGCGGCGAGCCGGCCGCGGGCGTCGGCCAGTTCGACGGTGACGCGCTTGAGGTAGTCGCGGAGCCGCTGCTCGGTGGTCGGTGCACCGGTCATCTCGTCGGTTCCTTTCGGCGGATCAGGAGGCGCCGAGCTCGCGCTCGACGATCGCGAAGAGGTCGTCGTCGTCATCCACGCCGGACAGCCGGGCGGCCATCGCCTCGTCCGGTCCGGTGCCGTCCCGGCGCAGCCCGTCCAGCAGCCCCTCCAGCCGGGCGGTGAGCAGCGCGCGGGCGTCCTCGTCGGCGGCGGCGCGCTCCACCACCCGCTGGAGCTCGTCGATGACGTCGGCGGCGGACGGCGCGGCCGGGCCGCCGTCGCGCAGGCCCGCGATCTGCCCGGCGATGTGGTCGGCCACCGCCGCGGGCGTCGGATGGTCGAACACCAGCGTGGTGGGCAGCCGAAGCCCGGTCGCGGCGTTGAGCCGGTTGCGCAGCGTCACGGCGGCGAGGGAGTCGAAGCCGAGCTGCTTCATCGTGCGGTGCGCGTCGATCTCGCCGGCGTCGCCGTGTCCGAGGACGGCTGCCGCCTCGCCGAGCACCAGGGCGAGCAGCCGGGCGCGGCGCTCGTCCGGAGGCAGGGCCGCCAGCTCGCCGGACACCGTCGGGTCCGGGGCGTCCGGTACCGCGCCGAGTTCGCCGCTCCAGCCCTTGGACGCGCCCTCCACCCAGTAGCGGCGATGCTGGAAGGGATAGACGGGCAGGTCGAGGACCGACCCCTGCCCGGCGTCCCAGCGCAGCGGGACGCCCCGCGTCCACGCCTCCGCGAACGCGCGCAGCAGCCGCTCCGGACCGTCCTCGCCGCGCCGCAGCGTCGCGGCGACGGCGATGTCGCGGCCCGCGTGCTCGGCGGTCTCCTCGATCCCCGCGACGAGCAGCGGATGCGGGCTCACCTCCACGAACACGTCGAAGCCGTCGTCCACGAGGCGCCGCGCCGCCCGGTCGAACCGGACGGGCTCGCGCAGGTTGCGGTACCAGTACCCGGCGTCCAGCTCCGTGGCGTCCAGCGGTCCTCCGGTGACCGCCGAGTAGAACGCGGCGCCGCCCGCGTGCGGCACGACCGGCTCGAAGATCTCCAGCAGGGACTCGCGGGCGGGCTCGACGTGCCGGGAGTGCCCGGCCTGCGCGGCGGGCAGGCGCCGCGCCCGCACGCCCTCGGCCGCGCAGTGGTCGTGCAGCTCCTCGCAGGCCGCGACGTCGCCCGACACCACGACCGAGGACGGCCCGTTGACGACCGCGACGCCGAGCCGCCCGCCCCACGGTTCCAGCATGCGGGCGACCTCGTCGGCGGGCAGCGCCACCGACACCATCGCGCCCTCGGGCAGTTCGCGGACGGCGAGTCCGCGTGCGGCGATGGCGCGGGCGCCGTCGTCCAGGGAGAGGGCGCCCGCGACGCACGCGGCGGCGATCTCGCCCTGCGAGTGGCCGACGACGGCGTCCGGCGCGACTCCCCGGGCCCGCCACACCTCGGCGAGCGAGACCATCACGGCCCACAGCAGCACGTGGACGACCTCGACGCGGTCCAGCATCGCCGGGTCGTCGAGCGCGTCGTACGGCGACCAGTCGATGTAGGGGGCGAGCGCGGCGGCGCACTCGGCGAACCGGTCGCGGAACTCGGGGAAGGCGTCCGCCAGCCCGGCGGCCATCCCGGCCCACTGCGAGCCGTGGCCGGGGAAGACGAACACCGTCCGGCCGCGCACCGGCGCGGTGCCGCGCACGGCGCCCGGGTGGGCGGTGCCGCCGGCGAGGGCGCCGAGCCCGGCGAGCGCGGCCTCGGCCGACGCGGCGACGACGGCGGCGCGCTCCTCCAGTTCCGCGCGCGCCGTGCGCAGCGTGTACGCGAGATCGCGCAGGGGTGTGCCGGGATGCGCGGCGAGGTGGTCGCGAAGCCGTCCCGCCTGGGCGCGCAGGGCGGCCTCGCCGCGAGCCGACACGGTCAGCGCGACGGGTCCGGGGACCGTCGCGGGGTCCGGCGCGGGCGGAGTCTCGGGCGGTTCTTCGAGGATGAGGTGGGCGTTGGTGCCGCTGACGCCGAACGCGGAGATCCCGGCCCGGCGGGGACGCCCGCCACGCGGCCATTTCACCGGCTCGGTCAGCAGCTCCACCCCGCCCGCCGACCAGTCCACCGCCGACGTCGGAGCGTCCACGTGCAAGGTGCGCGGCAGCAGACCGTTCCGCATCGCCAGCACCATCTTGATCAGTCCCGCGACGCCGGCCGCCGCCTGCGTGTGCCCGATGTTCGATTTCAGCGAGCCGAGGCGGAGGGGCTCGCCGGGCGGGCGCTCCCGCCCGTAGACGTCGAGGAGGGCGGATGCCTCGATCGGGTCGCCCAGCGGCGTGCCCGTGCCGTGCGCCTCCACCGCGTCCACCTCGGCCGCGCTAACACCCACCGCATGAACGCGATGCCCGCTACGGACCGCGTCCGACAACCGCTCCAGCAACACCAACCCGACACCCTCACCCCAACCCGTCCCATCCGCCGCCTCCGCGAACGCCTTCACCCGCCCGTCCGCCCGGAGCGCCTGGCAGGCCAGGTGGATCGCCACCAGCGACGACGAGCACGCCGTGTCCACCGTCACCGCCGGGCCCTGGAGGCCGAGGGCATAGGAGATGCGGCCGGACGCGACGCTGCCGTGCGTCCCTGTCGTTACATATCCGGACAGGTCGTGCGGGATCTCCGGAAGCCGGCTGATGTAGTCGTGGTACATGAAGCCCGCGTAGACGCCGGTGGCGGTGCCGCGCAGCGAGGCCGGATCGATCCCAGCCCGCTCGATCGTCTCCCACGCCACCTCCAGCAGCAGCCGCTGCTGCGGATCCATCGCCAACGCCTCACGCGGCGAGATCCCGCGGCAGCCCATCCCGACGACGGCGATGGGCTCGTGCCCGCCGCCCGCGGTGTCGCGGGCCCGCAGCCGGGCGTTCTCCTTGAGCGCGGCGCGCAGCGCCTCGACGACGTTCGCTTCGGTGGCTTCGGTCATGGGTGACCCTCTCGGATCGGAACGGACCGGGACGGTTCAGGCGCCGCCGTCGGCGGCGGCGCGGATCAGCTCCTCGACGCTCATCGCGTCGAAGTCGGGGACCTCGCCGGCCGCCCGCGCGGACGCCGGGCCGGCGTCCGCCGGGCCGGTGTCGCCGGGGCCCGCCTCGTCGGGGAACAGCCCGGCGTACAGGTGATCGGCGAGCGCGGCCGGGGACGGGTGGTCGAACACGAGCGTGGCGGGCAGCCGCAGCCCGGTCGCCCGGTTGAGACGGTTGCGCAGCTCGACGCCCGTCAGGGAGTCGAACCCGAGCTCCTTGAACGCGCGCCGCACGTCCAGTGCCCCGGTCCCGTCGTGCCCCAGCGTCGTGCGGACCTCGGCGCGGACGAGGTCGAGCAGCGCGGCGCGGCGGTCCGGCACCGGCAGCGCGGCGAGCCACCGGCCGAGCGGCTCGCCCTCCGCCGGGCGGTTCCGCGCGGCGGTGCGGCGCGCCGTACCGCCGGTCAGCCCCCGGTACAGCGGCGGCAGGTCGGCGCCGCGTCCCGCGAGCGCCCCGAGGTCCAGCCGGACCGGCGCCACCACGGGCTCGCCGGTGCGCAGCGCGGCGTCGAACAGCTCCCGGCCCCGGTCCGGCTCGATCATCTCCAGGCCGGAGCCGCGGGCCAGCCGCGCGAGCGCGGTCTCGCCGAGCGCGGCCTCCATGCCGCCGCCCGCCCACAGGCCCCACGCCAGCGAGGTCGCGGGCAGTCCCCGGGCGGCGCGATACCGGGCGAGCGCGTCCAGGAACCGGTTGGCGGCGGCGTAGTTGGCCTGGCCCGCGCCGCCCGTGAGGCCCTGAACCGAGGAGAACAGCACGAACATGCGCAGGTCGGCGCCCTCGGTCAGCTCGTGCAGATGCCATGCGGCGTCGGCCTTGGGGCGCAGCACCGCGCCCAGTCGTTCGGGGGTGAGGGCCGTCACGACTCCGTCGTCCAGGACGCCCGCCGTGTGGACGACGGCGGTCAGCGGGTGCGCCGCGGGCACGTCGGCGAGCACGGCCGCGAGCGCCGCCCGGTCGGCGGCGTCGCAGGCCCGGACCGTGACGTCCCGCGCGCCGAGGTCGCGCAGGTCGGCGGCCAGTCCGGCGGCGCCGGGCGCGTCCGGGCCGCGCCGGCTGAGCAGCAGCAGATGCCGTGCGCCGTACGCGGTGACGAGGTGGCGGGCGAACAGCGCGCCCAGGGCGCCGGTGGCGCCGGTCACCAGGACGGTGCCGTCCGGGTCCAGGACGGGCCTTCCGGCGGCGCCCGGCGCCGCCCGCACCAGCCGGGGCGCGGACACGCGGCCGGCGTGGACCGCCACCTCCGGCTCGCCGCCCGCCAGGGCCGCCGCGAGCGCGCCCGCGAGGTCGCGGACGCCGGGCTCGTCCACGTCCGCGAGGACGACCCGGCCCGGGTTCTCGGTCTCAGCGGAGCGCAGCAGTCCCCACAGGGCGGCCGCCGCAGGGTCGGCGGGCCCGGCCGGGTCCACGGCGACGGCACCGCGGGTCACCGCGACGAGCCGCGTCGCGGCGAGACGCTCGTCGGCAAGCCAGGCGCGCAGCAGCGTCAGCGCGTCGCGGGTCGCGGCGTGCGCGGCGGGCACCGGGCCGTCCGGCGCCGGCGGGACCGTCCACAGCACCGTGGCGGGCGGGGCGGCGGCCTCGGCCAGCGCGGCCAGGTCGGTGTACTCCTCCACCGTCACGCCCGCCTTGCGCAGTTCGGGGGCGAGCCCGAAGGCGTCCGGGCCGAGCAGGGCCCACCGGTCGGCGGGGACGGGCCCGACCGGAACCGGTGTCCAGGCCGGGACGTACAGGTCGCGCGCGGTGCCGCGCGCGGCGGCGAGCCGGTCCGCGCTCACCGGGCGGCGCGTCAGCCGCTCAACGGTCAGGACCGGTTCCCCGGCGGGGTCGGTGAGCAGCAGCGACACCGCGCCGGACGATCCGGCCGGACGCACCCGCACCCGCGCGGCGGTCGCCCCGGTCGCGTGCAGCCGGACGCCGCTCCAGGCGAACGGCAGCAGCGTCCCGCCGGGGTCCGGCGCGGCGCCGATCTCCAGGACGTGCAGCGCGGCATCGAGCAGGGCCGGATGGATGCCGTAGGCGCCGGGTTCGACGTCCTCCGGCAGCGCGATCTCGGCGAGGACGTCGGCGCCGTCGCGCCACGCGGCGCGCAGCCCCCTGAAGGCGGGACCGTACTCGTAGCCGCGTTCGGCGAGGGTGTCGTACCAGCCGTCGAGGTCGACGGCCTCCGCGCCGGGCGGCGGCCAGGCGGCCGGCGGTGCGCCGGTGCCCGTGCCCGTGCCCGCGCCGGTGTCGGCCTCGGCGGGGAGGAGGCGGCCGCTCGCGTGACGCGTCCAGTCTCCGCCGCTGCGGGAGTGCAACTGGACGGTCCGCTCACCCTCGGGTCCCGGTCCCTCCACGGTGACCTGGAGTTCGACATCGCCGGACGGGACGAGCAGCGGCGCCTCCAGGGTGAGGTCGTCGAGGACTCCGCACCCCGCCTCGTCACCGGCGCGGATCGCCATCTCCACGAGCGCGGCACCGGGCAGCAGGACGGTGCCGAGGGCGGCGTGGTCGGGCGTCCACGGGTGGGTGCGGCGGGACACCCGGCCGGTGAGGACGGTGTCACCCGACCCGGCGAGGGAGACGGCACGGTCGAGGAGCGGGTGGGCGGCGTCCCCGGCGCCGAGTGCGGCGGTGGGCGCCACCCAGTGCCGCCGCCGCTGGAAGGGGTAGGTGGGGAGTTCGGTGGTGGGGCCGTCGCCGAGGACGGCGGTCCAGTCGATCGCGACGCCCTGCGTCCAGAGTGTCGCGGCGGAGGTGAGGAGCCGGTCCAGGCCGCCTTCGTCACGGCGCAGCGACCCGGAGACCACCACCTCGGCGCCCGCCCGGTCGGCGATCTCCTCCACATTCATCACCAGCACCGGATGCGCGCTCGGCTCCACCAACACACCGAACCCATCACCCAGCAGACGCTCC
>NZ_JOFJ01000046.1 GCF_000718255.1 Spirillospora albida
AACCACCCGTTCTGGGCTCCGGGCGCGGGGGAGTGGATCGGCGCCGGGCGGCTCGTCTTCGGGGACGACCTCGCCACGCCGGACGGCGGCCGGGCGATGGTCGTCGGCTCGCACCGCTACACGGCGGAGCGTCGCGTCCACAACCTCACCGTCGCCGACCTGCACACCTTCTACGTGACCGTCGGCGGACGCCACCTCCTCGTCCACAATGACCCGGACAAGGGGGTGTGCGACCGGCTCGCCGGCGAGCGGGCCAAGATCTCGCGGGACGTCGACAACGCCCTCAAGAACCGCCGGTTCGATGACGCCGACGGGCTCGTCGACCAGGCCCAGCGGAACGCCGACGAGGCACGGGATCTGGCGCGCAGGAACCCGACCCAGGCCAACAAGGACGCCGCGAACCGCGCCCAGCGCGAGGTGGACGCGCTCAGGAAGAAGGTCGTCGACTCCAAGATCGACGACGCGATGCGATCGGGCAATCCGGACACGCGGCTCGAGGCGACCACCGCCAACTCGATTCGCAACGTGGTCCGCGACTTCGGCCGCAAGTACGGGAGGAAGGGCGACCTCGGTGAAATAGACATCGAGACCAACAAGGCGATCATCGAGATATCGAACGGTCGTAACTTCACGAAGGCGGATCAGCTGGCAAAACTGATGAACGATCGGCGGATGAATCCCAACGGAAAGCCGGTCATTCTCTTTGCTGCGCAGCTGTCGGGGAAGCAGATCGCCATGGCCAGGCAGACCGGTGCTATCGTGGTGCGAACCGAATATGAGCTCAAAGAGGCTCTGCGTAAGCTGGGCGAGCCCGTCTGACGGAGGGTTTCATGGCGAGCGATGTGCTGCTGGTCTTCGCTGATCCGGTGCATCCCGACGAGTTCGTCGATCTCATTGAGGAATTGGGCGGTGTTCGGCGCCCTGATCGCTCGACGGGTGCTCGCCTGTCGCGGGAGGATCGGCACGTCTGGGTGTACGTGGCCCCGGGCACCGTCGTCGAGCCCGAGCCCGAGGATCTGGCCGAGTACGAGAAGAGGCTCGGCGGGCCGATGCTCACCTCGGTGGTGCTGTCCATTTCCAGGACCGAGGGCAGCGACGCCGTGGCCATGGAGATCATCGAGGCGGCCGCCGCCCGCTGGCGCATGCTGATCGACAACGACCACGGCGACGTCTTCACCGTCGAGGAGTTGCGCCGTTACCCCCTCGACCGGCTGCCCTTCGCCGGCAGGCGCGCCTGAGGACCGACCCGGAAGGCGTCCGCGCAGCCGGATGGGGCGGCCGGACGAGGCCGCATCGGACGCGCTCGCCGGCCGGTGGTGCCCGGTCGGGCGTCGGCCGGAGTCTCCCGGCTCTGAACTTGGGCGCGGTTCTGGGTCCGTGGGCCCAGGCGTTCGCGGTCTTTGTGTGATTCGATCGGCCGGGAACCTCCCCCATCCCGGCTCATGTCGTACGGGCGCCGGGACGATGCGTCCCATGCCGGAGGCGCGGGACGCCGCGAACTCCGGACGCAACATCATGCAAAGATCTGGTAAACGCTGCATGTCGATGCGATGTCCGTTATGCGCTGCATGCTGTTCCGGTCCTTCCGGGCGCGTTCCGAAAAGCAGGGTGTGCGCGCCCTCCCGCCCATGGATGCGTCGTGGTGGCCCCCGTTCACCTGCTGATCTCGTGATGGGGGGCGCCCGCCCCTCCGGACGACGGCGGCCGGGCCAATTTCGGTCCGTCCGAAACATGGGGTGGAGGCAATTGCGCGGTCCTTGCTCTGGAGTGGGCGAGGCGGTTATCGTCTTCGAGCCATAAGCGGCCTATGGAGCTTTTCGGGCACCGCATGGGGGGCGGCGGCGAACGGGGAAGGGAAGGCACGTGAGGCCAAGGATGGCCCGGGGGCGCGCATGACCATGGTCGTTGTCGTGGGAGACGTGCCCAGTACCGGAATCACTCCGGGCTCCGTCGCTACGCGCGTTCCGGACGCGGCCGATCCCGCCGCGCTCCTGAGCTTCCTCGACGTGGTGAGCGGCGCCCTGGCGAGCGATGGCACGGTCCTGGTCGTCCATCCGGCGTGGCGCGCGGACGGCGCCGTCAAGCTCGTCCGGCAGGCGCGGATGCTGCTCGCCACCGACCGCATCGGCCGCGTCCCGCTGGAGTTGCCGCCGCTCGCGCTGTCCGTCGTCGCCGACCAGCTCGCGTTCATGGCCCCGCACGTCGCCCCCGGCGTGCTGGCGAGCATCGCGCCGCATCTGGCCGCCCGGCTGTTCGCCGGGGCGTGGCTCGGCAGCGTCGCGAAGCTCGAGCGCGGGCAGGCCAGGCTGGCCCAGCACATGCTGTCCTACCTCCCGGGCAGCGGGTTCATGGTGACGTCCGGGCCGACGACCGACGTGCACCGCATCACCGGTGCGAAACCCGTCCAGAACATCACCCGCCGGCCGCTCGACCCCGTCCTCATGCTCGCCGCGAACGAGCACGGCGACCCGAACTGGCTGGAGAGCCGGCTCCGGCCGGAACTGCAGGCGGTCCAGGTCACGAACGTGGCCGGGCCGCCGCTGAGCGCCGAGTACTGGGGCTCGAGGAAGTACACCGAGTTCGTGGCGTTCAGCGGGCATCCGCACGACCTGCACTACGTGCTGCAGTCGGTGCGGTGCGTCCCCTGCGCGTGGTGCGGCGAGCCGACCGCCCTCCCCGCCTGCCCCTTCTGCGGCGAACTGCAGTACCGGACGGAGCCGTCCCCGCAGGCGCCGCCCGCTCCCGGACCGGACGTCCTCCCCCGTCCGGAACCGGCTCCCCGGGCACCGGCCGCGCCCGCACCGGAGGCTTCCCCCGGTCCGGAACCCCCGCCCCAGCCGTGGCCGGAACCGCACCCGCCGCCCGTGCGACCCGCACAGCCCCAGCCGCCCCGGGCCTTCGGGGAGACGGACGGCCCCGCTCCGGAGCCCTCCCCGCCCTGTCTCTTATACACATCTCCGAGCCCACGAGACTCCTGA
>NZ_JOFJ01000047.1 GCF_000718255.1 Spirillospora albida
CGGCATGACCAGCCGTTCCATGTGCTGGGGTCGGACGCGGCCGGTGTGATCGTCCGCACGGGTGCGGGCGTCCGCCACTGGAAGACCGGCGACCACGTCGTCGCCAGCGCCGTCGCGGTGGAGGAGCAGGAACCCGCCACGCACGCCGACGCGATGCGCGGCGCGCAGCAGCGCGCCTGGGGCTATGAGACGAACTACGGCGGCCTCGCCCACTACGCGGTGCTGCGCGCGAGCCAGCTCCTGCCGAAGCCCCCGCACCTCACCTGGGAGGAGGCCGCCACCGCCACGCAGTGCGCGGGCACCTCCTACCGGATGCTCGTCAGTGACCGCGGCGCCCGGATGAAGGCCGGCGACATCGTCCTCATCTGGGGCGCGTCCGGCGGGCTCGGGGTCTTCGCCGCGCAGCTCGTCCGCAACGGCGGCGGCATCCCGGTCGGGGTGGTCGGCTCGCCGGAGAAGGCCGAGGTGGCGCGGCGGGTCGGCTGCGAGGTCGTGGTGGACCGCAGCCAGGTGGACCTGACCGGCGGCTCGCCGGTCGAGGCGGGCAAGCGGCTCGGCCGCATCATCCGCCGCGAGGTCGGCGAGGACCCCCACATCGCCTTCGACTACACCGGCAAGGCCACGTTCGGGATCTCGGTGTTCGTGGTGCGGCGCGGCGGAGCCGTCGTGACCTGCGGCTCCAGCACCGGGTACGAGCACAGCTACGACAACCGCTACCTGTGGATGAACGTCAAGCGCGTCATCGGCAGCCACGGCGCGAACCTCCAGGAGCTGGACGAGAGCAACCGGCTGTTCCGCCTCGGCCATCTCGCGCCGGTCGTCTCGGCGCTGTACCCGCTGGCGGAGACGGGGGAGGCGACCCGTCTCGTCCAGCGCAACGAGCACGTCGGAAAAGTGGGCGTGCTGTGCCTCGCCCCCAAACCCGGACTCGGTGTCACCGACCCCGAGAAAAGGGCCCGGATCGGTGCCGAAAAGCTCGATCCCCTGGCCGGTGTCTGGCCGCGGAATTACTGAGAAAAAGGGTGTCGTCCGATGAGCGTTGGGATTCTCTCGACCGGCTCTTACGTACCGAAGGAAGAGGTGTCGAACGCCGAGGTGGCCGCACGCGTCGGGGTCACGCCGGAATGGATAGAACGCAAGACGCAGATCCGCACCCGGCGGTACGCGGCGGCGTCGCAGGCGGCCTCGGACCTCGCGGTGAAGGCGGCGCACCGCGCGCTGCTCGGCGCCGCCCTGGACGCCGGCGACCTCGACTACATCATCGTCTCGACCTCGACGGGTGACGCGCCGAGCCCGCCCACGGCCAACCTCGTCCAGGACGCGCTGGGCGCCGGCAACGCGGCCTGCTTCGACCTGAACGTGGTGTGCAGCGGCTTCGTGTACGGGCTGGCGCTGGCCCGGTCGCTGCTGCGGCTGCATCCGGGGCGCCGCGCGCTCGTCGTCGCCGCCGACGTCTACTCGCGGATCCTCGACTTCACCGACCGCCGCACCGCGGTCCTGTTCGCCGACGGCGCGGGCGCCGCGATCCTCGGAGAGGTGCCCGCCGGGTACGGCGTGCTGGACGTGGACCTGCGCAGCCGGGGCGACGCCCACCACCTGATCGGCGTTCCGGCCGGCGGGTCGCGGCTGCCCGCCTCGCACGCGACGGTGGCGGCGGGGCAGCACTACTTCCGGATGGACGGGCGCGGGGTCAGCGAGTTCGTGCTCGCGAACGTCCCGGCCGTCATCGAGGCGTTCGTGCGGCGGGCCGGGCTGGACCTCGACGAGATCGACCACTTCATCCCGCACCAGGGCAACGGCAACCTCATGACGGAGCTGGTGGAGGCGTCCGGCCTCGGCAAGGCGCGGACGCACCGCACCATCGACCGCTTCGCGAACATGGGCAGCGCTTCGGTGGCCGTGACGCTCGATCACGCCGTCCACGACCTGAACGACGGCGACACCGTGCTGCTCGTCGGGTTCGGCGGCGGCATCTCCGTCGGCTCCTGCCTGCTGCGCTGGGCCGACCCCTGGAGGCTGCGCCGCCGGGACGACGCCGCCCGGTCCGGGGCGCAGGACTCGATCCGAGGAGCTTGGCGATGACTGTGACCGACGTGGCGGAAGCCGTGGTCAATGGGGCGTCCGCTGAGGAATTGGCGGGGCTGGATGTGCCGGGGGAGTTCACCGCGGCGCATTTGCGGGTGGAGGACGTGGGCATGTTCGCGGGGGCG
>NZ_JOFJ01000048.1 GCF_000718255.1 Spirillospora albida
ACCGAACACCAGCGCCGTAGCATCAGGCGTCCGACCCACCTGCTCCTCGAGCAGATCCGCCACCGACACCCCCGGCACCGGCCGCCCCGTCGCGTTCCATCCGGCGATGAGCTCCGCCTCGGCGGGCGTCAACAGGTCGATGCCGCTCACCGGGCGCCCGGGGTCGGCGGTCGCCTGGTCGAGCAGCGCCTCCAGACGGGCGAGCATCAGCTCGGCCGTGGACGCGTCGAACAGGTCCTCGGCGTATTCGAGGACGAACTCCATGCCCTCGGCGTCGGAGTACTCGATGACGTTGAAATCGAGGTCGAACTTCGCGGCGGCCGTCCCGAACGGCTCGGGGCGGGTCTCGAGGCCGAAGAGGCGGTCGTTGCCGCTCTCCAGGTTCTGGTAGCCGAGCATGATCTGGAACAGCGGGTGCCGGGCCAGGGAGCGGGGCGGGTTGACGACCTCGACGAGCCGCTCGAACGGCATGTCCCGATGGGCGAACGCGGCCAGGTCGAAGCCCTTGACCCGGTCGACGAGCTCCGCGAACGTCGGGTCGCCGGACACGTCGGCGCGGAGCACCAGCGTGTTGACGAAGAACCCGACGAGGTTCTGGAGCGCCTCGTCGTCCCGGCCGCCGGAGGGGCTGCCGAGCGGGACGTCGTCGCCGGCGCCGAGCCGGTGGAGCAGCGCGGCGACGGCGGCCTGCATCACCATGAAGGTCGTGGCGCCGGTCCGCGCGGCGACCTCGCGGACGCGGGTGACGAGCGCGGCGGGCACGATCCGCTCGACGGTTCCGCCCTTGTAGCTCGCGACGGCCGGGCGGGGCCGGTCGGTCGGAAGCGGGAGCTCCTCGGGGAGCCCGGCGAGGGCGTCCTTCCAGAACGCGGCCTGCCGGCCCAGCAGGCCGCCCTCGTCGGCGGGGTCGCCGAGCAGTTCGTGCTGCCAGAGCGCGTAGTCGGCGTACTGGAGGGGCAGCGGCTCCCACTCGGGCGCCCGCCCGTCCCGCCGCGCGTCGTAGGCGGCGGTCAGGTCGCGGATGAACGGCCGGATCGACCACTCGTCGCCGACGATGTGGTGGAACAGGAAGACGACGACCTGGTGGCCGGGCCCGAGGCGGAGCACGCGGGTGCGCAGCGGCACCTCGCGGTCGAGCGCGAACGCATGCCGCGCGGCCGCGTCGACCTCGTCCCCGACCCGCTCCTCGGTGGTGTCCACGACCTCGAGGACGGGTTCGGCGCCGGTGAGGATCCGCTGGTGGGCGATGCCGTCCTCGTCGGCGAACACCGTCCGGAGGCTCTCGTGCCGGGCCATGACGTCGCCGAGCGCGGCCCGCAGGGCGTCCAGGTCGAGGTCGCCGCGCGCCCGCAGCGCGAGGGGGATGTTGTAGGCGGCGGAGCGGCCTTCGAGCTGGTGCAGGAACCAGAGGCGGCGCTGCGCGTAGGACAGCGGGATCCGCGCGGGCCGGCCGCGGGGGCCCGGCTCGGGACGGTCGTCGGCGCGCCCGGCGACGGCCGCGCGGGCGGCGAGCCCGGCGGCGGTCCGCTCCTCGAACAGGTCGCGGATCGCGAGCCGGACGCCGAGGGCCGCGCGCGCCCTGGCGATGAGGCGGGTGGCGAGCAGCGAGTGCCCGCCGAGCTCGAAGAAGTCGTCGTCGACACCGACCGACGGCACGTCCAGGACCTCGGCGAGCAGTCGGCAGAGCGTCTCCTCCTCGGGGGTCGCGGGCGGCCGTCCGGTGGCGGCGGGACCCGCCTCCGGGGGCGGCAGGGCGCGGCGGTCGAGCTTGCCGTTCGTGGTGAGGGGCAGCCGGTCCAGCACCATGATCGCCGCCGGGACCATGTGCGCGGGCAGGCTCGCGCGGAGCCCGTCGCGCAGCAGCGACGGCAGCCCGCCGGACCCCCCGCCGAGCGCGTCGCGCGCGGCGGGGACGACGTAGCCGACGAGCCGCTTGGCCTGTCCCGTCTCCTGGACGACGACGGCGGCCTGAGCGACCTCGGGGCGGCGGGCGAGGGCGTCCTCGATCTCGCCGAGTTCGACCCGGTAGCCGCGGATCTTGACCTGGTCGTCGGTGCGGCCGAGGTAGTCGAGCAGGCCGTCGGGGCGCCACCGGACGAGGTCGCCGGTGCGGTACATGCGCTCGCCGGGCTCGTGGAGGTGGCGCTGTCGGTGGTGCCGCCGCCGAGCGTGTTGATCGTGTACTCGGTCGGCCCGTACAGGGGCGGTGGCCGGCGGCGTCCAGCAGGCCGAAGTCGATGAGTTCCTGCGCGTACGACGGCGTCAGGTTGATGACGTCGATGCGCTGCTCCGCGCAGTACGCGGTCAGGGCGTCGGCGTCGCGGCGCAGTTCCTCGTCCAGGACGTGGACCTCATGGCCCTCGACCAGCCACAGCAGCTCTTCCCACGACATGTCGAACGAGAACGACACCGTGTG
>NZ_JOFJ01000049.1 GCF_000718255.1 Spirillospora albida
ACACCACCGCGGTCACCGCCGCGACCAGCAGGATCACCGTCAAATACGACAGCGACCCCTCACCCCGGTCACCCAACCGCCGCAGCATCCACAACCCCCTGACACGTCGGCATGCCGATCGTCGAGTCAAACAAGCCGGGGCCGACCGCACACGGGTCCCCGGACCCAACAAAGGGCCCAACCTCGGCAGATGCGTTATGCGCACCCCGGTTCACGCGTTTTGCTAGCGTGCGTCGTCGATTCGACCTGTACATGCGATTGATTGGGGATTTTCGTGGACCTTCGGAAACTCGGCTTCTGCGCGCTGGCCGCCGGGCTGGCGCTGGCATCGGCCGGCTGCGGTGACTCCGGCGAGAAGGCGACCTCCGACTCGTCCGGGCCCAAGACCGCCTCCCCCGCGAACTCCACCTCGAGCGGAGCGCCCGCGGGAGACGGGCGGCGGCTCACCGGCAAGGAGGTGAGCATCACCCTGCCGGCCGGCTGGAAGCAGGTGGATCCGACCTCCGACACCTCCGAGGTCGTGCGGACGTCGTTCGGCCTGACGGGCGAGATGGGTTCGGTCATCGAGCAGCTGCTCGGAGAGCAGAAGAAGCTCGGTGTGGTGTTCGGGATCGACGGATCGGTGGCGTCGGGCTACGCACCCCACGTCCAGGCCGGCTGCGACCGCGGCGGCCTGACGGGCGCGTCACTGGAGCAGTTGAAGCGCAAGCAGAAGGCGCTGGAGCCGAACTCCCAGATCACCGACGTCCAGGTGAGCGGGAAGCCCGGGTTCAAGGCGACCTACAGCTCGCAGAAGCGCACGGCCATGGTGCAGGGCATCACCGTGCGGGTCCCGGTCCCGGGCGAGCGGTACTGCTTCGTCGAGATCGAGGCGAAGCAGGGCACCATGCCGCCGCAGGCGGAGCAGCTCGCCGCCTCGCTCGCGCTGATGTGACCGGCCGTCCCGCCCGCCCGGTGCCCGGCCCCTCAGCCGCCGAGCGTGTGCACCTTGGCGGGCGGGGGCGCCTGGACGGTGAGCGGCTCGCCCCAGCGGTCGTACGTGATGACGTGCACGGTCTTCATCCCCCGGACGGCGGCGTCGACCTGGAACTTGCGGGGCAGGCCCTTGCCGTCCACCCACAGTCGCCAGGGAACCTCCTTGAGCCCGAGCCGGCTGAGCGCCTCGAACGCCGGATCGCTCTTCCGCATCGCGGACGCGGGCGTCACGCCGGAATAACTGCGGACCGTGACGCCGTCCAAATTTTCGCTCCCGGGCTCACCCTTGAACGAGCCGTTCCGCACCAGCGCCAGGCCCGTGTCGTTCGACAGCTGCGCCAGCGTCTGCTCGATTCCTGTGATCATGCCGGTGAGCAGCTTCGCGAACGGCTGGAGCTCAGGGTTGGCCGCGTCCTGCCTGGACAGCCGGACCCACGGCTTGCCGGGCGCCTGCTCCTCGCCGTCGACCCGCGTATAGATGACCCCGCCCGTGATGATCGACTCCGTGGTGCTGGGATCGGACGGGTTCGCGTCCACGATCGTCAGCTGCGCGGACGGCTGCCGCACCCCGGTGCGCATCTGCACGGTCGTCTTCTCGTCGATCTTCTCACCGCCCTGCCCGCCGGTCGTGTAGATCTCGGCGCGCATGGTGCCGGCCGAGCGGGCCTGCCTGCCGATCAGATCCACGAGCGGACCCGGTTCCGGCGGCAGCGTGACACTCGCCAGCGAGGCCGCTGGCGTCGGCGGCGCCTCCCGCACGGTGCTCGCCCCGCCCTTGGGGCGGCTTCCCTCATCGGAGCCGCCCGTGCAGCCGGAGAGCCCGCCGACTGCGACGGCCATGCCTACGGTCACCGCGAGAAGCCTCATGCCGGGGACTCTAAGGGGAAGCCGACTGCCATTGACCACTCCGGTCGGATTTGGGTCCGTGGTTGGGCCCCCAGGCCCGCGTGCACCGACCCGTCGCCTGTTTGACTCGCCTGTCGGCGGGCCGGGGGGTTGTGGATGCTGCGGCGGTTGGGTGACCGGGGTGAGGGGTCGCTGTCGTATTTGACGGTGATCCTGCTGGTCGCGGCGGTGACCGCGGTGGTGT
>NZ_JOFJ01000050.1 GCF_000718255.1 Spirillospora albida
AATGCTGAGCCCGATGGACTACGAGGAACGACACCGAACCTCGAGCCCGACCACCTGACCCATCTCACCCCAGCTGTCCGTGCTACGGGGGGAACCTCATCCCCGTTGAGCAGTACCACGGCACCGGGCAGGCATGGCGGTACCCCCAATGACTCACAGCACTTACGAGGTGGGCAGCGGGGTCAGGTGAGGGAGCGGACGTCTGCGATGTCGTATTCGGCTACCGAGGCGGCCTGGATCTCTGCGGTCTGGTCATCGGTGGGGCCGCTGCCGCGGAACGCCTCGACCGCCGCCCGTGACTCCCACCGCTCGAAGACGTTGACGCGACCGGCGTCGATCAGATCCGCCGTGACGGCGAAATCCAGGCAGCCGTCCGCGCGCCGCGCCTGTTCGACAACACTCACGCATCCCGCGAGATAAGCGTCGCGCCGGTGCGGCTCGACGACGATATGCCCTGCGACGATCACCATGTGCTACTCCCTGCCGGATGAGGAATCGTCCGCCATAGAGCATGACCGCCGACCGAGCCCGAACTCATCGCCCAAGCGGACTGCGAGAGAGAGGGCGGTTAACGCCTTCGGCCGGGCAGAGAGAGCGCAGGCTACGAGGCTCCCAGCGTCCGGCGGCTGCGGGCACCCGATTGGCCGGACCGCCGCGACCGATGGACCAGGCCGTCAGTGGGTGGCGGGAGCGGCCTTCACGGCGCTGCGGAGGGCTGCGCGGGTCAGGAGGAGGACGGGGCCGTCCGGGTCCTTGCTGTCCCGTACCGCCACCGCGCCGGATACATCGGCCAGTTCCACGCAGTTGCCGCCGTTGGATGTGCTGTAGGAGCTCTTACGCCACTTGGTGTGCGTCAGGTCCATCTTTCTCGGACCACCTTTCTGATCAGTTCGCACGTCATCTCGCCTGTGAGCATCCGCACGCGGAGTTCGACCAGGGTCCGCGCAAGCTCTGTCAGGTCTTCCGGGTTGTCCGTGGTGATCGGACGTATCGCTGTCTCGACATAGGCGACCTCGCTGCGATCAGCCATGGTGGCGATCACGAAGGAACCGGAGTTGCCGTTGTGTTCGCCACTTGTCAACACTACTTGGATCGTGACGTTGGGCAATGCGCTGAGGGCGATCAGGTGTTCGAGCTGCTCCTTCATCGTCTCCGGCGTGCCGACCGGCCTGTGCAGCGCCTGCTCGTCCACCATGATCACTAGCGTGGGCGGCGCCGTCCCGTCCCCGGTGATGATGACCTGTCGGGCGATCCGCGCCTCAACGGCGTCTCGGTTGCCGTGCAGGATCGCCGACGCATAGGCCGGAGTCTGCACGAGCCCCGGCATCACTGACTGCTCGTAGCAGACCAGCATTGCGGCATCCGATTCGATCTGGGGCCAGTCGAACCAGATGGGGACGGGATGACCGTCCTTGTTCAGGTCTTCCCACAGGTTGATGAGCGCGCCGCCGGCCTCCAGGTGGTCGTCCACAACCTCGACGAAGGATCGAGTGGCCCGCCTCTTTCCTCCCTCGATCTTGCTCACCTGTGGAGCGCTGACCCGAGTCAGGTGGGCGATGGTCTCCTGCTTGACGTTCCTGGCCTCGCGCATCCGTCGCATCTGGCGACCGAAGGCGACGAGGGCGGGGGACTCGCGGGGACGCTGCCGACGCGGCGCCATCGGGACCTGCCTTTCTCTGCACACTGCCGACCGGGGC
>NZ_JOFJ01000051.1 GCF_000718255.1 Spirillospora albida
CCCCACCCTCCCCCGGCACCACCGCCGCCAGAAACCGCTCCGCCCCCACCGCACCCGACTCGTACACCGTCGCCACCCACGGCGCCGCACCCTCCGCCGACGCCGCCACCACCGGCGCCACACCCCCACGACCCGCCCCCGGCAACTCCCCCACGATCGCCGCCCGGAACCGATCCCGCGCCGCCGCATCCCCCGCGGCACCACGATTCAACACCGCCACGCACACCCGCCGCCCCGCGCCGTCCACCCCAAGGAAGACGACCCCCGCCGCCGACTCCGACAACCGCGCCGACAACCGGAACGGACCCACCTCCACCGGATCCCCCGGCGGCAACGGCCTCGACATGCCCGCCACCCTAACAACCACCCACCGGCACGCACGCAACCCGCCACAACGGGTACACGTGATCGCGTAGTGTCGAAAAGCGCCCGACCCCACCCCACGGCCGAGCCCGCCGCAGCACCAGCGAAGGACCCGCAATGACCATCGCCGCCCACGACATCGACGCGGCCGCCGCGCAACTCCAGACCACCGTCGCGGAGGTCAAGAAGGTCATCGTCGGGCAGGACCACATGGTCGAACGCCTCGTCGTCGCCCTCCTCGCACGCGGCCACTGCCTCATCGAAGGCGTCCCCGGCGTCGCCAAGACCCTCGCCGTCGGCACCCTCGCCCGCGTCGTCGGCGGCACCTTCGCCCGCCTCCAGTTCACCCCCGACCTCGTCCCCTCCGACATCGTCGGCACCCGCATCTACCACCCCTCCACCGAACAGTTCGACGTCGAACTCGGCCCCGTCTTCGTCAACTTCGTCCTCGCCGACGAGATCAACCGCGCCCCCGCCAAAGTCCAGTCCGCCCTCCTCGAGGTCATGGCCGAACGCCAGGTCTCCCTCGGCGGCACCACCTACCCCCTCCCCCGCCCCTTCATCGTCCTCGCCACCCAGAACCCCATCGAATCCGAAGGCGTCTACCCCCTCCCCGAAGCCCAGCGCGACCGCTTCCTCATGAAAATCGACGTCCACCACCCCGCCGCCCACGAGGAACTCCAAATCCTCCAGCGCATGAGCGTCGACCCCCCCGAACCCGACAACATCCTCGACACCGAACGCCTCACCACCCTCCAGCGCGCCGCCGAAGAAGTCTCCGTCCACGAACTCATCGCCGACTACATCGTCCGGCTCGTCATGGCCACCCGCGAACCCGAGCGCTACCACCTCCCCGACCTCCGCCCCGTCATCGAGATCGGCGCCAGCCCCCGCGCCACCCTCGGCCTCGCCGCCGCCGCCCGCGCCCTCGCCCTCCTCTCCGGCCGCGACTACGTCCTGCCCGACGACGTCCGCGCCGTCGCCCGCGACGTCATCGCCCACCGCCTCGTCCTCAGCTTCGACGCCCTCGCCGACGGCATCGAACCCGCCGACGTCACCGCGCAGATCCTCGCCGCCGTCCCCCCGCCCCGCGTCGTCTGGAACCACGGCGCCGGAACGGTGACCAGCGCATGACCTGTCTCTTATACACATCTGACGCTGCCGACGAAGGCTTAGGTGTAGATCTCGG
>NZ_JOFJ01000052.1 GCF_000718255.1 Spirillospora albida
TGAGGCGCCCCGGATCTTCCGGACAGGTCCCCAACTAGGGTTGGGGAGAACCGGAAGGGAAGGTCGTTGGCACGACAGAGGCGGCATTTCACCCAGGAGCACAAGGACGAGATCGTCCGCATGGTCCTGGACGGCCCACGCCCCATCGCCCATGTAGCCCGTGAGGTCGGGATCCACGACACCACCTTGGGCAATTGGGTTAAGGAGTACCGCCGAAGGCACGGCGGGGACCCGTCCGCCACATCGGCCGGCGAGCCGAAGAGCCCCCGGGAACGGGAACTCGAACGCGAGGTCCGCAAGCTTCGCGAAGAGAACGAGTTCCTGAAAAAAGCCGCGGCCTTCTTCGCGAAGGATCACCGGTGAGCGCCAAGTACGAGCTCATCGACGCGGAGAAGGCCAACCACGCCATCATTGACATGTGCACCTGGCTGCACGTGTCCCGGTCCGGCTTCTATGACTGGCGGACTCGTCCGTTGTCGGCGACCGCCGAACGCCGGGAACGCCTCAAGCTGATGATCGAGGCGGTGTTCGAGGCCAACCACGAGACCTACGGCTATCGGCGCGTCCACGCGGTGCTGGCGCGCTCGGGTGAGGAGGTCTCGCCGGAGCTGGTGCGGCAGTTGATGCGCGAGCTGGGGCTTGTGCCGGTGCAGCCGCGGCCGTGGCGGCCGGTCACCACCCAGGCCGGCGAGCCCGGTACGATCCCCGACCTGGTCAACCGGGTCTTCACAGCCGAGCGTCCAGGCACCAGGCTGGTCGGTGATATTACATACATTCCGACCTGGGAAGGCTTTCTGTATTTGGCGACCGTGATCGATTGTCATTCAAAGATGGTGGTCGGCTGGGCGATGGCCGATCACTTCAAGACCTCGCTCATAACGGCTGCTCTGGACTCGGCGGTCGGGAACATCCACATCGAGGAGGGCTGCATCTTCCATAGCGATCGCGGGTCGAACTATACGAGCGATGAGTTCGGCCGGCACCTGCGCCGCTACGGCATGCGCAGGTCAGTTGGAAGAACCGGGGTGTGCTGGGACAACGCGATGGCGGAATCGTTCTTCGGCGCGTTGAAGAACGAGTGGCTAAACCGTATGGTATTTGCCACACGCAGCAAAGCACGCCGCGCGGTTGTGCAGTACATCGAGGGCTTCTATAATCGACGCAGGCTTCATTCCGCGAACGGGTACCGGACCCCTCTTGAGGTCCACACCGAGTACCTGGACCGGCAGCAAGCAGCGTAGATCTGCCCGCAGATCACCATCAGTCAGCTGTCCGGAAAGCGCGGGGCCCCTCA
>NZ_JOFJ01000053.1 GCF_000718255.1 Spirillospora albida
TGAGCTTCCCCCGGTAGCACGGACACCCGATCTGAGTTGACCTTGATCAACTTGGGAAGGAGTGTCTCGTGCCACCACCTCACCCGCCGGAGTTCCGGCGCCGCGCCGTCGAGCTTGCCCGAACCGGCGACAAGTCGGTCACCGCGCTGGCCAGGAGCTTGGGCATCAGTCAGTCGTGCCTGAGTAACTGGATCCGTCAGGCCGCCATCGAAGAAGGTCACCTCGACGGCTTGAGCGCCGGCGAGCGGAAAGAGCTGGCCGAGCTGCGTCGAAAGGCTCGGCAACTGGAGCTGGAGAACGAAATCCTCAAGCGGGCGGCGGCGTACTTCGCTCGCGAGAACATGCTCCCAAAATAAGGTACTCGCTGGTCCATGAGCTTGCCGGTAACGACGTTCCCGTCGCGGTGGCCTGTCGAGTGTTAGGGGTTTCCCGGTCCGGTTACACCGACTGGCTCGGCAGGCCCGCCTCGATCCGGGAGCAACGCAATACCGAGCTGGTGAAAGTCATTAAAGAGGTCCACGAGGAATCGCGGCGAAGCTATGGCTCACCACGGGTACACGCCGAGTTGACGCTCGGACGGGGCGAGCGAGTGAACCGCAAACGGGTCGAACGGCTCATGCGGGAAGCCGGGATCCAGGGGATATATCGGCGCAAGGGGCGCCGGAACCTGGTCAACGAGCCCACCGAGGAGGACCGGGTCAAGCGGGCGTTCGACGTCGACGCACCCGACCTGCTGTGGGTCACCGACATCACCGAGCATCCGACCGAAGAGGGGAAGTTGTACTGCGCGGCCGTGCTGGACTGCTTTTCCCGACGTATCATCGGCCATTCCATTGACATCCGCCAGACGACCGAACTCGTGGTCGATGCCATGGCCGCCGCGGTAGCCCGCAGGAAGCCCGCAACAGATACCACGATCCTGCACTCAGACCATGGAACGCAGTTCACGTCGTGGACGTTCGGGAAACGGCTCCGGGACGCAGGGCTCCTCGGTTCGATGGGCACGGTCGGCGATTGTTACGATAATGCCATGATGGAGTCGTTCTGGGGGTCGATGCAGCTCGAACTCCTCGACACGAGAAAGTGGCAAACAAGAGCCGAGCTCGCCGCCGCAGTGTTTGAATGGACGGAGTGCTGGTATAACCCGTTCAGAAGGCATTCCAGCCTCGAAATGCTGAGCCCGATGGACTACGAGGAACGACACCGAACCTCGAGCCCGACCACCTGACCCATCTCACCCCAGCTGTCCGTGCTACGGGGGGAACCTCA
>NZ_JOFJ01000054.1 GCF_000718255.1 Spirillospora albida
GGGGGTTGTGGATGCTGCGGCGGTTGGGTGACCGGGGTGAGGGGTCGCTGTCGTATTTGACGGTGATCCTGCTGGTCGCGGCGGTGACCGCGGTGGTGTCGGTGGTCGCGGTGGGTGATGAGATCTCGGCCGGGATCCGGTCGGGGGTGTGTGCCGTCTCGCAGGACGAGGATTGCCGTGAGCCGGGTGAGGGTCCGGGTGGGAGTCCGTCTCCTGGTGTGTCGGGGACGTCTCCGGCGGCGGTGCCGGCGGGGGGTGAGACGCCGGAGGAGCGGGAGTACCGGGAGGCGAAGGCGGCGGCGGACAAGGCCGACCAGGACGCCCGGGACGTGGAGAACGAGTGGAACAATTTCGATCTGCTGAAGGAGATCGCCAAGCTCGGGCTCGATTTCATCGCCGGTGACATCATCAAGTGCATCGACAATCCGAATTTCATGGACTGCCTGTGGGCGATCGTGGGGATCGTCCCGTGGGGCAAGATCGGCAAGCTGATCAAGTCCATTCCCAAGATCGCCAAATTGATCGATCGTTTCCTGGATCTGAAGCGCCGTCTGGACAAGGCGCGTAAGAGCCGCAAGGACGCCAAGGACCGCCTCGACCGCGCGCTTGAGGCGTGCACCGGGAAGAAGGACCCCAACAGTTTCGCCCCGGGCACACCGGTATTGATGGGCGACGGCACTCGCAGACCCATCGAACGCGTCCGGGTCGGTGACACCGTCTGGGCCACCGATCCCGAGACCGGGCGCAGCGGCCCCCGCCGCGTCACGCATCTCATCGTCGGCACGGACCGCAAGCCCATGGTCGACCTCACCGTCGACCCCGACGGCCAGGTCGGCGGCCCCACCGCGAGGATCACCGCCACCGCGAACCACCCGTTCTGGGCTCCGGGCGCGGGGGAGTGGATCGGCGCCGGGCGGCTCGTCTTCGGGGACGACCTCGCCACGCCGGACGGCGGCCGGGCGATG
>NZ_JOFJ01000055.1 GCF_000718255.1 Spirillospora albida
TTGAGGTCCACACCGAGTACCTGGACCGGCAGCAAGCAGCGTAGATCTGCCCGCAGATCACCATCAGTCAGCTGTCCGGAAAGCGCGGGGCCCCTCACCCTCCCTGAGGAGACAGCATGAGTGAGGTTCTGCGCGCCTGGGCGCGCATCACCGGCTGGCTGCGCGAGCACGCACCTCTGTCTCACGCCAGCCTTAGCCCCGGCGCCACCCGAACCGACATCAGCGCCGCCCAGCACCAGCTCGGCTTTTCCCTCCACGAGGAGCTGATCGCCTTGCTGCTGGTCAACAACGGCTCCGCCGAGGAACCCGACGTTGACGGAGATGACGAGGGCGAGATCTGGCCCGGCGAATTCCTCAACGGCCACCATCTACTTCCACTGGAAAATCTGCGCGCCGAACGGTTGCGGATGGTCGGCCTCGCCAGCAGCGAGCAGCGAGCGCACCTCGGCTCCTGGGTGCCATGGACTGCGCCGCTGAGCGACCCGCAGAGTTTCACCATGATCGACCATCGCGGGCTGATCGGCCACTTCAGCTACGGCACCTGGGAACTGCAACCCTCCGACACGTCTTTGCCTGAATACTTGAGCAGCATCGCCGATGCTCTGGAATTGGGCACCGGCCCGCTCATCACACCTACCCGGGTACCCGGCACGAGCCTGGGCGCGTTGCTATGGGGCGACCCCGCCAATCCCCCCGTCGAGGAGGCCCCTTGGGCTCCTGTGCACGGCTGAACCGTGGCCATCCGGGCTGGTGTCACCTCCTACTAGATCGTTGATGGGAAATTGCTGGATCGGGTGCGGGCACGGCGAAGGGCGCCCATGGTCGGTGTGTGAAAACTGACTTGGACGCCCTTCTGACCGCACGCGGCTGTTGACCGATGCCGAGCTGGTGTGCGTCGCGGTCGCCCAGGTGCTGCTGGGGTGTGATTCCGAGCGTCGGTGGCTGCGGGCGGCGCCGGCCCGGATCGGGCACCTGTTCCCGCGCCTGCCCGGCCAGTCC
>NZ_JOFJ01000056.1 GCF_000718255.1 Spirillospora albida
GCGCCCGCCCGGTCGGCGATCTCCTCCACATTCATCACCAGCACCGGATGCGCGCTCGGCTCCACCAACACACCGAACCCATCACCCAGCAGACGCTCCACCACCGGAGCGAACAACACCGGACGCCGACAATTCTCAAACCAATACCCCGCATCCATCTCCACCCCCGACACCACACCACCCGTCACCGTCGAATACACCGGCACCCGGCCCGGCCCCGGCCGCACGAACCCCAGCCCATCGACGACCTCGTCCCGCAGCCGCTCCACCTGCACCGAATGCGACGCCACCGACGCCGGAACGACCCGCGCCCGCACCCCCGCACTCGCCAGCTCCGCCACGAACCGCTCCACCAGCGCGGTCTCACCCGCCACCGTCGTCGACGACGGACCATTCACCCCCGCCACCGAAAGCTCCCGAGGCAGGCGCCGCTCCACCTCCGCCACCGGCAACGCGACCGACGCCACCACACCCCGCCCCACAAGTTCCCGGGCGAACAACGCCGACCGCTCCACCACCAACCGCGCACCGTCCTCCACACTCAACACACCCGCCACCACCGCCGCCGCGATCTCCCCCTGCGAATGACCCACCACCGCACCCGGCCGCACACCCCACGACTCCCACACCCCCGCCAAAGCCACCTGCACCACGAACAACACCGGCTGCACCACCTCAATCCGCGCCAACAACCCCCCATCACCCAAAACACCCGCCACCGACCAATCCACCCACCGCTCCACCCCAGCAGCCACCTCACCGAACCGCTCCGCGAACACCTCCGACTCCACCAACAACCGCCGACCCAACCCCACCCACTGCGACCCCTGACCAGGAAAAACGAACGCGAC
>NZ_JOFJ01000057.1 GCF_000718255.1 Spirillospora albida
CGTCCGCACCCACCTCCCCCTGGTCGGCCACATCGTCCGCGAAACCCTGATGCGGGTCCCCGCCCACGTCAACCGCGACGACCTCACCTCCGCCGGCCTCGCCGCCCTCGCCACCGCCGCACACTCCTACGACCCCACCCGCGGCGTCCCCTTCGGCCGATTCGCCGCCATGCGCATCCGCGGCGCCCTGATCGACGAACTACGCGGCCAAGACTGGGCCTCCCGCTCGGTCCGCACCCGCTCCCGCCACATCGACAACCTCCGCCACCAGCTCGCCGGCGAACTCGGCCGCGTCCCCACCACCGCCGAGATCGCCGCCGCCACCGGACTCACCGAGGCCGACATCACCGCCACCGAAGACGACGTCCAGCGCGCCGTGGTGCTGTCCCTGCAAGGCTTCACCCCCGGCACCGCCGACGACATGATCACCGAAACCACCGCCGGCCCCGAAGACCTCCTCCTGCACCGCGAACGCATCGGCTTCCTCCACCAAGCCGTCCAGGCCCTGCCCACCAAACTCCGCACCGTGATCACCGGCTACTACCTGCACAGCCGCCCCATGGCCGACATCGCCACCGAACTCGGCGTCACCGAATCCCGCATCTCCCAACTACGCGCCGAAGCCCTCACCCTCCTCAAAGACGGCATCAACACCCAACTCGCCCCCGAGCAGGTCCCCACCCCCACCCGCCCCAACGGCTGCGCCGCCCGCCGCCGCCAGACCTACTACAACACCATCGCCACCACCGGCACCCTCCACACCCGCCTCGCCCACACCGACATCCACGGCCTCGCCGCCTGA
>NZ_JOFJ01000058.1 GCF_000718255.1 Spirillospora albida
AGTACTTGGGGTGGCCGAAGCCGACGATGGTGCCCATGGTGCGGGTGCGGACCATGACCTTGTCGCTGACGTTGCCTTCGACGGTGGTGACGGTGCCGTTGCGGTTGACCTTGGTGACCAGGCCGACGTGGTCGATGCGGGAGATGTGGCGGCTGCCCTTCCAGTCGAAGAAGACCAGGTCGCCGACGCGGGGCTTGCGGTCGAAGCGGCCCTTGCTCTTGAACCACTGGGCGTGGGCGGGGGTGTAGGCGAACCGTCCGACCTTGCCCGAGACGCCGGCCTGGCGGGCGACCCAGCTGACGAACATGTCGCACCAGGGGGCCTTGCCGAACGAGCGGCCGTACCAGGTGCCGTACTTGCTTGCGCCCTTGCGCTCGCCGATGCCGACCTGGGACTTGGCGATGGCGACCATCCGCTGGGCGCCCTTGGGGGTGGCGGCCTGGGCGGCGGGGGCGGAGATCAGGGAGCCGGCGGCGGCGGTGGCGGCCAGGCCGACCATCAGGCCGCGGCGGGTGCGGGGGGCCAGGGTGATGTTCAGGATGGACAAGGCGATTTTCCCTTCTTCTGCCACCACCGGCGGGCACACGCAAAGGGACGGGGGTCCGTGCTGCGGGTGCCTGCCTTGCGCGGCGGGTCAGGCCCAGAGAGGGGCCCGCACCGCGAGCGGCGGCTTGGACGTGGAGCTCAGACCGGGGGGCCTGAGCCGGCGCGTTTCGGATCGCGCTCTTTCGTCGTTGTCAGCAGACCCATCGGCACCACCCGACGAGGTCCTGAGGAAAACCCCGAAAACCT
>NZ_JOFJ01000059.1 GCF_000718255.1 Spirillospora albida
GTCGCGGCGCAGTTCCTCGTCCAGGACGTGGACCTCATGGCCCTCGACCAGCCACAGCAGCTCTTCCCACGACATGTCGAACGAGAACGACACCGTGTGCGCGATCCGCAACCGCCGACCCGCCTCCGCCTCGATCACCGGAGCGAAGATCGCCTCACGATGATTGAACTGCATGTTCGTCAAGCCGCGATACGGCGTCACCACACCCTTCGGACGCCCCGTCGAACCCGACGTATAGATCACATACGCCGGATGATCCAGACCGACCGGCGCGACCCGCTCGGCATCCCTCACCGGACCATCGGCCAGGGCCGCTATCTCCGCCACCGTCTCCGGCGCGTCCAAAACGATCGTCTGCGACGTCTCCGGCAGCCTCGCCAGGACCTCGGTCGTCGCCAGCATGCACAACGGCTTGGCGTCCTCGACCATGAACGCCAACCGCTCAACCGGATAATCCAGTTCCAACGGCAGATAAGCCGCACCCGTCTGGAGCACCGCGAACAAAGCGGCGACCATGTCCGCAGAACGCGGCAACCCCAGCGCCACCACCGTCTCCGGCCCGGCACCACGCCCGATCAGCAACCGCGCCAACCGACTGACCCGCGACGACAACTCCGCATACGACACCCGCTCCCCACCGAACACCAGCGCCGTAGCATCAGGCGTCCGACCCACCTGCTCCTCGAGCAGATCCGCCACCGACACCCCCGGCACCGGCCGCCCCGTCGCGTTCCA
>NZ_JOFJ01000060.1 GCF_000718255.1 Spirillospora albida
ACCCTGCACCGCACCCACGTCGGAGTGTCCGCCGCATGACCGACACGATCCACGACAGCCCGACCCCCTGGGTCGCCGATCACATCCGCCGCTTCGAGGAGACCGGCGGTCACCCCCGGCCCGGGATGGCCGACCTGCTCCTGACCACCCGGGGCCGCAGGTCCGGCCTGCTGCGCCGGACGGCGTTGACGTACGTGCGCGACGAGGACGCCTACGTCTTGACGGCGTCCAACGCGGGCGGGGACCGCCATCCCGCCTGGTACCTGAACCTGCTGGCCGATCCTGAAGTCACCCTCCAGGTCGGTGAGGCCACCGTGCCGGCGACCGCCCGCCCCGCCACGGCGGCCGAGGCCGCCCGTCTATGGCCGGCGGTGGTGGCGGCAATGCCCTCGTACGCGACCTACCGCACCGCGACCCCCCGAGAGATCCCCCTGGTCCTGGTCACCCCGGTGCGCCGATCCAGCTGACCGGCCCGTTGCGCTGCCTGCAGGCCACGGAAGGTGCCTGCCGGGCCGCGCCGGCACGACCCGCGACGACCGCTTGGACCGTTCGCCACCCCGAGCACGGCGTCCAGTCCGCCCCGGAGCAGATCGAAAACTCGCCGAGGCAGGGCCTGAAAGGGCGTCCCCTCCTGGCT
>NZ_JOFJ01000061.1 GCF_000718255.1 Spirillospora albida
GCGCAGACGGCTGAAGGCGCTCTCACCGAGACGCACTCGATCCTGCAGCGTATGCGTGACCTGGCCGTTCAGTCCGCCAACGGCGGCTCCCAGGACCAGGCGTCGCAGAAGGCCGCCGACAAGGAGTTCCAGGAGCTGAAGAAGGAACTCACCCGGATCGCCAACACGACGTCGTTCGGCAGTCAGAAGCTGCTGGACGGTACCTACAACGGCACCTTCCAGGTCGGCTCCAACGGCGACGACACCAACGAGCGCATCAGCGTCGACCTGAGCACCGCCACGGTCGGCAACCTGACCGGCGCGGGCCTGCTCGACGGCGGCGCCGACGGCGACCTCGCCACCGCCGGCGACAACGTCGCGGTCGCGCTGATCGGTTCCGGCGCCGACGGCGACTACGCCGTCACCGCGGACAACGGTGGCGTCATCTCGGACACGGTCAACGTCGCGACCCTGAACGGTAACGTCCAGGCCTCGCAGGCGGCGATCGAGAAGCTGGACACGGCGATCTCGAAGGTGTCGGATGTGCGTGCGCAGCTGGGTGCGACGCAGAACCGGTTCGAGCACACGATCAAC
>NZ_JOFJ01000062.1 GCF_000718255.1 Spirillospora albida
TGGGGATCAAGGGGTCGCCGACCCGGCAGGTGATCTTGGAGGATGTGCGGATTCCGGCGGATCGGATGATCGGTGCGGAGGGGACGGGGTTCAAGACGGCGCTGGCGACGCTGGACCATACCCGGATCACGATCGCGGCGCAGGCGCTGGGGATCGCGCAGGGGGCGCTGGATTACGCGCTGGGGTATGTGAAGGAGCGGCGGCAGTTCGGCAAGGCGATCGGTGATTTCCAGGGTGTGCGGTTCATGCTGGCGGATATGGCGATGCGGCTGGAGGGTGCGCGGCAGCTGACGTATCACGCGGCGGTCAAGTCCGAGCGGGCGATGCTGGGGGAGAGGGTGGCGGATCTGACGCTGGTGTCGTCGGCGTGCAAGGCGCTGGCCTCGGATGTGGCGATGGACGTCACGACCGATGCGGTGCAGTTGCTGGGCGGGTACGGGTACACGCGCGAGTTCCCGGTGGAGCGGATGATGCGCGACGCCAAGATCACCCAGATCTACGAGGGCACCAACCAGATCCAGCGGATGGTCATCGCCCGCCAGCTCCTCAAGTAG
>NZ_JOFJ01000063.1 GCF_000718255.1 Spirillospora albida
AGCCGACAGGTTCTCGATCGACACGTTCAGGTTGTTGATCGTGTGCTCGAACCGGTTCTGCGTCGCACCCAGCTGCGCACGCACATCCGACACCTTCGAAATCGCCGTGTCCAGCGACTCGATCGCGGCCTGGGACGCGGTGACGTTCTCGGCGATCCGGGCGGCCGCGGTGCCGCCGGCCGGGGTGGAGTCGACCAGCTCGGCGGTGCCGACCAGGCCGGTCCCGGTCAGGTCGCCGACCCCCGCGGTGGTGAGGTTGATGCTGATGCGCTCGTTGGCGTCGTCGCCGTTGGAGCCGACCTGGAAGGTGCCGTTGTAGTTGCCGTCCAGGAGCTTCTGGCTGCCGAAGGAGGTGGTCTGGGCGATTCGGGTGAGCTCGGTCTTGAGCTCGCCGAACTCCTTGTTCGCCGCCTTCTGGGACTGCTCGTCCTGGGAGCCGCCGTTGGCGGACTGGACGGCCAGGTCACGCATACGCTGCAGGATCGAGTGCGTCTCGGTGAGAGCGCCTTCAGCCGTCCATCGGCGGTGTCTTAGCCGAGGAGCTTGAGGACCGACTGGGGTCCCTGGTTGGCCTGGGCCAGCATGGAGGTGCCGGCCTGGGACAGGATCTGGCTGCGGGTATCAGCGAGGTGTAGGCGACGTCGTCCGCGTTACCGACGATGGTGTCGACACCGGCGTTGTCGCCGAGGAGGCCCACGCCGGTCAGGTTTCCGACGGTCGCCGTGGACAGGTCGATGCTGATGCGCTCGTTGGCGTCGTTGCCGTTGGAGCCGACCTGGAAGGTGCCGTTGTAGGTACCGTCCAGCAGCTTCTGGCTGCCGAAGGACGTGGTGTTGGCGATTCGGGTGAGTTCCTTCTTCAGCTCCTGGAACTCCTTGTCGGCGGCCTTCTGCGAGCTCTGGTCCTGGGAGCCGCCGTTGGCGGACTGAACGGCCAGGTCACGCATACGCTGCAGGATCGAGTGCGTCTCGGTGAGAGCGCCTTCAGCCGTCTGCGC
>NZ_JOFJ01000064.1 GCF_000718255.1 Spirillospora albida
GACCAAGGGTTCGGTCACGCTCCAGGGCCTGTCGGGTCCCGTCGACGTGAAGCGGGACGGCTACGGCATCCCGCAGGTCTACGCCTCGTCCCCGCAGGACCTCTTCATGGCGCAGGGCTACGTCCAGGCGCAGGACCGGTTCTACGAGATGGACGTGCGCCGGCACATGACCTCCGGGCGCCTGTCGGAGATGTTCGGCAAGGGGCAGGTCCAGAACGACGAGTTCCTGCGCACCCTGGGCTGGGACCGGGTCGCCGAGCAGGAGTACGACAAGAAGCTGTCGGCCACCACCAAGAAGTACCTCCAGGCCTACGCCCAGGGTGTCAACGCCTACCTCAAGGGCCGCGACGCCAAGGACATCTCCCTGGAGTACGCGGCGCTCGGCTTCACCAACGACTACAAGCCCGCTCCGTGGACCCCCGTCGACTCGGTCTCCTGGCTGAAGGCGATGGCCTGGGACCTGCGCGGCAACATGCAGGACGAGATCGACCGCGCCCTGATGACCAGCCGTCTGGGTCCCAAGCAGATCAAGGA
>NZ_JOFJ01000065.1 GCF_000718255.1 Spirillospora albida
GTCTCACCCGCCGAATTCATCCCCGTCGCCGAACGCAACGGCACCATCGTCCAGATCGGCGCCTGGGTACTGCGCCAAGCCTGCCGCCAGATGGTCCACTGGCAGCACACCCACGGCACATCCGCACCCGCCCACCTCGCCGTCAACGTCTCCGCCCGCCAACTCCGCGAACCCTCCTTCGCCCAAACCGTCGCCGACGTACTGGCCGAGACCGGCCTCGACCCCCACCACCTGCTCATCGAGATCACCGAAACCGCCGTGTTCGACGGCGGCCTGGCGGTCGACACCGTCCAGGCGGTGCAGGCCCTCGGGGTGAAGATCGCCCTGGACGACTTCGGCACCGGCCACTCCTCCCTCGGCCTCCTGCGCACCTGCCCCGTCGACGTCCTCAAAGTCGACAAAACCTTCGTCGACGAAGTCACCGGCACCATCGGACAAGCCGCCATCGCCACCTCCATCGCCCAAATCGCCCACGCCCTCAACCTCACCACCGTCGCCGAAGG
>NZ_JOFJ01000066.1 GCF_000718255.1 Spirillospora albida
GGGGCTTCCCCCCGAGATGTGGACACCGGTTTCATGCGGCGGCGGTCAGGTTACCTGTGGTGTTCTCGTAGTTGATGGGTGAGGTGTGGCCGAGGCGCGAATGCCGGCGGCGGGTGTTGTAGCGGGTGATCCAGCGGAAGACCTGCAGGCGGGCGGTGTGGGCGTCGGGCCAGTGGCGGGTGCCTTGCAGGGTTTCGCGTTTGAGGGTGGCGTTGAAGGCTTCGGCGGCGGCGTTGTCGGCGCTGGTGCCGACCGCGCCCCGCGACGGGGTCACGCCGAGCCGGTCGCAGGTCGCGGTGAATTCGCGGCTGCAGTATTGGGCGCCGTTGTCGCTGTGGAAGATGGCCCCGTCCAGCCGTCCGCCCCGGGTTCGGGCTGCGGCCTGCAGCGCGTCGGTGAGGCGCCCCGGATCTTCCGGACAGGTCCCCAACTAGGGTTGGGGAGAACCGGAAGGGAAGGTCGTTGGCACGACAGAGGCGGCATTTCACCCAGGA
>NZ_JOFJ01000067.1 GCF_000718255.1 Spirillospora albida
CTGCTGGACGGCAACTACAACGGCACCTTCCAGGTCGGCTCCAACGGCGACGACGCCAACGAGCGGATCGCGGTGGACCTGCGGACCGCCACGGTCGGCGCCCTCACCGGTGAGGGTCTCCTCGACCTCGGTTCCGACGGTGCCGTCGGCGGTGCCCTGCAGGCCGCGGACGGTCTGATCTCGCTGGTCGACGCCACCAACATCCCCGCCGGCGCCGGCGCTGTGAACATCGGCAAGAACGTCGTCGTGTCGCAGAAGGCCGTCGAGACGCTCGACTTCGCGATCTCGAAGGTGTCGGACGTTCGTGCGCAGCTGGGTGCGACGCAGAACCGGTTCGAGCACACGATCAACAACCTGAACGTGTCGATCGAGAACCTGTCGGCTTCCGAGTCGCGGATCCGTGACACCGACATGGCGCAGGAGATGGTCAACTTCACCCGCAGCCAGATCCTGTCCCAGGCCGGCACCTCCATGCTGGCCCAGGCC
>NZ_JOFJ01000068.1 GCF_000718255.1 Spirillospora albida
GTCGCCCAGGTGCTGCTGGGGTGTGATTCCGAGCGTCGGTGGCTGCGGGCGGCGCCGGCCCGGATCGGGCACCTGTTCCCGCGCCTGCCCGGCCAGTCCGAATACAACCGGCACCTGCGCGATGCGGCCCCGGCCCTGTTCGCGGCGTCGATGTGGCTGGCCCGGCAGGCCCCCTCCTGGCACGACCGGCTGCGGTTGATGGACGGCACCCCGCTGCGCTGCGGCGCCTCGCGCACCACCGTGGACCGTTCCGCGCTCGGCGAGATCGCCGGCTACGGCATGGACAAATCGCACCACGCCTTCTACTGGGGCGCCAAGCTGATGCTGATCACCACCGCCGAGGGCGCGGTGTGCGCCTTCAGCCTGGCCCACCCCAAAGAGCTCGACGAACGGCTGCAGGCGGTGCACCTGCTGCACGTCCAGCCGCCCGCCCCCGGGCCGTGCCCGATCGTGTGCGACAAGGGACGCCGCACGCACCACCGAAGGCCTGTGGACACGCCTGTGCCAGCGCATCTGCGCACTCAACGCCGCCATCTGGCACAACTGGCTCATCGACGCCCCGGTCAAGCGATC
>NZ_JOFJ01000069.1 GCF_000718255.1 Spirillospora albida
ACCACCGCGAACACCGAGATGATGCCCTCGTCCCCGAGGATCTTGCGGTCCTTCAGCGCGGGCTCTCCGTCGGTGACGTGGGCGAGCCCGCGCTGAAGGACCGCAAGATCCTCGGGGACGAGGGCATCATCTCGGTGTTCGTGGTGGTCGACTCCACGACCGGCAAGGTCACCGGCGGCCCGCACATCCAGGCCCGCGGCTCGGGCATCGAGGACTCGGCCTTCGGCGCGGTCATCCCGAAGATCGCGGAGTCCCTGGAGAAGACCGCCCAGGAAGGCATCGCCGACTCCCACCAGCTGCAGCAGCTCATCCGCCGCACACTGGGCAAGTGGGTCTCGGACACCTACCGGCGCCGGCCGATGATCCTCCCGGTGGTGGTGGAGGTCTGACGGACCGTACGACTGTCCTACGGCAGCTCGTACG
>NZ_JOFJ01000070.1 GCF_000718255.1 Spirillospora albida
TCATCCCCGCCGCGTCCGACCCCGCCTCCGCCTCCGACAACGCATAAGAGAACATCGCCTCCCCCCGCGCCACCGGCCCCAGATACCGCTTCTTCAACTCCTCCGACCCCGACAGCAGCACCGGCACCGTCCCCAGCTTGTTCACCGCCGGGATCAACGACGACGACGCACACGCCCGCGCCACCTCCTCGATCACGATCACCGTCGCCAGCGCATCCGCACCCACACCCCCGTACACCTCCGGCACATGCACCGCGTGCAACTCATTGGCCACCAGCGCATCCAGCGCCTCCTGCGGGAACCGCGACTCCTCATCCACCACCCCCGCGAACGGGGCGATCTTCACATCGGCGAGCTCACGCACCGTGGCACGCAGCAACTCGTGCTCCTCCGACGGCGCATACGCGGGAAAGTCAGTCAT
>NZ_JOFJ01000071.1 GCF_000718255.1 Spirillospora albida
CCCCCTTGGTGAACCCGGTCGCGGGATACAGGACCTTGTCCAGGTTGCTGAGCGCGAGCCGTCGCCCCTCCACCACTGTGATCGGCGCCATACGATAAGAAAAGCATGCCGATTACGTGAAACACGGACATAAGCGATGAAAAGGCCTCGCCTGATCCGACCCGGAAGGTGCTGCACGTGCGATCCATCTGGAACGGTGCCATCTCGTTCGGCCTGGTCAGCATCCCGATCAAGCTGGTGAACGCCACCGAGAACCACACCATCTCCTTCCGCCAGATCCACACGGAGGACGGCGGCCGCATCCGCTACCGCAAGGTGTGCGAGCTGGAGGACCGCGAGGTCACCCAGGGCGAGATCGGCAAGGGGTACGAGGACGCGGACGGCACCATCATCCCGATCACCGA
>NZ_JOFJ01000072.1 GCF_000718255.1 Spirillospora albida
CTGCTGGACGGCAACTACAACGGCACCTTCCAGGTCGGCTCCAACGGCGACGACGCCAACGAGCGGATCGCGGTGGACCTGCGGACCGCCACGGTCGGCAACCTGACCGGTGAGGGCCTCCTCGATGACCCGGGTGTGGACACCGTCCTGGGCACCGGGGACGACATCAAGTCCGAGCTGGTCGACTCCACCCCGGCCGGCCTCACCGCGGCCGCCCGGATCGCCGAGAACGTCACCGTCTCCCAGGCCGCGATCGAGAAGCTGGACACGGCGATCTCGAAGGTGTCGGACGTGCGTGCGCAGCTGGGTGCGACGCAGAACCGGTTCGAGCACACGATCAACAACCTGAACGTGTCGATCGAGAACCTGTCGGCTTCCGAATCGCGGATCGTCCTCATGGCCCGTGGATGCCTGCCGATGGGGAGCGCGTACCGGCCATGGATGGCCACTGGGACCCGTATCAAGGAGGAAGAATCATGGGTCTGCGTATCAATCAGAACATCGCGGCGATGAACTCGTACCGCAAC
>NZ_JOFJ01000073.1 GCF_000718255.1 Spirillospora albida
CCGTCTTGAACCCCGTCCCCTCCGCACCGATCATCCGATCCGCCGGAATCCGCACATCCTCCAAGATCACCTGCCGGGTCGGCGACCCCTTGATCCCCAGCTTGCGCTCCTTGGGCCCGAACGACACCCCCGCATCGCCCTTCTCCACCACGAACGCCGAGATCCCCCGCGCCCCCGCCGACGGATCGGTCACCGCCATCACCGTGTAGTACTCCGACACCCCCGCATTGGTGATCCACATCTTGGCGCCGTTCAGCACCCAGTGGTCCCCGTCACGCACCGCACGGGTCTTCATCCCCGCCGCGTCCGACCCCGCCTCCGCCTCCGACAACGCATAAGAGAACATCGCCTCCCCCCGCGCCACCGGCCCCAGATACCGCTTCTTCAACT
>NZ_JOFJ01000074.1 GCF_000718255.1 Spirillospora albida
AGTTGAAGAAGCGGTATCTGGGGCCGGTGGCGCGGGGGGAGGCGATGTTCTCTTATGCGTTGTCGGAGGCGGAGGCGGGGTCGGACGCGGCGGGGATGAGGACGCGTGCGGTGCGTGATGGGGATGAGTGGGTGCTGAACGGCGCCAAGATGTGGATCACCAATGCGGGGGTGTCGGAGTTCTACACGGTGATGGCGGTGACCGATCCGTCGGCGGGGGCGCGGGGGATTTCGGCGTTCGTGGTGGAGAAGGGCGATGCGGGGGTGTCGTTTGGGCCCAAGGAGCGCAAGTTGGGGATCAAGGGGTCGCCGACCCGGCAGGTGATCTTGGAGGATGTGCGGATTCCGGCGGATCGGATGATCGGTGCGGAGGGGACGGGGTTCAAGACGG
>NZ_JOFJ01000075.1 GCF_000718255.1 Spirillospora albida
AATGGGGCGTCCGCTGAGGAATTGGCGGGGCTGGATGTGCCGGGGGAGTTCACCGCGGCGCATTTGCGGGTGGAGGACGTGGGCATGTTCGCGGGGGCGGCGGACAAGGATGTGCGCAAGTCGCTGCGGGTGGGTTCGGTGCCGATGCCGGAGCTGGCGCCCGATGAGGTGCTGGTGGCGGTGATGGCGAGTTCGATCAACTACAACACGGTGTGGTCGGCGATCTTCGAGCCGTTGCCGACGTTCGACTTCCTGCGGCGGTTCGGGCGGACGGGCGGGTACGCGGCGCGGCATGACCAGCCGTTCCATGTGCTGGGGTCGGACGCGGCCGGTGTGATCGTCCGCACGGGTGCGGGCGTCCGCCACTGGAAGACCGGCGACCACGTC
>NZ_JOFJ01000076.1 GCF_000718255.1 Spirillospora albida
CCCCGAAAGCTACGAGGCCGGACTCCACCTGCGCGGAGCCATCATCTGGCTGCGCAGCCTCCCATCCCCCTCATGATCTGAACTACGAACAGGCCCTAGCTGGGGCGGGAAGTCCGATCGTCTGGTCAGATCTCCCCGTCGTCCATCCTGCCCAGCTGACATCACTGTCCGTCACCACCGAATATGCGACAGAGCCCGTTAACTGGACACACCCCTCTTCGCAGGGCACCTCGCTGCATAGGTCTACCGATCCCGGGCGGTTCGGCCAGATGCCCGAATGGGACTGAGGGGCCCCGCGCTTTCCGGACAGCTGACTGATGGTGATCTGCGGGCAGATCTACGCTGCTTGCTGCCGGTCCAGGTACTCGGTGTGGACCTCAAG
>NZ_JOFJ01000077.1 GCF_000718255.1 Spirillospora albida
CCACTGGACAGCTTCTCCAGCGACTTGCTCATCGAGCCGTCGTTCACCGACAGGTTGCGGTACGAGTTCATCGCCGCGATGTTCTGATTGATACGCAGACCCATGATTCTTCCTCCTTGATACGGGTCTCAGTGGCCATCCATGGCCGTTGCACCCCCCTCATCGGCGCGCACCGGGGGCTGCTGAGGGTTCCGGCGCGGTTAATTTCCGGACGCCGAAAAGGGGCGGCCGACTGGTGCCGGCCGCCCCTTCACGGGTGCGGTGATGCCTGTTCCTTAGCCGAGGAGCTTGAGGACCGACTGGGGTCCCTGGTTGGCCTGGGCCAGCATGGAGGTGCCGGCCTGGGACAGGATCTGGCTGCGGGTGAAGTTGA
>NZ_JOFJ01000078.1 GCF_000718255.1 Spirillospora albida
GGTCAACTTCACCCGCAGCCAGATCCTGTCCCAGGCCGGCACCTCCATGCTGGCCCAGGCCAACCAGGGACCCCAGTCGGTCCTCAAGCTCCTCGGCTAGATCACCCCGCACGGGTGAGAGGCATCGCCAGAACGTGAAGGGGCGGCCGGCACCAGCCGGCCGCCCCTTTCGGCGATCGTGCGGGCGGGGACGGCTGGGCGGCGGACGATCTCCGGAAGAAGTCCGCCCGGAATCCTCAGCATCCGTCGGCACGTGTCGATGGGGAGCCTGTACCGGCCATGGATGGCCACTGGGACCCGTATCAAGGAGGAAGAATCATGGGTCTGCGTATCAATCAGAACATCGCGGCGATGAACTCGTACCGCAAC
>NZ_JOFJ01000079.1 GCF_000718255.1 Spirillospora albida
AGCCCGCACTCTTCGCCGTGCAAACCAGCCTCGCCCACCTCTGGCAGACCCACGGCATCCAACCCCACGCCGTCCTCGGCCACTCCCAGGGCGAAATAGCCGCCGCCTACACAGCCGGCGCCCTCACCCTCGACGACGCCGCCAAAACCGTCGCCCTCCGCAGCAGAACCCTCACCCAACTCGCCGGCACCGGCGCCATGGCCAGCATCCCCCTCAACAGCACCCGGACGACCGAACTCATCACCGGCTACGACGACCTGCACATCGCCGCATACAACGGACCCACCACCACCGTCATCGCCGGAAACCCCGACCAACTCGACCACCTACTGAGAGCCGGCCCCCAGCAAC
>NZ_JOFJ01000080.1 GCF_000718255.1 Spirillospora albida
CCCCACGTGCGCGCGAACTGGTCGACGAGGAACAGGCCGCGTCCGGACTCGCTGGCCGTGTCGGCGGCGCGCATGTGCGGTGGGTCAGGGGTCGCGTCCTGGACCTCCATCCACAGCGCCCCGTCCTCGGCGCGGCCGAGCCGCAGGATCACGTCCTCGTCCGACGCGGACGCGTACCGCAGAGCGTTGGTGACCAGCTCGCTCGCCACCAGACACGGCACGAAGTCGTCCACCTCCCACTGACCGGTCACCAACCGGACGAACCGCCGCACCTCCGCGACGACCTTGAGGTCCTGTTTCACCACCATCTCGTTGTGCGCCGCCTC
>NZ_JOFJ01000081.1 GCF_000718255.1 Spirillospora albida
ACGCATACGCTGCAGGATCGAGTGCGTCTCGGTGAGAGCGCCTTCAGCCGTCTGCGCGACCGAAACGCCATCCTGAGCGTTACGGACCGCGACCTTCAGGCCACCGGTCTGGGCGCGCAGCCCCTCGGAGATCGACAGACCCGCGGCGTCGTCGGCGGCCCGGTTGATCCGGAAACCACTGGACAGCTTCTCCAGCGACTTGCTCATCGAGCCATCGTTCACCGACAGGTTGCGGTACGAGTTCATCGCCGCGATGTTCTGATTGATACGCAGACCCATGATTCTTCCTCCTTGATACGGGTCCCAGTGGCCATCCATGGCC
>NZ_JOFJ01000082.1 GCF_000718255.1 Spirillospora albida
CTCGGCGGTGGTGGGGACGCGGCCGAGTTCGCCGGCGAGCTGGTGGCGGAGGTTGTCGATGTGGCGGGAGCGGGGGGGGACCGAGCGGGAGGCCCAGTCCTGGCCGCGTAGTTCGTCGATCAGGGCGCCGCGGATGCGCATGGCGGCGAATCGGCCGAAGGGGACGCCGCGGGTGGGGTCGTAGGAGTGCGCGGCGGTGGCGAGGGCGGCCAGGCCGGCGGAGGTGAGGTCGTCGCGGTTGACGTGGGCGGGGACCCGCATCAGGGTTTCGCGGACGATGTGGCCGACCAGGGGGAGGTGGGTGCGGACG
>NZ_JOFJ01000083.1 GCF_000718255.1 Spirillospora albida
CTAGATCGTTGATGGGGGTTTGCTGAACCGGCCGCGGGCATGGCGAAGGGCGCCCATGATCAGTGTGTGAAGACAAACCTGGACGCCCTTCTGACCGCACTCTATGTCCATCTGGACGACCATGTCCTGCGCTCGGCCGACCGGCTCCGCAGGCGCGGCCCGCAGCGGGTTCTCAACGACGCCGAGCTGGTGTGCGTCGCCGTCGCCCAGGTGCTGCTGGGGTGTGATTCCGAGCGTCGGTGGCTGCGGGCGGCGCCGGCCCGGATCGGGCACCTGTTCCCGCGCCTGCCCGGCCAGTCC
>NZ_JOFJ01000084.1 GCF_000718255.1 Spirillospora albida
GTTGGCGGACTGAACGGCCAGGTCACGCATACGCTGCAGGATCGAGTGCGTCTCGGTGAGAGCGCCTTCAGCCGTCTGCGCGACCGAAACGCCATCCTGGGCGTTGCGGACCGCGACCTTCAGGCCGCCGGTCTGGGCGCGCAGGCCCTCGGAGATCGACAGACCGGCGGCGTCGTCGGCGGCCCGGTTGATCCGGAAACCACTGGACAGCTTCTCCAGCGACTTGCTCATCGAGCCGTCGTTCACCGACAGGTTGCGGTACGAGTTCATCGCCGCGATGTTCTGATTGATACGCAGA
>NZ_JOFJ01000085.1 GCF_000718255.1 Spirillospora albida
ACGCATACGCTGCAGGATCGAGTGCGTCTCGGTGAGAGCGCCTTCAGCCGTCTGCGCGACCGAAACGCCATCCTGAGCGTTACGGACCGCGACCTTCAGACCGCCGGTCTGGGCGCGCAGCCCCTCGGAGATCGACAGACCCGCGGCGTCGTCGGCGGCGCGGTTGATGCGGAAGCCACTGGACAGCTTCTCCAGCGACTTGCTCATCGAGCCGTCGTTCACCGACAGGTTGCGGTACGAGTTCATCGCCGCGATGTTCTGATTGATACGCAGA
>NZ_JOFJ01000086.1 GCF_000718255.1 Spirillospora albida
CGGGGGCGGCGCAACCGTCCCGCACCCGTACGAAACCAGAACATCACCCTGCGTCACCGGAGTCTTGAGGTGTCGGGGCAACCGCCCCCAAAGCACACCACAAGACCCGGGAGCCCACCACGATGCCGAACACGGCGATCACCACCGACACCGAGTTCGACATCGACACCGCCGTCCGCACCCACCTCCCCCTGGTCGGCCACATCGTCCGCGAAACCCTGATGCGGGTCCCCGCCCACGTCAACCGCGACGACCTCACCTCCGCCGGCCT
>NZ_JOFJ01000087.1 GCF_000718255.1 Spirillospora albida
CCGCTCGTTGGCGTCGTCGCCGTTGGAGCCGACCTGGAAGGTGCCGTTGTAGTTGCCGTCCAGCAGCTTCTGACTGCCGAACGACGTGGTGTTGGCGATCCGGGTGAGTTCCTTCTTGAGCTCGCCGAACTCCTTGTTCGCCGCCTTCTGCGACTGCTCGTCCTGGGAGCCGCCGTTGGCGGACTGAACGGCCAGGTCACGCATACGCTGCAGGATCGAGTGCGTCTCGGTGAGAGCGCCTTCAGCCGTCTGCGCGAC
>NZ_JOFJ01000088.1 GCF_000718255.1 Spirillospora albida
GACGGCTGAAGGCGCTCTCACCGAGACGCACTCGATCCTGCAGCGTATGCGTGACCTGGCCGTCCAGTCCGCCAACGGCGGCTCCCAGGACGAGCAGTCGCAGAAGGCGGCGAACAAGGAGTTCGGCGAGCTCAAGACCGAGCTCACCCGAATCGCCAACACCACGTCGTTCGGCAGTCAGAAGCTGCTGGACGGCAACTACAACGGCACCTTCCAGGTCGGCTCCAACGGCGACGACGCCAACGAGCGG
>NZ_JOFJ01000089.1 GCF_000718255.1 Spirillospora albida
CCGCTCGAGTACCCCCGAAGGGGCCTTTCCGCTCGACTTGCATGTGTTAAGCACGCCGCCAGCGTTCGTCCTGAGCCAGGATCAAACTCTCCATTAAGGTCACAACGACCACCCCAGCCACAAAGAACCAGAGGCGGCCAAACCTTGGAAACAATCCCGGCAATGCACCCCAAAGGATGCTTGCCTCAAAGAAATCCCCACCAACACGACCCCTCCACAAGGGAAGAAG
>NZ_JOFJ01000090.1 GCF_000718255.1 Spirillospora albida
GAACGTTCAAACCGAATCGCTGCAAGAAATGTTCGCGTCCCTGTGTGGTTCCCAGAAAACAATCGGGAACCCGCTACAACAACATATTTTCTGAGCTGATGCTTGGAACGCCGAGTTTGCCCACCCCGTGGGGTGGTGCGTTGAGGCGTTCGGTGGCTTTGGCGAAGGGGAAACACCCGGTCCCATCCCGAACCCGGAAGTTAAGCCCTTCAGCGCCGATGGTACTGC
>NZ_JOFJ01000091.1 GCF_000718255.1 Spirillospora albida
CCGCTCGAGTACCCCCGAAGGGGCCTTTCCGCTCGACTTGCATGTGTTAAGCACGCCGCCAGCGTTCGTCCTGAGCCAGGATCAAACTCTCCATTAAGGCCACAACGACCACCCCAGCCACAAAGAACCGAGGCGGCCAAACCTTGGAAACAATCCCGGCAATGCACCCCAAAGGATGCTTGCCTCAAAGAAATCCCCACCAACACGACCCCTCC
>NZ_JOFJ01000092.1 GCF_000718255.1 Spirillospora albida
GTCCACCTCCCACTGACCGGTCACCAACCGGACGAACCGCCGCACCTCCGCGACGACCTTGAGGTCCTGTTTCACCACCATCTCGTTGTGCGCCGCCTCACCCACGACCCCTCCTCACGATCTGTTGCGTTCAGCACACATTGAGCCACTGCCCTGCCTACGATGTTGATGCCAACTCTGCTTGGCATGTACTGGCATACGACTGCCCCGGT